>NZ_LR732790.1:788059-1281832 GCF_902505955.1 Acinetobacter sp. 8I-beige | reverse complement strand
GCTTACTCTTGGGTTAGAGGGAAATCAATTAATAATATTATTAATGATTCAATTGAGTATAGTAATACAATTTATATAAATTACGAGAAATTTGATTTCAATAAGAATGACCCAGAACATATTAATATAAAAATATCTCAAGTAATTTCAACTTTGGAAAATGATATCGGTTTTAAATTAGAAACTAGTGTCAACCATTTTTTTCAATTATGTAAATCTATTCATGGTGAAGATCTCTCAGGAATTAACTTAGCAAAGTTTTTAGAATATGGTACAACAAACTCTAAAAATATGGCTATACAAGAATATGGCTTTTCAAGAATCGCTTCTATTCAATTATTGAAAAATTATAGTAACTATTTGAAATTCGATGAAAATGATGAACTTCAATCTATTGATTTAAAAAATATTATAAAAAATTCAGATGAAGATATTTTATTAAACCGTGAAGCAAAATGGTTAACTTAGCTAATAAAGTGAGCGAGTTATAAACAAAATTGGATTATAGATATAATTGCTCTTGTCTGCGATTGTAAGCTTTTAATCTCTTTTATTTTAATTTGCTTTAATTGTTCAATTTTAAACTGTAGATCAGTAAATTGACCTTTTAAATTCTCTAAGGCACTAATTTCTTCTTCAAGGTTAGTAATTTCTTTTTCAAATTCATTTTTTATTAGATTTAATTCTTGAATAGTCGACGTGGATTCAATACAAAATTCTGCACGGAGGTCATGTAATTTATCGGCTTCTGTATAAATTTTTTGCCCATGTTTGCTTTTTTCAACATCAACTGTTAAATAGCCTTCTTTAACCATCCGAAGTATTAGTCGATAAACACTTTGATAGTTAACATTACTATCTACTACTTTTAAAAGTTTAACTTTATCCCAGAAATCTACAGTTTGCCATGACTCAATTCTATAGCTACAAAATACGCGTGATAGCTCTTTAAACATTGGTAAGGTTTGAATTTCCATATTCATTACACAAATAATGAGGATTATAGTCCGTGGATTAAAACACTTCAATTCTTGATAGTTCTTGTATTTATGGTTATCACCTATGAATCAAGAACTAGCACTGTCGATTGGCTCTAACATAAGGGAAACTCGAAAAAATAAGTCTATTAGTCAAGAGCAATTAGCTTTGTTAACAACGATTGATCGTAGCTATTTGGGACGAATTGAAAGGGGTGAAGTCAGCATTACTGTTGAAAAACTCTACCAAATCTCACAAACACTCAATGTTGATCCTAAAATATTACTCCCGTGATAAATATTTTTTGAGAAGGTGAGGAGCTAGTAGATGATCTATCTTCAAGTTAGTTCTTAACTTTACCTCTTCTATAATATCTATAAGTGTTTCTGTATTCTTATGAAGTTGTGACTCCAAATCATCAATTTGTGTGCGTAGATTTTTATTGGTATCCGTAAGAGCCTGTCTTGTCTTTTTATTCACATAAAGTTGTTGTTCTTTAGTCTTTAAATGCAGTGGAGAAATTTGCTCAGATATATACAGAGATATGAGCTTTTTCCTTTCAGTCGAACTCAAAGTACTTAGCCCACCTGATATATACCCCTTAGCTGTTAGACGGCTATGAAGAGCCTTGTGCGAAATGGGAGATTTCTCAAAACCTTCCACCAGCATTATTTGTAATTCTTGTTCGATGACTTCATCTAATTGTTTACCACGTAACATATCAGGCTTCCTTAGATTCGATTTTTTGCTGTTCTATGGCAAACAGTTCACTTAAAGTTGTTGGTAATTTAGCGATCGCATCTCCATAAGGAAAAACTGGAATAGGCGTTAAACTATTTTGTCTATTAAGTGCTTTTGTCTTTAAGTCACTTAAATAAAGTATTTTTTGACGTAAATCCTCAAGCATTTCTCTATAAGATAAATCATGGGCTACGATTTGCTCTATATGTGAAAACTTATCTAGCAATTCATTCAAAGTATATTGTAGTGCTTCTAATTCACCTTTACGGCCAGTTAAAGAAAAGTTTCCACATTGATCACCTGATTGGCATGCAAGACGTTTAGGGCAATCGTGTACAGCGACTTCACGCATACATCCACCAAAAGGCAAGGGGTGTAAACAAGCATGGCGTTGAACTAATGAATTGGCTAATGATTGATCCTCTTTAACCAACTCATTAAAAGATTCAGCGATATCTTGGAAATATTCATCAAAGAAAGATTCCTTTACATAACTTGCTACTTCATTTTTGGAATCAAATGTCTGTAAATTCTTCTTTAGATTATTTTCTAGATCCAATTGGTCTGAAAAGTACATTAATCCATCATTTTTGATAGAATCAATTGGATAGTTTGGCTTTAGTTCTTGTTTATCATTTTCGTAAAGTGCCACTTCATGTTTTTCTAGCAAACTGGCTGTGACTTTGCGTTGTTTTAAAGCTAAGTGTTGATAATATTGATTTTGCTTAATGTCCACACGCCCCATTAGCATTGCTTGTAGATGTTCAGCCAAACCACTGAGGGCTAAGAAAGTATTGATATTGTGGCGTGGTATATGACTTGTAAGCTTTGAATGTTCAGTCTCATTTTCTAATAAATTATATTTTTCAAAAACAGATGTACTTAACGAATTCCCTAAAAAGCTATTCACTAACACTACATTTAAAGGAATAATGTTTGTTTTATTAATAAAGGCTCTTCGTAGTGTTGCTGATCTAAATTCATGAATAAAAAGTAGATCTTCATAAGCAATTTTTTCCATTTTTCCTTCATAATTAAAAACATGATCTATAGGGTATTCAGAGTCATAATTTGCCAACCCTTTGATTAAATTATTGATATCATGCTTTAAATAATATCTTTCAACTCTTTGACCAGATTTAATCTCCTTGAAAACAGGTACATTTTTAAGAGTTTTAATAACAACTTCACGCTGTCCAGCTCGACCTCTATAGGTATCTTTAACTCCAAAAATAGTTCCAATCAGGTCATCTATTTCTAAATAATCTTCACTAATTTCATCAATTGATTTTGGTAAAAAATCTGAATTTTTTTTTGATCTAATATATTTAAGGTGACCTCTATATTCTTGGGTAAGACTTAATACTGATTGAAATATTGTCTCTACTAAATTTGCAGATAAGGGCTCAACCCAATGTATTCTAAATCCAGCACCTTTAGCACCATGATATTGAATTCCCAAAGTGTATTGTTTGAAGCCATCTAAAGTTAGATGCTCCTTTGTTACTGGATCAAGAATAGATTGTTTGATTAATGCATCTGTTTTTAGAAGGATTGCTTCCGTTGATCGTAAGCCTGTGACAATCAGTAATAATAAAAGATTAAGAACAATCTTTTCACCATTCGTTTCACACAAACTAATTAAGGACACAATATTTATAAACGTCCGAATAGAAATCAGCTTATCTTTATCAATATCATCTTCATCAAGCTCTAATTGTTCTATTAAAGCTTTTGTTCTCTTGGCATTTGGGGTTCT
The DNA here is from genome assembly GCF_902505955.1 of Acinetobacter sp. 8I-beige. NCBI lineage: Bacteria > Pseudomonadati > Pseudomonadota > Gammaproteobacteria > Moraxellales > Moraxellaceae > Acinetobacter > Acinetobacter sp. 8I-beige. The sequence goes on along the minus strand of NZ_LR732790.1, from coordinate 1,278,354 downwards.
ATTATGAGAACTTGTGTAAAGATATTTTTGAGAAAATTCTAATGGTTGTTCAGTAAAACAATAGTGATTTAACATTTCCTGTAATCTGAGGTATGAACCTGCATGATCTGGAAGGTTTGTTTTGCTGGAGTTTTCTACAAGAATTTCAAAAGAATTATTTAAAACTAAAGTTGATAAGTAATAGGGATGTGTTTTTGATCTATCCATATCATGAAGTGAGCTGTACCAGCGCTTTAAAACATAGAACTCTGCACATAGCTTTTGAGGAGATGCTTTAGCGTTTGATTTTCTATAGCTAAGAATTAAAACTGCTTTAATAAAATATTGAAAAACTTCATTAATATTGCAGCTATTTACACCATTTAATCTTTTAATACTTTCAAAATTAAAATATATTTTCCCACTTCTAGATAATAACCAGCCAGAACCTATTGTTCCTCCATACCATAATGGATCACTCCAACTACACTCGAAGTTCGCCTGTAAATTTTGATTAAAGTATTCTTTCTGTTCGTTGATGAATGCGTTATATTTTTCAAGATTCATCATGATCTTCCTTATGCATAGCACAACGAGCTATTACAGACTCGATTTCAAATTTTGTTGATTCATGAACTCTAATTAAAGGATTTCTAGAAACACCGATACCGTCAGATAGTCTGATTAGATCATTAATCTCATTTTGAATACTTTCTAGAACATTACTATGATTAGCATCAATAAAAGGATGAAAGTACATACAACCATAGCAGTTACGTACAGGTTGAAATAAACACTTATCTTCGTAGGAGCATCCACCAATATCGTAATGAATTCTGCTACCAATATTTCCAAGAACTTTTTTCTGATTCCAATCTTTTTTATAAACTAACCTTCCAGTGAGAAGCATAGCGATCATTTGTCGATATAAGGAATTTTTCCCAAGTGCCTGTGCTCTAATTTGAGCAAGTTCAGGGGTAGAGAAAATATAATGTCTAGCTGTCACTACAGAAGAATGACCTAAGATATATGCAATTTCCTCAGCAGAAGACCCTGCCATTGCCAAACTATAGCCAACATGATGCCTAAAATCAGAAAATGAGTACTTTTGCTTTATCATTTCACCTGCAAGAACAGCTTCTTTGTACTCTTCGGGAGCAAAATCAAATAATTGTGTATTAATCGCTTTTGAGCAAGAGCGTGCAGAATTTTCACCTAAATCAAATAACTTATCTTTTGGACTTAAGTTAAATCTTGCGATATAAGCAATGATGATTTCAGCAACTTCTTCTGGAAGTTTTACAGCTATCTTCTCATGTACATAACGTGCTTGTTTTGCATAAGGAATTAGTATGCTATAGCGATGGAATTGATCTATCGTACGTGTGGTATCTATTTTTATATCTTCAGCAGATAACTTAGCTAATTGCACAGGTCTAAGACCAGTTAAATACACTAAACCAAGTATTGATGAGTAAAGTAGTTCTTGATTATCAATACTTTGAAAATCATCCTTGATAACTTGGTTTAACTTGATAAAACCTTGTTGAATCATTGAAATAAGAGGGTAATCAATAGAATCTTCGTATTGTTGGTAATATAATTTTGAATTAAATGCTTGAGGACGTTCAAGAAATTCCAACTCGTATTCGTGGTCAAGACCAAAGCATGAAAAGTTCTCGATAAATAGTAGCTTCACCAAAAACTTAAAATGATAATAGTATGTAGAATTATCGGCTTTTGCTAAATCAACCAATACAGATTTCGCATTCTGATAATCAAGCTTTAAGTTTCTAGTTTTTAGCGACTTGATTGTAAAAGTGTAAGCCTGTAATTTAGCTTCAAGTGCAGATGGTGTATTAACTTGAATGTAATTAGCTAGAAAAAATTTAGCCAATTTTTTCTCTGGCGTGCTGAAGTTTGAGAAGTTTAAGTGAAGCTTTTTCCCTGAATAAGAAAAATTCCAAACATCATTAGATGTTTGAACGAACTTGCTATCAAATTTATCAGCTCTATGAAATCGAATGATTGTCGGCAAGTGTAAAGATTCTATAAGCCTAAGATCAGCATCGTGGAAAATAATAAATTCACTATGGCTATTATCAATTTTTTCAAAATCTAGACTAAGTTGGGACATATTTTTATCAATCAAAATTTAATACTGGAATCTATTATCCGAGCCAAATTCATAAAATTAGCTCGTTCTACAATAAAGCGTTTACCATAATATATAGGCATTGTACTTGTAGGTGACCAACCACCTAAGGCTCTTAGATCATCCTGTGCTTTTAGTAGAGCATCATTTACACTTTGTTTGAGATAAGAGTGACTAGCATTTTCTTTCTTATATTTCTCAAAAGAAAAACTTAACATCATATAAGCCCAAGAATGTCTACATACGTGTGGAGTTAGACGTTCTATTGAATCATAAGCTGAAGTATCAAAACACTCAGGTAACAATGCTTTTAATGACAAATCTACTTGATCAAATATCTTTTTAACACTGGCATAACTTAAAGCAGAGTAGGGAGGCTTTAAAGATGTAAATAAGATTTGTGAAGGAATTTCTTTTCGTATTTCATTTATATAAATTTGAAGAATTCTATAGTCTCGTTCCTGTAGTTTTATTACTCGGTACGAATATTCATTTTTGATTTTTGGCTTTTTTGATCGTTCATCGAACTCATCATCTGTATTTGTAATAATTAAACTAAAACTATGATTCTGAATTGATTTTTTAATAGAATTGGTTGTTAGTAGCATAAGCTCACCAATTCTGAGACCATAATTAAGCATGAGATGTATGATCAGAAAATTTCTGAGTTGCACACTTTTAGATCTAAAAGGGTTTAATTCATTGTATCTATTAGAGTTGCTCGGTGAAATAACTGAATACAATCCTTTAATCATTTCCTGATTCATACTCTTAAAATTATGATTTATCTCACTTTTAATTGTTTTATTGGCTTTTGAAAAGTTATTTATAATTTTTTTCTTTATTGTCATATATTTATTCAAGTTTTCTTTAATTTTTTGAATTTCTTTTAACGTGAGTTGTGGCTGTGATTGGATGCTTAAGTATTCATCAATCAAAAAGTTGTAAAACTTTAGAAAGGATCTAATTCTATGGCCAATTGTTGTGTAATTGGTATGGTCTGTATTTCTTAGCCGAATAAGATTGCTATCAATTTTTTTATTATTTTCTAAATAGACAATGAAATTATCAATTTCAACTTGGATGATCTCAAAATTGTAGGATGTCGAATAGAAAGATTCACAAAAGGATGTCGAAAACTTTTCATACCAAAATTCATACCAAAATTTTATTGCTATCAAATCTGCATGCTGCGTAGATATGCTTTGAAATCTAAGGAACTTCATTGTGTACAGCATAGGGTATAAACATGGACAAGATGAATCTAGATCAAATAAAAGAATAATTTGATTTTCGTTTGAGACTTTCTTTTCTAAATGAAGTGTTTTTAAAGCAAACATAGTAAAGTTTATGAAGTATTCTTAAGGTCAACATATCATATTTTATAAGTGAAATAGAAATCACTTAAGTTATTGAATTTTGGTTTAAGTAAGAAGGATATGAAGTTATGGTTAGGTGTATCGGATTTAACATAAAATTACGTTATGCGACATTCGGCTCTGAGCCAAAATAAAAGGGAGTTTAAAAACTCCCTTTTTTTATCTTGGAATAATTATTTTTCCAGATTCAGTGATTTCTATCAGGAATAAACTTCGAGTAATTTTTACCATTCAATCAATGAAATATTTTCGATCGATCAATCAGTAAAAATCCACACAAGTTGTTCTTCATAATCTCTTAATGATCTTCTTACTGATTCGTCATCAGCAAGACCTTCGCTTTAAGTTATTCACTACATTGCGTTGGTGTGCTGCGTATTCTATACAGTTTTATTTGCAGCGCAAGCGCATTTATATAAATAATCTAAAAAACCCACCTGACTGGTCATTTTTAAATCAAAATAAATGTTTTGGATTAAATTTTAGTCGATATTGTCAAATTATCCATTATTTAAATGCACTATCTAAATAATAAAAACAGCTAATGCTGTTTTTATTTTGAATGAATAGGCTATTGTGCTTGTTCAGCGAGCCAAGCCATAAACGCTTGGCGTTCAGATTTAGATGCACTTTTCCAAGTAGCAATTAATTGTTGAGCATTGCTAGAACTTGTTAAATCTTTTTGTTTCTCTGTCCCAGCTTTAGTAATAACAGCTTGTGACGTATAGACCGGTGCAGGCTGTACCAATGTCGTTGCTTTTTGAGTTAGATCGGTTGGTGCGTCGCTAAATAAATTTTGAAGAATGCCTGCATTTTGAGTTTTACTGCCCTTTTGCTCAACCAGTAACTGATTCTTGGCATTGTAGAGACCAAAAATCGGCTGCTTAGCATAAGCCTTGGCATCATCATGGTTTTGCGGAGGACTGATCAGTGCCAAACGGTAAGACTGTTGGTCTTGTAAAATTGGGGTCTTAATATTCACAATCCCTGAGCGAACGATATCGTGTGAGCCAATACCTGGATGCTCTTCAAAAAACTGGGTATAGCGAACACTGATAATATTCTCACCTGCATCAATATTATATTTATTGTCAGAACTGAATAAACGACTCTTAACCTCTTGCCCATTTAAGCCTTCAATTTTTATTTCCTCTGGGGCAGTAATAGTCACTGCTGAAAATACTGAAGTACTCAACATCAATGCTGCTGTTACAAGGGTTATGCGTAAGGTCATTTTTACACTCTATCGATGATTTATTAAAGTTTAGTTGCACTATGCAGTGTATAAATGACAATTTTATGACAATTTCTGAGCTTAGAACCAACTCGCAACTACAATATATATTGCTAAGCTTTGATATTTTAAAGATAAATCCCTAAACAAAAAAAGAGCAGATCAACTCTGCTCTTTTTCATTTTAATGACTAGCTATTAATTAAATGTTTTAAAGCGATCCACTTCCGCCATAAATGTTTTCTCACCTGCAGGTGCTTCAATCGAACCAAAAACAAGTTGAGCACGGAGTTTCCAATTTGCGGGGATATCGAAGATCTCTGCAATCTCAGCATCTACGATTGGATTGTAGTGCTGTAATGACGCACCAATATTTTGCTCAGATAACGCAGTCCATACGGCAAATTGAGCAATTGCAGAAGAATGTTCAGACCACACTGGGAAATTATCTGCATAAAGCGCAAATTGTTCCTGCAATGATTTTACAACATCTTGGTCTTCGTAAAATAAAACCGTGCCATAACCCGCAGCAAAGCTATTAATTTTGGTATTTGTACCTTCAAAAGCAGCTTCTGGAACAATTTTACGTAAAGTTTCACGCACGATATTCCAAAACTGTAAATGCGACTCACCAAACAAAGTCACTATACGGGAAGTCTGTGAGTTAAATGCAGACGGACTGTGATTTACCGCTTCTTTAATTACAGATTCAATTTGTTCTGGTGTTAATGCAACATTTTTACCAACAGCGTAAATGGTACGACGTTGTTTGATGTGGTCTAAAAATGACATGTTATTTTCCTCAGCGATCTCACGATCTTGTTATATGCAGATTCATATTCATCATAGCTATTATTTTGAATTTGAACATGCTTAATTCAGCGACATAGTGTCTTAAAAATAGAACAATATGCCATAGCAATACAAAACTTGATCTAGAAACCACTAAAGATTATTCCGTGTCATTATGCATAGATCATAAAGCGCTCTTCATCTTTATAATGTTCTTTTTCAGCAGCTTTTTCCTCTATCGAACCAAAGACCAATTGCGCACGTAACAGCCAATGTTTTGGAATCTCAAAAACCTTGGAGATATCAGCATCAATACTCGGGTTATAATGTTGTAATGACGCACCCAAACCTGCATCTGCTAAACAAGTCCATACAGCATATTGGGCCATACCTGAAACTTGCTCTGACCAAATTGGAAATTCTGCCGCATCAAAAGGAATTTTCTTTTGTAATTGTTGAATAATCTGCTGATCTTCATAGAATAGAACTGTACCAAATCCTGCCGAGCATTGATCAACCTTCAGTTCTGCACCAGCAAAAATATGCGCAGGGACTAACTTACGCTGCACTTCTTTTACTATATTCCAAAAGTGATGATGCGCGTCACCCATTAAAATCACAATACAAGTACTTTGTGAATTATGTGCCGAAGGACAACTTCGCACAGCCTCTTGGATCAATTCAGCTAAATACACCTGACTTAAGTGCACACGCTTCCCTAAAACATAAATACTACGTCGCTTTTTTAGTTGATCGATAAATGTGCTTTGTTTTAGGTCTTCTTCGTGATTTTTTTTAAATTTTAAGTCTTTGGTTAAGTCAGTTGTTAGAACTTGTCCAATTTTATGTAATAAAGCCATACCGTGTTCCCCAAAATATACAGTGATGCCTATTGTGTTAGGTACTAGTGTAATCTCAGGAGAATCACTTATATTCATTGCGTGATTTCTAAATGCTTGTTTTTAAAACAAACAAATTGAATCAAAAAATAAACTCCGCATTTAGCGGAGTTTATGTGACTGATCTAACACTTTAAAAACAGTATTGTTGAGTCTTATTTCTCTGTTTCGAACAAAGCAGCAACAAAGGATTTTGCAGAGAAAGGACGTAAGTCGTCAATTTTCTCGCCGACACCAATGAAGCGAATTGGAACATGCGTACGACTGGCAATATTAAATAGTACACCACCTTTCGCAGTACCATCGAGCTTGGTAATCGTCAGGCCTGTCAAACCAACTGCCTCATCAAACATTTCTACTTGATTAATCGCATTTTGACCCGTTCCCGCATCGACCACCAACATAACTTCGTGTGGCGCGGTCGCATCGATTTTTTGCATAACACGTTTTACTTTGGTCAACTCTTGCATGAGATGACCTTTGTTATGTAAACGACCTGCGGTATCTGCGATCAAGATATCAACACCTTTCGCACGCGCACTTTCAAACGCATCGAAAATTACGGAAGCGCTGTCAGCACCATGGCCTTGGGCTACTACGGCAATATTATTACGTTCACCCCAAATTTGAAGCTGCTCAGTCGCTGCCGCACGGAAAGTATCTCCCGCAGCAAGCATCACTTTCTTGCCTTCACCTTGTAAACGTTTTGCCAATTTACCAATGGTTGTGGTTTTACCCACACCGTTTACACCCACCACCAAAATCACATAAGGGCTTTTGTTTGGATCGATATGTAAAGGCTTCACACGTGGTGCTAGTAAAGCCACCAACTCTTCCTGAAGTGCTTTATATAGTGAGTGCGAGTAAATTAAATCGCCACGTGCCGTACGTTCAGTCAAGTTAGCAATAATGGTTTTCGTTGCATCTACACCGATGTCGGCTACTAGAAGCTGCTCTTCAACCTCTTCAAGCAGTTCGTCATCAATTTCCTTACCACCAATCAAAATATTGACCATACCATCGGCAAGGTTTTTACGGGTTTTGGTTAACCCTTCTTTCATGCGGCTAAAGAAACCGCCTTTTGCAGATGCATCTACTTCTTCTGCGCTTGTTTCAGCAACCACAACTGGACTAACAACTGTTTGCTCTTTTGTTTCAACGATTGGCACATTGACCACAGGTAAACTTGGTAATGTGATATCGTCATCCCCGATATCAGCATCAATCAAAAATTTGTTCTGCTCATTAGATTGCTGTTGCATGCCGAATCCTTGAAAAGCACTGCGTTAAAAAAGACGGATTCTACCATAAAAGATAGGCTTTCGCTTAGCAACAATACTTTATGTAAACACTTAACAAATCAATACTTCTGGCGCTTGATCTACTTCGTATTTTTCTTAAGAATGGTTATTTATTGAAATGCTTTCACTTCAACCTGAGCCCAAATTTTATATGCATCACTTATTAGTCACGCATTCTTATAAAAAAAGTTTAGTTGCACTGGGTTTAACTCTACTTTGTTTACCTATAACTACCCATGCACAAATACGCAGTGAACTTACCCGCAGTAGTTTTGAAACCACTTTAAGCAATGGCTTGCAGGTGATTATCCGTGAAGATCACCGCTCCCCAATGGTCATGACCCAAATTTGGTACAAAGTCGGTAGCACTGATGAGTCTGGAAATATAACGGGTATTTCGCATGTACTAGAACATATGATGTTTAAAGGCACATCCAAAGTTCCCAATGACGAATTCAGTCGCTTAAGCCGAATCTATGGCGGTACAGTAAATGCCGCAACATTTACCAATTACACCAATTACTATCAGCTTTATCCTAAAACTTACTTCCCGATGGCTCTAGAGCTTGAAGCCGATCGTATGCGCAATCTCTTACTACGTAAGCAAGACTTTGACCCTGAAATTAAAGTGGTGATGGAGGAGAGACGCCTGCGTACCGATGACAACCCACGTTCACTCGCTTTCGAACGTTTCAAATGGATTTCTTATCCCACAAGCCACTATCGTCAACCCGTCATTGGGCACATGAAACACTTGCAAAATATAAGTCTAGATGACGTGAAACAGTGGTATCAAAAATGGTATAGCCCAAACAATGCGATCTTGGTGATTGTGGGTGATGTCAATGCAGAATCCGCCCTCAGACAAGTTCAAAAATACTTTGGCGACATCAAAAGTCATCCAACACCTGTACGCAATGATGTGACTGAGTTTGAGAACATTGGCTACCGTCACATGGAAAAAAATACCAATGTTGAGGTGCCAAATTTATATATGGCTTGGAATGTCAAATCACTTGCAACAGCAAGCAATCCAGAAGATGTTTACGCGCTCACACTTATTCGAAGCTTATTAGATAGCGGGATCAGCTCTCGATTACAACAGCGCCTTGTACGCGACAAAAAATTAGCAACCGCACTGAGTGTCAGTTATGACCCTTATAACCGTGGAGACAGTCTATTTAGTATCTCCGCACTTCCAGTCACTGGCGTGGAACTTCCTGAGCTACAAAAAGCCATTGAATATGAAATTGAGCGACTCAAAACAGAACTTGTTCAACCACAAGAGCTTGAACGGATTAGCACACGGTTTGTTGCAAACTTAATTTATGGTCAAGATGACATAGTCGGGCAAGCAAAGATGATTGGAAACTTAGCCGTGAATGGCTTGAATTATCGACTAATGGATCAGCTTCCACAGCATTTTGACGCGGTTACGCCTGAAGATATTCAGCACGTTGCTCAAACTGCTTTTATCAGAAATAACTTAAGTACGTTGTACCTTCAACCAGAAAAGAAGGCCACAAAATAATGAAAAATCAAAAGACCATCTTTCACCTATTATTTATTACCATGTCTACCTTTTGCACTACCAATGTAATTGCAGATGTAAGTACAAGCAGTATTAGTAATGATGACCCACGTACATTACAGTCTATTGCTTCTCTACAAAGCTTAAAACAAGTTCTAACTAGCGACCTTTATACAGCACCACATGTACATGAACTTAAGAACAAATACAAAGTTCGAAGTCTATTTGTTGAGTCACCCGCCTTACCTATGGTGGATATTCAACTTACCTTTAATGCAGGCTCTGCACGAGATATAGAAGTAGAAAAAGGATTATATGGCGTTGCCAATATGTCGGCACAACTCATCGATGAAGGCACTACACAACATGATGCAGTTGAAATCGCGAATGCCTTTGAGCAAGTCGGGGCTCGTTTTAGCGTAGCTGCACACCGTGACATGTTTGTGGTTCGACTGCGTTCGCTGTCTGACCCTAAAAAACTAGATGCTGCGGTAAGTACCATGCTTGAAGTATTAAAAGACTCTACTTTTAAAAATAACAGTATTAGTTTGATGGTAAGTAATACCCAAGTAGGTCAGAAACAGCTGAAAGAAAGTCCGAGTCGATTGATGAGTATTCGCTTTTATCGCGTACTCTACGGTTCACATCCTTATGCGGAACCGATTACAGGAACCAATGGCAGTATTAAAAAAATTACGACTCAGCACTTAAAAAAATTCAGAGACGAATTCCTTGTTAGTCAAAATATGAATATTGCACTGACAGGCCAACTCAGTGTGAAACAAGCACAGAAACTGGCTGAACGAATAAGTGCAGCCCTCCCAGAAGGTGAAGCAGCAAAGCCACTCGCCCTACCGCAAGATAAACCTAACTTTGATATTCAACATATTGTGTTTAATTCAACTCAAGCCCATGTCACCATGGGACATCTATCAACCACGCGGGATGATCCGGATCGTTTAGCGCTCGAACTAGCTAACCGTATGTTGGGTGGGGGTGGATTTAGCTCCATTTTAATGAAAGAACTACGCGTTAAGCGTGGATACACCTATGGAGCAAACAGTGCTTTTACATTTAGCCAAGCGGCTGGAAGTTTTAGTCTAAGTTATTCAACCCAGCAAGATCAGCTCATGGACAGCATACAAGTGGCGCATAAAGCCCTAGTTGACTTTGCCCATCAACCAATTGATGCACAGCAGTTAGAAGAAACTAAAGCCGGTATGTTACGCAGCCTACCTAACAGCTATAGCAGCAATGCAAACATCAACGCACAACTGGGCTCTATAGGGTTTTATCAACAAGATGCGAATTATTTAGCCGACTACCCAAAACGTTTAGCTACGATCACGCCTTTAGATGTCCAAAATGCAATACGTAAACACATTCACCCTGAAAGTCTTACCCTTGTGATTGTCAGTAATGCTTTAGATAAAGAGCAACTTCGACATATTTTAGAATTGAATCTTGACCCGAATATTAAGCAAAGCATGCCGCATCCTGATCAAATTCCTGCGATTATTGAACCTCCGGAGCCAATGCCGGAAGCTGCTTCGCCCGATTCTGCTCAAACTGATGAGCCTGCATTAATCTAAAGTAATCAATATAGGAGATCTGGTTTTCCAAAACCAGATCTTGAGCCATCTCTTGTGTTTCTGGGAAAGTCGCTTGATGAGATAAGCGACTTACATTTTCAAATTGGCTTGGAGAAATGGGGCGAGATAAAGCAATACTCGATAAAACGACAATGAGCATAATGATCGACGCCATCAAACCATTATAAATTTGTACAAGTGTAATCTGTGATTTTAATTTAAGAATTTTTTGGATCGCAATGTGCATAACCTACCTCTAGTGAAACTAGTGTAAGTAGCGAATTGCATAATCACAAGTTGAAATGCTGAAAAATGCCCCCATTAATGCTAAAGAGGACATAATTTCAGCAAGTCAGATTGTTTGTAAAGCAAAAGTCTAACCAACAATGCTACGAATAACTGCAAAATAGAGCACCAAGGCAATTACCCCCAATGCAATCATAATGGCGAAAGCCCCAACACCATTTTCTGCATCTGCAGGGTGTGCAGGATCGTCATCTGCAATACGTCTTAGCTCCCCATTGTATGTTTCATAAAAATCAACCCGTTGATTTTCATCAAGCTGACGTGTGAAATCATAAACTCGTTTACGTTGTGCCAAACAAAAATCCCCAAGATGAATTTCTTGATGGAAAACTGCTTCATCTAATAGTGTTCGGTGATATTGCGCCAACGCTACAATTTGAGAAACAGTTGGAGGCATATCAAAATCAAAACCGTCTAATGTATTTGTCATGTTATTCTCCTTATAAAATACAGTTTCCTGTTTTATTATCATATTCAATCTTTTGATTGTTCATTGTTTAATCATGTAAACAAAATAAGATGAAGAATACTCGATAATATATTTGACAATTCCAGCAATTTGTAATAAATATTTAACATTAGCGTGATATTTATATCTAAAGGTAAAAATACCTTTAAGTGATCATAATTAGAATAAGGAGCTTAATATGATTCAACAAATCTCTCATCATGACTTAGAACATGCGTATGCGGATGCAGTAAACACCATTCAATCACAAATGAACTTTGTAGAAGCAGTACAACAGTTAGAAAGCGTTGCACGCGCTGGCCACGGTAAAGCAGCACTGTTTTTGGCAGAACTTTATTATCAAGGTTTCCGCGTAGAACGCGACTCGCTGAAAGCACAATACTGGCAACAGCTTGCCACCATGAAAGCATAATAAAACGTCACCTAGGTGGCGTTTTTTTGAGCCTAACATTTTGATATGACATATTTATTTACATAGTTATGCAAAGCTTACACTGAACTTTCATCTTAATTATTTAAAATAGCGTCATGTTCCTTAATGACATAACGCTATGTACAAAATTTTGAAACTACAACCGATTTCAAATCATTTATATCTAAAAATCAATATTCTAAGAGGCATGATGTACTGCGGTATTCTTTGGGGGCTTTACAACGCTGAACAGCAAGGCTGGGCGATGACCTCAGATCATGATGACTATGTTTTCCCTTTTTGGCTCAATGGTTTACACGCACACCAATATGCTCAATTGCACTGGCCAAACTATATTCCTAAAAAAATCACGCCACAAGATTTCCAAAGCGCATTACTGCCTACTCTGTCACGCTTAAAAGTCACCCCTGCGCTATGTAATGGCACAAAGCGTATGAAGCTCAGCACGTCTCAAATGCGTCACTTTTTCTTCAATGACCGTATTCTGTCGCCAGCTTAAGGCTCATTAAGAACAATAAGACGTAATTAACTTATTATTTTATTGAGAGCTATGACTGTAAAGTATTTGCTTTTTTTTTAAATCGCGCTAATTTAAATATAAAACAATAACCACAACCAAGGATATGCCCTATGACCAATGTTGCTCAAGTATTAAAAGATAAAGTACATCAAGCAATCTACACCATCAGCCCTGAAGCCACTGTTCTTGAAGCAATTTCACTTATGGCAGATAAAGGCATTGGTGCACTTGTGGTCACACACGAAGAACGCGTTGTAGGTATATTGTCCGAACGTGACTATATGCGCAAAGTCATGTTGATGGAACGTAGTTCGAAGCAAACCACAGTCAATGAAATTATGACAGACAAAGTACTAACGGTCACAACAGCAGTTACGGTTGAAGAATGTTTAGACCTTATGACAGACCGCCACCTACGTCATTTGCCCGTGGTTGAACAAGATAAATTATTAGGACTCATTTCTATTGGTGACTTGGTGAAAGCGGCAATGGATGATCAAAAGAAACTGATTGAGCAACTACAACAGTATATTTCAGGTTAAGTTTTAATGTTTAGGTGTTAAACCATAAACATATACTCAGCATTGGCTATTAATGATAAAAAGATAAAACCAAGATCATAAAAAATCCCTGCTCTAAGCAGGGATTTCTATGTAAATATGAAAAACTTGAACCTTAATTCAGACCTAATTTTGCAGCGACATAGTCTGCATCTTTGTCGCCACGACCAGATACATTCACCACAATTTTAATATCTTTGGCCAACTTTGGAGCTTCACGAAGTACCCACGCCACGGCATGTGAACTTTCAAGCGCAGGGACAATCCCTTCAACTCGTGACAACCGCATAAACGCATCCAAGCACTCTTGATCAGTCGCAGTGGTGTATTCAACACGACCCAAGTCTTTCAGTAGACTGTGCTGAGGCCCGACGCCAGGATAATCTAGACCTGAAGCAATCGAGTGTACTGGTAAAGGTTCACCTTGATCATTTTCAAGTACATAACACGCCATACCATGAATTTGACTTGGTTTGCCTAAGGTTAACGTTGCCGAGTGCATGTCGGTATCAAGACCATGACCAGCAGGCTCTACACCAATTAGTTTCACATCTGCATCGTTTAAAAATGCGGTGAAAGCACCCATAGCATTTGAACCACCACCCACACATGCAACCACATAATCTGGGTTCGCACCAAAGCGCTCATGGGTTTGTTCTTTAATTTCTTTACCAATAATCGACTGAAAGTCACGGACCATCATTGGAAATGGATGTGGCCCAACAACCGAACCAATAGCATAGATATAATTGGTTGGATCTTTTAAATACTCTTCAAAAGCACTGTCCACAGCATCTTTCAATGTTGCAGTACCACGTGTCACTGAAATGAGTGTTGCTCCAAGGATTTTCATTTTGACGACATTGGGATGTTCTTTTTCAATATCCACCTGCCCCATATGAATTTCACACGGAATCCCGACCAAAGCACAGGCTGTTGCTAATGCAACGCCGTGTTGGCCTGCCCCCGTTTCTGCAATCACTTTGGTTTTACCCATATATTTTGCAAGCAGCGCTTCACCCAAACAGTGATTAATTTTATGTGCGCCTGTGTGGTTTAAGTCTTCACGTTTAAGATAGATCTGCGCCCCGCCCAACTGTTCAGATAACCGTTTTGCATAAAACAACGGACTCGGACGACCAACATAGTGCGCAAACAGTTCAGCAAGTTCAGTTTGAAACGCTTCGGTTTCACGGATTTGTTCATAGGCGACTTTAATGTCATCCATTGCCGCTTTTAAGTGAGGTGGGATAAACTGACCACCATAGTTGCCAAAAAAGCCCGCGTCATTCGGCAAAGCAATACCATTAATTTGATGATCCATTTTTTATGATCCTTATTCTTAAAATGCGCTTTCTTTCCAGCTTTATCGTGCTAAATACTTGGTCATATCCTCAACGCCTTTGAGGGTCATTGGGTACATATGGTCTTCAAAAATTTGCTTAATCAAACCAATCGTATGAGTGTAATGCCAATAACGGTCTTCTTCTGGATTCAACCATGCTGTTTTTTCAAAATGATTGCGTAAACGCTGTAGCCAGACATTTCCTGCTTCATCATTCATATATTCAACCGAACCACCCACAGAATTGAGTTCATAAGGTGCCATAGAAGCATCCCCAACCACAATTACACGATAGTCGCGTCCGTAGGTATTGAATAATTCCCATGTATTCATACGGGTACTTGAGCGACGTACATTGTCTTTCCAAACATAGTCATATAAACAGTTATGGAAATAGAAATACTCTAAGGTTTTAAACTCAGTTTTCGCTGCACTAAACAGTTTTTCGCATTGTGCAATGTGTGAATCCATCGATCCACCCACATCGAACAACATCAGCACCTTAATACGATTACGACGTTCAGGCACGAGCTGCACATCGAGTATGCCTTGCTTCGCGGTTTCACGAATTGTACCGTCGATGTCTAACTCTTCAGCCGCACCTTGTCTGGCAAACTTACGCAAACGACGCAATGCCATCTGCATTTGGCGCGTTCCGAGAATTTGATCATCATCCAAATTCTGATATTTACGTTGTTCCCAAACTTTTACAGCAGAACGTTTACGTCCCGGCCCACCAATACGCACCCCTTCAGGATGATCACCATAAGCACCAAATGGAGAAGTTCCTCCAGTGCCGATCATCTTGTTTCCACCCTGATGCTTCTTATGCTGCTCGCGTAAACGTTCTTCCAGCATTTTCATGAGTTCTTCTAATGAACCGGCTTTCTTTAATTCTTCACGCTGCTCAGGAGTTAGATGCTTTTCTAAGAGTTCTAAATCGAACCAGTCTTTCGGTAACTTTTGAACTTTATTGAGTAAATCATCTAAATCAAAAGTTGAAATCCCATCAAAATAGTCCTTCATCCCTCGGTCAAATTTGTCAAAGAAGCGTTCATCTTTCACCATAATCGTTTTGGCGAGTTGATAGAACTCTTCTTGATCGGCAAAGACCAAACCTGAAGCAACAGCTTCATTCAGGTCGATCAGTTCACGCGTCGAGACGGGAACACCGTATTTGCGTAAGGTATAAAACAAGCGCACAAACATGCGTGTTTCTCCTTTAGCGACGGGACATGAAGGCTAAACGTTCAAGCAACTGTACATCTTGTTCGTTTTTAATGAGTGCGCCATATAAAGGTGGAATGGCTTTAGACTTATCATGATTACGCAGTACACCTTCTGGCATATCATCGGCCATCAGCAAGCTTAACCAGTCAATCAATTCAGAGGTTGATGGTGGTTTTTTTAGCCCCGGAACTTGACGTAATTTGAAGAAAACTTGTAATGCTTCATTGACCAATGCCGTTGAAATTTGCGGGAAATGAACATCAATAATTTCACGCATGGTTGCGTCGTCTGGAAATTCAATATAATGGAAGAAACAACGACGCAAGAATGCATCTGGAAGTTCTTTTTCATTATTTGAAGTAATAATCACAATAGGACGTTGTGATGCAGTAATGGTTTCGCCCGTCTCATATACATAGAAAGACATCTTATCCAATTCATGCAACAAGTCATTTGGAAACTCAATGTCCGCCTTATCAATTTCATCAATCAATAAAACACAACGTTCTTCACTGGTGAACGCTTCCCACAATTTACCCGGTTTAATATAGTTTTTAATGTCATAAACACGGTCGTCACCCAGTTGGCTGTCACGTAAACGTGAAACCGCATCATATTCATATAAACCTTGCTGGGCTTTTGTGGTTGACTTGATGTGCCAAGTCAACAATTTTAAGCCTAAGCTTTCAGCCACTTGTTCAGCCAGTAAAGTTTTTCCCGTACCCGGCTCACCTTTGACCAATAAAGGCTTTTGTAAGCTACGTGCAGCTTTTACAGCAAGTTTTAAACTATCGGTAGCGATGTACTGATCTGTACCCGTAAATTGTTGTGTTTCAACAGACATGATTAAACCTTATTTTTATTAATTACAGCGGTGAATGATTGTTACTGACAACTGCTTTGGTTTTATTAGCCACATATTTTGACCAAAAGAAACCGATCACAAGCCCCACACCCATGACAAAGAGAATCAGTGACAAATTTGACCAAATGAGTGCTGATTCTTTCGTTAACACACCGAAAAGCAAGCCAAAAATAGCGGGTGCAATCGATGAGTTTGGACCTTCGGAAACCGTTGGTGTCAATAAAATGGCAAAGATCATCATCCATGTGATGCCACCCAACAGCTTCGGTAGGCGTGTAGCAATCGAATACCAACACCACAAAATTAGCAAACTGCCCAAAAGGTAAACTGTGACAGCAATACTGTCTTCAGGAATTGAATCGAGCATTGAAAGAAAACTATCCACGGTGCAACTCCTGAATTATGCTTTATGCGCCACGAAGGCCTTCTGGTGCCGCAGCGTTCGGATTGATTAATCCCTCTGGCGGCATTTGTAGGAAGAAGCCTTGTGTTTGAATCGAATCCATGACATGCAATACATTTACACGGGCCAATTTACGCGCTTCACTCAGCTCTAATGACATCACAAAAGTCGCTCGACCAAATGCAACACGAACAGCTTCAGGTAAAACATTCAATGGGCTAAAATCTTCAGCGGCTTGATCGGCTTCAGTTGGACAAGCAATATAAAGATACATTTCATCTTTTTTGCTTGATTTATAAATAGAACATTGCATATCTAAAACAGCACTCAAATAACTCAAGCCACAGGATACATCAAATAAAAGCAGCTGACATTAGTCATGATTAACGCATCAGTCGTGATTTTGTATAAATATTCAAACTTCAGACCAATTGACTAATTATTAATCCATGACTTTCATTTGCGTCGAAAGATAGCTTTCATCACGGCGTAGGAGTTGAATTAAAGGTTGAGTTAACAAATCATAGCGCCAACCTAATAAATAATCAGGCAAGTCTTGCTCATCATTATGAAAAACCACATGTTGATGCAGCGCATTCATCCACTTTTTGCGCATCAACACTTCTTTAGGAATGCTGGTTTCATTGACCACATTTTGAATTAAGTGATCAATCTTCTCCCCTACATCTTTTGAAGAATGACGGATGGGACGTGCCATGCGTAGCGGCCAATCTGCTTGCTCAGGCAAGAACTTCACCAAATCTAAAATAGTTTTGCCATGCTCGCGGACAACGTTTTGACGTATGTCTTTTACACCCGATAACTGAAAAGCATTTTTCGGATTTTTCTCAACCAAATCAATCATGCTTGAGTTTTTCAAAATGAAACTACGTGGTGTATTTAAAGCTTTCACCATGTGTTCACGCCATACAGCCAACTGCTGTAACTGCATTAACTGACGACGTGAATGTCGATAGTTACCAATATCTTGATAGAGTAAATGTAAAGGCGTTTCTGTCGCGATCTCTTGTGTCAGATGCTGACAGTCCTCAAGTGCAAAGTTTAAGAGTGACTTTGAATCTAGTTCTTGTTTAACTTTTTCTGAGAGATTCATCAAGTACAGCACATCGTTTGCCGCATAACTCAATTGTGCAGGGCTCAATGGACGCGCCAACCAGTTTGAGCGCGTTTCCCCTTTATCGATATCGACATCCAACATTTGTTTCAATGCATTTTGATAGCTGACTTGTAGACCATGTCCTAAAAAAGACATGCCCACTTGGGTATCAAATACATTGTTTAAAGTTTTATGCTGTGCATAGTGATAAATCAGGTCGATATCTTCGCTACAGGCATGAAAGACATTTTGCTGTGCACGAAAAAGTTTATTCCAAAATTCAGTTAAATCGAGTGTCGTACCATCGAGTAAATAGACATTGTTTTCGACATTGATTTGAAATACGCCTAACTTCGGCCATAAGGTATCGACTTTGATGAATTCTGTATCGAGTCCATAGACTTCGTTACGATCCATTTTTTCTAAGACTGGAGTTAAGTCTTGCTGCTGCTGAATAAACTGAAACATATCCTACTGCGTCTAATGCTAGATGCTCTTTGGGCTATCTTACCTGAATAAGATCATTTAGCTATCAAGATTTCTAAGGGTTTTTTAATTATTTACCGTTTTTTGTGATTTTTTTATACAACTAGATTCAAATTAATATTTTTTTTATCTTAATCAAGATTTCAATCTTGTAGCTCAACTAAAAAATGAAACAAGTATCGAAATACTTATTTCATTCGCATTCTGTTATGTACAGCTTGGCTTAAGGTATGACTATCGACATATTCAAGTTCGCCACCCTGTGGTACGCCTTGTGCAATACGCGTCATTTGGATCGGTAAATGTTTCGTTGCCTCAACCAAATAGTGCGCTGTGGCCTGACCCTCTACCGTTGCATTGGTCGCCAAAATCACTTCTGTTACTTTACCATCGCCTAAACGCTGGATCAGATAAGGAATACCGATCTCTTCAGGCCCAACACCATCAAGTGGAGATAAATGCCCACCCAATACATGGTATTTACCGCGGAAACTGCCACTTTGCTCAATCGCCATTACATCTGCTGGAGACTCAACCACACAAAGTAGTTGATCGTCACGTTCATGCGAGACACAAATATCACAAACTTCGTTTTCGGTCAGTGAGTGACACAAACTGCATTCGTGAATATAGCTGGTGGCTTCGTTTAAAGCATGTGCAAGACCCACAGCCCCTTCACGATTTTTCATAATCAGATGAAGCGCCATGCGCTGAGCTGATTTCGGCCCAACACTTGGCAAAATACGTAAGGCTTGTACCAATTGATCAAAACGATCGCTAAACACTATACGTATTCCTTAATTAGAATAAACCTGCAAGACCCGGTGGTAAGCCTGCACCTGAGTTCGCAGCTTTCATACGCTCTTCAGTGATTGCTTCTGCTTGACGTGCAGCATCATTCATTGCCGCAGCAATTAAGTCTTCAATCATATCTGCATCATCTTGCAATAATTCAGGATTGATTTCGATACGTTTTACCACATTACGGCAAGTCATCGTCACTTTAACCAAACCACCACCAGCTTCAGCATGCACTTCAGTTTGTGCAAGTTCTTCTTTGGCTTTTTTAATGTTGCCTTCCATGTCTTTTTGCATGCGTTGAGCTTGCTGCATTAACATATTAATGTTCATTAAAATCTCCGAACATAAAATTTAAAAAATTAGATTAAGTCTAAACCACGTGTGATATCGCGAATAATATCATCAATATCTTCCAAACCAACAGAAACACGAATTAAACCTTCACGAATTCCTGCGGCTTGTTTCGCTTCTGGTGAAAGTTTGCCATGGGTAGTCGTTGCAGGATGGGTAATAGTCGATTTGGCATCGCCCAAGTTACCCGTAATTGAAATAAACTGAGTATTGTCAATAACAGTCCATGCCCCTTCGCGCTCGCCTTTCACTTCAAAAGAAACGATCCCACCAAAGCCTGTTTGTTGCTTCGCTGCAAGTTCATGCCCAATATGCTCTGGTAAACCAGCGTAATACACTTTTTCGACTTTCGGGTGTGTATTTAAGAATTCTGCCAGTTTCTGCGCACTTGCTGAATGCTCGCGCATACGTAAACGTAAAGTCTCTAAGCCTTTTAAGAATACCCATGCATTGAAAGGACTCATTGAAGGCCCTGTAGTACGCACATAACCAAACACTTCTTCGAGTAGTTTATGACTACCCACTACTGCACCACCAAGAGCACGACCTTGACCGTCCAAATACTTCGTCGCTGAATAAATCACCAAGTCCGCACCAAACTCAATTGGGCGCTGTAATACTGGTGTGCAGAAGCTATTATCAATCGCTAAAAGTGCGCCATTGGCATGTGCGATATCAGCAAGTGCTTGAACGTCTGCTACTTCAGCCAAAGGATTCGATGGAGACTCAACAAAGAGTAATTTAGTTTCAGGCTTAATGGCATTTTTCCATGCATCTAAATCTGTTAAATCAACAAAGTCGACAGTTACACCAAACTTAGCCACATATTTTTCAAACAAAGACACGGTCGAACCAAATACCGCACGTGAACAAATCACATGATCGCCTAGTTTTAAAAATGACATTGCCACGGCCATAATTGCGGCCATACCTGAACTGGTTGCCACTGCCCGTTCTGCACCGTCTAAAGCTGCAAGGCGTTTTTCAAACATTGCAACAGTTGGGTTGGTAAAACGCGAGTAGATGTTCCCTGGCTCTTGACCTGAAAATTTTGCTGCGGCCTCTGCTGCATTTTCATAGACAAATGATGAAGTTAGAAAGATAGGTTCGCCATGTTCTCCCTCGAAACTACGCGTATGCCCAGTACGAATGGCTAAGGTATCTAATTGGTATTCAAATTCGTCTTGTAGGCTCATGGCTCTGGTTCAGTCGACAGACTGCCTTTGTAAAGAATTGCCAACATTTTGAGCGTCTAGGCTATTTAAGGTCAAGGCAAAATACGCGAATATTGATTAGACTTCGATCAAACTTTCTGCTTATTTGAGATCTAAGACCTATATGCACTCTTTAAAAACTAAAATTTCAACACATCAAAATAAATTAAAGAATCTTTCTACGCGCATTTTTAATGGAAAGTCACTCATTTTGTCACAAAGCACGCCTTATGAAGTGATTGAAACATTTGATCTAACCCAAATTCGCTATTACACACCTGAAGTGCGTAAGTATAAAGAGCCCTTAGTTTTTGTGGTCCCGCTAGCCATCAATATGTCTATTTACGACCTTTATCCTTATCGCTCACTGGTGAAGTACTTCCAACAGCAAGGCTTTGCCGTATATGTGATTGATTGGGGGAAATTAAATATTCATAACCGTCATTTCAACTTTCTGACGTTTATTGATCATTATATTCCACTCTGTATACAAAGCATTTTAAAACATAGCCACAGCGAGCAAATTTCTCTACATGGTTGGAGTATGGCTGGCATTTTCGTGACCTTGTATACTGCCTTACATCAACCCAATTTTGTGAAAAATTTAATGGTTTTAGGGAGTCCAATTGACAGTTATAAATCTGGGCGAAATGGCCAGTTCTTTGAATATCTCAATCGAATCATTTCAAAAAGCAAAGCATTACAACAACAAATTTATCAGGGCAAAATATCGAAGCGTCTGCTTCATACCTCTGGAGGGTTAAATACTTTTGGTTTTAAAATCATTGATCCTATCGGCTGGTTTCAAAGTCATAAGAACCTACTGCTTAATTTAGATGACCATGAAGCCTTGTATGAGCATGCCACCATCGGCGGATTTCTCAATCGTATGATTGATTATCCCGGCGGCATTAACCAAGACATGCTTTTTAATGTTTGGCTGCGTAATCCACTCAAAACTGGACTAATCACATTAAATGAGAAAAGCATTGCTTTAAAAAATATACAGTGCTCATTGCTTGTAGCTGCGGGGACAACAGACCAACTTGTTACAGCAGAGGCAGCTCAGCCATTAACCCAATTGACAAGTAGCACCGATGTCACGTTTACTCTTATCCCAGGGGGACATTTAGGACTGATGTCGAGTAAGCGTAGTGCCGATGAATTTTGGCCACAACTGGCTCAGTGGTTAAGTGAACGTTCAAGTAAAATTTAAATACTAAGGTTTGACATGATTCAGTCAGTTGCATTTATCGGTCTAGGCGCCATGGGTTATCGCATGGCATCACACTTACCTAAACACTTTGAACACGTGTGGGTATGGAATCGCAATTTTGATAAAGCAAAACAACATGCAGAAGCCTATGGCACGCAGGCGGTGGAACTTGCGCAAGCAGTTCAGGCCGATGTAGTCTTCTCTTGCCTTCCAACCAGTCAAGATATTGAAGACTTACTTGCACAAGTTGAGCTTAAATCGGGCAGCATTTGGGTCGATTGCACCAGTGGTGTACCCTCTTCTGCAAAAAAAGTAGCTGAACAACTTAAACAACACGGTGTGGACTTTTTAGATGCACCGATAAGTGGTCAAACTATTGGTGCTGATAATGCAACCCTTACGGTTATGATTGGTGGTGATGCCGCAGCTTTTGAACGCGCACTACCAGCTATTCAAGCGTTTGGTAAACTGATTAAACACGTGGGCGAATCGGGTGCTGGTTTTGCAGTTAAAGCCGTAAACAATATGCTTTTGGCTGTGAACCTCTGTGCTGTTGCCGAAGGGTTTACCACCCTAAAAGCCCATGGCGTAAACTTAAACGAAGCATTAGATTGCATTAATGCGTCTAGTGGTAAAAGTGGCGTAACTGAAACTGTTTTACCACAGCGCATTCTCAACCGCAGCTTCCCGCTTACTTTTGCACTCCCTCTATTAGCAAAAGATACGGGCATTGCCGTTGATTTAGTCCGCGAAGCAAAACTATCCGCACCTGTGATTGGACTGGCTCAAAGTTTAATTCAAACTGCCAGTGATTTATCTGAAGCAGACAGCGATTTTTCTTCCGCAGTTAAACTATATGAGTCATGGAGCAAAATTACTTTAGAGTAATGCTTATCATAGCCAGTCATACTTTAACTTTAATCATAAGTTAAGCTATTCCGATGGCCGAACAAAAAGCCTCATAAAGAGGCTTTTTGTATATTTCTAATTTTATTGACATTTTGATTCATTAAGTGTCTGACTACATATTTAAAAGCCATACGTTGTATCGGACTAAGTTCTTGTTGATGTAGATTATAAAAATCATCTGGGTTATTAAATAAACCGAAATCTTGATTAATCCCCTTGTCTTGGATAAAAGTATCATTCAAATTCCAATCGATAGGTGGATTTTCAAAATTCTCGGTAAATACCCCAAAACCACAAAAAGTTTTTGCCTGATGCTTATTTATACTTTGTAAGTTTTCTAGATAGAGTCGATCAAGAATTACACCCTCCAAAACATACCATTGTCCATTCACATGAACTTCGACCCAACTATGTAAAATATTCTTGGGCGATAACTTATACCAAATGCCGTTGATTGCGCCTTTTTGTAGGGCTTTATCGATGGTAAACCCATGTATCCGAGTCGCTACACCCACCGCTCTCAGTAACGCCATCAATAACGTTGCTTTGGTATTACACTGACCATAACCGTCGCTTAAGACTTGAGATGCCTGTATCGTATCTCCCGTGTTATAGCCAAATTGAACCTCATCACGAACAAAGTTATAAATATTTCTCACCTTATTAACTTCATCAAGATCTCTCCATTTGCGTTGTTCAATCAAATTTTGAATCGATGGATGGTGATAATCTAAAATCGACGTCTGTTCTAATAGCCTTAGCATACTCAGATCTCCAGTCTAGTCATTTGATTTAAAACTATGGAGTTAGTCCAAGGTCAATATTTTTACTACCCACTTTTATAATGAATTAAGACTAAAGATTGTTTTGAGCTTGATTAATTTTATAGCAGAGTTCTGTATACTCAATTAATTCAGCACATATACTTTCTGTATAAAAAAAAACCGAATTAAATTTAGGATAAACAATTTATGCTCAAAGTCATTGCTCAAGATTTTATTAAACTAGAACATCTTGATAGAGTCATGCCTTTATATCGTGAACTTGTAGAAAAAACAAAAGCCGAACCAAGATGTATATCCTACGACCTATTTATTGATCAGAAAGATGCTGGGCATTTTATATTCATTGAAGAATGGCCTGATCGCGCTGCGCTAGATGCGCATTGCGAAACGGAGCATTTTAAAAGACTAGTACCGTTGATTGACCAATACCAAAGAGCTGCAGGAACCTATATATTGATGGATGAGCTTTCACACCAAAGTAGCTTCACCTAGATTGAATATGGTATCGAAAAATTAAACTATCCGATAAATACGTCCATGTAAAATTACAGCGAAACATCTCGATTAAATATTTTCATCTTTCATTGCAGGCATGAGAATTTCTTTAACACAAGATGCATTACTGGTGGAGATGATAAATTTTATGGCTAAGATAACATCGGACAAAGGAATTAAAGCATGATTGGTCTCTGCCAATACAGTTTCGGTTGGAACATCTGCTTCATATTCTGTTGCTAAATACCCTAGATTTAAAACACTCACCCCAATCAGGTCGTTACGCAAAATTTCCCGCAATGATTGAGCAATTCCACGCAAAGCATATTTCGTTGCAGAAAAGACCAACTCTTTGCCATTATGATTATCTACACCCCACGTAGAACCAATCAATATGACTTTAGCGTTATCCGATAACTTTAAATTTTCTATCAAGGACTGAAGAGACTGAATACAGGTATTAATATTTGTATTTAGAATGGTATTTAACTCGGCAGATGAAACCTCTTCAAAGTTATAATTCTCTGTAAAAGCATTATTTTCCCAGATTCCAACATTATAAATAAGAACATCTATTTTCTCATCTTCGACTGCTTTTTTTACTTTATCCACCGCCTCTTCAGGAGTAGATAAATCTGCACAAATCCAATTCAATTGAGCATTATTTTTAGGATCAGTACGGGAGACACCATAAACTTTGTCCTGAGCTTCAGGCACTAAGTTTACAATCGCTTTACCTAAGCCTCTACTTGCGCCATAAATTAGAAAAGTTCGACCTAAACCATTCATATTTTAATTCATCCTTTCATAACGAACTGCATAATGATTTAAACTTAAGTTAAGTTTAAATCAAGCTTTATTCATCATTTTATATTTTACTCGATGGTTTATATTTAGCTCTTAAAGACTATAATTCTCTAATCCACAGCAAATAAATTACATTTCCATAATTTATTTTCCACCCACTTATTTTGAGTAGATCATTGACACAAGTCATTCAAAAATAAAATAGCAATAAATGAAGTTTTGAGACTGTCTAAAACAAGCATGCAAAAGAGTCCATTTAAGACAGCAAAATATCATTAACCGATAATTATGCATATGCGCTTAATTCAGAAAAAAATGAATAACTTAAAAAATTCATTGCTAATCGTATAAAAATGCCTGAAATAGAATTTGAGATGAGGCGAACATTAAAGGTTAAAGAAGCTGACACACCGAAGCAGTGTGCCCCTCTCAATGAAATTTAAAAGTGTTAGAACCTAAGAAAAGTTATAAAAATAGACTAAATTACATAAAAAACTTAAATATCCATTTCTATCTGCTATTTAGAAAGCAATTGATATATATAAATTTTATGTATTATATGCAGTAATTATGAAGTAAAATTACAATTGAGTAAGAACTCACCATTGAATAAACAGAACAAACCCCTATAAAGTAATAGCGTGACTACATACAATGTTACAAACTGAGGAAATTCTCATGAAAAAGTTGACTGTAGCGGTTTTTGCCAGTCTTGCAACATTAATCGGGGCGCAAAGTTTTGCGGCATCACCTGAGCAAGAGTGTCAAAAATTAAAAGATGATCATGATGTCATTTATGCATCTAAAGGTTTCTGTTTTAAGGACCCTGAAGCGAAAGCAAAATTTGGCAATGATAATTGCTACACCACTAAACCGAAATTCTCTGAAAAAGAGCAACAACGTCTTGACGCGATTAAAGAACGTCAAAAAGAATTAAACTGTAAGTAAATCAGTTTAAGCGAAACTTAAGGAATAGACATGGCTTACGATGAGCAAAACATTTTTGCACGAATTTTACGTGGTGAACTTCCAGCCATTAAAGTATATGAAGATGACCAAGTTCTTGCATTCATGGATATTATGCCTCAAGCAGACGGTCATACTTTAGTCATACCCAAGACACCTGCGGTGACTTTACTCGACCTCCCTGCCGATGCTGCTGCCTACACCATTCAAGTGGTACAAAAAGTAGCAAAAGCCATTGAAGTCGGTTTGGATGCCCAAGGCATTGTCCTCATGCAGTTGTCTGGAGCTGCTGCTGGGCAAACCGTCCCCCATGTACATTTCCACCTCATTCCGAGTTCGGTACATGAGCTAGGTAAGCATGCGTTGCAAATGGGTGATCAAGAAAAAATCAAAGCACAAGCAGAAAAAATTCGTGCTGCTTTGTAATTCCATCCATTCAATCAAGGAGCTTCGGCTCCTTTTTTTAGGTCTAAAAATAAATAAGATCAATAACATAAGTCTCCAAAATCTACCTTAACAATTTATCGTGGAAATGCATTTGACATTGGATGGTTTAATATTTTTGTAATATTCCCTTAATATTAATGACTTATTTGTAATCAATAATGAGCGCCAAGAGACAGAAGTCTGATGAATAAAAAGACGACTGAATAACCTTTTATAGACGAATCAACAAAAAGTCTTTCTTGGAGCTACACATGAAAAAAACACTTTGCGCATTAGCAGTTGGGGCAACTTTACTTACACCAGCTTTAGCGATGGCTGCTGACGTAAAAATTTATGGCCGTGCGCATGTTTCTTTAGACTATCTGGATGATGGCGCTGACTATAACGAAGTTGGAATCTCTTCAAACTCTTCACGCTTAGGTTTCAAAGTAGAGCAAGAACTTGAAAATGGCATGACTGTATTTGGTCAAATTGAGCAAGAAGTTAACTTCGCAAGCGGCTCCGCTGATGATAAAGGTGTAGATTTTGCTACACGTGATACTTTCGTAGGTTTAAAAGGTGACTTCGGTCAAGCACGTGTAGGTCGTTTTGACAGCCCATTCAAGGCTGCACGCGGTCCAATCAACTTCTTTGGTGACATGGTTGGTGACGTACGTAACGTAACACGTGTTGGTGATTTGAAGTTTGATGAGCGTAATGACAACACTATTGAATATAAATCACCTAAATTTGGTGGTGGCTTCAATGTACTTGCAGCACTTTCAATGCACAAGGGTACATCTATCGCTAAAGATGGAACAACAAAAGAAGGCGTTGAGGACAACAAAGCTTACGATCTAGCTTTAACTTACAAAGAAGGTAATGTCGACTTTGCAGCAGCATATGAGAAGTATGAAGATAACTCTGCAACGACATCGCAGAATGTTTCATCAACAGGAATTAAAGCTGAACGCGATGCTTTCCGACTAGCTGGTTCATACAAAATCACACCTGATTTTAACCTAGGTGCAATGTATCAAATTGCTCAATACGATCATGATGATCTAAGTGATTTTGATGCTCAAGTATTCGGTATTGCAGGTGAATACAAACTTACGCCAAAAACAGCTCTACGTGGTGAATACTTCTACCGTGATGTCGATGCTGATGATGCAAATTCAAGTTTAGTTGCAATTGGTGTTGAGCACCGCTTGGATAAAGCAGTACGCGTTTATGCCAACCTTGCAACCATGCTAAATGATAAGAATGCTAATCTTACTCCATGGAAAGAGGGCCGCTCATACTCTGTTAGTGGTGAAAAAGACGAAAATGCTACAGCACTTTCTTTAGGTTTCCGTTACGACTTCTAAGTTAACGCTCCCCTAAAAATTAAAAAACACGCTTCGGCGTGTTTTTTAATTTAGAATTTTAAGTAATAAAACAGCCATTCTAGGATGGCTTTTTTATTATGAATTTAGCGCTTTAAGAAACCCGAAACCAAGTTTAATACCTGTTGAATATCCGCGTTGGCTTCTTGAGGATTAGTTTGTCCTGCTTGCGGGGTGAGTGAATCAATAATTTGCGGTAACACTTGCGAAATAGCACTATATACATCTTGTTTAGGTGCATTCGCTTGCTCTGCAACTTGCTCCACCGCGGCATCATCAAACAAGTTTTGAACTTGCTCTGGATTTACACTGGCGTTTTCTCCTGGTCCTGTAGAAACCCAGTCCTCAACCTGACTGCTTAAACCTTGCCCTTTGAGTTTATCTAAAGCTGCCTGCAAACCACCTTGCTGTTGAATCCATGCCAAAATCAAAGGCAGTACCGCAATCAATAAACTTTTTCCACCGCCTGCGAATCCTGAGTTATGCGAGTTTGGCGCCTGCTGCGACTGCCCACCAGTCAAACCACCCAACACCGAGCCTAAAATATCACCCAGACCACCCTGTTGTGTTTGGCCTGTACCACCCGCTCCGAGTTGTCCAAGCACCGAACCCAAAATTCCACCCAAACCACTTTGTTGGTTTGACTGTTGCTGACCGCCCATGGCCTGCTTTGCTAAAATTTCTATAATATTATTCAGGTTCGTCATCACTTTATCCTTTCTAGGTTTTTAAACAGCATACGATGTTTAAAAAAACCCTATAGAGATAAATTGTTAATTTTTGCTATGAATGGAAAAATACAGTCGCAGTCGAATCACCAACGGAATTTATTCCAGTTTTCAGGATTCGCCCAAAATTTTGAATTGAACCAGTCAGGCACATGCTTATAGGTCAAAATATTAAATTGCCATAAAGCAAAGTCTTTACCATGCGTCGTTTTATCGATCAGTTGAGTAAAACCTAAAGCACGAAGCAGTTGTTCATCCTGCAATTGACTGACCACCACAATACGCTTTGCCATCAAATCTCTTAAACGCACCAATAGTTGTGATTTTTGTTGTGAGCTTATATTTTGCATTTCTGCCGTGTCAAAAAGCACAAAACCTAAATCATAGCGCTGGGTAAAAGGCAGACTTAAAAAGTCAGATACGCTAAAATATTGCCATTGAATAGATTGATGATGATTTGGGCTGAGATCCTGCCCAATGCACAATGCAGTTGAAATAGGCTGTTCTTGAGATAAATCGTCTAGCATAGAAGTAATGACGTTCAGTTCAGCCATAACCGCATCCTTAATATTGAGTGAGTAATTCTGTATGGAACTTCAAGGCATTTGCCATAAAATGCATGCAGGTCTTAAGGACCTTAGTGTAACTGATCAACATACACACAAGGCAAATGTTGAATATAAATTTATCCTAGATCGTTCAGAAGTTGACCTTCCTTTTAACTTGGGTCAAGAAATCGAGATTGAATGGACTGGTAAAATCTTTTGTGTTTCATGTGGTACGAAGACTTCTAAATCATTTTCGCAAGGCCATTGCTTTAAGTGCTTTAAAACCAAAGCCTCTTGTGACATGTGTATTATGAAACCTGAAACCTGTCACTACCATCTAGGTACCTGCCGAGAAGACAGCTTCGCGCATGAAGTTTGTTTCCAGCCACATATTGTTTATTTAGCCAACTCAAGTGCCCTAAAAGTTGGGATTACACGGATTAGCCAAATGCCAACCCGTTGGCTTGATCAAGGTGCAACCCAAGCCCTTCCAATTATGAAAGTCGGTTCGCGTCGTCTTTCAGGCCAGCTCGAAATTATGTTTGGCACACAAGTGGCAGACAAAACCGATTGGCGTAAATTACTCAAAGGCGAAGCTGAACCACTCGACTTGATTGAAGTTCGCGAACAACTCATCGAAGAATTTGCACCTAAAATCCAAACCATTCGTGAGGAATTTAGTCAAAATCTTGAATTCAATGAAACGGTTGACCTTTTGGAAACTGAACTACCACGCGAGTTTGTTTATCCAGTTGAGCAATATCCTGAGAAAATTAAATCCCACAATCTGGATAAAACCCCAGTTATTCGCGGTAAGTTACAAGGGATTAAAGGTCAGTACCTGATTTTAGATACAGGCGTGATTAATATTCGTAAATATTCAGGTTATGAGCTCAAAATTCGTGCCTAAGCTTGTTTATCCTTAAATAAAATTTGTTTATCTACACACATAAAAAAAACCTGCACGAATGCAGGTTTTTTTATAGCATGCGATTATTTAATTTTCGCATGTGCTTTTAAGTATTGCACATAATCTTCAGCTTCTTGCTGACCACGAAGTTGTTGATATAACTTCGAAAGCTCAGCCAACTGCTCATCCGTCAATGCACTAGACGTCGTCTTGTTTACGTTTAATACTGCGACTACCACCATTTCTGTTGGCAATAATGCTGTTGTTACAGACCACTGTCCTGTTTTTGGTGCCGCTTGGCTAAATGCCGCACGCTCAACTGCACGTGGTAAGCCTTGTGAACGAATAAACACTTGCGGTGCAGTAAAGGTCAAACCGCTCTTGGCAACAACTGATGCTGCTGGTTGAGTTTTAAAGTCTTTTAAGCTTTGAGCAATTTTAGCTTTAGCAGCATCATAAGCTTTTTGTTCAACCAATTTTGCTTTCACACGTGGTGTTGCTTCTTGAAGCGTTTGGACACCTGCCGCATGATAATCACGTACTTTTGCCCAAACTACATCCCCATTTGGAAGTTGGATGCTGCTGGTCGCGTTACGATCACCATTTTTAACGTCATCGTTAAACAGTTTCACTTTCACCGCAGCATTACTTAATACAGGATGCTGTGTAGATAAGGTCATGCCTTTTACTGTTTGAACTTGTACACCTTTAACTTCTTGAGACACCACGTCTAAAGCATCTGAGTCTACAACCAGTTCATTTAAACTGTTTACAGTATCAGAGAATGCATTGGCTGTTTTATTCTTTTGAACTTCCGCCGTCAAACGTACTTTTTCATTTTCAAAAGATGGCAACTTCACAGCTGGCGCATCAGTTTCAATGACATGGTAACCAAATTCAGTTTTTACAGGCGCTGACACTTGGCCCGATTTAAGTGATGCTACAGCTTGGTCAAAAGCATCACCAAAAGTGCCTTTGTTATAAACTGCTAAAGCACCACCATTCGCTTTAGATGCAGTATCTTCAGAGTATTGAGCCGCAGCTGCTGCAAAGCTTGTTCCTGCTTTAATTTTCGCAACAACTTCTTCTGCACGTTTTTTCGCTTCAGCATCTGTACGTGCATCAGTCGTAATCAGAATATGTTTAACCAAAGGCGCAATATTCTCTTTTTGTGCTTCAACAAACTGTGTATAGGCTTGCTGCAACTCGGCCTCTGTTACAGGTAAAGCAGCAGCAGGTACATTGGCTGGTGTTAACAACACATAGTCAACATCTACACTTGCCACTTGTTTAAACATAGCTGGGTGTTGCTTGTAATAGTTTTCAATCTCTTGTGCTGAAACCTTGACGTTCTTTTTATATTCATCAAGATTTACATTGGCAAACTGCACAGTACGCTGTTCTGTTTGTAAGTTAGCAATTTGTTGAATATCTAGTTTACTCACCAATGCATAATCAACAAAAGTCGAACGCATCATTTTTAATGCATGGTCTTGACGTAAGTTTGCAACGAGCGCATCACTACTCATACCCACAGACTGCAAATAGCTTGAATAACGCGTTTCTGAAAATTTCCCATTTTCTTGAAAACTTGGCTGTTGAGCAATCATCTGTTCAATTTGAGTATCACTGAGTGAAATGCCCAGCTTTTCAGCCTGTTGTAATAACAAAGTATTTGCGATCAGTTGGTCCATCGCTTTATCTTTAATAAAGCTTTGGTTGAGTAAAGTTTCATCCCGATTGGCATAAGCTAAGAATTGTTCTTTAAAGGAAGCGGTTAAGGTCTCTAATTCCTTTTCAGAAATATCTTGGCCATTGACTGATTTTACAGCGTCTTTTGATCCGCTACTAAAATATCCTTCAATACCTACAAGTGCTAAAGGGGTCAAAAACAAAATGAGCAAAGCTTTGCCCAACCAACCCTTAATAACTTTACGAAAAGATTCCATAAGTATTCCAATATTTTATTTGCCCGAGATTTTAACTGAAAAGCAGCAATGAATGAATGTGTTATCGACACATTTTCTAATGTTTAATAAAAAACGCGCCGAAAAGGCGCGTTTAGTATTTATTTAAAAGATTAAGCAACAGAATCTTTTAAACCTTTACCAGCTTTGAAGCTTGGTACTTTGCTTGCTTTAATTTCTAAAGTAGCACCAGTTTGTGGGTTACGGCCAGTACGTGCAGCACGTTCTTTCACGTTGAAAGTACCAAAACCAACAAGTGTAACTGTATCACCAGACTTAAGCGCTTCAGTGATTGAAGCAATTGTAGCGTCTAAGGCCTTACCAGCATCAGTCTTAGACAATCCCCCTTTCTCTGCAATTGCATCAATTAATTCTGATTTATTCATGTGGATCGCGTCCTCTTAATATCGTTTATTTAAGGTCCAAAAATTTAGTATAAATTACCGTAACGCCTTTATAGCAATGCTTTAGGTGAAAACGCAATACTCTGTATATGCTTTTTTGGAAAATAAATCACAAAAAAACGTTGAAAAAGGTACAAAAGCACAACCAGATCACTTTTTATTCACTTTTTCGTTTAACTTCTTATTTTCTTCAATCAAAACATCGATTTTATCATTCAGTTGAAGAATCAGGTTTTCTAAGTACTGAATATCTTTAACTGTGACCAATCCAATCCGGTTTAAAGAGTGATTTACCCCGCGATCTACAATCTTCTCAACCTTATCTTTAGTATCCGTCACCGATTCACGCGCTTTTTCAGATACCTTTTCAACCGTTTGGTCAGCAATCTCAGTGGTTTTAGATTCTAACTCTTCGCCGACTTGGACCAACGAGTCAAATAATTTATTCCCTTCTTCCTCTGCACGTGAAAAAGCACCCAAACCGGCTAACCAGATTTGTTTGGTATACTTTCTAAAATCCAAACTATTTTTACGGTGAAAATGATGCTTAGTTTTTGTTTTTTTTAGTGTTTCATCTTCTTGCGAAATATCATCTAACTCTATATCTGCTTTTTCCATTAGCACCATCTCCTGCATGATTTATGTGCAAAAACATCCAAAAAATCTTATAGATTGCACTATACTAGCAAATATTAGACTTGATCGATTTGTAAAACTGTTCTACAAAGCATCTTTATTACATTTTTATTTTTAAGTCTGAAGTTTTTGCGAGCAGGATGCTCATTTCAGGTCAGGATTTAGGTTACTACTTATGAGTGATTCTCAAAAAGAACACAATCAAACACATATGCTACTCACTATGGTGATGATTGTTCTTGAGACGATCTTTTCTCTTATTTTAAAACACGACCGCGTGGTTGCACTTCACTGTAAAAAGTTTGTTGAGCAAAATATTGCGATTAAAATAAATAGCTATCTGCCTTATTTTGACTTCTATATCACCTTTACCGCTCAAGGTGTTTTATTTGACGCCAAAGCACCTGAAAAACCGGTCGACCTAGATGTACGCACCACATTGATGGATTTAATTAAAATTTTCGTCTTTGGAAACCGTCGTAGTATTAAAACCATGCGTATTGATGGTGACATCACCTTAAAAGATGAGTTCCGAGATTTAATTTTACATTTTAGTGCACCTAAAGTTCTTGCCGATTGGAAAAACTGGTTAACTGAACCAACTGATCCGCAAAATGTAGTTGCATCTAAAAAGCGCATTGCACCTCTTTTAGAGAAAATTGAAGAACAACGTTCTAAAATCAACACTCTACAGGTTGAAGTGAAACAATACAAAAATCGTATTCGCCGTATCGAGCAACGTCAAAAACGTATAAATGTCACATTTTTTGTGTTTTCTATACTTTTGATTAGCTTATTAGTATATAATATTTGGCTTGCATAACTACATAATATTTCAAGCAAATTAAATACGCACAATCCCTATTAAAAAAACTTGACTATTTTAGTCAGGATTCTTAAAATCGGCACATCTAGTCTAATCATGTGTATCGAATCATGCGCTTAACAACTCGCGGACGCTACGCAGTGACTGCTCTACTTGATTTAGCTTTGCAGCCAACTGAACAAACGATCACGCTTGCAGAAATTGCAGCTCGTCAAACTATCTCTGTTGCTTATCTTGAGCAGTTATTTGCGAAATTAAAGCGCCACGGCTTAGTTTCTAGTATTCGTGGTGCCAACGGTGGTTACCATTTAGCTCGTCGCGCTGATGAAATTACTGTATTAGCAGTTATTGAAGCTGTAAACGAAACAGTTGATGCCACTCGCTGTGACCATAAAGGCAACTGCCAAAATGGCGCAATGTGCTTAACTCACGATTTATGGCAAGAACTCTCCCATCACATTGCCGACTATCTCGCTAAAATCACTCTTGCTGACCTTGTAGCACGTGACAACGTTCAAAAAGTTGCCATTCGCCAAAACACAGCACCTTCAGATTCAGCCCTTTTATCGGTAACAGGTATTTGACATGAAACGTCCAATTTATCTTGATTATGCAGCAACAACTCCTGTAGACCCGCAAGTCGCTGAACGCATGATGGAATGCCTGACATTTGACGGCACATTTGGCAACCCAGCATCTCGCTCTCATGCTTACGGCTGGCAGGCAGAAGAAAAAGTAGAATATGCACGTGAACAAGTTGCAAACTTGATCAAAGCAGATCCACGCGAAATCGTTTGGACTTCTGGTGCAACTGAATCAGATAACTTAGCTCTTAAAGGCGTAGCACAATTCTATGCCTCTAAAGGCAAGCACATTATTACAAGTAAAATTGAACACAAAGCTATTTTAGACACTTGCCGTGAGCTTGAGTCTGAAGGTTTTGAAATCACTTACCTTGAGCCACTTCCAAACACTGGCTTAATTACCCCTGAAATGGTTGAAGCAGCTATTCGTCCAGACACTATTCTTGTTTCGCTTATGATGGTAAACAACGAAATTGGTTCTGTGACTGATGTTGCGGCAATTGGTGAAATTACTCGTGCACACAAGATCTTCTTCCATGTCGATGCGGCGCAAGCTGCAGGTAAAGTTGAAATTGACCTTTCAACTATGAAAGTTGACCTTATGAGCTTCTCTGCTCATAAAATTTATGGCCCTAAAGGTATTGGCGCACTCTATGTACGTCGTACTCCACGTGTTCGTTTAAAAGCGCAAATGCATGGTGGTGGTCATGAACGCGGTATGCGTTCTGGTACACTTGCAACACACCAAATCGTTGGTATGGGTGAAGCATTTGAACTTGCAGGTAAAAACTTAGCTTCTGAACAAGCACGCATTCGCGTACTTCGTGACAAGCTTTGGAATGGCTTACAAGACTTAGAACAAATTTTCTTAAACGGCCACCCAACACAAAACGTTGCGAACTACTTAAATGTAAGTTTCAACTTTGTTGAAGGTGAATCGTTAATGATGTCGTTGAAAGACGCTGCTGTATCTTCGGGTTCAGCTTGTACTTCAGCAACATTAGAACCTTCTTATGTATTACGTGCACTAGGTTTGTCTGACGAACTTGCGCACAGTTCAATTCGTTTCAGTTTTGGTAAATACACCACTGAAGCAGACATTGACCATGTACTTACAGTGACGCGTTCTGCAGTGGAGAAACTTCGTGAACTTTCTCCACTTTGGGACATGTACAAAGACGGTATCGACCTTTCTACAGTTGAGTGGGCTGAACACTAATTTTTCCCATTGAAGTCATTCACATACTGGATGACTTCATTGAAAAATCAAGTTTTGACCCCATATTTAATATTAACGCTGACCCCGAGGTTTGGAGACGCATCATGGCTTATAGCGAAAAAGTAATTGA
The DNA here is from genome assembly GCF_902505955.1 of Acinetobacter sp. 8I-beige. Lineage (NCBI taxonomy): Bacteria > Pseudomonadati > Pseudomonadota > Gammaproteobacteria > Moraxellales > Moraxellaceae > Acinetobacter > Acinetobacter sp. 8I-beige. The sequence goes on along the minus strand of NZ_LR732790.1, from coordinate 1,242,449 downwards.
CCATTACGAAAACCCTCGTAATGTAGGTGTATTAGACAAAAATGCTGAAAACGTAGGTACAGGTATGGTCGGAGCACCTGCATGTGGCGACGTTATGCGTTTACAGATTCAAGTAGATGACAACGGTGTGATTGAAGAAGCACGTTTCAAAACTTATGGTTGTGGCTCTGCTATTGCATCAAGCTCTTTAGTGACTGAATGGCTAAAAGGCAAAACTTTAGATCAAGCTCAAGCGATCAAAAACATTGATATCGCAACTGAACTTGCGCTTCCTCCAGTAAAAGTACACTGTTCTGTACTGGCTGAAGATGCTATTAAAGCTGCTGTTGAAGACTACCGCAGCAAAAAATCTAAAGCTTAATTGCTTCGCATTTTAAAGAAAGATTAGGGAGTTTTCATGATCAACTTAACCGAAAATGCTGCAACTCATATCAGCAATTATTTAAAAAATCGCGGTAAGGGTGAAGGTATTCGCGTTGGCGTGAAAACTTCAGGCTGTTCTGGTTTGGCTTATGTGCTTGAGTTTGTCGATTCAATTGATGCACATGACACCACCTTTGAGCAGTTTGGGGTGAAAGTATTTGTAGACCCAAAAAGCTTGGTTTATCTCGATGGTATGGAGATGGACTACGTGAAAAATGGTTTAAACGAAGGCTTTGAGTTTAACAACCCAAACAAAAAAGGCGAATGTGGCTGTGGTGAATCTTTCACCGTATAACAGTTCATTAACTTGCTTTTCAACATTAAAACAGTGTGTATCACACTGTTTTAATTGCATTTACATAGAGTGTTTTTGCTTTCGCAATGACCCCCAATTTAGCGCGGAATCCCTCTCCTATGAATCATTTTGAGTTGTTTAACCTCCCAGTAGCACTCGATATTGATTTAGCAACCTTAAAATCAGAATTTTTAAAGTTGCAGCAACAATATCACCCAGATAAAGCTCTCGATAAAGATCAAGCCCTCATAAAATCAAGTGAGATCAATCAAGCATTTAAAGTTTTATCTCAGGTTGATAGCCGTGCAGGATATTTATTAGGATTAAAAAAACAAGATTATCATCTTGATCAATCCATCAATGATTTTGAATTTCTCCAGTCTGCCTTAGAAATCCGTGAACAACTTGATGAAGCACGTTCAGCAGATGAATTACAATCACTCAAATTAGACGTTCAACAATGGATTGATGGTTTAGTCCGCGAATTCAAAATTGATTTTGAAGAGGAAGATTGGGCTGAGGCACGTGATGATGTCCGTAAACTTCGCTTCTTTGTAAAAGTCATGCATGACATAGATAAAGCTGAAGATCGTTTTGAAGATGACGATAGCTTTGATTTAGATGATGAATTTTAACTTATTTTTTAATTTTTGACGCTCAAAGGATGTAACACATGGCTCTCTTGCAAATTGCAGAACCTGGACAATCAAGTGCGCCACATGAACACCGTATTGCCATTGGTATCGACTTAGGTACAACTCACTCTCTAGTTGCAACTGTACTTTCAGGCAAAGCAAAGGTTTTGCATGATGAACAAGGTCGTGTCTTACTCCCATCGATCGCGCATTATGGTGTAAACCAAACCCAATATGGAGACGAAGCGAAACCATTTTTGACTGCCGATCCTAAAAACACCATCGTTTCAGTCAAACGTTTTATGGGACGCTCTAAAGCCGACATTAAGTTTCAACACCCCTACACTTTAGTGGGTGAAGATAATCAAATGCCTGCTTTTGAAACTGCTCAGGGCCGCAAAACTCCTGTCGAAGTGTCCGCTGAAATCTTAAAGCAACTAAAAGATCGTGCTGAAGCGAGCTTAAAAAATGAAGTCAATGGTGCAGTGATTACTGTTCCTGCATACTTCGATGAAGCTCAGCGTCAAGCGACACGTGATGCCGCACAACTTGCGGGTTTAAACGTATTGCGTCTTTTAAATGAGCCTACTGCTGCCGCGGTTGCGTATGGTCTGGACCAAGAAACCAATCTTGCGCATGATCACAACTATGTAATTTATGACTTGGGTGGCGGTACGTTTGACGTTTCAATTTTACGCTTTTCTCAAGGCGTATTTGAAGTGTTAGCAACGGGTGGCCATACCGCATTAGGTGGTGATGATCTTGACCGTTTAATCGTAAAATGGGCGAAAAAAGAACTCAATATTGAGCAGTTCGATGACACTGAATATGCACACGTTTTAGTTGCTGCACGTAAAGCCAAAGAAGCTTTAACCGACGCAGAAAGCGTTCATTTACAAGTCCTAGAGCAGAGCTTAACGCTTGATCGTGCGACATTTGAAAGCATTATCAAAGTTGCTTTAGATAAAACGATTAGTGTGTGCAAACGCGTCCTCCGCGATGCGAAGCTTGAACTCAGTGACATTCAAAACGTGGTTTTGGTCGGTGGTTCAACTCGCTCTTATGCTGTACAAAACGCTGTACGTGATGTGTTTGCTCAAGAGCCATTGTGTACCATCAACCCTGACGAAGTTGTTGCTATTGGTGCATCGATTACAGCCAATCAGTTGATTGGAAACACAGCCGATGGCGCATTACTGCTTGATGTAACTCCGCTTTCCCTAGGTCTAGAAACCATGGGCGGCTTGGTTGAGCGTCTTATTTCACGTAATACCGCAATTCCAGTTGCACGTCGTCAAGAGTTCACCACCTACCAAGATGGTCAAACAGCGATGTTGATTCATGTGGTTCAAGGTGAGCGTGATTTGGTTGAGCATTGCCGTAGCTTAGGTCGTTTTGTCCTTCGCGGCATTCCACCCATGACTGCGGGTCAAGCACGCATTGAAGTGACCTTCCAAGTGGATGCCGATGGCCTACTGACGGTTTCAGCTAAAGAAACAACCTCTGGCGTACATGCACAAATTGACATCAAACCATCATATGGTTTGGCTGATAGTGACATGGAACGCTTACTGCTTGATGGTTATAAGTTTGCTGAAGAAGATAAAAATCTTCGTCACTTACAAGAAACTAAAGTTGAAGCAAAACGCGAACTCGAAGCTTTAGAGCAAGCCCTAAAAGCAGATGCTCACCTGCTCACGAATGAACAACAAGTTGCATTAAATGCGGCCAAAACTTCATTAGAAGCAACACTTGAAACAACAGAAATCAAAGCAATTGAATCTGCTGTTGAACAGCTTAAAATACACAGTGATGCTTTTGCAGCAGCACGTATGAATCAGCATATCGATGCAGCGCTGAAAGGCACAAAACTCGACGACTGGTCAAACTCAAACTAATTTATAGGTAAAGACTATGCCACGTATTAAAGTTCTCCCACATGCGCAAATCTGCCCAGAAGGTGCTGAGTTTGAAGTTGAACAGAATGCGAATCTTTGTGAAAGCTTACTGAAAAATGGAATCAAGATTGAACATGCGTGCGATATGTCCGCTGCATGTACAACCTGTCACGTTGTAGTACGTAAAGGCTTCGACAGCTTAGAAGAAATGAATGATGTTGAAGCAGACCTCCTAGATCGTGCTTGGGGCTTAGAACCTGACTCTCGCTTGTCTTGCCAAGTGAAGTTAGTGGATGAAGACTTAGAAGTTGAAATTCCTAAATACACAATTAACCACGCGTCTGAAAATCACTAATTTTCAAAGCGTAAAAAAGCCACTCATTGTAGTGGCTTTTTTACGACTCTCGCTTTGTATCTCATCCTATCAACTTAATGATATTCATTTTTTTGAACAGGCTCTATTACTTCATCTTCAAGATTGAGTTTGACGATACCTTGCGAGTTGGTCATCTTCTGCTGGGTTTGAATGCGTTGAATCATTTTCTCCAAGACTTGAATCAACTGCGGATATTCAAAATTCTGCACTTCATCTAAGTTCAGCAGTAAATGAAACCCTTTATATTCATAATCAAACCAGCGTTGATAGTCTGATTTTTGCGAGGTATATTTTTCAACGACTTGCCACGTCTTCACAGCACCTTTAATCCCCTTAAGGAAAATTGGTGCTTTCGGTGCACAAAGATAATCATTTTTTACTAAATTATGTGTATCGTCCGAAATTAAGATTTCATCCACTTGCGCTGCACTTTGTAAGCGTGCAGCAAGGTTTGCATCACGACCAACAATGGTATAAGCCATACGGTGCGACGCGCCATAATTCCCTACGTGACAATACCCTGTAGAAATTCCCATACGAATATGCAATGGCGGATAACCCATTTTCACCCAACGTTCGCGCAGGATTTTCATTTGCTGACGCATTGCCATAGCCATTTCCAAACAGTTTTGTGCATCACGCTCTACACCTTCGGAATTAGGGTCACCAAAGAACACTAAAATTGCATCGCCCATGAATTTATCCACAGTACCTTCATATTGCTTCGCAATCTCGGTCATGTGTTTTAAATAATCATTGAGTAGGAATGCTAAATCATCCGGAATTAGGCTTTCAGAAAGCTCTGTAAAACCCTGAATATCTGAAAAGAAAACTGTCAGTTTCTTACGCTTGTATTCAATTTTCGCTTCAGACTCACCCTTCATAATCGATTGCCACAACTGAACTGGTGCATAGCGACTCAGCTGATTGGCAAACTCCATATAACGGTTCATCTGATCGAAATAGTGATTTTTGCGGCGGTATATGTCTTGCATTTGGTTGCGCTGATAATAGCTACCCACGCCAAAATAAGTAGTGAGGCACAAAAAGCCCAATACGATCAGTTCAGTACTGGTAGCCTCGAAATACTCACCAAAACCAAAGACAAAAATAATCGAAATATAAAAGACAACCACCCCAATCAGGCTGGCCAAAGACACCATCAAAAAAGAAATTTTATTACTAATAGCCGTGTAAAGCATAGCAAAAATGGTTAAAAATGTGAGTACGATACTGAGATGTACAGCGGCTAAAATGATCGCTGTAATGACAATATCAATAACAAACATCACACCGCGTCGCATCGTATTATTGAAGCGATAACCTAACCACCTTGAAAATGGTGGTGTGATCAATAACACAATGAGCAACAACAGCGGCACATAAATCTGATATTGCGTATCTGCCATCGTATAATGATAGACAATGGTTATTAAAGACAGCATGCCATATCCCATCACACGATGGAAATACTCAAATTGTTTGGGCTCTTTAGATAACCAATCGTCTAATGGCACTGCTCGTTCCCCACTATGCGCACGATCAAATCATCCCTGATTTGATTTCTCACGTGTATTAGTCCATACGCCAATCGAATGGCATATCACCTTGACCACGTAGTGCAAGCATTAAAGTTTGACGCATATGCGCAAGTACTTCATTGCTATAAGGAACAGCGGGTGTACCCCAAACTGGTTTTGGCCATGCGACGTCGTTTTGATAACGTACAACATGGTGAAAATGGAGCTGCGGAACCATGTTACCTAAAGCAGCAACATTCATTTTGTCAGCACGGAATACACGAGCCAATTGGCTTGATAACCAGCTTGACTCACGTAAAAACTGTTCTTGGTCAGCTTGACTGAGTTCATATAACTCAGTGATGCCTGGCACGCGTGGAATTAAAATTAGCCACGGGAATTGCATATCATTCATTAAGCGACATGTTGAAAGTGGAAAGTCGCCTACAAAAAACGTATCTTGAGCAAGTTGTGGATGCAAACTAAACATATCTTTATAAATGATGCAAATTAGAATAATGGCTAATACTATCACATCCAATCAGAGGTGAATATTGCAAGCAATGTGTTTCAACACAAATAAACTACGTTTTAATTTGAACTACATCACATTTATTACTTTAATAAATTTCATCAAAAAATCAAGTCTTTCTTTTTATAGCGTAAGCCCGCAAGAAAGACCTGATATCTGTATGAAATAACAGCAAATTAAAGCTAAATTTTAATGCAATTCTTTCAACAAACTTTCCAATAAGTCATTGATAAATTGAACCCTTTTTTCATATTCCTCTAGCATCACCATGACCTTTAAGCGCTGACCACCCTCCATCCTAAAAAAGGTCGGGTGTTTTTGCATCATCTGAATAATACTAATCGCCTGAACAGGAGTATCAGGAGAGAATTCAATCGCACCACCATTGGCAGCAATATCCACTTTGGTAATGCCCAGTGTTTCCGCTTTCAAACGCATCTGATGCACAGCAAAAAGCTGCTTCACAGGTTGTGGCGGTATCCCAAAACGGTCAATCAACTCCATACGAATGTTATCGAGTTTTTCCTGACTGTCCGTATTACTAATGCGCTTATAGAACAATAAACGCTGATGGACATCTCCTAGATATTCATCTGGAATCAAAGCCGGCATATGTAAATTGATTTCTGCGGTCAGTGATAGTGGCGCATCGAAGTTTGGGGTTTTGCCCTTTTGAATGGCTTTGGTCGCCTTTTCAAGCATCTCCATATACAAGCTATAGCCAATAGCTTGCATGGATCCACTTTGTTGCTCGCCGAGTAACTCACCCGCTCCGCGAATTTCTAAGTCTTCCGTCGCTAACATAAAACCCGCGCCTAATGTCGATGCCCGCTGAATCGCATCTAAACGTTTTTCAGCATCACCTTTCAACCCTTTGATGGATGGCACCAACAGATAGGCATAGGCTTGGTGATGCGAGCGCCCCACACGCCCACGTAGTTGATGCAACTGCGCTAAACCCAGCTTATCTGCCCGTTCAATTAAAATGGTATTGGCATTCGGAACGTCAATCCCTGTTTCAATAATGGTTGAACAAACCAGCACGTTATATTCTTTATGGTAGAACTGCTGCATGACTTGTTCTAACTCGCGTTCACGCATTTGACCATGTGCAACAGCCACACGTGCCTCAGGGACCAGTTCTCGAAGACTCTCCGCTGCACGCTCAATGGTTTCTACTTCATTATGCAGGAAATAAACTTGTCCACCACGCAGTAACTCACGCAAGATGGCTTCCTTAACTGAATCACCCGTATGTTCTTGCACAAAAGTTTTTACCGCTAAACGTCGTGCAGGTGGTGTGGCAATAATCGATAAATCACGCATGCCACTAAAGGCCATATTTAAAGTCCGTGGAATTGGAGTTGCAGTCAGAGTCAACATGTCCACATCTGCACGCATCGCTTTAATCCGCTCTTTATCACGTACACCGAAGCGGTGTTCTTCATCCACAATCATCAGGCCCAAGTCTTTAAACTGGACACTCTCTTGTAGAATTTTATGCGTACCAATCACGATGTCGACTTTGCCCTCGGCTAAGTCTTCAATCGTTTTCGTATGTGATTTACTGCTGCCAAAACGTGATAAAACTTCGATACGAATAGGCCAGTCTGCAAAACGATCTTTAAACGACTCATAATGCTGTTGAGCCAGCAACGTCGTCGGCACCAAAACAGCCACTTGTTTATTGTTCTGTACCGCTAAAAATGCTGCGCGCATCGCAACTTCGGTTTTACCAAAGCCCACATCACCACAGACCAAGCGATCCATAGGTTTAGCCAATTGCATATCATACAAAGTTGCCTCAATCGCATTGGCTTGATCGAGTGTTTCTTCATAGGCAAAGCCACTGGCAAACTGCATATATTGACCTTGATCTAACTCAAAACCAAAACCTGGCTTGGCTTGACGACGGGCTTGGATATGCAATAACTCCGCTGCTACATCATGGATTTGCTCTAATGCTTTACGCTTTGCTTTGCTCCAAGCATCAGTACCCAGCTTATGCAAGGGTGCCAAGTCCGGGTCACCGCCACTATAACGGCTGATCAAATGTAAATTGGTGACAGGAACATAAACTTTGGCCGCATCGGCATAATCGAGCTGCAAGAACTCATAGTCTTGATCATCAATGCTTAAAGTAACTAAGCCCGCATAACGCCCCACACCATAGTCGATATGCACCACCGGAGCGCCCATACTCAGTTCAGTCAAACTGCGGATGAGAAACTCTTCTGAAACCTCTTGCTGACGTTTACGACGACGCTGTACAACACGATGCTCATACAACTGATTTTCAGAAATGATGCTAATGCTGTCTTTTAATACCAAGCCACGCTCTAATGGCGCACTGGTAATTGCAATGGCATGTAAGGATTTTTGAAATTCAGCAAAATTCTCGACATTAGGAATCTCTCCCAATGTCGCACGCAATGCATCTTTTAAAGTTTCACGACGCCCCGCGCTTTCAGCAACCAGTAATACTGGATGGTTAGCAGCATCAATATACTGTTTAACTGCATGAAAAGGCTTTTCATGCTTAGGATCGACCGCTAAACGTGGTGGAAGTTCAGTGTTTAAATTGGTCACACCCGCTTTTAGATCAAAAGCCTCGACTGAAGCAATAATACGTGGAAAGGTATTGAGCTGCTCTAAAACTTGATTGGTCGAAATAAAAAGATGGTTAGGGGCTAAAATTGGCTGATCAACATTATGGCGACGGTCTTCATAACGTCGATCGATTTCTTTCCAAAAACTATCTAAACCATCATCAACTTGCTTATCTGTAATGACAATGGAATGACTTGGTAAATACGAAAGCAGTGTACTTTGGGTTTCCATCTGCGCTGCACTGAAAAAGAGCGGGAAATAGAACTCAATTCCTGGCGATGCAATTCCTTCTAACACATCCTGATAAATTGGATTTTTCTTTGGATTTGCCGTCGGAAACATTTCTGCATAGCGATCACGAAATATGCTGCGTGCCTCTTTCAGCGGAAACTCTTTAGCCGGTAATACGGAAAATTGTTTTAAGTTTTGCGTAGTACGCTGCGTTTCAGGATCAAAAAATTTGAGGGTTTCAATTTCATCATCAAACAGGTCTATGCGAATTGGTGCGGCTTGACCTGAGGCATAGATGTCCATAATGCTACCCCGAACTGCAAATTCACCATGGTCATATACTGTGTCGACCAAATGATAGCCTGCTTGAATCAAACGCTTCTTTTGCTGTTCTAATTCAAACTTTTGACCAACGTGAATATCAAAGTGTTCTCCCAAAACCCACGAAGTCGGCGCTACACGCTGCGCCAAGGTCGAAGCCGAAATCAGTAAGACACCTGTTTGCGGCATATTGGATAAAATTGCGAGACGCTCAGACACAATATCCTGATGAGGAGATAAACGGTCATAAGGCAGAATTTCCCAGTCTGGAAAAATGGTCGGTCGAATACCGTAAAATTCAAATTCACTTTCGAGTTGTGCTAAGTGTTGATTATTTTTTGCCACAACCACAAAGAGCTTTTTATTTTGTGAACTTAACGTTTGAATGAATAATGCAGCTGAAGAGCCGAGCAAATTTCCCAGCCAACGTTTTTCGCCTGCTTTTAGTTGTTGCACATTCAGTTGGGAGATTTCTTCTTGGAACATGGACATGGCTTTAGCGTTTAAAAACATGCGTCATATACTAGCATGATGTCCTCTCGCTGCATGTTATTTTTCACGACAACAACAACATCAATCTAGCGCTAAGTCCTTTTTACAACTCAAATTTATGGCTTTCAAAAGACTTATTTTTTGTCACGTATAAACTGGTAATAATAGTCATTAAGTAGCTTAATCATTCGCTTTAGCTCAGTTAAGTTTTCTAGATTATTACCTAAACGTGCGACAAATCGTTCATTGGCAATTTCCAAGTCGATCTTTTCATTGATTAGCATAGCACTATAAAAAAGTGCATTGAGGTCATCAAACTGACTAATTCTACGATTTGAAAAATAGACCAAACGTTCAGCATGTATGGCATTTAGCACAATACCTTCGATGATAAAGCCTTTTTCATCATCATATTCAATCTGATTCTGCTGCAAAAAAAGTTGTTCTGGCGCATCTTTCTTTAATTTAAATAATTGGCTTAATTTACTCAGCATAGACATCTAATCATGGTTCTTCACTCAAGCTTATTGTAGTTCCAACTACTACATTTTGTTAGCGTGTATCGGCTAAAAAGTATAAAAGCAGCGCATTGACTACTTTTATACCTATATATAGTTATAAATGTCTTAGCGAACTTATGCTAAAGGTACAACCGTCGGCGTCACCTCAGTAACCAAATTTTCAAATAAAAAAATGTGACCTAAGGGTTATTAAGTCAACAACCCTTTCTCCAATACCACTTGCTGAATTGTTTTGTTTTTCCGCAATACACTGTTTAGCCATTTCATCACATTTCGCATGACCTAAAATGGCTCAAACAAAGTCACAATGCCAACACTACGCATGACTATATCCAAGCATACCTGTTGATTGGCTTGAATACATTTGGTATTTAAGGCTGCAATACCATTAATAAGTGACTAAAACGCAGCGCCGTTGGATAGACATCATTGGTCGATTGAGATTAATTGATATGATCGTTTTGAAATATAAAATCATATTTACCTTGAGGAAGTGATAGATGTTCCAATGCAAGATTGGCCAGCACTTCGTTGCTATTCATTTAATTGAAGTATCCGCTCCACCTTGATAGGCATCTATGGTTAGATGCAAGGAAAAAGCGTATAACCAACTTTCAGATGGTTGGATCAATTGCTCACATGCCACCGCAATGGCCTGCACAATTTCAGGAGAGATTTTTGCCAAATGTGCAGTTAATTTATGCTGACTCTATTTTTACTTACGCCAAAGCATGCAGAAAATGCCATTGAATTCCTATTTTCTAATTAGAAATTTGAAAGTTTTCCAATGCACTCAAAGTATGAATGCCCTAAGAAAGTTAGTTAAATAGTGAAATATTCGTCTTTTTCACTGATTTCATAACTGTAAATACATTTCATAAATGAAACACCTTATATGTAAATGCGCCTATTTTGTAGGTAATGTAATTTTTCGTAAGCAATAAAAAATCATAAATTATAACTAGCCTGCTGATTTTACGAAATAAAAGCTTAGAATTTCATTCACCCTATAAAAAAGAATAATAAATGATCAATAAACAGCATATTTTCAACAACTTATTGTTTAATTTTAAAAAACAATTAATAATTACACAAAACATACAAAAACACATCACAACTGTTACAGAGTGTAATTTTATTTTTATGCTTGAATCGCCGTCTCAAACAAAGCGATTAAAAAATCTCCCAAGTCGGATTTTGCCAAGGAATGCCTATGAGTCAAATTAACCCCACCCTCGTCACATTTTTAGTTTATATCATTGCCATGGTTGGCATCGGTTTGTATGCATACAAGTCTACAAACAACTTTGATGATTACATCTTAGGTGGTCGTAGTTTAGGAAGTGTAGTTACTGCGCTTTCTGCAGGTGCATCAGACATGAGTGGCTGGTTACTGATGGGCTTGCCGGGGGCAATTTATTTGTCTGGTTTGTCTGAAGCGTGGATTGCTGTAGGTCTGATCATTGGTGCATGGCTCAACTGGTTATTGGTTGCAGGACGTTTACGTGTACATACTGAAGTCCAAAACAATGCCCTCACCCTGCCTGATTATTTCACAGGTCGTTTCGCCGATCGTAAACGTATCTTGCGTATGATCTCAGCGATCGTCATTTTAGTATTCTTCGCGATTTACTGTGCTTCAGGCATGGTCGCTGGCTCACGTTTATTTGAAAGCATCTTTGGATGGGACTACACCACTGCTCTTTGGATTAGCGCAATTGCAACCATCAGTTATGTATGTATCGGTGGCTTCCTTGCAATTAGCTGGACAGACACATTCCAAGCAGGCTTAATGATTTTTGCTCTGCTGCTTACCCCAATCATGACTTATCTTGCGATTGATGGTAATGCTGCACAGTTCACAGTCCTGCTTGAAACTGCTCGCCCACAAGCAATGCACATTGTCTCTGAACTCAGCACTGTTGCCATCCTGTCATCATTGGCATGGGGCTTAGGCTATTTTGGTCAGCCACACATTTTAGTGCGCTTCATGGCTGCGGACTCTGTGAAAACAATTCCTGCTGCGCGTCGTATTGGTATGACATGGATGATTTTATGTCTAGGTGGTGCGGTAGGTGCAGGTTTTATTGCGATTGCTTACTTCCAACAACACCCTGAACTGGCTGCTGTGGTTTCTCAAAACCCTGAAACTGTGTTCATGGAACTGACTAAAATATTATTCAACCCATGGATTGCAGGCATTGTTTTAGCTGCAATTTTAGCTGCGGTGATGAGTACATTAAGCTGTCAGTTACTGGTTTGTTCTACAACATTGACAGAAGACATGTACAAAGCATTCATCCGTAAAACCGCTTCTCAAAAAGAATTGGTCTGGGTGGGTCGCTTCATGGTTCTTGCAGTTGCTATTCTTGCAATTTGTTTAGCAAGCAACCCTGACAGTAAAGTTCTAGGCCTTGTAGCTTATGCATGGGCAGGTTTTGGTGCGGCATTTGGTCCACTGATTATCTTGTCTTTGTTCTGGAAGCGCATGACTTTGAATGGTGCTATTGCAGGTATTATTGTTGGTGCAGTAACCGTGATTGTGTGGAAAAATGCATTAGGACACTTAGGTCTATATGAAATTATTCCAGGCTTCATCTTCTCTTGGATCAGCATTGTAGTTGTAAGCTTAATGGGTAAAGCCCCTGAAGCTGAAGTGGTACAACGCTTTGAACAAGCAGACAGCATGTACAAACAAGCAATGGCTGAAATGAAAGAAGAATCTACACAACGTTAATTGAACGTGTAGACCAACAAAAAGGGGCTTTTAAGCCCCTTTTTTTGCATCTCATGCACTCAATTATTTCGACAAAGGTTTGTATTTAAGCTGAATACGAGAGCTTTCTTTGATAACTTCCATCACGGGATAACTGCGCGTTTCTTTAACACCCGGCAGTTGCCACAAGACTTGACCTGAGATTTTTCGGAACTCATCCATACTGGCACAACGAATCTTCACCACAAAATCAAAGCCCCCACTGGTCATATGACATTCCACAATTTCATCATGCTGTAGCACGGCATGGCGAAAATCTTCCAAAACATGTGGCGTGGTTTTATCCAAAAGTATCTCCACAAAAACCACAAAACTGGCATTAAGCATGTTTGGATTTAAGCGTGCTTCATAACTCAGAATAAAGCCTTCCTTGGTTAATTTTTGCACCCGCGCCAAAGCAGCCGTCGCTGATAAGTTCACTTCTTCGGCAAGTTTAATATTCGATATTTTTCCATCTCTTTGAAGAATATCTAATATTTTGATATCTGTTCGGTCCAAGCTAAAAATTGGGCTCGTCATCTGAATTAATCTCTAAATAGCATACAAATTATAGTGAGTTATTCGGCATTCTTTCTGTAATCATAAATTAATTACTATAGATCTCTCAACACATTATTGTATGCACAGGATGTAGGCATGAATATGATGGAAAGCAATACGCATTTCAACGACGCTCAAACTCAATTTGAATATATTACCGAATTCAAAGAAAAAAGTGAGCTTGAAGTTGAAATCAATACCGCTTGGCGACGTGCCGAAACTGACTGTGTTCAAAACTTACTAGACCACAGCAAAATCTCTGACGAGATGAATCAACGCATTCATGAACTTGCGTTTGATTTGGCTCATACTTTACGTGAACGTAAAAGCGGCAGCGGTAAAGCAGGTATTGTACAGGGTCTCTTACAAGAATTTGCACTGTCTTCTCAAGAAGGCATCGCGCTGATGTGTTTAGCTGAAGCATTGCTTCGTATTCCAGACATGGCGACACGTGACTTATTGATTAAAGACAAAATCAACCAAGGCAACTGGAAAGAGCACGTTGGTCAAAGTAACCTGATGTTTGTCAATGCGGCAGCATGGGGTCTCATGTTGACTGGCAAGCTCATGGAAACACCAAAACAAAATAGCTTATCTGGCACTTTAACAGGCTTATTGGCACGTAGTGGGCGTGGCATCATCCGTAAAGCAGTTGATGTAGCTATGCGTATGATGGGCGAACAGTTTGTGACTGGTGAAACCATTGGTGAAGCATTACAACACGCTGAACGTCTTGAAGAAAAAGGCTTCCGTTATTCATACGACATGTTGGGTGAAGCAGCACTAACCGATCATGATGCTGATCGTTATATGAAAGATTATACCGATGCCATTCATGCCATTGGTCAAGCGTCAAAAGACAAAGATGTTTATGACGGCCCTGGTATTTCAATTAAATTATCTGCTCTACACCCTCGCTACCAACGCGCACAAGTTGCACGTATGCATGAAGAGTTATACGGCAAAGTCTTTACCCTTGCTAAATTAGCACGCGGCTATAACATCGGTTTAAATATTGATGCTGAAGAATCTGAGCGTTTAGAAATTTCTTTAGAAATGCTCGAACGCCTATGCTTTGAACCAGAACTCAAAGACTGGAAAGGCATTGGTTTCGTTATCCAAGCGTATCAAAAACGTTGTTTCTACGTGGTTGACTACATCGTAGACTTGGCTAAACGTAGCGAAAAACGCTTAATGATTCGTTTAGTGAAAGGCGCGTACTGGGACAGCGAAATCAAGAAAGCACAAATCGAAGGAATGACTGACTACCCTGTATTTACTCGTAAAGTACATACAGACTTGTCATATATCGCATGTGCAAAAAAATTATTGGCTGCACCAGAACAAATCTACCCACAGTTTGCAACGCACAATGCGCAAACCTTGGCGACCATTTATGAAATGGCCAACCCAGAGAAATACTACGTGGGTCAGTACGAGTTCCAATGCTTACACGGCATGGGCGAGCCACTGTATGAACAAGTGGTCGGTGAAAAGCAAGATAAAAAGTTGGGTGTACCGTGCCGTATTTATGCGCCAGTGGGCAATCATGAAACACTATTGGCTTACCTTGTACGTCGTTTACTTGAAAATGGTGCAAACACCTCTTTTGTAAACCGTATTGCAGATAAGTCACTCGCAATTGATGATTTGATTGAAAACCCAACTCAAACCATTTTAAGCAGTGCAAAACGTGAAAATATCGTGGGTCAAAAGCACCTTTCGATTCCACTTCCTGCTGAGCTTTATGGGCAGCTACGTGCAAACTCTAAAGGTTTAGACCTTGCAAATGACTCTGCATTAGTTCAGTTGAACCAAACAGCTCAACAGTTTGCTAAGCATCAATGGTCTGCTGCACCAATGGGTGAGCACATCCAGACCAATGACGCCGTTGCTCCACAAAGCATTATCAACCCAGCACGTCACACAGATGTTGTCGGTTATGTACAAGAAGCAACAACTGAACAAGTTGAGCAAGCATTAAACAATGCACAGGCTGTTCAAGACATTTGGGCACGTACGGCTAAAGACACCCGTGCAAGTTACCTACTTCGTGCTGCTGACTTAATGGAAGCTCGCTTAGAAGAACTGATGGTTTTACTTTGTCGTGAAAGTGGTAAAACGTATGCCAATGCCATTGCAGAAGTTCGTGAAGCTGTAGATTTCTTACGCTACTACGCAACGCAAATGATAGATCTAGATGCAAACGCAGAAGTTGAGCCTTTAGGCACTATGCTATGCATTAGCCCATGGAACTTCCCATTGGCCATCTTCACAGGTCAGGTTGCTGCTGCATTGGTTGCGGGTAATACCGTGATTGCTAAACCAGCTGAACAAACGCCATTGATTGCAGCGCAAGCAATTCAAATCTTATGGCAAGCAGGTGTGCCTCAAGCTGCTGTACAGCTGATGCCGGGTCGCGGTGAAACTGTAGGTGCACAGCTCAGTGCATCAGAACAGGTTCAAGGCATCATGTTCACAGGCTCAACCGAAGTTGCCAAGATTTTACAAAAAACTGTAGCGAAGCGTTTGAGCAAAAATGGTGAAAGTATTCCACTGATTGCTGAAACAGGCGGTCAAAATGCAATGATCGTTGACTCATCAGCACTGACTGAACAAGTTGTACTTGACGTCGTCAGCTCAGCTTATGACAGCGCAGGTCAACGTTGTTCTGCCCTTCGCGTACTATGTGTACAAGAAGACAATGCCGATGCTGTGATTAACATGCTTAAAGGCGCAATGCAGCAACTTCAAGTGGGCAACCCATATCTACTTAAAACAGATATTGGTCCTGTAATTGATGCTGAAGCGCAAGAAAACATTCAAAAGCACATCGATAAAATGCGTCAAAAAGGCCATCGCGTACATCAGTTAATGCGTAATGATGCTCAAGACACTGAGATAAATGCAGGCACGTTCATTACACCAACATTGATTGAACTGCCAAATCTCAATGATTTAGAGCGCGAAGTGTTTGGTCCTGTGCTGCACGTTATTCGCTTTAACCAAGGTTCACTCAAACAGTTACTTGAGCACATCAACAGCAAAGGCTATGGCCTGACGATGGGTCTACATACCCGTATTGATGAGACCATTCAAACTGTAATGACCCATGCTGAAGTAGGTAACCTCTACATCAACCGTAACATCGTGGGTGCAGTTGTCGGTGTACAACCTTTTGGTGGCGAAGGTTTATCGGGTACAGGCCCTAAAGCGGGTGGTCCAATTTATCTATATCGCCTAATGCAAAACTGTTCTGCGAAAAAGTTGAATAAACCATTTGCAACAGGTGCTGATTTGAACCCTCAAGTCGAGTTCAGCAACTCTGCATTGTTCATTGAATGGGCAGCTAAAACCTTCCCAGCAGTGAAATTGGCAAAAATTGAGAACTTCTGTTCAGGTCATCATTACGAGCTGCAAGGTCCGACTGGTGAAAGCAACCAATACATGGTGATTCCGCGTCATGCAGTGTTGTCATTAGCTGAACAAGAAGTGGATCAGTTACAACAGTTGAATGCGATTTTTGCAGTTGGTAGCCGTCCAGCGGTGCTTGCAGATAACAGCTTTGTGTTAAAACACATGCCAAGCATGCCTAAAGCATTGGCTCAAGCTTTTCATGTCATCAAAGACATCAAAACTGATGCTTTTGATGCAGTATTACATCATGGTACAACGGCGCAGCTTTTAGCTCTGCAACAGCAGATTGCTGAGCGTCAAGGTGCGATTGTAGGTATTACCCACCTTAGCCCATCACAAACGGCCATTCCTTTGGAACGTTTTGTGATTGAGCGCGCGATCAGTGTTAACACTGCAGCTGCTGGTGGTAATGCAAGTCTCATGACTTTGAACTAAGCCCAATTTAAACCTGTAGTCCTCATCGGGACAGCAGGTTTAATACTGTGTTTCCTCTATTGCCAAGTAAACATATCCTGGTCTGTTTACTTGGCATTTTTTATGCGACTCGGTTTGGCTTAATCTGCTCGATAATTTCCGATATAGCAAAGTATCAAACCATCTGTAGCATGAACAAACTCCACGCTTTTGCTGAATATCTTTAGGCTAATTCGGCAAACTTTGTTACCATCTCTTTTTTCAATATGTTTGCGATTTTTACTGCATATGACTTCTTCTTATCAACAACAACTTGACGCCAAAATTGAACGAATTACAGATCAATTTGCTGAATTCACTCCACCTTCGCTTGAAGTTTTTCAATCTCCTGAAAAAAACTTTCGCATGCGTGCAGAATTCCGTATTTGGCATACCGAAGATGATATGTTTTATGCCATGTTTGAACGCGATGAAGACAATCAGAAAAAAGTCATCCGTATTGATGACTTCCCAATCGCTGATGCCAGTATTAATCAGCTCATGCCTGTTTTATTGGCAGAATTAAAAAGCAATGATCTCCTCTCAAAACGCCTATTTGAAGTGCATTTCTTAGCAACCTTAAAGGGTGAAATGCTGGTTTCACTGATTTATCGCTGCCCACTCGATGAACAATGGCAGGTTTTAGCCAAACAACTTTCAGAAAAATTAAATATTAAGTTGATTGGTCGTAGCCGTGGTCAAAAAGTGGTACTCACCGATGAATTTGTGGTGGAAGAACTACAAGTTTTTGAGCGTAAATATCAGTACAAACAAATTGAAAGCAGCTTTACGCAGCCTAATGCGCAAGTCTGCCAAAAAATGCTCGAATGGGCCTGCAATGCTGCACAGCAGTCAAATAAAGATTTGTTAGAACTTTACTGTGGTAATGGTAACTTCACCCTACCGCTTTCAACCCATTTCAACCGTGTTTTAGCCACTGAGCTAGCAAAGTCTTCGGTGTATGCGGCACAGTGGAATATCGAACAAAACCACATCGATAATATTCAAGTCGCGCGTTTATCGGCAGAAGACTTCACACAAGCCTATAACGGCGAACGCGAATTCCGTCGCTTACAAGAAGCGAATATCGATATGAGCAGCTATGAGTTCGATACGGTGTTTGTTGACCCACCGCGTGCGGGTATTGATGACGAAACCTTAAAATTGATTCAGCGTTTTGAACGGATCATCTATATTTCGTGTAATCCTGACACCTTGCATGACAATTTAAAAACACTCAGCCAAACCCATAAAATTTCACAGTTTGCGCTGTTTGACCAATTTCCCTATACCCACCATGTCGAATCTGGGGTTTTGCTGGAAAAAATTTAAACAATTTGTTGCAAATTAAACCGTATAAAAAAGAAGCTCGAATGAGCTTCTTTTTTAATTTTCATGAAAAAAGATAAGCTTATACAAAATGCAAGTATTTCAATTGTCATAATAACGTTAATACCTGACGCTATAATCGGAATTTTTCGACATCGATCGCTGCTTTTATCTCTCACGCTGACTTGCATTATTTTACAGATTGGTTATATTTCACCCTATGTTAGGTTGTAAATGAAGTCTATATGAGTTTTTGGCAAAAGCTGTTTTCAAATGAACAGCAAAACGAGCATAAAAATCAAATTGCTTGTGTTGAAAATGACTGCTCTTGTAAAACCAATGAACAGCTCATCGAAAAGCTTAAAACAGCGACCGATGAAGACGTGATTGTTGGGATTAAAAAAGTATTAGCTTCTCGTGGCTATGGCCGTAAGGAGTTAAATGAACTTCAGCATCGACCTCTACAGTAGTAGAGTCACTGAATATTCATCAAAAAGGCATTTAGATTGATCTAAGTGCCTTTTTTAATGGCTGCACATCACTCTGCCTATAAAAAACCAAGGTATATAAAGCACAGCACACTTTGTACGTTTAAATATTATACAAAGTCTAATTTTTTTGTTACCTTACAGGCTCAATATAAAAATCAATAATGTTTGAAAATTAAAGGTTTAAGCAATGAAAAAATTACTTATGGTCAGCACATGTATTACCCTTTTATCTTTAACAGCATGTAGTAAAATGCCAAAAGCCTGTGTGGAGTCTTGGGAAAAAATGGAAAAACTTGCCGAGCAGATGGGTTTACCTGAAGAACAACTCAAAGAACAAAAAAAGAAATTTGAAGAAGACGTTAAAGCGATGAACACTGAAGAAGCAACACGCATGTGTAGTACCCAAAACTCACTTTTAGGTCTAGTCGACCAATAAACATCGCCTTATCTTTAAAAGGGATGCTTGCATCCTCTTTTAATGCGATCACAAAAACTAGATACTCCTTTCCAATCGGTCTCTTTTATTTCTATCATCGTAAACTCAAATAACCGAAACCCACTAAACAGTCGCTAATTCCTAGCAGAAGCTTTAAAATACAGATAAAAGACAACTGTAATGAATTAGCACGTATTAGGCATGCAACAACAAAAAGTCCACTACCCCTTGGGGGCTCATCTCATAGTCAAACATTTTGGCTATACGCATCACGGCATATATGCTGGGCGTGGACGTGTAATCCATTATTCAGGTTTTGCGCATCTTTTTAAAAAGCACCCGATTGAAATCACTTCTATCGAAAACTTTAGCCACGGACGTAAAATTATAGTCAATCAGTACCAAGACCCCAAATATAAAGGCCGTAAAGTGGTTCGCCGTATGCGCTCACGCATGCATGAAAACAACTACCATCTTATTATCAATAACTGTGAACACTTGTGCACGTGGGCCATTACAGGCGTTGAAAGTAGCCCACAAGTCATCAAAATGATGAACCGACTCACTACCATTGGCTATGTTAGCTCTATGATGAGTTTCATGAACAGCCTAATGTTAACGCTGACCACCACCTGTTTTGCCTTGGTGCTTTATATCAAAAAGAAATTACGTGATAAGGCCAAACAGCAGCTTGGGAACTATTTTGAGTTTAAAGAGGAACGCTCTAAAAAAGATCACTGATGTGAACGTAATTGAAAAGGCGGAAATTTATCTTCAACCAAGTTAAGCTGAATATCGTATTCAAGCCATGCCTTGGCACCATCTAGCACTGTAGTAAAGCCACCTGTTGCATCCATCACATAATGAATCAGCTCATTACCCTGTAATTCAATGTCATAGTTTCGAATGATCACGTAGGTATTCATACTGTCGATTTTTTCAAATACAAAATCAACTTTTGTTTTAGGCGTACCCCATTCGATGCAGATCAACTCATTTTCAACGACTTGTAAGACATGAATCGAGTGGGTAATTTGGTATTTATCCCATGTCCAATCAACCATTGCACTTTTTTCTAAATAGCCTGAAGACTGACTAAACCAAAACTTGGTGGTTATGAGTGGATCAACAAAAGCGTTAAACACAATATTGACAGAACGCCGAATCAACATCTGAGTTTCGATCACGGTAGTCATTGTTATATCCCTATCACTTTTAAACTTAGTGATAGCACATCTCAACAAACCAATCATATCGAAAATTTGTTATGGCTCAGGCAATCTGCTGATTTTCTGTTATGGATTTGTTCACTGCTTTAACTTAAATTGGCTCTATGCGCGCACACTGGTTCTGGCAAAGTTTCATTTAAAGAACTCAGCATTTCACGCTCTATGCCCCGTACAATAGCATCTAAAGGCAAGTCATTTTCCTGAAGCCCGAAGGGTTCTTCTAATTCTGCACTCAATGCATCTAAACCCAATAAGAGATAGGCAATTAAGGCCACGATCACAGGCGACCAAAAACCAAGACTGGAACTTAAACTAAAAGGTAAAATGAGACAGAAAGAGTACACGGCACGGTGTAACAAAACCGAATAAGAAAATGGCAGAGGTGTAGATGAAATACGGTCACAACCAGCGTGAATATCGCCCATTGTAACTGTATGCTTGGTCAGCATACTGTAAATAATATCGCTAATCTCGCCACGCTTATACAACGCCGCCAGATCTTTCTGCGTAAGCTCTAATAGATATTGCGGTGGATTAATATGCGTAGCCAATACCTCCCACTGCTCTGCTGTCAGTTGTACTTTGGCTTGATAGTGGTCATAGGTATGACTTTGCTGCCGTAAACGATCTCGAAGCAAGTGGCTAAACAGCATTACGCGATACATCAAAACTGTACGCTCTGCATCATTTAAGACATAACTATCACGGATTATATGCCTTGCGTTGGCAATCATTGCGCCCCATAGCTTACGCCCTTCCCACCAGCGGTCATAACACGCTGTATTTCGAAAGCTTAAGAAAATCGAAAGAATCACACCAAATACAGTAAAACCAATGACAGGCACTGCAGGAGCAGTCACGTAATGTTGAGTCGCTAGATAAACCAACAGAGTTGAAATTAAAACACCGACCATCAGTGCCGGAAACACTTTCGGTAAAATAGTGCCGCGCCAAGCAAAGAGTAATGCAAAGCTATTGGTTTTATCTCGAACGATCACAGTGTATTCCTATTGGTTTCGCTACGAAAAGGCTCAACCGAAGTTGAGCCTTAATATATCCACATCAAGCAAACAGCGCTTATTTAGGCTTAAAGCTGTCTTTTAAGTCTAAAATACGGTTAAACACAGGTTTCTCTGCTGTATGGTCATATTGATCTGCAACAAAATAACCTTCACGCTCAAATTGGAAACGGTCTTCAGGCTGTGCTTGCGCCAATGCAGGCTCAATCACCGCGTGTACAATTTTCAATGAATCAGGGTTCAAGTTCGCTAAGAAGTCATCACCAACTTCAGGGTCTGACTCTGTAAACAGGCGATCATAAATACGCACTTCAGCAGGAATGCCTTTGCTTGCAGACACCCAGTGAATTACCCCTTTAACTTTACGACCTTCTGGATTTTTGCCCAAAGTTTCAGGGTCGATTGAACACTTTAACTCAACCACTTCACCGTTTTCATCTTTAATCACTTCATCACACTTAATAACATAAGCATGACGCAAACGTACTTCACCACCCGGAATTAAACGCTTGAAGCCTTTTGGTGGTTCTTCTTCAAAGTCTTTACGGTCAATGTAAATTTCAGATGTTAACGGAATCACACGCTCACCCATGTCTACATTTGGATGACGTGAATGGGTTAAATCCATATCGTTAGGCAAGTTTGTGAGCGTCACTTTAAGTGGGTTCAACACCGCCATACCACGCGCCGCAATATTTTCTAAAGACTGACGGATGCAGTATTCAAGCATTGCAACATCAACAATACCATCTGACTTCGACACACCAACACGCTTACAGAAGTCACGTAGACCTTCTGGGGTAAAACCACGACGACGCATACCTACAACTGTTGGCATACGTGGGTCATCCCATCCATTGACATAACCACCTTCAACCAATTTACGTAATTTACGCTTAGAGGTAATGGTGTAGTCAATATTTAAACGGCTAGACTCATACTGACGCGGCACTGCTTCCGAGTGAACTTTCTCAACCACCCAGTCATAAAACGGACGGTGGTCTTGGAATTCCAAAGTACATAATGAATGAGTAATGCCTTCAATTGCATCTGATAATGGATGCGCATAGTCGTACATTGGGTACATTTTCCATTTATCACCTGTTTGGTGATGCTCTGAATGGAGTACACGATACAAAATAGGATCACGCATATGCACATTTGGAGATGCCATATCAATTTTGGCACGCAGAACAGCTTCACCTTCTGCAAACTCACCATTGTTCATTTTTTCAAAACGCGCAAGGTTTTCTTCAACTGGAGTATCACGGTAAGGCGAGTTTTTACCCGGCTCAATAAAGTTACCACGGTTCAAACGAATTTCTTCAGGTGACTGCAAATCCACATAAGCATCACCCTGTTTAATCAGTTGAATCGCCCATGCATGGAGTTGATCGAAATAGCTTGATGCATAGCGCGGTTCGCCATTCCATTCAAAACCCAACCATTTAACATCGTTGGCGATCCCATCTACATATTCTTGTTCTTCAGCATCTGGGTTGGTGTCATCAAAACGTAGGTTGCAAAAACCATCAAACTCGTTGGCAATACCAAAGTTTAAGCAAATCGCTTTCACGTGACCAATGTGTAAATAACCATTCGGCTCTGGCGGGAAACGCGTGACTACTTTTTGCGTACGACCTTCAGCCAAATCATCGGTAATCACTTGGCGAACAAAGTCTAAGCCTGGCTGTTGTTCTTGCTGCGCTGCGACAGAGGCATTGTTACTTGGTGTCGGGTTATTTGGCAGTGTTGAAACAACATCATTCGGCTTCATAGTTTAAAAATCACTTTGATGAAAAAAATTAAGGAAAAATAGGGTCCTGCTATACGAGCATAATTCTAACTGATCTATCAGTCGATTTATGAATATTTTACAGCCCCTTAAACGATATTTGATCTATTTTACAAAGAAAATAACGTTTTTGCTTGCCTTGTAGTTTACAGTTTGCTTATGCTTCTCACAACCAAAAAACCCATGGCTTTGATGTCCATGATTAGGAGATTACACAATGAGTTTTCCTCAAGTCGAATTAAACACCAATAAAGGTCGTATTGTTCTTGAACTTAACAACGAAAAAGCACCGATTACTGTTGCTAACTTCTTAGAATACGTACGTGACGGTTTCTATGACGGCGTAATTTTCCACCGCGTGATCGATGGCTTCATGATCCAAGGTGGTGGTATGGATGAAAACTTCAAAGAAAAAGCAACACGTGATGCAATTGAAAACGAAGCTGATAACGGCTTAACCAATGACCTTGGTACAATTGCAATGGCGCGTACACAAGCACCTCACTCTGCATCTGCTCAGTTCTTTATTAACGTGGGTAACAACTCGTTCCTTAACCACTCTGGCAAAAATGCACAAGGTTGGGGTTATGCAGTTTTCGGTAAAGTAACTGAAGGCCTAGACGTAGTAAACGAAATTAAAGGCGTTCGTACTGGCAACCGTGGCTACCACGCTGACGTTCCACTAGAAAACGTTGTTATTGAATCTGCTAAGATCATTTCTGAGTAATTTTTAAATCCTCCCCAACCCTCCTTTGATAAAGGAGGGAGCTAGACTCTCATTCGAATATGAGATTCTCCTCCCTTTTTAAAGGGAGGTCGGGAGGGATTTTTAAAAGGAAACTTCCGTGACCTATTTGTTTATCGCTGATTTACACTTGTCACCAGATCACCCTCGACTCGTTCGGGGGTTTTTAGATTTATTAGAGGCTTATAAAAACAAGAATACCCAGCTATATATTTTAGGCGACTGGTTCAATGCATGGATTGGCGACGACTACACAGCCCCTTGGCTAAATGAAATCATTCGCGCTTTAAAGCAATTTTCAAATGCAGGCAATCACATCTATTTCTTAACAGGTAACCGTGATTTTGCCCTAGGACAACAGTTCCTCGACCAATTTAATGGTCAACTGTTAGCTGAAGTTTGCACACTCAAACTTTCAGATCACACCATTCGTATTGAACATGGTGATTTGCTCTGCACGGACGACGTATCCTATCAGCGTTTTCGTAAAATCATCCGTAATCCACTTCTACTAAAATTTTTAAAAAGTACACCGCTTGGCTTTAGACAAAAACTGGCCAATGGGTTCCGTAAAAAAAGCCGTCAAGCACAACAGTTTAAAAGCTATGAAGTCATGGATGTGAATCAAGATGCTGTTCAAGCAGCACTAAAAAATGTCGATTTACTGATTCACGGACACACGCATCGTGCCAACATTCATGATGTCGATGGGAAAAAGAGAATTGTACTCGGTGACTGGAAAGAAGATTCCGCTCAGATTTTAGAAATTAATGCGAATGGTCATCTACAAAATTTGGCATTAAAAAAATGGCAGTATTAATGCCATTTTTTTACTATACCAATCAATATTATACATAATGCTAACTCAAGTACTTATCGCCTTAGTTCAACTCATTTAGACGGTACAATTGATTAACACCGGTATAAAAGCTCAAACCATCTAAGTTCATTGGAAGAGTTTCGCCAGATTCAAGTTGAATCATATGCCCAACTTCAACCCAGATTAAACCGTGATTTGTATTCTGTTGACGTTTAAGTGGCACCAATTTTACATTGATTTCACTACCATTTACGGCTGTAGCAACACGCCATGTATTTAAAGTTTTCAAAATTTTAACTCACTAAGTGAGCTTTTTGTGATGGAACAAAGAGATTAATAAAACGGGTTTTGAATAATAATTCTGTAGTTACAATGATGATATTCAAGTCAAATGCCTGAACTCAGATAGATCACAATCAGCTATATCATAGAAAAGTAGGAACAATACCTACTCGTAGTCTGCATTATACTAGGTTGTCAAGATTTAAGCAAAAGTAGCCCATTTTTTAATAGAATGACTTTTTTATTATTTTATCTGTTTGAAATAAAAAACTTTTCATATAAATACTTTATTCACAGGCACTTAAATGCGTGTTCACCCGGCACACATATTCAACTAAAATCTAAGTCTGTTCGAGTTGTAGCGTGATCACAAGTCTCCTTTCATCGGTTAGAATGAGACATCAACAATAAATCGAGTGCGATTATGGATCTGCTAAATATTTCAAAAAGTCGTTATACCACCAAAGCTTATGACCCAAATAGAAAGATCCCTCATGAACAGTTTACTCGATTATTAGAAATTCTCCGCTTAACACCATCGTCTATCAACATCCAGCCTTGGCATTTTTTCATTGCAGAAAACACAAACGCCAAAGAACGCATTGCAAAAGCACTGGTGGGTAAATACGCATACAATGCCCCCAAAGTACTAGATTCATCACATACAATTTTATTTTGCACCAAAGCCGATATTTCTGAGCAACATTTGGAAAATTTATTGCATCAAGATGACCTACATGGTCGTTTTAAAGATAAGGCAGCTAAGCAAGGCCAAAAAGACAGTCGTTCAGGTTATGTCAACTATTACCGCAATGAAAAAGGTGATATACAGCGCTGGGCGGAAAACCAAACCTTTATTGCTTTAGGTCAAATTCTATTGGCTGCAGGTATTGAAAAAATTGATGCGACGCCAATTGGTGGTTTTGATGAATCCATTATTAGTGAAGAGCTAGGTTTAACCGAACAAGGTCTAGTCCCTTCTGTATTGCTCACACTAGGCTATCGGAGTGATGCCGACTTCAATGCCAAATTACCCAAGTCTCGTCTAAGCAAACAAGATATTTTCACGCAGCTGTAATGCTATTTGTATATAAAAGGGACTTCAGTCCCTTTTATATTTTGGGCCTGAAAATTGCTTCATCATGTTCAATGTCAAAACAAAAATAGTGAGGTTGCTGATGTCTGTTAAGCCCAATATGCCGATGAAATTTGAATGTGCACATTGCAATAAAATCTATTTAGGTCAGTATCAACATATTATGCGCCCTCACTATCCCGATTGCCCCAGTTGTGAGCAACCAGGGCTGTTATTAGGGATTGCAGTAATTGAAGATCTGCTCAAACACCCTTTTTCCTTTGTGCAGAACTATTTTAAACAGACATTTCATAAGCTAAACAAGCCACGCTTGTGATACCCAACACCAATCCGATGGCTGTTGGGAGTTTGAGCTTCTCTTTAAAGAAAAGTAGTCCGCTGAATACGCCTAACAGCACCACCATAATATTCATGCCCGCAAAGACCACTGCTGGGCTGTCCTTGAGTAGCAGATGAGCTTTGACATAAAGTGCGATATTGGCAAAGTTCAACACGCCAAGACATAAACCTGCCAAGACGTTCTTGGTTAAGCCGATATTTTTCGTGGTCACAGCAACATAACCGACTGACAATAAAAACGCGCAAATAAACATCAGGTTTAACGCAACGGAAAACTGCACACCCAGCCCTGTTGTATATTTGAGTAGGACATCAATCAGCGCATAACCAAACCAGACTAGTGCTAAATACCACACAGCCTGTTTTTGACTTTCACCCCCACCTGAAGCATGGGTAAATAAAATGCACATCACGGCGGCAAGCCCCAAGACTACCCCGACAATTTTGAGCTGATTAAACTGTTCTTGAAAAATAAAATAAGCCGCCAATAAAGATAAAATCACCGACAAACGCTGTGCGATTTCTGTTTTGACAATGCCTGCATATTGTAAAGATTTAGCTAAAAATAAAAATACACTCGGCAACAAAACACCAAGCGCGACAATCAGCCACCACGGAGTATTTGAAATAGAAACATGGCTTAGATCAGGTTTAAACCAGAAGTAACACAGTAAACTGGCTGAAGCATAGTTCCAGCTAATCATCTGGATCGGATCAAATCCTTTGTTTTTGCCCCATTTTAAAAGAATGGAGACCACCACACTACAACAGGCCGCAGCAAATATCAGTTCCATAGCACACTCTTATTATTGTCGCCTCGAATATAAACACACATAGAAAAGCCCACATCAGGGTGGGCTTTTCCAATATAAATTATTCAAAAAGAATTATTTATAACGATCAACCATTTTCTCTAAAGAAATTGGACGAATCTTATCGGCATTACCCGCAGTACCAAATGCTTCATAACGGTCAACACAAATTTGTTTCATTGCATCTACAGTTTTCGCGAAGAATTTACGAGGGTCAAATTCGCTTGGTTGTTCAGCCATCATACGACGCATTGCACCAGTCGATGCTAAACGCAAGTCTGTATCGATGTTGATTTTACGAACACCGTGCTTGATTGCTTCAACCAATTGCTCAACAGGAACACCATAAGTTTCTTTGATGTCGCCGCCGTACTGGTTAATGATCGCTAACCATTCTTGAGGAACAGAGCTTGAACCGTGCATCACAAGGTGGGTATTTGGAAGCGCCGCATGAATTTCTTTAATGCGGTCAATTGCCAAAATATCGCCTGTAGGTGGACGCGTAAATTTGTACGCACCGTGAGAAGTACCCACTGCAATTGCAAGTGCATCTACATTGGTATCTGCAACGAACTGACGTGCTTCTTCAACTGAAGTGAGAAGTTGAGAATGATCAAGAACACCTTCAGCGCCTACACCATCTTCTTCACCGGCCATACCAGTTTCAAGGCTACCTAAACAACCGATTTCACCTTCAACTGAAACACCGCATGCATGCGCCATTTGTACTGTACGACGTGTTACATCAACATTATATTCATAAGTTGTTGGTGTTTTACCGTCTGCACCCAATGAACCATCCATCATCACAGATGAGAA
This sequence comes from Acinetobacter sp. 8I-beige, assembly GCF_902505955.1. Classification (NCBI taxonomy): domain Bacteria; kingdom Pseudomonadati; phylum Pseudomonadota; class Gammaproteobacteria; order Moraxellales; family Moraxellaceae; genus Acinetobacter; species Acinetobacter sp. 8I-beige. The sequence goes on along the minus strand of NZ_LR732790.1, from coordinate 1,214,197 downwards.
GCCCAATTGAATTGAACGTTGGCAAACGTCTGGATCTGTACCATGGTCTTGATGCATTACCACTGGAATGTGTGGCCATTCTTCAATTGCAGCCAAAATAAGATGACGTAAGAATGGAGCACCTGCATATTTACGCGCACCTGCTGATGCTTGTACGATAACAGGTGAATTTGTCGCATCTGCTGCAAGCATGATTGCGCGCATTTGTTCTAAGTTGTTTACGTTGAATGCTGGTACGCCGTAAGCATGTTCGCCGGCGTGATCCAAGAGCTGGCGCAATGAAATAAGAGCCATAATGTCCTCCCAGTTGATGCGACATATTCTACATGCTCAAAGGTTTCAATTCAGCAACAAATAACACTATTTAAAAAAAATCCCCGCAATTGCAGGGACTTTTTACGAAATTCGCGTGTATTTAGTGTGCTGTAGCTGCCGAAGCCTCTACCGCAGGATCCGCAGTTGCAGCATCTGCAGGTGCATTTGCAACTTCAGCAGGAATGTCTTTGTTCTTTTCATCCAATTCTGGCTGATCAATCGCATCAATTGCCGCTTGTTGTTCAGCCGTTACAGCTTCTTCAACTGCTGCTGTTTCAGATGCTGCAGCAGTTTGCTCTGGTGCTTCATTTTTCTTACAAGCAGTCAGTGCCAATGGTGCTAACAAAAGTGCAGCAAGGGTCATTTTTAAATTCATAATGTTTTCCTAGAACAGATGATTTAATGCCCTGTAGTTTATTTCAGCATTATTTCATTTTCATGACTGAATGATGAATAGATTTGTTAAGCCCATAAAAAAAGGTTGACCGAAGTCAACCTTTTTACAACAGCATGAGCACACAACAATTATTGTGCACGCTCGATCAGCGCTGCAACTGCAGGAAGTGTTTTGCCTTCGACAAACTCAAGGAAAGCACCACCACCCGTTGAGATATAACCAATTTTGTCTGCAACTTCGTATTTATCAATAGCAGCTAAAGTGTCACCACCACCTGCAATAGAGAAGCCAGCAGATTCAGCAATCGCTAAAGATAATGTTTTAGTGCCTTCGCCGAATTGATCAACTTCAAATACGCCCACTGGGCCATTCCAAAGAATCGTTTTCGACGTTTTCAAGATTTCAGCAAATGCTTTTGCTGTTTCTGGACCTACATCTAAAATCATGTCATTGTCAGTTACATCTGCAACTTTTTTCACAACTGCTTTAGCAGCAGCCAATGAACCCAAGAAGTCTGCAAAATCGATTTCAGAGGCATCCGCTACTACAACATCCGTTGGAAGCGGCACAGAAACTTTTGCAGCAATTGCTTGTGCTGTATCGATTAAATCATTTTCACACAATGATTTACCGACATTGAAGCCTGCTGCTGCCAAGAACGTATTGGCAATACCACCACCCACAATCAATTGATCACAAATATCAGAAAGTGATGTCAACACATCTAACTTAGTCGATACTTTAGAACCAGCAACAATAGCAACCATTGGTTTTTCAGGTGTTTGTAATGCACGGCCAAGTGCGTCTAACTCAGCTGCCAATAAAGGACCAGCCGCCGCAACTTTCGCTAAACGTGCCACACCTTCAGTTGATGCTTCTGCACGGTGCGCTGTACCGAATGCATCCATCACAAATACATCGCAAAGTGCTGCATATTTTGCTGCAAGTTCTGGGTTGTTTTTCTTTTCACCTGCGTTAAAACGGCAGTTTTCAAGGAGTACCACTTGACCTGCTGCAACGTCAACACCATCAAGGTAATCCGTCACTAATTGAACGTCTTGACCCAATGCTTCAGTCAAATACGCAGCAACTGGTGCTAATGATTGTTCTGGTTTTGGCTCACCTTCAACTGGACGACCAAGGTGAGAATAAACCATTAGGGCTGCGCCTTGTGCTAACGCTGCTTTAATTGTTGGTAAAGCGGCACGTAAACGTGCATCACTTGTAATCACACCATTTTTAACAGGAACGTTTAAATCTTCGCGAATAAGAACACGTTTACCCGTTAAATCGAGGTCAGTCATACGCTGAAAATTCATGTAGAGCTCTCTTTCTATATATAAAAATCGCGTCGATTTTAAATGATTATGCAGAAAAAGGTTAGCTTCTTTTGCAGAAAAGCAAACGAAAGGCAAAGTTTTGCTATCATAGTGAAAAGTCTCACTAGATTTAGCATTTATGTCTATTCATCCTGATCCAAATCTAAACCGTTTAAACGTTTTGGGTGAACCTTTAGCCAGCTGTTGTTATTCCCCGATCACGGGATATTTCCGTAATGGTTTTTGTCATACAGCACCTTCCGATTTGGGACAACACACGATCTGTGTCGAAATGACCTCTGAGTTTTTAAATTTTTCTCAGCGAGTGGGTAATGATCTCATTACCCCTGTGCCTGAAGTTGACTTTCCAGGCCTACAACCTGGTGATTTTTGGTGTATCTGCGTGACCCGTTGGGTAGAAGCTTATCAGGCCGGTTTTGCGCCTCCTGTTAAAGTTCAAGCTTGCCATCAAGCTGTACTCTCCTATGTGCCGCTGAATGTGCTTATGGAATATGCAGTCGAATGAATACTTCAGAAATTATCTTGGCATCAAGCAGTCAAACTCGTAAAGACCTCATGAATCGTTTACGTCTAGACTACCGCTGCGTTGTCCCTGATATAGACGAATCGCCTCGTGGTGAAAGCCATGCCGATGATTTAGCCAAACGATTGGCTTTTGAAAAAGCGCATGTCATTGCATCACAGAATCCTGAAGCAATCGTAATTGGTTCAGATCAAGTGGCATGGCGTGAAGGTGCACCCGATATTTTTATTGGTAAGCCATTGAGTACTGAAAAAGCCATTAAACAGCTACAGGCCAATTCAGACAAAATTGTCTACTTCAGTACCGCACTCAGCGTGCAGCAACACTCAACAGGCTTTGAGCGTAGTCTGGTTGAACACTATAAAGTTAAGTTCCGTAAATTGGGACTGCCTGAAATTCAGCGTTATGTTGAAGTTGAACAACCACTGATGTGTGCTGGAAGCTTCAAGTGTGAAAGCCTTGGTATCAGCTTATTTGAACAAATGATGGGGCAAGATCAAACCACGTTAATGGGTATGCCTATGATTCAGTTATGTAATATTCTGCGTGAATTAAAAGTGCTTGTGCCATAATTATTAGAAGTGTTTTTAGTTGGTTCCTCCAATAAATTGAACAGTAGCAAATGTTGCTGTTCAATTCTTAGTGTTAAATGTAACAACAGCATTAATAAAATATATAGCCAATCGCTCAAAGATTTTTAGACGAATTTGCAGAGAGATAAGCTTGAATGAGTCGTTTAAAGTACATTCGAATTAATAGACTACGGTATAGAGTGATCAGCATAAAAAGAATAAGAAATGAAGATAGACCAATATTATTAGGGTCAAAGCTACTCACACTTTCCCTCTATCTAAAGAGATATTTGACAAATAACAATGCCAATACCAAATAGCCATACCACATTTTATTATATAGCGGATGATCTTCAGCGAGCCTTTTGGCTTGTCTAAAAGTAAGATAGCTGATATTGCGGCACCTTAGCCAAATCTTTTTTTTCGTATATCCTATCGATTGAGGATGTTTTTTCGCTAATTTGGACTGACTTTTCTCTCTTTCTTTTTGCAATATCTCATTCGCCATTTTCTCGGCATCTTCTTTACTTAACATTATTTTTCTTCACTATATTTTAGACCTATTATGCTGTAAAAATTTTGATGCCTGCAATCATAACGACTGAGACAAACTCAATTTATTTAAATCAACCAAGCGCATTTAAATAAATCTAACGATACTTGCACATAGACCTTCGATCATAAGACAATAGTCACAATATTGTTTTAAATTTGCTTAGGCTATTTCCATGTCCCAATCTCTTGATGTTCTTGGCGGTATTACAGCTGAACAATTCCTTGCCGAATATTGGCAAAAAAAGCCATTATTGGTCCGCAACGCGCTGCCTGAAATTATCAATATTTTAGAACCTAGCGATATTATGGAACTGGCTTTAGATGAAAATGTCACAGCTCGTCTCATCAAACAAAAAGACCGTGACCCAAATCAGTGGTCGGTAAAGTCTTCACCGCTGTTAAAAGCTGACTTCCAAAAGATGCCAAAACTCTGGACTTTATTGGTTCAAGCCGTAGATCACTACTCTTTTGACTTAGCTGCACTGTGGAAAAAATTTCCTTTTATTCCGCAGTGGCGCCGTGATGACATCATGGTGTCTTATGCGCCTAAGGGTGGCTCTGTCGGAAAGCATTTTGACTTTTACGATGTCTTTTTAGTTCAAGGTTATGGACACCGTCGTTGGCAATTGGGTCAAATGTGCGATGCTGAATCTGAGATTGTTGCAGGCCAACCTTTAAAATTACTGCCTGAAATTGACGTACATTTTGACGAAGTATTAGCACCAGGTGATCTACTTTATGTACCACCAGGTTTATCACATTTTGGTGTAGCCGAAGATGACTGCCTGACTTTCTCTTTTGGCTTCCGTATGCCAAACGTCACAGACATGGTAGACCGTGTAGGCGACAAACTGTCTGATAACGCTCTGCTACGTAATCCTTTACTCGATATTGTTCGTGACCAACAAAGCCCGATCGGCCAATTAACACAAAACGAATTGGATTATTTAAAAGCAGAAATTTTGGAGCAACTGCAAAACTCAACATTGCTTGAAGATGCCATTATGACCTTGATGTCAGAGCCAAAGTACCCTGAAAACATTCCTGAAGCTGAAGAAATTGGCACAGGAGATTTGGAAGGTATTTTAGACCAAGGCTATCAGTTGATCTTGGAACCCGCTTCTCGCCTACTTTATACCCACGATGAAGGTGAATTCTTATTTTGGGCCAATGGTGAAGGGCTATGCATTTCAGAGCAATTTGCACCGTTACTTAAGAACTTAGCAGATGGTGAAGCACTGTTACTTGATGAAAGCTTATATGATGCCGATATTCTTGAAGACATTGCAATGCTGATGAACGAATCCGTCTTAATGCTACTCCCACCTGAAGAAGCTTAAGCAAACTAAGTGCTGGGTAGTCTAATCTACTCAGTACTTTCTCCCTCACCAAACCTTAAACTGGCAATAATTTTGGTACAGCCTTTTTCAGATTCGATATTGAGCTCAGCACCAATTTTTTCTAAACGCATTTTCATACTGCGCATACCAATGCCCATCCCGTGGTTAAGCACACACTCCACATTAAAACCTACGCCATCATCCTGAATAATCATGACCAAGTGAGTTGTACTTGGATAATACATTTTTACATCAATATGCCGTCCTTGGCTGTGCTTCATAATATTGGTCAAGCTTTCTTCAAGCACACGAATTAAAGTCAAACATTGTAGTGCTGTCGGTTGTATTTCCCATGCCTCTGGAATGCTCCAAGTCGCCTCAATGTCCAACTCATCCATGATCTGACTAAACCGATGCCGAACAGGAGCAATCCATAAGACTGGATTATCTGGCGTTTTGTTATTGGTTAAAGAACCGCTGTCAATAATCTGTCTTAAATCATCTCGAAGCAATTTGAGGATGGATAAAAATTGTTGATTCGACATAGTGCTGGAGCTCTGATCCACCAAAATCATAGAACGAACCAGAGATGCACCCAAACCATCGTGCAAATCATGCGCTAAATGAATACGTTCTTGTAAGCGAACATTTTCAAGCTCTAATTGATGTCGAGCATATAAACTAGAGGACAGATTACTGGTCACAAAGCTCACTCGTTGCTCAAGCTCACTATTAAATCTTTGTATCTTTTTAATATTTTTATCTAATCGTGTTGCAAGAATAATCACAATAAAAAATGTGATCACTGGTGAGGTATACGGCGACAAAGGCTGATGGTCATTAATATGCCCATCAAAAAGTAGTGAAATATCGTAAAGCATAACCACAAGAATCACACTTAAACAAACCACCAACAAAATATAATCACGGCGCTTGGTCTTATAAGCACGATAAATCACAAAGCAAAATGATGCGATAAATAATGCAATACATAACAGGAAAATCACAGCAAATACGATATTGACCATCAAGCTCGGGATAAACAAGATGGTGACAATACACACTGCAGCAACTAAAAATAAGGTTTTCTCTAATTCAGCAAACTTTGTTTTCACAAAGCGCAGTAAGTAAATGGAAAAGCAAACATTGTACAAAACAAAATAAGTCAGGTTGGTTTTCATGACCCACAAGGAGTTTGGATATGGAAACACTTCTCGATTGATGACATTCCAAATAAACAACACCCAAAACAGGCAGCTAATAGAAAACCACAGAAATGTCGTTTCATTGCGTCTAAAAAACCAAATGACAAAGCACACCAAACCTAAGGTGGTGGAAATGACTAAATTGACTTGAAACAGTGCTCTCTTGTTCCAAATTCTTTTTTGTTGTTTATCATATGCTGTTGTGATATCAGAAAATTCTAGATTGCCTAAACCCGGACTTTCATAACTATTACCAACCACATAGACCCAAATGTCATTGTTTTTTTGTTTTAAGCTTTCGACAGGAAGGATCCAAAAACGCGGAGTATTCCAACTTTTAGACAAGGGTTCAACTAAATGCTTATCTTTCCAAAGTAAATTTCGATTAAAAAAAACAGCGCCTGCGCTACTCATGCCTTCCACAGAAAATGCTAAAGGCTGTTTTAACTCATCACTATCCTTACAACTCCAATGCCAATTAAAATGGTACCAAACGCCGCCATCGTAATGTGGCCAGCGTTCTGTCCACACATCAGGGTTTTTGACCTCTACCCATCCGGTCTTCGGAACAACATCGATAGAACTTGTTTTCACCGCAGAAATTTTATCGACATTCACGTTACAGGTTGGACTAACAACAAAGTTTGTTTGTGCGGAACTGGCAAAGCTAAGCACACACAAACACAGTGTGACAAAAATGCTCAGCCAGCCATTTCTCATAAAATACCTAAAGAACGCGCAGTGCTGACAGCTTTGGTTCTTTTTGAAACAGAAAGCTTTCGGTAAATATGCTTAATATGGCTTTCAACAGTATAGCGCGAAACAAATAATTGCTCAGCAATTTCGCGGTTACTCAGGCCTTGTGCCACCAAGTTGAGAATTTCAGTTTCTCGATTGGTCAGTTGGTCATAGTCCTGACCATCCAACTGCTCTACACGCTCAGTTTGGGGGGTATTTGAGGTTGAGATTTGATTTAAAATTTCGCGAGCAATAAAGGGATCAATCGGCGCTCCGCCGCGCAAAATACTCCGTATCGACATTAGCACTTCGGCATCATCACGTTCTTTCAGTACATAGCCATTCGCTCCCGCTTTAATCGAGGCAAATAAACTTTGCTGTGTACTCCATGCCGAAATCACCAAAATTAAGGCGCTTTCGTCTATCTCTCTAAGTTTTTCAATTAAGGTGATACCATTTCCATCGGGCAACCCTAAATCAACTAAGGCTAAAGAAATCGGTTGTGATGCAATGATTTGCATGGCTTCAGCTAAATTTTTAGCAAAAATCAGCATATCTTGACTATAGCCCAGCTCCGACAGGATCAGATCTAGGCGCGAGCGAATCATGGCTTCATCTTCCACGATTAAAACAGGTGCAGGCAAAACAGTTTCCTTATTTTTCACTGAAGCTTCCCCTTTTTCTTATCATTCTTCAACCACACTATACCGATGCAAGCTTGGCCTAACCTATCCCTAGAAGTAAGTAATTTATAATTTTTTCTTTTGAACAATAAGCGCTTGTTCATATTCATTTTATATACTTTAAATTCTGAAAGATATCAATCTGTATAAAATTTATCCATAATTCTAATATTGGATTGCTCCTGCGAATAATAACGGACTTAACAACAATTTATTACTTGTAGATGAAATAGAGACTTGGCACATTAGGTCTAAACAACCAGGAAGGATGCCCAGCCATATGTCTAGCCCTGCTCAATCCATACGTCATAAATTACTCAATACTTTTTTTTCCCGGCACTCCATTTGGCTACTGTGTATTTTTATTTTCTTGAGCATTTCTTTTTTTCATTATAGCCATACGCCCATCTATATTAATTATTTTATTTCGGACACTTTACTGAACAGTATTTGGCTGATCACAGGTTTACTAAGTCTTGTTGGCTTGCATGATGTTTTACAAAGTAAACATTCGATCTTAAAGAACTATCCGATTATGGGACATTTTCGTTTTATTTTTGAAGATTTCCGCCCTGAAATTCGCCAGTATTTTATTGAGGCCGATCAAGACGCACTGCCTTTTTCACGGATGCAACGTAGTCTGGTCTATCAACGTGCAAAAAACCAAAATGCAGATAAACCATTCGGCTCTATTATCGATGTCTATGCAGATAATTACCGTTTCATGACTCATTCACTGAGCCCATGCACACCTGCAAATCCTAAAACCTTCCGTATTTTGGTGGGTAATTCGCAATGTTCACAACCTTATAGTGCTTCTATTTTCAATATTTCAGCCATGAGTTTTGGCAGCCTGAGTGCCAATGCCATTCGCGCTTTAAACAAAGGAGCGCAAATGGGTGGTTTTTACCATGATACTGGCGAAGGCAGTTTAAGTCCGTACCATCTTGAGTATGGAGGCGATATTGTTTGGGAGTTAGGCAGTGGTTATTTTGGCTGCCGTACTCTAGATGGCCAATTTGACCCTGAAAAATTTGCCGTTCAAGCCAAACGACCTCAAGTCAAAATGATCGAAATCAAGCTCTCTCAGGGAGCAAAACCTGGTCATGGCGGGATTCTACCGAAAGATAAAATTTCTGAAGAGATTGCCGAAATACGGGGCGTCAGTCGCGATCATGACTGTGTTTCTCCCTCAAGTCATTCTGCCTTCAAAACTCCAATTCAGATGATGCATTTTATTCAAAAACTGCGTGAGTTATCTGAAGGCAAACCTGTCGGTTTCAAGCTGTGTATTGGTCAACCTTGGCAATTTATGAGCATTGTCAAAGCCATGCTGCATACTCAAATTATTCCTGATTTTATTGTCGTAGATGGCTCCGAAGGCGGGACTGGTGCAGCACCTATCGAACTGATAGACAATATGGGCGTACCACTACGTGAAGGCTTACTTTTCGTACACAACACACTGGTCGGTGCGGGTTTACGTGATCAGATCAAAATTGGTGCCAGTGGCAAATTGGTTAGTGCCTTTGATATTGCCAGTACCATGGCAATTGGTGCAGATTGGGTGAACTCTGCACGAGGGTTTATGTTTGCGGTGGGCTGCATTCAAGCGCAAAGTTGTCATACCAACCAATGCCCTGTCGGTGTTGCAACGCAAGACAAAGAGCGTCAAAAAGCACTACATGTGCCCACCAAAGCCGAACGTGTACTTCATTTTCATGACAACACATTAAAGGCACTTTCAGAAATGATTGCTTCAGCGGGCTTAAAACATCCTTCAGAAATTAAAGCACGCCATTTAGCGCAGCGCATTAATGACCGAGAAATTCGAAACTATGCGCAGCTACATTTCTGGTTAAAAGATGGTGAACTGCTGTCTTGTGAAAATAAAGATGAAGAAAACTTCTATTTCCGTATGTGGAATATGTCCAAATTAGAACACTTCTAAATAAAAGGAGGCTCTATCAGCCTCCTTTTTATTTTCGATAACAGAAATCACAGAGTGTTAGTAATATCCACTCGATGAACCCTGTGCATGTAAAAAGGCTGGGATTAGACCTGTTAATGCCGCACGAATATCCGAACGCTCATTGATCAATTGATGTGAACCCTCCTCCAACATCAATAAGGTCTGTAGGCGGAACTTTTCACGAATAAACTCAATGTTATAACGCCAGTCTACCGTCTGATCCAAGGCACCTTGAGCTAACCAAACTGGAATACGACAAGCTGGGCGCTGCTCCATTTCCAACATCCATTTAGACATAGCCAAAATCCAATCCATACCCATCATGCGAGGTTGTAGTGGATCTTTTAAACGAACAAAACGTAAGAACTCAGGGTTATGGTTATTCCGCCTAAAATGACGCGGCACTTGACGTTTAATCCGACGAATAATGCCTAGTCCAACCGAGTTATGCCACCAAGCGGATTTTGCAGGTCGAATGAGTGGCGACAACAACAAAACACGTTGCACATAAGGGTTTTCACGGCGTTCGGCAAATTCAAGCAAATGATGCATCAAAATTGCACCACCCGTGCTCTGCCCTATACCTAACCACGGTTGCGGCAACTGCTCAGCATGTTTAACATAACGCACCACCGCATGTAACACATCTTGATAATGATCAAAATTTTGGATATTCGCGGGTGATCCATCACTGAGTCCATGCCCTGGAAGATCATAAGTCAGTACACTAAAGCCTTGTTCAAGTAGTTCTTTAATAATGGGTTGGTATATTCCGCTATGCTCTAAATAACCATGCAACAGGCAGACTGAACCTTTAATTTTTTCAATTTTAGGTGCAAAAACTTGGACATGCAGCTTAAACAAAGGCATTTGAACATAACCTTGCCAGTGATCACAGTCCAACGCATCTAAACCGTATAAACGACGATAAGACACCATCTCCACCGATGCCTCATACGGCTGGTTTAGATTCAAAGGCATTAATAGCTGTGGTGTTGTCTCACGACTCGGCACAGGAAGTTCAAGCTGTTTGAGTACGGAAGGATTTAAAAAAGGAAGTTCAGGCATTATGGAATCTCCCTACAGTCACTCGAACCCAACAGTACATCGCGTATCGTTGCGAGCATTTCATAATTGGCACGGCGACTATGATCATAATTTTGTTCACTTGGACGCCATTGGGTTAATTGGGTCGGCATAGGTGCCTCAATCGGCTGTGTTTCGATACCATTTAAAGCAAATAAACGGCGTGTACGTGGCATATGATATTGATCTGTAATTAAAATCACTCGTGGTGCACCACCTTTTTTCTGCAACAGCAAAGAGCTAAAGCGCGAGTTTTCGCAGGTGTTCATACTACGATCTTCCAATAGTTTCGCATCGACTCCACGTGCCTTTAACCATCTTTGCATATACGGGGCTTCGACACCGCTAAGCACAATGGGGAGCTTGAACTGTTGTTCGACCTGCAATGTGGTTTCAAGACGTAATCGCGTATATTCATTCACCACAATATCTTTACGATTTTTATCTAAAGTTAATCCGCCACCCAAAACAACTATGGCATTCGGCATGTTTAATGCCGCTTTTCTCTCTTCATTTTGTGCATGTATTTGTGCAATGTCCTGATAGATTTGTTCATCTATCGGCTCTTCCTCTACAGTCTCAACTTTATGCGTTTTTAAAAAGTCGAGATAATGTTCCATCAGGGCTTTATTTTCTTTGCTATTCAGCTCTAGCAGTTCTTTGACATTTTCAGTCGGGTCAACCTCAGAACTTGCCGTCTCAACCACCAAAGGAATTTGAGGCTTTTGCTCTTTTTCTTGCTCTTCACGCTGTTCAGAAATAATTAACTGTTGCAGTGCTTTATAACGTGCCTGAATCGTGGTTAGGTTTTGCGAATTATGTTCTTTGATTTGCTCTTCCATCAACTGTAAGTACGCTTGACGAGCAATCCACAAATCAGAACCCGGTTCTAAGCTTTCTTGCTCACTGAGTGCTGCCATTTTTTGACTTTGTGCTGCAACTTCATTGACATCTACAGGGACAAAGGCATTCAATGTCGCCACAATCAGTTTAGAATAAAAAGGCGTATAAATAAAAATCATTAAACAGCCGAAAAATGCAAACAGCACCGAAGTGATTTGCATTAAACGCACCATTTTATGGGTTTTACTCATACTTTTAACGATCCTGATGAGATTGGATGAGACCCGCCGAATTAAAAAGCACAGGCTCAGGTTCCAACAAAACTTTAAATTTATTATACACATCCTGCTGTACTGCACGGTATGTGCTCTGTACATCGTTCAAATCTGCATTGGCATAATTCACTAAAACCAAGGCTTGTTTGGCAAACATCCCTACCACACCGAGCTGCTTACCTTTCCAGCCCGATTGATCAATCAACCAACCTGCTGCAATTTTAACATCACCATTCGCCTGCGGATAATGTGGCAATTTTTCAAATTGTTGGGCTAAAAGGTCATAAGCTTGCTGACTAATAATTGGATTCTTAAAAAAACTGCCTACGTTTGGAAATTCTTTCGGGTCAGGCAGTTTACTTTGACGAATCTGAATCACTTGTTGTTGTAAATTAAAAGCAGTGAGCTCATCACCCACGGCTTGTTTTAAGTCACCATAGCTAATTTTCAAATCTTCTTTTTTCAACAACTTGAAGGTCACATGCGTAATCACATAGCGATTTGGATCATCTTTAAAAATACTATGACGATAACTAAATGCACAGTCTTTAGCTTGAATATCGCTAAATGTTTTCAACTGTCGGTCATAGACTTGCACGCTTTCGATGAACTCACCGGCCTCTACACCATAAGCCCCAATATTTTGTACAGGAGATGCGCCCACGAGGCCCGGAATCAATGCCAAATTCTGTAAGCCAAATAAATGGTGTTCTGTCGTCCAAAGCACAAAGTCATGCCAAACTTGACCCGCACCGACCCGTATAGTTTTGGTAGTTGCATCTTCAGACAGGTTTTCTACGCCTAGAATGTTCATATGCACAACTAGAGCATCAATTTGTGCAGGAAGCAGCATATTACTTCCACCAGATAAAATCATGACATTCAAAGCGTGTTGCTGTGCATAGTCCAATGCTTCTACAAGCTCATCTGGACTGTGAATTTGAACATAATGAGAGGCTATCGCATTTAAGCTTAACGTATTAAAAGGTTTAAGCTGTTTTTGTGTTTCGATTTGCATGCACGAACCTTATTACTGTTCAAAGTGTTGTTTAAAAATACTGACCCACGCTTGGCTGCTCGACTCACATTGGTCAAGAACACGTTCAAAACCATCAGAGCCACCATAGTAAGGATCAGGTAATGCTTGCTGCGGATACTGCGCGTCATGTTCAGACATCAGTGCAATTTTAGCGCGGAGAGGCTGAGTACCAAATTCAGTTTGCGCTGTTTGATACAAGGCTTGAATATCATCAAAATTAAGATGATCCATCGCCAAAATTAAATCGAAATGAACAAAATCATGGGTCTGTAACTGTCGTGCGCGTAAGCTGGATAAATCATAGCCCCGTTTTAAAGCATGTTCTTGACTACGTAAGTCAGGTGCTTTGTTGGGATGGTAGTTACTGGTTCCCGCCGAATCGATTTCGATATTGAGCTGATGTGCATCACAAAAATGTCTGAGAACCACTTCTGCCGTGGGAGAACGACAAATATTTCCTAAACAGACACATAACACCTTATAGGGCGCTGTGAATGACATAACCACCTCGAAACAGCTTTATTTTCAAGTGTCTTATGTTAAGTTATTTAGAGGATGAATCCTATAGAAGTACAAAACAATATTGTTGGATAAGATATAAAAAAGGATGCTGATATGAACCAATTTCAATTTCAAACTGTGCCGAATATTATTTCTGGCTTAGGCAGCATTCAACAGCTCAGAGGCATTTTAACAGCACGTCCTTATCAGCATCTGTTATTGGTTACAGATGCAGGCATGTTAAAGCATCAGCTTCATCTTCCCATCTTAGAAATTTTAGAAGATCTCTTGCTCACTTATAGTATTTACAGTGAGGTTGAAGCGGATCCGAGTGAACAAATTGTTTTATATGCGGTTGATTATGCCAAACAGCAAAAGGTAGATATCGTTTTAGGCTTTGGTGGCGGCAGCTCTATGGATGTTGCAAAAATTATTGCCATCCTCAGCCATCCCGCACAGCAGCAAAAGTTATCAGATCTTTATGGGATGAATAATGCCCAAGCACCTCGTCTACCCTTAATTTTAGTCCCTACCACTGCAGGGACAGGCTCTGAAGTCACACCGATTTCGATTGTCACCACAGGTGAAACGACAAAGACTGGCATCGTAGCACCCGTTCTTTTTGCCGATGTAGCGATTTTGGATGCGACATTTACTGAAAACCTGCCGCGTCATATTTGTGCTGCTACAGGCATTGACGCGATGGTACATGCGATTGAAGCTTATACCTCTAAAATCAAGAAAAATCCCTATGCTGACATGTTGGCGAAACAGGCTTTAAAACTGCTGAATCAAAACCTCAGTTTGGTGCTAGAAGATGGTCAAAATTTAGAAGCTCGACAAAATATGTTGGTCGGTTCGATGTTGGCAGGACAAGCATTTGCCAATGCCCCTGTAGGTGCTGTTCATGCGCTTGCTTATCCATTGGGTGGGCATTTTCACATTTCTCATGGACACAGTAATGCCTTAGTACTGACAGAGGTTTTAAAGTTTAACCTCCCCCAAGCCAAGCAACATTATGCGGAACTGATCTGCTGGCTCGACCCAAAAAGTACAGGCTGTACCGATGGTCTTTCTGATCTTTTCGTCGATCATATGCAAAACCATTTGGACCGTAGCGGTTTAACCTTAAAACTCAAAGAATTGAATATTTCTGAACATAGTCTAGACCAGCTTGCAACCGATGCCATGTTGCAAACACGCCTACTACAAAACAACCCAAGAGAACTAGAGTGGCAACAGGCACGCGAAATTTATCAAGCCATTTACAGCTAAACCATATAATTAACTTAGGCTACTTATAAGATGATTTTTAAGGATGATATCGATGAGACAAGCTGCAAAGACACGTGACCAATTTCATTATTTTCTACCGATTCAAACACGTTGGTCGGACAATGACCTCTATGGCCATGTCAACAATGTCACCTACTATAGTTATTTTGATACTGCCGCAAATGCCTTACTGATTGAAAAAGCAAATTTTGATATTCACCAATCCCCTATTATTGGTTTAGTGGTCGACTCAGCATGCAGTTTCTTACATGAGTTGTCTTATCCTGAGATTATTGATGTTGGTGTGACTATTGCCAAAATAGGGAACTCTTCACTCACTTACGAACTTGCCATTTTCAAATTTGGTCAAGAAACTGCTTCAGCTCAAGGACATTTTGTTCATGTCTTTGTAGACCGTGAAACACGCAAAAGCACCCCGATTCCATCTGAAATGCGGAGTGCTTTGCGCCACTACTTAAGCCATGGCATTACTTAAGTTGGATATTCTGCAACTCACCATCAAAAGTTTGTACAAGGCCTTTGACCGTATCTTCGTTTTGCAGTAATTCATGCGCACGTTGAAATGCTCTTTGCTTGCGCTGCGCCTGCATGGTGTACGGGGTAATTGTTTCAACTTCTGCATATTTCACATCAAAACGCGTCTGAGGCCATTCAGCTTTGAGCGCATCTTCCAAGACATGACGTAACTGGGTGAGGAGTTGCTCATAACGCTGCGGAATCATAAACACAGACTCGGCATTAATTTGCCCAGCCATTAAACCTTGCTGAGCCAACTCTTGTACCGCGGGTGATAAGCCACTGCTTCTGAACCAGTACTCCCACTTCTCCACCGTCCACTCACCGACTAACTGCTGCGGTTGAAGTTGTAAAATATCTTGTGGCATTAAATCGGCTGATGCAGTTGAAACCTGTTCAGGTTGAACGGGCTCTACAATAGCGGCAACAGTTTGCAGGCTTTCATTTTCTACAACTTGGGTGTCCTGTACACTATCAGCAGACAGCACTTCATTTGCTAAATCAAACGACTTCGCTTGCACAGCAGGTTCAGCTATTACTGCGGCAGGTTCAACGGATGCGTCATTTTGAGTTTCTAGGTCTAGCGGTACAATTTCATCAAATAAGAAATCATCACTATTGGGCTCCTCGTCATGAGTTTGCGCATTAAATTCGTCTGCTTCATCTAAATCGAACAACACTTCATCGCTTGAAGGATCGAATACGATTTGATCAGATTGCTGAGATGCATCCACTGGTGGTTTATTATCTTCGGCGCTTTCTGAAACATCCACCTCATCAAGTTCAGGCTTAAACTCAGGTTCTGCATTCTGAGTTATTGCAGCATCTTCAAATTCTACTTCAACATCTGCGCCTTGAGCATCTTGCTGCAAAGCCGTTTCTGGATCAGAAGTCAGTATTGCCGTTTGTTGTACAGATTCAACTACAGCGCTATTGGCCTGAGCCACCAGCACTTCATTCGGTTGTAATGGACGGAACGCCAACATACGCAGCACCGACATTTCAAAGCCTTGCTCTTGGGTGACTGCTAGCTGTAATTCAGCACGTCCTTTACATGCAATTTGGTAATAAAGTTGTAAGTCTTGCGCAGCAATTTGCTGAGACAATTGCATGATTTTTTTATTAATTTCAGCACTATATTTGAGACTAAGTTCTGGCAAATATTGTAGCAATGCCAATTCATGTAAAGTCGAAATCAGCTGATCCAAAACTAAAGATACATCCAGTGCTTGCTGGCGGAATTGCATCAGCAACTCACTCACCCGTTGTTTTTGGTTTTGATGTATCGCAAGGATCAGATCATAAATAATGGTACGGTCGATTAAACCCAACATTTCTTTGACATCTTGGTGCTGGATAGCGCCCTGACCGTAAGCAATCGCTTGGTCTGTCAAAGAAAGTGCATCACGTAATGAGCCTTGGGCAGACTCTGCAATTTGCCAAATCGCATCTTGTTCGGCTTGGATGCTCTCTTTATTTAAAATATTACCCAGATGCTCAGTAATTTCATCTACAGCCAAAGGGCGTAATGTAAATTGCAAACAGCGCGAGATCACGGTAATTGGGAGCTTTTGCGGATCTGTCGTTGCAAAAAGGAATTTCACATGTTCAGGCGGTTCTTCCAATGTTTTGAGTAAAGCATTAAAAGAATGCGTAGACAGCATATGCACTTCATCGATCAAATAGACCTTAAAACGACCTTGCGTCGGTGCATAAGGAACATTGTCTAAAAGCTCTCGCGTATCTTCAACTTTAGTCCGCGATGCCGCATCAATTTCAATCAAGTCAATAAAACGGCCTTCATTCACGGCGGTACAGGTTGGGCAAACTTCACATGGTGTCGAAGTCACACCTGTTTCACAGTTCAAGCACTTCGCCAAAATACGGGCAATGGTGGTTTTTCCGACCCCACGCGTTCCTGTAAATAAATAAGCATGGTGCAAACGCCCGCGCTCTAAAGCACTGGTTAGTGCTCGAGAAACGTGGTTTTGACCCACTAGCTCATTAAAATTGCGAGGACGATATTTCCGTGCAAGTACTTGATACATGTATGCTCCTTTTTATAGGCCTAAGCATACTGTTTTTTTGCCAAAGAGTGAATGAATTACTTCACTCCGTTCTCGCATTTCTAAGCTATAAAGCTGATTTAGATCAATAATTCAAAAACCATTAGCTCCATTTTTATCCCACTCCCTATCTCAAGCTATTTATGTATTTAGATTATAGATTTGAAATAAAGTGAGAGCTTTGGAAAAGTAAAAAGATGTAAATATTAAAATGAATTTCTAAAATACAGATATTTAGAAAATTAAGTTGGTTTCACCAAAACAAAATCACTCTGCATTTGATATTTTTTTCCAGTCACATCTTCACGTATTTCTAAAACACGATCTTCTAAATCGACATAAAGCAAGTTTCGCGTTGTCACGTTCACTAACTCTACCTTGTGCTGATCTTGAGCATTAAAACGAAGTGCTCCAGTCAAAGTTTCGATTTCGTTATGCCCACTCAAACTTTCTCGTTTTAGGGTATAGGTCATGTTTTCATGCAGCTCTAGTGCTACTGCCATACCCGGACAGTCTTCACAACGGGACAAACACCCCATACACGGCGTTGTCCCCTGATAACTCCCAACCCACGCAGGAATAATCTGCTTTTGTTCTGCCACTTGAAGTTTAGACTGATCATGTTGCGTTTGATTCGCCTCGGAACAACCTAACAATAATCCTGTAGCAACCAGCGGGATAAGAATGGGAGTCTTCATGTCACAAATATTCAAAACCTAAACCGCGACGAACATAACATATTTTAGACGATGACTAAATCTCAGACTTGTCAAAACCAGCCTTTTTTGCCTGTTAAGACCGCATCTGCGCAGCGTAAACTTTCTTGGCTCAAAGCCCAAAGTCGATAATCCCCAGTTAAAGAACCTGTAGCAAAGTTATGTGTATAGGCAAAACTTAAGCCTCGCTCACTATCGCCCCAAGCCCCTGAACCATTAAAGCCCATATGACCAAAACCCTGCTCTGCGGTTTTTCCTAAAGTTAATATACGGTGATATCCCAAGCGCCAATGCATAGGTATCGGCATCACGCGATCTCGATAGGTATATTGCACTCGACTCAATTCAGAAAACACATCAGGGCAAATCAGCTGCTGACCTTCCCAAATCCCTTTTTGAGATAGCATCGCATACACTTTGGCTAAACTATTGGCTGTAAATACACCATTTGCAGCAGGAATGATCGCCTGAATCGCATCATCATGATAAAAACTGACCTTTTTCATGCCTTTGGGTATCATGCCATCTTGAAAGTCTTGTGGATCTTGCCCTGACCACTGCATCGCTTTATCCAGCAATGAAACTTTACGCACCTTCGTTGGACTTTTCTGATTTGGTTGGACAGGTACAGGACGAGTAATAGGTCTCGCGATACGTTTTAATTCAGCACTGGGTGCACCAAAGTAAGCCCCATCAAGTTCAAGTGGCTTAACTAAATAGGTTTGAAAGAGTTCAGTTAAAGGTTTCCCTGTTGCTTTTTCCAAAGCACCACCGACTAGCCAACCAAATGACAAAGGTTGATAGGCAGCATCTTCACCAATTGCAAAACGAGGTTGTGCCTTTTCAAATACGTCTAACATATGTGCCCAATCCAACATCTCTGTTGCATCGGCAATGTTATTACGAATATCAAATAATCCGCTTTGATGACTTAGCACATGTCTTAGCGTCATCTTCCCTTTGCCATTTTGGGCAAATTCAGGCCAATAATCCGCAATTGGTTGATCGTAGCTCAGCACACCTCGACTGACTAAAATATGCGCCAAGGTTGCGAGCACACCTTTGCCTGTCGAATAACACACCGACATGGTATTGGCCTGCCAAGGAGAATCTACCGCTGCTAAACCAGTATAGATATCGACAACTTTTTCACCTTGAAAATATAAAACACAGGCTGCACCACCATATGCTGAACGAGCATCCTGTAAGCAGCTAAAGAGATGGGCAATACTTTGAAAACGTGGGTCAACATAGCCTTGATAATGGTTCGGATTCGCTTGTAAATATTGTTTTAAAATTTTCATTTACACATCCTTGTATTTTTAAGCGGACATAAAAAAGCCCAGTGTAATCTAAACTGGGCTTTTTAAAATTATAGTGCTTTGACCTGTCCCGTCACATGCGGTTTTTGATTCTTACTATTTCGAATGAAGAAAGCTGTATTTACACCTTCTGTCGCAGTCATAAAATCGACTGTTGACGGTAAATACATCGGCAGTTTAAACCAAACATCTGCTTCATAAGCATCAGGCAATGTGATCGAAGCCAACACTCGGGCCTTACTCCACATGCCATGCGCAATGGCCTGTTTGAAACCAAAAGCTTTTGCTGTCACCGCATGAATGTGGATCAGGTTGAAGTCGCCCGAGGTCATTGCATAACGACGGCCTGTGTTTTCAGAGACTTCCCAGACTGCATTTGGCTGATAATCTGGAGTCGTTGGTTCAACTAATTTTGGTGCTGTTTTACCATCGGTCTTTTGACGTGCTAAATACGTGGTTAAGGCTTCAACCACCACTTCATTGCCAACTTTCACCGTGGTAATGAAATCGAACTGAACACCTTTATCATGTGGTTCAAGCGCACCATATTTACATGATAAAGTGAGGGTTTCATTGACGCCAACTTTACGCATTTGTTTAACTTGATTGCGAATATGCACCAAACCTAAGACTGGAAATGGAAACGGCTCTTGCCCCATCATGTGCATTTGTAAGCTTTGCGATAATACAACCAAATAAATCGCAGGAATATAACCATTATTTTTAAAGCCACACACTTGGTTATAAGCTTTCAAATGTTTTTGATCGACGTTAAAAGAATCCACCACATACTCAACCTGCGGTAAGAATTTTTCACCTTTTGGTTTTTTAAAGATCAAACCTTGAATTACTTTTGGATAAGCCATATATGGTTTTGGAAGTTGACTAAAATGGCGAGTCTTCATACTGAACCTTTGAGAAGTTTTTATTTCAATATTTTTGAAAGCTCCTTCTCCCCCCAGGGAGAAGGTTGGGATGAGGGAAATGCCATCCCATTTATAATATAAAGAATCTATCCCCCTCTAAAGGAGAGATAAATTCAAGCTTTTAAATTAAGCACCCAACAAGCTTTGACCACAAACGCGTACCACGTTGCCGTTTAAACCAGTCGATGCTGTCGCTGCAAATAAAGCAATAGTTTCAGCAACATCTACAGGCAAGCCACCTTGGCTCATCGAGTTCATACGGCGACCCGCTTCGCGGATTGCAAATGGAATCGCAGCAGTCATTTGCGTTTCAATGAAACCTGGTGCAACCGCATTGATAGTAATGCCATTCGTCAACGTTGGAGCAGTAAATTTAACTACACCAATGACACCTGCTTTCGACACAGCATAGTTGGTTTGACCTAGGTTACCCGCAATACCTGAAATAGATGATACACAAACAATACGACCATTGGCATTTAAACCGTCATTCGCAAGTAAATAATCATTTACACGTTCAATTGCAGACAAGTTAATGTTAATCACCAAGTCCCAAAGCTCAGGCTTCATATTTGCCAAAGTTTTGTCACGAGTAATACCTGCGTTATGCACGATGATGTCTAAACCACCTTGAGCAGCTGCCGCAGCTTTAATTTTCTCACCAGCATCATTTGCAGTGATATCAATCGCCAGTGTTGAACCACCGATCTCACCTGCAACACGGTCAAGATCTGCTTGCTGCTGTGGTACATCTAAACAAATCACATGCGCACCATCACGTGCCAAGACATGTGCAATCGCTTCACCAATACCACGGCTCGCACCTGTCACTACAGCAGTTTTACCGGCCAATGGTTTAGCCCAGTCTACATCTACAACATCAGCTTTAGATACGCGAATCACTTGACCAGAGACATAAGCAGAACGTGGAGATGCTGCAAAACGTAAACTTGACTCAAGATTTGCTTCTGCACCTGCATCCACATAAATCAAATGTGCTGCAATCCCCTTTTTAAATTCTTTACCGACAGACTTCACGAAGCCTTCAAGCGCGCGTTGTGCAATCGCTTTTTTCACGCTACCCGCAGTTTCAGGGGTAGTACCTACCACAATCACACGACCAGAAGCAGCCACTTGACGTGCGATAGGGTTAAAGAAGTTATATAACTCATTGAGTTGTTCTGATGACTCAATGCCAGATGCATCAAAAATAACAACTTTGAATTTAGACTCTTTGTCGCCTGCATTAAATGCGCTTAAGTTTAAGCCCACTTGAGCCGCAACTTGTTGTAACTGTGCATTGTTACCTGCATAGCTATTGGCATGAACATTTGCCAACACTTGCGCAATTGCACCTGATAATGAACTGTTTGCTGCTGCACCCAGTAAAACAGCACCTTTAATCACAGGCATTGCCGACTCAAAACGGTCTAAAAAAGTTGGTGCAGGTAAACCCAAATTTTTAATGACAAATTTACCAATCGGAGATTTTGCAAAAGTTTGGTATTGATCAGTCATGTTTTTATCTCTCATACAAATTAATTGTTGATGGATTCAAAGATATCCTTTTAACTTCAAAGTGATGTCTAGAGTCTTATATTTCAATAGTTCCATCGGTTTCTATAGAATCATACTTGAGTTATAGATGATATGTCTTGACCTGAAAGCCTGTTGCAATGTCATTCTAGTCAATTCAGCCCTTTTTATAATATGCTAATGTACACCCTAAGAATAGATTAACATGCTTGGAAAAGCCTTATGAGCAAAACAACTCAAGAAAATCCAGCAGTGGAAAATTCTGCTACGGAAACTGTGTCAAATACATCAAAAAGTACACCGCGTAGAACTAAAAGTACTGGCACAACAACCCAATCAGTAAATAATACGACTAAGCCGACTCGCACCCGTGCTGCGTCAACTCGTAGTAAAAGCCCCGCTTCTTCTACAAATGCTTCAAAACCAAAAACTCAAACTGCTGTTCAACAGGATCAAACCATGAGTCAAAACACTGTTCGCCGCGTGGCTATTATCGGTGGTAACCGTATTCCTTTCGCTCGCTCAAATGGCGCATATTTCACCGCTTCGAATACAGATATGTTCACAGCAGCGCTAAACGGTCTTGTTGAACGTTTTAACCTTCAAGGTCAACGTCTTGGTGAAGTTGTTGCTGGTGCTGTTCTTAAGCACAGCCGTGACTTTAACATGACCCGTGAATGTGTACTAAACACTGCACTTGCACCAGAAACACCTGCTTACGATATTCAACAAGCATGTGGTACTGGCTTACAAGCAGCTTTCTTAGTTGCCAACAAAATCGCACTGGGCCAAATTGAAGTGGGTGTGGCTGGTGGTGTAGACACGACTTCTGATGCACCAATTGCATTTGGTGATGGTTTACGTAAAGCATTGCTTGAACTCAACATTGCAAAAACGGGTAAAGACCGTTTAAAAGCTTTAACTAAAATCAACCTAAAAGACTTGATGGATGCGCCAAAAAATGGTGAGCCACGCACAGGTCTTTCTATGGGTGATCACCAAGCGATTACTGCGCTTGAATGGGGTATTGCACGTGAAGCACAAGACGAACTTGCTGCATCTTCACACCAAAAAATGGCTGCGGCTTACGAAGAAGGTTTCTTCGATGACCTAATCACACCATTCTTAGGTTTAGAGCGTGACAACAACTTACGTGCTGACTCTACTGTTGAAAAACTTGCTAAGCTCAAACCAGCTTTTGGTAAAGGCGATGCGCGTACCATGACCGCGGGTAACTCAACCCCACTTACGGATGGTGCATCTTGTGTGCTTTTAGCGTCAGAAGAATGGGCCAAAGCAAACGGTCACGAAGTGCTTGCTTACTTAACCTTCCAAGAAACGGCTGCTGTTGATTTCGTTGAGAAAAAAGAAGGCTTATTGATGGCACCTGCTTATGCAGTTCCACGTATGCTTGAGCGCGCTGGCATTAAACTTCAAGACTTCGACTACTACGAAATTCATGAAGCATTTGCATCGCAAGTTCTTTCAACGTTGAAAGCTTGGGAAGATCCAAAATTCTGTAAAGACCGTTTAGGTTTAGATGCTCCACTCGGTTCAATTGACCGTACTAAACTCAACGTAAAAGGTTCTTCACTTGCAGCAGGTCACCCATTTGCCGCAACGGGTGGCCGTATCATTGCTACTGCTGCGAAGCTGATCAACCAAAAAGGTTCAGGTCGCGTACTGGTTTCAATTTGTGCTGCTGGTGGCCAAGGTGTAACGGCAATTATTGAAAAATAATTAACTGTTTTCACTTTTGAAAAAAAGACCCTTGGAAATTGTACTTCCAAGGGTCTTTTTATTTTTTATAGCTGAAATGAAACATTATGGTTAGAAAAAGCATTCCTAAATGCTTTTTCGCTGATTAGATTAAAAACGATAACCTACGCCAAGGTAAGTAATTAAAGGATCGATATCGATTTTAGTAGAAGAATGAATTAAACGATTTCCTGTATTTCTATCTATAACATCGATCGTCGTTTTATTATTTAATTTTGAATATGAAACAGACGCCACGCCGTACCAATTAGAAGTTATGTCATATGTTGCACCAAGACTTACGATTGGAGCAAAGGCATCTTCAGATTTTACTTTTACATAAGGAGATGCACTTGATTGCCCCCGATCTAGAGCGGCTCCAGCTTTCCCATCTAGAATATTTTGAATCATATGGCCTGCTGCCACTAAGTCAGCCTTGGTTTCTCCATTCACTTTAATGCTACCAAAATGTGCATACATGATGCCTAAGCCAACATATGGGCGGAATTTATTTATCCCAGACTTACCAAACTGATATTGTGCTTCAAATGCAGGAGTCCAAGCACGGACTGTCGCAACTTTAGACTTACTTCCTAAATTTGTAATTGGAATATCTTGTGCTAAAGGCAAATCAAGACCTATACCTGTATGGCCTATACCTGACATAGGCGCTAATATTTCTCCTTTTCCTTTAATATCGACTTTTGGCGGTATTCCTCCAATCAGCTGTAATGAAACATTATCATTTACATAATAATTCATCATTAAACCGAGCGTATCTGCATCTTGAACTTCAAGGCCACTCCCCCCTGCTGTCCATTGTTCTAAACCGTATAAGTCTGCACTACCTGACAAAGCATCTTTTAAATAGACCTCATCTGTGCCATTCACATTTTTTAACTCAAAGAACTGGCTCAATTCAGGTTCGTTCGGATTTTCTTTATACATATCTCCAAGCATATTAAGAATACTTTTCATAGCATCTGCATTTACATCCGAAGGATCAATTGAATTAACAACAGCATTCAATGAGACCGATCCAATATTTGCATTCCTACCATTTGCAATTGGAGTCGAAATATTAAATGGATTGGCCTTTCCTTGAGGCATAGCATGTAACCACCCCGCAGAAACAGAAAACCGTTTAAAACTTCCACCTGTAGCTGAAAAGCCTGACTGTGTAACACTCAGTAAAGCTATAGATACAACTAAAGCGCCTATTTTCATCGTCTAACTCCTTGTACGATATATTTTTTATTAAGTTTTATAAAAACACTTCTTTGTTTTTATATTTAGAAGTTATGTAATAAATGGAGTTATTTATATGATCAAATTGTGATCAATTTTTATCTTTTGTTAAAATATAAAGTATTTAATATCAATAAAGGCCTTACTTTATCAGATGGCCTTACTTTATCAGATAAGGCCTTTATGACTAATTAATGGATTTTTTAATTAATTATTAATGATATTTTGGTTTGTAGCCTAACTGTTCTTCTAGGCAGTCATAACACCACTGGAAAATAAAGGTATAAACCAAAATACACATGGTTAAACTAAAGTCGAGCACGATGGCTTGCCAAATACTCATTTGCATTGCATATGCGACCATTGGGATGGTTGCAAACATCAAACCACCTTCAAAACCAATCGCGTGAAGAACACGCACACCGATGGTTCTTTTTAGCTTTCTTTTCGCTTCAAACTTTTCAAAAAAATGGTTAAACACCATATTCCATATGACCGAAGTGACAGCCATGGCAATACCGAGTACACCTGTGACTTCTAAAGGCATATGGAATATGAAACTTAAGGCAACAGCAATGATCACCAATAGGATGATTTCATAGCTGAGCGCATGAATAATCCTTCTTTTGGAAATCAACATTTTTAATTACTCTTTCATGATTGGATGTTGGCTATTTTATTTTTATAATATTGATTAATCGAGTTAGGTTCTTTCAATAAAACTGAAAGATAGGAAATTATGAATATCAATCAAGAGCAACTTATTATTTTTAAAACCGTAATTGAGTCAGGCTCATTTTCAGCTGCTGCACGCAAGTTGGGTAAAGTACCATCGGCCGTGAGTATGTCAATTGCTAACTTAGAAATAGACTTAAACTTACAACTCTTCTTACGCGAAGGACGTGAGCCCACAGCAACAGCGCAAGCCCTGACCTTGTATGAAAAGACCGAGCAACTGCTGACCGAAATGAATCAATGGAAGCAACATGCCTATGCCCTAAGCCACGGTTTGGAGTCCTCGCTCAACATTGTAGTGGTATCTGAGCTTCTACATATGCAATGGATCGACTACATCGCAATATTAGAAGCCGAATTTCCCAGTCTACAAATCAATATTTTTTCTGCACCTCAAGAAGATGCGCAGAAAATGTTACTCAATGGCACAGCACAACTGGCACTGATGTTTGAACGTGAGCAACTGGAAAGCAGCGAACAGTTTGTAGAATTAAAACTCGAGACTTTAGTTCCCGTCGCCAATAAAGATTTTATTCTGGCGCAATTTCCACAAGTCAGTTTTGAACAAATTCAACACAGCCGTCAAATCGTGGTTGCCAGTCGTGATAAAAGCATTAAGCCAGAGTTGCTGTATTCCAAGCAGTATTGGCGGACAGACAACCATCACTCTGCTTGCGCCTTAATCATGCAAAACTTTGGTTGGGGCGTTTTACCCTTAGAAATGTTGAATGAAAACCCTCAGCTCAAAAAGCAGCTCAAAATATTAGATTTGCTGGATTTCACACCAAAGTTTGAATATTTTGTGGACTTGGTCTGGAGTCGTGAAAGTGAATTGGGCGCGGCTGCACGTTTTTTAATCCAACACATCCGAAATCAGCGTAAAAAAGTATAATTACTGCTGTTAAAACGTCCGAATCCACTTGGGTTAAAAGCAGTTTGTGTTATAAATAATTTACGGGTAATAACTTTAAGAACGAACGATCAATGACACAAACCGCATTAAACCAATTAAAAAGCTTAACCACCATTGTTGCCGACAGTAGCGATTTAGCGGCGATTAACCAATTTCGCCCGCTCGATGCAACCACCAATCCTTCTCTAATTACAGCAGCTGCAAGTCAACCTGAAAATAAAGAGTTGATTGAAGATGCTTTCGCTCAAGCCAAAGCGGAAGGCTTTGAAGATGACTTACTTATTGAACGCACAATCGACATTCTTACCGTCAAATTTGGTGTTGAAATTCTCAAGTTGATTGAGGGTCGTGTTTCCACAGAAGTGGATGCCGCGCTGTCTTATGATACCAATGCCACCATTGAAAAAGCCAAAGAGCTGCTGGCGTTATATAAAAACTACGGCGTAGATCAAGATCGTATTTTAATTAAAATTGCTTCGACATGGGCAGGTATTCAAGCAGCGAAAGTGCTGGAAGCTGAAGGTATCCATACCAACTTAACGCTTTTGTTTGGTGTGCATCAAGCACATGCTTGTGCGGAAGCGAATGTCACTTTAATCTCACCTTTTGTTGGACGTATTTTAGATTGGTACAAAAAGGCCGAAGGCGTGGACAGCTATCCCGTTGAAAAAGACCCTGGCGTACTGTCTGTGAAGCAAATTTACCAGTTCTATAAAGCACATGGGGTTAAAACAGAAATTATGGGCGCAAGCTTCCGTAGTATTGACCAAGTGTTGGGACTAGCTGGCTGTGACCTGCTGACTGTTGCACCTAATTTATTGGCTGCACTTGAACAAGACACGCGTGAAGTCAAAGCACAACTGTCAGCAAGTGATATTGCACCAGCGACAACTGCACTTAACGTACTCGGTGAAACTGAGTTTAGAGATCAAATTGAACATGACCTCATGGCAACGCAACTGCTACAAGGGGGTATTGATGGATTTATTAAAGCTCGTCAACAGCTGAACACACTGTTACGTCAGTCTTTTGGTTTAGATGAAGAAATTTCAGCTTAACTTGATTTTTCTTCTTTTAAAAGCCGATTTTGTTATCATGCAACATCGGCTTTTTTATTGAGAATACGTTGTGTTTGGTATTATCGACATCGGTACTTATATCATCGGTACAATTCTAATTGTGATTTTGCCAGGCCCAAACTCTCTTTATGTGATGTCCATTGCCTCACGATTTGGTATTAAGACAGGTTACTGGGGTGCATTAGGTGTTTTCACAGGTGATTTGATCCTCATTCTATGTACCGTGCTGGGTGCAGCATCTCTTTTACATGCTTTTCCTTGGCTGTTTATTTTATTAAAAATTGTAGGCGCACTCTATCTGTCATATTTAGGCATAAAACTCTTGATTGCAGGAGTCAAAACCTGGAGCTCTAGCCCACAACAGCTTGCAGCAAGTACAGATCAGAGCACTTTACAAAACTTACATCCTTTTCGTTCAGCGCTAACCATTAGCCTTTTAAACCCAAAAGCTATTTTGTTTTATCTGTCTTTTTTTGTGCAGTTTGTCGACCCAAATTATGCCTACCCAGCACTAAGCTTTGCCTTACTTTCTATTATTCTGCAAATCATCAGTATGGCTTATCTCAGTATTCTAATTTTTTCAGGTATTAAGCTGGCGAGCTATTTCAACCGACAGTTTAAAGTTGCCGCCGTTGCGGTGGCGACCGTCGGTCTGCTGTTTTGTGGCTTCGGCTTAAAACTGGCACTTTCCACACTGTAATTTTCGTGAATAATCTCATTATTTTCGATAAAAAATCCATCATGTGCTGTTTTCTTTTTCAAGAACCAGCGTATGATCCTTGAACAATAGTAATTTTCACTCATTCAAATTATGTTTTGATCTTCATGCAAAAATTATTTCAAGATTTCTCAGTTCCAGCAGTATTCGCAGGTTTTATTACCTTCCTCATTGGCATTAGTGTGTCTTCAGTCTTGGTCATTCAATCCGCCCAAGTCTTAGGTGCAAATACCGCGCAAATCAACTCATGGTTCTGGGCTTTAGGTCTGGGTATTGGTTTGAGTGGCCTGCTTTTATCTTGGAAACTTAAATATCCTGTATCGACCTCATGGTCTACGGCAGCACTGGCCTTAATTATTGCGACAGGCAGTGGTTATAGTTTGCATGAAGCGATTGGCGCATTTTTGGTCTGTGGTTTAGTTACTGCCATTTTGGGCTTTTTCGGTATCTTTGAAAAAGTACTGACGTATATCCCGCAAAGCCTAACCAGTGCCATGCTGGCAGGTGTGTTATTGAAGTTTGGTATTTCATTGTTCGCCAGTATGCAAGACCATTGGGGTTTTATTTTATCCATGCTGGCGGCTTATATTGTTTCTAAGCGACTTACCCCACGTTATTGCATTGTCATTACAGTGATTGCAGGCTTGTTACTCTGCCCGTTATTCTTAGACTTCCATACTCCTCAAATCACATGGAGCCTAGCGCAACCTGTTTGGATGGCACCTGAGTTCAGCATGTCTGCTATTTTAGGTTTAGCGCTGCCTTTGTTTGTGATCAATATGGCATCGCAATACTTACCGGGTATTGCCATGATTAAAAGCTATGGCTATAACCCCCACGTCAATCAACTGATTGGATGGACGGGTACCGCTCAAGCCTTACTCGCACCCTTTGGCTGTTATAGTGTCAATACCGCAGCAATTAGTGCAGCTGTCAGTTTAGATGAACAAGTTCACCCTGATCCATCAAAACGTTATATTGCGGGCATGAGCTGCGGTTTCTTCTATATCTTAATGGGACTATTCGCCGCCACCCTGACCAGCCTTTTACTGTCTTTCCCTGCGATTTTTATTACAGCATTGGCTGGTATTGCTTTGTTTGGCACGATTAGTCATAACATCGCGATTGCATTTGAAGCGGTATCAGACCGTGAGGCAGCCCTCATGACGTTCTTATTCAGCGCATCTGGGGTACAGTTCTTTGGCATTGGCTCTGCCTTTTGGGGACTACTCTTTGGTTTTGCAGTTATGCTTATATTTAAGTTTAAAGCCAAAAAAGTTTAAGCCCTCATATAAAAAAGCACCCTCGATGGGTGCTTTTTTATTTTCAAATATTGCTAACTTGAAAAATTAATGCTGATAACTTCGTTGAATCAATTCTTGCTTAAGTTGCATGGTCTCAGACAAATTTTCCACCTCGGTAAATGCTGTGAGCCAAATGCCATCTGCAGCATAGCGCAAAATTTTAAGCTCCAAGTCATTGTCTGTATCCTGATGTCGCGCTAAACGTTTTTCTAGCCACTCAATCCAATACTCATTAAAGGTCCGATCCGTCAGCATAATCATCGAAATAGCTGACCAAGAATGCTCTAAGCCTAGCACCTGCCTTTCCAAAGTAATCTCGATATAGGCTCGGGTAAAGCAACCATAACGATCACGGTCTTGACTAATCAACTCATCGACTACACGATCTAATTGTTCAAGCTGTTCCACAACCATCGCTTCTAGTAGCTTTTGTTTGTTTGGAAAATGATGAAAAACACCACCCTTACTCACGCCAACCAAATCAGCCACTGCTTGTATGGAAACCCCAGTCACGCCTTTTTCAGCAGCCAAACAGATCGCATGTTGTAGAATACTTTGGCGAACCTGTTCCGGTGCCTTTTTACGTGGACTTGCTTGTTGCATCGAACTTAATGCCCTGTTGAGTTTGAAAATAAGTTAATTACGACCACACCAGAAACAATCAGTGCAATACCGATCATTGCTGCAAAATCTAGACTTTGTCGGAAAACAAAGTAACCAATCAGAGCGGTTAAAACAATACCAACACCCGCCCAAATCGCATAAGCAATACCCAATGGAATCACTTTAATCACTTGAGACAATAAATAAAATGCCAACGAAAATAAAACTACCACCGCCAGTGAAGGCAATAGCTTGGTAAAACCTTCCGACTTTACCAAAAAAGTTGAACCAATCACTTCAGAAATAATTGCCATCGCCAGCAAAGCATAAGCCATTAATATAGGATTCATCAGAAACTCAACAACAAACATACCAATCGGTCGGTATGTTATTGAAATAGCAAAAACTAAACAAGGCTTTCTGCATACTTTTTTATTTTGTTTCAGTCGGTATTGAGGTCTGTTTTATAAAATCAATGGTTCGATCAAAGGTGATCTGGCTGGCTTGTTTACTCATCATAAACTGATATTCATGCACCAAAAACTCCTTAGAGTCTGGATAAAAAGCCTCCGTGACTGCAACCTGATGCTGCTTCAACACCTCGACGAAAGGTAAAGACTGGCTCTTGGTTAAAAAGTCTTTATTTCCTCCACTGATAAAGACAGATGGATACTGTGGCGTAATATGTTCACTGGTTGAAATTGACTTTAAAAACTCTGCATCCTCTTTACGCTCCCCTGTATAAGCTTGTACCAAGTTATAAACGCCCCATTCAATAAGCCTGAGTTCCTCAGGAGTCGTGTTTACAAAGCGATATAAGTCATAAATACCACAATGCAAAATTAGCCCTTTAAGCTGTTTCGGCTGAATGCTCGGCTTAAAATTGGATGCTTGAGCAAATGCGGGATTCGTCAAAAGTGCAGCATAATGACTGGCAATATTGGCTCCAGCAGAGTCTCCTGCTAAATACAGTTGGTTCGGGTTAATATGATACTGAGCAGCATTCAATTGTAAGAAATTCAGTGCATGATCGACTTGCTGCAACTGAGTGGGATAAATAGCCTCCGGTGCAAACTGATACTGTACCGAGACCACGTTAAAGCCTTGATTAGCTAGAAGTTTGAAATAACCTCGCGCATGCTCTTTCGACCCCGAAACCCATCCGCCGCCATGAATCCAAACCACCGTGGGCACTGTGTTTAATTGTTCAATATTTTGGGGTTGATAGATATCAACATTCAGCTCAGGGCTAGCTTGATATGGAATATTATTATGTACGATGACATCGGGAGGCGCAAAGCGATCTAGCATTTTCATTTGAATATTGGTCGCTGTATTGAACGTTCCCTCAATCAGTTTGGTATTCTTTTCTACACTTTGACACGCGCTCAGTAGCACAATCATGAAAGCAGTACTAAGTACTTTTATTATTGATTGAAAAATCATACTGTTCGGCTCCACCCTTTTTTCAAATGATTCTAATACAATCTCTATCGCATCGCATAATTAAACAGGTCTCATTTCAGCCTCATTTAAACACTAGAAGCATCTTTTAAAGAATATTGCTTTAAATCTGAAACTTGAGTTTTTTACTCAAGATTTTGGACACGTAAATTGGCTTTTTTTTGAATTATTTTCTTTAAATTTCATGAATTTTCAATTTTTAGCCCGATCAAAATTGAACATTTAATGGCAGTGTGTTATCAATAAATTAAGAACTAAATCTTATACAAAAAGGAGTCCCTCTGATGGCTTACCAACATATTTTAGTCCCTGTTGACGGTTCACAAATTTCTTTTTCTGCGGTTAAACAAGCGGCTGAAATTGCCAAAGTTTTTGGCAGTCAACTTACATTGATTAGCTTAGTTGCTGAAGACCCACTCAAAGATGCTGATTTTTACTATACTTCTCCAATCATGAAAGACTATTTCATACAAGCCTATAACAATGCTGAGAAAGCCCTTCAGGATGCGGTTCAAATTGCACAAGAACAAGGTGTAACGGCACAGTCTAAAATCATCAAAGGTGAAGTCTCTGAAGATGCTGTGGTCGAAGCGGCCGCTTCACTAAAAAATGACTTGATTGTGATGGGTTCACATGGCCGTAAAGGCTTTCAAAAATTCCTATTAGGCAGCTTTGCTCAAGATGTTCTCAAGTCTACTGAGCTCCCAGTTCTCATTGTTAAAGCTTAATCAACTATAACGCGTCTTTATATGAATTGATTTCGCATGTACTGCAAAATAATCCGCAAAAAGACGTACCCTTAAGGAGAAAATAATGAGCTACAAACACATTTTGGTTGCCGTCGATGAATCACCGATGTCTTATGCTGCTGTTGAACAAGCACTTGAGTTGGCCAAAGATTTAAATAGTCGTGTG
Source organism: Acinetobacter sp. 8I-beige (assembly GCF_902505955.1). NCBI lineage: Bacteria > Pseudomonadati > Pseudomonadota > Gammaproteobacteria > Moraxellales > Moraxellaceae > Acinetobacter > Acinetobacter sp. 8I-beige. Next base: position 1,181,698 of record NZ_LR732790.1, on the reverse strand, counting down.
ACGCTCATGAGCGTGATTGCAGTTGATCCATTTGTTGGTGTTGACTTCTATAAAGTTGCACCAGCCATCACCGACTATTTCCTACATGCTGAAAAAGTCGCTCAAGACCGTTTAGCCGAAGTAAAGCTCTCATTTGACCGCGATGAAATTGAGGTGGATACCAAAGTGATTCGCGGCATCTCTCCTTCTGAAGGTATTATTCATGTGGCCGATGAAGTCGGTGCAGACCTAATTTTGATGGGCTCACATGGCCGTACAGGCTTTAAAAAGATGATGTTAGGTAGTGTGGCGCAAAATGTTCTCACACAGTCTCCGATACCTGTGCTGATCGTAAAAGTTTAAGCATTTATTTAAAACAAAAAAGACTGCCGAAGCAGTCTTTTTTGTTTGGCAGAACTCGTTCACTTTATTAGCTTTTACTAATCTGCTGATGCAAATTTTGCAAATAATGCTCTGCTGCCGACTGTTGCATAAAAGTTTTTTGAAATAACCCCGAAGCCTGATGGTTATGCGGACTATATTCAACATTGACTTGAAATGTTCCCAGTTCAGCACTTTTCGCAATACGAATAGCAATAATATGAACGGTATTTAAATAAAACCCATCTTCAATTTTAACTAACATATCTGTTTACACTCTACATGTTTGTCTGCCCAATAGCCTGTATACATAAGCCGAAAAAAATACAGAATATTGAGCTAATCATCTGTTATGCCATAACATTATACCCATAAAATGCGATTCATTTCACACTATTCACATGAATGTTCATTATTTAGAAAAATACCAATGTGCACTCTTCATGCTGTTATTCTTCAGTTCGCATAAAAAAGCCAGTCAGTAGACTGGCTTTTTTTATGTGTAGATCAGTTAAATACTTAACATGCCACTCAAAGTCTCACTGACATTTTTAGATTTCACTAGTGGTTTTAAAGCCTCAAGCTTTGCTTTCACTTCGCTACGCTGTGGCTCTGCCAATGTGTACCAACGTGACAAAACCTGAAGTAAACGAGAGCCAACAATTGGGTTTTTCTCATCTAAATATTTTGCCAGTCCAATGAAATGATCCACACCAAAACTCCATGTGTTCACTGGGTTTGCATTTAAGCCACCGCTCACTGAACGAATACGGTTCGGCACGCCCAAATCATAATCGGCATGCGAAGTGAGGTATTGAATGGTTTCCGTCGTAGCACAAGGATGTGCCGCTTGAAGTGTGAACCACTGATCTAGTGACAAAGCCTCATCTTTAAACCGTAGGTAAAAATCACGTAAAGCCGCTTCTGCTTGCGGTGCATCATTCCAAACCAAGACACGTAATGCGCCTAAACGCTCAGACATATTGCCTGTAGCTTCATATTGCTGATACGCCAGTTCAAAAGCACTTTCATCGCCTTGACGCGCCATCATACTAAGCATGATGTTTTTCAGCGCACGGACACCCATGGCTTGTGAGAACTCTTTTTGCAAATCTGGGTCTAAAGCCAAATAAGTGTCTTTACAGAACTCACCTAACTCACGTGCTAGTTTTTCAATTAAAGCATTACGCTGTTCTTGAATCTTCACAGGTTCGTAGTCGGTGTCGATACGACTACCCAAATAACCTTCGCTTGGTACATCAAATAAACGTGATGCCAAGAGTGGATCTTGTTCAACAAGATCTGGTAGCGTGTTTTTAATGGCTTGAATATAAATATGCGCATCATGACCATTGAGTAAAATACGCTCAAGCAGTGTTTGCGTTGCTTGCCATTGGTTAAAACCATTGGTTTCGTATTGAATCAGGAACGCCAACTCTTCATCGGTATAGTTAAATTCTAAGTTGACGGGCGCAGAAAAATTACGCAGTAATGACACGACAGGTTTCGTGCTTAAACCACTAAACACAATGCTGGCTTGGTCTTGATCGAAAAGATACACACCGTCTTTGACTGCATTTTCAAATAAACTGTCTGAGTTTAAAACCAATTGCTCACCTGTTGCAGCATCGAACAGTGCTAAAGCGACAGGAATTGGAACAGCTTGTAGGTTCGGATACTTAGTATGTGCTTTTAAACTTTGCTTAAAATTTAAGGTATAAGTTTGTGCAGCAGCATCATAATGCCCCTCAGCTTCTAACTTGGGTGTACCCGGTTGGTTATACCATGTTAAGAAATTGGATAAATTTACGCCTGAACCTGCGCTTAAAGCGGCTACCCAGTCTTCAACTGTCACGGCCTGACCATCATGGCGTTCAAAGTATTCATCAGTTCCTTTACGGAATTTTTCTTTGCCTAATAAGGTTGCCATCATGCGGTTAATTTCCGCACCTTTTTCATAGACCGTTGCAGTATAAAAGTTATTGATTTCCACAAAATGGTCTGGACGCGGTGGATGAGACAATGGGCCTGAATCTTCTGGGAACTGATGCGCTTTGAGTACCGCAACGTCATCAATACGTTGAACCGCAGCAGACTGCAAATCTTCTGAGAAAGATTGATCACGGAAAACCGTTAAGCCTTCTTTTAAACACAATTGGAACCAATCACGGCAAGTAATGCGGTTGCCTGTCCAGTTATGGAAATATTCATGGGCAATGACCGACTGTACACGCATAATCGCTGCATCTGTCGTGTATTCTTCATCCGCCAATACACATGATGTGTTAAAAATATTGAGACCTTTATTTTCCATCGCCCCCATGTTGAAAGCACTGGTAGCCACAATCATATAGTTGTCTAAGTCATAGGGGCGACCATAGTGTTCTTCATCCCAACGCATTGAATGCTTTAAGGCTTCCATTGCAATATGACATTTCGGAATATCTTTTTCTTCGGCATATATTTCCAAAGCCACATCACGGCCTTCAGAGGTCACATAACGGTCTTTTAAAACAGCCAAATCACCAATCACACAAGCAAACAAATACGCTGGTTTTTTGGTTGGATCTTGCCAAATGGTATAGTGACGACCTTCGCCTGCCTCGCCCGCTTCAATCAAGTTACCATTGGCAAGGAGCACTGGATATTTTTTGTCAGCTTCTACACGTGTGGTAAAGACTGAAAGGACATCAGGACGGTCCGGGTAAAAGGTAATTTTACGGAATCCTTCAGGCTCATTTTGGGTAACAAACAAATCTGATGCGGCTTGGTATAAGCCTTCAAGTTGTGTATTTGACTCAGGATGAATGATCACCGATGTCTCAAGCTTGATCTGATTTGGTGCATTACGAATCACCAACTGCTCTGCATCAAGCACATATTGCTCTTGGCTAAGTTGCTGACCATTCAGCACTAAACTTTTCAGCTCTAAATCACGACCGAGTAAAACCAAATCACCCTCAGTTTGGCGCGTCAGCTCCAGTACAGCATCAACTTTGCTATGCTCATCATAGACTTGAATATCGAGGTGAATGCTATCTACTAAAAAAGATGGTTTTTGATAGTCTTTTAAATAGACGGTTTGATCTGCTTCAATAATTGGATTTGCCGCAATATTCATGTCATGTCCTAATGCTATTGGTCTACAGCTTTATATTGTGTATGTTTTGATCATACGACAAGTTTGCCGTACTGTCTGTGTATGTTGAATGATATTTATATGGGCACGTTGAACAGGCTTTTCAATTCTATTGTTCTTATCCCGCGCATATGACTGCACCAAGTGAATAATAAACAAACAACTCCTCACATCGTGCCGTGCTTGTCTAGCAATATTTGCACCAGCCTTTAGACTTGCACAGTGCCATTAGCTCTCTACCATTCAAACGCTGAGAAACTTAAAGACATCGATAAGATATAAAGCCAGCTCTTTTCAAATATCTAACTTAATTTTCAAATCGGCTACATTTTGTGCACAGTTTTTGCTTGTATCTAGATATGCATAGCGCATGATAAAACCTAAGCAAAACAAATAGAGGTGTGAGATGTACTTAAAAGACCATATCGTCCGCGTCGAAAATATAAAAATGCTGCAAGCAATGCATGCTGCAAAAATTGATCATAAAGTCATTGCCCTGTTCATGAGCTGTGAAGGAATGCCTTTACAAGCACACGATGTCAGTAGCATTTTAAATCACTACGACACACTAGGGAGTAAAAAGTTGCCGAGCAAAAAAGTTCAAGCCATGATTGAAGCTAAAAAATTAGGTATGGAAGATGACTCTCTACCTTGCCCCGTTTAAATTCTACTTCTACAAAAAATACGGTGCATGCCGTATTTTTTTTGCCCTATATTCGCCACTGCGTTGCTTCACCCGTCTAGCGTTTACAAAGCACCTCTGCTTGTTCAATTACACTGCAATTTACAACGCCTTTCTGAAATTTTAGCGTGTATAATTTGAGAAAATCCTGAGTCTCAAATTCATCTTATGTCGCTTCAAATTTTGCACAAACAACTTGATGAAAGCACGCCTTGTCCACTTTGTCAGGCGGCCATGTTTTGGGTGGATGCTGAACAATACGACAAAGAAATTAACTTTCATGAATGTAGCCACTGCCAACATCGTGTTTTTAGCAATTCAAATCTAAATTGCCACTGCGACAGTTGCTTAGCACAGCGCAAAAAAATATTGAAAGAAACTCGTCAGCAAGAACAGCGTAAAACCAAAACCAAAACCAAGGACATTTATGAGTTTGAACTGGGTCAACTCAGTTTTATGCATAAATTATTTTTATTGGCCCTGTTAGATGACTACGCACAAGAACATACACAACATCAAGAGTTTATTGATTGGGAACAGATCAAATATTTTAGTATCACCCCCAATTATCTATTTCAAAATAGTCTCGTCAAACAACTGGTAAAAGAACAGATCCTCGTTGCCAAAGATTTTGCCAGTGAAGCCCACCAGTATTATATTAATGTGCGTTTGGACGGCTATTCTGAACCCAGCCTATTTAGTGTTACGCAGCAGTTACGCTACTGGTTTTATGAAAATCTTAGCCTTGGTGTGCCTTTTAAGACTGCGGATGAAGTCAAAAATGCCTTGTACCAATTACTCTATCAGGAAATTATCCAATTTATGCAGTTTTACTGCCGCACTTGGGGCATTCAAATTGCAGGAAATAACAGCTTCCAAGTGTTTTGTTATCGTTTACTCGATGTACTCGCGGTCGGACAAATTTATTATTTAATCCAAACTGCATTGGAGTATTTATATGAACGTAAAGCCTTACAACCCAGAAATGAAAACTTCATCAATACCAACTTGTTGAAAAAAACCTTACAACAATACCGTGAACGCAGTGTGGCTGAAAAATGGGAAACTTCAACGCTGCCTCGACCGCATAACCTACCATTCAGCAAAATGAGCGAAGTCTTATTTTTCCGATTTTTAGGCTATGACGAAGCCATTTTCTTTCAGCCTGTCTCTCGTTCATGGCAAAAAATTGAACCACGTTTGAGTTTCTACTCACAAAAACGCTGTATGTACTGCGGTTCAAATGAGCTCACCGTAGATTATGATGCCGACCAATATGTGACTTTATTTTGTCGCAAATGTAAGCATCAAGACCACTATTTCACCAAATAAGGGCATCCACTATGACCCAGCTTTTAGACCTGTCCTTGCTTAACACAAAACAATCGATTCAAGACCAAACCGATGTCTTGGTGGCATATGTTGCTGAAGCTTGGACTGCCCTGCAAACGCAACAACCTTTGGTACAATGTATCACCAACAGTGTGGCTGCCAACTATGCAGCCAATGTTTTATTGGCTGCGGGCGCCTCACCTGCCATGATTGATAATCCCTTTGAGGCGGAAAGTTTCACTCGTATTAGTGCGGCGCTCAGTATTAACCTAGGTACGCCAACCTCTGAACAGATGCAAGCCATGCAAATCTCGGCACAAACCGCACAGCAGCAAAACATACCTTGGGTATTAGACCCTGTAGGATATGGGCCATTTTTAAAATGGCGCTCTGAAATGGTAGATCAGCTTTTAGCTTTTCAACCTACCGTTATTCGTGGCAATGCATCGGAAATCAGCACACTTGCAGGGAAGCAGATCGAAACCAAAGGCGTTGACAGTACGGCAAGCAGTGCCGATGTCTACCATCAAGCAAAAACACTTTTAGCACAGGCTGAAGTCATTGCCATTTCTGGCGAGTTTGACTACATTCTCTCAAAACAACTTGATGCTGTAATCCAAGTCAATGGTGGTTCGCATTTACAACCCAAAATTACTGCTACAGGTTGTGCCCTTGGTGCATTAATTGCAGCCTATAGCGCAGTCACCAATCCTGTCATTGCAGCGCTGTGTGCGCATGTCCACTTTGCCATTGCGGGGCAACTTGCTTATACCCAAAGCCAAAGCACAGGAAGTTTTAATGTAGCGTTTATGGATCACATTCATCAAATGAAAGCTGAAACCATTTATGAATATGCGGATATACAGCTTATCCGCACCTCAGCCTAAATAAAGTATGGCGAGAGTTTCTGCTTAAGCAACTTCTCGCCCTAAAAGCACGTTCATCGCCGCTTCCAGCAGAGTCAACAGATCTAATTTACAGATACACATCAAGCCCATACCAATAAAATAATCAGGCGTATGTTGCATATAAAAGTTGATATGACGGCTGGCCCGATTTCGAAGCCGTATCAATTGTTCAGGCGTGGTCTGTGGCAGTACACAAGGATGCACAAACACATCATCACTGCGTTGTTGCACATTCACATGACGGTTTTGTATGAGATCAAGAACCTGTAAATAATCCTCAGGCATTGGCACTTCTGCACGTGGATAAAAACGTTTTGAACGTGAAACAAACAGCCGATATACTTTTGGCTGCATCAAACTCGAAACAAACCATAACTGACGCGTAGGATATTTTAAACGATAACCTAAAGTTACTCGAATTGCAGATAAAAGTGTTTTGTTTTGATTTCGGTAGTCAGGTAAAAAAGCTGCACGCGAGCTAAGAACATATAAGGGTTGATGCGCTGTCTTAAGCTTCAAGATGGCAATAATATTTTGCCCAACTATTTTTCCGCGATGATAAAAACGAATAATTGGTAATGCCACTACATCAGGGTTATACAACAATTGATGCAGTTCTGCTGGGATTGTATTTGGGAAAATTTGTCGATCAAAATTTTCAAGCTCTTCAAATAGAACTTGTTTTTTCTCTACTGAAAGCTTTTTAAAATCAACGACCTTTTCCATAAGTTGCATGAAGTGTTTCCATTCTTATTTTGATCACTTATTTTACTGCTATAGTCTAAATGCAATGCTTTGATGACCACAGGGATAGAAAAAACTGTCTTCACCAACCAGGTAATTTCAAATACGAAATACGACAGCCCAATTGCGGGCATAGAATAACTGCTTTTTATTTAAGTGCATAGCGCTTATTTTATAAGCAGAAAAAATGCCAGCACAAAGCTGACATTTTTCTCACAATCTAGTTTTGCAATGATTAAGCAGTACGATAGGTGATATTGACTGTCTTAATTCGATTTGAATCCAACTCAAGCACTTCAAAGTGAACACCACGGTAGTCCAATTGAGTTCCAACGTGTACATCACCGTGGGTTTTATCTAGGATTAAACCAGCAACACTAATATAGCCCGCATCTTCTTCAACCAAATCGATCATCCCAAGTTCCAGTTCAAGCTGATATAAATCCAGCATGCCTGTCGCCTTCCACGTCTGATCATCAACCTTCACCAAATCAAGTTGCTCATCGGCATCGGGGAATTCACCAGCAATCGCCTCAAATACGTCAAGCGGTGAAACAAGGCCCTGCACATTACCAAACTCATCGCTCACCAAAACCAATGAACCTTTAGACGTTCTTAACGTATTAATCGCATCAATGACTTTCATTTTTTCAAAAATGTAAATTGGGCGATGACGTTTGATCAGGTCTTTCAATTGCTCTTCATCATCTAAGACATCGAGCAATTCTTTGGCGCGCGCAATGCTGATCACTTTATCTAAGCTACCGCGGCACACAGGAAATAAACTGTGCGGCACAGACAATACCTGTTCACGAATTTTCTCAGGTGAATCATCAAGATTGACCCACGAAATTTGACTACGCGGTGTCATGATCGACGCGACTGAACGTTCAGCCAATGTCAGTACACCACCAATCATATAACGCTCTTCATCCGCAAAAGTTTCTTGCGCTTGAAGCTGATCAGGGTCTTCAGCTTGGAGCTTGCCGCCCATGAGTTTTAAAATAGAATCCGCAGTACGATGACGCAGTGGAATTTTCGCTTCATGTTTTGCCGCATTGCGCTCACCAAACTGGTTAAAGGCTTCAATTGCAATGGCAACACCAATACCCGAATAGATATAACCTTTAGGAATGTGGAAGCCAAAACCTTCCGCAATCAGGCTGATACCAATCAACAGTAAGAAGCTTAAACACAAGATGACCACAGTCGGATGACGGTTTACAAAAGTCATTAATGGTTTCGACGCCAACAGCATGACCACCATGGCAACGACCATAGCCACCATCATCACATTAATGTTGTCGACCATACCAATCGCTGTAATCACCGAATCCAGTGAGAATACCGCGTCAAGGATCACAATCTGTGCCACAACTGCGGTGAAACCCGCATAAACCACATTGGTGGTCAGCTTAACTTCTGGCTTACCTTCAATTTTTTCATGCAATTCGGTAACGGCTTTATAGACTAGGAATAAGCCACCAAATAAAAGAATCAGGTCTCGCCCAGAGAATGTCCAATCCAACACAGTAATCAGCGGTCGAGTCAACGTGACTAACCAAGTGATGATAAACAACAAGCCCAAGCGCATTAAAAGTGCAAGCGAAAGACCAATGACACGCGCTTTATCGCGTTGCTCAGGAGGAAGTTTTTCAGCCAAAATGGCAATAAAGACTAGGTTATCAATACCTAAAACAATTTCTAATATAATAAGCGTAAGTAAACTTACCCATATTCCCGGATCTAATAAAAATTCCATTATTTCATTACCCCAGAATTATGTTTCTGTTTTAAAAGCATAGACCTGCACGGCGACGGATCCATATTTGTGACCTGTTCAACTAAAGATGAAATAATTATGCCTGAGATGTTTGGCTTGTAATAATTTTTTTATGGTTTTTAACAAAATTTTAATATTCGACCACTTATTATGCAAAAAATACATAAAAATATCGAAATCACTGTTTGAAATTTTGTCACTTAATGCCAATTGTCGCATTCTATAAAGATTAGACGCCACGGTCATTTTTTAGTTTTTCTAATTAAATCCATCGCAAATAAAAACCAAATAATTGTTTTTATTTAATTATTTATTTTAATAATAGTTAAAAAATATCAATTCACTACATTTATGATTTCCACAAATGACACTTTTTGTTAAAAACACTAGTTCACAAATCCATTTTTTTCACTAAAATGAAACACGACCAGCATTGTTGTAAAAGTGGTCAATCACCCAAACCAAGGATGCGCGGATTGACAATCCGATCAAAGTAATCGAAGACAGGATTCATCGCTATGAACAATGAAAAAGCATTGACCTTCAATAAGACGTCAAAAATGCTTGCCAATACTAGCTATGAAGGCGCATATCTGCATTTAGACTCCTCATTTGATCAGCATCAAGTTAAAGTTGTGGTTTCGCATAATAACCAAAAGTTTGAAATGCACTTGCCTATCGTTCTACAGGACGGTGTTCCCATGGCTAAACTCTCTTTAGATTCTCACCAGAATGCTGAAGTCGAAGATGAAGTTGTACAATTTGCTCAAAGTATTGTGAGCTTCCATCAAGATAAAGACGGCTATACCCTGTCTCTTCTAAACAACCACGCTTAACTTTTCTTGATTACTGGCCAAGGCTTTCTTTTAACAGATTTCCTTTATGATGACAAATCCAGTAATTTTGTATTGATAAGTGTATGAGTGTTCACATAAAATGTGTTCAAATGATCTATAAAATAAAAATACGATTCACGGGGAATCCGTCATATGACCAAAAAGTACAGTAAGTTCCTACCAGGTTCTGAAGATTTTTCTTTAGAAAGTTTTCCATTTTACTGGGTAACACAAGTACATGCACAGTATGTACTCAATGTCGATCACGCTTTAAAAAAGTATGGTTTAGATAACTCACGTCGTCGTATTTTACTGGCTCTAGATTCAAAGCCACATGCCAGTGTTTCTGATTTGTCTGACATGGTGGTCTCTAAAATGTCGACAACCACCAAAATTGTTTATCGCTTAAAGGATGAAGGATTGGTTGAAACTTATTCTTGTGAAGATGATGCACGTATCACCCGTGTTCTTCTCACCGAAAAAGGTGTTGAAATGACCAATAAGATCAATGATCTCACCAGTGTTGTGCTTGAGCAATCATTTGAAGGCTTAACGCCTTTGCAAATTGAAAAAATGATGGAAAGCTTAAAACACGTGTTTAAAAATTTAGCTCGCTAAACCGTTTAAAAGTCGAAAAAGTTGAGTTGGGGACTCTCTTTTTCGACTTTTATTTTCGGCACATGTGAACATTCAAACTCTTCAACAGGAAAGCCTTGTACAAAGGATTGAATATTTGGTGATTTCCAGCTGAGCCAGTCCTCTAAGCGTTCATGTGGAATCACGATCACTGAGCGCTTCACATCCCCCGGCTCATGAAACTCCCGCATCATTGGATGATCTATGGCATCCATCGTAATCATGGTGGCTGAACGGACTACCTCGCCTGCTATACGACAGATTTCATATAGTGCAGCAACAAAAATGACCTGCCTATCCTGTCGTCTGACACCCCATCTCTGCGGCTTTTGTTCTATATATTTGGACTCATAAAATTCAAAAACGGGAATCACCCCAAACTGATATTTGGAAGTCGCTTCAATAAAACTGGCCTTTTGCAGAAGTGTCTCACTTCGAGCATTATAGGTTTTGCTTGCAATACTCTTATCTTCAGCCCATTTCGGTATTAAACCAAAATGTACCTTACGCCACTCAAATCCTAAATTTGATTTGAACAATAAAGGCAACTCATAACCAGGATAGACTTCTTCGACATAATCAAAAGGAATTTCAGGGAGACCAAACTGTTGTACTTGAGCAAGGGTTAGAGGTTTAAAATTAGCGCACATGGATTTTCATCCAACTTGATGGTTAACAATAGTATGATGAGCTTTATATAGTGAATTGTATAAGGCTTTTATCCGCAGCGTCTAGTCGAGATACTTATTTCACACTAGGCTTAAACCCATTCATAGCTCTAAGCAAGCGCCAATCTATAGATCACTATTACCCAAAATTAAATCAGTCTTATTGTTTTTCTCCATAGACATAGTGCGACTTATTTCAGCCAATAAAAAAGCCTCCGAAGAGGCTTTTTTAGCTTTACAGATTAGTCACCTGTATAACCTTTTAACTTCAAACGTGCAGCATGCAGAAGTGGCTCTGTATAACCTGATGGCTGCTCACCGCCTTTAAACACTAGGTCATACGCTGCTTTGTATGCATAACCATCGAAGCTTGGCGCCATAGGTGTGTAAAGCGGATCGTTTGCATTTTGTTCATCAACGATTTTCGCCATACGCTGCATCACTTCTTCAACTTGCGCTGCAGATACGATGCCGTGACGCAACCAGTTTGCAACGTGTTGAGATGAAATACGTAAAGTTGCACGGTCTTCCATTAAACCAACGTTGTTGATGTCTGGAACTTTCGAACAACCTACACCCAAGTCAACCCAACGTACAACATAACCCAAGATCCCTTGAAGGTTATTTTCAAGCTCTTTGGTTTTCTCTTCTTCAGTCCAGTTGGTATCTGTTGCTAAAGGCGGTGTTAACAAATCATCTAAAGATAAAGGCTCTGTATTCAATAATTCTTTTTGACGCTCAGACACGTTGCACTGGTGGTAGTGAATCGCGTGAATGACAGCACCAGATGGAGATGGAACCCATGCACAGCTTGCGCCCGCTTCTGGATGTTCAATCTTGGTTTTATACATGTCTAAAAGCATGTCTGGTTTTGGCCACATGCCTTTACCAATTTGTGCTTTACCACGTAAGCCCGCTTGAAGACCGATCATCACGTTACGGTTTTCATATGCTGGGAACCAAATTTGTGATTTCACTTCGCCCTTACGAACGAATGGACCTGCTTCCATAAAGGTATGGATTTCATCACCTGTACGGTCCATAAAACCTGTATTAATGAAGATCGTACGGTCTTTCGCTTGAGCAATACAGTTTTTCAAGTTTACAGAAGTACGACGCTCTTCATCCATGATACCGATTTTTAACGTTTTTGCAGGCAGGCCAAGCGCTTGTTCTGAACGCTCAAACAACTCAACCGCAAAAGCAACTTCTTCAGGACCATGCATTTTAGGTTTTACGATGTACATTGAACCTTTACGAGAGTTCTTGTTTTCGTTTTCACCTTTAACGTCTGCAAAAGACAAGAGCGGAGTGATTAATGCATCCATGATACCTTCGTAGATTTCAGCACCATCTACAAGAATCGCAGGGTTGGTCATGAGATGACCCACGTTACGAAGAAGCATCAATGAACGGCCATGAAGTTTCGTTTCACCACCGATCAAGTTTTTGTGTGTACGGTCTTTATTCAAAGTACGCGTAACAGTTTTACCATTTTTCTCGATAGACTCTGAAAGCGTACCCTTCATCAAACCTAACCAGTTACGGTAGCCTTCAACTTTCTCTTCTGCATCTACAGCAGCGATCGAATCTTCTAAATCCTGAATAGTCGTTACAGCAGCTTCAAGAACTAAATCTTTTACGCCAGCGGCATCTGTTTTACCAATTGGGCTGTTCGCATCAATTTCAATCACAACGTGTAAGCCGTTGTTTAAAAGTACGATTTCTGTTGGTGCAGCTTCATCACCATTGAAACCAACAAATTGTGCTTCTTTAGCCAAAGTCGATGTTGAACCATCATTTAACGTCACAACTAACTTTTTGCCTTCAACTGCATATTTTGTCGCATCAGCATGCGAACCATTTGCTAATGGGAAGGTTTCATTTAAGAAGTTTTTAGCAAATGCAATAACTTTGCCGCCACGTACAGGGTTATAACCTTTACCCTTTTCCGCGCCACCGTCTTCTGGGATCACGTCAAAACCGTAAAGTGCGTCATATAAAGAGCCCCAACGTGCGTTTGCAGCATTTAGGCAGTAACGTGCATTACGCACAGGTACCACCAATTGCGCACCAGCCAATAATGCGATTTCTTCATCTACATTTTCTGTGCTGATTTGGAAATCTTCTACTTCTGGTACTAAGTAGCCAATTTCAGTAAGGAAAGCTTTGTAAGCTCCAAGTTCAAATTTGTTGTTGCGGTGCCATTCATCGATCTTCGCTTGAATGTCGTCACGCTTAGCCAATAGTGCTTTGTTCTTTGGGCTAAGATCGACAACGACTTGTTCAAAGTTTTTCCAGTAAGTTTCACTGTCCAAACCTGAACCTGGAAGTGCTTCATTTTCGATGAAATCGTAAAGTTCTTTAGCAATCGCTAACTTGCCTTTTTGAATACGTGCAGTCATTGTCTTTCCTGATATTGCTACTTTTTATACAAGAGATTCTAGTATACCGATTTAAACTTGGCTGAATAGTAATATCACCGTGCGAAATAGTGATCATTTTTTATTTAATAAAGTATACAAACTACCAAATAAAATACTGCTCAAGGCACAAGCATTATCAATTTACAAAATGCTCTTTAGTAGTTTATTAAGTTTTTGAAATGCCGAAATTAGACTTAAGTGCAGTTTTGTATATTTTTTACACTTAAAACCAATATTCTCCCTATTTTCAATCCTGATTAAGCCATGATTATTCAAAAAAGTCGATAAATTAATCGATGAAAATGCACATAAAAAAAGCACCCTTTTGGGTGCTTATATTTTTAAATTTCTTCTTGTTGTTTACTTGCTTCAGCTTGTATTTGTCGATGCGCTTCATTCAAGTAATCATCTGATTGCATTTCCAATAAACGTGAACGCGTGCGTTCAATTTCAAAGGCTAATTTATCACCAGAGTACAAATCGATAATTGTATCTTCTGAGGTTAAAATCAGTTTTACCCCACGGTCATAAAACTCATCGACCAGATAAATAAAACGACGCGTCCCTTCAGAAAGATAATCGGTCAAATGCGGAACATTACTCACCAACACCGTATTATAAATATTTGCAATTTCGATAAAGTCAGCAGGACTACGTGGTTTTAAACACAGCTCTGAATACTCACACCATAAAACATCTTCAGTATGCCCGACCGTTTCTACAATACGATTATTAATAATAATCGGCTCATCTGAAATGCTTTGGGTCTGTGTCAATGCGCTAAAACGCTGTGCAATCCAACGTTGGTGCTCATGTGTTAAAGGAGATTTAAAGAGTTGCGCTTGTTTTAAAACACGTAAACGGTAGTCCACGCCTGCATCTACATTTAAAATCACACACTGCTGTTTCACCATTTCAATGGTTGGAATGAAACGATCACGGTGAATGCCGTTTTTATACAAACCATCTGGCGCAATGTTTGAGGTTGCCACCAAGGTAATGCCACGTGCAAAAAGCTTTTGGAACAAATCACTGAGAATCATGGCATCCGTAACATTCGAGACGAAGAACTCATCGAAACAAATGACCACTGCTTCTTTATAAATTTGATCCGCAACCGCATCTAAAGGGTTACGCTGACCTGAAAGCTTGTTGAGCTCACGATGTACATGTTGCATAAAATGGTGAAAGTGCATACGTGTTTTACGACGAAATGGAATTGAGTCATAAAACTGATCCATCAACCATGTTTTACCACGGCCTACACCACCCCACATATACACACCACGGGGAGAAGTTTGACGACGGAAACGACGGAATGCTTTTTTAGATGCCTTAAAACGTTGAATTAATTCATGCCAAACGCGATCCAGCTCATGAACGGCCTGAGCTTGTGCCTCATCAGACATGAACTGCCCAGATGCTAAGGCTTGCGCATAGCGCTCTGCAGGAGATAAAGGACTGAATGCGGTAGGTGAATTAAAATCTGACATATCATTTAATACTGTTTTTAGGCTATATCAATTATAGCGGAGTGGAAAAGTTAATATATAACACTTTGGCATAATTATGCTTAGGCTATTTCCCATATTGTCGTGGACTGTAACCAAACCACCGTTTAAATGCATGATTAAAGGCTGCAGGCTCCGAGTAACCCAATAACTCTGCAATCATTTCAATGGAATATTCCTGATATTCCATCAAATGTAGTGCACGATCTTTCATTAATTGCTCACGAATTTGTTTATAACTGCTATTTAACTGTTGCAACTGATGTCTTAAGGTTCGCTCTGGCAAATTCAAAGCTTGCGCGGTTTCAGCCATGGTCGGCAGTAAACCTCGTTGCAACTCCAAATAATCTTGTACACGTTGAATCAGACTCGGTTGCTCTGCCGTTTCTTCCAAACGCTGCAATTCCACCTGACATTTGCCTGCATAAACGTTAAATGTCATCAAATCTGCTGAAGGAATTGGTACATTTAAAACCCACTCATCAAACCAAAATTCAGCTTGCTGCGTACCAAAACTCACTTGCTGACCATAAACCTGCTGGTAGAGCGCCAGTTTTTTCGCATCTTCAGGTCGTGCAATCGGTAATGTAATTCGAATCTCAGGTATCTCCAGCCCAATCATCTTATAAATATCTAGTAAAAACTTATAGGTTCCCGCTATTTCAGAATGTGCACGCAACTGTCCCACAGGTGTTTGTAGGTCTCTCGGTAAATAACACAGTGCAACTTGATCATTTTGTTTTTTCAAACCCAATAAGCCACTCAAATGCGTCAAACTTTGATAACGAATACCTTGCTCTAAAGCGGTGTGTGTCGTTGGACTGGTCATCAATAACATCAGTAAGGGGCCATATCCTGCCAAAACATAATGCTGACCAATAAACAAGCCTTGCTCAGGCTCAATATCCTCTGCAATGATTTTCAAAATATCCCACTCTAGAGCAGGATGAATGATCGCATTCGGATCAAGCGACTCCACACGTAAGCCAATGCTTTGTAACTTTTGATCGACTGCGACTCCTGCTTTACGCATTCCTTGAATCAAATACATCAAGCCAAGTACAGAACGTTTCATAATCAATTAAAAGCAAAATATTGGCCTATGTTTTACTACAGCCACCTAGCGTACAACAATTGCCGAATCTATCAATTTTCTTGTCAGGGCTATCATAGACCTTCTGGATAGTTGCTCTACAATAAAGTAAAACAAAAAGGAAAAACAAATGCAGGCAGCAAATTCAACAACCCCTCAGGTAAAAATCGCCATTATTGGTGCAGGCTTTGGTGGCTTAGCGATGGCTATTCGTCTTTTACAAAACAATATTCGTGATTTTGTAATTTTGGAAAAAGCCAGTGTAATAGGTGGCACATGGCGTGAAAACCAATATCCGGGCGCTGCTTGTGATGTACAGTCACATCTCTATTCCTTGTCTTTTTCACCCAAGACCGACTGGTCTAAACGTTATGCTGAAGCACCTGAAATTTATCAATACATGCAAACACTTACCGCTGAGCATCAATTGCAGTCTTATATCCGCTTTAACACCGAAGTCTGTGCTGCACATTACTTAGAAAATCAGTGTTTATGGCAACTTACTCTCAATCAAAATAAAACTCTAACCGCTCAATTTGTCATTTTCGCATCTGGTCCGCTGCATGTACCACAAATTCCGCGTATTGCGGGTATCGAGAAATTTAAAGGCAAAGTTTTCCATTCATCACAGTGGGATCATGACTATAACCTCAGCAATAAAAATGTTGCCTCTATTGGCACTGGGGGGAGCGCGATTCAATATATTCCTGAAATTGCAGAAAAAGTGAAGCAACTCTACGTAATACAAAGGACAGCTGCATGGGTTATTCCTCGGGATGAACGTCGTTATTTACCCATTGAAAAAACACTGTTTAATCGATTTGATTGGTTTCGAAAAATTCATCGAGCTCGTCTGTATTGGACAAATGAATCTCGTGTAGTTCCCATTATGAAACCACAGGTCATGAAATATGCACAAAAACTAGCAGAAGCCTATATTCGCCATCAAGTCAAAGACCCTGTAACCGCAGATAAGTTAATTCCCAACTATATTATGGGTTGTAAACGCATTTTGGTCTCCAACAAGTATTACCCAAGCTTTAACCGTAAAAATGTTGAATTGGTTACCGATGATATTTTGGAATTAACTGAGGACAGTATCATCACCAAAGATGGGAAAAAGCGTGCAATTGACTGCCTCATCTATGGCACAGGTTTTGTGACTGACCCACGTATTTATCTTAAATCCTTTAGCTGTACAGGACTGAATCATGTCGAGCTTACAGACGCATGGAAAGATGGGGCCGAAAGTTACTATGGAATTAGCACCAAAGGTTTCCCAAACTTATTTCAGCTTTTAGGGCCTAATACGGTCTTAGGTCATAACTCGGTTATTTTTATGATTGAGTCACAAGTAAATTACATTCTACAGCTCATCGAGATGGCACAAAAAACCCAATCTCAAGCGATCGTTGTGAAAGCAGATATTCAAGATCAATTTAATCAGCATTTACAAAGTCAATTTACAGATACCATTTGGCAATCTGGCTGCGTCAGCTGGTATCAACAAGCGGATGGGAAAAATTTCTCTTTATGGCCCAGCTATACATGGAAGTATTGGCTAAAAACACGAAAAGCCAATCCAGCAGACTATCGTTTTTTAAATTCTAAGCAAGATAGTCAAGCAATAAATTAAGATCGCGGTCATAATAAGTTAGTATTTATTCACACTTTATTTGACATGCAATCGTTTTGGTTGATTTTTCAGCTTCTTATTTGTTTAGCACTTGGATTTGTTTTGGCGCGTCGTTTACCCAAATGGCTTGAACGACTTGCCTTTCAAATCCTGCCCTATTTTACGTATATTCTCTTAATCGCAATTGCGATTGAGTTTTCAACGACTTTGCATAGCATTGCCGAACCTTGGCAGATACTCAATCATGCAGCGCTTTTAGCAGTTATGACCAGTATCGGTGCTTTCGTCTGTTGTTACATATTATTTAAACTTTTGGGCTACCAACCGAGTCATGGCAAAGTATCCATGAGCCTTGTGAGCAAGTCATTAATCAATATCAGTTATGCATTTATCGCACTGGCCTTGGGTTATGGCTTGGCAGAGCTATCTTCAGGTTTCGGCTATACACTTCATATCAGTACATGGAACTTGTTACTGGTTTTCATGTTCCTGATCGGGCTTGATTTGGCCTATTCACCACTTGATCGCTCATGGTTGAACTGGAAAATACTGCTCGTTCCACTTGGTTGTATTCTGGGTTCAATTATCGGGGCGTTTGTAACAGCCTATTTTGTGCCGAGCATTCAACTAAAAGACTTGATTATGTTATCTCAAGGTTATGGTTTCTACTCCATGACTGGCATTGTGGTCACAGAGTTAAAGAATGCACATTTAGGCAGTATTGCACTGATGAATGATTTGTTCAGAGAAATCTTTGCGATTGTGTTTATGTATATCATTGGCTGGCGTTACCCCCGCTCTGCGATTTCATCTGCAGGTGCTACAGCAATGGATGTTACACTACCGATGGTCAAACAAGCCTGTGGGAATGACTTTATTCCACATGCCATGGTGAGCGGTTTCATCCTGTCAGTTTTGGCACCAATTGTCGTCAGCGTATTGGCTGCACTATAAAGCGTAGCGCTCTATTCAATGCTGTCTTTTTATTTTGCTATTGCCACTTCGCTCACCAACAATTCTTTTTAAAATTTAATCCATAAAAAAGCCTTTCGAATGAAAGGCTTTTTAGATTTCTAGTCGCTTAAAGCGTCGCTAAAATATCTTTGAGCATCTGACACGGGTTTGCAGACTGTGTAATTGGTCGACCAATCACTAGGTGTGTTGCACCGTCTAACATTGCTTGTTTTGGCGTTACAATACGCTTTTGGTCATCCGCACTTGAACCCTCAGGGCGAATGCCCGGCGTCACCAAGGCAAACTCTGAACCCAAAGCCTCACGCAGCATTTTTGCTTCTTGCGCTGAACATACCACACCATCTAAACCACTGTCTTTAGTCAGTTTTGCTAGACGCTTGACTTGTTCAAATGGTTCAATATCTAGACCAATATCGGCTAAATCTTCACGGCCCATCGAGGTTAACACCGTTACTGCAATTAGTTGAGTATTATAATTGCCAGCCTTTAAGCGCTCAACACAGGTTTCCATCATTTTACGGCCACCTGAAGCATGGACGTTTACCATCCAAACCCCCATATCTGCAGCAGCACATACCGCTTGCGCAGTCGTATTTGGAATATCGTGAAATTTTAGATCTAGAAAGACTTCAAAGCCTTCACCATGTAAAGCTTTAACAATAGATGAGCCTTCATGGGTAAATAATTCTTTACCGACTTTTACACGGCATAATTGAGGGTCTAATTGCCCAGCAATCGTCATTGCGTCATAATGACTTTTTGCGTCTAAGGCAACAATAATACTCATGGGGAGACCCTTCAAACTCACAAAATTATGGCATTATACGGATTAAGCCTAAAACGACCAAGACTATTTTTCTAAAAACCATTTAAAATTCAAACTAAGTTCTTTATTCATATGCTTTTTATATAGTTATCAATATTTTAAAGCACAATAAAAAACGCCTTTGGCTATATATCCAAAGGCGTTTAAATCAAACTTTCTTCAATACTTCTAAGATAGAAATCTTACTTCATATTGTGGCTTAAAGCGGTGTAGATGGACGATCATTAGGATTGATATCTAACACTGTTTTTTCATGTCTTGTATGTGCTGCAGCTTCAGCAGCAGCCAACTGAGCGGATTGAATCTGCTCTTTACGAAGGTGATCAATGTCTTTACGTAGTCGCTTAATTTCCCAACCTTTCTGGAATACACGAAATACCTGAACACCAATTAACAAACCCAACACAATCCCTAAAGCCATTGTTAATAATAACAATAGGCCTAAACGCATTGCTGGAACCTGTATAAACAACAGATCAACGGTTAGCTCAGTTCCGTTTTGTAGCACTAAAGCTAGGCAGTAGCCAAACAGTACAATTAATAATGCGAATAATACGTAACGCATAAGCACCCCAATAAATTTTATTCGCCTGCAGTCTCGTTTACTGCATCACGTAATGCTTTACCTGGTTTGAAATGTGGAACAGCTTTAGCAGCCACTTCTACCGACTTACCCGTTTTAGGATTACGCCCAACACGAGGTTCACGGTGATGGAGTGCAAAACTACCAAAACCACGAATTTCAATACGATTATCAGAAGACAAAGATGCAATCATTTGATCAATCATAATCTTAACAGCTTCTTCCACTAATGGCTCTGCTAAGTGCGGGTTTTTAAGAGAAATACGCTCTATTAAGTCAGACTTATTAAGTGCTTCAGTAGTCATCTGCGACCTCTTTAATTATCAAGCTACCTTGTAGATAGATTGATAATAACCTGTTTAAATACAAAACGGTAGCGTAATAAGTGAATACTACGCTACCGTTTATTGTATTTGTGTAAAAAGTATTAGTTAACTTACATTAACAATACAAT
Source organism: Acinetobacter sp. 8I-beige (assembly GCF_902505955.1). NCBI lineage: Bacteria > Pseudomonadati > Pseudomonadota > Gammaproteobacteria > Moraxellales > Moraxellaceae > Acinetobacter > Acinetobacter sp. 8I-beige. The sequence continues at coordinate 1,161,106 of NZ_LR732790.1, read as the reverse complement.
TCAAACATCTACTTAGTTGCCCATTTGAGCTTTGATCAAATCACCAATAGTCTTAGGACCATTGTCTTGACCAGTAGTTGCTGTCTTCAAGTTAGCAACTGCTTCTTTCTCTTCAGCTTCGTCTTTCGCTTTGATAGACAAGTTGATAGAGCGAGATTTACGATCTACGTTGATGATTTTCGCTTCAACTTCTTGACCAACTTCAAGGAACTTAGTTGCATCTTCAACGCGGTCGCGGTTGATTTCAGATGCTTTAAGAGTCGCTTCAACTTCGTCAGCTAACTTAAGTGTTGCGCCACGAGCGTCAACAGCAGTTACAGTACCTTTTACAAGTGCACCGCGTTCGTTAGCAGCTAAGAAATCGTTGAACGGATCGCTGTTCATTTGCTTGATGCCAAGGCTGATACGGTTGCCTTCAGCGTCTACAGACAAGATAACCGCTTCAACTGTGTCACCTTTCTTGTAACGACGGATAGCTTCTTCGCCTTGCTCGTTCCAAGAAATATCAGACAAGTGAACTAGACCATCGATACCGCCTGGTAGACCGATGAAGATACCGAAGTCAGTGATTGACTTGATCGTACCTGAAACTTTTTCACCTTTGTCGTGGTTCTTAGCAAACTCTTCCCATGGGTTAGCACGAGTTTGTTTGATACCAAGAGAAATACGACGACGCTCTTCGTCAACTTCAAGAACCATAACATCAACTTCATCACCAATCTGAACAACTTTAGATGGGTGGATGTTTTTGTTAGTGTGGTCCATTTCAGAAACGTGTACTAAACCTTCAACGCCTTCAGCGATTTCTGCGAAACAGCCGTAGTCAGTTAAGTTAGTTACGCGAGCTTTAACGATTGAACCTTTAGGGTAACGATTCATGATCGCTAACCATGGATCTTCGCCTAATTGCTTAAGACCTAAAGATACGCGGTTACGTTCTTTGTCAAACTTAAGTACTTTAACAGTAACTTCTTGACCAACTTCAACAACTTCTGATGGGTGCTTGATACGTTTCCAAGCCATGTCAGTGATGTGAAGAAGACCATCAATACCGCCAAGGTCAACGAATGCGCCGTAGTCAGTAAGATTTTTGATAGTACCAGTAACTGTTTGACCTTCTTCAAGCTGAGCAAGAAGAGCTTCACGGTCAGCTGAAGATTCAGCTTCCATAACAGCACGACGAGATACAACAACGTTGTTACGTTTAGCATCAAGTTTGATTACTTTGAATTCTAACTCTTTACCTTCTAAGTGAGTAGTATCACGAATAGGACGAGTATCAACTAAAGAACCTGGAAGGAACGCACGAACTGGACCGATGTCAACAGTGAAACCGCCTTTAACTTTACCAGAGATAACACCAGTAACGATTTCGCCGTCTTCAAAGATTTTTTCAAGTTTAGTCCAAGTTTCAGCACGTTTCGCTTTTTCACGTGATAAAACTGTTTGACCCATGCCGTTGTCAAGCGCTTCAACAACAACATCAACAGTGTCGCCAACTTGAACTTCAAGTTCGCGTTGTTCATTTAAGAATTCAGCGCGGTCAACAATACCTTCTGATTTAAGGCCAGTGTCAACTGTTACCCAATCAGAATCGATGTTTACTACAACGCCTTGGATGACAGCACCCTTTTCAACGTTGAGGTTTAATTCGCTTTCTTCAAAGAGGGCTGCAAAAGATTCGGTCATGATATACCTGATAAAGTCAGCGGTCTTGGATCAGACAAGGCCGGTTTAGTTAAGCGTCTACATAGTCCATTTTGAACTGATCAAGCTATGCTTCTGCTGAATATAAAAATTCGTTAGTTTGCTAATTGCTTATCGATATAAGCCGTCATAAGCTGAAATACCTCATCAATGTTCAATTCAGAACTATCAATGATGTAGGCATCAGCTGCTGGTCTGAGTGGAGCAACTTCGCGCTCCATGTCACGTTTATCACGCGCCTCAATATTAGCTAAAATATCGTTTATTTTAGCATCCAGCCCCATACCCTGCAACTGCTTTACTCTGCGTTCAGCACGAGATTGGGCTGAAGCGGTTAAATAAATCTTGGCTTGAGCCTCTGGAAAGATAGATGTTGCCATGTCTCGGCCATCTGCAACCAAGCCTGGCGCTTGTGCAAAAGCATGCTGACGATCGACTAGCGCAGCTCTAAGCTCAGGAATTGTTGCAACTTTTGATGCAAACTCACCAACTCGCTCAGTTCGAATGGTTTGACTAACATCCTCACCATTGAGCAAGACTTGTGTGCCTTGTGCAGAACTTAAAAATTGTATGTCTAAATGTTTAGCAATTTCGACACACTGACTCAGTTCGCCTGACAAAGCATCCAACAAATCCTGTTGATGCAATGACAGGCCCAACAAGCGATATAACGCTCCCGAATCAAGTAAATGGAATTGATAATGGGCTGCTATTTTTGCAGCCAGTGTGCCCTTACCCGAACCACTTGGACCATCAATTGTGATTATTTGAACTGTCATTGCTTACCCAAAGTTTGTTATACAGATTTAGCGAGTTTTGAAAAACCTAGTTTAATCGCAGATTTAAGCTGTGCAAGGATTAATTTACTTACAAAAGGTGCACGTGCCTGTAATTCAATCGTATAGGTCACTAAAGTTTTATTCGAGTCAATCGGCTCAAACTCAATAATACCCAAATGATGTTTGATGAGTGGATTTTTAATAATCTTGTATTCAATACGCTCATTCACATTCATTAATGTGATTTGCTCTTGTAGTGGTTTAATTGGACCAAAACCCATACGACGTACAGAACCAAGTCCATCTGGACGTTCTGGATCTGCCGAGTCTTTCACTCGCACCACTTGAACTGGTGCAAAAGCGACGTTATAGGTTGAGTGTTTAGAAAGTAAATCAAACACCTGCTCTATGGGTGCATTAAATTCTTTTTTAATCTGAATATTGTTCATGATTGTTCCAGCGCCTTATTTGACAATAATTATTGTCATTTCATTTTACATGAAATTATTATTTTACGAATTCATTCATCCCTTTTCTTGTAGACGGGATAGTCGCTTTTGTTCGCGGCGCATTTTAAAAAAGTGACTGAGCTGCTGCGAGCATTGCTCATGTAAACAACCTGACTCAACCAAGAACTGATGATTGTAATAGCCTGTTTCAAATAATTTACGTGCACTTATAAGAGAACCCGCTTTCGGCTCTGTCGCACCAAATACGACTTTTGAAACACGTGCATGCACCAAAGCGCCCACGCACATGGTACAAGGCTCGAGCGTCACGTACATGACCGCATCATCAGGCAAACGATAGTTTTGTGTATTTTGACAGGCATCGCGCAGTGCTTGAACCTCAGCATGTGCGGTAGGATCATTTAGCGTAATAGGCGCATTAAAGCCCGAACCAATAATTTTATTTTGACTCACAATGACTGCCCCAACCGGGACTTCACCTTTTGACGCCGCAATAGCAGCCTGCTCTAAAGCAAGCTGCATCCATTCACTATCTGTTTTTAAAACATCAGTCATAAAGATTAGATTACATCATAATGTTTAAGGAGTTCATTCCAGCTTTCAATACTCGTTGTTGGTGGATTACCAGCGAAAATACCCTTTAAGCTATTACTAGCCCCTTGTTTCCAGGCTGGCGATAAGTCTTTATCCACTAAACGCGCACGCACACCCTCAACAAAGTCTGCATGACGAATTTTCCAGTCCGAAATTTGCGTTTCAAGCTCAAACACTTCATTCCAAGAATGAACCTGCTTGCCCCACTGCCATAGCAACCATGTTAATGCAGCCGTTGTTGGTGAGCCTTTTTGTAAGTTCTCACTGGCTTGACGAAGCCAATCGCTACGCGCATCACTTAAACCAACAATAGCATCATAATCATGCTCGAAGTTCACACCACGACATACACTATGAATGACATCCAAAGAGTTCTGTAATGGACCTGGGCCTACCGGACGGTGCATACTGTTTAATGTGTCATCAATGGCTCTAAAATCACCTGCTGGATAATGACTCCAGTCTATATTGATGACTTTCTCAAGCACCGTATTACGCTGCGCATCACAGATGTGTGTTGCCCAACCAATACCATATGCGCCCGCAGCCGTCATGATTGAACCCGTTAAGCCCGTGAACAAACCAATTGCACCACGATCCGCCAAGAAACGCGTTGCACCCACATCTGGGTACAAACCAATATTAATTTCAGGCATCGCTAAACGTGAATGCGGTGTCACCAAACGAAATGGCGCTGCCATAAACAGACCTAAACCACCGCCCATGACATAGCCTTCACCCCATACCAAGACAGGCTTAGCATAGTTGTGTAGTAATAAATCTAACGCATATTCTTGCTCAAAGAACTGATTAGCTGTTTCAACTTCATCGTTAATCACCAGTTGACGAAGTTTACGTACATCACCGCCCGCACAGAACGCTTTTGGTGTGGTTGAATCCAACCAAATGGCTTTTACTGCATCATCGCTATGAAAATCTTGAAACACTTCAAATAAAGCTGAAACAATCGTTTCATCTAAAGCGTGAAGTGATTTTGGTCTATTCAGACGAACAATGCGCCAACCATTTTTTGCTTCTTCTACAATCAAATCTGGATGGTAGTTTTTAGAAACGGAAGAATATGTCATGCGTCCAGCTGCCAATCTATAGGCTCAATGCCATGTTGTTTAAGATAATTATTGGATTTTGAAAAAACTTTACAACCGAAGAATCCACCACGGTTTGCTGCCAAAGGTGACGGATGTGCCGCCTTTAACACCAAATGCTTTTCTTGATCAATCCGTTGTCCTTTCCGCTGCGCATATGCTCCCCAAAGAATAAAAACAATATGCTCACGCTGTTCATTTAAAACATCAATCACATGATCGGTAAAATCTTCCCAACCTTGTTTTTGATGTGATGTGGGTTGACCAGCTTCAACGGTTAATACACTGTTCAACAGCAAAACGCCTTGCTGCGCCCAACGAGTTAAATCCCCATGTTTAGGAATATCAATTCCTAAATCTTTATTTAACTCATGGAAAATATTACGTAAAGATGGTGGTAAAGCAAGCCCCTTTTGCACAGAGAAACTGAGCCCATGTGCTTGATTCGGCCCATGATATGGGTCTTGTCCGAGTATTACCACTTTTACATTCGCCAAAGGCGTCGTATTAAATGCATTAAAAATCAGCGCATTTGGCGGATAAATCACTTTATTCGCTTTTATTTCTGTAACAAGAAACTGCTTTAACGCATCCATCTTAGTACTAAGCAAAAAGTCACTTAATCCATGTTTCCAACTGGCATCCAGCTGAATTTTATCAAGCTTGGTTTGCTGTTGTTCTGTTAAAGACATACTTGCGCCTTATTCCCTTACTGTATATTCCGTGACAAATTTCACAGTTTCACTTGCAATTCTACATTCGGATTGTGAAATTGGATACCTTCTTTTAATTTGGTATACATTTCAGTGTCCGCCCATTCCGCTTGGATTTGTTCTGAAAACTCGATCTGGCTTAAATCTAAAAGCCCCATCTGTACATTTTCAATATCTTCAATAAAACTCTGCGCATAGCCCGTATCGGTCTCATGCACAATCACCGAGTACACCTCTACATCGCCTTCACCGTTTTGAGTCACGGTCGATGCGAGTACTTGTTGTGCAAGATAAAAGAAAATACGTGAAAATTGTTCAGCCGATGGCGAAACAGGTAGCGACACCCAACGTGCACTAAATGTTTTACATGCTTGGATATATTCTGGATCATCGTTTTGCCAAAAACAAATCGCATGATCAAAAGAGTCATAAAGGTCTTTAATCACCCCTTTCAGCAAGCCAAAGTCATAAACCATTTGACCATGATCTAATTTCGATGCTCTGAGGAGTAATTCAACTTTATAACTATGACCATGAATGGAGCGTTTACAACGATCCGATGTACAATTGCGTACAATATGGGCATTTTCAAACTTAAATAACTTACGAATTAACATATGCCGTAATGCAATCAAACTTTCTGAGAATTGACTTTAATTATAAAGCAAAAGTAAACCTATGCTCATTTATTTTATTGTTCAATCCAATTGGTAAATCATATCAGCCTTACATTTAGCCTTTAAAAAGGTGACATACTGCGATAAGCCACATATACCGCTTGATCTTTTCGCACCAAATCACTACTAAACTGACGCTTACGCTCACTCAGCAGCACTTCAATTCTGGCTTTAAAATAGTTCGATTGAACCCCGAGAAAATCATTAACAGCAGCCCGCTGAGCCTCGTCCACTTGTTTAAATGGATCAACCTCCCACAGTTCATTAACATTGGAAAAATGCTCCAAATTGGCCTGTCTTTGCCTTTGTAAATTTTGAATAGCAGATACATCCAACTTAGGATCAATGCTGGCCAACACCAGCGCAGGTGCAGTATTTACATTCACCTTTAATTCATTACTCGGTAAAGCACTCACATAAGGTGCAATCAGTTGATAGTTACGCCCCTCAAACCCACGCACCAACTTCAACTGTTCAACATTATAAAAAGCACGATTTGGCGCCAAGTAACCCTGAGCTAAACTTTGATAATAAGCAGATTCAGCACCCATCGGCCCACTGACTTCATCATCTTCATCTTGCCAATCAATCACTGCTTCTGAAAGTTGCGCAGGTAACCCAACACGTACCAATAGCTTTTCAAACCAAAGTTTTGCAGCCTCATTCGGCTTTTTATCCGACTTAACTAAAGCATTTAAATTAAATTTTCCTGACTCATCTTCTAAACGCCCAGAAACAAAACCATCTTCCACTGGAAAAGCAGGCATGGGCTTCGCCCACGTTTCTTGTAGATGATCGACCTCTGCTGCATTTTGAGCATCATCCACCAACAGCTCAGAAAAAAAAGCTTCAGCACTTTTTGCGTATAACAGAGCTTGGTTTTGTCTCATTAAATAAGCCGTACTCTCTGCGGTATTGTGCTGATGTTTCGCAATCGTAGCCGCAAGGATGGTTGCTAAAGCCACCATCACCAAAATGGTGATCAATGCAATGCCATGCTGATAGCGCTTCAAAACATCCACCTATTTACAACGAAGACATTTAAGGAAAAATGGTTTTGCATAGAGTCCGTGAGTTTCATATCCTGCAACTTAATTTTTTTGTTTTAAAAAGTCTGTATTTAATAAACTAAACACCCATTCATAACTCACTTCATTGACAGTGAGGTTTATTTTTAAACCGCGCGGTAGTATTTTTGCCTGAGTTACATCATTTTCACTCAATGCCACCTCAGGCCATTGTGCCATTTCATTGGGATTGAGTAACATAATTTGAAATTGATCAACTGAATCAAGTAAAACACTGGTTTCAGGTTGATCATTACCGGTTTGATTTAAATTTTTATATTTATAACGGTACAGTTTTTTTTCATCTGCTTTATAAATATATTCAACTCGCTCTTCAGGCGGTATGCCTTGCATCAAAGGATCAGTCACGCCAGTTTTACTAAAGGTTAACTGACCATTTTGCAACATGACTGCGGGTTGAACCTGCCCTGCAACATTGGCAGTAATTGGAACAATTTGCACCGTGTCACGTAACACTTGCTGATATGCTTCTTGTAGCTGACCTAAGCGTTGTTCATGTTGGGTATTTCGCTCTTTAATCTTGATCAGATAATCAAAAACCTTCCAACCCAGAGCTGAAAGCACAGCAAAAATCGCGATTGCCACCAATAACTCAACCAAAGTAAAGCCTGAGCGTTTTGTCATGGTTGGGTTCCATCACGATGGTTAAAAAAAACTAAACTCGTAACACCCGAATCTACTTTTCCAGTTTCAGTATTCACCAAGCTCACTTGTACATTGACGCGTTGCACATTAGTACTAATCGTTGCCTGCGCTGATTTATCAATTTGCCAAGTTTCACCTTGTTGGGTGATTTGTTTAGAGGCCGTGCCTTGTAGCCAATCACGATTGATTTCCATAATCGAAATTTCATTCAAGGCAACAAATTGTGCCTTGGTACGCAAGATGGCGTGGGCTGTAGACTGAGTATATTGCATACCCACTTTGGTTAAAGCGACCGCTGCTGTAGCAAAAATAGCCAGTGCCACCATCACTTCCAGCAATGTAAATCCTGAGTGAGGATTAATGAAATAATGTTTCATCCGAGCACAAGCTGGCAGACTATTCTTTAAATCTTTAGCTCGCATTTATTTTACCCAAATGATCAATTTCAATTTCTGCACCCACGGGCTCATTGGCATAATAAAATTGAATACGAACAGGTTTTGCTTCGCCATTCCCCAACCAAATCAGTTTAGGTGCATTCTCTTGGGTTAAATCATCGTTTCGGGCTTGGGAAACATCATAGTCTAAGGATTGCACAGCAAAAGAAACATTTTTGGCTAACACTTGCTGTGGGAACTCATTATATTTTTGCCATTTTTGTTGATTAAGCATTGCATTATGTTGTTGTTCTGTGGTTATGCTAAATTGAGGATTTTTATATTCAACAACAGCATAAGAAAAATCAGCCACATCGGTCGCAGGATGAACCTCTAGTGCCAAAACACGTGCTTGATCATTTGCCTCACGTGCAATTTTCTGTACATCCATGATAAAAAAATCACGGGCTTGCGCTGCTTTACGTTGATCGACCCCATTGATATTCAACATCACCAATGACGCCATAATAGCCATAATAACAATAACCACCATCAATTCAACCAGTGTAAATCCTTGAATCCTTGAAGGTGGTTTCTGTTTCATACATCCTATCCGCTAAGCAAGATAACCTGCTGCGCCCGTTTGTTTAGGCATTGCCAGAGCTTGGTCAATGTAGGCCACGCGCAAAGTATCACGCGAACCCAAATATCGTTGATAAAAACTAGAGTTCAAAATCGCAGCTGCACCATGCGTTAAAGACCAAATCGATGCCAAATAATCACGAACTGTCATTTGACTCTCTATCGACTCCAAATACCGCTCGGTCATACGAATAATTAAACGTAGACGTTGCTTTCGAATTTGATAAAGTTCAGTAAATAAATGATAGATCCCAACACCCGTGGTCGATAATCGCTCTTCTATTTGATGAAACAACACCGTGCGTTCAGGATGATGCAAATGATGTAACATAAAAAATGCTAGATGTTCAGGGAACTGCTTATCCGTATCTTTAATCATTTCAAGCAACATTTGCTCATTACGAATAATGAGCAACATATAGAGTTCATCTTTACTTTGAAAATGTTTATAAAGCGTACCTTTTGCTAGATCTAATTCCGCAGCCAATGCATCAAGGGTCATCCCTGCTTCGCCATTTTCTAAAAGCAACTGTTCAGCCACTTGGAAAATTAACGCTTCTCTTGCTCGAAACTGAGCCTGACGATCCATTTTCACCCTAGTACTCTCTTATACGCTTTTATCGTTTCAATTTATTTACTTCATGTTGAGAAGGTTTTCAAAGTTCTGTGTTGTGATGAAAGCCATCTCTTCCAAGGACTTATCATATACATCTGCCAAGGCTTTGGCTACATAAGGAACGTACTTTGGCTCATTAGACTTTCCTCTATATGGCATCGGTGCCAAATAAGGACTATCCGTCTCAATTAATAAGCGATCCAAAGGAACTTGCTTCGCCACATCACGCAGGTCTTGCGCATTTTTAAAAGATACAATCCCTGAAAATGACACATAGTAACCGCAGTCTAAAACAGCTTTAGCCGTTTCCCAGTCTTCGGTAAAGCAATGCAAAATTCCATGGGTCGATTTTTCGGCGCGAATAATATCGACAGTATCGTGCTTGGCAGAACGGGTATGCACAACAACTGGTTTTTTTACAGCTTGTGAAGCATGAATATGTCGTGCAAAACAGTCTTTTTGCTCAGCGATGAAATCTGTACTATGAAAATAATCGAGCCCAGTCTCACCAATTGCCCAAACTTTTTCAGGCTGTGCCAACTCAATTAAATAGTCTGTGGTCGCGCGGGCCATGGTTTCAGGATCTTCACAAGGATGCACCCCGACGCTATAGCCCACATCATCATGCCGTGCCGCAATTTTTGCTAGCTCAAGATGATCATCAAGATCAACCGAGATACTCATAAAGCGATGAACGCCCGCTGCACGTGCTTGCGCTAATGCTAAATCCAAATCCCCATCATAAGGGGTTAAATCCAGCATGGTTAAATGGCAGTGTGTATCTACAAACACAGGCATTTCCTACTTCATATACTTAATTACATAGTGTAACTAGTTCGCCCTTCAGACTTAAGACCTGCAAGCAACTTTTCCACTTCTGATTTGTAATAAACCCCTTTCTCCCCAGAAAGTTGAATACCAAATCCTTGGAGTTTGATTCCATTTTGCTTTTGCGAGATCCAAATCACTTTACCTGTGAGAGGAATTTTCTGTGCTTGCTCTGGCAATGTTGCCAAAACAAAGACCTCCTCTCCCATTTTTACAGGTTGTTTGGATGGAATAAATAAACCTCCACCAACCACAAAAGGCATATAGCTTGCATATAATGTTGCTTTATCTGGAATATTGGCTTGAATGATTCCGCCCATACGTGGTTGCATAAAATTCCCCTGTTTTAAACATCCATCAACCGAATACACAATTGGTCGAGCACTAAATTAGTTTGTACGTTTTGTTCAATATATTGTTTTGACTGTTGCAACTCAGCATAAATTGAAAACAAAGTTTCAAGTGAATACCGTTTTGCCAGCACACTAAAATCCAAATCAGTGTTTTTTAATTGCTGATTTAGCTTGACACAAATCAAATCTGACAACAAGTACTCAAACATTTGACTAAAATCACTAAATGCTAGCGCTTTATTCCACTTGGTCGCAATTGCCATCGGCATATTTTTATCCATCACCAACTTTTGCCAATCTTTTAAAAATTCAGCACGTTGAGGGATCCATTCACTCTCGGACAATGTAATTGCCTGCAACGGCATATGATTGGACAAGTTCATCAACAAATGTTGCTGTGCCAAATCGCTATGGGACAAATGCTGATTTAAAAATTGCTCTGTTTGCTGCTCATTTATGCGATCCAAAGCAAAATGTTGCAAACGACTGCGAATGGTTGCAGGCAGTTTTAAATAATGATCTGCCAATAAAATGATAACAACACGATCACCTGGTTCTTCAAGCGTTTTCAATAAAGCATTGGCTGAAGCTGTATTTAAAGCTTCGGCTGGTTCAATAATGATGACGCGCCAACCATCTACCGTTTGCTGCACAAAAGGTAGCAGATCACGAATTTTCTCAATTTTGATCTTGGCATTTTGTTTCTTATTGTCTTCATCGGTAGTGATGTGCACATAATTGGGGTGTGTATCCGCCTTTAACCACTGACAACTCCCACACTCTCCACAGGCCAAATGATTTGGCTGCCGCTTCGCACATAAGACCCAAGCAAGAAACTGCTCAGCAAAAATCTCTTTACCACAACCTTTTTTGCCATAAAACAATAAGCCATGACCAATATTGGGAAATCGCGTGGTTAAAGTTTCCCAAACATTTTGATGCCACGGATAAATCTGCTCAGGCAGCGTTTGCTTCATGTATACGACCTAAGTTCTATTATGCAAAATGAGCCACATCCATGGCATTTAAACGATCTAAATCTTCTTGTGTATCTACACCCGGTGGTAAGTTTGCTTTTGCGATATCAATAGCAATACGATGTCCATTTTCCAAAACACGTAGTTGTTCTAGGCTTTCGAGCTTTTCAAGTGTACCCATATCCCATGTCACATACTCTTGGAGCAATTTGACACGGTAAGCATATAAACCCAAATGACGGTAGGCTTGATTATGCAACGTTTGTTCCACTTGTTTTGCAGCATCACGGTCATATGGAATAGTGGCGCGACTAAAGTAAAGTGCTTGTTTGTACTTCGACATCACCACTTTAACAATACTGTCACGTTTAAATTCATCTAAATGCTGAATTGGTTCGCACAAAGTCGACATTGAACACTCAGCTTGTGACTCTAAAAGCTGCGCGACTTGCTTGACCAAAGCCGCTGGCAATAAAGGCTCATCACCTTGAACATTCACAATGATATCTTCACTGGCCCAGCCCTTAATTTTTGCCACTTCACTTAGACGGTCTGTTCCCGAAGGATGATCCGCTGAGGTCAACACCACATCCACGCCTTCTGCCATGCAAAGGTCATAAATTCGCTGATCATCCGTTGCGACGCAGATATCATCAAAACCTTCCACTTTCTTCGCCTGATCAACGACCCGTAAAATCATTTCACGGCCATGAATTTTAAGGAGTGGTTTTCCAGATAAACGTGTGCTTGCGAAACGCGCAGGAATAACAATATGATTCATAAAAGACCTTAAGAAATTTCAATACCTACAGCGGCGAGCTGTTGATGTAAGGTGTCATAACACGCCATCGATAACACAGCATCGACAGGAACAACCCAAATATCACGGGCAAAACTAGGATTTTGTTTGAGCAACGCTAAAATTTTCACTGCATCTTTTTCAGTGGTAATAATGGGATTGGCATCGTCAAAAACCAAATCCTCTAACTCATATTCATAATGATCGGCAAATTCATGACACTGGAATTGCTGTACTCCCATACTCTCTAAAGTACGATAAAAACGTTGCGGAAATCCTATCCCCACGACCGCATAAAAATCATCGTGCGGATTGAAAGCTTTTGCTTCAGTACTGTTCAACAGGTAAGGCTCTGCAACTTCTAAGTGCATGTGCATACTACGAGTAGGCTGATCTGCATGTTCGATGACTGTACCTTGATCCAATCTAGACTTTGGCTCTCGTAAATAACCTTCGGGCAATAACTTTTCATTGCCTAGTCCACGATTATTATCTAGGACAATCCATTCAATTTGGCGATTCAATGCCCAATGCTGCAGCCCATCATCACTAATAATCAAATCAATGGGGTAGTGAGATAAAAGCAGTTCAATACTTTCTTGGCGATTTGAACCCACTGCCATCGGTACATCAGTGGATTGCACAATGAGTGTTGGTTCATCACCTACATTTTCAGGCAATGAGTTGAGATCCACCATAGTCGGAAATGGGCCCTTAGCACCATAACCACGACTGATCACACCCACTCGAATATTCTTACTTTGCAGATAACTCACTAAGTGAATGAGCAGAGGGGTTTTGCCACTCCCACCCACAGTAATATTACCAATCACCATAACAGGTACAGGAGCCGTATACGCTTTTTTAATATTGCACCGATACAACTTACGGTTTAAAAGAAAACCGCCTCGATATAACCAAGACAGCGGACGAAGCACAATTAACCACTTTGCCTGTGAGTTCCAAGCATCCTGAATAAACTGTGCACCTGACATGACTTAGTTTTCCTCAAAATTACGCTGATGGAGTTGATAGTAAGCACCCTGCTTAGCAATAAGTTCAGCGTGTGTACCTTGCTCTACTATACGCCCTTTATCCATCACCACAATGCGGTCCGCATTCTCAATAGTGGATAAACGATGCGCAATCACAATCGTGGTCCGATCTCGCATTGCAGCTTCGAAGGCACGCTGAATAAAGTACTCTGATTCATTATCAAGCGCACTGGTAGCTTCATCTAAGATCAGTACAGGCGCATTTTTCAAAATCGCACGAGCAATGGCTATACGTTGGCGTTGACCACCCGATAAATTAAGACCTTGTGCACCTAACTTGGTATTGTAGCCTTGTGGTAAAGCCATAATGAAGTCATGTGCATAAGCTGCTTTTGCCGCTGCAATCACCTCTTCATCCGAGGCATTTTCAAGCTGCCCATAGGCAATATTGTCACGTACAGTGCGGTTAAATAAAACCACTTGTTGATTGACCATCGCCACTTGGGTACGCAGACTATTGATTTCAATATCCTGAATATCAATACCATCAAAGAGGATTTGGCCCGAGGTCGTATCTTGAAAACGCACCAGTAAATTTACTAGAGACGTTTTACCAGCACCAGACCGCCCAACTAAAGCAATGGTCTCACCTTCTTTGACACTTAGATTAAAATCATGCAGCGCTTGATAACCATCCACATAAACCAAGTTCACATGTTTAAAGTTAATATTACCTTTCAGCACAGGAGTTAAAGCCCCAGTATTTTTTTCTTCAGGTAAATCTAAAATTTCAAAAACTGAATGTGCTGCTGCCATACCCCGTTGAATCTTTTCATTCACGTCGGTCAACGCTTTAATTGGCTTACTCAACATACCTGCTGCAGTAATGTAAGCGACAAATTGACCTGCACTCGTATCCTGTAAAATCTCTGGGCGTAGTGCGATCCACATGACGATGCTCAAAGCAATGGACATGATCAACTGTACAATTGGGCTGTTTAGCTGTTGTACAACCACCATTTTCAGGCCGCGACGTAAATTTTCTAAAGAGGTATCTCTAAAGCGTTGTTGCTCATAAGCCTGTCCACCGAAGCCTTTTACCACCAAGTGACCATTGACCGTCTCTTGTACCACGTGGTTGACATCCCCCATGGTATCTTGAACTTGAATAGAAAGCTTACGCATACGCTTTGCTGCTTTACGGATAAGTAAGCCAATCAACGGCGCAAAAATCAAAATACATAAAGTCAAACGCCAGTTGCTATAAATCAGGTAACCCAGCAATGCAATGGTGATTAGGCCTTGTTGAACAATAGTTTTTAATGATTCTGAAGATGCAGCGGTAAGCTGCTCCACATTAAACATAATCTTCGCAGTGATATGACCACTGTTATTGTCCAGATAATACTGCGAAGGAAGACGTAATAATTTAGCAAAGACTTCTTGGCGAATGTTAAAAACCAAGTTTCTTGAAATAACCGCAGTAAAATAACCTCCCATGAACAAACCTAGGCCACGGAAAAACATCACAACAACAACTAAAATTGGGAACAAGGTTGTAAAGCCTTGATCACGATGTTGAATTGCTTCAATAATTTTTTCAAGTAATTTAGCAACAGAAACTTCTGTCGCCGCATTAATAGCAAAACCAACCACCACAAGAATCGCTACGCCCCAATACGGTTTTAAATAGCTTAGTAGACGTAGATAAACTTTTAAATCGTGTTTCACTAATAACCTCGAGAAGGCACTTTGGTACTAATATTGATATTTACAAACCCCAACTGACCGGCCACATCCATCACACGGATCACATCCTGATGGGTTGCTTTTGCATCCGCAGCAATCACAAACATTAGATCACGACGGTCATTGGAAATCTGTTTAATTGCGGTATTTAATTCTGAAACATCTTTCGATGCAATAGACTGACCATTAATTGAATAATGCCCTGTGGAATCTACCACCACTTCGATTTTATGATCAAATGTTTTCGGCGGAACCCCTTGCGCATCAGGCAAGGTTAAATTCATACGACTAAATTGATTGAATGTGGTGGTCAGCAATAAAAACACCAAAATAAATAATAAGCAATCAATCATTGGTGTAAGGTTAATATGAACATCTTCAACTTGTGAACGCTTGAATTTCATACTTCACCTTAGCTCGCTTGCTTCACAACAACATCATCATGGTTTTCAAGCACAGTTTCTGTTTGCTTATAAAATAAAGCCGCATGAAATAAAGTCGATTGTTGTTCTAATTCAGCAACATACTCTTGAACCAAACGCTGAAAATAACGATAAGCAAATAATGCAGGAATCGCAATGAACATTCCTGCCGCAGTTGTGATCAATGCTTTAGAAATCCCTGGAATCATCAGTGTTGGATTACTGCTATTACCAATATCAATCATTAAAAATGACTCAATAATCCCCAGTACCGTTCCCAACAATCCCAAAAGAGGCGCGACAGCGCTCAATGTTCCCAAAAAATTGATATTTTTTTCAAGATAACCAATTTCCTGAGAAGCCGTTGCTTCCATCTGCGCACGTGCAAACTGTTCACCTTGTGCCTTACTTTGGTAACCAGCTTCCAAAATACGACCTAATGTCGTTGCCTGTAAATTCTGATTTTGTTTAAGTTTAGGCAAAACCATTTGTACGCTTTGCGCTGAATTTAATAGCAAATCTTTCGGTAAAATAGTGGGTCTCTTCAAGCGGATAAAACGTTCTAAGCTAATCGCAACAGTAAAGATCGAACAGAGCACAAGGGGCAGCATAAGCCACCCACCTGCTTTTACCAATTCCCACATTACACTTCCCCAAGTATTTAAAAATAGAAAATAAAATTATTCAGCTAAGCAAATATTCAAAATACCATCTAACTCATCGAGTGAATGATAATGAATCGTGAGCTTGCCTTTCCCTTGTTTATTATGATCAATTTTGACATTTGCACTAAAACGATCTGTTAAGCGCTGTGTCAATTGTTGAAGATCTGGTGCAATTTCCGTTTTCGATTTTTCTTGTTTCGGCGCATTGAGATCACGAACATATTGTTCAGTTTGGCGAACAGATAAACTCTTCTCTATCACCAATTCTGCGACTTTCAGTTGATCTTTCCCTTTCAAAGTCAAAATGGCACGAGCATGTCCCATGTCTAGTAAACCTTGCTGCATAAAGTCTTTAACTTGCTCAGCTAGACTTAATAAACGTAATAAATTACTCACCGTGGTACGTGCTTTGCCTACAGTATCTGCAATTTCTTGATGACTTAAACCAAACTCTTCATGAAAACGCTGTAAAGCCATCGCCTGATCAATCGGATTGAGATCTTGACGTTGAATGTTCTCAATCAACGCCAGTGCAATTGCAACTTGATCTGTTAAATCGCGAACAATGGCTGGAACTTGCGTTAACCCAGCAAGTTGAGCCGCACGCCAACGACGCTCACCTGCAATAATTTCATAGGGGTGCTTTTCATTATCAATTGGACGAATCACAATCGGCTGCATCACACCGTGTTTTTCAATCGATGCCGCTAACTCTTGTAAGTCTTGCTCATTAATAAAACGACGTGGCTGATATTCACCACGTTGTAATAGATGCACATCGATTTGTTTTAGCTGACCGTGATCAAGAGCTTGTGCTTCAAGTTGTAATTTCTCTTTTTGAATGGAACCGAGTAAGGCATCTAAACCACGACCTTTTGCCAGCCCACGTTTTTTAACGGTCATGCGTTACTTCCTTTTTTCACTTTGCTTTTCTTAATCATTTCAGCTGCTAAATGTAAATAAGCAACTGCTCCCTTCGAGCTTTTTTCAAAATAAATCACAGGTAAACCATGCGCAGGTGCTTCAGCTAGACGCACATTACGTGGAATGACCGTGTCATAGAGTTTTTTGCCAAAGTATTGTTCTAATTCTTCAGACACATCACGTGTCAGCGCGTTACGTGCATCATACATGGTGCGTAGAACACCAATAACTTTTAACTCAGGATTTAATGCTTGTTGAATGCGATCAATGGTCTGTGTTAAATCTGCCAAGCCTTCCAAAGCATAATATTCACACTGCATTGGAATCATCACACCATCCACCGCTGCCAATGCATTAACCGTGATCAAGCTTAAGCTTGGCGCACAGTCCACAATGATGTAATCATATGCTTGTTCAATTTCTTGCAACGCATCACGCAGAATAAACTCACGCCCTTCTTGCTCAGCAATCGCAAGTTCAACTCCTGCCAAATCACGGTTTGCACCCAAGACCTTATAACCCACTTCCGCCTTGGTAATCGCAGTCTCTATAGGTACTTCACCCAGTAAAACATCAGTCACTGAATACAGTAGGTCATTTTTTTGAATGCCTGAACCCATGGTCGCATTGCCTTGCGAGTCCATATCGACCAATAAAACCCGCTTTTTAAGTACTGCTAAAGATGCAGCCAAATTTACTGCGGTTGTGGTTTTACCTACACCACCTTTTTGGTTCGCAATCGCAATAATTTGTGCCATGACCCGCCCAATCCTTTGAATTTTTTTAGATACGTTTTAATAAAAGTAAGTGTCGTTGTTCGTCCAAACGTGGAACTTTTAACGCAATAATGTCACAACTAAATTCGTTTTTGAACGCTTCAACTTCGTCATGTGGAACCAAGCCTTTCATAGATGCAATAATGCTGTCTTGGTGCATATAAGGCTTCGATGCATTGATAAAATCGGTTAAAGAAGCAAATGCACGACTGGTAATCACATCAAACTGACCCAAATCATGGATGCTATCTTCATTTTCAACACGCGTTTGAACCGCAATTACATTGGTTAATTTTAAGTCTGCAATAAACTGCTTTAAAAAACGAATTTTTTTGCCATTGGAATCAAGCAAAACACATTGGCGCTCAGGTTGGCATAGAGCAATAATCATGCCTGGCATACCACCGCCTGTACCAATATCCAACAAACGACCTTTCGGCAAATCTTTTAAAATACTTAAACTATCTAATAAATGCTTCACCAGCATTTCTTTAGGATCACGAATCGCTGTTAAATTGTAAGCTTTGTTCCAAAGCACAAGTGCGTCTTGATACTTCAGCAATAAATTTAATGCTTCTTCACTCAAATCTAAGCCAAGCTTTTGACTACCTTGCTTTAAGTCTTGAAAAAATGGATGCATAAAGAAGACATCTCAATAAAATTAAACTGAAGTATACCGATTTCTCAGCCGTGGAACAGTAGCTAACGCTTAGTGATTATGCACTTAAACGTACATACCTTGACGAATCTGTAGATCTAGATCACTTAATCGCTCAGGTGTGCCAACATCCACCCATGCGGCTTGCATTTTCTCGGCAGAAATTTTTCCAGCAGACATCGCTTCTTTTAGCAATGGAGCCAACGGGCGCTTACCTGCTTCCAATCCCTTAAACATCTGTGGATGTATAACTGCAACACCACTATAAGTCAGTGCTTCGCCTGACTGCTCTTGTTCAAAGGTATAAGCACGCCCTTGATTTAAGATAAAGTCGCCTTTGGGATGTTGTGTCGGGTTGGGTACAAATACAAGATGCGCAAAATCGGCGTCCAATTGCACATCAAGTAAAGATGCAAAATCAAAAGTGGTCCAAACATCGCCATTCACTAAAATAAACGGGTCTGTGCCCAAAAGTGGTAGAGCATTAATAATACCACCTGCTGTTTCAAGCCCTTCTTCTTCACGCGTCCAACGAATAGTCACGCCAAACTGTGAACCATCACCAAGCGCACCAATCAACACATCGGCCAACCATGCAGAATTGATCACAATTTCTGTGACCCCAATTTGCTTGAGTTTTTCAATATGCCAAACGATCAGTGGTTTGCCACCAACTTCAAGCAGAGGTTTCGGTTTATAGAGTGTTAAAGGACGCATGCGGTTTCCAAGCCCCGCGGCCAAAATCATTGCTTTCATGCTGCAACAACCTCATATTTGCCATATTTTGCTTCAAATTTCGGCATCACTTTATCGCAAATAAATTGCATGAAAGGTTGTAGTTCTGCATATGGTTTGCTTTCTTCGAGTAAATACCACATCACACGTGGCAAATCTTTGAGATAACCTGATTTTCCATCACGTTCAAATAAACGCACAAAAATACCTAAAATTTTAATATGACGTTGAATTGCCATCAGGTCAGCGTCTTGCTTAAACTGTTCAAAGTCACGCCCTTCTTTGGCAGAAGCTGGCAATAGGTCATAAAACACTTTAAACCAATGATAAACGCGCTCAGAATTCCACTGTACATACGCATCACGTGTAATTGAGATCAGATCATAAGTATCTGCACCTATCACAGCATCCTGAAAGTCAATTACGCCTTGCTCTTGCTCATCTACCAAAAGCATGAGATTACGACTATGGAAATCACGATGTACAATCACTTGAGGCTGAGCCAAAGCAGCATTGGCTAAAATTGCAAATGTACGTTTAATCAGCGCAGACTCATCATCAGAAAGTTGAATCTGTAAACTTGGCAATAACCAATCTGTCAACAACGACATTTCGGTCATTAACTTTTCATAAGAATAAGCTGGGAAATGACCTACGCCATCAATAGACTGCAATTGAATCAACTGCTTAAAACTTTGCTCATAATGTGCATCGACAGTTTTGTCATCGAGCTGTGTAGACAGTAGCACATCACCAAAATCTTCAAGCAATAAGAAGCCTTGCTCTAAATCTTTCGCCACAATATGTGGTACACGAACACCGTTCGTATCAAAAAATTCATCAATCGTCACAAAAGGCACACAATCTTCTTTTTCTGGTGGTGCATCCATCAACATAAATGTTTTATTATTCAACTTGATTCGTGCATAACGACGGAAACTTGCATCGCCTGCTAAAAAGTTAATTTCAAATTGATCTGAACCAAGTACAGATGAAATCCATGTTTGTATCAATTGTTCACGTTGTGTATTCATTTGCGATAAATTCTAATACAGGCTGAGTTTTTAAAGTGCTAAGTGTAGCCACTTATCAACTTTTTCTCTATGATGCGACAATAATTAATTGCGTTTTAAGCATACTTGGTAAATGAGACACATGAAGCATCAGTTTAAATTTAATCCTTTAGCGACTGCGATATTTACCCTTCTTTGTGGTAGCTCAATCACAAGCTATGCTGCAACACCAACCACGTCTATTTCAGACGAACAACAATCGCTAAAACAAGCACTACAAGAAAGCTATCCTGGGCAAAAGTTTTTCGAACAATACTACGTCGATAAGTCATCTCCTGAAGCTCAACAGCGCCAAGGTCGTTACTTAAGCTCCGCGTATTGCCAAGGCACATGGCTAACCCCTGTAAGCCCTGAAACCAAAGCCGCTGACGCAGCCAATGCGACATCTACCATTACAGCGGACTATGGTCACTACAACCCACAAGGTGACTCTGTTCTTGAAGGTAATGTCCTGATTGATCAAGAAGGTCGTCAAATCCGTGCCGATAAAATTACAATTGATCAAACCCAGACCTTTGCCAATGCTGAAGGTCGTGTGCAAATGGCGCAAAGTGGCTTATTAGCGCAAAGTGACCAAATTAATTACAACCTAAAAACTCAGCAAGGCGATCTGAAAAACAGTTTCTATATTTCAGAAGAACAACATGCGCATGGGCGGGCTGACCAAATCCTACGTGAGTCACAAACGACCACCACGCTAAAAAATGCAACTTATAGCACCTGTCCACCAGAGCAATCGCCAACATGGAAAATCCAAGCAGACGAAATTAAGTTAAATCAAGAAACTGGACGTGGTGAAACACGCGGTACAAAGCTTTATGTCAAAGATGTACCCGTTCTAGCTGTACCTTATTTTAACTTCCCGATTGATGACCGTCGTACTACCGGTATTTTGACACCAAGTTTTGGCTTCACTAATGATGGTGGTGTCGAGCTTGCAGTGCCTGTTTATCTCAACTTAGCACCTAACTACGACGCGACTGTTACGCCACGCTATATCAGCGACCGCGGCCCAATGTTTGAGGGTGAGTTCCGCTATCTAACCGAAAACTTTGGTTCAGGTCAAATTTGGGGGGGTTACTTAGCTTCTGACCGAAAATATGACGATGAAGACCGTAAAGATTTGCACTTTTTACATAACTGGCAAATCAATGAACAGTTCTCAACCAACCTTGAATATAACTATGCTTCAGACAAAGACTACTTTACTGACTTAAGCAATAACCCAAACACCAAGACAGACTTAAACCTGCGTCGTGCTTGGGAGTTAAACTATAAAAATGGAATTCCTGGTCTAAAAGCCCAACTGAAAGTTGAAGACTTCCAAACACTAGACGAAACTACACCCTACGTTGACCGTCCGTATGCACGTTTACCACAGTTCTTACTCAACTATAAAGCAGGCAACGCTCTCGGTTTAGAGTACGAGTTCAACAACGATACGGCTTACTTTAAAAAGGACTTTGGGACTATCGATGGCGATACCAACGATAGCTTTGAACCAAGCGGCACCCGTGTCTATAATGACTTTTCTGTACGCTATAACTACCGTACACCGTGGGCTTTCGCCATTCCTGAAGTATCTATTCGTAATGTAAACACATTCTACGATCAAGACACCATCAATGAGTTTGACAACACCAACCGCTCATCGAATGACAAATCTTATGTTGTGCCACAGGTGACTTTTGATGCAGGTTTAACTTTCGAAAAAGAAGGCACTTTCTTACAGACGTTAAGCCCACGCATGTTCTATGCCTATGCACCCTATAAAAATCAAGATGGCGCACCAAACTTTGACTCAGCAACAGCATCGATCAACTATGATCAGTTATTTAGTGCAAATCGCTTCTATGGCCATGACCGTCTAGAAGACAATAACTTCTTGTCACTGGGCTTAAGCTATAGCTTATTTGATACGGTGGGGCTAGAGCGCTTAAAAGCCAGTGTAGGCCAAAGCTATTATTTCGAAGACCGCCGCGTAACGCTTGACCAAACAGCAGACGTCTTTGACAGAGAAAATCACTCTGGTCCGATTGTCAGCGTATCTAGCCAACTCTCGCAAAACTTTACTCTCGGTGCAAACTCAGCATGGATGGCAAATGGCGATAATGCGCAACGCGACTTACAACTTTACTTTACGGGTGATAAAGGCAACCTCTATAACGTTGGCTATTTCTACCGTAAAGAAATTGCAGACCGTCAAGAACATTACGACCAAGTGGTTGCATCTTTTGTACAACCGATCCATAACAACTGGCGTATTATGGGCCATGCTCAATATGACTTAGACAACAATGTCGCTCGTGAATACCTCCTTGGTGTCAATTACGAGTCTTGCTGTTGGGGAATCTCCGTTTATGGTCGTGAGTACTATAACGACTTGGATGACGTCAATGCTGCAGGTGTAGAACCTAAACGTGCAATTATGGCCGAAATTACACTTAAAGGCCTAGGCGGACTCAACAGTAAACTTTCATCATTACTAGAAAATCGTATTCTAGGCTTTAACAATATTAATCAGACTTGGACAGACCGTTAATGAAGACAAAACAGTTCAAACAATTTTTTAAAGCGAGTGCTTTGGCTTTAGCTCTCGCAACCGCTATTCCAACTTTTGTACATGCGTCGGATGAAGTTGTTGCTGTAGTCGATAACAGTGTCATTTTGAAGAGTGACTTAGAAGCAAGCATGGCTGAGCTCAAACATCAACTTGAGAGCCAAAAAAAACAAGTCCCACCAGAGCAATATTTGGCACAACAAGCATTAGAGCAACTGATTATTCGTCAGACTCAGCTTGAGCAAGTGAAGCGTTACAACATTCAACCTGATGAAAAAAGCTTGAATGAAGCGGTTTTAAATGTTGCAAAACAATCTGGTAGCACAAGCCTAGAAGCATTCCAACAAAAGCTCGATAAAATGGCACCAGGAACCTATGCTTCTTTGCGTAGTCGCGTTGCTGAAGATTTGGCAATCAATCGTTTGCGCCAGCAAATTGTTACCTCTCGTATCCAGATTTCAGATCAAGACGTTAAAAACTTCTTAAATACACCACAAGGCCAAGCAGCACTCGGTAACCAAGTGCATGTGCTACATGTGCGTGTTTCAGGTGACAATGCTGACGCTGTGGCTAAGCAAGTTAAAACGGTACTAGCAAACGACAACGATGTCGCTGCAATCGCTAAAAAGTTCAGTACTGCTGGCACCAAAGTTGAAGGTGCAGATATGGGCTTTAGAGCACTTTCTGACATCCCTAGCGAGCTTGCAGCACGTGTGAGTCCACTCCAAGTGGGACAAACCACAGATTTAATTACAGTACGAGATGGTGTACATCTTTTAAAATTAGTTGAACGCAAAGGGGCTGAGCAAAAAGCGATTGTACCTCAATACAAAGCACGCCATATTTTGATCCAACCGTCTGAAGTGGTTAGCCCTGAAAATGCTAAACAAATGATCGAAAGCTTGTATAACCGCGTACAAAAAGGTGAAGACTTTGCCGTTTTGGCTTCCACCTACTCCAATGACACAGGTTCAGCACGTGATGGCGGGAGTTTGGGTTGGGTCAGCCCAGGTGTGATGGTTCCTCAGTTTGAAGAAACCATGAAAAATACACCGGTAGGTCAAACCAGTAAACCTTTCCAAACCCAATTTGGCTGGCATATTCTTCAAGTGACTGAAACACGTCAACAAGACATGACGGCTGAATACCAAGAACGTATGGCCCGTCAAATTTTAGGTGAGCGTCAATTTGATGCTGAGCTTGATAGCTGGTTACGCGAAACACGCAACAGAGCTTATGTCGAAATTAAAGATCCTAACTTAGACCGTAAGAACAACAAGTCATAAGTTTGAACACATAAAAAGACCAGCATTCATGCTGGTCTTTTTTCGCTTGGACGCAAACTAAAAATTTGGCATAAAAAAGCCTCTCATGTGAGAGGCTTTTTTAACAATCAATTAACGATTATTTTCGTCATCTTGAGTATCTTCAAATTTTGATTCGCCATCAAAACCTGTCGATTGACCACCGAAGCCACCTTGACCACCAAAGCCACCTTGACTACCAAAGCCACCACCTTGACCACCGAAGCCACCTTGACCACCGAAGCCACCTTGACCACCGAAGCCACCTTGTTGACCGCCAAAGCCGCCTTGTTGACCACCAAAGCCGCCTTGTTGACCACCAAAGCCGCCTTGTTGACCGCCAAAGCCGCCTTGTTGACCGCCAAAGCTACCTTGTTGACCAGCGCCAGCAGGTGCACCAGCTGGACGTGGGTTACGTGCAGGAACAACTGTAGAAATTGCATGCTTGTAAACCATTTGGCTTACTGTATTTTTTAATAAAACAACATATTGGTCGAAAGATTCAATATGACCTTGTAACTTAATACCGTTTACAAGGAAGATAGAGACAGGAATACGTTCTTTACGGAGAGAATTTAAGAACGGATCTTGCAAAGTTTGACCTTTAGACATGTTATAACTCCAAAAAAATTTAAAAATCAGCGCAAAAAACTATCTTTATTTTTCAATTAAAAATTATAAAAAAGATAGTAGCTAAATTTTGCTTTATCCGTAGCAGTTTCGCAAGTCTTCTTGTGCCTGCGTGATAGTAGAATACGTTGTAAATTTATGTGCCTCTTGCAAAGATCTTAACCAAGTGTATTGACGTTTGGCAAGTTGTCGTGTCGCAAAAAGTGCTTTATCCTCCATTTCACGTTGTTTTTCGACAGTTTTATCTCCTTTCTGTAAAAATTCGAGTGCTTGTCGATACCCAACTGAGCGCATAGAGGGTAAATTTTCATCTAAATCGTATTTTTTCATAAGTGCTTCCACTTCATTCAAAAATCCGATGTCCCACATAATTTTCAAGCGTTGTGCAATTCTTTGGTGCAATTCGGCACGGTCTGGCATCAAAGCATAATTATGAAAATTATAGCGATAAGGCACGTTTTTAGGTTGTTCAGCTTGAAGTTTAGTAATGGGCTGCCCTGTCAATTTGTAAACTTCTAAAGCCCGAATAATCCGTTGTTTATCACTCACTTTAAATTTTTCGCCCGCCAGTGGATCCACACTACATAATTCAGCATAGACCGCAGACCAACCCTCACTTTCACCTTTAGCTTCTATTTCAGCACGAACAGCATAATCTGCGCTCGGTAAATTGCTTGAAAGACCTTCTAAAAGTGCCTTGAAATAGAGCATAGTTCCACCCACCAAAATCGGGGTTTTACCTCGTGCATGCATATCATCAATTAGACCACATGCATCTTCAACAAAGTTTGCAGCCGAATATACCTCTAATGGGCTAATAATATCGATAAGGTGATGTGGATATTGCAGCAGCTCTTCCTTGGTCGGCTTTGCAGTACCAATATCCATATCTTTAAAGACCAATGCTGAATCTACAGATATCAGTTCAAAATTTCCTCGCTCATAGAGCTGACATGCCAAAGCAGTTTTACCACTTGCAGTTGGCCCCATTAAATTGATGACCGGCAATTGAGTTGACATGTACAACTACTCTCCTCGAGCAAAAAGCTTATCTAGTTGAGCCAATGGAAACGCACGCCAAGTTGGGCGACCATGGTTACATTGGCTGGCAAATTCAGTTTGTTCCATTTGACGAAGCAAAGCATTCATTTCAGAAAGACCCAAAATGCGATGGGCGCGAACAGCACCATGGCAGGCCATACCCGCTAGAATTTGATCACGCTTTTGCAGTAAGCCCTGCGCTTCATCATTTGGATCCAAATCGTTCAGTAATTCAGGTACCAGCGCCTCAAAATTGGCTTTATGTAAAATCGCAGGCACACCACGAACAATCACTTGTTCATCGCCATATTGATCAATTTCAAGACCTAAGCGCGCCAATTGATCTTTGAGCTCTTCCACGCGTGTCGCTTGCATTCGCGTGATATTAATCACTTTGGGAATAAGTAACTGCTGAGAAGTCCAAAACTCTGGTTTATCCCACGCTGACTTCATTTGCTGTAGCAGAATACGCTCATGCGCTGCATGCATATCAACAATAATCAGCCCTTCTGTATTTTGAGCCAGCACATAAATACCATGCAATTGTGCAATGGCAATTCCCAACGGATGTTCATCGACTTTAGGGCTTTGCACTGCAAAATCAGCCAAAGGCTGAGCTTGATCAACACCAGATGATGTATCACGCAGAGGTGCTAAATAGCTTTGCAAGGTATTATTGAGCTGTTGTGAGCCCTGATAGCGTGAAGGTTGCGCCGAATAATGGACGCCTTGTGGTCGATTTGAACTAAAGCCAGTGAGCACATCCGATGGGGCTTGCTCACTGGCTTGTTCAGGCTCAACACGACGATGCAACTGCAAAGGCTCTTGATAGCGAGGCTGCACAGACATCGAAGCTTGATTCTCTGCAATCTTCATGGCATCAGATAAATCTGCGGTTGCCGTTTGAAACTGCGATAAAGTCTCTTTGGCATAATGACGTACAAATTCATGTACTTCACGTTGATTCAAAAAGCGAATTTCATGTTTGGTCGGATGTACATTGACATCAATATTTTCAGGGTCTACTTCCAGAAAAAGCAAATAACCCGCATGCTGATGTCCATGCAAAATACCATCATAAGCCATACGCAGCGCATGAGAGATGGTTTTATCTTTAACAATTCGACCATTCACATAAACATACTGCAAGTCAGCCTGAGCCCGCGCATCGGAGGGATGTCCCAACCAACCTGTTAAACGCATGTTGATGCTATCTGCATCCATCCAATAAGCATTTTCAGTAAATGCGCGCCCTAGCAACTGCTGTACGCGCTGAAAACGTAGCTCACCACTATCTGCAATCGGCAAGTTCAATTTGATGCTTTGATTATGTTCAAGCACAAAACGAATATCGAAATGCGTCAGCGCTAAACGTCGGACGATTTCCTCAATATGACCAAACTCTGTGCCAGGTTTTTTGAGGAATTTTCGACGTGCAGGCACATTAAAAAATAAATCTTGTACCCGAATATGCGTACCTTTCGGTGCAGCTATAGCCTGAATCTCTTGATGGTCAAATGCAGTTCCATTGACTTCAACTTGATAGCCAATTCCATCATCCGCTTGACTACTGGTCAAGGTTAAACGCGACACCGCTGCAATAGAAGCCAATGCCTCTCCGCGAAAGCCTAAACTGACAATTGCATGTAAATCTTCAGCGGTTTGGATTTTACTGGTCGCATGTCGCATCACCGCCAAAGGGAGATCTTCAGCGTGAATCCCTCGACCATTGTCCATGATTTCAATTAAAGTACTGCCGCCTTGCTCTACCCGAATAATCAGCTCTGTCGCACCTGCGTCAATCGAGTTTTCAAGTAACTCTTTGACCACAGACGCTGGACGCTCAATGACTTCACCTGCTGCAATTTGGTTGGCTAGAGCAGGATTCAAAGTATGAATACGACGTATCTTTAAATCATCACGCATTGTTTAATTGGCTCTCTAATGCTTGTAATAATGCTACTGAATGGAAACTTAAGGTAGCAGACCGCGTCAGTTCATCTTCCGATTTTTGGATATCAATAATTAAGTCCGCCTCAGGGATCTCATCGCCCCCTTTAGACGGCCATTCAAACAAAAACAATGCATTGGGCGTTTCCAAATAGTCACGGATACCCATTAACTCCAGCTCATACGGATCGTTTAAACGATACAAGTCAAAATGGAAAATATCACGCCCTTGAATTTGGTACGGCTCAACCAAAGTATAGGTTGGACTTTTTACGGAACCCTGATGACCTAAATGCTGTAAATAATGACGCGTTAAGGTGGTTTTACCTGCCCCCAAATCGCCAATTAAATACACTACACCCGTCGTAAAATGCTGTGCCAAAATTTGCGCTAAATTTTGGGTATCTTGTTCATTATTGAGCGTTAAATTAAATGAATACTGCATAATACTCACGACAAGTGACAAAAGAACAATTATGATAGCACTGGACTCACAAAATGCCCAAGCCACAAGCTTGAAATCTCGTATTTAACTGCGCCAACCGATTACATATTGCCTGCACATCATGCTCAACATAAAACCTGCTGAATTTTGCCCTCCTATGCTCAATGGCGTGAGCGCAAGTAAAGTGTTCCTGCCTAAATTGAAGCCGTCACCACACACCGTATTGGCGTATTTATCTGACCAATTTCCGCATATTGAAGCAACTGAGTGGCAGCAACGTTTTCATGATGGCTTGGTCTATGATGCTGTAGGTAATGTACTCCATACAGATTCGGCATATCTTGAAAATCAGCATGTGTTTTATTACCGCTTTTTAGCGCATGAAATTGAAGTGCCATTTCAGCATGAGATTTTATTTGAAAACGATCATTTATTAGTGGTGGATAAACCGCACTTTCTGACCATCAGTCCCACGGGGCAATATGTTCAACAAACCCTATTGGTGCGGCTGAAAAAACAAACAGGCATTGAGCATTTAACGCCCATCCACCGCCTTGACCGTGAAACCGCTGGCTTAGTGATGTTTTCCAAATGTATTCACAGTCGAGGGCTGTATCAGCAAATGTTTGCAGATCGACAGGTTCAAAAAACCTATCATGCGATTGCACCGTTTAACCGCGAACTCAACTTTCCACGCATAGTAAAACTGCATATGCAAAAAGGTGAACCGTTCTACACCATGCAAGTCCTATACAAAGCACCGAACAGTGAAACCGAGATCTTGCTTTTAGAGCATGATGCAACAGGGGCAAAATATGAGCTTAAACCCAAGACAGGGAAGCAACATCAACTCCGTGTACACCTCAACTTCTTAGGTCTCCCGATTAGAAATGATCCGTTCTATCCTAAAGTTGTACATAAAGCCGACGATGATTTTAGCCAGCCTTTACAACTCTTAGCTAAGCATCTTTCATTTAAAGACCCAATAACTCAACAGCTTATGCAGTTTAGCTCTAACCTTGAATTGACATTGTAATCTGCTTGTCATTACAAAATAATTTAAAATTCCATTGTATGAATATTGAAATTACAATGAAATTGATTAAAATAACTTCTACCCTTAAGTCGTTCAAATTATTTAAAAAATCATGAGAAAAACAGAAGTCTATCAAATTCGACTCGATTCCCAAGAAAAGAAACAAGCTTTTGCAGTGTTTAAACAACTGGGAATTACGCCTGCGCAAGCCGTTCGTTTGTTCTTCAAACAAGTGGTTTTAACCAAATCCATCCCTTTCTCGATTGAAAACCAGAACATCAATATTGAACAGCTGATTAAACTACGTAAGCTCAAGCAAGAACAGAAAGCGGTTGAACACATCACTACTGCAGACTCAACTGCAACCAATGATTTATTTGCAGACGATGAACATATTGATCTTTTTGAGGAATTAGCTGCAATTTTAGGAGAAAGTGACAAAACTTAACAGTGTTGCATTTATAAACAAATTTTAGAAATATCCCTTTCAAAACTTAGGTATGCTTCATGTAAACATTATAAATACAGCATGGAGTAATACATGATCGTTAGACGTGCCACTTTAGAAGACTTAGAAAAACTTGCTGTATTATTTGATGAATATCGCCAATTTTATGGTGCATCTTCCAACTTAGCCCTTTCTCAAAAGTTCCTTAAACTTCGCCTTGAAAACGAACAAAGCGTAATCTTCATTCATATTAAAGATGATGTGATTACAGGTTTTGTGTTGCTGTATTTAGGTTTTTCTTCTGTGGCCTGCGCAACTTACTATATTTTAGATGATGTTTATGTTTCTCCACCGCATCGTCGCCATGGCTCAGCAAAACAATTGATCGATACCGCGATTTTGTTTGCGCGACACGAAAAAGCCATTCGTATTACGCTTGAAACTCAAAAGAATAATTATCAATCCCACAGCTTATATGAAGCCATGGGCTTTGTAGCGGATAATGAGTTTAAGACATATCATTGCTTTCTATAGTATTCAGCGTCTAAAGACTACCTTTACTCTCAAGATCATTACGTGTCTTGGCTAAAGCCACTTGTTCGGCATTTAAATAGATCCAATGCCCTTCGACTAAATCTGGCATACCCGTTAAGTCGAGCGCCCCAATTTGCTGACGATGCAAGCTCTCAACTTTATTTCCAACTGCCGCAAGCATACGTTTCACTTGATGATACACCCCTTGATGCACGGTCATTTGCAGTTCACATTCAGCTAAGCGTTTTACATCTGTTGCAGCAAAACTCCCTTTTTCATTTCGCAGCTCCACCCCTTGCTCCAGCTGTTGAACTTGTTCATCTGTAACAGAGTCGGCCGTTTTCATCCGATACACTTTTGCCACATGCTTTTTAGGGTGTGTCAGCGCTTGTAAAAACTGACCATCATCGGTGAGTAACAATAAACCTGTGGTGTCTTGATCTAGACGACCTACACACTGAATACCACGATTCAAGAGCACATCGTCAAACAAATCAAAAACACTAAAATGATGCGTCGCCTGATGTGAACATTCATAGCCTTGTGGCTTGTTTAAGGCGATATAGACTTTTTCACGGTATTCAAAGCTCTTCCCATGTACCTTGTAGTGCAGCGCATCCAATTTGAGTTTATGTTTAGGGTCAGTAATGATCTGCCCATCAATTTCAATGGCTGCATTTTTAATCAACTGTTGGCAATGCTTTCGCGAACCAAATCCTTGCGACTGCAACATTTTTTCCAACAGCATTAGCACACCACATTTTTAAATAAAGGCTCATTTTATACTGAAATACAGGAACATCAATCAAAGGACTCGGATCATACGGCAGAGTGGCTAAAAAAACGTTACAATGCACATGTTTTTTTGACCAGTCTCGCCCCCTATGCCGAACTTAGATTTGAACTTGATCGTCCTCCTGATCCTGCTGGCTTGTGGTATTTTCAGTCACAACTCTGCGGTAACCATTGCTGCTGCAGTACTCATTATTTTACGGATGACACCACTGAGTGAATACTTCCCACTAATTCAACAACATGGATTAAATATCGGTATCATCATTTTAACCATTGCAGTTTTGGTACCTATTGCAAGTGGCAGAATTAGCGGTGAAAGTATTTTTAAATCTTTTTTAAGTGTTAAATCGTTACTTGCTATCGCCATTGGTGTTTTGGTTGCATGGCTAGGTGGCCGTGGTGTGAAACTGATGTCAAACCAACCCGATGTTGTTGCAGGCTTGCTGGTCGGAACCGTTGCAGGAGTTGCTTTACTACGTGGCGTTCCAGTCGGCCCACTCATTGCGGCTGGTTTACTTACCCTAATCATTGGTACAGGACAGCCCTAGCCTAGCGAATACAAAAACAAATCCAAATTCTCAAGCTAGGTTGGATTGATCTGTATTTGCTGCCTTTTAATTTGGTTTCTTTTATAGAATGATCACTTAATGTAGCACTATGAATAAATATTCATCGTGTAGAATCTTCAAGGTTCGTATGAATATTATGCTTGCTTAGTTTACTTATAACTTTTTTGAACAACCAAATTTTCATGTGATAAAGAACGTATAATACTTTTCATTTTCTCCTCTATTTATGTCCTCTCAAGAAAATAGCATCTCTCCAACAAGCCACTTATCTGTCATTATTTTGGCATTGGCACTCGGTGGTTTTTGTATTGGGACTACTGAGTTCGTTGCGATGGGACTCATCCAAGAGATCTCACAAAGTTTCAAGCTCAGTATTCCTGTCACAGGGCATTTTATTAGTGCTTACGCTTTAGGCGTGACTATTGGCGCACCTGTGATTGCCATTTTGGCCGCAAAGGTTCCGCGTAAAATGCTCTTAATTGGACTCATGCTATTTTATGGTATCGCCAATGCCAGTACAGCACTCGCAAACAGCTATGAGTCCATGTTGGTCTCACGTTTTATTGCAGGTTTCCCTCACGGCGCTTACTTTGGTATTGCCGCTTTGGTGGTTGCAGAGTTTGCAGGAAAGCAAAAGCGCGCTTCGGCTGTTGCAATGCTCATGATGGGGCTGAATGTCGCGACCGTGATTGGTGTGCCTTTTGCGACATGGCTGGGCCAGCTGTATGGTTGGTGTGCAGGTTTTGAATTTTCTGCATCTATCGCATTTTTGACCGTGGTCGCAATTTGTTTTGGCTTACCTAAAATGCAGCTGGATCACACAGCCAGTATTCAAAATGAACTACGTGGACTTAAAAATACACAAATGTGGATCACGCTTGCTGTCGGTGCAATTGGATTTGGTGGACTATTCTCTGTATATAGTTATGTATCGCCTATTTTGACTGAATACACGCATGCTAGCATTCAAGTCATTCCGTTTGCGTTGGCGTGTATTGGCCTCGGGTTGGTCATTGGTGGTGTTGTCGCAGGACACTTTGCCGATAAAAACTTAAACAAGGCGATTATTTGGGTCTTAGTTTCCAACGCCTGCTCTTATGTACTTTGTGCTTTATCTATGGATCACCTTGCCACTGCTTTTATTGCACTCTTCTTGGTCAGCTTCAGTATTGCAGGCTTGGGGCCTTTACTACAAACCCGCTTAATGGATGTCGCTGGTAATGCACAAGGCTTAGCCGCTTCGCTGAATCATTCTGCATTTAATATTGCCAATGCTTTTGGTGCATTTCTGGGCGGCTGGTTAATTAGCCAAGGTTTAGGTTGGCTAGCTCCAATCTGGGTCGGGGTTCTACTAAGTTTGGGTGGGCTAATTATTTTGCTAGTGGCTTTTCAGCATGAGAAAAAGTCGATATCCGCATGTAAAAGCGATGCAAATCAGACTTGTTAGACCAATCTAGATCTCTATTCAGATAAAGTAAGGCATGTGTATAAATGTACAATTTTAACGTTGTTCACATGCCTTTTTACACCGATTTATTCAGGTAGTTTCTTCCCACAGTGTGGACAATAGGCATATTGCTCACGCTCTTGCCTTAAAGATTCTTCTTTTTGTTCACGAATGAGCTGTAAAATAATATCGTGTGTTTGCTCTTTGGTCAGCCCAACTTCTTTACGAACTTCTTCAATTTTTTCTGTTTCTAAAACAAAATCAATATCGCTATTTTGGATTAGTTCTCGAAATCTGAGTTCAAGTTTTTCTTTACGCTGCTCAAGTTCATTGGCTAAACCATTCGCCAAAATACCCGCAGGCAATGCCGCTAAACCTACCCCTAAAATGGTAATAATCGCACCAAGAAAGCGTCCTAACGGCGTAATAGGTGTCACATCGCCATAACCCACGGTCGTCAGTGTAACCACGGCCCACCACATTGAAGCTGGAATAGAGCTAAAAACTTCAGGCTGTGCCTGACTTTCAATCAAATACACCCCTGCAGCCGCCATAATGATCATAATCATTAAGATGAAAATAACTGCTTGAAATGAGCCTTTTTCGCGCTCGATGACTCGTAATAAAATTTGTAGAGAAACAAAGTAGCGGGTTAACTTGAGCAGTCGGAGCAGACGAACAATTCTTAAGAATCGTAAGTCAAACTGAACAAAGAAGTTTAAATAGGCAGGTAGAATAGCCAAAAGATCGATAATCGCCCCACCACTTTTGACCCAATTTAGACGGTTTTTCCAATCCGACTCAAAACTATTAGATTCAGCAATTGACCAAAAACGTAAGAGATATTCGACGCTAAAAACGACAATAGAAAAGATTTCAAAATAATAGAAAAAGTGTTGATACAACACATAGTACTTTTGCACCGACTCCAGCAAGACCGCAGCAGCATTACTCATAATCAGTGCGATGAGAAAATAGTTCAACCCTCGACTTAAGGGTGTCTCATAATCCTCATTATGCAAATTGTTATAAACAAATTTGCGTAGCGTGTACCAAGCTGTCAATTTCATTACGATTCTAAGTTATTCTTATCCCTTAAAATTCAGTTTAACTGAAGTTCTGAGCAATGTAAGTAAGAAATTTCTGCACGAAATGTCTTAGTTTTAAGATGTTATTCAATATATAACAGCGCTAAGCGAACTTGGTCATAGCCCATACGTGGATTAGTCAGTTCCACAATTGGACGAAGCTTAATCGCACCATCTTCACTAAAATGTTCTGTTTGCTGACGCTTCATTAAGCGTTTATAAATTTTCCGCACTTGCTCCACCACTTCTTCCCCAGGATGTGCCACGGAAATATCCAGACCTTGCTCTTTATGCAACTTTGCTAAATGGTTGATAATGGTTGCAGCTGTCAAACCGCGCTCTTGTGCGATATCTGCAATTTCATAACCACCTTCAAACAATTCACGTGTTTCATCGAGTGTTGCAGAAGCATAGTTGGCTTTGCCTGCATTACGGGCAATTTTCTTTTCATTACGCTCAATCTCAATTTCATTGAGCGTTCCGCCACAGTGACGAATAAAGGCCTTGTGTTGTGGTTCAAGATCAATGGCCTCGAAATGTGTTTCGGCTTCATCGGAGAGTTCTTGGAAGCGGCGGTCTGCTTTAATGGCAAGACTATCTAACTCCAACGCTTGTTCATTAAAACCTAACAACCTTAAACCTTCCAAAGTCTTTAAGCGAGACAAAGCCACATAGCCCTGTCCTTTTTCAAAAGTATGACTAAGATTAATTTCCGCTGCCGCCAAAGTCATCCCTTGTGACTTATGAATGGTGATGGCCCATGCCAAACGCAATGGAATTTGCTGAAAACTGGCAATGGTTTTGCCTGCATCATTGTCCACTGACCATGTTTCAGGCTCAACCACCAGTACCGTGCCATCAGTCAGTTTGACTTTAGGCAATATCCCAAAGTCATCATCTTCTTCAAAGCCCACTACTTCGCCTAAGCTACCGTTGATATAGCCCACATCGAAGTTGTTCTTTACAAACATCACTTTGGCATTTTTTTTGAGGGTTAGGTTTTCAGGTGCGCGCACAGAAGACTTTAAGGTTTCAATAAGCTTGTCATTGCCATCACACACCGCTTCAAACTGTCGGCCTTCATTTTCAATTTCATTCAAATGTTTGAAGTTGATGGTGTCCACGTCCATATTATGCGTATATAAACGTGTAAAAATTTCCCCAATATCTTGCTGACGTGTAGCTTGTAAAGCCTGCAAGTGCTGAGAGTTAATACTCTGACTGCGAATGGCATTTAGAATATCATTGAGATAATCATTGCCCTGACGGTGCTGCTCGGTCAAATAGCACACACGAAACTTGGCTTCCACCCAAGCATCAGACATAAAACAGAATTTATCGCGATTGCGTTCTTCATTTTTACCGACTGGCGGCAACTGGAAGAAGTCACCCGCGACGATCACTTGAATTCCGCCAAATGGCTCTTCACTTTCTTTAAAGAACTTAAGGACTTTATTGACCAAATTGAGTTGCTTAGCATGCAACATCGAAATTTCATCGATGATTAAGACTTGGGCATTTTCTAAATGCTCTTTTAAGTATTTACGTTCTTTCATGCGTTTGAGTTCATCTTCCCCCAACGCATCCTTAATTCCAATGCCGGCCCAAGTATGAATGGTCATGCCATTCATATGCGTCGCGGCAATACCTGTGGAAGCAGTAATCGCCACAGGCACTTTACGGGCTTTTAAATAGTTAATGTATTGGTTCAGCGTATAGGTTTTTCCTGCACCAGCGGAACCGGTTAAAAAGACATTTTCGCCCGCTTTTAAGAGTTTGAGTGCAGTTTCTTGCTTCATAAGACCTATACCATTGATGAACGGCTATAGCCTACCGAGTTTTTGCAAAAAAGTTAAGCAGATCTCGTCACACAGTAAATGATGTGCGACAAATTAGGTCCATTGTTGTTTAAATTTTAAGAGCTTGGTTATTGGGTTTGGTTCAGCATGGCAATGAATTGTTCAGCGACGACAACATCATTGGGTAGCGCTTTTTGGTTGTTTGGATATTCAAGCTGATCAAATAACAGTTGCCCTGCAATATAATGACAACCGAGCGTCAAGTGCCGCTGTGAATCGGTATGACTCATATGAAATGCAGCATATTCGCGCACAATAATTCGCTCAGCAAAACTGGCTGCTAAACAATGTTGAAAGCGACGTGACTCTGCAATGATGCGATCAATATCTTTGAGCTCCTCAAGCACCCAACTCTCGATAAAATAATAAGCTTCATGACTGATCGGTTGCCATGAGACATAACCAAGCTTTCGTTTCAGTTCAGCGAGCAACTCTTGGCTATGCAATTGATCATGCCACTGCACAGCCTGATGAAATAGGCTCTTCCATGTAACGTTTTTTAAAACCTCCTTTTGTGTCTCAAAATGTTCAGGCAAATAATCGCGCACATAAGCATCAAACACCGAAATTCGTAAAGGCGGCCGATTTAAATAAAACAACTGTCGAAAGCTTTCAATATGCAGTTTATGTTGCTTTAACTGAAGATAAAAATCACGGTGTTGTTGCTTGTCTTCGCTAAAATAAATCACTAAGTCTTCAGGAAGTTCCTGCGCAATTTTATCTAGATGCTGAATATAGGCCTGCATTACACGACTCAATTTTGTGTAGACCCGTTTCCCCCATTCAGGTTGTTGTTCGACCACACGGTGCAGCAGTTCGAGCCATTCATCTAAATACAAAATAGACGGGCTGATTGCTATCCGCTGATCATCCATATCTTGGCGTCTATTTTTTAAGACCACATGCTGGTTGGCCTCCAGCTCAAACCAGTGCTGTTGTAAGGCATGTTCATAGGAACTTTGTATAAATAAGCGCGCCGCCACATGTTGGAAGTACTTTAAGGTAGTCACAATAATTTCGGGATGATAAGACTGTGTATCGAGATAACTCAAAGCCGTTACGGCAACGCGAATACTACTGTGCTGAATATTTTGACTAACCCAGTCTGTCACCACCGCTTTTTGTTTGAATAACCAATTTACGGTACGGCTTTCATCAAAAATCGGGAGTTTTGCGACCTTCTTTTGCCATGTCTTGGTCTCAGTTTTTAAAAAATGCTGCTTTGACAACAAATCACGCGATGTCCAAAGATCCCGATGCATAAGCCGCACAAAGCCAAGCATATGGGGCTGCTCTATAGCATGCGGATATAACAAGTGAATGTCGTGCGTATGATCCATCAACTCTTGTAAAGAAAACCGTTCAGGAAATGCCGTTTGTATAATGCGATAAACATGTGGTTCTAAGAATTGATTGGCACTGCAACACAGCTCATCATAACTATTCATCAAAGACTGTAAGGGTAAAATATCTTCCGCCTGATCTGCATCTAATTTACATAAGCGCTGCAACTCGGCCAGCAAACTTCGCTCAGAAGCTGGATCAGCTGTATTGAATTCAACTTGCTGGCATAACTGTTGAAAGAGTTCTGATTGCGTTTCCCGTATTTCAGTCAAAATTGTTTGCACGCGACTCGGTCCATCGAACAAAACAAACACTTGTTGAAGAATTAGCTGACGCAGCTGTTTAACTTTATTGCGCAAATACAAAGAATGTTGTGGGGACTGATCACCCACTAAAAACACAATGTCGTGTAAACAAAACTCTTCGAGTGCTTCCGCATAGTGCCCTTGATAGATAAACTGTGGAACACACAGCTCCGCCTGTTCCGTCGGTGTATAAAACTGAATATGAAAACAATGATTTAAAATTTGAATCCGCTGTTGTTTTACGTCGACACTTAAAACGTTTTGCACATTGAGTGTGGAAAGAAAAGCGGCCTGCTCGTGATAAAGCTGCTGAATACTCGGAACAACTTGTCTTAACTGTATAGCAAAACTTTGATATTGCTTAAGCTTATCGTTTTTCTCCACGGCTTTTCCTCTTTGAATTTGGCTATTTTCACCACAACTTCAAAACCAATATAAACAAATCCTGAACCACAGGCTATGCCTTTTATCGATAGCCATTTTGTTCGTTGAAGCCATTTCTCCTCATTCCCTTACTTAGGGTAGGTATTTGGTAGGTACACAAGTTTTTTGAATCATTCGATACTCTAAAAACGGTAATGAGCACCGATAACAACATAAATAATGGTAGAAGGAATCGCACCATGGCTTTTAAAAATATTGCAGATCAAACCAACGGTTTTTATATCCCTTGTGTTTCACTTTTTGGCCCAGGCTGTGCCAAAGAAATTGGTGGTAAAGCACAAAACCTCGGTGCAAAGAAAGCACTGATTGTAACCGACGCAGGTTTATTTAAATTTGGCGTAGCCGACACCATTGCGGGATATCTCAAAGATGCAGGTGTTGATAGCCACATCTTCCCAGGTGCAGAACCGAACCCAACTGACATCAATGTCCACAACGGCGTGACTGCGTATAACGAACAAGGTTGTGACTTTATTGTGTCCTTAGGTGGTGGTTCTTCCCATGACTGCGCTAAAGGTATTGGACTCGTGACTGCGGGTGGTGGTCATATTCGTGACTACGAAGGGATCGATAAAAGTACGGTTCCAATGACCCCTCTTATTGCAATAAACACCACGGCAGGTACAGCATCAGAAATGACACGCTTCTGTATTATTACCAATACAGATACCCATGTAAAAATGGCAATTGTGGACTGGCGCTGCACTCCACTAATTGCAATTGATGACCCTAAACTGATGATTGCAAAACCTGCAAGTTTAACGGCAGCAACGGGTATGGATGCATTAACCCATGCAGTAGAAGCCTATGTTTCAACAGCCGCAAACCCAATCACGGATGCCTGTGCTGAAAAAGCCATTTCGATGATTAGCGAATGGTTAAGTCCAGCAGTTGCGAACGGTGAAAACTTAGAAGCACGTGATGCAATGAGTTATGCACAATATTTAGCAGGTATGGCATTTAACAATGCATCTCTAGGTTATGTCCATGCCATGGCGCACCAACTGGGTGGCTTCTATAACCTACCTCACGGCGTATGTAATGCAGTCTTACTTCCACACGTCTGTGAATTCAACTTAATTGCCTGCCCTGACCGTTATGCACGTATTGCAGAACTGATGGGAGTTAACACCACAGGCTTAACTGTGACTGAAGCTGGGTATGCTGCCATTGACGCAATTCTTGAACTATCTGCATCGATTGGTATTCCATCGAGCTTATCTGAACTGGGTGTGAAAGAGCAAGATTTGGGTGTTATGTCTGAAAATGCGCAAAAAGATGCCTGCATGCTGACGAATCCACGTAAAGCAAACCATGCTCAAGTGGTCGACATCTTCAAAGCTGCACTCAAATCTGGTGCTTCAGTGGTCGATTTTAAAGCAGCGGTCTAAGTTCTCTCCTTAACTTTTAGTTTGCTTTGACAATTTAAGTGGAATGAAACAGACGTCCATACTGTTTCATTCAGGTAAGCCTAATCCTTGCTTACCTGTGCACTTAAATTGTCTTTTTTTATTTGTGGTTGACAAAGTTTTGCACTTCATCAAGGATAAGAAAACTCATGACAATAACAACCAGAGCAAATTATGTCAGCAAATCAAACTCATCCTGCGTATACACCTGATGTCCTCGGCGAAGGCTATGAACAATTAAAACTCAGTTTTCCAGACGATTATGAAGGTGCTGTATGCGCAACCCTCGTACGCAAAAAAGCACCGCAAAATACTCAAAAAGCTGTGCTGTATATCCATGGCTTTATTGACTACTTTTTCCAAACCGAAATGGCTGAACAATTTAATCAGCATGGTTATGATTTTTATGCGCTCGATTTAAGAAAATATGGTCGTTCTCACTTGAGCCATCAAAAATACTACAACGTCCATGATCTCAGCGAATACGATGCTGAAATTACCCAAGCCTTAGAGATCATTGGCAATGAAGGCCATACTGCGGTGCTGCTTGCAGGGCACTCTACGGGTGGCTTAATCACGACTTTATACGCTGCACACAATCCGAAGCATCCGCTAATCAAAGCACTTTGGGCCAATAGCCCTTTTTATGATTTTAATATGCATCCCATTAAGCGCAAACTTGGCGTGCCGCAGCTCAGTCGACTCGCAAAGCATTTTCCTGACCTCAAGTTTCCAAGTGAACTGAATAAATGGTATGTACCGAGCCTACATCAAAACGAGCATGGTGAATGGAACTTTGATTTGGAGTGGAAACAACCAAGCTATTCTATGGTTCGGATCAGCTTTGTACGTGCAATCCATGAAGCACAGAAAGAAATTCATCGCGGTGGTTTAAAGCTCTCTGTTCCTGCACTCATTATGCATTCACATCAAACGCTCAACCCGAAGAAATGGGGCGCAGCCGCTCAAACCAGTGATGTGATTTTAGATGTTAAAGACATTGAAAAGCAGGCTAAAAATTTACAAGGTGACGTCAGTGTCGTGACCATTCACAATGGCTTACACGACTTAGTCCTCTCTGCACCTGAAGTTCGTGCTGAAGTTTATGCTGAGCTGTTCCAATGGCTCGAGCAAAAAATAGTGTAAATATACCTTTCCAATGCAATTAAGAATTCTTAAATTTTATATTTCTCGAGTAGCTGATGCGCAGGATGTCCATTCGGTGTCAGCTCAATGAGTCGCTCAACGGCATCAATCGCCTCTGGGTAACGTGCAACATGTTTAAACAACATATCGGTTTCATTGGCTTTAAAAATCGCACTGCTTAAACGTGACTCCAAACAATCGCGCCATGCACATAGAAATGGACTTTCCGTTTTAGGTAATAAAACACCTGAACACAGCTTCAATGCGGTCTCGATATACGCAGCATCTAAAGCCTGCTCGGCTTGTAAAAAATCGGCCTCGATATGCGCCAAGATCCGATAGGGACGAGATCCCAACATACCACCAAGCAAGTCACGCAGTTGCGACATTTCGGCCTTAAGTGTTCCCACACTCACCTTGCGCTCGCCATATAAAGCCTGATGCAAAGTATCTAAAGTCATGCCCTGTGGGCACAGTGCCAAGATGGTCAAAATTTCAATTTGTCGCGGTGTGAGTACCATCACTTTGCCATTAAAATGTACTTGTGGCACACCAAAAGCACGGATATATAACTGTTGACGCTGATATTCTAAGAGTGCCGTTTGGATGATAGATGCACAGCGCTCTGCTGCGAGTAGACCAAGGCTATTATGATTTTTCCATGTGGTGGATAAATCAATCACCCCAAGGACGTGTTTTGAGTAAGGGTCGATGATCGGCGCCGCATAACAAACCCAATCATGAATGGAGCTCATGTAATGTTCATTTGAAAAGACACAACTGGACTGTTGCGTTTTTAAGGATAAGGCCAATGCATTGGTCCCCACCAATTCCTCTCGCCACTGCCCGCCTTCAACAAAATGTACACTTTCTGCCGCATTACGCATTTGTCTACTGGACGCACTCCAAATAATGGTACTACCAATATCACCTACAGCGACCACCATCGAAGACTGCTGTGCAATGTGTCTCAGTTCATCTGCACAATAACTCAAAGCATGCTGTAGCGCTGAACCTTGTGACATAGAACCTTCCGAAATGGGTGCAGCAAAGCGATCTTTTGGAATTTCTGCGGAGTTAGAGCGCTGCCATGAACTTGCAATACTTTTTCCCAGTTGTTCAGCTTGTACCGTCGAAATACTACTACTGGTTCTAAGCTTTTCTATTTCTTGTCTTTTCTGTATTAAATGTTGCATTGCCATCATTCCTTATTCTCAAAACAATTCCTGATATACGTCCACTGTATTACTTGGTTGTAAACATTTGTCAAAGGCTTGTAAACCTCCTTCCTTCCAACCTTTTTCCAACCTTATATTAGTTATGCTACTTAAATATTGTACAGATGTACCTTATACCAAAGCTGTAGATGCTTTTAAAAAATCAATAAGCAAAGGAACTTCAATATGCGCTATGTAGACCCTAACCAATCTGGTTCTAAAGTAGAATTTAAAGCACAGTATGACAACTTTATTGGTGGCGAGTGGGTTGCTCCAGTAAAAGGTGAATACTTTGAAAATATATCTCCTGTCGACGGTAAAGTTTTTACAAAAGTCCCTCGCTCATCTGTCGAAGACATCGAACTTGCACTTGATGCTGCGCATAAAGCCAAAGAACAATGGAACAAATCTTCTCCTACTACA
The DNA here is from genome assembly GCF_902505955.1 of Acinetobacter sp. 8I-beige. Classification (NCBI taxonomy): domain Bacteria; kingdom Pseudomonadati; phylum Pseudomonadota; class Gammaproteobacteria; order Moraxellales; family Moraxellaceae; genus Acinetobacter; species Acinetobacter sp. 8I-beige. The sequence goes on along the minus strand of NZ_LR732790.1, from coordinate 1,118,744 downwards.
CGTTCAAATTTACTCCTTAAAATTGCAGATCGTCTAGAACAAAATCTAGAAAAATTGGCTGTGGCTGAAACATGGGACAACGGTAAACCGATTCGTGAAACGCTCGCAGCGGACATTCCTTTAGCCATTGACCATTTCCGCTATTTCGCAGGTTGTATCCGTGCACAAGAAGGTGGCATTTCTGAAATTGATGAAGATACCATTGCCTATCACTTCCACGAACCATTGGGTGTGGTAGGGCAAATCATTCCATGGAACTTCCCAATTTTGATGGCGACATGGAAAATTGCTCCTGCACTTGCTGCGGGTAACTGTATTGTTTTAAAACCTGCTGAACAGACGCCTGCGAGTATTTTGGTTTTAATTGAACTCATTCAAGACTTACTCCCACCTGGTATTTTAAACATCGTCAACGGTTATGGTGTTGAAGTGGGTCGTCCACTCGCAACCAATCCACGTATTGCTAAAATTGCATTCACTGGCTCAACAGCTGTGGGTCAAATGATCATGCAATATGCCACTGAAAACGTGATTCCTGTAACTTTGGAATTAGGTGGTAAGTCTCCAAACATCTTCTTTGAAGACATTATGGATCAAGACGATGAGTTCTTAGACAAAGCCCTTGAAGGTTTTGCCATGTTTGCGCTTAACCAAGGTGAAATCTGTACGTGTCCATCACGCGCTTTAGTTCAAGAAAGTATTGCGGATAAATTCCTTGAAATGGCAGTTGAACGTGTGAAACGCATTAAAACGGGTCACCCACTCGATACAGAAACGATGATTGGTGCGCAAGCTTCACTTGAACAGCAAGAGAAAATCTTGGGTTGTATCGCAACAGGTCGCGGTGAAGGTGCACAAGTACTGACAGGTGGTAGTGAGCGTAATGAAGTAGGTTCTGGTTTCTATATTGAACCAACCATCTTCAAAGGCACCAATGACATGAAAATTTTCCAAGAAGAAATTTTTGGGCCTGTGCTTTCAGTGGCAACATTCAAAGACTTTGACGATGCAATTAAAATTGCCAACGACACTATTTATGGTTTAGGCGCTGGTGTATGGTCACGTTCAGCACATACGTCTTACCGTGCAGGTCGTGCAATTCAAGCGGGTCGAGTTTGGACCAACTGTTACCACATCTACCCTGCACATGCCGCTTTCGGTGGTTATAAAAAGTCAGGGATTGGTCGTGAAAACCATAAAATGATGCTTGATCATTACCAACAAACTAAAAACCTACTTGTGAGCTATGCAACTAAGCCTATGGGCTTCTTCTAAGCTCTTAGCTTATTCGTATTCTGTTTTCTATGTGTTTAGGGTGATTCGTTACCCTGAACACTCTCACCATCAACCATCAACCATCAACCATCAACCATCAACCATCAACCATCAACCATCAACCATCAACCATCAACCATCAACCATCAACCATCAACCATCAACCATCAAAACAATAATTCAAAACTGTGTCATATAAACATTAGACAGGACGTCTAGTCGCTTGGTACTGAAATTGCATAAATATTGCATCCATCAAGCCATCTATAAAAACTCAAGATATGGAGCTTCACATGACCGATTCTCCCATTAACAGCTCAACGACTCCACTCTCTACTTCAACTGTAAGCACATCTGACGACTATTTTGAAAAAAGGCAACTGAAACAAGGTGCTGTAGGCTGGCTATTATTAGTTGGTTTAGGCGTGGCTTATGTCATTTCAGGCGACTTTGCTGGCTGGAACTTCGGTCTTGCTCAAGGTGGCTGGGGCGGTATGTTTATCGCAACGGTTGTCGTAGCCATCATGTACTTATGCATGTGCCTGTCGATGTCTGAAATGGCCACCATGCTGCCCACTGCGGGAGGCGGCTATAGCTTTGCGCGTACCGCATTTGGTCCATTTGGCGGCTATCTCACAGGCACGGCGATTTTAATTGAATATGCCATCGCCCCTGCGGCTATCGCATGCTTTATTGGTGCCTACTGCGAGTCCTTATTTGGTGTCGGTGGATGGATCATTTATCTCATCTGCTATCTGGTTTTTATGGGTATTCATCTCAAAGGTGCAGGTGAAGCCCTCAAGATCATGTTTGTAATTACCGCCATTGCAGCCGTAGCTCTTTTTGTCTTTATCATCGCAATGGCACCACATTTTAACAGCGCCAACTTATTTAACATTACACCGACTGAAAATATCGGTGCAAGTAGCTTCCTACCGATGGGTTATATCGGAATTTGGGCGGCGGTGCCCTATGCCATTTGGTTCTTTTTAGCGGTGGAAGGTGTTCCACTGGCAGCAGAGGAAGCCAAAGATCCATCTAAGTCCTTACCACGTGGTTTGATTGGTTCGATGCTGATTTTGGCCGCTTTTGCCCTACTTATTCTGTTCTTAGGTGCTGGTGCCGCTGGCGCAGAACAACTTAAAGAATCAGGCGCACCCTTAGTTGATGCACTGGTAGCAGTCTATGGTCAAAACAGCTGGTTAGGCAGTTTTGTCAATTTTGTCGGTCTAGCAGGTTTAATTGCGAGTTTCTTCTCCATCATTTATGCCTATTCACGTCAAATTTTCGCCTTATCACGTGCGGGTTATTTACCAACTTCATTATCACTGACCAATAAAAACAAAGCGCCCTATTTAGCAATTATTATTCCCGGCATCATTGGTTTTTTATTGTCGCTGACAGGTGAAGGTGATCTGCTCATCCTGATGGCGGTATTTGGTGCGACCATTTCTTATGTCTTGATGATGCTTTCTCACATTAAACTGCGCATCAGCCGTCCAGAGTTGCATCGTCCCTATAAAACTCCAGGTGGGATTCTCACCTCATCGATTGCTTTGGTTTTAGCCAGTATTGCGGTGATTGCTGGTTTTGTGGTGGATCCTAAAGTTTGGTTTATGGCTGCCGCTATTTATGCGGTCTTTATTGCCTACTTTATTTTCCATAGTCGCCATCGACTCGTTCAAGGTACACCTGAAGAAGAGTTTGAAAGTATTCGTAAGGCAGAACAAGACTTATAGAAGGACCTATGACATGGCTTATAAAACGTTGATTGGACATCAGCACTATGTGTTTAATGATTTAAAAACTTTAATGGCAAAAGCAACCCCGCTGCGCTCAGGTGATCAACTTGCAGGTGTTGCAGCGGAAAATGCCACTGAACGTGTTGCCGCACAAATGGCATTGGCCGATGTTCCATTGAAGCAGTTTTTAACTGAAGTGTTGATCAGCTATGAACAGGATGAAATAACCCGCCTGATTATCGATGAGCACCGTAGTGATTTATTTGCGCCGATTTCACATTTTACCGTAGGAGACTTTCGTAACTGGCTACTCAGTGAAGATGCGACTACGCAGAAATTACAACAACTTGCGCTCGGTTTAACCCCTGAAATGGTGGCTGCGGTGAGTAAGATTATGCGCAATCAAGACCTCATCTTGGTTGCAAGTAAATGTGAAGTCGTCACCCAATTTCGCAACACCATCGGATTGAAAGGTCATCTCTCGACCCGTTTACAACCGAATCACCCAACCGATGATCTCTTGGGAATATCGGCCAGTATTTTGGATGGCTTGATGTATGGCAATGGTGATGCCGTCATTGGGATTAACCCTGCAACCGATAACCTACAAAATTTATCGGAGCTACTCAAACTACTCGATCATGTGATCCAAGAGCATCATATTCCAACCCAATCTTGTGTGCTGACGCATATCAGTTCGGGGATTCAACTGGCAGAGAAAAATGTGCCGATTGATTTAATGTTTCAATCGATTGCAGGTACACAGCGCGCCAATGAAGGCTTCGGTATTAATCTCGGATTACTGCGTGAAGGCTATGAAGCGACACTTGCACTCAAGCGTGGGACTGTAGGACAAAATGTGATGTATTTTGAAACAGGTCAAGGCAGTGCTTTATCTAGTAATGCACATCACGGCGTAGATCAGCAAACCTTAGAAGTCCGTGCCTATGCGGTGGCTCGTAAATTCAACCCACTGCTGGTGAACACTGTGGTTGGCTTTATTGGTCCAGAGTATTTATACAATGGCAAACAAATTATCCGTGCAGGCTTAGAAGACCACTTTTGTGGCAAGCTCCTAGGCTTACCTATGGGCTGCGACATTTGCTATACCAACCATGCCGATGCCGACCAAAATGATATGGATGTGCTACTCACCCTATTTGGCGCAGCAGGTTTGAACTTTATTATGGGCATTCCAGGCTCGGATGACGTCATGCTGAACTATCAAACCACGTCGTTTCATGATGCGCTGTATTTAAGGCAACTTCTGGGCTTAAAAGCCGCACCTGAGTTTGATCTGTGGTTGGCGGAACAAGGCATTTTTAAACAACAGCAGCAACACATTCTCTGGCCGGAACATATTCCGCCACAATTTGAAAAACTTTTGCATATATAAGGAGCAACTTATGTCACTTGTTCCTCTAGAAAACTATCAATCTGAACAGCATCAGGATGTTTGGGAAAACTTAAAAAAATTTACCGATGCACGTATTGCCATTGGTCGCGCTGGTTGTAGCATCCCGACCCATGAACTGCTGAAGTTTCAACTGGCGCATGCGGAAGCGCAAGATGCGGTACATCAAGCTTTAGATGTCGAACACTTAGTTGCAAGTTTTAATACACTAGGTTTGGATAGTCTGACGGTACACAGTCAAGCTGAAAATAAACAAGAATACTTAAAACGTCCTGACCTAGGTCGCCTGTTAAGTCCAGCTTCACAACATGGCTTAGAGGTCTTTAAAGCCAGCAACCCGCAAAACTATGATGTCTGCATTGTGATTGGTGATGGACTATCTGCACGGGCAATTGAAGAAAATGCAGTGCCTTTTATTCAACACCTTATCCCGCAGTTGCAAGCGGAACACTGGAGCATTGCACCGATGGTTATTGCTACTGGAAGCCGAGTCGCTTTGGGTGATCCAGTTGCAGAGTGCCTACACGCGACTATGCTCGTGATGCTGATTGGCGAAAGGCCTGGCCTAAGCTCACCTGATAGTATGGGCATTTACTATACATGGAAAGCAGCCTCAGGTACGTTGGATGCTAAACGGAACTGTATTTCAAATGTTCGACCTGCGGGCTTAAGCATTCCTGTTGCAGTACAACGGCTAATGTCTCTCATGCGTGGCTCTAAGAAACTCGGTTACTCAGGTGTAGACTTAAAAGATGAACATAAAATGGTGAGTCTAGACACGGAACATGCGCCTAAGCGTTTATTTTAATTTAAAGCAGATCAGCCGTAATTTTATGGCTGATCTTAAATATCGTGTTCTTTTAACTTGTATTTTAGCTCGCTTTATTCAGCGCTTGTTCTACAAAATGTAGGCGATCTTGGCCCCAATACATTTCATCATCCACAAAGAATGTCGGTGCGCCGAAAAGGCCACGTTGAATGGCCAATTCTGTTTCAGTGATCAGTTTTTGTTTCACCACCTCCGACTGAACCATGCTCATAATATCTTCTACAGAAAACCCACTTGGTTCTAACACTTCTGCCAAGACAGTAGGTTCATTCAGATTTTGTGGTGTACCAAACATCGCATCGAATAAAAGTTTTAAAACTTGCTCAAACTTTTCTAGATGCAACAATTGAACGCCTGTCAAAATGCGCATTAGGGTTAAAGTGTTCATCGGGAAATGCGGATTCATTTGCATTGGGATCTGGTAATACTCCGCCCAGCGTTGCATATCTAAGATTGAATAAACCCCTTTGACAGGAATCTCTATCGGACTACGATTGCCTGTTGCTTTAAACACCCCGCCCAATAAAATAGGCTTATACACAATCTGAATCTCTTGCTGCTCTGCCATTTGCAATAACCGATAGTAGGCCAAATAGCTATACGGGCTACCTAAATCAAAATAAAATTCTACTGTTTTCATGCTTTGTCCTTTTACCACGTTTCCATCCAAGGTCTTAAATCTAACTCATGCGTCCATGCATCGCGCGGTTGCTGCGACAAATGCCAATAATTTTCTGCAATATGCACGGGATTTAATATGCCATCGTGTTCTTTGCGCGCGTACATGTCAGGAAAAGTGTCTTTAATAAAATCGGTATCAATTGCACCATCCACCACCACGTGTGCCACATGAATATTTTTCGGGCCGAGCTCACGCGCCATACTTTGGGCTAAGGCACGCAGTGCATGTTTCGCCCCTGCAAAAGCGGCAAAGTTTGCAGCACCCCTTATTCCAGCAGTTGCACCCGTGAAAATAATGCTGCCGTGCTCACGCACGACCATACGCTTCGCCACTTCACGCCCAGTCAAAAACGCACCGAAGCAAGCCATTTCCCAAATTTTAAAATACTTACGTGCAGTTTCTTCTAAAATACTACATGGCACATTCGCCCCAATGTTAAACACTAAAACATTGATTTCACCAATATTGGCTTCAATTTCTTCCACCAAAGCGATGACTTGATCTTCTTTACGTGCATCAGAAGCAAAGCCATATGCAAGACCACCTTCGGCTTCTATCTCTGCAATTAAGGGCTGGAGTTTTTCGGCATTTCTTCGCGTCATGCAGGCGATGTATCCACCACGTGCAAAACGTTTCGCGATTTCGCCCCCTGTAGCATCTCCTGCGCCAATCACTAACGCGACTTTCTTTTTAGCATCAGCCTTTTGCAACTGCTGTTCTGGCTGTAATTCATCCATAAATACACTCCCTCTATAAAATAACGATCGTTATCATAACGATCACTATGTTATAGTTTTCAGCATCAGTCAATTTTATTTTGATGAAACTCCTATGCGCTATAAAACAGGCTATAAAGAAGAAAAACGTCAAGAGCTGCTTAAAATCAGTGCTCAACTGGCCAAGAAGCAAGGCTTTGCCAATACGGGTATCGACGGTTTTATGAAAGCGGCTCAAATGACCAGCGGTGCTTTTTATTCGCATTTTTCATCAAAACATGAATTATTTGAAGCACTGATCGAGTCCGAGTTGCAACACAGCTTTCAAGCATGGCAAGCCAATCCGCATGACAACCTCGAAGAGTGGATTGACTTCGAACTTGAACGTTATTTAGCCCTTTCTCATGTGCAACGTCCAGATCAAGGCTGTGTTATTCCCTCTCTTGCAGCCGAAGTAGCACGTAGTAGTGAAACAACAAAACTGTGTTTTCAACAGGAAATGCTTCGTGGTCACGCACTCTTTACACAACACCTAGGCAGTGAAACACAAGCTTGGGCGGTACTGTGTCAACTGGTCGGTGCAATCGTCATGGCGCGGAGCATGGCAGATGAACATCTACAACGGGAAATTTTAAGCTCAAGCAAATGGATGATTAAAAACATGCTACAGCTCAAGTAAAATCTTGGATTGAATTTATAGTTTTTTTCTGCATCTTTTCTGATTTATTGCCTTCAACTTCTACGCATTTCCCTGTACATTTTTATACTTCTTTAACCCCTGTGAACGAGCCAGCTATGACGACACTACCCGATACCATATACGCGATTCAGCATCTTGCTTTTGAAGATTTGGGCGCATGGGAAGATGTGTTATATCAACTGGGTTATCGGGTACGATATTTCGAAGCAGGCAAAGATGACTTAGCTAAAGCGTTAAACTACACAGGTCTAACCGTCATTTTAGGTGGACCGATTGGAGTATACGAAACTGAAGACTACCCTTTCTTACAACAAGAAATAGACTTACTCAAAGTTCGCTTAGAAAAGAATTTACCGACTTTAGGCATTTGCTTAGGTGCACAGTTGATTGCACATGCGCTCGGTGCAAAAGTATATGCAGGTCATAGCAAAGAAATTGGCTGGAGTCAGTTACAGCTCAATACCGTTGAACATAACCCTCTACAAGCACTCGTAGGAACTGAAGTGCTACATTGGCATGGCGACACCTTTGAACTCCCTGCTCAAGCTGAACTGTTGGCCAGCTCAGAAGTTTATCCCAACCAAGCTTTTCGTGTAGGCAAAACTATTCTAGGCTTACAGTTCCATCCTGAAGTCGCAGCGGACGGTTTAGAAAAATGGCTAATCGGGCATACTGCTGAACTTCGTCAAGCGAACATCAACATTCCAGCATTGCGTGCAGACAACCAACGCTGTGCAGCTCAACTAGAATATGTTTCTGGACAAGTTTTGACAGCGTATTTAAAAGCACTGGTTTAACAATTCAGCCATAATCCGCTCAATGCATCTTTTGCTCTAACTTTTAAGTTTACAGCAGACATAAAAAAGCACCTCTATGAGGTGCTTTTTTGGGGGTAGATATCGCTTATTTTGCAGCAGCTTTAGGCTGTGGAACTGATGCTTCAGTGGTGATATTCACAGTGATTTTATCACCCACGTTTGGCACGTATGCGCCTACACCAAAAGCAGAACGGTCAAATGAAGTGGTTGCGTTGAAACCAATTGACTGTGCTTTGGTCATTGGGTGCTCACCTTGCTTATTCAACACTGCATCTAAAACGACAGGCTTTGTCACATTTTTAATGGTTAAATCACCTGTGATTTTGTACTTATTCGCGCCTACAGCCTGTACTTTTGTACTTTTAAAGGTGATGGTTGGATATTTTGCTGCATCAAAGAAATCAGCCGCCTGTAAGTGTTCATCTAAAGCTTTTACGTTGGTGTTTAAGCTAGATAAAGGAATCGTTACATTCACCGACGAGTTTGCAGGTTTTGCATTATCAACATTAATCACACCCTGAATGTCGCTGAAGTTTGCAGATGGCGTTGAAAAACCAAAGTGGCTCCATGTGAAAACTGTTGCTGTATGTGTAGGGTCAATTTGATATGCCACAGGTTTCGCCATAGCAAATGTAGTCGCAGTTGCAACAGCCAAACCGATTGTTAAAGCTTTAAAGTTCATGTTTTTATCTCACATTGGAATACTGCTTAGTCTATAGAGTTCTACAACGAATACATCTATAAAGATAAAACGATATGTTGCAACTTTAGAACGATATAATTGTTTTTAAATGTAGCGACTTACCTACACCTGATATTGAATAAAACCAGTCTTCTTCACGACTTTATTATAAAGTTGCTGTGAGACTAAATTATCCTGATGGGTGAGCCAATAGACCCGATCATATGCTCGCTTTTCGGTATACATTTTGACGTGTTCGATTAAAGCTGTTGCAACACCTAGCCCACGATAGTCCTCATGCGTAAACAAATCTTGTAAGTAAGCGTAAGGCTTTAACGTCCAACAGCTATCATGCTCTATCACATGCACAATGCCTACAACCCGACCTGCTATAGTGCAGCAAAACCATACATATGCTCACGCTTAGAATCAGTCAATTTATGCCACGTGTTTTCAGATATCTGCGCCAATAAATCAGCCTGATAAAATGCCTGATAAGCTTGCCATAATGTAACCCAGATCGACTGATCGATTTCTGTCAGTGGCACAATTTGAATATTTCGTACTTCCATTTTGTTATCAAAGTGATGTTTATTTTTTTGTAAGGCTTATATTTAAACTGAAATCACCACAAAGAAAAAGCCTTATTGAATCGCTTCAATAAGGCTTCTTTTGGACGTGACAACCATCATAGTTTTTCAATCAGAATCCGATCAATCAACTTCATACCTGTCTGCTTTTCATGGTTTTTACGACGGATCTTAATTTGCTTATCTTCTGCTAAATCTTGCAATAACAGTTCAACAGCAAGCATCGCCTCCAAAGGTAGATCTGGTCCAATCCACTTCTGTTCGCCCGCATCCATCAATACAACTTCATCATGAATTTGATCGTACAAGCTCATATCATCACCTAAAATTTATGCAGCTACTTCAGCAGCAGCTTGCATATTATATATGCCATTCAAAATAAAAGACGCCCCTAAACTGGAGCGTCCTTCAAACAGTTAATTTTAAAAATTAAGCTGTCAATTCTTTTACCGCAGCAACAACTGCTTCAGTCGTAATACCGAAGTATTGGTATAAGTCTTTCGCAGGTGCAGATTCACCATAAGTCGTCATACCAATTACACGACCGTCTAAACCTACAAACTTCCACCAGTAGTCTACGTGCGCTGCTTCAACAGCAACACGCGCACGAATGCTTGATGGAAGAACCGCTTCACGGTACGCTGCATCTTGCTTCACAAATTCTTCAGCACACGGCATAGACACGACACGCACACCTTCAAGCTGCGCATAGGCTTCCATCGCCAATGAAACTTCAGAACCCGTGGCAATAATAATCGCTTTTAAATCGCCTTTTTCTTCAGCCAATACATAACCACCTTTCGCTACATTTGCAATTTGTGCATCTGTACGTGTTTGGAATGGTAGGTTTTGACGAGAGAAGATCAAGGCTGTTGGGCCTTCTGAGCGTACAAGTGCAGACTTCCAAGACACAGCGGCTTCAACCGTGTCACATGGACGCCAAGTATTTAAGTTTGGTGTACCACGTAAAGACGCAATTTGCTCTACAGGTTGGTGCGTTGGACCATCTTCACCCAAACCAATTGAGTCATGTGTATATACATGGATTACACGTTGTTTCATCAACGCAGACATACGTACTGCATTACGCGCATATTCCATAAACATAAGGAATGTTGCAACGTAAGGAATGAAACCACCGTGAAGCGCAACACCATTTGCAATGGCAGTCATACCAAACTCACGTACGCCATAGTGTACGTAGTTACCTGCTGGATTGTCCTGAACGCCTTGGCAACCTTTCCAAAGTGTTAAGTTAGAACCAGCCAAGTCCGCAGAACCGCCTAATAATTCAGGCAATAATGGACCGAAAGCTTGCAATGTGTTTTGGCTTGCTTTACGTGTAGCAATGGTTTCAGCTTTTGCATTAGTGTCAGCAATAAACGCATCTGCTTGAGCAAGGAATTCAGCTGGCAATTCACCTGAAAGGCGACGTTTTAATTCAGCTGCTTCAGTTGGATATTTTGCTGCATATTGAGCAAATAATTCATTCCAAACCGCTTCAGAAGCCGTCCCTTTTGCTTTTGCATCCCATGCTGCATAAACGTCAGCAGGAATTTCAAATGGACCTTCAGTCCAGCCCAATGCTTCACGTGTTAATGCGATTTCGTCATTACCTAACGGCGCACCGTGACAGTCTTCTTTACCTTGCTTGTTTGGTGAACCTAGACCAATAATCGTTTTACAGATGATGATCGTTGGTTTTTTCGTTTCAGCTTTTGCTTGCAAAGTTGCAGCACGTAATGCATCTGCATCATGACCATCAGCTTTAAGTACTTGCCAGCCATAAGCCAAGAAACGTTGCTCTGTATCGTCAGAGAACCAACCTTCTACTTCACCATCAATCGAAATACCGTTGTCGTCATAGTAAGCAATCAGTTTACCTAGACCTAAAGTACCTGCAAGTGAACATGCTTCGTGAGAAACACCTTCCATTAAACAGCCATCACCCAAGAAACAGTAAGTGAAATGGTCAACAACGCTCAACTCATCTTTGTTGAACTGCGCTGCTAAAGTTTTTTCAGCTAGAGCAAAACCAACTGCGTTTGCAATCCCCTGACCAAGCGGGCCAGTCGTAGTTTCAATACCTGGTGCATAACCTAATTCTGGGTGACCCGGCGTTTTAGAGTGCAGTTGACGGAATGCTTTTAAATCTTCAATTGATAAATCATAGCCCGTAAGGTGCAATAACGCATATTGCAGCATAGAGCCATGACCATTTGATAGTACAAAACGGTCACGGTTCGCCCATTGAGGGTTAGTCGGGTTATGGTTGAAAAACTCACGCCATACCACATCAGCGATATCAGCCATCCCCATTGGCGCACCTGGATGTCCAGAGTTTGCTTTTTGCACAGCATCCATTGCCAATACACGAATTGCGTTTGCAATACGACGTTCGTTAAGCGGGGTTGTCATAGGTCAGAGTCCAAACAAATGATTTAAAGAGTAAGATGAATAGAATTCAAAGATAGGTGTATTGTCTTAAAAAAAGAGGAATGGGTAAAGCCTAATGGACAATATTTCGCTATTTATTCATCATCAATGTCCAATAAATGCGGGCATTGCCTAAAATCACAACAATTTCACTCGGAAATGTCTCTCTAGCTTTTCTCTGGATCAAACTCCACACGATAGAATCGTCAACTTTTAAAATAGAACGGAACTCCCTTATTCAACAATCAAAACAAGTCGTTATCCTTTAGCATCTGATACTACGCAGGATACATTTGTATTTTTTACATACAATTAAACATTCATGGTGAATTTTATTCACTTTTTTAAATTATTCATGAATTAGTACAAATTGTTGATTATTTTCTAATGCTTATTTTGAGCATTTTTTATTTATCAACTTAACACCCAAGCCAAAAAAAACTCAAGCAAACTATTGTTTTCAAATTAGATATAATCAAAACACAAAACCTCATGATACGCACCCATAAACTTTGAATAAGAACCCGTTACTTTGTCATTTCGAACTAAAAATAAACGCTATATCAATTTTTTAGATGCTTATATCAGATAAAAAGTCGTTGAATTGAAATAAATTCAGTCATTTTGGTCGCGTAGAACTGGCTCAAACGGCTAAGTCGATGTACCATATTGCGTCTTTTAAATTAACTGTGATAGGACTTATGCGCGAGTACGCTGTATTTACCTCGGAATCTGTAAGCGAAGGCCATCCAGATAAAATGGCTGACCAAATCAGTGATGCTATCTTGGATGCGATCTTAAAAGAAGACCCATATGCGCGGGTTGCTTGTGAAACGCTTGTAAAAACGGGTGCGGTAGTACTTGCAGGTGAAATCACAACAACTGCAAATGTGGACTTCGAAGCGATTGTTCGTCAAACCGTAAATGGCATTGGTTACCACCATTCTGACCTTGGTTTTGATGGTTCAACGTGTGCTGTGATCAACATGATTGGTAAACAGTCACCAGAGATTGCTCAAGGTGTAGACCGTCAAAAGCCTGAAGATCAAGGCGCGGGTGACCAAGGTTTAATGTTTGGTTATGCAAGCCGTGAAACTGACGTGCTTATGCCTGCTCCAATTTCATATGCACATCGTTTAATGGAAAAGCAAGCTGAGCTACGTCGTAGTGGCGCTTTACCATGGTTACGCCCAGATGCAAAAAGCCAAGTGACTTTTGCTTATGAAAATGGCATGCCTGTTCGTTTAGACGCAGTCGTATTATCTACCCAGCACGATCCTGAAATTTCTCAAAGCAACTTAAAAGAAGCTGTGATTGAAGAAATCGTGAAAAAAGTGATCCCTGCTGAAATGTTCCATGCAGACACCAAATTCCACATCAACCCAACAGGAATGTTTGTGATTGGTGGTCCAGTGGGCGACTGTGGTTTAACAGGTCGTAAAATCATTGTAGACACCTACGGTGGTATGGCACGTCACGGTGGTGGTGCTTTCTCTGGTAAAGATCCATCTAAAGTTGACCGTTCTGCTGCTTACGCAGGTCGTTATGTTGCGAAAAACATCGTAGCGGCGGGTCTTGCAGACAAATGTGAAATTCAAGTGTCTTATGCCATTGGTGTGGCTGAGCCAACGTCTATTTCAATCAATACCTTCAATACAGCAAAAGTATCTGAAGAGCTGATCATTGCATTAGTCCGTGAACACTTCGACTTACGCCCATACGGTATCACTCGTATGCTTGACCTCATTCAACCGATGTATAAGCAAACTGCTGCTTATGGTCACTTCGGTCGTGAAGGTTCAGATACTGCATTTACTTGGGAAAAAACAGACAAAGTGGAAGTGCTTAAAGCTTCAGCTGGTCTATAAGTTTGATCCTAAAAGAAACCCGCTTAATGCGGGTTTTTTTATTTTCACTGATGGAAAATAGCCCATCAGTTCAGTCGTGAAGTCATTGAACCTCACTACTTAGGTTTGTTGTCATGATTGAGCACATCAAAGAGCGAAGTCACGGCAGCTGGTTCGCTGTTGCGGTCGGCCAAATAGACTTGTACAGATTTAACGATAATCGCTGCAGCAAGACATGCAACAATACAGAAAATCCAAAATCCAAAAGGACTTCGAATATTATGTGATCCACAGTTTGGACAGTCTTTATCTGTTGATGCGACAACTGTTTCACAACATGCGCAGTGGTATTGATAGAGCATGGCTTTACCCCCTTGTTTTTGTCCTTTCTTGTTTTTATTGTCCATCACCCTGCCTCACAGAATGTTAGATTCATTTATCTTATGTGAGTATTTGTTGAGACTCAAGCGTAATTCACCTGAAGTGATGTCAGCAACGGCTTACATTGAAAGATTAATCAATTGATTTAACGCATATTCCTCTTTATAACACCGAATCATGACAATTTCATTTTGTAACATAATAGTTTTTGACGTATTCCGTCATATTTGCTGAAAACCCTTTAGTTTTCTCGCGATTGTTTATTAAAATAAGATGCAAAGATGAGGAAGAAAGAATGGTTCAGTTGATTAAAAAAGGCGGTTTACGCGAACGTGCCAACCGCAGTCGGAGCTATAAGGGCTCAGAAAATACCGAAGCGACATTGCAGCCCAACCGCTATGCGCAAAGTAAAAAAGACGAAGTGTCTATCTTGGAACAGGCTCCATCATCTAAAGAGCTTAAAAATGACTTAGATGTAGATTGCGAGAGCATCGTACCAAAGCCATAAAGCAAAAATCAGAAACAACCCGCCAGAAAAAATGTCAATATAACTTCCTGAACGCTGATATGCCGCTTTAATTTTAGGTAATGATAAAAGCAGCATCAGCAGTGCAAAAGTCATAAAAGTTTGGATTGGAATAATGACCGCAAGTTGCATTTTTAAATAAGGACTTGCACTAGAACTTAAGGCTAGTGAAAACACACTACTGAAATAAATCAGCGTTTTCGGGTTAGACAAGTTCGTCAGTAAACCTGACATGAAATAATGGTTGGCCTTGGGTGTAGGCAGTTTTTGACCATCATCTAGCAAAGCTTCTTGCTGCATCGTGTTGAGGCCTGCTTTCAACATCAGCCAACCCATACGTGCAAGGAATACCCCACCAATCACCATCAATACCTGTTGAATCCACGGCATTTTATCGATGAGTACGGTAAAACCTAACAAGGTTAAAACCACCCAAACTACAATGCCAACGGAAATACCTAAGATAGTTTTTAAAGTATTTTTTTTTGTGGTCGAAGCTGAACTTTTGGCAATCAGCAAAACATCAGGACCGGGACTTAGCTGCGCAACAAAATGCAATGCGCAAATCGTGAAAAGCAATGACATAAAAAAGCGGCATAAATTTTAAAAAATAATTATATCGTTTGTTATATTTATTTTAAATCATAAGCATTTAAAACATTTTCATAAAGATAAAAAAAGCCGAGTTAGAACTCGGCTTTAAAATTAGGTATGAAATTATTTATTCACATCTTTCATTTCAATTTTTTTCGCATCTGGCGTGACTTCTCGTGCTTCGCCATCAATAATACTAGAGTCACGATAAGCTGAACCACCCTGCTGTTGCTGCATTTCTTGCATCTGACGCATGATATCTGCAAATGGGTTTTGACCTTGAGCACCACCGCCCATGCCATTCATATCCCCCATCATGCCACCCATCATTTTTTCCATCATCGCTTGCTGACGTTTCATCATCACGTTCATCAGCGCGCCCGTCATGGCTTTTTGTACTGCTGGAATAAGCAATAACACGGCAACCACATCTGTCACCAAGCCAGGAATCAATAAAAGAAAACCCGCAATGATTTTTGGCAGATTGTTTGTTAATGCAGGATCTGCACCCATCTGGCCCGCTTGCATTTGCTGCATTTGTGGCATTAAACCTGCTGAATACTTACGAATCAGGCTCATACCAATAAAGAAAGCGGCAATAAACCAGAAGAACACGTACCACATGCTACCAACGAGGTCGCCCACGCCGATCCATACGAAGACTTCGAGAATGACACCAGCTAATATAAAAAGAAATAATTTCATGAAAATTAATCTAATCTCAACAAAATGAATAAGGTGCAAGAATCAAGTGCTCAATCTACATCAAGCTTTTTTGATACGCTTATGTAACAATATGGGCATATTATTTTTTTTAAAGGGCAAGCATGTCATTAATTATTGGTATTGACCCCGGTTCTCGCCTCACAGGCTACGGTATTATTCAAAAAGAAGGTCAAAAACTAATTTTTGTCGATGCTGGCACCATTCGTACCGAAGCTGCTGATATGCCTGAACGGCTAAAACGTATTTTTGCAGGGATTGATCGTATTGTAAAATTTCATGGCCCAACCGAAGCCGCAGTTGAGCAAGTATTTATGGCACAAAACCCTGACTCCGCACTGAAGCTGGGGCAAGCACGCGGGGCTGCTATTGCTGCACTGGTCAACCTTGACCTACAAGTTGCAGAATACACCGCACGCCAGATTAAACAGTCGGTGGTCGGTTATGGCGCTGCGGACAAAGAACAAGTACAAATGATGGTGATGAGACTCCTAAACCTGAGCATCAAACCACAGCAAGATGCCGCCGATGCTCTCGCTGCTGCCATCTGTCATGCGCATGCTTCAGGCAGTATGACCAAACTTGCTGTACTCAATGCTTTAGGCGGTATGGCGCGCGGACGCAGCCGTAGTAGCTCTCGTCGACGCTAAGCATTAAGTGACATAGTTTTTAAAGTCTTTACGCATTTCACGTACCGATGGTGCTTTGGGATAAGTTGCTATCAGCATTTTTCCCGAAATGCGTAAATTTTTCTTTTGAGCAGGATCGATACGAATAAAGACCAATTCTTCTGGCTCATTGCGGTGATTGATCTCACAAATCATAATGGTATAGTTTTTTTCGATCACTTTATAACGACTAAATGCCTGCTGTACGATTTGCTTAAAATTTTTCTGTCCGCCTGCTGGTGCAAGTTGGGTATAAATCACCAACAGTATGCATGCACCAACCACCAAGGCCACCAGTAAGTATTTATCCATTATTCCTCCCCTCTTTTACCATTATTCGAAGTCTTTAAATTTTAGGCTTGATTGCGTTATATCGTGTTTTCTTACTACATAATAGTTCTTATGCTACTTCAATATTCTTACTTGGAAGCATTTACTTGATTTTCTTCTATCTGAAAAGAATTAAATAATTTTAAAGAATCACGCTGAATTTTTTCCCAATGTGGCAGAAGCTCCGCATGGAAATCTATATCTAAACTACTCGTGTTAAAGCCATAATTTGGTACATGACTATTTAATTCACACGCCGTAGCACCACTTGGATATGAAGCACACGCAATGACTACACTAATGCCTTTCCCATTTTCTTCTTTCCAGTAAATTTTTTTAGAAATATTATCTTGCTCTCCCAAATCTATTTCATAAAGTGACAAACTTGAATTAAATTTCTTCTCTGAATTAATCTCACTTATGCTCATATCTTTTCGAGCACCCATTCGTTTACTCAAATAAAATTTCAATGAAGGCGTATAATCAAAAAACGTTTTGTCGTCTCCCCACTCATCCTTCCAAATACTACGTTGTGTTAAAGTGAAAGCGATGTCACTGTGTTGATTTGAGGAAAGCCTAAAACCTTCTGAAGGATGCATTTCTGGCCATTTCACAAGAAATGTGGCGTTACCGATTTGATCATTACAATCTTTGGTATTATGCAGCTCTCTATAGCCTTTCTCCCAGTAACTGACATCTTGATATTCAACTCTTGCAAAAAATAAATATCGTCGATCTATACGCATTTTCTGATCGCCAAAACTTCCGCACTCATAAGGTTTTTCTTTTAAGCTCGGTATATCACTTGGTTCTAACACGCTAACAATAACGCTCAAAATGACGATAATGATTGGTGACAATAGTATAAAGATCAAAAAATGTTTTAGCTGAATGGGCTTTCTAAGAAAATCTAAAATCATAAGTCATCTTATTTAATTATTAATTTTTTCATGTACTCCTAAAATTAACATAAAGTATTTGAGATATAGTATTTTTTATTCAAAATACCCATCATATAAAATACCCATCAAATGAGATGGGCTTTTTAGCAAGGACAAATACTTACTTCATGCTTGCAAAAACTTCTTTCGCTGCTTGCAGGGTAAATTCAATATCTTCATCAGAATGAGCAGCTGAAATAAAGCCAGCCTCAAATGCAGATGGTGCAAGGTTCACACCACGGTCTAACATACCATGAAAGAACTTACGGAATGCATCGATATCACACTTCAGCATCGAGTCGAAGCTGGTAATGTCTTCTTGATCGGTAAAGTACAAACCAAACATACCGCCTACTTGTTGTGTTTTAAAAGCAATACCCGCTTCATCAGCTGCGGCTTGTAAACCCACAAGCAGTTTTTCTAGCTGCGCTGTCAATTTTTCATAAAAACCATCTTGGCGCAGGTGTTTAAACATCTCAATCCCTGCACGCATTGCAAGTGGATTCCCCGACAGTGTTCCAGCTTGGTAAACTTTACCCAGTGGAGCAATACACTCCATCACTTCTCGTTTCCCACCAAAAGCACCAACGGGTAAGCCTGCACCAATAATTTTACCCAAGGTGGTTAAATCAGGAGTCACACCATAGTGAGCTTGTGCACCCCCCAATCCAACACGGAAACCAGTCATCACTTCATCAATGATAAAAACAGAACCATGTTCATCACATACATCACGAATCGTTTGTAAGAAGCCTTCGATTGGTTTCACAAGGTTCATGTTCCCTGCCACAGGCTCCACAATCACCCCTGCAATCTCTGAACCAAACTTCGCAAAGCACTCTTTTAAAGTGGCTATATCGTTATATGGAAGAGTCAGTGTGTGTTTGGCAAAGTCGGCAGGAACACCGGCTGAAGTCGCTTCGCCTTCACCGCTGGTTAACAAACCTGAGCCTGCTTTGACCAACAGTGAATCTGAGTGACCGTGGTAACAGCCTTCAAATTTTACAATCTTGTCACGACCTGTATAACCACGTGCAAGACGAATGGCGGTCATGGTTGCTTCAGTACCTGAGTTGGTCATACGAACCAGCTCAATTGACGGCATAATTTCGCAAATAATGTCGGCTAAAGTCGTTTCATGCACGGTAGGCGCACCGAAACTTAATCCATCCACAGCAGCATTTTGAACTGCTTTAATAATTTCAGGATGAGCATGACCTAAAATCATTGGTCCCCATGAGCCCACATAGTCTACATAGCGCTTACCATCCACATCGTACAAGTACGCACCTTGCGCCTTTTCAATAAAGACAGGCGTTCCGCCTACGCTATTAAATGCACGTACAGGTGAGTTCACACCACCCGGAATATGTTTGCTTGCTTGTTTAAACAATTGTTCTTGCTTTGGAGATAAGCTCATGAAGTTACTCAACTCAAAAAATAAAAAAAACATCTAAAAACGCTTAAGCTTTAGATGCAAATAAATCAGCCCACTGTTCTATACGATCAGGAATCGCAGACATTGATAGCCCTAATATATCACTAATCACTGCGCAAAGGTCGGCACCAGCATCGATCACTTCACTTGAATTTTCAACTGTTAAGCCACCAATAGCACAAATCGGCACAATCAATTTGGCTTTGGCTTCTTTTAAAGTCTCTAAGCCAATATTGCCAGCTTCTGGCTTGGTCTCAGTTGCGTAAATTGCACCAAAAGCGACATAAGTTGCACCTTCAGCAATCGCCTTTTCAGCCAGCTCAATCGAGTTCAAACACGTACGACCAATCACCGCATCTTTTGGCAGACGTGCGACAGCTTCGGCAACTTCGCCATCACCTTGCCCTAAATGCACACCAACGCCGTATTTGACTGCCATTTCTAAGTCATCGTTGATCACAAAAGGAACACGATACTCAGCGCACATCGCTTTCATATACTCGACTTCGTAAGCCTGTTCTTCTTTGGGTACTTTTTTACGGCGATACTGCAAAATGGCAACCTCACGTGTTGCCATTGCACCTTCCAACTTAGCCAAAAGTAGCTCTAAAGGATCATCATTTGTAATTAAATATAAACCGCGCATTTAACTCTACCTTTGGGTTATGTCATTCTATTATAAAGCTAAAGGTGACTGATGCTTTAATGAATTGGAGCTGAAAATGCGTTGCTTTGCACAAAAATCCCGCGACCAAGCCCAAGCTATATAAAAATACCTATTTTCAGTGATAGTCGCCCCACCGCTTTCGCAGTTTAATGGATACAGAAAGCAACAAGAATAAAATAAAAATAACAACTTTATAACAAGAATAAGAGACACGCAGCGATCTGATACGGCTTTTTAGCTTTTTAAACCAGTGGTGTTTGAACAACATCATAAAAGCTAAAAAGCCGCATATTTTATTTAAAATCCACATAAAAAAAGCCTAGAGAAGGTCGCTCTAGGCTTGGAAAACTAAAAGCACTTTAAAGTTCAAAGCACTTATATATTATTTGATGAAAATATAAACAACGACATCATTATTAGAACATTAATTCAGACTTTGCAACTGTTAATTTCAAGCTTTTAATAAAACTTTCATAATGAAATCACAAAGTGCTTCACTAACTTGGAATTTTATCCAAAGCACGATCTTGTAAGCTTAAATTTCCACGTAAAACATCGGAAAACATGCGCCAGTCAGAAATAAAACTATACAAAGGTTGTTTAAAACTAGCTGGCTTATTTTTTTCAAAAACAAAATGACCTACCCACGCACAGGCATAGCCAGAGACTAAGCCGTATATAAAATAACGCGGCTTGCGTTTAAGTATGGCTTTAGAGAAAAAGTACAGTCCAATTGAACTGCCCGCGACGTGTAGCCGACGACTCATGATGTTGCGGTGCTCTGTTAGATAAAAACGATAAAACTGGTGATAGTCCTTAATCGGCAATTGAAAATTTGGTTCAGCATCGTGTTCCTGTTTCGGTTCAACCTGAGTATTCATATGTCATCATCCTGATGGTTTTTTATCAACATAGCTGAAAATATGCAGTCAGGAAAGTACAATCGCCTCTGGCAGCATTTCCACTAAAAGCAGAATTGTTTTTTGATCAATCTCACACTGCAACTTTGTTTTATTGTGTCGTCAAGTCTTACATACTGTCTCTTTTTCGCTACAATCCAGTGGTCCATTGGTGTGCCTTTAGTGCACATAAAAACAAACTACAGATCATGCATCTAAATACATAAAGGCTTGGCACTGACCTAGCCCCTCAAATTAGGAATTTTTCATGGTTGAAATTGAATTAAAATTTCAGATTAGCGAAACACGACGTACCGCCCTTCTTAAAGCTTTAGATCCTAAAAAATCTGAAACGATTCAACTTCAAGCCAAGTATTTTGACACGCCTGATCGCCTCTTGGCCCAACACGGCGCTGCTTTGCGTCAGCGTCTTGAGGGTACTAGCTGGATTCAAACACTCAAAGCCGCAGGTAAAAGTCATTTACACCGTTTTGAACATAATCATAATTTGGGTGAGTTAGAGTCATCTCCTGAACTGGACTTAAGCATTTATCAAGCTATTCCAGAGGCTCAGCAAATTTTAAACCAAGCTTTAGGAGTGGACGCAGCTGCGTTAAAGCTAACCTTTGAAACGGACATCCAACGTACCTATCGCGTCATTGAGTTTGAAGATGCTGAAATTGAAGTCTGTTTGGATGTTGGTGTGGTTCGTGCATCTGGTCGAGAACAGACCATCCATGAGGTAGAGTTTGAACTCAAATCAGGCTCTGTTCAGTCGCTTTTGGCTTTTAGTTTTGAATGGGTGAAGAAGTATCAACTGTGGTTAGATGTCCGCAGCAAAGCCGAAATGGGTAATCTACTGGCACTTGAGCAAACTGTAAGTCCAGCACGTTTTGAAAAAGAGTTTGTCTTATCGAAAAAAGAAAGTGCGGCACATAACCTGAGTTTGTTGATTGGTCAGCAAATGCAGCATTTACTGCCGAATATTGCTGCAATTTCAGCAGGTGTTGCTGAGCAAAGCCATATTGATCAGGCACAAACCTCTTTAGAGCACTTACAACTAACCTTAGCTTTGTTTAAGGACTGGAATAGCAATATTTCTGATAAATGGGCGATGCAACTTGCCGCATTTAAGCATCAGTTTGATCATTTACAACATTTGCAGCATATGCAAAGCACCCTAGGCGCTTTTCTTCAGAATCCAACCACTACAGAAAATCTTGCCAAAGACATTTTATATGCTCAAGAAAAGCTTGGAAATTTAGTTAAATCGACCCAAAACGTCCATCATTATCTTGAGTTATTAACCTTTAGTTTAAGCTCACATGATCATGTGCAGAAGCAGGATTTAAAAACCTATGCGCACAATACCCTGCAAAACCAATATCGACAGCTACAGGAAAGCTTAAATGCTGCGGATATTAGTCACTTTGAAAGCTTAGATGTATTGGCGCAGAAAATTAAGGAATTGAAGTTTAGCTTTCCTATTTTAACGTCAATTTATGATGTGAAAAATTTGCAGAAATACAGTAAAGCGTTGAATGATGCCCAACAAGCTGCACATGAATATCAAATCTTGGCGACTTCAGCTGCATACATTCAACAGACCGAACTTGAAGCCAGTGATTGGTTTGTTTTGGGTTGGCTCACAGCAAAGCTTGAAGTTTATGCCGATAAACTTTTAGAAGCGACAGAACAGTTCTTAGTTAGCCGTAAATTCTTAAAATAACGCTCTGTATACCAAAGCAGTCATGTTAAATACATGACTGCTATCGTCCCCCACAAAGCCTGATAAGACCTAAAACCATGATAGAAAATCATGGTTGGTCGCTTCAAACCACTAATTTATCTATGACAAAACGGCCTATTATCAAAACAATACAGGCTTTATATTCATTTTATTCTTAAAAAGTAAGCCTATACATTCCTACTCAATGTAAATTTATTATCACTTCGAAGTAACCATCTGTACTTATTAACTCTGGATATTTCTAACCACCATCTCATTTTAAAAGTGACATCTAGCCCACTATTTCTGCTCTTTTAGCTTATACCTATTCAAATCTGGCCTTTTTTTACTCAATTTAGCATATAGTAAAACGTAGGTTGTCATGAGTCAGGGCTATGCAAGAGATTGAGTTTAAGTTTCAAGTTCCAGTTAAGAAGCGTAATGCATTGCAAAAAGCGTTTACACTGCTCAAGGCTGAGCCGATTCATTTAGCAGCCCAATACTTTGATACAGCGGATCAAACACTTGCTAAGCATTGCATCGCGATTCGACGTCGGCAGGAAAATGATGAATGGAAACAAACTTTCAAAGCAGTGGATACCGCAAAAGTATTGAGTCGCTTGGAACTTGAATTTGATATAGCGCCACCTGAAACGACTAGACTCGACTTAGATAACTATAAAGATTATTCCGCTGTCTACAAAAAATTAAAACGCGCTTTGGGGCTTCCACTTCCAACCCTTGAATTGCTCTTTGAAACCAACATCCAACGTTTACGCGTTTTGCAGGATGTTGGAAGCAGTACAGTTGAAATTGCTCTCGATATTGGCAAAATTTTTAAAGAACAAAACAGTGTTGATATTTTCGAGATCGAATTTGAATTAAAACAAGGATCAACAGAGGATTTGATCGCATTTATACGACCTTGGGTTCAAAAATACCAACTAAGTCTCGACACCCATAGCAAGTCAGACTATGGCCTTCAGGCCGTTCGTCAGCAAAGTTCCTTTTCTGCGCAGTATCAAATACCTCTTGTACTGAACAGAAGTTCAAGCGAAGTTGAGGCTCTACAAAGCATACTGGCCAATTGCCTACAGCACTTACTTCCCAATGCCAGTTCAATTGCTCGACAGCAGTACTCCAGTGAGCATATACACCAAGCCCGCGTGGCAATCCGCCGTTTACGTACCGCACTGAAAAGTTTTGCTGCATGGTCGGAGGACATTCAACCACACTGGAACACGGAACTCACCACTATTTTTCAAGCCTTAGGTGGAACCCGCGACATCGATGCGCTGAACGAAGATTTACTCCCCCAACTGATTGAGGCAGGTTATCTATTAGACCATCTTGCACCAAGTACAGAAGCAATCTCTGATGTCTGCGCCCTGTTCCAACGACCAGAAACGACGCAACTTTGGCTTGAATTAATTTTATTTACAGAGCAAGAACTAGATTCGCCTTCAAAAAGCAAACTAAAAAAACATGCACTCAAAGTGATACAGGCTTTACACCATAAAATACGCGCACATGCCGAGCACTTTAGCCAGCTTGAAGATGAGGAAAAACACCGCATTCGTAAACAAGTCAAACAACTGCGTTATAGCGTTGAGTTTGTGGCGTCTTTACTCGATGCAAAAGCTTTAAGAACCTATTTGAAAAAACTCAAAGCAGTTCAAGAAAGCTTAGGGCACTATAATGATTTAGTCGTTGCAGACGCCTTATTTCAACAAGCCCCTGAACCAGAAGCCGCTTATAGTTTTGCCACAGGATGGATCGCCGCGGAAAAAAATAGAATGCTGAAATTGGTTGAACAACAACTGATACAGTTTAGTCAAACCAAACCGTTGAAATAGTCTTTTAAATCAAAATATCCATCAGCAGCGAAAAATTTCTTCTATAGGTTAATTCCCTGTCTACACCTAAGTTAACGATACTTTCCATACACTTTCCACGTATTGTTATCTGCTAAGGGATCGTTATAACTATCACTGCGCTGCTTACGTGGTTTGTCTCGTGCATCAACCAGTTCAAAGTGTGCTTCGGTACTTAACACGATACCATTTACATAAAATCGGGTACGGGTGTATTCACTCTGTCCATGTTGAAAGACATAGGTTCTGAGATCGATAAACTCACGATGTGCAACCAAGGCTGCGTTATCGTCGCTGTCTAACCAAGCGCGCATAGCTTGGATTTGCTCTGGTTCAAACTGCCCACATTTTTCGATTAGACTTGCAATACCGCGAAAACTTTTAGACTCTTTGGCGCGGGTTTTATTGATCCGAATACGATCGACGTGAAAATAAAACAGCGGTAAGTTCAAATGACTGGGTAAATGAATTGCATCCAACACTTCATCTTCCATAAAAGGTTGGAACAAGTCTTGTGCACGCTCAATCAAACCCGTCCACTGACGGTAGTAGTCCTCAACTTCCGCTTTCGTTCCATAGTAGATCGGTAAGCCTTCGACATTGGCTAGATTTTGTGGCGGCCAAATGTTTTGACGCAATAAGGCAATATCACTTTTTAAACTTTGTACCGCAATCGCGTCTTGCATGGATATTCTCTATTTTATTGCTTAGGCTATTTTTAGATTAAGGCAAAGGTTTAGTTTCTGCAAGGCTTTGCCTATAATGCAGTCTGAGTTATTTATGTATTTTAGGACAAGTTCATGGTTCAGAAGATTGAAGCAACAGATGTAACCGAAGAAGAAGCGTTGAATGCTGCTTTTTTTGAACGTGCAGATGAATTTATTAAGCAAGCAAACGATTTTTGTCGCACTGAAAAAGGTTCACAAGTGAAACCTGCTGAAATACGTGGCCAAGTGAGTGCTGCGATGTTGTTTGGTACAGCCCGTTTTAACACATGGGTGGCAGCCAACAATTTTAAAGATGGCGATGAAATGCGTGATGCCAAAGAGCAAGTGATGTCTTATATTTTGCAACAGTTCCAAATGATGCTTGAAGACAACTATGATGAATATTGTGAACAGTTTGAGAACTACCTTCGTTTCCGTCATAACGAAGAATTTCATGCCAACAAGCATGACCACAAACACGATCACTGATCAATCCAAGCCTGCCTCGTGCAGGCTTTTTTCATTTCGTCATATTTGAAACGAAATACAATGTTGCAACACCTCAATTTACAGTAAGGTAATCGCTAAGGAATATGACTTAGGGAAGAACATGCAGCATTTGGACTTTGCACTCATCGATCCACACATCCACCAGTGGGATCCCTATAACACGCCACATGCAGCGGCTTTGGCAGTCAAATTATTGGGCAAGCATCCTAAGCTTTTGGACAAAATGGTTCGTTTGGTGAAACCTAAAGATCTGATTGAAACCATCGGTCTAACCCGTCATATCACACGTCCTTATTTGCCCCAAGACTATAAACGCGATACTGGCCCATACTCAATAGAACAAGTGGTACATGTTGAAGCCAGTTGGCATCACAGCAAAGGCAAAGGTGTGGTTGAGGAAACTCAGTTTATCGAGTCTTTAGCTTTTGGGGTAGATACGGTCAAATTGGGTGGCATTGTCGCAACAGCTGACCCACGTGATCGTAACTTTAAAAAGATCCTAAAATTACACCATAAAGCTTCACCACACTTTCGTGGTATTCGTAAAATGGCGTCTTTTCATGAAGACAAAGAAATCCATGCGTGGACAGATGAGCCACACTTATATCGCAATAAAAAATTTCTCAAAGGCTTCGAAGTACTGTCCCAATACAACTTGAGTTTTGATGCTTGGGTTTATTCGACACAGCTTGAAGATGTGATTTATCTGGCCAAGCAGTTCCCAGAAACTTCCATTGTGCTGGATCATTTGGGTACACCCGCAGGTTTATTTGGCCCAATTGGTGCAAATACAGGGATGACACAAACGGCGCGGGAAAATATTTTCTTCCGTTGGAAAGACGACTTAGCTGAACTTGCAAGCTATCCGAATGTCTATACCAAAATGTCAGGGCTTTTCATGCCTGTATTAGGACATCGTTTTCATAAAGAAGGCCGACTGGCTTCCAAACAAGAAGTCTTTGACTTTGCACATCCCATGATTACACATGCCCTCGCCTGTTTTGGCACCTATCGGGTGATGTTTGCCTCTAACTTTCCGATGGATTCGGTCAGTACATCGTTGGTGAATATTATCGATGCCTTTAGCGATGTCGTCGCAGCCTATGACCCTGATGCTTTAAAACGCGTATTCCATCACAATGCCAAACAGTTTTATCGGCTTTAATTGAAAAAATAAGAAAACTAATTTCTAAAAGCTATAACAAAAAGAACCCCTCAATTTTGAGGGGTTCTTTTTAAATGAAAACTGAAATCTTTACTTTTTCAGCGCTGGTTGCGCTTTGCCATATTGGTCAGCCATCACTTCAACCAACTGATCCAGCTTAATATACTTCTGAATCACCGCATCAACATCGGCTTTACTAATTTTTGCCAATGCTAAATCACGTTGTTCACGATCCAGTAAAGTACGATTACGCTTCATTTGAGGAATCAACATGCGATGGATATTGCGACTATCTTCAAGTGCAGTCACACGCTTTTTCAAAATATCAGCCTTGGCAGCTTCCACTTCCTGTTCAGTAACGCCTTTTGCCAGTAACTCATTCAACACTTTATAGACCGCCTGAGACACTTGAGCCGATTTGCCTGCGCTATAGTTTGCATCAATCGTTAGCGCTCCTGACTCCGTCCAGTCATCCAGCGAAATACTACTGCCAAAACCATAGACCAAGGCATTCTTTTCACGTAGCTCTTGCGCCAAACGAGAAGACAACTGCGACTCACCTAAGATGTGCTCGAGTACCTGTAAAGCAGGTGCATCTGGGTGGTATGTGCCCACAGGGAACGTCATAATGCTCTGATAGCTACCAAACTCACGCTGCTCTGACAGTGCATGTACACGCTGTGCTTTATATGCAGTAAAGTCAGAAGTAATCCGCTGATAAGGCGCTGCCGAGTTCCAGTTTGCAAAAGCCTGATTTAAAGTCTTTTTCATCTTTTTCGTATCAATCACACCCGTCACCGAAATTTGTGCATGATTCATCGCGAAAAACTGCTGATACAGCTGTTTAACCTGAGCTTGTGTTGCGGCCTGATACTGCTTCTTGACATATTCAGGCTCGAAGTGATGTCGAATATCCCCAATTGGATAAGTTTCAAGTAAACGAGCAATGGTTAAAGCCGCTACAGTTTCAGGTTCTGTATACGGTCGATCCAGACTTGCTAAGCTTTGTGACTTAATCAAATCAAACTGGCTTTGTTCAAAGGTTGGATTTTTAAGTACATCGATCACGAAGTTAAAAAATTCATCAAACTTTTCTTTCTTCGCCACGATTGAAATATTAATCCCATTGCCATTACTTGCTGCACTTGCACCACCACCCGCATCTATAGAATGATCGGCAATATCTTGCAAGCTATATTGAGTTGACGCTCTGAGCAGTAAATAAGAAGTTAGGTCTAATAACTCTGCTTTATTAAACAAACTTTCTGCAGTACCAAAATCAATCGAAATGGTGGCATAAGTCTTATCATCACGCGTAGTACTTGGGTACAGCGCATATTGCATGCCATTTTTTAACTTGCCACGCTGAATTTGTTTTTCAGCACTTTCTAGATATTGCTTTGAGCTTTTTACATATCCAGCCACTTCTGCCTTATACGCACTGACATCTTTCAATGGTTCTTCAGCCACGGCTTGTTGGTCTAAAGTTTTTGCTGGGGTCGCTGCTGCCGCTTGTTCAAGTGCCTTTTTCTGATCTTCTGGGGTCGGTAAAATAGTGCCTGAAATACGATGCTCAGGTACTAAAAAGTCATCTAAGCGTTGATTGACTTGTGTAACGCTGAGCTGTTGTAACTGTTGCTGATCTTTAAAGTATTGTGTCCAATCACCATTGGCAGAAACCACGTAGTCACTGAGCATGCCACCGACTGCCGTTGCGCTGCTGAACATGCTTTCTTGGGCATTTTTAATCATGCTCTTCACGCGGTTGAGCTCAACCTCGTTGAAGCTTGGTGTTTTTTCTACCCCAGTAACCAAAGCTGACTCGACTTTCTTTACATCATGGTTAGGTGCATAAACTGCGCCCATAAACACCATATTGAAATCTTGGTCTAACCATGTGGTTGACTGAACTGCTGTCGCCGTTCCCGTTTCTACAATGCTTTGGTACAAATGCCCACTGGGTTGCATGGTATATAAATACGGTGACACCGCCAACGCGGTCTTAATGTTCTCGTTTTTACCATTCAGGTAAATATTATATTTGGCTAAGTTACTGCCTTTTTTCACCACAAACTGGCGATCTTGAATCTTGCTGGCATCTAAGACAGGTACTTTAACTTTCGCAGGCACAGCAC
Organism: Acinetobacter sp. 8I-beige; assembly: GCF_902505955.1. NCBI lineage: Bacteria > Pseudomonadati > Pseudomonadota > Gammaproteobacteria > Moraxellales > Moraxellaceae > Acinetobacter > Acinetobacter sp. 8I-beige. The sequence goes on along the minus strand of NZ_LR732790.1, from coordinate 1,089,726 downwards.
GCGCTTTAATCGCACTAAACTTTTCATCAATCTGCTTCAGTACAGCAGCTTGGTCAAACTTACCCGAAATGACAAACACCGCATTATTCGGTGCATACCAGTCACGATAAAACTTATTTAGTTCAGCCATTTTGATTGACTGTAACTCGTTTAAATCACCAATCGGTAAACGCCCTAAATATTGATTGCCATAAGCGGACTTCCACATCTGATCCATGAGCACTGAAAAAGGCTGATCCATACGGACTTCACGTTCACGTTTCACAATCGCGATCTCAGACGGTACATATTTTTCTTGGAGCACCAAGCCATCCATACGCTCGGCTTCAAGATGAATCAGCTCATTAATCGCATTTTGTTCAGGACGAACCACATTAATATATTTGGTTGAATAATAGTCCGTGCTGGCATTATTCATTAAACCGTATTGATCTAAACGGCGCTGAAACTCGTCCCCTGGAACATTTTGAGTTCCCTTGAACGCTAAATGTTCCAGTAGGTGCGCTAAACCGCCTTTACCTTTGGGATCGTTCAATGAACCGGTCAAATAGACCATATTCATATACACTTTATTTTCTTTATCGTTTGGCGCAAGAATAATACGTAAACCGTTATCTAATTTATATTCTTCAATTTTCTGTTCCGATTTTACCAATACGGGTTGTGCCCATACTGTGCCCCCAAAGCCAAGTAGCAATACCGACAAACTCAATGTTTTAAAACGCATTAACATTATTTTTCCAAATAATTCGACAAAATATGAATGATTCTCAACATCATAGAGGAAAGTGAAATTATTTTTATAGTAATTTGGTGAAAAATAGCATTTTAATCAATACTTATTTTTCACCAGTAGTTTTAATTTAAGAGAATTGCAACTTAATCTAAGTAAAGTTCAGCCGTCATATATAACTTGGCATAGCCAGAAATTTGGATCCGCGTTTCAGACTGAATATCACAGTACAGTAATCCACCACGACTTGATGCCTGATAGGCAATCAATGAGGTTTTACCCAACTTCTCCGCCCACAGTGGTGCAAGACCTGTATGCATGGAGCCTGTCACAGGGTCTTCATTGATACCTTTATGCGGTGCGAAATAACGCGCGATATAATCATAGTCTTGAGACGTTGAAGTCAGGGTAACATCCAAGTTTTCGGCAGTAATAGCAGTACTGACTTTGTGCTTTTCTGCCATTTGACGAATTTTATCTAAGTTCGGTTTGGCATCCTTAACCGCCTGCTCAGACTCACACACTAAAATATAAGCCTGTGGGTTTAAATAGACTTCTTTAATTTCACAATCGACCAATTCATGAATTTCCGCAGGATAGTCTTCTAACTTTTGCGGTGCACGAATTGGAAAATTCATATGAATCTTGCCGTCAACATCTTGATCAATGATAAAAATACCCAAGTCTTTTACATGAAACTGGATACGTTTAGCATCGGTATAATCCCGAAACAGGACGAAACTACTGGCTAAAGTCGCGTGCCCACAAAAGTCCACTTCAACCTGAGGGGTAAACCAACGAATTTCATAGTTTTCAGCATCAATGACTTTCACAAAAGCCGTTTCTGCCAAATTATTTTCCAAGGCAATATTCTGCATCAAATCTACTGCTAACCATTCATCACGTACAATCACAGCGGCAGGATTACCTTTGAATAATTCAGTTGTAAAGGCATCGACTTGATACATTTTCATCGTTTTTCTCCTAAATTGAAGCTTTATTTTGCAAAAAACTGCGCAAAAAAGTAGATACAGTTTTTCGTCATTTATGGATACACGCCCAATAAAAAGAAGCCTAATCATGAAGATAGGCTTCTTTTCAGTTCATAAGCTATATATTTCTCAGCTTAGACTTCTTTTAAGTCCACATTGTCTTGCTCAAAAATACGCTTATCCGTTTGACCTAAGACTTGGCTGGTCACGACACCTGCGGTCATAGAACCATTCACATTCAAAGCTGTACGCCCCATATCAATTAAAGGCTCAATTGAAATAAGTAGTGCAACCAAAGTCACAGGCAAGCCCAACATCGGCAGGACAATCAGTGCTGCAAATGTTGCTCCACCACCTACACCTGCCACCCCAATCGAGCTCAAGGTCACGACACAAACCAAAGTCAAAATCCAAAGCGGATCGAGCGGATTAATACCCACTGTCGGTGCAACCATAACGGCCAGCATCGCAGGATACAGCCCCGCACAGCCATTTTGCCCAATGGTCGTACCAAATGATGCTGAAAAGCTGGCAATCGACTCAGGCACGCCCAGACGTCGTGTTTGCGCTTCAATATTTAAAGGAATACTCGCAGCACTTGAACGGCTGGTAAATGCAAAGGTCAGCACAGGCCAAACCTTTTTAAAGAACTGAATTGGGTTCATACCTGTGAGCGCCAAAATCACGGCGTGCACGATAAACATAATCGCCAAACCGATATAAGACGCAACCAAGAAGCCACCTAAGTTTAAGATGTCCGCCATTTTAGAATTGGCCACAATATTAGTCATGAGTGCGAACACACCGTAAGGCGTGAGCATCATAATTAGACGCACCAACTTCATGACCCACGCTTGCAAGATATCAATTGCAGACAACAGTTTTTGTCCTTTATCAGCATCCGCTTTCATGAGGTTCAAACCTGCAATGCCTAAAAACACTGCAAAAATGACTACACTGATAATTGAGGTTGGATGTGCCCCTGTCAGCTCAGCAAAAGGATTGCTCGGAATAAATGACAGAAATAAATCAGGCACTTGCAAGTCAGCGACTTGCCCGACATAGTCAGTTTGAATCGTATTTAAACGTTCAGTTTCTTGTGTCCCTTGTACCAAACCTGCCGCGGTTAAGCCGAACAGATTGGTCACTACCACACCGACAAATGCAGCAATCGCTGTGGTAAATAACAAAGTTCCAATACTGATAAAACTAATTTTACCCAATGAACCTGCATCGTGTAGCTTAATCACAGCGCCTAAAATGGAAACAAATACCAAAGGCATCACCACCATTTGTAGTAGTTTGACATAGCCTTTACCGACCAAATTAAACCACTGTACCGACTCTTGTAGTACAGGCGAATTCGTACCATAAAACCCATGTAAAGCGAGACCAAAAACAATACCAAGACAGAGACCTGCCAGTACTTTCTTCGCTAAACTCCAATCGGTTTTACGGGTTCGGCCCAGTAAAAAAAGCAATGCAATAAAAATGATGACATTGACGATTAAGGGGATATTCATATTGTTTCCCTAAATAATGCTGTCATAATTATAAATCAAAATTTAAACGGGCTTACTGTTTTGAGCCATATTCCACGCTGAATGTACAAATTTAGACTGAATTGGCATTTTTAGAATGTGGTATAAAGCATTTAAACGGCTGTTAAAGTGTTCTTTTACATGAATCAATCTCTGCTTAATCCCCACATTCTGCCCGTCCCTTTAGAAAAAGCATATCGGCTACTCAACCACGGCCCAACCGTGCTGGTTTCCAGTCAAGATGATGAAAGCACCGATGTCATGGCCGCGGCTTGGGCATGCGCCCTAGAGTTTAGCCCAGCCAAAGTGACGGTTGTACTGGATAAATCGACAAAAACCCGCAGTATTATTGAAAAATCGGGTTTGTTTGCGCTGCAAGTCCCTACACTTAAACAGCTGAAAATGGTCTACGCACTGGGCATGATCAGTCAATATGATGCTCCTGAAAAGTTACGTCAGTGTGGAGTCGAACTTTTTCAGTTTGGTCACAGCCCAATTCCAGTGGTTGAAGGCTGTAGTGCATGGATTCTGTGTGAACTTATTCCTGAACCACATAATCAACAGCAACATGACTTGTTTATTGGCAAAGTCATTGCCGCTTATGCAGATGATCGGGTTTTTAGAGATGGCCATTGGTACTACCATGAAGCCGCAGATGAATGGAAAAGCATCCACCATGTTGCAGGCGGACATTTTTATACCATTGGTAATGCGGTGGATATCAATACACTTAAAGACACAGAGTAAATTGACTTCACCTTTACTCCGCTCGACTAAAGGCGAACATCACTCGATTGTTTTATTGTAAATTTCATCTTATAGTTCAAGTGTATTTTTTAAACAAATAGTCAAATTATGATGAACAGGACGTTCTCAAGCACCGTACAACTGAGTCTCTTTCTCTGCCTGAGTATGTGCTTGGGAATTGGCATCTTACGTTTTTCTTATACCGCGCTACTGCCGTCCACACGCGAAGCCTATGAATGGTCACACAATTTCGCCAGCCTACTCGGTAGCGCCAATCTGCTGGGTTATCTGATCGGAGCATTTTGGGCGATGAAGTTGCCACAGAATGCAAAAATGCCGATCTATATCATTTTTGCTGCGCTCTTTGGTTCAATCAGCCTGTTTGCCTGTGCATTTGCGCATTTTAACGAAGTTTGGTATTTGGTGTGGCGCATCATTTCAGGTATCGGCGGTGGTTTGCTGATGATTCTATCGCCCAGTATTGTGGCGCAGTGCAGTGAGTTACAGCACCGTTTTAAAATTAATCTCATTGGATTTAGCGGAATAGGAATTGGTGTATTGGCAGCCACGCTGTTTATGCCGTATTTAGACCGTATTGCAATCAGTAGTGCATGGTTCATTCTCTGTGGCTTTGCATTTGTCATTACATGGTTATTATGGATACTTGTTCACCCTTTCCAAAAGCAACTGCACAGTATCCCTACAAGCCAGCCCCAGACTTATACAGTGAATAAAATTTACTATAGCTTACTCATTGTTTATGCCTGCAGCGCCTTTGCGTATATTCCCCATTCTTTGTTTTGGATTGATTATTTAAGCCATGTGTTAACGCTAAATTTATATTGGATCAATTTTAACTGGATTTTATATGGCTTAGGCAGCGCTTTGGGTGCAGCGACAGCTTATGCTTTAGCGCGTAAATTTGGCAACTTTCTGGCTTTAAAGATTTTATACAGTGTCTATATTGCGGCAGTTTTTATTGCGGTTCTGAGTTTTTCGCCTGTATTTACGCTCATGTCCTCATTTCTCACAGGCCTACTGAACCCTGCGGTGGTCTTTCTCACCTCCTACACTATCTTACAACTCTACGGCTTGGCCTATAAAAAGTTGTGGAGTATGGCAACACTCAGCTTTGCAACGGTCCAGCTGGTCGGTGGTTTAAGTTTTAGTACCTTGCAGCATTTGGGTTGGTCATATCACTTTCAGTTTATGCTTGCTGCGGGAGTACTCGGTTTAGGAACACTGCAACTATTTTATTTTACTCGTAGGACATCCACCTCCAATCCAACAACTAAAAAAGAGCCCTTTTAAGCTTTCACATAAAAGGAAATCGAAAAAGAGTTGTAACTTACGTTAGTAGGTTACGTTATAGAGAGTCGTCCTTGTTAAATACCTGTGGTATTTTTAACTTATCTCTAAATACTACAAATGAACAATGTAAGAATAAGAAAAGAACCCAGTTGTGTACCTTCTATGACCAATACAATGAACGCATTCAAACTTTTACAGCTGTAAATCAAAGCTCGGTTATTTCAATGCATTTAAAGTTAAATATGGATAAGGATTCACAGCTCCTTTCCCAGTCATATAAATTCCATAGTGCAAATGTGGTGGTGTATTCTTGGCATTGCCCGTGTTCCCGACATAGCCCAAGACCTCTCCCACTTCAACCCAATCACCCGCTTGAATATCAGGCGCATAAGCATCTAAATGTGCATAGTAGTGACGGCTTAAGTTTGGTCCCATTACCCATACTACTTGTCCACCTAGACTATTGAGGCCGACATCCAAGACAATGCCTGATGTAGCACTTAAGACAGGTGTACCACGTTTAGCGAAGATATCAATACCTTGATGTTTTCGTCCCTGACCACGTGCTGCTCCCCAAGTATCTTGTATCTGCTTATGGCTTACACCTTGTACAGGCACATTTAAATTCTTTGCTAAAGGCGTATTATATAACTGCCAATATAAATATGGATAACTCAAACCTGCTGCTTCACCCGAAGCGGGTGGCTGACATCCACTCATCAGCAGACTTATACTTAAAATAGCTCCAATCAGAACTAAACGAGGCATGATTCAACTACTCAGCTAATTTTTAGATATTAAAATAAGATAAAGTTACCTTTTCATACTAAATGCCTCATATATTGAAAGATATCTTATATATGTAACGGCAAAGCCCTCATATAAAATGAGGGCTTTGCTTCGAATAAACCACGTAAAACTACTTACGCTTCTTCAGTTTTTTCTCTAAGGCTTTCAGCTTAGACTGATGCTTAGAGATCTTTTTTAAACGTGCTTTGATCTTCTGTTTTAATGTTTTCACGACATTATTCGACATAGGATCCTCCTTTGGTTCAACTCCCTTTGATCGATTCTTCCTTGAAATGCCTTTAACATTCGTTCATGAAATAGCAATACGCCTAGCGTTGTTGCTGATCTGGGTTCGGTTGGTTTTGATTCGGCTGTTTTTGCTGGCCTTGATTTGGTTTGGGTTGTTGTTGCTGTTGTTGCTGGTCTGGTTGTTCTTGCGGTTGATTCGGTTGTTGTTGACGTTGCTGCTGATTGTTCTGCTGTTGATTTTGTTGATTAGCCATGAGACTACTCCTTTATCATCTGCCGTAACATTCGACAAAGACCACCATACATCACTCAGCTAAAAACCCAAGCTATAAGCTGTATCAAAGTACTTCATTGTAATTACATATATAAATTGTGGTTAAGAATCAACTCTCCTTTTTATTTAACCTTACCTATACTCACTGAAAGCACAAATCCTTTAACCTAGTTTTACATTGCAAACCTATTTCCAGAGCTATTTTCAACACAACAAAAGAAAACCCGCAGTATGTGCGGGCTTCTACCAATTCAGCTTAAAACTTATTCCATATTTGCAATGATAGCCTCTCCAAACTCCGAACAACGCAATAAGGTTGCATTCGGCATTAATCGCTCAAAATCATAAGTGACTGTTTTCGCCTCAATTGCCCCTGAAATCCCCTTAATGATCAAATCTGCCGCCTCTACCCAGCCCATATCTCGTAGCATCATTTCAGCAGAAAGAATAATAGAGCCTGGGTTGACTTTATCTTGACCGGCATATTTTGGCGCTGTTCCGTGCGTGGCTTCATAAACAGAAATCGCCCCACCAATATTCGCACCCGGCGCGATACCAATCCCTCCGACTTCAGCAGCCAGCGCATCAGAAATATAGTCACCATTCAGGTTTAAAGTCGCAATCACTGAATAGTCCGCAGGACGCATTAAAATCTGTTGCAAGAATGCATCGGCAATCACATCTTTAATGATGATGTCTTTACCATTTTTTGGGTTTTTAATTTTTACCCATGGCCCGCCATCAATGAGCTCACCACCGAAACGGTCCATCGCAAGTTCATAGCCCCACTCTTTAAACGCCCCTTCGGTATATTTCATGATATTGCCTTTGTGAACCAAGGTCACACTCGGCTTATCATTATCAATCGCAAACTGAATCGCTTTACGCACAAGGCGCTGCGTTCCCTCTTTCGATACAGGCTTAATCCCGATACCACAGTTATCTTCAAAGCGGATTTTAGTCACGCCCATTTCTTCTTTGAGGAACTTAATCACTTTCTTTGCTTCAGGAGAGTCGGCTTTCCATTCGATTCCTGCATAAATATCTTCTGAATTTTCACGGAAAATGACCATATCGGTCAGTTCAGGGTGCTGAACAGGTGATGGTACCCCTTCAAACCAACGTACAGGGCGTACACATACGTACAAATCTAATTCTTGGCGTAGCGCCACGTTCAAAGAACGAATGCCCCCACCGACAGGTGTGGTTAAAGGGCCTTTAATTGAAACCACGAACTCGCGTAACGCATCAAAAGTTTCTTCTGGCATATAAGAGCCATAAATTTTATTGGCTTTTTCACCGCAGTAGACTTCCATCCACTCAATCGAGCGTTTACCACCATATGCTTTTTGTACTGCAGCATCTACTACAGTTTTCATGGCTGGTGTAATGTCGACACCAATACCATCGCCTTCAATAAAAGGAATAATCGGTTGATTTGGAACATTTAATGATAAATCTGCGTTTACGGTAATTTTACTACCATCCGCAGGAACGATGATCTTCTGATAACCCATTTTGCAGGCGCTCCCTTTTATTATAATTAGCAAATTTAAAAAATAATTGCCGATAGACAATACTTTCCACTCTTCTTATCGCATAATAGCTTAATCGAATTCCGCTGTTTTTGAGATTTATACGAGAAATAACTACATTTCTCTATTAAATAAATCTTGATATTTCTTATTTTATGTAATTACAGAAGTTATTGACTATGAAAATCGTCATCCTGAATAAGCCCTATGACGTCCTCTCCCAGTTCCGTAAAGATGAAGCACATATGACGATGTCTGACTTTGTCAGCGACTCAACTTTACGATTGGCTGGTCGTTTGGATATGGACTCTGAAGGCTTGGTATTTTTAACCGACCATGGTGGTTTGAACCAATACATCACCAATCCTGCCAATAAAAAATTTAAAACATATTTGGTTCAAGTTGAAGGTGATGTCACTGAAGAAGCCCTTGAGCAGTTGCGTAAAGGTGTGGAACTTAAAGATGGTATAACTTTACCTGCTGAAGCATCTAAAGTTGAACAACCTGAGTGGTTATGGGAGCGTGATCCTCCTGTACGTTTCCGTGCGTCTGTGCCGACTTCTTGGGTCGAAATTTCAATTTGTGAAGGCCGTAACCGTCAAGTACGTCGTATGACTGCTGCTGTAGGTTTTCCTACTTTACGTTTAATCCGTACTAAAATTGGTGCAATTGATTTGGTTCAAATGGGTTTACAACCGGGCGAAACCAAAGAAATCGAGCCACTTTTATACCCTGACTTTCAAAACATTCCTGCTGAAGAACCTTATCGTTCACGCTCTTATGTGAAAAAACCAGGTGGTACCGGTGGTAAACCTATGGTTCGCAAGAATAAAGATGGTTCTGTGAAAAAGTCAGGTACAAAGCGTATTTGGCAAATGGACGAAAACGAGAAGCCAAAACGTAAAACTAATGGTACTACACGCCCCAATGCAAAAGCGCCACGTGGTCGCGGACGTAATGGTCGTTAAGATTTGATTGTTTTAAAGCCCACGTCAGTGGGCTTTATAAATTTAATAGATTATAAATTTGATCTATCTCTGCAAGTGAGAAATATCTTTTAATTTGTGTCCAATCCTTCTCAGCCTTGCGAAATCCAGCAAAGATTATTGGCTCTTTTCTATAGCTCGATTGGTCTTTTGAAACATGTATACTATTTATTTCATAAAAATACGGTTCTCTACAAATTATTTCAGCGACTTTATCAAAATAACTTGGGTTTATATTCCAACCATAACCATTGTAGTCAATACATGACTTGTCTAAAAATTTTACATCCGCTTTATATTTCTCAGCATCCTTATATAAATCTTCAACTTGAACATAGTCAAACTCATAAGAATTTGGCTTTAACACCATTTGATAATATTTAACACCCCTGCCTTTTAAAACCTGCATGACTTGCTCTTGACACACTTGAGATAAATGATCAGGTAATTTTGCATTATCTTCATGCAAATCTTGCAATTTTTTCGGCATTCTTAAACCAAAATAAATTGCTTTTACTGCCTTAAAGTCATATTCAACCTTACCAAAATGATCCATGATTACTCTTATTTCATCTTCATGCTGCCATCTTTTTGATTTGGATCCAGATGTAAGCTGTAAAATTTTAATGACATCACTCTGAACACCAATCAAGTCACCGAAGGTTATTTGAGGAATACAACGCTCATATAAAACATCAAAAGAGCCAGCAATTTTGGTCAATTCACCTAATTTCTCTAAATCATATTCAATAGAGAAACCTGTATGAGAATTTGCATAATATGCCCAAAGGAGCTCATCTAAAACTGTCTTACTTAGAGAATAAATACCCACATTTTCTTGTATTTGTGTAAATAAAGTAAAAAAACTTTCAGAAAGCAATTTTGTAGAAACAGAACTCATGCTAGCTAACTGTGCTAAAGTTTGTTCAATACCTGCTACATCAAATAAATTTTCACATGGATCGTTAAGTTTAGATGGATGCGGAGCATAAAAATAATCTTGTTCTAATGACTCTAAATCACGTTTTGAGCCATATCTATATTTATAAACTTTCATCTACTTTTTCTTCTTTAAATCTAAATCCAATACGTTTTACATTAATTATATATTTATTAAAAAAGCCGACGCATTCGCATCGGCTTTTTTTACGTCATCGGTAATTTTACCGATTTAGTTTTGACTTAAATCGCTTCAAGTGTCGCGTTTAAAGTTTCGCTTGGACGCATTACAGCATTTACTTTAGCTGTATCTACAGCATAGTAACCACCGATGTCAGCAGCTTGACCTTGAACTTGAGCAAGTTCAGCAATGATCTTGTCTTCGTTTTCAGCAAGTGCTTTCGCAAGTGGAGCAAACTTCGCTTTCAACTCAGCATCTTCATCTTGTGCAGTAAGCGCTTCAGCCCAGAACTTCGCTAAATAGAAGTGGCTGCCACGGTTATCTAGCTCGCCTGTACGACGTGATGGAGACTTGTCGTTATCAAGTAATTTGCCTGTCGCTTGGTCTAAAGTCTTCGCAAGAAGTTTCGCCTGAGCGTTATCTTCTTTAATGCCTAGCTCTTCTAAAGAAACCGCAAGCGCCAAGAACTCACCTAAAGAATCCCAACGTAAGTGGTTTTCTTCAACAAGCTGTTGTACGTGTTTAGGCGCCGAACCACCCGCACCAGTTTCGTACATACCACCGCCCGCCATTAACGGAACGATAGACAACATTTTCGCTGAAGTACCAAGTTCCATAATTGGGAACAAGTCAGTCAGGTAGTCACGTAAAATGTTACCCGTTACAGAAATCGTATCTAGGCCACGCGCTACACGTTCAAGTGTATAACGCATTGCACGTACTTGAGACATGATCTGAATGTCTAAACCAGCAGTGTCGTGGTCTTTCAAGTATTTTTGTACTTTCTTGATCACTTCATTTTCGTGCGGACGGTATGGATCTAACCAGAAGATTGCTGGCATACCCGAGTTACGAGCACGGTTTACTGCAAGTTTTACCCAATCTTGAATCGGTGCATCTTTCACCTGACACATACGCCAGATGTCACCTTCCTCAACATTTTGAGTCATCAACACTTCGCCAGTTTCTAGGTCAGTGATGTTTGCAACACCCGCTTCAGACATTTCGAAAGTTTTGTCGTGCGAACCGTATTCTTCAGCTTTTTGCGCCATCAAACCAACGTTAGGCACAGTACCCATCGTACGTGGATCGAAGTTACCATTCCACTTACAGAAATTGATCATTTCTTGGTAGATACGCGCAAAAGTTGACTCAGGCATTACCGCTTTACAGTCATAAGGTTTGCCATCAGCACCCCACATTTTACCGCCACCACGAATCATTGCAGGCATTGAAGCATCTACAATTACGTCGTTTGGTGAATGGAAGTTTGTGATGCCTTTCGCCGAATCAACCATTGCAAGTGCAGGACGGTGTTCTTGGCAAGCGTGTAAGTCTTCAATGATTTCTTCACGTAAAGATGTCGGTAAAGTTGCGATCTTCTCGTAAAGACCAGCCATACCGTTGTTTACGTTAATGCCTAGCTCATCGAACAATTTACCGTGTTTTTCAAAAGCATCTTTGTAGTAAATTTTCACACAGTGACCGAAAACGATCGGGTGTGAAACTTTCATCATGGTTGCTTTAACGTGTAAAGAGAACAAAATGCCCGCTTCTTTACAATCATCAAGTTCTTTTTCATAGAAATCGCAAAGCGCTTTCTTGCTCATGAACATTGAGTCGATGATTTCGCCGTCTTGAAGTGCAACTTTTGACTTCAGAACAATCGTTTCACCAGACTTGGTGATGAGTTCCATTTTCACATTACGTGCACGGTCTAAAGTCATCGATTTTTCACCGTGGTAGAAGTCGCCTTCATCCATGTGAGAAACGTGAGTTTGAGACCATTGCTTCCACTCGCTCATAGAGTGCGGGTGTTTTTTCGCATAGTTTTTCACTGCAGCTGGTGCACGACGGTCAGAGTTACCTTCACGTAATACAGGGTTTACAGCTGAACCAAGACATTTGCCATAGCGTGCTTTAAGCGCTTTTTCGTCTTCAGTGGTTGGGTTTTCAGGATAGTCAGGAATCGCGTAGCCTTTTGATTGAAGCTCTTTGATACATGCTGTTAACTGAGCAACAGAGGCACTAATATTCGGGAGTTTGATGATATTAGTATCTGGATCTTGGGTAAGACGACCTAGTTCTGCAAGATTGTCTGGGACTTTTTGCTCTTCTTTTAGGTATTCAGAGAATTCTGCGAGAACACGTACGGCAACAGAGATATCAGTTTTAACGATCTCTACACCAGCAGGTTTAGTAAAGGTCTCAATGATCGGCAGTAGCGAATAAGTCGCTAGCAATGGCGCCTCGTCGGTCAGTGTGTAAATGATGGTTGACTTTCCACCAGCCATATATAGCCCCTTGCGTTAGATTGAGTTTTTTAGGGTGATGAGCTTTTGGCTCAACCCCTGCGAACCGATGTGCTTGAATAAAACCCTGAAAGTATCGTCCCTCAGGGCTTTACAGTCAACGTAATATCCAGTGATAACGACATTTCGCCAGAAAATACCACTACAGCCTTCGTTTTTCAAAATCACGTCTTTCCACAAGGCTTTAGCTTTTGCTTACTAAATAAACAATTTTTTAGCGAAATGTGTTATTTAACTCATTTAAACGACAACATCAGATACTTTTCACATAATACAGTCTTCAAATCCTTTTTATAGTCTTATAGCCCTACATGCATCAGAATGACTTTTTTCAGCACTAAATTTAAATCGGCAGAGCCATTCAACATGCTGCAGCTTAAATATTGATACATAAACCCTCTATGCGTACTCCCCCATTTTTACATTTTTAAACCTATGATTTTTATATGGTTGGTTAAACTGAATCTTTTTTCTGCAACGGTAAGGGTCAATTCAATGCTAAAAATGCTGCTTCCGCTCATTGGACTTGGTTTTTCTTCTTGGTGTTTTGCTCAAAATCCATTGAGCGTACATGTGCTGAATTTGGAAAATGGTCTCCCTTCTGCCAATGTCAAAGTGACACTTGAAGCCCAACAAAATGATAAATGGACAGAAATCAGCTCAAGTACGACCGATGACCAAGGTCGAATCAATGATTTATATCCCAAAGATACGGCCTTACAAAAAGGTGTATACAAAGTTACCTTTAAAACAGGTGATTGGTTTCGCCAAAAAAATCAGCGCTCATTCTTTCCTGAAGTGCCCGTGGTGTTTGTAATTGATGGCTCATTAGATCATTACCATATCCCTCTGTTAATTAGCCCATATGGCTATTCAACTTATCGTGGTAGTTAATGCTCACAAATAAGCGCATATAAAAAACCGATGCCTAAGCATCGGTTTTTATCTCAACAGAATCAAATAAAGAGGTTTGGGGACTAAGCCTTGAACCACTTCTCTGCTTTCGCTTGGTCTTCAACTTTCAATTCAACTTCCGTCAGCTCTGAGCCAGCAGCTTTTACGTCAAAGCTCATCAACTCATCACGGCGGAATGCCAAAATGCTATATATATCTTCTTGCTTGGCATACTTTTCTACCAATTTCGCCGTTGCTTTGAGACCATCAATCGCAATGATCACATCATGGGCAGAAAGGCCAGCTTGAGCAGCAGCACCATCACGACGTGCGCTTTGCACCAACACGCCTTCTGGCTTATCTACAAGCTTTAAACCTAACGGCAATGACTTATCATTTTTCAGGCTATAACTTAAACCAAACTCAGGGAAAAGTTGATCCAGCGGCAACTCATCTGTGGTGTTAATTAAGTGATTGATTTGCTCAATCCAGTTATCACCCGTCAGCTCATTACACAACTCTACAATTGTACGCTCATGTACTTGTATGCCCTTTTGCGCGTTCTCATAAAGTTTACACATAAGCGCGTCTAAGCTTGAACCACGTAAGCGCAAACCTAAGTCTAAGCATAGTGCAACCAAACAGCCTTTGTTGTAATAGCTGGTGCCTGCATTGTTCGAGTTTTCATCCTGACGGTAAAATTTAACCCATGCATCGAAGCTAGACTCAGACACAGACTGAACAAAACGACCTGGATTTTGCAAATAGCGATCAATCTGAGTTTTGAGCAGTTTAATATATGAGGCTTGGGAAATCACACCACTACGTAGCAAAATCAGGTCATCATAATAAGACGTGAAACCTTCAAAAATCCAAAGCAAAGAGGTATAGCCTTCTTTATTTAGATCATAATTGACAAAGTTTTCAGGACGAATGAATTTAACCAACCATGAGTGGAAGTATTCATGACTACATAAACCTAAGAAACGTTGATAGTCTTCAGACGGCTCTTCAGGCTCGTTAGCTTTTGGTAAGTCTTCACGTGGACTAATCAAGCTGGTTGAATTTGGATGCTCCAAACCACCATAACTATTTGCTGTCGCCATCGTCATAAAGGTGTAGTTTGAAAATGGTGCTGAGCCGAACATTGAAATTTCTGTTGCACAGATTTTTTCAATGTCTTGCTGCATACGTGCAGCATTCATGGCATGTTTACCTGACACCACAAACTCGTGTGGAATGCCCTTGGCTTCAAAACTAAAACGAGTCTGCTCTGCCAACTCAAATGGTGCATCAATCAGCTCAGCATAGTTTTTGGCTTTTAAGGTAAAGCGACCTTTAACGAGGCTTTTTGAAGCCATACCAGTAGCCAATTGGAAGTGTTTTAGCTCATCAGGAAGGAACAATTCAACTTCAACTGCTTTGTCCTCTTGACCCTCCAAACCTAAGCAAGCACATGCAGGGTTTACATATAAACGGGTTTGATCTACATACGCACCGCGCACCGATAGATCATAGGCATAGACATCATACTCAACCGTAATCAGTTCATGGTCGGTATTAAAAAGACGCCATTTATTCTTTTCAAATTTTTGAATTTCTAACAAACGCCCTTCTTCATCATAAGCACGAACCGACTCTATATGCTTTGAGAACTCGCGAATGAGGTAACTACCCGGAATCCAAGTCGGCAATGAAAGTACCTGTGTTGGGTCTGCTACAAAACGTAAAGTCACGTGTATAAGGTGCTGACGATAATCGTCAAATTCGATCTGATAATGCAACATAATGGGCGATACAAAATAAAATGAAATGAGTTATAACTTAGCTTAGCATTATTTACGCCAGTTTTGCGTCACAGTCACATTTGTCTGCATTTTTGACTGGTCATTGAGGAAAAAAAGGCATAGCATTTGCAGCTGTTTTAGGTTTAAAAGTCACGGAATGGCTTGGTTAGGGAATTTCATTGAAAGCTGTCATCTACTTCATCGCTACACTCTTCGCCTTATGTTCAAGTTTTACTCAAGCGGCATTGCTCAATATTGTTCCTGAAACAGTTGAAGCTCAAGCTTGGACAGTTTTTGACAGCCAATCGGGGCAAGTCATTGCAGAGCATAATAGTCATGTTCAACGTGCACCCGCTTCGCTCACCAAAATGATGGTGGCTTATATTGCACTCAAAGAAATCAATGCAGGGAAGCTCAATAAGAGCGAAATTCTTACCGCAACACCTGTGGTCAGTACGGTGATGTGGGATGAATCCCAAATGTACTTAAAACAAGGTGAACAGATTTCTGTGGATCAGCTTCTAGCTGGTTTAGTGGTCATGTCTGCAAACGATGCAGCAGTGACTTTAGCGGAACGCATCTCGGGTGATATTCCAAACTTTGTTGCACGAATGAACCAAGAAGCCAAAGCACTAGGAATGACTGAAACTCATTTTCAAAACCCTGCGGGTATCACCATGCCAGAGCACTATTCAACCGCACATGATTTAGCGCTATTAGGCCAAGCCTTGGTGAATGAAACGCCAGACTATTTATACTATTCAAAACAGCAAAGTTTTAGCTACAACCAACGCTTTCACCGTGCAACCAATATTCTGTTAAAACAAGACCCGACAGTAGATGGCTTAAAAACAGGTTATACCAAAGCAGCGGGATACAATTTAGCACTGACAGCAAACCGCCCGACCATGAATCCAGACAATCCAAACCGTCGTTTGGTGGTGATTGTATTGGGTACAGAAAGTGCTGCAAAACGCGCTGAAGTTGCACACAACCTCATGAATTTGTCTTATACCTATACTCGTAACGAAGTTGCACTGAAAGATAAGCAAATTATCGCAGAACTGCCTGTAGTTAAATCGACATTGAAAATGTTCAAAGTGGAAAGTAAGCAACCGAAAATTGTGACCACATCATTGTACGATCAACCATATGCCATTGACTTACATGCCTTTGACCAGACCAACCAACGCATTATGCTCAATACAGGCAATGGCACTATACAACGCATTAATCCATTAGAGTCCACAAAAACGCATTTCAATATTGAAGTGTTGCAAAACAAGCTGACCGCTCCGCTGGCTGAAGTGATGCAACTGGCGAAAGTGCAGGTCTATCAAAACAATCAGCTCATTCAAACGTTCACCATTGAAGAAGATGTACAAATTGAAGAAGCCAATATTTTCCAGCGACTGATGTTTTGGTTCAAAAGCTTGTTTCCATTTTTATCAAGTGATGAACCTAAAGTAAAAACCTACACACTCGGTTAAGTTCGAGCAGGATCCCGAGTTTTATACTTTATGTAACTTGTAAGACAATCTAATTATCAATAAATCAAGAAGATGGCATATTCAATGTCATCTTCTTTTTTTTAATAATAAATAGGTTGCTTCATATGGCTGTACAAACAGAACAAGTGCCACACCATATTGTCATTATTGGCGGTGGTGCTGGTGGTCTAGAGTTAGCAACGCAACTCGGTGACAGCTTCGCAAAATCCAAGTGGGTGAAAATCACCCTCGTCGATCAAAACCTCACCCACATCTGGAAACCCTTACTCCACGAAATTGCGGCAGGTACACTCAACCCAAGTGTTGAAGAAATCAATTATTTTGCACATGCTTCTAAACATCACTATGAGTTTGTTTTAGGTCGTTTTGTCGGCTTAGACCAAGAACATAAACAAGTAAAACTTGAAGCACGCCAATATACCAAACAAAGCACCGAAACCACACAGTTTGAACTCGACTACGACACCTTAGTCCTTGCAGTCGGTTCGACCTCTAACGACTTTGCGACCGAAGGCGCTAAACATTACTGCCATTTCCTTGACAGTCGCCAGCAAGCTGAAATTTTCCAACAAGACCTTCTACATTTGTATTTGGATGCACAAAACCGCCCCGAAACACGCGCACTCAATATTGCGATTATTGGTGCAGGTGCCACAGGAGTCGAGCTTGCTGCCGAATTGGTTCATGCGAAAAGTACCTTTTTTAAATACGGTCTCAATAAAATTGACCCAAATAAAGTCAAAGTGACCTTGATTGAGGCAGCGGATCGCATTCTTCCCGCCCTATCCACCAAAATGGCAACACACACACATACTCAATTGGAAAAGCTTGGCGTTGAAGTCCTCACCCATCACCGTGTTGCCAAGTTAGATAAAGATCATGTCTATTTTGCCGACGGCTCACAAATCGATGCCGATCTAAAAGTTTGGGCAGCGGGCATCAAAGCACCTGTCGTTTTAAATGCGCTTGAAGGCTTTGAAAAAGATGCGATTGGACGCCTTAACGTCTATGCGACTTTGCAAACCCGTTCCGACCCCAACATTTTTGCCTTTGGTGATTGCGCTCACTGCCAGCCCGCAGCCGATGAACCAGTCCTTGGCCCACGCGCTCAAGTGGCCAGTCAACAAGCGGCCTTTTTGGTTCGAGCGCTCAAAGCGCGCATTCGTGGTCAGTCTTTGCCGATGTTTAAATTTTCTGACAAAGGTTCTTTGGTTTCCCTCAGTCAATACAAAGCTGTCGGCGAACTACTGGGCCAAGTCAATGTGCAAGGCGTGCTGGCAAAAACCATGTATGTTTCTTTATATCGACTCCATCAGGCCACCTTACATGGCTATACCCAAGCTGGGCTGATGACCGCAAAAGACCTGATGAATAAAAAAGTCGGTCCGAAAATAAAATTGCATTGAAATCTAAAAATGCGTCCCCACTAATAAAAAAACGCCATAAGAACGTGGAAAATGCAGTTTTTTTGCTAAATTTAGTCTACAAAAGCTGCTTTTCACTTTATGATATACCCCTTAAATTCTAAATGAATGGACGAAAAACATGACTGCTATCGCAAATGATCACGTGGTTTCTTTCAACTACAAATTGACTAACGCTGAAGGCGAAACGCTAGACCAATCACAAGGTGAACCACTTGCATATTTGCACGGCGCAGGTAACATCATCCCAGGTTTAGAAAATGCATTGCTAGGCAAAACTGTAGGTGAAAAATTCACTGTTACTGTTCCTGCTGCTGAAGGTTATGGCGAATACAACCCTGAACTCGTTCAAGAAGTTCCAGCGCAAATGTTCCAAGGCGTAGACAACATCCAAGCGGGTATGCAGTTCCAAGCTCAAACTGATGATGGCGTTCAAATCGTAACTGTAAAAGCAGTTGAAGGCGAAAACGTAATTGTTGATGCGAACTTCCCACTTGCTGGTCAAGACTTAACTTTCGAAGTTGAAATCGTAGAAATCCGCGACGCAACTGAAGAAGAATTACAGCACGGCCATGCGCACGGTGCTGGTGGTCACCACCACTAAGATTTAACAATCTTAAAAAAAGGGCGAAAGTTTAACTTCCGCCCTTTTTTTTATTTTTGCATACTTGATCATTCGCGACGTATTTGAAAATCTGTAAATCTTTGCTGTTCTGAAGCAAGTTCTACGATGACCACATCAGTGACTACCGCATGAGTTGGCCCGACTTTAGCGAGATTCACCAGTTCGGCAACCATACCATCACCACCCAAAAGCAACGCTTCAACTGCACCTGAAGCCAGATTCTGTACATAACCCTTTAAACCTAAAGCAACAGCATATTGTGCAAACCAGCGTCGATATCCAACACCCTGAACTTTTCCCGATATGGTCAGTTTTACTACTTTCATACTGTATGCTCTCGGTTCACGACCGTATAAATAGCCTGACTCATTTGCTGCGCTTGTAAACCACGCTCACCTTGTTGAGCCAAAAGATCGCCTGCTTGGGCATGTAAGGTCACAATTTGATGTAACGCAATGTCATCTTGCAACTGTGCTTTTAAACTGGCAATCATGCCTGCCAATACATCACCCATTCCACCTGTTCCCATTCCCGGATTACCTGCGGTACAAATCCAAAGTTGCGTATCTAAAATCAAGCTTCCCGAACCCTTAAGCACCCATTGTCCTGCATATTTTTTTTGTAAAGCATAAATAGCTGCAATACGGTCGGACTCCACCACTGAGGTACTGATACCGAGCAAAGTCGCGGCCTCCCCAGGATGCGGTGTTGCGTACACCTGTTTACCGAGTTTTACTGGCGTTGAAGCCAAAAACCATAAAGCATCCGCATCCAATACCACCTTTAAAGTACTAGTTTGAATGAGTGGAAACCATGCATCAAACTGCTGCTGAGCCCACGAGTCTCTTCCCAACCCCATACCAAAACTGACTGCATCCACATGTGCCACCAACGCTTCACGCTCTTGGAGCGACATTTGGTTAATATCGCGCAGCATAATATTGGGTGCACGAGCTAAAATTGCAGTATGGTGTTTTGCATCACATACCACGGTCACCTTGCCAGCACCCGCATGAAAGGCAGCTTCAGCGGCTAACATCACCGCACCACCCATCTGTGCATGTCCCCCAATCACCAGTACGTGCCCATAGCTTCCTTTATGTCCAAAGGCTTGACGCGGTACAAGCTGCATATGCTGTGGAGCAAGCGAAGCTAAAGGTTTTAAAGCACTGTCTACGGGAAGTACCGAAATAAGCTCAACGACTCCTGCATAAGCTTTACCCTGCCCAGTAAATAAACCCGCCTTTAGGCCGAGAGCCGTAAAAGTATAATCGGCGATAACTGCACAAGGTAAAGCTTGCCCTGTGTTGGCCTGTAAACCACTTGGAATATCAACCGCAATTTTTAAACCTGTTTGACTATTGATCTGCTGAATCACTGCCTGCCAGTCTGAACTGAGTTCACGGTTTAACCCAATGCCAAACAAAGCATCAATATACGCATCATAAGGGCGTTGAAAAGCAAAACCGGTATGAATCATTATTCCCTTTTTCACGACCGCTGCATGTGCTTGTTGTAGTGATACAGACTCTCCCAAAGCAGCTGCATAAATTTCAACGTCATAACCTTGCGCGGCTAGATACGATGCAATCAAGTAACCATCACCTGCATTGTTGCCTTGACCACAACACACCGCAACGCTTTTGACCTGCTGCTGTTTAAGCCTAGGCAGCACCTGTTCAGTTGTTGCCCATGCGACTTGTTGCATCAGCCCATAAGCACTATTTTGCTGCGCGAACCAACGCCCTTCCCATGCTTGAATCTCGCTGCTGTGGTACACTTGCTGATGCATGATTTTTCCTTTGTTCTTGGTTATGACAACATCCACATCTTCCTCAAAAATCCCTGTAGATCAATATGATCCAGAGCAGCTTAAGGCTTGGATTAAAGCTGAAGCATTGGCTTTAGGATTTTCTGATTGTGTCATCGCCAAACCAGATGCTCAAGTTGAATTGCCGCGTTTTAAAAAATATTTAGAACTTGGTTATCATGGTGACATGCATTTTCTTGCTGAAAACTTAGAAAAACGCGCAGATCCAACCCTACTTGTTCCGGGCACCAAAAGCATTATTTGTGTGCGTATGGATTATTTGGTTGCCGTTCCTAAACCACGTCTTGTTCCTTTTGCACCAAATAGCGCCATCATTGCGCGTTATGCACGCGGTCGTGACTATCACAAAGTCATGCGTGGGCGTTTAAAGACCCTTTCTCAGAAGATCAAAGCCAAAGTTGGCGATTTTGAATCTCGCCCATTTGCAGACTCGGCACCCATTTTTGAAAAATCATTGGCTGAAAATGCAGGGATGGGATGGGTCGGTAAACACACCTTACTCATTCATAAAACATCAGGCTCATTTTTTGTTTTGGGTGAGCTCTTTACCTCTTTAGAGCTACCTTTTGACCAAGCCACCACCAAACACTGTGGTTCATGTAGCGCTTGTATTGTTATTTGCCCGACCCAAGCCATTGTTGAGCCTTATTTATTAGATGCGCGTAAATGCATTGCCTATTTAACTATTGAGTTTCAAGGCATTATTCCTGAAGAACTACGCCGCGGTATTGGTAACCGTGTGTTTGGTTGCGATGACTGCCAGCTCATTTGCCCGTGGAATAGCTTTGCCAAAACCACACCAATTGATGATTTTAACCCGCGTCATGGTTTGGATGACATTAAACTAATTGACCTTTGGCAATGGGATGAAAACACTTTTATGGCAAATACAGAAGGGAGTCCCCTACGTCGTACAGGCTACCAAAGCTTTATGCGTAACGTCGCGATTGGTCTAGGTAATGCACCATTTTCAGATGAAATATTGCAGCAATTACAAGCTTCTCGCCCAGAGCTTAACGATATTGTGCAAGTCCATATTGACTGGGCCATCCAAGAGCAACTGATGAAAAAGCACTAAAACTTGCTTCAAACAGACTCAATCAATAAAAGTTCAATCAAATAACCATTTGCTTGCATAATTTTATTTATTTTATCTATTTAGCTGCATTTTCAGTGTAACTCAAAATCCAAATAAATAGAATTTTGCGGCCAAATTTCCGAAAAAACGTTCAACTTTGCAACTATTTTTACAATCTCATAAAAAGATAAAATTAAAAACATAATCGGGAGATACTATTAAAACTGAGCAATAATGCCTTTTAAGTTGGCACGTTAAATGTATGATGTATACAAGTTAGAATTAAAAATGGATCGCCATTATGAACCTACGCAATGATTGGACGCGTGAAGAAATCGAAGCTTTGTATGATCAGCCCTTTCTTGATCTCGTCTTTCAAGCGCAGACCGTACATCGCCAACATTTCCAAGCCAACACAATTCAAGTCAGTACTTTACTGTCGATTAAAACAGGAAAATGTCCTGAAGACTGTAAGTACTGTTCTCAGTCAGCACGTTATGACTCAAAACTTGAAGCCGAAAAGCGAATTGCTGTAGACAAAGTGATTTCAGAAGCCAAAGAAGCTTTAGCCTCAGGCTCATCTCGTTTTTGTATGGGCGCAGCTTGGCGTAACCCACATGAACGTGACATGCCGTATGTACTAGAAATGGTTAAAGAGGTGAAAGCACTTGGTTTAGAGACTTGCATGACTTTAGGGATGCTGAATGAGTCTCAAGCTGGGCGTTTAAAAGATGCAGGTTTAGATTATTACAACCATAACCTCGACACTTCACGCGAGTATTATTCACATATTATTAGTACACGTACCTTTGATGACCGTTTAAATACCTTAGAATATGTCCGTCAAGCAGGCATGAAAGTGTGTAGCGGTGGTATCGTTGGTCTAGGTGAAAAGAAAGAAGACCGTATTGGTTTATTGCAAGAGCTTGCAACGATGCCAATTCACCCAGAATCTGTGCCAATCAACATGTTGGTTCCAATTGAAGGCACACCACTGGCAGATGTTGAAAAACTCGATGTGACGGAATGGATTCGTACCATTGCTGTTGCGCGCATTATCATGCCGCACAGCTATATCCGCCTATCTGCGGGTCGTGAAGCACTTTCTGACTCAGACCAAGCACTTGCATTTATGGCGGGTGCAAACTCATTGTTCTCAGGTGAGAAACTACTAACCACGCCAAATGCAGGCGAAGGTAAGGACCGTCAACTATTCACCAAATTAGGTTTAGTGGCAGAAAAGCCAAAACCAACGGTGGCAGACCTTAGCCTAGATGCCATGGCAAGCTAATTCCCAAGAGCTGCTAAGCACAAAAAAGCCCCTTATTCAGTATGGGGCTTTTTTAATGTCTATCTATTTAACCTTCAGGCGACCGAGCAAAATTATGCGCAGTAATTAAAATACCATAACTGGCATTCAGATAATCGCCTTGGAAGATCTCATCTTCACCATTGGCATGGCGTACAGTTAAGGTTTGGCGAATCGCGTCATAGTGAAAAGAATCAAAACACTCTTGATGCTGACACAGCCAGCTTAAGGTATCACTCAGATTATCATCAACAATATAAGTCTGTGCTTGAAAATTTTTAGTCATCATCCGAATACGCTAAACACTATTATTCGGCTATTGTAAGCCGTTCTGAGTCAATTCAGTCAAACTAAGCCATAAAAAATGATAGACATTAAAAAGTGAGCCTACGCTCACTTTTCCTTAAGATGATTAGTCGGTTTTAGAATCACCGCACTTTCGGCATTCCATATGCTCCCCTATTTCAGTCATTTGTTCATATTCATAAACGTGGATGCAAAATAATTTTTTAAACAACTGAAGCATTTTTAACTCCTGTAAATGATTTTTTAAAAATTCGCTTCTTAAAATAGGTATATCTTCCTGAAATACCCACAACTCATATCTCATGAGCTATACACAGTTTTAAACATACTTTTTATAAATTTCAAGTGCCTTTTGTCGAATAACAGCATAAAGTGATAAATGGTCATTTACTTTTTTAAATGATGCTTTTTATTTACTTATCGTTCTGCTTCACATCGCTTTTAAAAATGCGGCTGAGATTGAAACAATGCTTGATTTAAATTTGGATCAAGCTAGGATAAAAATACAATCAATGCTCAAAACAGATGTTTCGAGTAACCAATAAAGAGTTTGATAAAAAAGCAACGATAAGGATATTTATACATGCTTGGACGTATGATGTTTCAACCGCTATTAATTAGCAATCTTATTGATCACGCAGAACGCTACCATGCGGATACAGCCATTATTTCTAAAAATACAGACGGCAGTATCACTGAAACCAACTGGGCCAAAGTCGCAGCCAACTCTAAGCGATTTGCCAATGTACTCGCAGGCTTAGGGCTTTCGCAAAGTGACCGTGTGGCGACCATCGCATGGAACAATCATCGTCACCTAGAATCTTGGTATGCGATCTCTGGCAGTGGCTATATTTGCCACACCATCAACCCACGTTTATTTCCAGAACAACTTATTTTTATTATCAATGATGCCCAAGACCGCGTGGTGTTATTTGATAAAACCTTTGCGCCACTCATTGCTGCGGTAAAAGCACATTTACCCCATGTAGAGCACTTTATTTGTTTAGATGCTGCAGATGACGTTATTACAGAAAAAATTGCCGATGTGAAATTTTATGATGACTTGGTCAGCAAAGAGTCTGAACAATTCACATGGCCAAGCTTTGATGAGCAAACCGCAAGCTCTTTGTGCTATACCTCAGGCACAACGGGAAATCCAAAAGGTGTGCTATATAGCCACCGCTCTACCATATTGCATAGTTTTGCCATCAGCCTACCTGACTCTCTTAATCTGTCTGCAAATGACATTATGTTGCCTGTAGTGCCAATGTTCCATGTCAATGCTTGGGGTACACCTTATGCAGCAGCTATGGTCGGTTGTACCGTTGTATTACCAGGGCCAGGCTTAGATGGGCCAAGTTTAGTGAACATGATTGATACGTATAAAGTCACTGTGGCTTTGGGTGTACCCACAATTTGGCAAGGTTTACTGGCAGCAGCTAAACAAACAGGCAGTCAACTGGCAAGTATGAACCGTAACGTTGTCGGTGGTTCTGCATGTCCACCATCCATGTTAGCGGCCTTTAAAAATGACTATAACTGCGACACCATCCATGCATGGGGCATGACCGAAACCAGCCCTCTAGGCTCTGCCAACCAACTTAAAGCCAAACATCAACAGCTCTCTGAACAGGAGCGTTTCCAGCTGCGCCTATCTCAAGGCCGTCCGCCTTTTGGCGTGGATTTACGTCTTACCGATGAAGAAAAAGGCAGCCATGAAATTGCCCGCGATGGTGAGCAGATTGGAAATCTACAAATTAAAGGGCACTGGATTATTGACAGTTACTTTGGTAAAGATGACTCTGCACTCACGACCGATGGCTGGTTTGACACAGGTGATATTGCAACCTTAGATGAAGACGGCTTCTTATGCATCAGTGACCGCTCTAAAGATTTAATTAAGTCTGGCGGCGAATGGATTTCATCGGTTGAACTTGAAAACCTTGCGATGGGACATTCAGACATTCTTATGGCAGCCGTTATTGCAGCTGAACATCCAAAATGGGATGAGCGTCCTATTGTCATAGCTGTGAAGAAACCCGATAGCACGGTCACTGAACAAGGTGTCTTAGACTACTATACGGACAAAATTGCGAAATGGCAGATCCCTGACCGTGTGATCTTTGTCGACAGTATTCCACTGAGCGGTACGGGTAAAATGCTAAAACGTGAACTCCGCGCCCAATATGGCCAAGTACTACTGGAACAAAATCCTGTTTAAGGTTGTGTAAAATAAAAGCCTGATCATATGGTCAGGCTTTTATTTATGTTCGGATAATTTAAATACCATCAATACAATTTATTTGAAAGCACATCCAATAAAGATGCTTTAAACACCTCACCATGCTTTAGATTTGGATAGATTAAAAATTTAGACTCTACGCCCTGCTGATCGAATATAGACAAAATTTCTCTATTTTTATTGATGCCATTTGCATCAAAATTAGCGCTTTGCTGTGCGCCAGTATGTATTAAAAGATCACCTTCCATCAGCCATACATGTTTTTGTGGCTCTTTGACTAATTTTACGGCTCTAATTTTTTGCATCATGCGCTCACCTGCCCAAGAAAGTGATGGACTTGCAGCAAAAAAATGGCTGAAATAACGCCCATCGAGCAAGCTATCAAGCACAAAAAGCCCACCATAGGAATGCCCCCATAACGCTCTTTTTTGCGCATCCAGCTTTACATTTTGCTCAACCCAAGGGGCGATGTCCTTCAAAATTACATTTCTAAACTCAGCACTTCCCCCGCTCATCCGCTCTGGATTTCTTGGATCTTGAGCGGGTTTGCCCGTTAATAAATCTGCTGGAGTATAATCAAGTGAACGAAAAGCTGTGGCAAATGGCAAATTGGTTTTATAACCAATGGCAACCAATACAGGGGCATCATTTGCATACAAAGACTTAAGTATTTCTTCATTCAGATGAGATATCGCAGCGTTTCCATCCAGCATAAAGACCGATGCATAAGCGTTCGGCGTCTTCTGTACTGTCTTTGGAATACCTAACCAAACACTATAAGTTTTATTTGGATCTGTAGTTGCAAATTCTTTAACTTTAAAACTGTAATATGCCGAGCCTATTTCTGCAATATTGGCAGGTAAAGGTTTCATTTCAGGTTTCGCATAAATACTTAAGCTGACACCCAAAATCAACAACGAGCCAAAAATTCGCGAAAGCACACCAGGAAAAGTCTTTTTATAAAGATGAGTCATTTTTCGTATATACAGCCATGAGATGCCAAAGCTTAACATATTATAATAGTTATCATTATCAATTAAACACATCTTAATTATCTCTCTGTCATGACGTACATCTCATCGATTAAATAGACTACATTTTCTTTGACCACGCACTCCGAAAGATGATTTTTCCTTTTTATACGGATTCAGCAAATCTAGCAAATACCCTTCCAGCTTTTTTTATCCATAAAAAAAGCCACCGCACTATGACCGTGCGATGGCTTTATCGACACAATCAAAAGACTTAAAGCTTTTTCCATGTCATGCTGCTCAAACCTTTTGCATCTTTTGCTGAGGCTTGTACCTTCATCTGATCTTTACCTGTATTTAACTGCGCAGTATTGATGTTATACACACGGCCATCTTGAGGATTCAGCCATTGGCCTTTTACGAATTTTTGACCTGTTGCATCACCCATTAATCCATTCAGCACTTGCATACCAAAAATCGGTTTATCCTTAAGCCCACCCTGACACTTACTGCACACATCACTTACAGGCGCCCCAGCCAAAGGATAGTACTTGGTCACCACAGCGCTATATTGTGCTGTTTTAGAATTCTTACGAATCACAATATCTGAAATGTAATACCCTGTCCGATCATCAATCACTTTCCACGTTCCAATAAGCGGATCAAATGGCATGGCGAAAGCAGAGTGAGATAACCCCAAAAACAGTGCTGATGCACACAAAAACTTATGTTTCATAAAGTAAATTACAATAAAAATGAAGAAATGAACGGTCGAGATTATAGCAACTCTATTCTTTTATTTATCGATTATTTCATTAAAATTAAATATTTATATGAATTAAGCTGTGAGAAGCATCAACAAAAAAATTGCATATAAAAAAGCCTCCGAAGAGGCTTTTTTATAATGTATCAGAGCTTCATATATTAAGCCGCTGAACGTTCCTCAATTGGCACCACTTTACGCAGTTCAGGCCCCGTATAGTCCGCACTTGGGCGAATAATACGATTGTCCGCACGTTGTTCCATCACATGCGCCGCCCAACCTGTCACACGGCTCATCACGAAGATTGGTGTAAATAATTTGGTCGCAATGTCCATGAAGTGGTATGCCGATGCATGAAAGAAGTCTGCATTACAGAATAATTTCTTCTCACGCCACATTACTTCTTCACAACGTACTGAAACTGGGTACAGGACCGTGTCACCGACATCTTTCGCTAAGCGCTCAGACCAGATTTTGATGATGCCATTACGTGGATCATTGTCTTTGTAGATTGCATGACCAAAGCTTTCAGCATCATGGGTCATCTAAAATTACACATTCTATACTTATCCACATTTTCTATGGATAACCCTATGGGTAAATACTTTTAACTTGGTGCTAAGCTACATTTAAGTAAGCCAAAATATTTTTAAGTCTAAACAGATTATTTTAAATAATCCCTTAACAAAGACTTCAATGACCATAGCCCAAAACCAAGAGATAAAAAAGCCCAACATTTAGTTAGTCGGGCTTTAGACTGATCAAATAACAGTCTTAAACTTCAGTTGGATTGGTCAGTTCCGTCATTGGCCAACGTGGTGTAGTCGTCACAGCCAAACCATCTTGCTGCCCTGCTTTTAAGCGCTGATAACCAGCAAAAGCAATCATAGCGCCATTGTCCGTACAAAGTGCAGGTTCAGCATAGTAAACCTGAGCACGAATCTTGGTTAAATCTGCTTCCAAACGTTCACGTAAACGTTCATTGGCACTCACCCCACCTGCGATCACTAAGCGTTTTAAACCTGTTTGCTTCAACGCTTTCACAGATTTTTTAACCAAGGTATCTACGATGGCTTCTTGGAAACTCGCTGCAATATCCGCATCACGGTTTTCGTCACCTAATTTTTTCATTTGCACAGATACGGCTGTTTTTAAACCACTAAATGAAAACTCCAAACCTTGATGCAGCATTGGACGTGGGAAAGCAAAGGCATTCGGATCACCTTGCTCAGCCAGTTTTGAAATATTTGGGCCACCTGGATACGGTAATCCCATCATTTTCGCAACCTTATCAAAGGCCTCACCTGCAGCATCATCAATCGACTCCCCCAACAATTCATACTGCCCAATACCATAGGCAGCCATCAGTTGAGAATGTCCACCTGAGACCAAAAGTGCTACAAAAGGAAATTCTGGCGGTGTTTCCG
Organism: Acinetobacter sp. 8I-beige; assembly: GCF_902505955.1. Classification (NCBI taxonomy): domain Bacteria; kingdom Pseudomonadati; phylum Pseudomonadota; class Gammaproteobacteria; order Moraxellales; family Moraxellaceae; genus Acinetobacter; species Acinetobacter sp. 8I-beige. The sequence goes on along the minus strand of NZ_LR732790.1, from coordinate 1,060,969 downwards.
ATAAAAGTGGTGCCAACATATGCCCTTCCATATGATGCACACCAATTGCAGGTTTATTTAAAGCAAAGGCCAAAGTTCGACCAAACAGCGCACCTGTCATCAGCGCGCCCATCAAACCTGGGCCACGCGTATATGCCACGGCATCAATTTCAGATTTTTTTACACCACTTTCTTCAAGCAGTTGATTCATCAATGGAATCAGCTTACGCACATGGTCACGCGATGCCAACTCTGGTACCACACCACCATACTCTGCATGCAGTTTAATTTGGCTGTACAGCACTTGCCCACGTAAACCCGACTCGCTGTCATAAAGGGCAAGTCCTGTTTCATCACAAGATGTTTCTAAGCCTAAAACGATCATTAAACTGCCTATAACCTGTATCAAATCTATTGCGTGAACCATTATAGACTTGTGGTATGAGATGTAAATGAGTAAAATACTGACCTTCACTTGTGATCAGGGCAATGTCGCCCAGATCTTATCCATAACTTAATGAGGATTCTTCATGCCACAAGTTAAATTGAAAGAAGGCGAACCAGTAGACGTAGCTATCCGTCGTTTCAAACGTTCATGCGAAAAAGCGGGCGTTTTAGCTGACGTTCGTAAGCGCGAATTCTACGAGAAACCAACTCAAGAACGTAAGCGCAAAAAAGCTGCTGCTGTTAAACGCTACCAAAAGAAATTGGCGCGTGAATCAGTACGTACTACTCGCCTTTACTAAGATTAATTTGTGATTGACTGCCTGGACTAAATAATGACTACTTTAAAAAGCCAAATAACTGAAGTTTTGAAAGCCACTATGCGTGCTAAAGAAATGGATAAGTTAACGGTAATTCGTGGTCTACAGGCGGCAATTAAGCAAATCGAAGTCGATGAGCGCAAAGAACTTGACGACGCTCAAGTTCTTGCGGTCATTGAAAAACAAATTAAACAACGTAAAGAATCGATCAAAGCCTTTGAAGGCGCTGGTCGAGAAGATTTAGCTAGTAAGGAACAAGCCGAACTTGAGGTTTTATCTCAATTTCTACCAGAAGCTATGACTGAGGAAGAACTTGATTCCATGATTGCGCAAACGATTGCAGCGCAAGAAGCTACTAGCATGAAAGATATGGGTAAGGTGATGAATTCTCTGCGTCCGCTCATAGCCGGGCGCGCCGATCCTTCTCAAGTTTCAGCAAAAATTAAAGCAAAACTGGCTTAATTTAAAAATCTTTAAATCGATTACGTTGAACTGACCTTAAAAAGGCAGTTCAAAGTTCTACTTTATATAAAAATTATTATTATTCTTTTTATTTTATCTATTCATTCTCAGCTTTAAAACAACTCCTGATTTATCTCTGTTTTACCCCTCTATTTGCAATACCACTTTTCTAAGCTCTAAATTGTCGATCCTTTTGCATTTGGGTTAAACGCGTTTTAATGGTCGCTGACATTGATCCATTATCTTTCGCTAAACGTTGAGCATGCAATAAAGATTTAATCGCCTCTTCTTCAAAGCCCGACCAAAACTGCACTTCAGCCCGGTAGCGCAAAACATTAATGGTACGCATTGGTGACTTTTTATCTAAACTCGCTGCTTGCTGCATCATTCTCCACGCATTCACATCACGCGGATTATTTTTCAAAAACCGATTGAGTACATGCTGCGCAAGCTCAGGTCGATTCTGACGTATATAAACTTCAGCCAATTTATAATTTAAAGCCCGATTTTCAGGCATGATGCTCGCAGGTGATTGGATCACGGTAAGAGCTTCATTCACCCGATTTTGTCCAAGTAAAATATCAGTTTGAATCAAGATTTGTAGATTATGTAATTTCTGATGCGACTTGGCCTGATCTAACACTTGTTGAGCAAGCTTATAGTCACCTTGTTTAAGGTAAAAACTGGCCAAAGCCAGTTGTGCTGCATAGCTGTTACGACTCACCAACATCTGTAGTTGCTGTTCTGTCGCCTGATTCGAGATCACCGCGGTATACAGCTTCAAGATTTCAAAGTCTTCATCACGCCAAGTAGATTTCACTTTAGGCAACTGATTCGCTCTAAGTCTCGCTTCACTCATTCGCTCAGTCGTGAGTGGGTGTGTGAACCAAAAGTCAGGTAAAAAACTCACTCGACTGGTTGCACGGTGCATCACTTCAAAAAAATCAGCCATACTTTGTGGGTTATAACCAGCGCTATACATGTACTGCATTCCTATACGGTCAGCTTCACGCTCTTGGTTACGACTATAAGACAACTGCTTGTCCATGAGTGCGGCTTGCGTACCAACCATGACTGCAGAACCGACATCACCATCAGCTTGAGACGCAACCAAAGCACCAACCAAAATCCCTGCCAGCGCGAGTAACCCCTGCCCCTTAAACGCCTCTTGTGAGCGACTGTAATGACGCTGTGTGACGTGGGCAATTTCGTGCGCCATTACGCCAGCAACTTCATCCATATTATTGGCATTGGTAATCAAACCAGCGTTTAATGCAAACAAACCACCCGGAACTGCAAAGGCATTAATTTGCGGGTCATTAATGACCACCAGACCAATCGGTTGACCAAGTTGGGTTTGACTCAAAATGCTTGAAAAAGCATTCATCAGTTGATCTTCTAGCCACGGATTTTGCGTAACAGGTAGCTGACGCTGTACTTCACGATAAACTTTTTCACCAATATAGCGCTCATTATATTGATCAATAAAACCTATACCCGAACCAATCTCAGGCACATTGAACTGTGGGGCATTCGTAAGAAATTGACCTTCTGCAAAACCAACAGTCGAAATAAGACTTAAACTGCACGCACACAGAAAACGCTTCAACCCTCACCCCGACTTTATTTAAAGGAATCGAATGACTATAACATTGATAATTGAATGAAAATGCAATGAAGTGTTATCAAATTTTTATCTAAATTCAGGATTCACCGCATATTGAGGTTGACCACCTTCCAACGCTTTCACCAAGTTCTGGTAAGCCAACTCTGCCATTTTTTTACGTGTTACGGAGGTTGCAGAACCAATATGCGGCAACGTCACCACATTATGTAGTTGGAACAGTGCCGAATCTTGCAAGGGTTCTTTTTCATAAACATCCAGCCCAGCTGCAAAAATTTGCTTTTGCTCCAAGGCCTGAATAAGTGCTTGTTCATCCACCACGGCACCACGCGAAATATTTACAAAAACTGCATGCGATTGCATTTTCTTAAAAGCTTCTGCATCAATCAAATGCTGCGTGTACGCGTTTAGATCAACCGCCACGACAACGAAGTCTGATTGCTCCAACAGCTCATCTAATTCGCAAAAACGTGCATTTAAGGGTTGTGCCAATTCTAATTTTTCTCGGCGCCCGTGGTACAAAATATTCATATTAAAACCATGAAAACCACGTCGCGCAATTGCCGCACCAATATTTCCTAAGCCAATAATACCCAATGTTTGACCAAAAATTTCCTGACCAAATTGTGCCTGCCCGACAGTACGCGACCACTGACCAGTTTTGGTCCATTGATCCAAATAAGGCACTTGACGCGCCGCACTCATCAACAAAGTGAAGGCCAAATCGGCAGTCGTTTCAGTTAGCACATGAGGGGTGTGGCTGAGCCAAATTTTTGCTTGGTTTAAGTAGTTCAGATCATAGTTGTCATAGCCCACACTAACACTAGATATAATTTTGAGCTGTTTCGCCGTTTCTAGGTTGTTTTGATTCAGTAAACGCCCTGCACCAATCATGGCATCCGCATCCGCAACTTGCTCACGGATTTGCGTATTTACATTACCTGCTTTCGGGTTGATGACCACCACATGATAACGCTGCTCTAAGCGATGTAATACTTCTGCATCTATTTGACTAAAAACAACGACTTTCTGCTTCATACCTATTCCATATTTTGTTGTTTTGCTCGCATCATGTGCCACAGGGCTTTTTTAAGTAATGGCTGATCAAGCATTTCTTGTAAGCTTGCTGTTTGTGTGACTTTTATACCATTAGCATTTGGTATAAAGCCCAATGTAATAACAGTTTTACCCTGACTTAAACCATCAATGAAACCTTGAATATAACTCTGAACACCGCGACCATCTTGGAAATTCAACAAAGGAAAAGGCCAATTCAGCGCATACTTTTGCGCAGGTAAGGCTTGCACAATATTTTGCCACAGCTGTTGCTGCTCCAGGCTCAATTGTGTCGCTTCAATCACTAAGGCGCAGTGCTCCAAGGCAACAGCTTGCAACTGAAAAGCCTCAACATGGATGGCCTCTCGGACAATCTCTTCTTTTAATGCTGTAACAGTTTCTTGTTCAATCGGTTGTGTTTCAATTTCAGCAAGAGGCGCTGGATGTGGAAGCTTATTCTTTACAGGTGGATGTTCAGGAATGCTTTTGGCTTCGGGCTGAGACTGAGGTCGCACAATTTCAGAAATAATCTCAAGCGTGCTTTGATCTCGCCAGATCGATGTGGCTACATTTTGTTGAGACGGCAAAAAATCAGGAACCCACAAATCAATTCCTAAACTCGCCAAAACCTCACGCTGATGCCCGATCATCTTTTACCTTCACACTTTATTCAATGCATATTCTATCGAGAAATGCCTAGAGATGCTGTTCTTTTCACATTTTATTCGCATAGTCAGTATGCAAATACTGAGAATGCATTGAACGCTCACTTAAACAATCATCAAGCGATTCTTCTTTTGCATTTGCTCAACGATCTCTTCACTGTCAAAACCGAGACGCCAATAGAGCAACTCCAAAACATCCTGCTCATCTTGAGTAATAATACGGTCATTCCATAAACAAATTTCAGCCACCCCCAAAATACTCAAACGATCTCGCAGCAGCAGCCCCGCCATATCATTTAAAATTTCAGCCAAATCAATCGGCTCATCTGAAATTTCCGCATACTGCTCTAACTCTTGCACAGTTAAAACTCGACGTAAGATTTTCTCTCGTACTTCCAGCTGTGTTTCACTATTGATTTGTTGCACATGTAACAAAGCATCAATTAAACGCACAATCTGCGGTTTAACTTCATCTAGGGCCGCAGGTGTATGTACAGGCAAAAGATTCAGTTCAAACTTGACTCGTTCGAGTAACAGCGCATCCAACAGTCCAATTTCACCATCTTCTTGAATAATCCTCGCCAACTTTAATAAAAACTGGCGTGCAATTGTTGCTGGCATGCCACCAATATTTCGGCATGCCTCATGGAAAATTGAAATATGAACACGACCATCTAGGTTTAACAATGAATCAACAATGGCACGACTGACCTCAGCCTCAGCAGGAATAAACTCACGGAATTGGCGAATCATGAGAATTGCGACCATCAGCTCGCGTGAGCCTGTTGCGGTCTGTAAAGCACGCTGAATTAACTCTGGACGTTCAATATGCGCACGCACTTCAGGGTTGAGCGGTTTAATCGCATCTTTAATGGCAAAACTAATCGGAGACAGTCGTAATAAGGGCAAAGGCTGCGGTGAAGTCCAAGGGGCTTGGAAATCCGCGTACTGCTCTTCTAAGGAACGAAACAAGCCAAATAGCGGACGGTTGCGCAGTTTTTCTAGGTTTTCCAACTGTATATCTTGAACCAAATTCGGATTCATTTCATAAATACGCTCTTCAATGCTTGGATGAATATTCATCCAACTTTGCGCACTTAATGAGTTGGCAAAACACATGTGTGCAATCGACTCAGAATATTCGCTGTGAATTTGTGAACCTGCGTGATGCACATATATACGCATCAAGGTTTGAATATTGGCATCATTTTGCATCAGGCGACGTGTTTTCATATCATTTTTTAAAGTACGCCCCCCCAACGTCAGAAACTTAATGCAGCGGGTAACCAGCACCCCCAAACTACCAATCAGCCAAATCACACCACCTGTTGCGACAAAAGTGGTTTCAAAACTTTGCGACTTTTTATGATGAGTTGAAAAACCCAATTTAGCAATTTTACTGCCCCACTGACTGAAGGTGGTGAGGGCACTATATAAAATTTTTAGCCGTGTATTTTCAGCGGTCTCACCAGATAAAATTTGATTAAACTCATGATTCAATAACCCCGTCAGCTCAAGTTCATCGAGGTTTTGCAGTGCGCCCCACGTTAAAATAATCGCAATATCTTTGGGATAAAAACCAGCAGTTAAGGCATTCACCCCCACTTCATCGGGCAAAACATAGACAGCAGGTGTTTCAATTAAAAAAGTATCAGCAAGTTTTTCTGTAATTTTCAGTGCAATACTTTCTTCTGGTGTACTTTCAATCAAACTTAAACGTCGTGCACGCAGTTGCTTGGCCAGACTATGTCCACCCGAACGGAACACATACAACTCATATACCACGGAATAACTCATCACCAAGAGCAATAAACCAATGATATAAATACTTAAGCTATGCCAAAAAATGCTTTGACTCGAATCAAAATAAAAAACCAGCAGTCCAGCCACAGTATTTAAAATAAATAGCGACAAAAGTACCGCAAGCAAACAGATACTGGCAGACCACAACATATTTTTATTCTTTATGATTGAATAACTTACACCCTTCAATGTAAATCCCTTTTCTTACATTGTTTGAACCAAACCATCATAAATGAAAAAAGCGGGAAACTCCCGCTTTTCTCAAATCTAAATCAATTAGACTTCTTTCACACCCGTCAAATCAACGGAAGCTGCATCAATATTGACATCAATATAGCTGTCTTTCTTTTTCGATGTTTCACGGCGTTTCGCCTGTAATTCATCTAAATAAGCTTCATCAATACCACCAGCAACATATTTACCATCAAATACCGAGCAATCAAACTCTTGTAAATCTGGTACTTTGCTAGTGCGCACAGCTGCTTTTAAGTCTTCCAAATCTTGGAAAATTAGACGATCTGCACCAATAATTTCACGAATTTCTTCAACTGTACGCTCAGATGCAATCAACTCTTCTTTTGCTGGCATATCAATGCCATACACGTTTGGATATTTCACCATCGGCGCAGCAGAAGCAAAGAAGACTTTTTTCGCACCCGCATCACGTGCCATCTGGATAATTTCATTACACGTAGTACCACGCACAATCGAGTCATCCACCAAAAGTACATTTTTACCTTGGAACTCGAGTTCAACAGGGTTCAACTTTTGACGTACTGATTTTTTACGTAATTGCTGACCTGGCATAATGAAGGTACGGCCGATGTAGCGGTTCTTCATAAAGCCTTCACGGAACTTCACGCCCAACATATTTGCCAGTTCAAGTGCAGAGGTACGCGAGGTATCTGGAATTGGGATCACGACATCAATATCGTGCTCTTCACTCCACTCCGTCAAGATTTTTTGAGCAAGCTTTTCGCCCATTTTTAAACGTGCTTTGTAGACTGAAATGCCATCAATGATCGCATCTGGACGCGCAAAGTAAACATATTCAAAAATACATGGGCGGTATTCAGGCGCCTCAGCACACTGCTTGGTAAACATCTGCCCTTGTGAGTCGATAAAGATCGCTTCACCCGGCGCAATATCACGCTCAACTTTAAAGCCAAGTGCCGTAATAGCGACAGACTCAGATGCAATGATATATTCCATACCCGCATCAGTTTCACGCGAACCGTAAATCAGTGGACGAATACCATTTGGATCACGGAAGCCCACTAAGCCATGCCCAGTAAGCATTGCAACTACAGCATAACCACCTTTACAGCGTTCATGTACTTTACTAACTACATGAAAAATGTCGTCTGCTGTAGGCATCAATTTGCCGCGTTTTTGCAACTCATGCGCAAACACGTTTAACAGTACTTCTGAGTCTGAATCCGTATTCATATGACGTAAGTCTGTTTTGAACAGATCGTCATGAATTTCTTCAGCATTGGTTAAGTTACCATTATGCGCTAACGTGATCCCGTAAGGTGAGTTCACATAGAAGGGCTGCGCTTCAGCGCTGCTCGATGAACCCGCAGTAGGATAACGCACATGCCCAATACCATAGTTACCTTGTAATGCACGCATATGGCGAGTGTGGAACACATCACGAACCATGCCATTGTCTTTACGTAAGAATAAACGACCTTCGTGGCAGGTTACTATCCCAGCTGCATCTTGCCCACGATGTTGTAACATCGTTAATGCATCAAACAACATTTGGTTAACAGCTGATTTACCAGCTATACCAACTACTCCACACATAGCAACCTCGCAGACAAGCTAGGATTAATAAAAAGGATTATTTGTTGACTCACCCTGTCCCTCAGCATTTTTCGAGGAAATTTTCGGTGAAGAATCTGAAGATACATGTGTATCTTTAGACTTGATATGTGACATCGCCTCGCTTGCAGCCTCTTTAGAAAGCTCCATCGCCCAAGGCGCGTAAGGCAAAAGTGTTTGGACAAATTTGGATTGTCTCCAATATGGAGAGCTTTCAACCCAAGAACCCACACCTTGCATCGTAATCAGAACAATTAACAACCCTTTTAATGAACCAAAAGCACCGCCGGCTAATCGATTCAAAGGCCCGAGTTTTAAACTCTTCAATATGTTATTCAGTAATGCCGTGACTATCCACGTCAAAACCACAATAACCAATACAATAAATGCAAAAGCTGCAATTTTTTGAACCACTGGATCTTCACTGAGTGAGACCATCGAAGGTGCTAGGACACTTGCAAATTTAGCACCAACAATTAGCGCTAAAATCCATCCTATCAAGTTCGCAAAGGCTTTAACAAATCCTTGACGCAAACCGTTGAGCCCTCCAATGAGCAATACAATCAATATGAAGATATCAATGGCATTCATGTTGTTTTCATTGCAGAGACGCAGTCTTGAATTAAGGTTGGTCCTGTATAGATGAGGCCACTATAAACTTGTACAAGGTTTGCCCCTGCATTTTGTTTTGCAAGCGCCTGCTCACCCGAAAAAATCCCACCCACACCAATCAAAGGAATCTGACCATTTAAAACCTCAGCAAAGGCTTTTAAACACGCTGTACTTTTCTCAAACACAGGCGCACCAGATAAACCACCCGCTTCATCACCAAAAGGTAAGTTTTCCACCCCTTCACGAGACAAAGTCGTATTGGTCACAATCAGACCATCAATTTTAAACTGAAGCAGTTGTTTCGCAATAAATTGAATATCTTCCGCTTCCAAATCCGGCGCAACTTTCAGCACCAAGGGTACATAGTGCTGCTGCTCTTCAGCCAACTCTAACTGACGTTTTTTCAGCGTCTCTAGTAGCTCGGTTAAAGCGTCACCACTTTGCAAACTACGCAGGTTTTTAGTATTTGGAGAAGAAATGTTGACAGTAATATAAGACGCATAGTTATAGACTTTTTCTAAACAAATGAGATAGTCATCTACCGCTTTTTCGACTGGGGTATCCGCATTTTTACCAATATTAATGCCCAAAACACCTTTAAATTTTGCCGCTTTGACGTTTTCAATCAGTTGATCCACGCCATCGTTGTTAAAACCCATACGGTTAATAATGGCTTTAGCTTGTGGGATACGGAATAAACGCGGTAGAGGATTGCCCTGCTGTGGACGCGGAGTAATGGTTCCAATTTCAATAAAACCAAACCCTAGACCTGCCAGTGCGTCAATATAAGCACCATTTTTATCTAGACCAGCAGCCAAACCTACAGGATTGGGGAACTCGATGCCCATACATGTCACCGGTTTAGCCGCTATATTTTGACGCATTAAGCCTAGCTTATGCGTTGATTTCAATAGCGATAGTGTTAGCTCATGTGCACGCTCTGGTGCTAAAGTAAACAACAAAGGGCGGGCAAGAGAATACAACATATCTGTAAAAGTCTACTGCTTTTTAAGTCGCCATATTATAGGCATAGCCTCGCTAAAACACCATGCTTCGTCTGGCTTTATTTTTAGCGATTATTTCACGCTAGCCGATAATTTAATCTGCCCTGCGTCTGAGACCAACTCCATTTTTTCAATACTCAAACCATTTTGCGTTAGTTGAGTCAAAAAGTTGGCCAACACCACATAGTTTGCATGGCTTACGACCAACTGAATTTGTTCAGCATTCTGCTGCGAAGCAACCGATAAGCCTTGCTGCTGTGCAATACGTTGGATCTGCTCCATCGGGGTTAGTTGACCATCTGAGCTCGATTTCATGGTGACTGCATTGCTCTGCATCCATGTCATGGTTTCTTTGAGCTGGTTCACGCGTTTTTGCTGTTTATCTGCCGCAGCATGGGCATACCAAAGTGCAGTCCCTATCGAGCTCACTAAGACGAAAATAACTAAGAAGATGGCTAGTACACGGTCACGCGGTGTAAGACGATCAAAATAAGTACTGATCAGCTCTAAACGCTGATCCAAAACAGTTTGTAAATTTTGCATGGCTTTCATTATTGTATTTTCACCATTCCAATTGCCCCACCCGTGGTCGGCTGAATATTGCCTAATTCAACCTGAAAACCCTGTTGATTAAGCTGCTGAGTGAGTGTCTGTAAAGCCTCTGCCGAGTTGGCTTTAAGTTGCATATTTAGGCTATTTGCTTCATACACCACCTGATTAGCCACAATTTGCTGTTGCATGAGCACAGGCCCAACGCGACTCAATAAAGACAAAGCTTGAGCATCCGCTTGTTTATTCATATTCAGTTGATATTCAAACTGGCTTCGCAGCGTTTGCTCGGTCACAGGATAGTTCGCACCAAACCAATATTTAAATTGATCGACCGCCTGAACAGCCACTTGCTCTGCAAGCTTTTTATTTTGATACCAACGGGTCGCATCATAGGTCAATTGCGTCACAATCAATGCAGCCAATACCGCTGCACAGGCTTTCCAATAGCCCGTTGAAACATGTTGCTCTTTCACCTTCGGCAAAAGATTCCATGGATGTTGTTTTGCTCTTGGCAATGCCGTCCATTCATAATGGAACGACTCAAGCTGCTCCTGCGTCACACTGGCGTTTAAGCTATGCATGTGCGAAGCACTAAAGTTACAAATTTTATATTTTTGATTGGCTGCTTGATAATCTAAAAATACAGCAAGATCATCAATTGATCCGCCCAACCAAGTATTAGAGCGAAACAGAAGTCGCTCTTCAACATAGCCCAAGATTACCTGTTCTGCATCAGGTACAGGCAAAATCAGAAAATCAGGCAATAGACTGACCAGCTTCACAGGAATCAAACTCAAGGCATGCTGCAAAGTCTCTAAACGATGCTTTGAAATACCCAAAACAGTGAGTTGCTCAGGTGCTTGAAAGTGATGTAATACTTTCATCTGATCGATTGAGCTCAATACATATTCTTCCAGCAAATACTTCACACCTTCAGCCCCCAACTGCTTGTATTGGGCCTTAGGCATATTTTGCTGAATAATTTGCACATCACGGCTTGGAAAGAAAACAGTTGCTTCCTCACCATGATGCGCTTGTATATCTTGGATCAATTGCTCAAGTGTATGAGCAGATTGCCATCTTTCCCCTATAGACCAGTGCCATGTTCCATCGGCTTCGGGCATCCAAATTTGCAACATGTATTATATTCTGCCGTTTTAATTGGTTTTTATATGCTAGGTATAAATGCTTTTGTTTGTGTCGACAAGCCTTCCGCGATAACTGCTTGCTCATAAATCCGCGCTTCAGCCAAAGCATAAGGATTGAAAGATTCTGTCACCAAAATCGAGGCGATATGTGCCACTACATTCATATGGCACACCACCACAATAGACTCATACGGCAAATGCGATAACCATTCCACTGCCGCTTTTGCATCATCATCTGGCTTAATGGTATTACAGATTACGACAGGCACATCCGCAAAGTGCTGTTTGATGTGTGCCAATGTTTCCTGCGCACGCAACAATGGGCTAACCACAAAGACATCTGGTTGGATCCGTGACTTTAAAAAGTCAGCAGTTTGCTCCGCCTGTGCATGCCCACGCTCGGTGAGTGGGCGTTTAGTGTCATTCCCCATGATCGGTGGTGCAGCTTCGCCATGACGTACCAAAGTCAGTTGCATAAAAAACCCTTATTCAAATCCTGATTATTTTAATTAATTTTTATGACAATTCAGTCATTCTACCCACTTAAACGCTCATTTTATTTCGGTTTTTAAGCGCCTTTAAACCTCATGATGCGGCAAAACAAACTCCACATCACTGCGGTGTCCATTTTTCATTAAGGATAATGCAATTGTCATTGGTGGCGCATTTTCAAAAATAACACTGTATAAAGCGCTAGTAATCGGCATATACACATCTAGCTCTTCAGAACGTGCTTTGACTTGTACAATGGTGTTAATGCCTTCTGCTGTTTGTCCCAATTCAGTGGTCGCCTGTTCCAAGCTCTTTCCTTGACCCAGTGCAAAACCGACTTGATAGTTGCGACTCAGTGGACTGCTACACGTTGCAAATAAATCACCGACACCAGACAAACCTAAGAAGGTCAGTGGATTTGCGCCTAACTTCACAGCAAAACGACTCATTTCCGCCAAAGCACGAGTCAAAATCATACTCTTGGTATTTTCACCGACTTTGTATGCAGCAGCCATTCCCATCGCAACCGCATAAATGTTTTTAAGCGCACCGCCAAGTTCTACACCATGCACGTCATCGCTGGCGAAAACACGGAACAAGGCACTATGCAAAGCTTGTTGTACAGCGTAACGCACCAAGTCAGACTGGCTTGCAATCACTGTTCCCGCTGGTTGTCCTGCCACAATTTCCTTGGCCAAGTTGGGCCCAGATAACACGCCATAAGGCACTTCTGGTAGCTCTGAGCGAATAATGTCACTCATAAAACTAAAAGTATTCGCTTCAATACCCTTGGTCAAAGACACCACTGCTTGCGAAGTAATAAACGGTTTGATTTGTTTAAGGACATCACGGAAAGAATGGCTCGGAATCGCCACCAAAATAATGTCGCGATCACGAACAGCCTCTTCTATATTTGAAACTGCACGTAAACCATCTTCAAGTTTAAAATCGGGCAAATAGCGTTTATTTACGTGCGTCGCATTAATATCAGCTGCAACGGCTTCATCACGAATCCAAATCATGGTATCGCAGCCATTACGAACCGCGGTATTCGCCATGGCCGTCCCAAAACTACCACCACCCAAAACTGTAATACGTAGTGCCGTTTTTTGATCTACTGCTACAGGTTCAACCAAATCTGAAAACTTTAACTCTGACATTATTTTTATATCCTAAAATGGAACTATTGATTCCAATAACTTACATAATCTTGGGTTTGAATTTCGGCACGTGGCGGAATCGCTTTAACTGCCGTACCAATATATAAAATACCTGAGATCAAATCATCTGCGCTGAGGCCTAAAGCCTGTTTGAAATGTACCGATTCCACCACTGCCCCACTACGCCACATGCTCGAAAAACCTTGAGCTTGTAAGGACAAAATAAAATTCTGAATAGCAGCCCCACTACTTAAAGTCTGCTCAAAATTAGGGACTTTCGAATGCGATTGAAATTTAGTCAGTGCCAAAACCAGTAATGGGGCACGAAAAGGATGATTTTTAACACGCTCTAATTGTGCTGCCTCAGTCTCACCCAAATCTGCCAAAGCTTGTGACAATAACTCACCAAATGCCTCACGTTGATCTTCAGCAATCACGATAAAACGTGTCGGCTTTAAACGATGATGATCTGGTGCAGTCAATGCGGCTTGAAATGCCCGCTCTAATTGTTCTGCATTGGGAGCAGGCTCGACCAAATGGCCAATCGATTGACGTTGATGCATATTCTGGTGAACGATATCTACCGCGAGTTCCGTCATTAGGCTCTTAATCTTTCAAATTAAACAATACGTTTTAGAGTAGCACACTCTGAAAAGTTTGCTCTAGCGCTTCAGTATGAAATACCCAGTTTCGGCAAAACTAATTTTAAAATTTTGAGCACTTTTCAAACTGTTCGATAAGACTGCATTTTTCATACATTTCTTACATGATTCATCCTACAAGCTATGTTCCAATAAACAATGATTTAATAAAACATGACTGGGGTATGAAATGAAAAAGAATATCGCTATTGCTGGAGCAGCAGCACTAACACTACTTCTAAGCGCTTGCGCATCGACACCAAGCAACTCTTTAGCGATCCAAAAAGCTGACAATCAATACGAAGTTACGGGTATTGGTAAAACTGCATTGATTGCAAAAAACAACGCCATTGAAGCAGCAGCTAAAACGTGTGGCTCTAAAGCAACGGCGATTGTGAGTGATGAAAAAACCGAATATCAAGGTGCTTTAAAAGGCGTGGTGAGCGATGAAACTGGAAAAATGATCCAAGCAGCCGCTTCCGTACTGGGTTCTATTTCGGGTACAAACTCAGGTATTAACCAAGACAGTGACTATCAAACAATCCTGACTTTTTCATGTAAAGCAAAATAAAGATACCATAAAAAAACCGCTCATCTGAGCGGTTTTTTTACACCAATCACGTCAAACGATTAGCAATAGCCCTCTAAGCGTGTCAGTGGTAGTTTTTGCCCAATGGCTTTTTCAATTTCGGGCAGATAGAACGCATCATCTTCAGATAAGAAACTAATACTCACACCACGTGTACCTGCACGGCCTGTACGACCAATACGGTGTACGTAGTCATCCGACTGTTCAGGTAAGGTGAAATTCACCACATGCGATACACCATCCACATGGATACCACGACCTGCAACATCGGTTGCAATCATGATGTTATGTTGACCATTTTTAAATTGGTCTAGCATTTTCAGACGTTTGTCTTGTGCAATTTCACCTGACAACATTACCACCTTATAGCCATCACGCTTTAAGTTGTCATAGAGCTTACGCACTTGATCGCGACGATTTGCGAAAATCATCACTTTTTCAATGGGCTCATCACGCAGAATGTCTTGTAGCAATTTATATTTATCAGACTTTGCGACCATATACACACGTTGTTCAACGTCTGCATTGGTCTTCTTCTCTGGCTCAATTTCAACAGTTACAGGTTCAAACAACCACTGCTGCGCAAGGTTTAAAACATCGTAACTAAACGTTGCAGAGAACATCAGAGTCTGACGTTGTTCCTTACGCGGTGAGAAACGAACAATACGTTTGACTGAAGGAATAAAGCCCATATCTAATAAGCGATCGGCTTCATCAATCACTAAAAATTCAATCTGGTCGAGCCAAACTTCTTTTTGCTCAACAAAGTCAATCAGACGACCTGGCGTCGCCACCATAATATCGACAGGTTTTTTATCGAGTTGTGCTTTTTGTTTATCAAAGTCAACGCCGCCTAAAAGCGTCACGACATGTAAATCTGAGAATTTTGTGAGTTCTTTCGCATCGCTTTCAATTTGCAGTGCAAGCTCTCGAGTCGGTGCTAAAATCAAGGCGCGAGGTTCACCGCTGTAGCGCTGCTCTTGAATTGGGTTGTTCAGCAAGTCGTTAATCACGCTCACCAAAAATGCCGCTGTTTTACCAGTCCCTGTTTGCGCACGACCAATTGCATCGTGTCCCGCCAAAGTGAATTTTAAAACCTTTTGCTGAATAGGCGTCATATCCTTAAAACCTAAAGCATCAATAGCTCGTTTAAGTTGAGGATGTAAATTTAAGGTTTCAAAACCTGATGACATATAAGTGCGCTCTGACGAAAAATCACGAAAATTGATCTGTAGTATAAACAAAAACGCCCCAATTTACATTGGGGCGTTTTAAAGTACGTTCAGACAATTAGTCTAAAGGTTGTACTTCTTCAGCTTGGAAGCCTTTTTGACCTTTTACAACGCTGAATTCAACGCGTTGGCCGTCACGTAGTGAACGGTGGCCGTCGCCTTGGATTGCACGGAAGTGAACGAATACATCGTCGCCGCCATTGCGTTGGATAAAGCCGAAGCCTTTAGTGTCGTTGAACCATTTAACTACGCCTTGTTCACGAGCTGTCATAAGTTAATCCTCATTGTATCTAAAAGAAGGACCACCCGGTGTTGCAAACAGCAGACCAAACAAGGTTTAAAAATATTTATTATTTCTAAGCTTGTAATCATTCTGTATAACTATTAACAAAATCCCGGTTACATCCATTTGTAAAATAGGATTTAAAACAATTTATGGTTGTGTTAAATCCCAGTACGCGACGAGCTTAACATGGGTTAAAAACAATTCATACCCTTTTTTTTGATTAATCGTCTTTTTAATTCAGCATATTTTTTAACTAGTTATTTGTAATTTTAGATATAGCGACTATAGGCCTATAACACATGAAATATTTGGGTTTTGGCACTGAATTTGCTACTATTTCTATCCACCTAAATGTTGTGAAGCCTGCCCTAGCTATATGAGTGATATCGAACAAAATACCAACATTATTGATGCAATGGGGCAACCATGTCCTATGCCTCTGTTGTTGCTTAAACGCGCACTTAAGAAGAGTCCGGCGCAGCGTTTTCTATTAAAATCGTCTGATCCGCACAGTCAGATCGATATCACGCGTTATTGCGAAATCCATCATTTAACTTGTGTTTTGAAACAAATTAATGAACATGAATTTCACTACTTCATTGAATCTTAATTCTTTTCAATTACACTAAGTCTATTCACATTTGCATAAAAGTTTACATTTCTATACCCAATTTTCCATTATTCAGTGGAAGATTGGATTAAGATAAATTCAATTGTTGGGTAAAAATGAAATCCCTAAGGAGAACACATGAGTGACAGCAGCAATCAATTGATGCCCCTGTCATTATCGGCACCAGGTGTAAACTTGGGCGCTTATATTAGTACTGTCAACCAAATCCCGATTTTGACAGCGGAACAAGAAAAAGAGTTAGCTGAACGCTACTATTATGACCAAGACCTCGATGCCGCTAAACTTCTAGTCATGTCGCATCTGCGTTTTGTGGTTCATATTGCCCGCAGTTATGCAGGCTACGGCTTACCTCAAGGTGACCTCATTCAAGAAGGCAACTTGGGCTTAATGAAAGCCGTTAAACGCTTCGACCCAAACATGGGCGTACGCTTGGTTTCTTTTGCGGTGCACTGGATTAAAGCAGAAATTCACGAATATGTGATTCGTAACTGGCGTATTGTCAAAATTGCGACGACTAAAGCACAGCGTAAACTGTTCTTTAATTTACGTAGTCTAAAAAAATCGTCTAAAAAGCTCACTCTAAAAGAAGCTCAATCGATTGCAAATGACCTCAATGTGACACCTGAACAGGTGTTAGAAATGGAAGGTCGTTTAACTGCTTATGATGCAGCGTTTGAAGCTCAGGGCGATGATGACGATGAAGGTTCAACCCATGTTGCACCTGCGCTCTATCTTGAAGATAACCGCTACGACCCAGCGCGTTTGGCTGAAGAAGAAGATTACGAAGAACAAAGCACCAATGCTCTGCATGATGCCATGGAACAGCTTGATGACCGTTCGCGTAATATTTTACAGCGCCGTTGGTTAGATGATGAAAAATCGACGCTGCACGAACTAGCTGCTGAATATAATGTTTCGGCCGAACGTATTCGTCAGCTTGAAAAAAATGCCATGGAAAAAATTAAAGTGGCAATGTCATCGAACTAAGATGATACCAATACAGAAAAGGGCGAAATGCCCTTTTCTTTTTACCAATAAATGAGGCTTTTTGTCTTTTAACCTTTCTTCAAAATATGCTACTTTGTTGCGCACAGTGATATAAGTAAAGCATTGCATATGTGGATTGCGATTTCAGCGCTGAATTTAGCGTTTGCCGTTATATTAGGTGCCTTTGGCGCACATGGTCTCAAAGCACGTGCTACTGAAGCCCAACTGGCTTGGTGGCAAACTGCAACTGATTACTTTTTTTACCATGCAATTGGTTTACTGGCACTCGGCATTTTGGCCAAAGTTATCCCGCAACTTCCCATCAAAATCAGCTTTTTACTGATCCAAGTCGGCATCTTATTTTTCTGTGGTTCCCTCTATGTCATGGCATTGGGCTTACCGCGTGGCCTAGGTGCGATTACCCCGATTGGTGGTGCATTGATGATTGCAGGTTGGTTGGTTCTGGCATGGAATGCCATGAAATATGCCAAGTAAACAACTAGAGATGAGCACAATGCAGATTTATTTAAACGGCGAACTACAGCATACCGAATGTAAAACCCTGCTTGAGCTAGTGCAAACCTTTGCACTTGAAGGCAAACGTTTTGCTGTTGAGCAAAATGAAAACATTATTAGTAAAAGTAAATTGGAACACACCCCAATTTGTGCAATGGATCGAATTGAAATTATTCATGCCGTCGGTGGCGGTTAATACGGAGTTCACATGCAAGACAGCCCTCTCATCATTGGTTCTAGATCATTTCAATCTCGTCTACTGGTGGGCACAGGTAAATATAAGGACCTGCAAGAAACCGATTTGGCCATTCAAGCCAGTGGCGCAGAAATCGTGACGGTTGCGATTCGTCGCGTCAATATTGGTCAACACCCCGACCAACCAAACTTATTGTCCGTGATTCCACCTGAAAAATACACGATTCTCCCGAATACAGCAGGCTGTTTTGATGCCAATAGTGCCGTGCGTACCTGTATGTTAGCGCGTGAATTATTAGACGGTCATAACTTGGTCAAGCTTGAAGTATTGGGCGATGAAAAAACGCTGTATCCAAACATTACCGAAACATTGAAAGCGGCACGTACCTTGATTGACGATGGTTTTGAAATCATGGTCTATACTTCAGATGACCCAATTGTGGCGCAAGAGCTTGAAAGCATGGGCTGTGTTGCCATCATGCCTTTAGGCAGTTTGATTGGTTCTGGTCTAGGGATTTTGAATCCACACACGATTTCTATTATTAAAGAAAATGCCAAAGTGCCAGTATTAGTGGATGCAGGTGTGGGTACGGCAAGCGATGCAGCCATTGCCATGGAACTCGGCTGTGATGGCGTGTTGATGAATACCGCGATCGCTGCCGCTCAACATCCCATTTTAATGGCTTCTGCAATGAAAAAAGCTGTTGAAGCGGGTCGAGAAGCATTCCTTGCAGGTCGTATGCCTCGTAAACGTATGGCCAACGCAAGCTCACCAGAAACAGGTTATTTCTTTAAGTAATGTCTTAATCTGTGTTAAGCAATCAAAAAGGATTCTTCGGAGTCCTTTTTCATTTATTTCAATATAAAGTCAGTATTTTATGCTGACTTAGCTTGTAGGGACATTCCGCCATACTCTTTGATACACTCAATAATATCCATCTTCAAATATCTATAAACATATAAAAATGAGAGGAAACGATGCCCATGCAAAAATGGATCAGACCAACACTCATACTCAACACCCTATTTTTCATAACACTCACAAGCAATGCTTGGGCCAAAGCAGAGGCAAAACCGACTCTCAAAACGAGCTACCAAGCTTTTGTGCCAAAAAACTGGAAGGTTTTAGAAAAAATCCAAGGTGATTTAAACCAAGATGGTCAAGCGGATATTGCCCTGATTATTGAAGACACCAATCCTGAACATATTGTTAAAAATGATCGCTTAGGGAGTGATGTCCTCAATATCAATGAACGAAAGCTTTTGCTTTTATTGAAGCAAACGCATGGTTATCAACTTGCGGCGACTAATACTACTTTGCCGACAGAAGGCGATATAGAGTCCCCTTGCCTCGCTGATCCACTCGGTGAGACTGAAGCGTTAAGCATTCAAAAAGGCGTGCTTAAAGTTCATTTGCACTACTGGTTAAGCTGTGGTTCGTGGTATGTGACCAATCACACGTATACCTTCCGACACCAAGACCGTGCGTTTAAACTGATTGGTTATGATGTCGATGATTTCCACCGTGCATCAGGCGACATCACGGCGCGAAGTATCAACTTTATGACAGGTAAAGTAAAAATTACGACAGGTGAAAATGAGTTTACTGAAAGCACTCAACCTGTCAAAGTTCAATGGACAACACTCAAACAGCGCTACGCATTGAAACTCGAACAGGTTCAGTTCAATGAGCCACTGGAGTTCAAATAAACAGAGCGAAGAAAAGCTCTGTCAAACTCATATGCATCACTTATTGCACTTCTAAAATACGAATTTGTACATGAGCAACTGCACCTTCAGTTGCTTGAGCATGTTGCTGCATATTGATACTGTGCATATGTGTTTCTAAATGCTGCATACTTTCCCATTTTTCATACATCATGATTGAAAACGGTACTTTGGTTTGTAATGCACTCTCAACAGCAGGATGGTCGATATACACATCATAGAGATGGCAACCGGGCTCTTGTAATACTTGCTCACGGATGTTGTTGAATGAATCAAGAACCGTTGTAAAATCTTGCTCTGAATGACAAATAATTTCAGCAATGACAGTTAACATACTCGCATCTCCCAATTAAGCAAAAACTTGCGTCAAATGGTCACGGTACTGTGCCATATAGGCTTCAACTTCAGGGGCTTTAATCACATCATTGACAATAAACGTCGGTAAGGTTTGCATCCCTAAAAATTGATTGGCTTTGTGAAAAGGTAAATAAACCCCGTCGACCCCAACCCCATGGAAAAATTGTTCAGCATCATTAAATGCATCCATCGGTGCATTCCATGTCAACGACAGCATATAGTTTTTATCGTGAATCAGACCACCTGAACCATATTTTTTTGAAGCATCTGCACGTGAGCGACCATCATTGGCATACAGACTACCGTGCCCTTCGGTAAAGACATCATCGATATACTTTTTCACAGTCCATGGTGCACCCATCCACCAACCCGGCATTTGGTAAATCACGGTGTCTGCCCACAGAAATTTCTCCACTTCAACTTTTGCATCATATTCGCTGTCGGCGCGTGTCACTTGAACCTGATGTCCTAAGTCTAACAACACCTCTTGTGCAAGTTCAGTTAAGGTATCGTTTAACTGACCATTCGAGTGTGCAAAAGTTTTCGCACCGTTAATTAATAAAATATTTTTCATGGGAAGAACCTAAAAGCCAAAATCTATGCAGGCACTATAAAGACTCTTTTCTGCGCTAAAAAGTAGTTAATCTGCAAAATATTATTGACTAAATATCAATAATAAACTTTAGAGTAATAAAAAAGCGCCTTTCGGCGCTTCTTCAATGCATCAAAATTAAGGAATTAGACCTTCATCTCGCATTGCAATTTGTACTGACTGACGTTCAGCCACTTTATTACGGATAAAGATAATATTTTTATACGGTGATAAGTCATGTTCGATGCCATTTGACCAATTGGTGAGGACAAATAAATATGCATCTGCTGGGCCAAAATTATCATCGACCAAATAGTCATGATCCGACTCACCAATTTGTTTATCGATATAACTGAGTAAACGATCAATCTCTGTATAGGCTTTTTCTTTAGCAACAGCGTCTAATGGCGCACCGAAGAAAACAGCATAAGCATCATGTAATTCAGAGTTTAAATAACCTAGCCATTCTAAAACTTTGGCACGCCCCAAACCCGATGGCGGAATAAGATCTTGTTTTGGATCATGTTGTGCTAAAAATGGCAAAATGGCTACATTTTCAGTCAGAATCAAACCTGGATTAATCTCTAAAGCCGGTACATATCCTTTTGGATTAATTTCGTAATAATCAGCACCTTTTTCTGTTTTATGTGTTTTTAAATCTACTCGGACTAAATCAAAGTCAACATTAATTTCATTGAGGATAATGTGCGCCGCAAGTGAGCACGCACCCGGTGCATAATAAAGCTTCATATCTGATCCTTGTTATAACTCTATTCTCTGTTTTAAATGGCTTCTAACAAACTTTCAAGTGATCAAAACCTGTAAATTGCAAAAAAGCGTAAACGAAAAATCATTCGTTCGCCTATTGAATATTGTCTAATTCACATTTTTTTTCAAGTACAACAACACTGCAATTTGCAACAGAGTTGTTTTAACATAGCCCCCTTGACCCTAAAATGAATTTGATCTGTGATTAGCCTTAAAAAAGATGAATGGTTTTCTAACATTCGTACCGATGTTCTAGCAGGTTTAGTGGTAGGACTTGCTCTAATTCCCGAATCTATTGCTTTTTCAGCAATTGCAGGTGTAGACCCTCAAGTCGGACTGTATGCCTCCTTTTGTATCGCAGTGAGCATTGCTTTTTTTGGTGGCCGTCCAGCCATGATTTCAGCAGCAACAGGCGCGATGGCACTACTCATGATCACGCTAGTCAAAGAGCATGGCCTACAGTATTTACTGGCGGCAACCATTCTCACTGGGGTCATTCAGATCGTTGCGGGTTATTTTAAAGTTGCCAAACTGATGCGTTTTGTGTCGCAGTCCGTAGTGTATGGTTTTTTAAATGCGCTGGCGATTTTAATCTTCGTGGCACAACTTCCAGAGCTCAGCCAAATGAATTACTGGGGCTATGCATTTGTCGCACTTGGCCTCGCTGTAATTTATCTGTTTCCTTATCTGCCTAAAGTGGGAAAAAACATTCCCTCACCGCTCATTTGCATTCTTGTCCTGACCGCTTTGGCACTGTTTTTAGGCACAGATATGCGTATGGTCAGTGACTTAGGTCATTTCCCCGATACTTTACCTATTTTTCTACTGCCTGATATTCCACTGACCTTTGAAACGCTGCAAATTGTCTTCCCTTACGCCATCACATTAGCGACCGTCGGTTTGCTTGAAAGCATGATGACCACCACAGTAGTGAATGAAGTCACAGGCACTGAAGGTGACCGTCATCAAGAATGCCGCGGACAAGGTATGGCCAATATTGTAAGCGGTTTTATGGGTGGCATGGCAGGTTGTGCCATGATTGGACAGTCTGTGATTAATGTCAGTTCTGGGGCGCGTACTCGACTTTCAACCTTAGTGGCAGGTGTGTTTTTACTGTGTTTGGTGGTGTTTTTTAAAGACTGGCTGTCCTATATTCCAATGGCAGCTTTGGTTGCCATTATGATCATGGTGGCATTTACAACCTTCCAATGGGACTCAGTTAAAAACATCGCTAAACATCCGCTACAAAGTAATGTGGTGATGTTGAGTGTCGTGATCATTGTCTTAGCCACACATAATCTTGCCTTGGGCGTCTTTGTCGGAGTTTTGCTGTCCGCATTATTTTTCATCAACAAACTGGAAAGTACGGTTCATGTTCAGTCTGAACTGCATAACCATACCCGTCGCTATATGGTAAGCGGTCAAATTTTCTTTAGCAGTTCAGAGAAATTCTTTCAGTTTTTTGACTTTAACGAACATATTCAGAAGGTTGAAATTGAACTCAGTAATGCACATATTTGGGATATGACTTCAGTCAATATGTTGAATGCTGTGGTTGAAAAGTTTGCAGCTCGCGGTGTTATGGTCGAGGTGTTAGGCTTAAATGAAGCCAGCAGCACCCTCATTGACCGCATCAGCTCATAAAGTTAAAACCATAGACAAAACAAAAGGGCGATGACGCCCTTTTGTTGTCAATAAAGCGGATTAAGACTGATTCTTGCGGCGTCTTAGACTGCCATACAAGGCCAAACCAATTAACCCTAATGCAGACCACAGCCCTGTACTTCCTGCACTGGTTTTATCATCATCGTTAACCACTGCATCGTTTAAGTCTAAATCCACAATCACAGGGTCATGGTCAGAAGAGCGGTAAGCATCGTCTGCATAGAATGCAGCAATTTGCTCCTCAGTTTTATATTCTTCGTTATAGTCTAATGCTGTCGGTTCATCTGCATTGATATGCCATGCAAATGCTTTTTTCACCAATGGATAAAGTGCTGCATCAGCAATCGCATGATCTAGATTTCCTGCACCACCATAACCTTGAGTATTACTGGCTACACCAAAGACATAGCTATAAGCAGTTTTCCCCTGACCAATTTTTTCATCATTCAACAGCACTTTATAGTTGGCTTGTTCAAGCGCCAAAATGGGATCTTCTTTGGCATAACTGTTCAAATCACCCAACAGTAAGACATTCGGTTTACTCACCTGTGTTGGATTCTTTGCGACCCATTGCATTAACGCTTGCACCGCTTTAACGCGGGTTGGATTCCAGCAGCCTTGACCATCCCCCTGATCTGCCTCTATCGAAGTTTTATCATCTGGACAGCTACCTTTAGACTTCAAATGGTTCGAAATAACTGTAAAAGTCTTCCCGCCTGATAAGGCTTGAAAGGTTTGCGCCATCGTGACTCGATTTTTCTGGCTCTGATCATCGAAGACCGCTGCAACATTGATTGGTTTGACCCGCTTAGCATTATAAATAATGGCAACAGCAATCGCATCGGTTCCAAGTTTTTCAGCATTCGGAGGTATTACATATTTCCAGTCGCTCCCCAGCGCCTGAGCTAAATAAGCAACTGCGCTACGCTCACCATAACCATTGTTGGCAATTTCCATCAGACCATAAACATCTGCATCAATCGCTTTTAATGCACTGACAATTTTCTGATGTTGCTTTTTAAACTCAGCTTCGGAACTTGCACCACGTTCCGTAGGAAAACCTTGTGCCAAACCATTGTCATAATTCAGTACGTTAAATGCTGCAACACGAACTTGTTGTGTGGCCTTTGCTGGAACGCTCGTACGTGGGTTTATCGTGTCTAAGACTTGCGGCATTGTTGCCCCAAGCACAGGTTGAATTCGCCATTGGTTATAGCGGTATTCTAAAATGCCTTGTACATTTTGCAGTTGTGCACCTGTACGTAAGGTGTTTTTAGCACTAAAGGAAGTTGGCAACCACGGCGTTCTGTTCTGATTATTATAGCCATCATCCAAAATGAGTTTAGAACGTAAATTCTGTTGTGCCAGTGCTTTGGCTTCGGTTGAATGAGCAGGATATAGATTAGTTGGGATATATAAACGCGCGGGGCTTAAAGCCAACTGACCATAACGCCCATAGTCATAGTTTTCACTGACCGTGAGCGTTTGAGGAATATTGACCAACATGCCTTGATAGCGTTTTGGTGCATGGCCTGAAGTTTCAGTCAAACTATCAAAAGGCAAATTGATCGCCATTGGCTTAACCCAATCACTCGCCGAAGGATTACATACGTTAATATCGCTGCTTAAATCTTGAAGCTGCAGTTGGTTTTGATAGGTTTTTAACTTGCCTCTGAAAATTACTTCCTGCCCGACTTGCCCACCTGTCACGCTACTTGAAGAAGGCACATAGACAAACACCGCATTGCTGGTATTGGCTTTGGCTTGAGTATCTGGGGTTTGAACAAAGAAACCTGAGAAACCATTGTTATAACGATAATCTGCCGTGATTACGCCTTTCACCACATATTCCACATCTTGCGCTGCACTTTGCAATGCCGCAATTGGGGTAGCTGTCGTACTACAGCTCACGGTGCTTAGCGGCGGTGCCGTATTTCCAGCCAGATAACTGGAAAATGCATCTCGATCTGACCATTTTTCCCATGCCGATGCCAAATCAAACGGCGCAGTAACGTCAATCCCCGTACTGGAAACATTATTACTTAATAGTGCACGTTTAAAACTATTTCCCTTTGCAACACTACCCCATCCAGTGCTTGGTTTTTCACCCACTGTGCCAAAGCGGTCAATCGCAATGCCATTATGATAAAGCACCAAAGTGTCGTCACCATTAAAAGCTAAGTTCGCCTGCTGTTGCACCGCATCGCCCAGAGCTTCTTTTAAAGCAGAATGCCCGACTAGATAATGCCCCTTTGCCGCCAATTGACCTGTCAAATTCACCGTCAAATTTGCACTGGTCTCACCATTTGCGTATTGCTTGATCTGATATTCTGCCAAGTTGACCGTCGTCGGATCTGGATTATAAATTTCCAATCCTTTCTTATTTAAAGTTCCATCTACATACTGACTAAACAATAGCTGTGCATAGGCAGGAAAGGAACAACCTGCCAAAATCAGGCTCAGGCTTAATATCTGTGGCTTAAAATTTTTCATCATTTTTTATCAGTTGGTTAAATTAGCTGGCAGGTTAATTTTTATTCGTTACATCATGATTAATAAATCATGACAATTTCTAGGCTGCACAAACTCAATGGTGCTGAATTTAATAAATTCTGAGTAAAAAATTTGACTTGTCCTGCTCAGGACTTACAATACCGCTTTCGAATTTCTACATCTGCCAAAATTATGACGAATGATCAATTAGACCAGCAAGTCGTCGAGCTAGACAACTTAAATGAACACCGCGAAATTGTGACATTTATGCGTCGTTCATCTCCGCTGAACACCTCGCAACGCACTGCGCTTGAACAATATGGTCACATGATTTTGGAATATCCTGTAGGTGACCTACGTCAGCAGTTTGAACATCCAGAGCGTCCGCTCACGGTTGAAATCGGCTTTGGTATGGGACGTTCATTGGTCTTGATGGCACAGGCCAACCCTGAACGTAACTATGTCGGGATTGAAGTGCATGTTCCAGGGATTGCGCAATGTGTGTATGAAGCTGGAATTGCAGGTTTAACCAATCTTCGTCTTTTAGATGCCGATGCCATTCAAGTATTACGTGAAATGCCAGATAACAGCATCAACGCTGTGCAACTGTACTTTCCAGACCCGTGGCAGAAAAAACGTCACTTCAAACGTCGTTTCGTTTCCCATGACCGTATGCCACTGGTTGAGCAAAAGTTGGAAATGGGTGGCACATTCCACGCAGCGACAGACTGGGAACCGTATGCAGAGTGGATGATTGATGTACTCGATAACCGTCCAAATCTTGAAAATATGGCAGGTAAAGGTAACAGTTACCCACGTCCAGACTGGCGTCCACAAACTAAATTTGAACGTCGTGGACTCGAAGAAGGTCATAAGATCAACGACTTCTTATTTAAGAAAATTAAATAAATTTTAGATCTCATAAAAATAGGGCCTAGAGCCCTATTTTTATGTCCGATGTTTTAAAACACATGCCGAATTTCAACCGTTGGATCATGTTCATCCAAACGTTTTGCCAAAATATGTAAACGTCGTGTCGGCACTGCGGGAAACAAATGATGCTCCACATGATAAAACATGTTGTAGGTCACGACCCGTTTAAACTCATTACGCACAGTACGCGCCATATACACATGATCTTCCATATCATGATGCACCGTCCACACCGCAAAAAATGCCGTCATACATTGCCCAATCAACATGGCACTGACATGGTATTTTAAAATATTGATATCCAAGACCATAAAAACCAAAAACAATACAATGACGTTGGCAACCAGCTCAGCAGACATCCATTTTTTCTGGGTTTTAGCCCCAACCTCAAAGGCTTTTTTATGCAACATCCATGGAAAAACTGGGCCAAAAAGCAAAGCTTGCCACCACTTCATGGTTGCACTTTTCGCTTCAATATCTTCGTCCTGCATACAGTGCTGATGGTGGCGGAGGTGATTAATTTGTACTGCATGCATCGAGCCCAACATAACGATGCTTAAAACAAACATGACCCAATGGGTCGCAGGTCGGCTAATGCCTAAAGCAAAATGAAAGGCGTTATGCACCTGTCTGAGCCCTGTTAAGAAAAACATAAATGAGCAAAACAACGCCAAGACATACCACTGTAAGCTTGCAAAAATGAAAGAAACGATCAACCACGGTAAAGAGATAAATAACTCACTAATCACATCGCTACGGCCTAACTGAACGAGATCTTTCCACTGCACTTGTTCTAATAATGAATGTGAACGCATACACCCTCTATTTGTATTTATTTTAAGCAACACTGTACCGAATCTTAGGGCATAAAAAAAGCCACGTTTTCAGTGGCTTTGCTTGTTCTTTGTGACTCGCTTTTTTGTTTATTATTTTAAATGTTAACTGTGACGTTGACTGATCTGCTGACTCATTAAAGCATACACTTCAGCAAGATCTGCTCGTTGAGCTTGCTCGAGCATCTGTTGATGCATCTGTAGAATATTCTGATCTTGACGCATCGCAGGGCCAGTTTGCATCTGCTTCGGATCATTCTGTGTCGCTTTCTGCGCAGTTTCTAAGATCAATGGTTGTAGCAGATTAAAATCGACCTGCTCTGCATCCACCACTTGTTTTGCCATGTCATAACAATAATTACTAAAATTACAGGCAAAAACGGCCGCTAAATGCAAACTTAGACGCTGCGCAGAGCTGTAGCTATACACGCGTTGGCTCAGGCTTTCTGCTAGTGCATGTAGTCTTTGAAGATCTGTATTTTCAGTGGCTTCTACAAACAACGGTGTATTTGACCAATCAATTTCACGTTCTAAGCTAAAGGTCTGTAAGGGATAAAAAACTCCTGCACGTGCATGTTGCGTAGACAAAACTGAAAGCGCTGTACTCCCCGAAGTATGTACAATCAACACATTCGGCAGATATTCAGTCAAGGCCGAAATCACACTCGGAATAGACTGATCACTTACTGCAATCATCACCAAATCCACATCAGTATTTAACTGCTTAAAATGACTGACCGCCTTTGCATGTACGACTTGTGCTAAATCCGCAGCTTTGTCGAAGCTTCGGTTATGAATATTGACGATTTCATGCTGAGACATCAGGGCTTTAGCCAAATGATGAGCCACCCGCCCCGCTCCAATTAAACTGATCCGCATCTTCATTTCACTATTTTAAAGTGCCTACAGCATGCCAATAAAAAAAGGATGAAGCAATTCATCCTTTTTTATTAAATTGACACTGACCAACTAAAACTTACGCAGGGTCAAAATCTGTTCACTACGACCAAATGGCCCTTGCTCATCGTGCAAAACCGCACTGGTTAAACCGATACCATCATCACCATATTGCTGCGTCGCTTCCAAACCTAACCATTTCCCTTGGGGTAAACGGTATAAATGCAGTTGTAGGTCTAAATTGGGAAAGCCCCATCCAGATGCAGGATTTTGACGTGGCACAATACCATTGGCTGTGTCGACCATGCCCAATAAGCGCACAAAACTTGATGTTTCCTGAGCTTCCACCATGTCCAAATCATTATGTAACCAGACAATGCCTTTACCCGCACGGTGCCCTTCTGCCGCACGTGTCTCAATACTCTGGATATAACCACCCGGCCAACATTTCATCCCATCCCATACTGGCAAAATTTCAGGATGTACAATCGATTGATCTTCTAGCCCTGCTATTGCACTGGTATCTTGCTTCATCATTTTCCAAGCACGGGCCACAATACAAGTCTTCCCGTTTGCCTGCATTTCCGCCTCGATTAGTTCAATGGTTTTTCCAGCACGAATGACACGGGTATGCACCGTAAACTCACCAAAAGCGATCAGTCCAAAAATATCTAAACTCACGCGTCCAATGCGCATCTCATCGCGTGGTTGAAACTGCTCTAACTCCGCACATAAAACCCCTGTTGCAGGTGCCATGTGCTGTTCATGCGGGTTCCATGCGCCTTGTGCATGAATATTGGAAAGATAAGACGCCGTACAGCTCCCATCACTGTGCTGTTCACGATTTAAAAGTTGATAATAGGCTGCCATGTGTATTCCTTCATTCTTATCTTTAAAATGTATCTTTTCACTGCTATTGGTTTTTACTTTTGTGCAAAAAAACCATAATAATTCAACAGTTGACTATAAGTTCGTACTTCATTAAATCCAACTTTAGTCAGAAGCTCTCGCATCTGGCTGGCCGAGACCAAATAAAAATCTTGTTGCAGGCGCTCAATCATTTTTTCACTCTGTACCACCGTCAAACCATTGCTCTGACATAAGGTTTGTAGAACCTTGAGTTCAGTGTCATCACTAGAACGCATCAGGTCATAGCTGAGTAAAATGGCTTGATTTTTAAGACAGCGTAAAATGTCGGCAAAGAAGAATGGCTTTGCTTCAAGTGGAATAAAATGCGCCACCAATATGGCTAAAACGGCATCAAACTGTGCACTTTCCTGTAATGCCGTCGTATCACCATGCACAAAGCGAACCCGCGTTAAATCACTATGGGTCGCGCTCAATAACTGCTTCGCTTTTTCAATCATGGTCAAAGATGGGTCAACAGCGGTAAAACTCCACGTTGGATGCTGCGCCAACAAATATGAAAGCTCATAACCTGTACCACACCCCACAATCAATACGTGCGCATGTGCTGGTAAATGTGTTTTTAAAATGGCTTGAATTTGCAGATGAACCAACTCATATCCTGGAATGAGCTTACGAATATGTTGATCATAACCATCCACTACAGTTTGACTCTGAAAGTCTTTCGCCATTTTATTGTTCACTCATCTACTTTTATTCGTCGCCCTAAATCTACACTTTCATGACCGCATGTTCTAGCACTTAAGCCACAGCCATAGCATCGACCGTTAACTCAGCAAGTTGCGGTTTGGCTTTTTCTGCATGTAGACCCAGTTTTTGAAAGAGTTGTTGATCCTTGCCTTGTGCTGTATTTGGCGTAGTCAGCAATTTTTCACCCGAAAACAGTGAATTTGCACCAGCCATGAAAGCCAAAGCTTGGTCGGCATCGGACAACGATTCACGTCCTGCGGACAGACGAATATAGCTTTTCGGCATAATAATGCGTGCTACCGCAATAGTGCGAATCCACTCCGTCACATCTAACTTGTCAACTTCTGCCAAAGGCGTACCTTTCATTGGAACCAGCATGTTGATCGGCACAGATTCGGGATGTATCGGTAAGGTCGCCAATTCAAACAATAAGCCAATTCGATCTTTGGTCTCTTCACCTAGGCCAACAATCCCGCCACTACACACTTTTAAGCCTGCCTCTCGAACATGACTTAAGGTATCCAAACGGTCATCAAAACTACGGGTACTAATCACATTAGGATAGTACTCACGCGACGTGTCTAAGTTATGGTTGTAATAATCGAGTCCTGCACCTTTTAATCGTTCGGCTTGGGAGGCATTCAGCATGCCTAGGGTCATACAGGTTTCTAAACCCAATGCTTTGACTTCACGCACCATATCCAAGACATAAGGCATATCGCGTTCATGTGGATTGCGCCATGCCGCGCCCATACAAAACCGTGTAGAACCCGAGGCCTTCGCCTGCTGTGCTTCGCTAATGACCTTTTCAACCGCAATTCTTTTTTCAGCTTCAAGCTTTGAGTCATAGCGCGCAGACTGTGAACAGTATTTGCAGTCTTCAGGGCATTTGCCTGTTTTGATCGACAGTAAAGTACTGACTTGAATGGCATTCGCTTCAAAGTACTGACGATGAATTTGCTGTGCTTGAAAGACCAAATCTAAAAAAGGCTGTTGGTAGATTGCTTGTATTTCAGCGCGAGTCCAATCATTTCTCAGGTGCATATGCTATTCCTTTTGCTTTTCACTTCGGACTTTCCTTTGGCTTTAACCCAGCAAAGGAAAGTCCGTCTTCAACCTTATGCGATTTCTTTCAAATCCAGTTCATTACGCATAAATTCCTGCAATTTAAACTTCTGCGCTTTGCCCGAAGCCGTCATTGGGAACTCATTAAAAAACCGGACATAACGTGGAACTTTATTGTGTGAAATGTGTTCCGCACAGTACTGTCGGATCGACTCTTCAGTAATTTCATGATGCTCATGTAAAATAATACATGCACACAACTCTTCACCATAACGCGCATCTGGCAGACCAATCACTTGGACATCACTGACATCAGGATGGGTATATAAAAAGTCTTCGATTTCTTTCGGGAATAAGTTTTCTCCGCCACGAATGACCACATCCTTAATTCGGCCTTTAATTTTCACAAAGCCAGCTTCATCCATTTCTGCGATGTCACCTGTATGCATCCAGCGTGCTGAATCAATCACTTCTTGCGATTTTTCATGGTCTTCCCAATACCCCAACATCACCGAATAGCCACGAACACACAGTTCACCCAACTGACCGCGCGGTACGACTTTGCCTTGCTCATCTACAATTTTAATTTCAAGATGTGGATGGACACGCCCCACAGTTCCGACCCGTTGTTCAACTGAATCGGAGGTTGAGCTTTGTGCACTGACAGGTGCCGTTTCAGTCATACCATAGCAAATGGTAATTTCGGACATGTGCATCCGATCAATAACACGTTGCATAATTTCACGTGGGCACGGACTACCCGCCATAATGCCTGTACGTAAACTAGAAAGATCAAAGTCATCAAACTGTTCATGCTCTAAAATGGCAATGAACATGGTCGGTACACCGTATGCAGCAGTACATTTTTCTTGTTGAATGGCTTTTAACGTTTCTAAAGGATTGAACACCGCCGATGGATAGACCATGGTTGAACCATGCGTAATACAGGCCAAATTACCCATCACCATACCGAAACAGTGAAACAGTGGTACAGAAATACAGACTCGATCGGCAGGACTTAAGTGAATGGCTTCACCAACAAAATAACCATTATTGAGAATATTATTATGTGTCAGCATTGTGCCTTTCGGGTTACCCGTGGTGCCCGAAGTAAACTGGATATTGATGGTTTCATCAAACTGCGATTCGCTTGCAACGAGCTCTAATTGATTGAGCTGTCTCTTGCTGGGGGGAGTAAGCAAATCACTAAAACGATGCAAACCAGTATGTTCTTCTTCATCAATTTTAATAATATATTTCAAATGTGGCAGTCGTTCTGCCTTTAACACTTTATTTTCAGCACCTTTAATTTCAGGTGCAATTTTCATTAAAATATCTTGATAATTCGTGCTTTTAAATTGCGATGCAATGACCAAGCCCTTACAAGAGACTTTATTCAACACATATTCGAGCTCATTACTTTTATAGGCAGGGTTCAAGTTGACTAAAATGATACCCGCTTTAAACGCAGCAAACTGGGTAATCGTCCATTCCACACAGTTCGGTGACCAAATCGCAAGTCGATCGCCTTTCTTCAAGCCCAGTTTTAGTAAACTACAGGCAAACGCATTGACCTGAGCTTGTAATTCCTTATACGTGAGTCTGACATTTTGATGCAGGCTGACAACAGCATCTTGTTCCGCATACTGCTGACAAGCCTGATCAAATTTCTCACCAATTGTCATGCCTAATAGGGGCTGATTGCTCGTTCCATAGGCATAACTTAACCGTTCTTGTGTCATCGAATCGATCTCCTTGATTCATTGTAATCTTGTTATTCAACTTTAATTGTTCTATGACTACTTCCCTTCAAACACCAAGCCTTTGTGTTCACACCTGCTACTATTTTTCCTCCTGAACCTGAACTGCATTGACACAAAATTCGGCAATTTGTTTCACAAAGTAGTCTTTATAGTTTTGATCAAACATCACATTTCGAGACGGATTTAAGGGCTCAATGACCACAAAAGTCATGGCACCAACCACACAAAGTGCTGCGGTATTTAAATCTTCAAATCCAAACTCACCGTTAATTTTCCCTGCGGCCAGTATTTCTTTAATGCTCTGTTTAATCAGCTGTTTACTGCGAAAACGTTCATGTTCTAACTCAGCATCGACTGGCTCAAACATGAGTGAATACGCAAGTTGGGGGCTATTCATGGCACGTTTCACAAACGTGGTTACCGCCTTGTCCAATTTCTGTTTTGACGAGAGCTCACTTTCAGCAATGTGATTTAAAATTTTCACCTCATGCTGAATGGCCTCAGACAAAACCTCAATTAACACTTGGCTTTTGTTATCGAAGTATCGATACACCAAACCACTCGAAACACCCGCGCGTTCAGCAATTGCTTGAATTTGCGCGTCTTTAATCCCCCCTTGAGCAATAAGTTCACGAGCGGATTGCAAAATCGCTTCACGATTTTGTTCCATTCGTTCTTGCATCAACGATGATCTTTTATAACTCATAATTCTATTCTCAACCAGATAAAATGAATTGTAAATCAATTTGTGAATTTTAGTTCACTTTTTTAAAAATTCGATGTATTGTAAAAATCAAGCACAACAAAAATGCTTTATCAGGAACAATAAATACACTCATAGGACGAATGAAGAAATGACCCTACAAAGCTTAAATTTCGGTTTAGATGAAACACTCATTGCACTGCGTGATTCCGTTGCGGCTTTTTGTGCCAAGGAAATTACCCCTATTGCTCAACAAGTCGATCAGAACAACGAATTTCCAGCTCAATTGTGGAAAAAATTTGGCGATATGGGCTTACTCGGTCTAACCGTCAGTGAAGAGTATGGCGGTACAGGCCTAGGTTATTTAGCGCATATCATTGCCATGCAAGAAATCTCACGTGCTTCAGCTTCGATAGGTCTTTCTTATGGTGCACATTCTAACCTATGTGTGAATCAAATTAACCGAAATGGCAGCGAGGAACAAAAGCAGCGCTATTTACCGAAGCTAATTTCAGGTGAATATGTCGGTGCACTCGCCATGTCTGAACCGAATGCAGGCTCAGACGTAGTCAGCATGAAACTCAAAGCTGAAGATTGTGGCGATCACTTCCTGTTAAATGGTTCAAAAATGTGGATCACCAATGGTGGTGATGCTGATGTGCTTGTGGTGTATGCCAAAACTGATCTGCATGCAGGCGCTAAAGGCATGACCGCTTTCCTTGTAGAAAAAGGCATGGAAGGTTTTAGCCACGGCACACATTTAGACAAGTTAGGTATGCGCGGTTCGAACACTTACCCCCTGTTCTTTGACAACGTGAAAGTGCCAAAAGAAAACGTAATGGGCGGTGTTGGAAACGGCACGAAAGTACTCATGAGTGGTTTGGACTACGAACGTGCAGTTCTTAGCGCAGGTCCTTTAGGCATTATGGATGCCTGCATGGACACCGTGATTCCCTATATCCATGACCGTAAACAATTCGGCCAAGCGCTCGGTGAGTTCCAGTTGATGCAAGGAAAAATTGCCGATATGTATTCGACTTGGTTGGCATGTAAAGCGTTGGTTTATGCCGTGGGTGCTGAGTGCGACAAGGCTGACCATAGCCGTAGCCTACGTAAAGATGCAGCCAGTGCAATTTTATATGCCGCGGAAAAAGCCACATGGATGGCAGGTGAAACCATTCAGACCTTAGGTGGAAATGGTTATATCAATGAATTTTCTGCAGGCCGTCTATGGCGCGATGCAAAACTCTATGAAATTGGCGCGGGAACTTCTGAAATTCGCCGTATGTTGATTGGCCGTGAACTGTTTAATGAAACAGCTTAACCCTCCACAACAATAAAAATGACAAGGATGTTCGTGATGAATCAATTACATAGCAAGATCAATATTCGAAGTGAAGACTTCAAAACCAACCAAACCGCGATGCAAAGCTTGGTCGATGACTTAAAGCAAAAAGCAGAACAAATTGCTTTAGGCGGCGGTGAAGCGGCGCGACAAAAACATTTGGCACGCGGAAAACTGTTAGCACGTGATCGTATTGATCAGTTAATTGATGCAGGCACGGCATTCCTTGAAATTGGTCAATTGGCAGCACAAAACGTCTATGCAGACGATGTGCCTGCGGCTGGTGTCGTTGCTGGTGTAGGTCAGGTCAATGGTGTGACCTGCATGATCGTCGCCAACGATGCGACAGTAAAAGGCGGCACGTACTACCCACTGACTGTGAAAAAACACTTACGTGCTCAAGAAATTGCGGAGCAAAACCATCTGCCATGTATTTATTTGGTGGACTCAGGTGGTGCCTATTTACCAATGCAGGACGAAGTTTTCCCTGACCGTGATCACTTTGGGCGTATTTTCTATAACCAAGCACGTATGTCGAGCATGGGAATTGCCCAAATTGCGGTGGTAATGGGCAGCTGTACAGCTGGGGGGGCATATGTACCTGCCATGTCTGATGAAACCATTATTGTGCGTAACCAAGGCACAATCTTCTTAGGTGGCCCACCTCTGGTGAAAGCTGCAACAGGTGAAGTGGTCAGCAGTGAAGACTTAGGTGGTGGTGATGTGCATACTCGCCTGTCCGGTGTGGCAGATCATTTGGCTGAAAACGACGAACATGCTATTGCTATTGCTCGTAACATCGTAGCCAACCTGAATAAAACACCACATACGCGTGCAACAGAGATTGAAGAACCATTATTTGATGCAACAGAACTGTATGGTGTTGTGCCAAGTGATGCACGCAAACCATTCGATATTCGTGAAGTGATTGCGCGTATTGTCGATGGTTCACGGTTTGATGAATTCAAAGCTCGCTTTGGCACCACCTTAGTCACAGGTTTTGCCAAAATCTATGGCATGCCCGTTGGCATTATTGCCAACAACGGTATTTTATTTTCAGAGTCTGCACAAAAAGGGGCTCACTTTATTGAGCTCTGTACGCAGCGCAATATTCCCCTACTGTTCCTTCAAAACATTACTGGCTTTATGGTCGGTCGCCAATACGAAAATGAAGGCATTGCCAAAAATGGCGCTAAACTGGTCATGGCTGTTGCAACTGCGAACGTCCCGAAACTCACCCTTGTGATTGGTGGTTCATTTGGTGCAGGCAACTACGGTATGTGTGGTCGTGCATATTCACCACGCTTCATGTGGACATGGCCGAACTCGCGTATTTCTGTAATGGGGGGTGAACAAGCGGCAAGTGTATTGTCGACCCTAAAGCGTGATCAAATTGAAAAACGTGGCGAGTCTTGGTCTGCGGCAGAAGAAGATGATTTTAAACAACCTTTCCGTGACCAATTTGAACGTCAAGGCCATCCATATTATGCATCGGCGCGTTTGTGGGATGACGGTGTGATTGATCCTGCACAAAGCCGTCAAGTGCTCGGTTTAAGTTTAGCCGCAGCCTTAAATGCACCCATTCAACCGACCAAATTTGGCGTGTTCCGCATGTAGGAGATGAGCGATGAGCTTTCAATATTTACAACTCGAACAACGCGATCAAGTGGCAACGGTATGGATTAATCGTGCAGAAATGCATAATGCCTTCAATACTCAAGTGATTGAAGAACTGCACCGCTGCTTTAGCGAACTCAACACACGTGATGATGTACGTGTGGTGATTTTAGCTGGACGTGGCAAAAGCTTCTCAGCGGGTGCTGACCTGAACTGGATGAAAGAAGCAGGACAAGCCTCACAGGCTGAAAATGAAGCCGATGCATTAAAACTAGCGAAAATGCTACAAAGTTTAGCAACATTAAAACAACCAACCATTGCCCGTGTGCAAGGCATTGCTTTTGGTGGTGGGATGGGCCTGGCTTCTGCCTGTGATATTTGTGTCGCAAGCAGTGATGCTAAGTTTGCAACCTCTGAAGTGCGCTTAGGTTTAGCCCCTTCAACCATTAGCCCTTATGTGATTCGTGCGATTGGTACACGTCAAGCTTCACGCTACTTTTTAACCGCAGAACGTATTTCTGCGGAACAAGCCCTACACATTGGTCTAGCGCATGTGGTGGTCGATGCTGAACATCTGGATGAAAAAGTCGCAGAAATGGTCGATACCTTACTTTTGGGTGGGCCAGAAGCACAAACGGCTTCAAAACAACTCATCCAAATGGTCGACCAGCAAGTGTTAACTGAAGCATTGTTGTTGCAAACCGCACAACATATTGCCCATGTACGCCAAGGATCAGAGGCGAAAAATGGCTTAAATGCTTTTTTAAATAAACACAGTCCAGTCTGGATCAAGACGACGGCATAACAACAAGAAAGGATATCGATATGTTTAATAAAATCTTAATTGCAAACCGTGGTGAAATTGCTTGTCGTGTGATCCGAACTGCAAAAAAAATGGGCATTGCCACCGTTGCAGTCTATTCAGATGCTGACGCTCAAGCACAGCACGTGCAACAAGCCGACGAAGCCATTTATATCGGCGAATCCCCTGCTGCACAAAGCTATCTACAAATTGAACGTATTATCCAAGCTGCCTTAGATACAGGCGCAGAAGCAATTCATCCAGGTTATGGCTTTCTATCTGAAAATGACCAATTTGCCAATGCCTGCCAAAAAAACAACATTGTCTTTATTGGTCCACCTGTAGATGCCATTTTAGCCATGGGCCTAAAAGCCACCTCTAAATCTTTAATGGAAAAAGCAGGCGTACCGCTGACACCGGGCTACCATGGCACTAACCAAGATCCTGACTTTTTAAAACAACAAGCCGATGCCATTGGCTACCCTGTACTGATTAAAGCCAGTGCTGGCGGTGGTGGTAAAGGCATGCGTTTGGTTGATCGAGGCGAAGACTTTTTAAGCCATTTGGCTTCATGTAAAAGTGAGGCACGTTCAAGCTTTGGCAATGACGATGTTCTGGTTGAACGCTATGTAGTACAACCGCGCCATATTGAAGTACAAGTTTTTGGTGATACACATGGTAACTATGTGCACCTATTTGAACGCGATTGTTCGGTACAACGTCGCCATCAAAAAGTACTAGAAGAAGCGCCTGCACCCAAAATGGCAGAGCCAAAACTCGAAGCCATGCGCCAAGCCGCTATTGATGCAGCACGTGCAGTGGATTATGTCGGTGCAGGGACAGTTGAGTTTATTGTTGAACAAGACGGCACGGCATATTTCATGGAAATGAATACTCGCCTGCAAGTTGAGCATCCTGTAACAGAGATGATTACAGGGCAAGATTTGGTGGAATGGCAACTGCGTGTAGCTTTTGGTGAACCGCTGCCTAAACAACAACACGAGCTCAGTATTCATGGTCATGCATTAGAAGCGCGTGTCTATGCTGAAGAGCCTGAAAAAGGTTTCTTACCTGCGATTGGTAAAATTCACTACCTGCACTACCCTCAGCAAAATGAGCATGTCCGTGTAGACAGTGGCATTGTTGAAGGTGATGAAATCACGACCTTTTACGACCCAATGATTGCCAAATTAATTGTTTGGGCAAAGAATCGTGAAGCAGCACTCACCCAAATGCACCATGCACTGAGTCAGTTTCATGTCGATGGCTTGGGCAATAACATTGCATTCTTAGACCGTTTGGTCCGTTCAGAGTCTTTTAAAACCGCCAATCTAGACACCAACTTAATTCAACGTGAAGAAGCGTTTTTACTGCAACACAATGAAACAGCCTCTTCAGAGCTCATCATTACGGCAGCACTGATTGAACTCTTGTCCCGTTTTTCCAGCAATAAAACAGCTGCAAATCCTGTGTGGCAAGCCGAGTCTCTATGGCGTTTAAATATTAATGCCAGCTATGCCATTAAACTGGCACTGAATGATGAAGAACATAAAGTCTATTTCAGCCCAACAGCAAAAGGCTTTACAGCAAAGTACAATGGACATAGCGTTTTCATTCAGGGTGAATTGTTAGAGGCACATTTAGCTAAAATTGAATATGCAACAAGCAAAAAGACCTATGCCTATAGTTCGAATGCACAGGGCCTAACCCTGTATGCAGACGGTCAAAGCTATAAATTTGCACATATTAAGCCTAACTTTAATACTGAAGATGATGCTTCTGATGCCAACAACTTAAAAGCACCAATGCCGGGTGTGATTACGCAAGTCTTGGTACAAAACAACAGCGCAGTGAAAAAAGATGATGTCCTCCTCACGCTTGAAGCGATGAAAATTGAATATTCAATTCGTGCTCCACATGATGGCATTGTCTCTGCAGCTTACTTCCAAGTCGGTGATCAGGTCAAAGCAGGCGATGAATTGGTTGAGTTTTCAAGCTTGGAAGGTGCCGCATGAATGAATTTGTCAAAATTGTCGAAGTCGGACCGCGAGATGGTTTGCAAAATGAAAAGACACCGCTCACCTTAGATGACCGTCGCAAACTGATTTTAGATTTAATACAGACAGGACTCAGTGCAATTGAAGTGGGCTCTTGTGTCTCTGCAAAGTGGGTTCCACAAATGGCACAGAGTGACGAACTCTTTGCCAGCTTACCCAAAGATCCAAATATCAGTTTTAGTTTACTGACTCCGAACTTAAAAGGGTTTGAATCTGCTTTGGCAGTCGGCTGTCAGGAGGTTGCCGTTTTTACCGCAGCCTCCGAAAGCTTTACCCAAAAGAACATCAATTGCTCCATTGACGAAAGCTTTGAAAAATTTGCAGACATCATGGCGGCGGCGAAAGCCCATAACATCAAAGTGCGTGGTTATGTGTCTTGTATTGTCGACTGCCCCTATGAAGGCGCAATTGCACCGAGCAAAGTTGCACACGTCAGTCAACGTTTGCTGGACATGGGCTGCTATGAAGTGTCCTTAGGTGAAACGATTGGCACGGCGACACCAGACCGCGTGAAAAAAGTCTGGCAAGCATGTTTAGCTGAAATGGATGCCGCGAGTTTAGCAGGACATTTTCATAATACCTATGGCATGGCCATTGCCAATATTTACCAGTCTTTAGAACAAGGCATTCGTGTATTTGATTCGTCCATTGCAGGTTTAGGTGGCTGCCCTTATGCCAAAGGCGCATCGGGCAATGTCTCCACAGAAGACCTTTACTACCTACTCTCCAACATGGGCTATGACACAGGGATTGATCTTGATGCACTGATGATTGCCAGCCAAAACATCAGCCAAGTACTACAACGCACCAATCCATCTAATTATGCCAATGCCTACTGGCAAAAGCGCTGTGCCTAAGCCATTCAATTGATAACGAGAACACTATGGTCAATAAAGTTTATTCAAGTGCAAAGGATGCACTGCAAGATGTAGTTCAAGATGGTCAAACCCTAGCGGTTGGTGGCTTTGGTTTATGCGGTATTCCAGAAAGTCTGATTACAGCATTAAAACAAACGGGCGTGAAAAGCCTCACCTGTATTTCAAACAATGCAGGCGTCGATGGTTTCGGCTTAGGTCTCTTATTAGAAAGCAAACAAATCAAAAAAATGATTGCTTCCTATGTAGGTGAAAACAAAGAATTTGAACGTCAGTTCTTAAGTGGTGAGCTTGTAGTGGAGCTTACCCCTCAAGGCACACTGGCAGAAAAACTCCGTGCTGGCGGTGCGGGTATCCCCGCTTTCTTTACCGCAACAGGCGTTGGTACGCTCATTGCCGAAGGCAAAGAAGAGCGTGAGTTTAATGGAAAACCATATATTCTAGAAAACTCGCTCACCGCTGACATTGCACTCGTGAAGGCGTACAAGGCCGATACTGCAGGTAACTTAATTTTCCGTAAAACCGCACAAAACTTTAACCCTGTATGTGCGATGGCTGGAAAAGTCTGCATTGTCGAAGTTGAGGAAATTGTTGAAATTGGCGCTTTAGACCCAGACCAGATTCATCTGCCGGGTATTTATGTCAATCGCATTGTGCTAAATGCAACCCCTGAAAAACGTATTGAACAACTCACATTAAAAGAGGAGGCTTAACCCATGGCTTGGTCTCGTAATGAAATGGCACAACGTGCAGCGCTTGAGCTGGAAGATGGTTTTTATGTCAATTTAGGTATTGGCTTACCCACACTGGTAGCCAACTATATTCCTGAAAATGTCAACGTCTGGTTGCAATCTGAAAATGGATTATTGGGTATTGGCGAGTTTCCAACGGCGGAAACGGTCGATGCCGACTTAATTAATGCTGGAAAACAAACTGTTACCGCACGTCAGGGCGCCGCATTTTTCTCTAGTGCAGATTCTTTTGCCATGATCCGTGGAGGTCATGTCAATATCGCCATTTTAGGGGCCATGGAAGTCTCACAAAATGGTGACTTGGCCAACTGGATGATTCCGGGTAAAAAAGTCAAAGGCATGGGCGGTGCGATGGATTTGGTGGCTGGAGTACAAAAAGTGGTGGTGCTCATGGAACACTCTGCAAAAGATGGTACGCCGAAAATTGTCGAGCAATGTAGCCTGCCCCTTACAGGCAAAAATGTCATACATCGTGTAATTACTGATCTCGGTGTCATGGACATTACGCAGGAAGGTGTGAAATTGGTTGAACTGGCGAAAGATGTCAGTTTTGAAGACATTCAAAAAGTGACGGGTGTTGCTCTGATCCGCTAATCCGACATCATTTATACAATAGAAAAATAATCCAATGCCTTTAAAGCAGCGATCCTGTTTTAAAGGCATTTCTATCAGCACGGATAGGCTGAATCAAAAATTCATACCTCATAGATAAAAATGGAATTAATGCATGAAAAACTCTCAAAATATTTTGCAACGTTTTGCACTACGCGTCAGTGATTGGTCGGAGAAATGGTTCCCAGACTCTTATATTTTTGCCCTATTGGGTGTCGTGATTGTTGCGATTGCCTCTATCAGTATTGGTGCGCCTGCCAAAGATGTCGCGGTTTCCTTCGGAGATGGTTTTTGGAGTCTGATCCCTTTTACCTTACAAATGTGTATGCTGATTGTGGTTGGTTATGTGGTTTCTGTTTCAAAGCCTGTAGAGCTGCTGATTCAAAAAATGGCCCGAATTCCCCATAGTGGTCGCGGTGCAATCGTTCTTGTTGCCACGGTCAGTTTATTAATTTCGCTGATTAACTGGGCCATGAGTACGGTACTGACTGCCCTGCTGGTGATTGCGTTAGCTAAACGCAAAGAACTGAATATGGACTATCGTGCTGCCGCTGCCGCCGCGATTATTGGTATGGGAGCAACGTGGGCCTTAGGTATTAGTTCTTCTGCGGCACAACTGCAAGCCAACAAAGCCAGCCTGCCCGAATCGATTTACAATCTAACCGGTGTGATTCCCTTTACCGAAACCATTTTCTTGCCACAGTCCATGATCATGACGGCTGTATTGATTATTGCCTCGATTGCTATTGCATTTTGGTCTGCACCCAAAGGGCAAGACATTAAAACCATTGATCAATTTCCCATTCAGTTTGAGGAAGAAACTAACCCGACACCAACCACAAAACGCCCAGGAGACTGGTTAGAGAACTCGCCTTTATTGAGTATCTTGATTGTGCTCTTGGGTCTGGTTTGGATGTTCAATGAGTTCAGCAAAAGCAATCCGATCTTGGCTATTTCAAGCCTAAACACCTACAACTTTATTTTCCTGATGCTGGGTATTGCACTGCATGGTACGCCACGAAATTTCCTCAATGCCGTCACAAAAGCCGTGCCAGCGGT
This sequence comes from Acinetobacter sp. 8I-beige, assembly GCF_902505955.1. Classification (NCBI taxonomy): domain Bacteria; kingdom Pseudomonadati; phylum Pseudomonadota; class Gammaproteobacteria; order Moraxellales; family Moraxellaceae; genus Acinetobacter; species Acinetobacter sp. 8I-beige. The sequence goes on along the minus strand of NZ_LR732790.1, from coordinate 1,018,208 downwards.
CTCAGGTGTTCTGATTCAGTTTCCGCTGTATGGCAGTATCGCCTTTATGATGACGCAAGCCTTGAACAGTCATGATTTGTCGCTATCACATTATATTGCTGAGTTTTTTGTTTCGATTGCCTCCAAAGAGACCTTTGCCATTGTGATGGGCTTATATTCTGCCATTTTAGGCTTTTTCATTCCTTCTGGCGGTGGTAAGTGGATTATTGAAGCACCCTATGTCATGCAAGCTGCACATGATTTAAAAGTGCATTTGGGCTGGTCGGTGCAAATCTATAATGCTGCTGAAGCCTTGCCAAATTTAATCAACCCATTTTTTATGCTGCCAATGCTTGGCATTCTCAAATTAAAAGCCAAAGATGTGATTGGCTTTACCGTCACTCAATTGGTTTTCCACCTGCCTTTGGTGCTGTTCCTACTTTGGATTTTAGGCCGTAGCCTGACCTATATGCCACCTACCTTCTAAACGAGGAAAAAAACACAATCTAAATAAAAAAGGACGAATCATATTCGTCCTTTTCTCATTCTATAAATATTCAATAAAGCGTATTTTTAATGTAGCCCAATTAAGTAAACACGTTATTTAAATACACAATGCGCTCATTGGTTTTTTGATTAAAGCACTTGGTATATTGCAATTGTTGATCTTGGGCACGTAAAGCATCATCCCAATATTGTGACTGCTTTTGATAGGTTTCTTTTTCACTATCCGTCATTTGGTAGACACTTTTTTGGGAAATCACTTTACAGTCCACATCACGCTTTTCAAACCACTCAGTTTGGTCTTGTTGTAGCTGCTGTTTTTGTTCCTCAGTGAAATTGTCCCAAGTTTGGTTCAGACGTTCCACCACTTTGACTTGGTCAGCATCCAATTCCTTCTTACGAATATTCATGGCTTTCTGTGCCAGTTCCATCTGCGCAACTTCTTGCTCATTATATTGTTTTATATTCTTTTGTATTTCTGCATTTTCTTTTTCATATGCCGCAAACTGAACCGCATGCTGCGTCACCAACACTACACCATCAATCACGCCATTTTGATTGGGTACATTCAGGCTAATGCCTTCTTTATCCGTTTTAATGATGTTATAGCTAAATGCACCTTGTAGCTGATCATTGTCTAAGTTGAGTGAATATTCACCCTCTTCTAAGACATCACGCAAAGTACTTTGATAACCGTCCTCACACTCTTCACATGGACGCGCTAAAAACGCATTTTCAGCACGTTTCTGTAACCCTTTCGGGAAAATCACCACCAACTGGCTTTCGCAGTCCAATTGCTTCGCTGTATCAGGTTTTTCTGTAGTTGTTGAAATCCCTTTAATTTCAAAGCGAATACCGTTATTAATCTGCGTTAATAATTTTTCATCGGCCTCATATTCACGGCTATCACGCAGACGACGGTCTAGGGCTTTTAAGTATTCAGCTTTTAAATGCGCTTGAATTTGTTCGACATTGGCAGGAGCCGTACAACTCCAATCTGACATTTCTTGTGGTTCAGCAACCGTTTCTGCTTTATTCTCGGTTCGGTTACAAGCACTTAAAAATAAACTGCTCAAGATTAAACTGGCAAAAATTGTTTTCTTCATCATTGTTATAAAACCATAAGGCTGTTGTTTTTCGCAGCGTATTTAACCAAAAAATAAGCTTTTATGCGAGTAGCTATATAAAAGAACCCTGCCGTAGCAGGGTTAAAACATCGCTTAATTAACCTTTTCAACACCACGATCATCCACTTCACGCACCACACCAGAGTCTGTATTTAAAACCTCAAACTCGATACGGCGGTTTTTAAACTTACCTTCATCGGTTTGATTGTCTGCAATTGGCTTTTCTTGGCCATAACCAATCGCTCGCAACTGCGCAGGATCGACGCCTTTAAAAATTAAATAATCCACCACCGCCTGCGCTCGATTTTGCGACAAAGTTTTATTGACTGCCGCATCTCCCGTTGCATCTGTATGCCCCATCACGGTCAGTTTGACTTGAGGTGCTTTTTGCATCAGTGCCGCGGCCTGATCCAAAATCGACTTATTGACATCAGGTATCGCCGATGAAGCTGTATCAAAGTTAATAATTTGCAAATTCAATGCCGTGGCAACGTCTAATGCTCGAACTTGCTCAGGATTAATTTCTGCCAGTGCACGCTCAGCATCACTAATACTGGTATCCACGGCACGGCTGACATCCAGTGCTTGCTGAGTCACAACTGTCATATTACGCAGTAAAGGTTTAATTTGATCTGCCACTTTAAGTGCATTGGCTGGATCTTGTGATTGAATCGATAACTGATTGCCAAACCATGTTAAATTTACATTTGGCACACCTTTCAATGCACTGATTACACTGGGTATCGCATCTTGGTCGATAAATTCAGTGTGATACATACTCTGCATATCTGCACCACAGCCGATGCTGTTATTAAAAATTTGCTTTACTTCTTTTTGTAAAATTTCAACATAAGCTGCATTGGCTGAGAAAATTTGGCAAGTGACCAAGTCTCCTGTTGCCCCTGTGGTGATTTGAAATTTAGCAGGTTGGCTGGCATTCACATTTGCAACTGGTGCTGTTTCAGTCGTGGCTTTTTCGGTACAGGCCCTAAAAATAAAAGCAAACAATGCCGCAAAAATAATTAAAGCCAAAATTGGCAGTAAAAATGACCGTTTCTCATCTACTTTTGTGGCATGTACACTTGCAGGTGCGACATGTGTAGCCTGTCCTTGTAAGGTATTTACCCCTAATCCAGCCAGTAACGCGCTTGCCCACTCAGGTAACGCACGACTAATGGAATCTGTGTTGACCTGTAGTAAATGAGAAATCGCTTCAGGTTCTGAAGAGCCTGCCTCTGTGGCTAAAAATGCTAATGCAGGTGTAATCGAACGGCTCAAGGTACTTTCAATTTCATCTGCGGGTGCTGCCCCGCGAACATGCTCCAAAAACTGTTGCTTGAGACTGACATTCGAGGCAAAAGCATCATTGAGACGTGGATTCAACTGCTGCTGAAATGCAGGAATCAGTTCAGATTTTGACTTTAATATAGACAGTAAAATTGGTAAAAAGGATTGAATTGCTTGATTTTTTTCAAGTAAATGTTGTGTATCACCCTCTAAAACAATTGCAGAGACATTTTGTTTTAGTAAATCCATAAAATCGACATTCATGAAGTCTTACCCCACTTTTTCTCATTGTTTTCATCGTCATTTTTCAGTTTATCTGTTCATTTTTTATACTTTGTAAAATATTGTATTTGCATCAGTTTTACCTAGGCCCAATAAAAAAGCCAGCCGAAGCTGACTTTTTAATCCACGTTTAAGGTAATATTTAAGCTGCAAAAGTTTTTATAACTTTTCCTTTCACCACTTGATTGATCAAAGGTGTATTTTTACCTTGTGACAAAATATTGTCTTTATTCACAATCCAGTCTAACTCAGGATCAACCAACACCCAGCCAGCTTCAACAGACCAACGTTCAAGCATATTGGCTACCGTGGCAGGTGCAATCGTGACTTTTTCGACCCATTCCAAAGGGCTGAATAAACCTTCACGTACCAATTGCACACCAAAAGCTACATAGGTATCAAAAGCGGTAATGCCCGGCTGTGTTTCAGCAAATGGTGCTAGCTTTGCAGAGCTGCTCAGCGGTTCATGATGCGTACAAATCGCATCAATCACGCCACTTTTCACGCCTTGGCGCAGGAGCTCTTTATCCGACTCAGCACGTAACGGCGGACGGACGTGTGCAAGTGAGTTGAAGCCATCAATCAGCTGATCTGTTAAATGCAACTGATGCATTGCCACATCACATGTGACTGGCAGGCCTTTATCTTTAGCGATTTTGATCAAATCGACAGAAGCGCCTGTAGACAATAAGCCAAAGTGAGCACGAACACCCGTCGCTTCAATCATTAGCAAATACTTGGCAATGGCAATGGTTTCAGCAATCGCAGGGATGGTTGGTAAGCCCTGACGCGATGCCACAAAGCCCTCATGGACACAGCCATCTTTGGCAATTTGCGGTTCTTCTGCATAAAACACCACCGTCATGCCAAGGCCAGCTGCGTATTCTAAAGTGCGCAGCACCACATCATCGTCTGCAAAAGGCGCATTGGCATTTGAAACGGCTGTACAACCACCCTTTTTGAGACCCGCCATATTTGCAGGTTGCTTACCTTGTAAGCCTTGGGTTTGAGCACCAATCACTTCCAGATAAATGCCGCCATCCAGCATCGCTTTTTCCATCAAACCATGAATCAAAGCACCATTGTCTTGCACAATCGGTTTTGAGTCTGGCGGTGTAAACACATGCAAAATACCATTTTCACGCGCAGCACGACCTTCTGATTTTAATGTCCCGTGCTGCTGCTGACCTGGCTCACGTAGGCGTGCACATAAGTCCACCATGGTTGGCATCAACCACTTGCCTTGGCCATCAATTGTTTCAGTGACATTGGCTGTTTCAGCAACCAACTTGCCATTTTCGATATACACCGTTTGAACCGCATCTGTTCGATGAATTGGGTCAAGAACACGTACATTTTCAATTTTTACAACAGTCATGACTTATTCCTTATACCGCAATCGCGTCTAACAAACCTTGCTCTTGTAGTTGACCTTGCATTGCAAGCGCCAAAACTGCCATACGTACAGCAATCCCGTTGGTCACCTGATTTAAAATCACAGACTGTGGACCATCGGCAATACTGGAATCAATCTCTACACCACGGTTCATTGGCCCCGGATGCATCACGATGCAATCAGGTTTTGCCATTGCCAGACGTTCTTTGTTTAAACCGTACATTTTGTAGAATTCAGCTTGAGATGACAGCGCAGGCGAATCAATACGTTCATTTTGAATGCGTAAGGTAATAATCACGTCGCAGTCTTGAATCCCTGCTTCCATGTTATTAAATAAACGCACACCTTCACCGTATTCATCAAAGCCGTATGGCAGCAATGTGTTCGGTGCAATTACACGAATGTCTTTACACCCCAGTGTTTGTAATGCAGCAACATCTGAACGCGCCACGCGAGAGTGTTTAATATCACCAATGATAGCAATTGAAATATCTTCAAATTTCTTTTTGGTTTCACGGCGAATGGTCAGCATGTCCAACATAGCTTGTGTTGGATGTGCATGACGGCCATCACCTGCATTGATAATTGCAACATGCGGACAAACGGTTTGGGCAATGAAATGTGCAGCACCCGAGGAAGAGTGACGTACCACAAAAATATCCGCTGCCATCGCTTCTAAGTTCCACAAGGTGTCTCTGAGTGTCTCACCTTTGGAAGTACTTGAACGTGCAATATCAATATTTAATACATTTGCAGAGAGACGTTTTGCCGCTGCTTCAAAAGTGGTACGAGTACGGGTTGAATTTTCAAAAAAAAGGTTCATTACCGTTCGACCTTCTAAGAGGTTGTTGGTAATCAGCTGATTTTGGTCATTAAAAAAGGACTGCGCGGTGTCCAATATTTTTGTAAGAGTTTCTTTAGAAAGACCTTCGATGGTGAGGAAGTGCTTGAGATGACCATCTTGGCTGAGTTGAATCTGACTCGGAGTATGCAATGCTGCCAAGTGCATGAGAGATTCCTTGTACGTTAAGTTAACGCATTATACAGATTTTCTTTTTGATTTGGATCTCAGTTTATAACAATTGCCTTAATTATCATCGGCTTCAAAACTAAGATTATGAAATTCTTATCTATTATTTCAACCAGTTAAATTAAACCATTAAAGGCTAAATTACCCAAATTCAGAGTGTGTCAAATTGCTATAAATATCAATTCAATAGAGTTTCTTATCTCATTTATCCTAAGCGGACATTTTAAAAAGCTCTCTTGCGAGAGCGATCTAACTTCAGCGATTCTTATCGTAAAGCGCCAATATAGTGATGTGACACCTGGGCACGGTAGATTTCTTCTTCAGTGGCATCTAATTCATGTCGTGTCGTGTCGACCTGTTTAGGTTTTTCGATCACGGCTGCTTCTTCATAGTTAAAAACATCCATGACAATGTCTAAACGACTCACCAATCGAATCAGTTCAGCATCTTCTGTACTTAAAGCAAGCTCTGCCATCTGACGTGCATAACTTGGGTTTTCCACCAAATACATCACATCAATTACACGCCCCGATACACGGCGCAAACGTGCATAAAGTAAAGTTGCAATTGAAAAAGCATCAGCATGACTTACAACACCGCGATCTAACTTGGTCGACATATTCATCCCCTTTCAAGTGAAAAATATTTACTGACGATCTATCAAAAATCAGTCAGTAAATTAAACTTGCAAAGATTTAGCAAAATACGTACCAAAAACGTTATTGTTCACATGGTGATTCATTTATTTTAATATTTCCGCTGAGTAGAAGCATATTTAAAAAACCATTCAGAGGCAAAATACGTTAAACTTTAGCGAGTTTATTTTGTTTTATTTTGGTCTCTCAAATTTATGAAAACCGCTTCGCGTTTAAGCAGCTATTGGGTTACGTGTGCCGATGGCTTAGAAACCTTACTCCAAGAAGAATTAGAAGGTTTAGGTGTTCAAAACATTGAACGTTTTCCTGGGCGTTTAGTTTTCAAAGGTACACTGGAACATGCCTATCGCATTTGTATGTGGTCGCGTCTTGCGTCGCGTGTACTCACACCAATTCATGTCCATGAGCTGGAATTTAGCCATGACGCACGTGATGTTGCTGAAGAGCTCTACGAAGGTGCAATTAACTTTGATTGGTCGCTGATTTTTGCACCACAAAGCACCTTCGCCGTACGTTTACATATTGAACGTGAAATTAAGGTGAACAGCCAGTTTGCAACCTTACGTGTGAAAGACGGTATCGTCGATTCATTCATGGAAGCTGTGGGTAAGCGTCCAAGTATTGATATTAAGCAACCTGAAATTACCATTTATGCACTCGCAGGCAAAACTGAACACACTTACTGTTTAGACTTATCTGGTGATTCACTGCATAAACGTGGCTACCGTCGTTATATGACCGATGCCCCAATTAAAGAAAACTTAGCCGCTGCGATTTTACAAAAAGCCAAGCTCCTTACAAAAAGACCCGATATTTTCCTTGACCCAATGTGTGGTTCTGGGACGTTCATTATTGAAGCATTGATGATGCTGACTGACCGCGCACCTGGTTTAGTTCGTCGTTTCGGTTTCAATGGCTGGAATGGCCATGATCATGATCTGTGGATGAGCATTAAAGCGGAAGCTGCTGAACGTCATCAAACAGCCTTGGAACAACCGCTCCCTAAGTTCTACGCATTTGACGCAGACTGGGAAGCAGTAAAAGCCACCAAGCAAAATATTATTGCTGCTGGTTTTGAACGTGTACTTGACCAGATCCAAATCGAAGAACGGACTTTGGCGGACTGGCCAAACTTTGAAGCCGAAGGAAAAACAGCCTTTATTGTGACCAACCCACCTTATGGTGAGCGTTTGGGTGATAAAGCCTCAAACCGTGCTTTATATTTAGGCTTATCTGCTTTGCTGCAAAAGAACTTCCCAAATCAAACCGCAGCCGTTATCGCCGCAGCCGTCGAGCAAGCCGATGTATTGGCGCTGAATGACCCGCAAACCATGCGTTTGATGAATGGTAAACTGCCAATTTACGTACGTTCAGGTTCAGTTAAGCCAGTTGCAGTGATCAAGCCGTTCTTGGAAACATGGCAGCCGCAACAGTTTGAAGCAATTGAAGGCGCTGAAGACTTTGCTAACCGTTTACAAAAGAACATGCAGACCTTAAAGAAATGGGCAGTAAAAGAAAACATTCACTGTTTACGTTTATATGATGCCGATCTTCCTGACTTTAACGTCGCAGTCGATTTGTATGGCGAACGCTTACATGTCCAAGAATATGCGCCACCGAAAAAAATCGATCCTGAAAAAGCCAAAAAGCGTTTCAATCTTGCTTTACAGGCGATTCGTGCGGTGACAGGTTTAGGCCGTGATGCGATCTTTATCAAAACGCGTGCTCGCCAAGAAGGTAAAACTCAATATACTAAGCAAAGTACTGCTTCTAAGCGTTTTATCGTGCAGGAAGGTAAAGCGAAAATCTTGGTCAATCTAACCGATTACTTAGATACCGGCTTGTTCTTAGACCATCGTCAAATGCGTTTACGCATTGCACAAGAAGCGCGTGGTAAGCACTTCTTAAACCTATATAGCTATACCTCTACAGCCAGCTTACATGCAGCTTTAGGCGGTGCAGCAAGCACCACCAGCGTCGATCTTTCAAATACTTATTTGAACTGGTCTAAAGAGAACTTCGTCTTGAACGGCTTAACAGTCGATCATGCTGATGAACAACATCAGTTCTTTGCCAGCGACTGTTTTGAGTGGTTAAAAGAAGGTCATGAACAGTATGAGCTGATTTTTATTGACCCACCGACTTTCTCAAACTCGAAGAAGTTCTACGGTACCTTTGATGTACAACGCGACCATTTATCATTGCTTAAACGTGCAATGAACCGTTTAACCACGGATGGTACTTTGTACTTCTCGAACAACTACCGTGGTTTTGAAATGGACGAAGAAATTTTGGCGTTCTTTGATGTCGAAGAAATTACCAATGAAACTATTGGGCCAGATTTCAAGCGCAATCAAAAAATCCACCGTGCGTGGAAAATTACCCACCCAAAAAATTAATGCACTGAAGATGAAATATCAGTAGGTCTTTCATCTTCGCTAAATTTGTATTAGACAATTTTCAGATATAAAAAAGGGACGAAATACGTCCCTTTTTATATGCTACACCATCATATTTTGCATTATTCAGTCAGGAAATTGGTTTGCCCATACTTGTACTCAACTGACATTTTCATGATATCGCCCTCACGCTTCACCTGTCCAGAATTCTGCATCGCCGAAAGCAAGCTTTCGATCTCTTGTGGAGACATGCTGATGCCACCTTTTTGCAAATAATTATTCATGATGCGCGAGATTATATTTTTATCAAACTGAACATCTGCTTTATATTCCACTAAACTTGGCATCATTTTGACCATACCCATCACGGTCGATTGATGACTCGGCATAATCCGTCCCGTTATACTCGCCTGAGTAACGCCATCCCCGATAGCAAACTGATTGTCTTTGGATTCGAAACGAAACCCTTCATTGATCACTGCCAATAGAGCAGGCTCCATATCTTTTTCCATGGCCTCTTTTGCCAAACAACTGTTTTCACTTTTCGCCAAAATATCAAACAGCGTCTGTAATTTCTGTCGGTTTACATCAAGCACATTAAAATTAAACTGTACGTTTTGGACTGCTGGTGCTGAAGGCATTTGCATTTCATCTAGACGCAACAACATTTCAGTGTTTACAACTCGGTCTGTCAGCTCACTTTGTGTTTCTATGCTAAAATTCTTCAGTTCGGCATTGGTAGGTTTATTGATATCTCGATCTGACATTTTCAGCAGATCCATCTTAATTTTGGTTTCACCCGCCTCAAGATATTCACCATTCAGCCCTTGGTTACTTTCTAGCTTTAGCCCCACCATTTGCAAATGTATATTTGGATCGGTGACTGTTAAATTCGGAATTTCAAGCTGTAAATCCAGTATCTTTAACTGTTGTTCGATCGGTTTTGCACGAAACTTTAATGTCATCGGGTCTAATCTAGACTGGAGTTGAGCTTCATTGCGGGTAATCACTGGCGTAGTCAAGGTACTATTCAAAGTACCCAACCAATTCACTTTGCTTTGTACTTTAAGTGGTTCCTTCAACAAAGACTGAAGTGCACCGGGTGCCTGAGTAATGTTAATATCTGAACGAATCGCATATCCATTCCAACTCCGTTGAATATGATCCTGCCCCTTCAATTGGATCACTTCTTTCGGTTTGCATGGGTCTAGCACTAATTCAGCGGTCCAGTTCGCACTGCCGTTTAAAGCCCCCATGTGAAATTGTTGATATTGCAACTTTAAATCATTCGACTGTTTGGTGCTGTGTTGATAATAAGCCTTCAAACTTTTATCCGCATAAAGATTCCCCCCTACTGCGACCACAGCAAGCGTAAGTACGCCTCCAATACCCCACTTCAATTGAGTCATTTCTTCTATCTCAAGTTGTTTGTTTTTTATTAAAATAAATTATAAAGAGAATCTTTAAATAAAGATAATTGTTTTGCAAATAAATCACTTAGATGCAACACCCATCACATAAACGTGAAAACTTACGTCACATTTTTGCTTAAAAGTGTCATCTTTTAACATTTCTATCACGCAATAAAAAACCCAGCCGAAGCTGGGTTTTTTAGTTTCAATGAACCGTTTAAATGATTAACTCATTTTCACTTTGTCAAAGCTCAACTGACCATCTTGTGCAGTGATCATAATATTGTCTCCAGCTACATAGTAACCAGACAATATTTTTTGCGCTAAGTTGTTTTCAACCTGTTGTTGGATGGCACGTTTCAATGGGCGTGCACCGTATACAGGATCAAAACCAGCGTCAATCAATAAGTCAAAGGCTTGATCATCCACCGTTAAGCGCATATCTTTTTCAACCAAACGATCACGTAAACGATCCAATTGGATATCAGCAATACCACGAATTTGCGCTTTTTTGAGTGAATGGAAGACCACTAACTCATCAATACGGTTGATAAACTCTGGACGGAAATGTTGCGTCACGGCATTCATCACCACTGCTCGAACTTCTTCATCCAAAGGATTATCACCCAACTCACGCACATCACTCGAACCTAAGTTCGATGTCATGACGATTACGGTATTTTTAAAGTCAACCACGCGACCTTGCGAATCCGTTAGGCGACCATCATCCAACACTTGGAGCAAGATGTTAAACACATCGGGATGTGCTTTTTCTACTTCATCGAACAGTACGACACTATACGGTTTACGGCGTACAGCTTCGGTTAGCACACCACCTTCTTCGTAGCCGACATAACCGGGAGGCGCACCCACCAAACGGCTGACAGAGTGTTTTTCCATAAACTCGGACATATCGATACGAATCATGGCATCGTCACTATCAAACAAAAAGTTTGCCAGTGCTTTGGTCAACTCTGTTTTACCAACACCAGTTGGACCCAAGAATAAGAACGAGCCGCTTGGTCGGTTCGGATCAGACAAGCCCGCACGCGAACGACGAACCGCATTTGAAACTGCAACCACAGCATCATCCTGCCCAACAACACGGTTATGTAAGAACTCTTCCATATGGAGAAGTTTCTCACGTTCACCTTGCATCATTTTAGCCACTGGAATGCCCGTAGCAGCACTAACGACTTCTGCAATTTCATTGTCAGTGACTTTGTTGCGCAGTAGTTTTGGCTCTTCTTTTTCCTCAACGACTTCTTCTTCATTGAGACGTTTTTCCAGCTCTGGAATTACACCATACTGAAGACGCGACATTTCACCCAAGTCATTTTCACGCTGCGCTTTTTGCAACGCAATACGAGCCTGATCTAATTCAGCTTGAACTTGTTTGGTGCCTTCAACTAAGGTTTTTTCAGCTTTCCAAACCTCTTCTAGATCATTGTATTCGTGTTGAACTTCGCTAATTTGCTTTTCAAGATGAGCGACTTCAGCACGACTACCAGCATCTTCATCTTTTTTCACTGCTTCAAGTTGCAGTTTCAATTGAATCAAACGACGTTCAAGTTTATCCAAAGCTTCTGGCTTAGAGTCCAGCTCCATTTTGATACGAGAAGCCGCTTCATCAATCAAATCAATCGCTTTATCAGGCAATTGACGGTCGGTGATGTAACGATGCGACATTTTCGCTGCTGCAATGATGGCAGAGTCTAAAATTTTCACACCATGGTGCACTTCGTAGCGCTCTTTCAACCCACGTAAAATCGCAATAGTGTCTTCCACACTCGGCTCATCGACCAATACTTTTTGGAAGCGACGCTCTAGCGCAGCATCTTTCTCAATGTACTGACGATATTCATCTAATGTGGTTGCACCAACACAGCGTAACTCACCACGTGCCAGAGCAGGTTTTAGCATATTGCCTGCATCCATCGCACCATCGCCTTTACCTGCGCCCACCAGTGTGTGTAATTCATCGATGAACAAAATGACTTCACCATCTTGTTTAGACAAATCTTTCAGTACTGCTTTTAAGCGCTCTTCAAACTCGCCGCGGTATTTGGCACCCGCAAGCAAAGAACCCAAATCTAAAGATAAAACACGTTTACCTTGTAAGCTTTCAGGCACTTCACGGTTAATAATCCGCTGTGCTAAGCCCTCAACAATGGCTGTTTTACCCACCCCTGGTTCACCAATCAACACAGGGTTATTTTTGGTACGACGCGACAAAACTTGAATGGTACGACGAATCTCGTCATCACGCCCAATCACAGGATCTAACTTACCTGCAAGTGCGCGTTCAGTTAAATCAATGGTGTATTTATTCAGAGAATCACGTTGATCTTCATGATTGTTGCTCATGACTTTCTCATCACCTCGAATTTTTAAAATGACTTTGCGTAAGCTTTCTGCTTGCACGCCCACGCTGTTGAGTAGCGTTTTAGTTGCCCCCACTTCGGCTAAGGCTTGCATCACCCAATCGGTAGACAAAAACTCATCGCCTGCTTTTTGCGCGAAGCTATCTGCCAAATTCAGCGCTTTGACTGCCTCTGAACTTAAGTTGACGTCCCCTGTAGGATTCGTCAGTGTTGGTGCATCAGCTAGCGCTTGTTTTAATTTGCTTTGTAAAGCAGGTAAATTGGCACCCGCTTGTTGCAACAAACTCAGATTGGAGGTTTCTTCTAACAATGTTGATAAGATATGAATACCTTCAATTGCGGTATGGTCTTTCCCCACTGCAAGTGATTGAGCATCTGAGAGAGCTTGCTGTAAGCGGTTTGTGAATTTTTCAAATCGCATTCTTGTTTTCCTCACAACAAATTTCGAACTTGATGGATATATGGGAACAATTGCTCAAAATTCAATTTAAATTTAATTAATTTTTCTACATTTTAACTTATTTTTCATTAGTTTATCTTAATAATAAACTTATAAGACTCGGTTATAAGATGGGTCTTACCCGCCTTATTTTCAAGCGTCAACCTAGATTATTTATGTATTAAAGACCACGACGACCTATCAATCAGTGACAACCCAAATCATTTGATCAATTATTAATCAAACAAGCAACGCATTTTTCTATTTATTCGTGTGATGAATTGTGTCCCAGTTTACGGAATCAAAACAAAAGCGTGAAGCATGAAAAAGGCCGATCACTAGATCAGCCTCAAATGACTTAAAAGTCAGCTTTTAATTTGCTTCAATAATCTCAAAATCATGGGTGATTTCAACCCCACCATCCATCAACATTTTGCTCGCAGAACAGTACTTTTCTGCCGATAATTCCACGGCTTTTGCGACTTGCTTTTCCTTCACCGCATGACCCGTAATCACGAAATGTAAGTGGATTTTTGTGAACACTGCAGGGATGCTATCTGCCCGCTCTGCCTTGAGTTCACAGCGTACATCGGTAATTTCTTGGCGTGATTTTTTAAGTATGGTCACGATGTCAAAAGAGGCGCAACCACCCAGTCCCGTCAGGATCAATTCCATTGGTCTTGGACCACGATTTTCACCCCCATATTCTGGCGATCCATCCATGATAACACTGTGACCACTTTGAGTTTTTGCTTCGAAAGCAACATTCTCTAACCAATGAACAGTTGTTTGCATTGCAAGTACCTAAAAAAAGCTATAGATTGACGAAGTGACTGTACACTAACATAAATTGAGTTGATAAGGAATTTCAGCTCTGACTGTGTGACAAGTTCACCCTAGGTCTGTGCGATCTATATTTTATCCATTTTCGGAACCGTTAGCATGACTTCAAGCTTTTCACAATTAAGCACTGATGCGCTGTCTCCAGGTCAACTCCCCGAGTCAGTCAAAGCATTATTAAAACGCGCATATATTAATCGTTATCCTAAGCGTACCACCATCGTAGATGCAGGCTCAGAATCTAAATCTTTATATTTGATTTTAAAAGGTTCGGTCTCCATTATTCTGCGTGAAGACGATGAACGTGAAATCGTGGTCGCTTATTTAAATGCGGGTGATTTTTTTGGGGAAATGGGTCTATTCGAAGCAAACTCACAACGTACTGCAGAAGTGCGTACCCGTGATGTCTGCGAAATTGCTGAAGTGACTTATGAAAACTTCCATGAACTCAGCAAACAATACCCTGACCTGAGCTATGCAGTATTTGCACAGCTAGTTCGCCGTTTAAAAAATACCACTCGTAAAGTGACTGACCTTGCATTTATCGATGTTTCAGGTCGTATTGCACGTTGCCTAATCGACTTATCTTCGCAACCTGAAGCGATGATTTTACCAAATGGCCGCCAAATTCGTATTACGCGTCAAGAGATTGGACGTATTGTCGGTTGTTCACGTGAAATGGTTGGTCGTGTTTTGAAAACACTCGAAGAGCAAGGCATGATCGAAACTGATGGTAAAGCCATCTTAATTTTTGATGCCTCTTTAGAAGAGTCAAAAGCGAATGCTGATGACTATGAAGACGAAGAATAAGACTTTTCTTCGTAGCTGATACAGCCAAAAGCAAATCTTAGGATTTGCTTTTTTTATGTCTTTAAATCTATTGCTGTTTTCACAAAATCCTACTTTGACAAAATCATGACAAACTTTGTAAAAATAGTGATTTAACCTACTGGGCATAACTGTGTAACCTAATTCGACCGAAAAAACGCAGCCCATAAAAGGAAATGTTGAATGCAATTTAAACCCTTAGCCAATACAGGCATTTTGGTTCCTGAAATTTGTCTCGGTACCATGACCTTTGGTGAACAAAACACTCAAGCTCAAGCCTTTGAACAACTTGATTATGCCTTAGCGCAAGGCATTAACTTTTGGGACACTGCGGAAATGTACCCTGTTCCTCCAAAACCTGAAACCCAAGGTGCAACCGAAAGTATTATTGGCCAATGGATTGCCCAACGCGGCGGTCGGGACAAGTTATTTCTAGCCTCTAAAATTGCAGGGCCATCGCAAGGTGGTAGTCATATCCGTGATGGACAGACTCGTTTTAATGCAAGTGACATTTCTTCGGCTCTAGATGGCAACCTAAAGCGTTTACAGACCGATTATATCGATTTATATCAGCTACACTGGCCACAACGTCCAACCAACTTTTTCGGCAAATTAGGCTATGAAAACAGTGAAGCTCATAACACGCAAACCGTGACCTCTTTGCAAGAAACACTACAAGCACTAGAAGCAGAGATTCAAAAAGGGCGTATTCGTTATATTGGCTTATCTAATGAGACACCTTGGGGCACCATGAAGTTTCTACAAATTGCAGAACAGCTTGGTCTATCTAAATTTGTCAGTGTGCAGAACCCATATAGCCTATTGAACCGTACTTATGA
The DNA here is from genome assembly GCF_902505955.1 of Acinetobacter sp. 8I-beige. Taxonomy (NCBI): domain Bacteria; kingdom Pseudomonadati; phylum Pseudomonadota; class Gammaproteobacteria; order Moraxellales; family Moraxellaceae; genus Acinetobacter; species Acinetobacter sp. 8I-beige. Next base: position 1,002,806 of record NZ_LR732790.1, on the reverse strand, counting down.
AATTGGTATGTCAGAAATTGCGAAATATGAAGGCGTTGGTTTACTCGCTTACTCCCCACTCGCTTTTGGCTATCTCACAGGTAAATTCCGTAATGGTGCACGCCCAGCGAATGCTCGCGTGACACTTTTCAGCCGCTTTAGTCGTTACAGCAACCCAGAGAGTGAATGGGCAACAGAACAGTATGCACAACTGGCTGAACGTCATGGTTTAACGCCGACACAACTGGCTTTAGCCTTTATCAAGCAGCAATTTTTTGTGACCAGTACGATTATTGGGGCGACCAACTTAGACCAGTTGAAAGAAAATATTCAAGCCTTTGAGATTGATTTATCCGAAGATGTTTTACAGGGTATTCAAGCTATTCATCAGCAACAACCTAATCCTGCACCATAGATATTTCTTAATTAGCTATTCAGGTGAAGCACTACTTCACCTGTCACAAATAGTTGATGATTTTCAAAATCATCAACAGATAGTAAAAAAGGACGCCTTAGCGTCCTTTTTTATTCAAAACAAATTAACGTCTTTGATTATAAACCGCTTGAGCAGCGGCTAAGTTCTTACGCATTGCTTCAATACGCTGACTATTTGATGGGTGCGTCGACAGGAATGAAGAGCCGCCTGCTCCATCAAGCTTATTCATTTTTTCCCACAGACTAATTGCGGCTTGAGGGTTATAGCCTGCTTTAGCCATCAACATTAAGCCACCTTGGTCTGCACGACTTTCTAGGCTACGTGAGTAAGGCAAACCAATACCAATTTGACTACCTAGCTGCGCTGCTGCTGAACCCGTTTGACCTACACCTGCTGCACTTAGACCAATTCCCAAGGCCAAATCCGTTAATGCCTGAGCACCCACTTTACTCTTCGAGTGTTCTTCCAAAGCATGGACCATCTCATGTCCCATCACCGCTGCAATTTCAGCATCAGTTAGGTTCAATTTATCTACAATACCTGTGTAGAACACCACCTTACCACCAGGTGCAACATAGGCGTTGACCTGATTTGACTTAAGTACTGCCAACTGCCAGTCAAATTTCGTTCCAGTTTGATTCATTTGATCGGCATATGGCTTCAAGCGATTGAATACACCATAAATACGCTTATAGGTCGTAGATGAGGTATCTAAGGTCTTTGTGCTTCGCGCTTCATTCACTGTTTTGTTGAAGCCTTGGGTTGCTGCTGCATTTAATGTTGCAGTGTCTGCACCTGCCACTTCCGCAAAAGTTGCACAACCTGAAATTGTAACCACACTTGCTGCACACAAACTCATTAATATTTTATTTTTCATTATTGCTTAACTCCATCCATCTCAAAGCATTTTACATAATGTGCTGAATTATATTGAATAGATTTAAAGTGTTAAATATCATCACCGCGTTTTATCATAGCAATTATGTAAAAACATCTTCACAATTAAGTACAATAAGCCAAATTTCAGCGGTAAAGCTTTATCTACACGCCACCTTAAACCTACTTACATAAACTGAATTAAAAGCCAATAAACCAAACACAGGATATTTAAACCCAAATACAGGTGGCTTAAGGGTTCAATTTTTTCCTCAAGGGTCGCACTTTTACGCTTTGCAAACAGAAATGCATTTTGGAGCAGAATGATCGGCACCAAGATACAAGCAATAATCACAGACAATCCAATGAGCGCACTATAAATCACGTCTGGATCGGTGGTTTGCCCTTGAATAATCATCATCGCGATTGTTGGCGCACCACCCATAGCAAAAAGTAGTGAGTAAAAAATAGTTCCCGCGATATTCTTTTGCATCCTGCCTGCTCATCTGTTTATTATGCATTTTATTCTAACAAGCACTTATACATTATGTCGTGCTTATTCATGCAACTTTAGTCGGGAAAATCATTCCAGCTCAGTAGCTTAAATCAATACCTATCAAGCTCATGTACAAATGTATCGCACAAATAAAAAACCCTGTACGAGACAGGGTTTTTTACTCAATGCTTTATCGCTTAAGCGTCAAATGGATGACGCAAAACAATCGTTTCTTCACGGTCTGGACCTGTAGAAATGATATCGATTGGGCATTCGATTAATTGTTCAATGCGTTTTACATAGTTGATCGCCGCTTGTGGCAATTGATCCATTGATTTCGCACCAAAGGTAGACTCAGACCAACCCGGCATCGTTTCGTAAATTGGTTTTAAAGTTTCAAATGCAAGCGCATCAGAAGAACCAACACAACCAGAATCAGCAGCTTCGTAACCTATGCAGATTTTCACTTCTTCTAAACCGTCAAGAACATCAAGTTTAGTTAAGCAAATACCTGAAAGTGAGTTTACGTCTACAGAACGACGAAGGATTTCAGCATCGAACCAACCACAACGACGTTGACGACCTGTAGAAGCGCCAAATTCAGAACCTACAGTCCCTAAGTGCTTACCAATAGCATCACCTACGTCATTTGCAGCGTCATAAACCAACTCAGTTGGGAACGGACCTGCACCTACACGTGTTGTATATGCTTTGGTAATACCCAATACATAGTCAAGATGTAATGGACCCAAACCAGAACCTGAGCTTACGCCACCAGCAGTCGTGTTTGAAGAAGTTACATACGGATATGTACCATGGTCAACATCTAGAAGTGAACCTTGAGCACCTTCAAACATGATATTATCACCGTTTTTACGGTAATTATGCAGCTCTGTAGTGACATCAATCACAAGTGGTGCAACCACTTCACGCCATTGATCACACAGCGCAAGTACATCTTCTAATTTAACTGCTTCTACGCCGTAGAATTGCGTTAATTGGAAGTTATGGTACTCAAGAAGTTCAGTTAACTGAGCTTTAAGATGCTCGCCACCACGAACCAAGTCTGCAACACGAATTGCACGGCGTGCAACTTTGTCTTCATAGGCAGGGCCAATACCACGACCAGTGGTACCAATTTTCGCATTACCACGCTTGATTTCACGCGCTTGGTCAAGTGCAATATGGTTTGGCAAAATCAGTGGACAGTTCGGAGAAATACGTAGACGTTCTTTAACTGGCACGCCTTCTTTTTCAAGAATGTCCATCTCTTTGATGAGCGCTGCAGGAGAAAGCACCACACCATTACCAATTAAGCACAGTACGTTTTCACGTAAAATACCAGATGGAATGAGGTGTAATACAGTTTTCTTACCACCAACGACAAGTGTATGACCTGCGTTATGTCCGCCTTGATAACGAACGACCGCAGCCGCTTGATCTGTGAGCAGGTCGACGATTTTACCTTTACCTTCGTCGCCCCATTGGGTACCGAGTACCACAACATTCTTGCCCATAATAGCCTCATTGCATCATGCTGTTAAAATTGAAGAACTTCTCAGGTTTTAGCTTACCTGAAGAAGTGATTAAATTTGTTCTACAGTCCATTGACCTGCAACATTCACCAACTGGTGCGTTGCATATGGAAGCGTAGTTAAATCATCCTGCCCCAAAAGTTGAATCACGCTCATGCCTTGAGCACGCGTGTGTTCAATCGCTTGGATCAAATCTGTTTGGGTACCTTTGGGTGCAACCACAAGACTGTTTTGCTGAAAACGACCTGCACTAAGTGCATATAAGTCACAACTAAAGCCCGTTGCTGGACGTGCACGCCCAAAGTGCTCACCAATCCCGTCATAGCGTCCACCTTGTGCCAATGGCGCAGCACGGTTTGGTGCATAAACGGCATACATTAAGCCCGTATGGTAGTGATACGAACGTAGCTCAACCACATCAATACCCATCTGAAGATTTGGCCAACGTGCTTGAATCTCAGATTGTGTGGTTTTTAATGCATCAAAAGCGTGCTTAAATTCTACATCGGCAATAACTTCTGCACTTAAATGCGTTTGCAAGGCAGCTAAGTCACTTGCATAACGACCTAAAGTATAAAAGTCAGCACCAAAGTTTAAATCTTGGGTAAATTCTGCCAATTCTGGCAGAGCTTTACGTTGGTATAAATCAGAGAGTTGACGTTCAGTCGCTTTGTTTAAACCCGCAACCTTCACCATACTACGGAATAAGCCCACATGGCCTAAATCTAAATGGATACCGTCTGCAAAACCTGTTTTTTCAAGCAGGCTGATCATCACATCAATCAGTTCAACATCGGCATCGATGCTGTCTGAACCGAATAGCTCAGCACCTAACTGCAAAGGTGTACGCGTGGTATTAAAGCCTTGTGGTTTGGTATGTAGGACTGTTCCTGCATAGCAATAACGAGCAACGCCTTCAACTGGATGTACATGCGCATCAATACGAGCCACTTGTGGTGTCATATCTGCACGTACACCAAGCAAACGACCAGAAAGCTGATCAATCACTTTAAAAGTGGCTAAGTCTAAATCTTGATTCGATTCTGATAGAGAAGATAACGATTCGATGTATTCAATGAATGGCGTGTACACCAACTGATAACCTCGAGTTGCGAGGAAATCTAATGCTTGACGACGCAAAGTTTCAATCACTTGCGCCTGTTCTGGTAGTACATCAGCTACACCATCAGGTAATAACCATGTCTCTGAAATGGGCATGTTGTAAACCTAAAATCTTGTCTGCGCGGAACGAATCCGCATAAAAAAATCGGGGCACACCCGATTTCTCTTAGTCTATCACGATACAATGTGCTGTGCATTAGACAATTTCGGAAAATTTAATTTATCGCTTCGATGTCATCGTTAACAACTTTATACATTCTTACCGATTTTGAGCGAGCCATTCAAAACTTGACTTTAGACAATGCCCAAGTATCAGAATAAAGAATATTAACTCATCCTAGTGCTCTGCACAGATTGGAAAAATTCATATAAGACTTTGTTTTATATTTTATTTCCAATTATACCTATGCTTGCACAAAAGGCACATTCTTTTATACTTCAGCTCAATTTAACAGCAACAATAAATACAACGGCGTTATACAGATAACACTTTTAATCACATATTTTTTACTTGGGGAAAATTCGATGGAAATGCACAGCAACTTATATTACAAGCATTCAGATGCTCAAATCATGTCAAAATTAGACCGATTATTTCAAGAACATCGCGGTGATGCGAGTCAATTTACGGCTTTAGTTTGTGACATCAACCCAGAACATGGTGCTGAACTGGCCGAAGATATTTTAAATACCGTCGATAATATCGAGTTTGACTTAGGTCCTGAATCGCTATACTCCCTCGCAGGTTATTCCATCGCACACTTTGTCCATGGTTCGTCAGGTGATGAGTTCATGGAAGCGATTTTATTCTTCCTGAAAGCCTTGCTTCCAGACATCCATGCGCAAGCATGGGGTTGCGGTGATGATGATCCTTGGGAGTTTTGGTTCAAATTTGAAGGTGATGAACTGGTTCGTGAAGATGATGAACCTCTAAATGACCCTGAAGAAGATGAAGAAATTAAAGCCAGTATTTATACATGGTGGCACGCAGATCTGCCTAAAGAAATTAAAGAAGGCTTTTTAAACGAAGAATAAATGTAAAAAGCAAAGTACACATAATCCTTTGTGTGCTTTTGCTTGATTATGACAATTCAAATTTAAGGATTATCGTTTCAAATATTCATCGACGGACATCACTGTCGCAAACATTTGAAATGCAGCTAAACATGCAGTCTGTACATCACTCGCTTGTGTGGTTTTATTTGCATAGCTCAAATCACGTGTCGCTGTCGCATCTGCGATTACAACAGGGTCATAACCAAACTCAGCAGCCGCACGTGAGGTTGCATCTACACACATATGCGTCATCATGCCACTAATTACTACTTTTTCCACACCAAGCTGATCTAATTTAGCTTTCAAATTGGTTTGAAAAAAACTGTTTGGATAATGCTTCTCAACCACAATAGAGTCTGTTTGCATTTTTAAGCCTGAATGTAATTCAACGCCCACCGTGCCAGCTTCAAAAAATGGTACATTTGGTTGATTAAAAATATGTTGAATATAAATAATGGGTTGTTCGTTTTCTAAAAATGCATTTTCTAGTAAATTAATCTGTTTCACTGCCTGCTCAGCCTGATACAACTCCATCTTCCCTTTTGGAAATAATCATTTTGAACATCAATAACGATCAATGCTGTTTTTTCCATTTTAATCACCCTCTCATCTTCATTTCAGTCTAATGTATCTATGCCATAGAATAAGTAAAATGAACCCATTCTTGCAGTTGGATGTGAAAGAATGTATCAATAAATGCTTTCATTCTGAAAGAACAATCATCACGATGGCAAATCAAGATCCAATTGACTCAAAAATCTTAAAGATTCTTAAAAATGACTCACGATTAAGTCATAAAGATATTGGCGAATTGGTTCATCGCACAGGTCAAGCTGTAGGAAATCGTATTGCAAAAATGCAAAATGAAGGCCTAATCCAAAAATATACGGTTGAATTAGAATATGAGGCGACTCAATTTATTCGCATCATGATGGAAAATCATCAATTTGATCAGTTTGAAATATTTTTAAGCCAATTCGATAAAATTGAATATGCCTATAAAGTCTGTGGTTCAGCGTGTTATATGCTGATTAGCCACTTTACCCAACAAGACATGAATGACTTCATTGAAAAACTTTCTCCATGGGGACAATATTCTGTAGACAGTGTCGTCAGAGCAATTGAACTGCAGCCTTAACTCCCAAGCCACTCATGAAAGTAACTCCAGAGTGATCAATTTGATTCAACTGAAAAGCCAGTCTAATGAGTTAAACATTTGTCTACACACTATTGAACTCAACTTAAAAAAACACGCACAACCGTTAAAAAATCTAAGTAATTGGCAACTCGGTTGTCTGCTTGATATTTTGCAGCGGAATTTCTGTTTTAATACTTTGTATATTGGGGATTTTATTTAGACGATGGATTTGAAACTGTCTATAGGCGTCTAAGTCTGCAACCACAATACGTAAAAAGAAATCACAATCCCCTGCCATTAAATGACACTCGACTACTTCAGGAACTTCACGAATTGATTCAACAAATTGGTTCACCGTTTGCGGATCCTGACTTTTTAGCCAAATGCGTGCAAACACGGTCAATCGCAGATTCACTTTAACAGGATCAACCAAAGCCACATAAGCCCGAATAATTCCGTCTTCTTCTAGTTTTTTTACTCGTCTTAAACACGGTGAGGCAGACAGTCCAATGCGCTGAGCCAACTCATTATTTTGAAGTTTTCCATCAACTTGTAGCACTTGCAATATACGTTTATCGGTTTGATCCATAAATTTCACCTCCTAAAGCATAATTTTGCTCATATTTAACCAATTACAGCATATTATTCCAAACAAGCCCTATATTAAGCTAAATAAAGCAAAAAATATCTTCAAAAAAAGCCTACACTTATTCACCTACTGCACCAAAACCTAGCACGCATAGGCGATTTAAAATGTTCTCCCTTAGAAATACGACTCAAGAACTCAATGACTCCACCGATTACGTCGAGTTTAAGCGTGGTATTAAAACATCTATCCCCATGCTGCTGGGCATTATTCCTTTTGCTTTGGTCCTAGGAACACAAGCCACTCAAAAAGGCTTTAGTCATTTAGAAGTTCCATTATTTACTGGCCTAAACTTTGCGGGCGGTTCCGAGTTTGCCGTGCTCGAAGTCTGGACCAATCCACCAAATTTTCTCGTTTTAATTTTCATTACGTTCCTAGTCAATAGCCGTCATTTGCTCATGGGTGCAAGTCTCGTGCCCTTTTTACGCCATTTGCCTAATCGACAAGTTTTCCCTGCCCTGTTTTTCATGTGTGATGAAAGTTGGGCTGCAGCCCTTGCCGATGCAGAACAAAAGAAAAGATTTGGGCTACAACAGGCCTTTAGCATGTCCTACTACGCAGGCATCTGTTTTGCCCTGTACTTGATGTGGGTTAGTTTTACCAGCTTAGGTGCCATTCTTGGTCCTTTGCTAGGCGATGTTCATCGTTATGGGTTTGATATGGCCTTTGCTGCGGTATTTTTGGTTTTACTACGTGGCATGTGGAAAGGATTCAGTGCAGCTCGCCCTTGGCTCGTCAGTCTAATCAGTGCAGCCATTGCTTATTTATATTTACCGATGGGTTGGTATGTGCCTATTGGTGCAATCTGTGGCATCGCCTCTGCCTTCTTATTTATTCAGGAGGATGAGCTATGATCCACAGCACAACACTTGTCGCGATTTTATTGGTCGCAGCAACCACTTATCTGACGCGTATATTGGGCTATGTTTTGCTTAAAAATAAAACTTTAAGCAACAAACAACGAAAGATTTTGGAAGTTGTTCCGGGCTGCGTACTTATTTCAGTAATTGCACCTTATTTTGTCAAAGACAATGTCGCAGATCTACTCGCCATTGCCATCACTTTGATTGCAGCTTCACGCTTTTCACTACTACCAACCGTTGTAATTAGTATGCTGAGCGCGGCATTATTGCGTACCGTGCTCATCTAATAAACTTAATTTTTAGCGCTCAGGCTGTACGGCTTTAGCGAGAATATTCACCAATTCAGCATTTTGTAGCTCAACTTTTTGCAACTTAGACGTGGTCTGCTCGATCACTTCCTGTTGCACATGCATCTTTTTTGCAAGATCTTGCATAATTTCCAAGGTCTTTTTTAAATTTTCTTCAAGATGATGTACTTTTTCTTGCAGTTGATTTTGCTCTACGCTTGGATCGGTTTTATCTGCCTGATTTTTAAATTGAAACCAAATTAAAAATACGACAGCGACCGCCAACAGCAAAATAAATCCCCAAATTAAGATCAACATAAGCACCGCTCTACATTATTTTCGTTTATGAATTCATGATAACCACAAGTCTGTATTCGGTCTATGCCTATCATCTTGTTTTCAGAGTAAAAGATGCTTAAAAATAAAGATCTTTAGGTGGTTGACGCACTAAAAGATTCACACAAATCTAATAAGCGATTTGCATAGCCCCATTCATTGTCATACCACGCAAAGACTTTGGCTTGATGCCCGACCACCATGGTTTGCGTTAAATCAACAATGAGTGAATAGGGTGAATGGTTAAAATCCGAAGACACCAAGGGTTCATCCGTCACATCCATAATTTCACGGTAGTCTGACTTCGCCGCCTGAATCAGTACTTCATTAATTTTATGATCGGTAATTGGTGTCTGCGAAATAAAAGTTAAATCAATTGCAGCCACGTTAATGGTTGGCACACGAATCGAATAACCATCAATACGATCAGCCATCTTAGGCATCACTTGTTTTAAAGCACCAAGGGCTGACGATGTCGTTGGGATAATGTTTTGACCTGAAGCACGGGCACGCCTTAGGTCACGATGCGCATGATCCAATACAGACTGATCGGCAGTCACTGCATGAATTTCGGTCATGAGTGCAGTATCAATCCCAAAAGCATCATCAATGATTTTAACCAAAGGCACTAAGGCCTGTGTGGTACATGACACACTGGAAATGATTTGGTCATTGGCTTTCACCTCATGGTGATTCACCCCATACACAATTGCGGCATCAACCGAATCAAAAGGTGCCGCGCCAATAATAACCCGCTTTGCACCTGCACTGATATGCCCTGTTGCTGCTTCACGCGAGCGAAATAAACCTGTGCACTCTAGAACCACGTCTACATGGAGACTTGCCCAAGGTAAATCTTGTGGGTTTGCCTGACACAATACTTCAACTTTGAGCTGCGCTTGATCTTTAGAAAGATGTAAATAAATCCTTTCATTTTCATAACTTAAATCGACTTTTCCGGGAAAGCGCCCATGCGTGGTGTCATATTTAAATAAATGCAATAAGGTTTCTACATCTGCTACATCATTCACCGCGACGATTTCAAACTGAAAGTTCTTTGGATTTTCAAACCAAGCACGTAGTACATTACGTCCGATCCGACCAAATCCATTTATCGCCACTCGTTGCATGACTTGCCCTTATTTATAAAATGATGAAAGATAAAGCAGGCCTATATTAATGGATTTATACAGATTTGGTTAAGCTTTCTTTTTCTATCATCTATCAGCGAAGATGATGAATATGAACCCTTAAGTCATAAATTGATCTACCTAACCACCTCGGACCAATCAACTCATTTCCACGAAATGATATAAATATCCAACAATAACAAGCAAAATCTTAGAACTATCGAATACATAGAAATGTCATCAATTCGCCTTAAAGTGATTGGTGCAACATCCTTTTTCCGTTATAATTTGGCGTTTTAAAATTTTTAAGCCAGTATCTGAAGTCAGCGTATTTAGAATAAGACTTTCTTCAGCTACTATTAGCCAAATCGAAATTATGGAGTGACTTGGTTGTGAGTACTCGTTTTATGACATCAGCTGAAATTCGCGAAGCTTTTTTAAGCTACTTTGAATCGCAAGGGCATACACGTGTCGCGTCGAGTTCTCTAGTTCCCGCCAACGACCCTACCTTGTTGTTTACCAACGCGGGTATGAACCAATTTAAAGATTGTTTCTTAGGCCTAGAAAAACGTGATTATGTACGTGCAGTGTCTTCACAAAAGTGTGTCCGCGCAGGTGGTAAACACAACGACTTAGACAATGTCGGTTATACCGCACGTCACCATACCTTCTTTGAAATGTTAGGTAACTTCTCATTTGGCGACTACTTCAAACGTGATGCAATCAAATTTGCATGGGATTTCCTCACTGGTGAAGCTTGGTTAGCACTGCCTAAAGACAAACTCTATGCAACGGTTTACCACACTGACGACGAAGCATTTGACATCTGGAACAAAGAAATTGGTTTAGATGCATCACGTATTATCCGTATTGGCGACAACAAAGGTGGCCAATACGCATCAGATAACTTCTGGGCAATGGGCGATACAGGTCCTTGTGGCCCATGTTCTGAAATCTTCTTTGACCATGGCGACCATATTTGGGGTGGCTTACCGGGTACACCTGAAGAAGATGGCGACCGTTTCATTGAAATTTGGAACAACGTATTCATGCAGTTTAACCGTACTGCGGATGGCGTATTACACCCTCTTCCGGCGCCTTCTGTTGATACAGGTATGGGCTTAGAGCGTATTTCTGCTGTTTTACAACACGTTAACTCAAACTACGAAATTGACCTGTTCCAACACTTACTCAAAGCAGCCGCTGAAATTATTGGTTTAGATACCGCTGCACTTGAAGCAGAAGCTCGCGAAAAAGGTACACCAGTTCAATATCCTGCGTCACTTAAAGTGGTTGCGGATCACGCACGTTCATGTTCATTCCTGATTGCTGATGGTGTAAACCCATCAAATGAAGGCCGTGGCTATGTACTGCGCCGTATAATCCGTCGTGCAGTTCGTCATGGTAACAAACTGGGTGCAACAGGCTCATTCTTCCATAAAATGTTGCAACCTTTAATTGAAGTGATGGGTCAAGCTTACCCAGAACTTGAAGCACAAAAGGCACGTATTGAAGCGCAATTACTGAAAGAAGAAGAGCAATTTGCTAAAACTCTAGAGCAAGGTTTGAAATTGCTTGAGGGTGAGTTGGCTCAACTGAAAGGTTCAGTGATTCCCGGTGAAGTGGTGTTTAAACTGTATGATACTTACGGTTTCCCAACTGACCTAACTGCTGACATCGCTCGTGAACGTGATTTAACCATTGATGAAGCAGGCTTTGAAGTTGAAATGGCTGCTCAACGTCAACGTGCACGCGATGCAGGTAAATTCGCAATTGACTACAACTCTGTTGTTAAAGTTGAAGGCGAAACTCAGTTTGACGGCTATGACGCAACAGTTGGCGAAGGTCAAATTATTGCGATCTATAAAGATGGCGAACAAGTTAATGAAGTGGTTGAAGGTGACGAAGCCCTCATCGTACTGAACCAAACCCCGTTCTATGCAGAAAGCGGCGGTCAAATTGGTGACACGGGTATTTTCAAAAATGACACAGGTATTTTTGAAGTCCAGGACACCAAGAAATCGGGCGGCGCTTTTGTACACCAAGGTATCGTGACTGTAGGTAGCATTAAGCTTGCTCAAAATGTTGAAGCAACAGTTAAAGCAGACATCCGCGCTGCAACTGCACGTAACCACTCTGCAACTCACCTTTTGCATGCTGCACTACGTCAAATCTTAGGTGAGCACGTACAACAGAAAGGCTCATTGGTTGCGTCAGACATCTTACGTTTTGACTTTGCCAACGATCAACCTGTTTCGTTTGAACAACTTCAAGAAATTGAACGCTTAGTCAATGCTGAAGTGATTGCAAATACAGCAGTAAGTACTGAACTTCTAGACATCGAATCTGCGAAAGCAAAAGGTGCGATGATGCTGTTCGGTGAAAAATATGGCGATGAAGTTCGTGTACTTTCAATGGGTTCAATCATTGAAGAGAAAAACTTCTCAATCGAGCTATGCGGTGGTATTCACGTTAAACGCACAGGCGACATTGGCTTGTTCAAAATCACTTCTGAAGGTGGTGTAGCTGCAGGTGTACGCCGTATTGAAGCGGTAACAGGTACCAAAGCCATTGAAGTTGCTCAAAAAGCTGACCGTGATATCAATACCATCAATGGTTTATTGAAAGCTCAAAAAGACCAAACTTTAGAAAAAGTTGAAGCCTTAGTCGACACAGCATCAAGCTTGCAAAAACAGATTGAGCAACTCAATCAAAAACTTGCCAGCTTCCAAGCTGCTGAACTGCTTAGCCAAGTTCAAACGCTTGCGGGTCGTCAAACGCTGATCACGACTGTTCAAAATATGGATGCGAAATCACTTCGCAACCTACATGACGGTGTGAAATCAAAATTAGAAAATGCAGTCATCGTACTTGCTGGTGTTGAAGGTGACAAAGTTAGCCTGATTGCATCTGTAGCAAAAGACTTTACTGCTTCTATTAAAGCAGGTGACATCATCAAACATCTAGCAACTGAGCTTGGTGGTAAAGGTGGTGGCAAACCTGACTTAGCACAAGGTGGCGCGCCACTAAACGAGAAGTTTGCAACAGTGATGGCAGATTTAACTGCTTGGCTTGAAGCGAAATAAAACTTCACCTTTTGTGTAACTGACCCTGAATGATGCATTCAGGGTCATGGTTTATATGGAACAACTATGGCATTAATCGTTCAAAAATATGGCGGTACCTCTATGGGTACTCCAGAGCGCATTTTAAATGTTGCTCGTCGTGTAAAGCGTTGGCATGACCACGGCCACAAGGTTGTAGTGGTTGTATCAGCAATGAGTGGCGAAACCAATCGTCTACTTGCTTTAGCGAAAGCCATTACCGAAACCCCTGACCCACGAGAATTAGACCAAATGGTTTCTACGGGTGAACAGGTAACGATTTCAATGTTAGCAATGGCGCTCAATTCTATTGGCGTTGAAGCTAAGTCACTTACAGGTCGCCAAGTCGGTATCAAAACAGACAATGCGTTTACCAAAGCACGTATCGAGTCGATTGATACCGATACCATGACTGCGCATTTAGATGCTGGTCGTGTGATCGTGGTTGCTGGTTTCCAAGGTTTCGATGCCGATGGTAATACCACCACCCTCGGCCGTGGCGGTTCAGATACTTCTGGTGTAGCACTTGCTGCGGCATTAAAAGCAGATGAATGCCAAATCTATACAGATGTAGATGGCGTTTATACCACTGACCCACGCGTTGCACCAAAAGCGAAAAAAATAGACCGTATTTCATTTGAAGAAATGCTGGAAATGGCATCACTTGGTTCTAAAGTTCTACAAATTCGCTCGGTTGAATTTGCAGGAAAATACCAAGTGCCTTTACGCGTATTATCAAGTTTTGATAATGACGATGATGGCGCATTCGACGAAGAATTTAAAAAGAACGTCGGAACACTAATCACCACTGAGGCGGAAGACAACATGGAACAACCAATTATCTCTGGTATCGCATTTAACCGTGACGAAGCTAAACTTACGATTCTAGGTGTTCCTGATGAACCAGGTATTGCATCTAAAATTTTATCGCCAATTGGTAATGCCAACATTGAAGTGGATATGATTATCCAAAATGTTGAAGAAGATGGTACAACTGACTTCACCTTCACGGTAAACCGTGGCGAACTTGCAAAAGCAACAAAAATTCTTCAAGAAACTGCTCAAGCCATTGGTGCGCGCGAAGTTGCTACACGTGACGACATTGTTAAAGTGTCAATCGTAGGTGTTGGTATGCGTTCACACGCAGGTGTTGCAAGTAAAATGTTTACTGCCCTGGCTGATGAAGGCATCAACATTTTGATGATCTCAACTTCAGAAATCAAAATTTCTGTGATTATTGAAGAAAACTACCTAGAACTTGCTGTACGTTCTCTACACACTGCTTTTGGTTTAGACCGTGAACATGGTGAATCAAGCGCACGTGCTTAAGCAATCTTGCGAAAAACTTGTCATTGTCTGACAGTTTTTGCAAAAGACTACAAAAATCAGCGGCCACTATAGTTTTTTCTATAGTGGCTCTGTTATATTAAACCCGAGGCTTTCTTAAATTTAGATGAATGTTATACCTAATGTCACTAGATATCTAAAAATTCAAGTGTCATGCGGTTGTATTAAACATTTGTTTAAATTTTTTTAAATACAAAAAATTATGTATTTTACTTTAGTACAACTGCAGGTTTAGCGTTTTGCAAGGAGATAAACATGCTGATTTTGACCCGACGCGTCGGTGAAACATTAATGATTGGGGATCAAGTAAGTGTTACTGTACTTGGTGTCAAAGGCAACCAAGTTCGTATTGGTGTCAATGCTCCCAAAGAAGTATCTGTACATCGTGAAGAGATTTATCAACGCATTCAGCATGAACGTGCAATGCATGAACATCTTCAACATCTTGATCAGGATTACCAGCCTGCGTTTGAAGATGAAGGTGCACAGCAGAATAATTTCAATCGTTAAGATTGAAACATTCAGATATAAAGCGGCCCGATTGGCCGCTTTAAATTTTTATATAGCCTCTTTTTGCTCAAGCGCCTCAATCACTTTCTTTACAGGCCCAAAACTACGACGATGCTCGTCGATGATCCCATGTTCAGCAATCGCCTCAAAGTGCGCTTTGGTTGGATAACCTTTGTGTTTGGCAAAACCAAACTGAGGATATTTTCGGTCCATCTCAATCATTTGATGGTCACGTGTCACTTTGGCCAAAATACTCGCTGCTGAGATTTCAGCATGTAAAGCATCCCCACCCACAATTGCCTCACAACTCATACTCAAGCCTTGTGGAATTTTATTACCATCAACCAAGACATGTTCGGGCTGTATTGCAAGCTGTTCAACCGCGCGGCGCATCGCAAGCAAAGATGCTTGTAAAATGTTGATCTCATCAATTTCAGCAGCACTCGCCTCAGCAATCACCCATGCTAATGCTTTTTCCTTAATTTCGACAAAAAGTTTTTCACGTTTTTTTTCAGTCAATTTTTTGGAATCATTCAACCCTTGTATTGGGTTATTCGGGTCTAAAATTACCGCAGCAGCGACCACTGAACCCACCAAAGGGCCGCGCCCTGCCTCATCTGCACCTGCAATTTGCATTTTCTACTCTCATAAAAAAATGGCTGATCAACAGCCATTTTAAAAACTTAACAATTTATTCGGCTTAGTTTAGCATTTCAGAGGCGCATGTGGCTGTTGTTTTTGTTGCGGCTAAAGCGCCATAGGTTGCCTTTGCTTTGGGATCAATTGCCGCCAAAGCCAACTGCTCTTTAGACAATACTTTGGGAGAGTTATCACCTACACAGTTACATACTTCACGTTTTTTCTTTTGTTTTTGGTCTTCTGATAACAGCTTACTGCCCATGATCCATGTCGGATTAGTTTCGATTTCATCCATACATTTTGCATGTGAGGCCATTTTAATAGCCGAAATTCCATCATCATCTGAGCTAGATAAAGGATTCGACACACACGCGGAAAGCATAAGCGAGCCAAACAAACAGAGAATTAACTTATCATTTTTCATACAGATACACCCTTTGTTGTAAAAGAAATCAGGCTTCAATTGTTATTATTCAATTCAATATAAAAGATAAACGCCAAAAAGTACAAAAAAAACCGCAAAGAAGCGAGGCATGTCCCCCGCTTCTTTGATATATCACAACTTAATTCACCGCTTCAGCCACACATGCATTGATGGTTTTGGTCACAGCATTGCTAATAATGGTTGTTCGCGCCGCAGGGTCAATGGCCGCTGTTGCCACATCGACAGCGGTAATATTTTGTGGGGCTTTTTCACTTACGCAACCACAAATTTCGGTTTGAATATCGGTTTTTTGGTCAGCCGTCATAAATTTGGTTGCTGTTTTCCATGCCGGTAGATTATTCAACTCAGTCGTACATTTTGCATTAATGGCAATTTTAAGCGCCGCTGTACCCAGTTGTTGCGTGGTGGTCGTCGTATTGGTCGTTGCCATATCAGTCGTTGTACAAGCCGACAGGATCAAAGCCAAAGGAGCAAGCACTGCAATCATTTTTTTCACGGAGTTATCCATTTATAACAGTTAAAGTGCGCGTATTTTGCCGAATCTTTGCTATTTACGGAAACACTATTTCCATGCCATTTTAATATCTTTCGCCTATTGCACAGCTTTAGATCAGTCATACGCCATTGGTCTGTGCAGCGTTGCAGAATATCAACGCTATGTTGCATCTACTACATTTTTGACCTATCTATAGTTCTATAAAATAGCGCAACATAAAAATGGATGTGAATCTAATGAACTCGGCAAATACCCATTACACGCGTACTGCTCAAATCCTGCATTGGCTCATGGCAATTATCTTTATTGCTGCTTGGCTGATTGGTTTTTATAGCGGAAACTTCCTCAGTTATGATGCTGATGGTAGCTTTAAAGGGGATGTCATTACCTTACATAAGAACATTGCAACCACGATTATCTTTCTAGTAGTGATTCGTATCTTTTGGCGTTATACCCACCCTGCACCCAAACTTCCAGACAGCATGTCACCGTTAATGCAAAAAATGGCACACTTCGGTCATTTGGCTTTATATTTCATTTTGTTGGCTTTGCCTATTACTGGCTGTTTATTTAGCTGGAGTGCTGGGCACCCTGCACCTGTATTATACCTTTTTGAAATTCCCCGCTTAGTACAAGATAACCCTGAATTACTCGCGATCGTAAAACCTTTACATATCTGGATTTCATGGGCAGCAGGATTGCTGTTGGTAGGTCATATTGCAGCAGCACTGAAACACCACTTTATTGATAAAGATAATGTGTTAAATAGCATGACCAAACAAGCAAAGTAATACTAAGTTGAACCAGCCTAAAAGCATCAATCTGTTGCTTTTAGGACTTCATCCACCACACATCCTTTCAGCGTATTCAACACACCCTGTTGTACCACCTGTTTTTTGACTTGTTCATCAACTACGGTATGTAGCAAGGTTGTTGCTGGAATATCCTTTAACGCATTTTCACCCACGCAACCACAGATTTGCGTTTGGAGCTGATTCTTTTTCTCTTCACTAAGCAATGCTGTACTGACTTTCCACAGCCTTGTCGCTTCAAGCTCAACACTGCACTGATACACCACCACTGGCCTTAATAGCTTTTGAGTTAACCCTGTATCCGTTTTGAGTAAATAAACTGCAAAGAGCACAACAATAACCACAAGCGATGCAATGATTTTTTTCATATCGACCTCACATAAAAAAGACAGAGCGAACTCTGTCTTTAAAAGGACATTAGATTAAGCAATGGCTGCAATTTCAGCCGCCCATTTTTGCTTCTCTTCTGCCGAAATAAACGACGCTTCAAAAGAGTTCAGCGCCAATTGTTTTAGCTCAGCTGCTGTTAAGTCTAACGCATCTGTAATGGCAATAAAGTTATCATTCATATAACCACCAAAGTACGATGGATCATCTGAATTTACTGTCACTTGCACACCTTGTTGCAACAAACGGCGGATATTGTGCTGTGCCATATCGTCAACGACACATAACTTTAAGTTACTGAGTGGGCAAACTGTCAGTGGCATTTTCTCTGCGATCAAACGCTGCATTAATACAGGATCTTCTTCAGAACGTACACCGTGGTCAATACGATTCACTTTAAGCAAATCTAAAGCTTCCCACACATACTCTGCTGGACCTTCTTCACCTGCATGCGCAACCACTAAAAAGCCTGCTTCACGCGCTTTAGCAAAGACACGTTCAAACTTTGAAGGAGGATGCCCAACTTCGCTTGAGTCCAAGCCCACACCAATGATTTGATCTTTATAAGGCAATGCCTGTGTTAAAGTTTCAAGGGCTGCTTCTTCACTTAAATGACGCAAGAAACACATAATCAAATGCGAACTAATGCCAAATTTTGCCTTGGCATCATCACATGCGCGTTGCAGACCATTAATCACTGTTTCAAAAGCAATACCACGGTCTGTATGCGTTTGTGGATCAAAGAACATTTCGGTATGCACTACACGGTCTTCGGCACATTTTTCAAAGTATGCCCAAGCCAAGTCGTAGAAATCTTGCTCATGAATCAGTACATTTGCACCTGCATAATAGATGTCTAAAAACGATTGCAAATTGTGAAAATTATAAGCCTGTTTTACTTCTTCAACCGACTTATAAGGAATGTCTATTTGATTACGCTGTGCGATTGCAAACATGAGTTCTGGCTCAAATGTCCCTTCAATATGTACATGCAATTCAGCTTTTGGTAAAGCACGAATGAGCTCCAATTGACTCATAACTTTTCCTCTTTAAAAATAAAAAAGGGCGTAAACTGAGTTTACACCCTTATCACTATTTGATGAATTAGCCACCAAATAACGCGAATTTTAATGCCCAAAGCACAGCTACAATCCACACCATGTACGGTACAGTCGCCGCTTTACCGGTGAACAATTTAACCAATGCATAGCTAATAAAGCCCATCGCAATACCATCTGCAATTGAGTAGGTAAATGGCATAAATACAATGGTTAAGAACGCAGGTACGGCTTCAGTAATATCATCCCAATCAATATGGGTAATCCCCTGAATCATTAACACGCCAACAAATAACAATGCTGGAGCTGTTGCAAAACCGGGTACAGATTGAGCTAAGGGTGCTAAAAACAAACATAAGATAAATAACACACCGACCACAACTGCGGTTAAACCTGTACGGCCACCAGCAGCAACGCCCGCAGACGACTCAATATATGGTGTCGTCGAAGATGTACCTAATGCTGCACCTGCAACAATTGCGGTTGAGTCTGCAAATAATGCTTTTTTCAAACGTGGAAGCTTGCCATCTTTCAGTAAGCCTGCACGGTGTGACACACCCACCAATGTACCTGTTGAGTCAAATAAATCGACCAAGAAAAATACAAAGATGACACCCACTAAGCTTGCCGTAAATAGACCTTCAAAGTCCATTTGCATGAATGTTGGAGCAATTGATGGAATCTCACCAACAACACCTTTAAACTCGCTTAAGCCCATAGCTGTTGAAATTGCAGTTAAAGCCAAGATGCTAATAATAATGGCACCACGCACTTTAAAGTGATGCAGTACAACCACCATCAAGAAGCCAAATAAAGCCAAAAGAACCGTCGGTTGCTTTAAGTCGCCCAATCCAACCAAAGTTGCTGGATTGTCCACAATAACGCCTGCATTTTTTAAAGCAATCAACGCAAGGAATAAACCAATTCCGCCGCCAATCGCAAGCTTAAGCGACATTGGGATTGCATTCACAATGGCTTCACGGATCTTAAACATACTGATCGCAATGAACACCAAACCTGATACAAACACTGCAGCTAAAGCAGTCTGCCAAGGCACACCCATACCCATACACACCGAATAGGTAAAGTAAGCGTTTAAGCCCATACCTGGTGCTAATGCAATTGGATAATTTGCAACAATACCCATAACCAAACAGCCAATTGCGGCTGCAAGACAAGTCGCTACAAAGACAGCACCATGATCCATCCCCGTTTCGGATAAAATCATTGGATTCACAATAATGATGTAACACATGGTTAAGAATGTGGTTACACCTGCAAGAAGCTCTGTACGAAAACTGGTTTTATTTTCACTCAGTTTGAACATACGCTCGAGCATATTTTCTGAAGATGGATTAGGAGTCGTCATGACCTAGCCCCTGTAAATAAACTTTTAAAACTGTATAACTGCCAAAAAATTTCGACACTCAGTACGATGAAAATCTGATTAAATTTCTGGAAGTTAAAGCAATGAATATGCCAAATTTCCTCAATTCAGGAAAAGTTTATTTAGCCATGAATGGTTCAAACGCAGGGTCGAACCATATATACCTAAACAAAAAAGCCGCATAAACCGTATGCAGCTTTCAACAAAAACGTCATTTTAGACTCAAAATCTAAAATTCAATATATCTTGGCGCGAATTATAACACACTGATTTTTAATTGTTTTAAATTTATTTTTAATTAAAATTCAACATGATAAGTCATTTACACATGATTTTATTCTATCTTAAGCGTCAAAGTACTTTAATGGAGACCTGCTCGATTATTGCTTCAGCATCACTTTGAAGCGGGCTACTGACTTTTTCAGGCACGACCTTTGCCTTTGAGAAAGGACTCAACTTTTGCACTTTAGGCTCAGCACTGTTCATGAGTTGATTCAACTGTTGCTGTTTTTTCGTTTCTGTATCCTGAAAAACAGCAAACCCAAGCAAACAAACTGCAGCCACAAAAATAGGGATTAGAATTTTTTTCATGACATTCACAATATCCACAACTGCTTTAGCATGATTACAAATCATAACAAATAATACAAAGGGTCACACATTTATCAGATAAAAAGCATCTTCACACTTTATAGTTTTTTCTGATTTAATTATTTCAATAACATAAGATTAAGTTAAACGAGTGAGAAAAAAATATGATCAAAGTGCTCAATTTTGTAATATTTTATATTTCAAAAAATTACAGTTGAATAACCTTTTATGAACATAATTTGGTTTAGACAAGATCTTCGCATACACGACCATGCTGCACTTTGGCATGCAAGCCAACATGGACCTATGCTGGCTTTAGTGATCCTATCCCCACAACAGTGGCTATTACATCATGACGCGGCTGTAAAAATTGATTTATATGTCAGACAATTGCACGATTTAAAACAGAGTCTTGCTCAACTGAATACTCCTTTGCTCATTCTAAATATTCCGCTGTGGCAAGATATTCCACTTCAGCTTTCATCTTTATGTCATACACTGCAAGTACAACAAATCTTTGCAAATATCGAAATGGGCGTGAATGAGCTTAAGCGCGATGCCGAAGTTCAACAATGCTTAAATCAGCAACACATTGAATTTACACTCTTCCAAGATCGAACCCTCTTTCCCTTAAACAGTATTCGTAACCAATCTGGTAAGCCCTATCAAGTCTTTGGCGCTTTTAAAAAAACCTGTTATGAGCGCTTAAATATTGGCTTACCGCAGTGCTACCCTCTCCCTTCTGCACAGCAACCTATACAGCTTCCTGCCGATTTAAATACAGCCATTCCACTCATTGAATCGCTGATTGATGTGAATACGAATGAGTTAAATCAAATTAAAGCCTATTGGCCTGAAACGGAAATATATGCGCTTTCTGTACTCGATGATTTTATTGATCACAAAGTTAGTGACTATCAAAAAGAAAGAGACTTTCCATTTTTAAATAGCACCAGCCAACTTTCGGCTTATTTAAATCTCGGGATCGTGTCCATTCGCCAGTGCCTCAATGCCCTGTTTCGTGCTCAACACGGTCAATTTATGATTGATAACACAGGCCAGCAGACTTGGTTAGATGAATTACTTTGGCGGGAGTTTTATCAGCATATTTTATTTGATTTTCCACATGTCTCTAAACATTTGCCATTTAAAGCCAGCACGCAGCGTATTGTATGGCGAGATTCGCCTGAAGATTTAAACGCATGGCAACAAGGTCGTACTGGTATTCCAATTGTGGATGCAGGTATGCGACAACTCCTTGCGACAGGCTGGATGCACAATCGAGTTCGTATGATTGTCGCAATGTTCTTAACTAAAAATTTGTTGATTGATTGGCGTCTGGGCGAGCAATGGTTTATGCAACATTTGGCTGATGGTGACTTAGCTGCCAATAATGGCGGATGGCAATGGTGTGCCTCCACGGGTACCGATGCTGTACCTTACTTCCGAGTTTTTAACCCTGTGAGCCAATCTCAGAAATTTGATAGCAATGGTGACTATATTCGACAGTGGCTACCAGAGCTTGCACATTTAGATGCCAAAAGCATTCATGAGCCTTATGCGAAGCAGCAGAATATGGAATTGGACTATCCCCAACCAATCGTCGATTTAAAATCGAGTCGTATTCGTGCCATCGAAGCATTTAAAGGGCTTTAAACATTCAAAGCTTGGGCTAAGTTCTGTTTAGCTAGACGCTCATAGCACTTTTGGAAAAATGGCGTCTGGTACAGTGGCTGCGTTTCTAAAAAGTGCCTTAACACTTGTTGACGCTTCTGCACATAAAGTGAAGGCTCAACCCAAGCATATTCTTGCCGAATTTGGCGTTCATATTCAGCAAAACGCATAGGGTCACTGGCTAAAATAGCCAGATCAATATCCAATAGATAAGCCAAATCAGTGTCAGCTGTCGGTGCATGTGCTTTGGTTGCCAAAATCCATGCATAGATCTTTGCAATTTGCTCAGCTCCAAGCACATTTTCAAGCATCCGTTGCATGTAGTCGGCGCTTTGCTGCTCATTGTCATGTGCTTGCGGGTTATAAATGACATCATGAAACCAAATGGCCAACTCAACAGATAAAGTATCGTCTAAGTAGGTTTTGATCTGATGAAAATGCTCTAAACATTCAACAATATGTTGAATGCTATGATAATGCCGCTGTACTTCACTATAGGCGTCATACAGCGAGGCATGGAACTTTTGAGTAGTATCGTCGTCCAAACTCAATTGCTTTGTGGTGAGCGCCCAATAGTCCTGAAACTGTTTTGTATACTGCACCATTGGAATGACCTTTCGTTATGCTGCCTGTTCATCTCGTTTAAAGACCAACTCACCTTTTAATGAGCTGTCGGCATCAAAGTAATAACCATCTGTTTGGAATGATTTTAACCCTTCAATTTGATCAATTTGGTTTTCAATCATATAACGCGCCATCAAACCACGTGCTTTTTTGGCATAGAAACTAATGACTTTATATTTGCCATTTTTCTGATCTAAAAACACAGGCTTAATAATTTCTGCTTGAATTTTGCTTTCTTTTACAGATTTAT
The DNA here is from genome assembly GCF_902505955.1 of Acinetobacter sp. 8I-beige. Lineage (NCBI taxonomy): Bacteria > Pseudomonadati > Pseudomonadota > Gammaproteobacteria > Moraxellales > Moraxellaceae > Acinetobacter > Acinetobacter sp. 8I-beige. The sequence goes on along the minus strand of NZ_LR732790.1, from coordinate 979,582 downwards.
AGTATTCATCCGAAGCAATATTCAGCAAAATTTTAGAACCTGCCTGTTCTAAATCTTGGTTAATTAAATCGGTAATGTGATTGCCCCAAAACTCATACAGATTATGTCCGTGTGGGTTAGCCAGCTTGGTTCCCATCTCTAAACGATATGGCATCATCAAGTCCAATGGACGTAGCAAACCATATAACCCAGAGAGCATTCTTAAATGTTGCTGTGCATATTCAATGTTCGACTCCGACAAATGATAAGCATCTAAACCAGTATAGACATCGCCCTTAAAAGCAAACATAGCTTGTCGCGCATTGGCAAAGTTGAATTCTGACTGCCAATCGCGAAAACGATCGACGTTTAAAGTGGCAATTTTTTCACTGACGCTCATTAAGCTTGCAATTTCACTTGCCGACAGTTTGCGACTAACTTCGATCAATTCTTGGGAATATTGCAGCAATCTGGGTTGTGTATACGCATCGGTAGGTAAAGCAGTTTGGTAATCTAAAGTTTTGGCAGGAGAAACAAGGGCAAGCATAGATAACCTGATTAAAAAACAATTAAACAGACTATATCAGTAGACTTATTTTATTGCCAATCTGTGTTTTTAATAAGCATAAACGGTTAAACTAGCCCATTCTCCTGTTATATGTATCGATTCTCTATGTCTGAGCAGATGTTCATTCAAGGTCCAGTTGGGCAAATTGAAGTTTTTGTAGATTATCCACAGGGTGAAGTGAAAGGATTCGCGGTAGTTACTCACCCCCATCCACTCCAAGGTGGTACACCTCAACACAAGGTTCCTGCATTACTTGCGCAAATGTTCTTAGAACGTGGTTGTATTGTGTACCGTCCAAGTTTCCGTGGCTCAGGTCAAAGTGTTGGTCTACACGACGAAGGTCACGGCGAAACTGATGATGTTCTTGAAGTGATTAAGCATGCTCGTGCAGCACATACAACTTTACCCTTCTATGCGGGTGGTTTTAGTTTCGGTGCGCATGTCATGGCGAAATGCTATGATGCTTTACAAGAAGAAATTCGACCAAAACAAACCATTTTATGTGGTCTACCAACGGCAACGGTCGCAGGTGTACGCCACTATGTAACGCCACAACTTAAAGGTGACATCTTATTCATCCATGGCGAAGCCGATGAAGTGACCTTACTGTCTGACATGATTACATGGGCTAAACCGCAGCGCCATTTAGTGACTGTATTACCTGGTGCAAACCATTTCTTTACCGGTTACTTAAAACAGTTACGTATTGCGATTACACGTTTCCTGTGGATTTAACACATCACTCAATTCAAGAAAGAAATGGCTGTCTAACATTAGCACCTTTCTTTCTTGAACTTTTTATTTTTAATCTAGACGTATCTCTTTTTCTATTCCAACGCTTAATAAGCCATTTCCAGCAGCTTCATTAGTCGTCCCTTATATCTATTCTCTTCCCAAAATAATTTTAAGTTTCCTTTTGAGCGCCAAACTCAATCAGCACAATCTCCATCCAATGCCTGTTTTAAAAATAAGTAAGGATTTAATCCTGCTAATGGTACTTTATGCAACAATCTACGCTTGAACTTGATATATTCTGCACATCATTATTCAAATAATAAATTATACAATCAACATCTTAGCTCGTGAGAGCTATTCATTTAGATAATTTTTAAAATATTCAGGGATTTTATGAAAACAATTCTCGGGGCAGTTTTAGTCACTATAGCCACCACATCTGCCTGTGCTCAGGACATTATAGGAACTTGGCGTTATATCGATGATAAAACTGGAGAGCCTAAAGGTCTGGTGAAAATTGAAAAGCAAGCCAATGGGACCTATGCTGGAACTGCACTAAAAGCAACTCCTCGTCCAGGTTATACAGCTAAAGAATTCTGCACCAACTGCCCTGCACCCTACACCGATAAGCCTATTATTGGTATGCAAGTGATTACAGGTTTAAAGACTGAAAATAATATTAATTATACGCATGGCAAAATCATCGATCCCGTTTCAGGCAAGCTATATAGCCTAAAAGGAAAAATTAGCCCAAATGGGAAAAAGCTATTCTTAAGAGGATATTTAGGCGTTTCTGCTGTGGGACGTAGCCAAACTTGGTTACGTGTAGAATAAGGCTTCTAGCAAATGCAGTTATAAGCGCGTTGACCCATCAAAATATTAAACGTGTTCTGTCCTAAAAAATGCTGAATCAGGAAAAATCAATTCAGCATTTTTTATCTATTCAATTAGCCTTTCCACTCAAACTCAGTAAAACTTTTATCTGTTTTTAGCGTATTTTCAACCGCTTGTGCAAGTTGGTTCAACAAGCTTCGTTCAGCAATTCGGTCTAACCAGTCTTGCTCTTCTTCTGGATAAGAGGCAATTTCGCACACCAGATTTCCTTCGCTGTCATGACCTTGGCACGTAATAGACAGTGGCAAAGTATGATTATCGACACTCACAGCCACCTGATCACCACTTTGTGGCAATGTTTCAAAACCAAATTGACCTAACTTTTGAACCAGCAAGTCTTGTACCTGCTTCTGTACCACACCGCTTTCACTTACTTCCTGCTGCTGTCCATGCTGTGCTGTAAATTGTAATTTTCTCATTGATCATCCCAAAGGCTTTTTTGTTATATGGGTTTAGCATAATGGCTTAACACAAAACAGCCAAGCAAAAGCTTGGCTGTTCTCACACAAAATATCTAAGCTTTAGTCTTATTCAGTGACTTGGATCGCTAAACCAGCTTGATTGCTTAATTGCGTAAAGGTCGGGAAACTGGTGGCAACCGTTTCAGTACCAATGATTTTAATTTCACCAGAGGTGCGTAAACCTGCCATTGAGAAACTCATTGCAATACGGTGATCGTGATGTGATTCAATTTCTCCACCGGTGAAAATCGCGCCCCACTCGCCCGAATGACCTTTACCCTCAATAATGATGCCATCGTCAGTCGGTGTACAATCGATACCCATGGTTTTTAAACCATCTGCCATCACTTGAATACGGTCTGATTCTTTCACACGCAACTCAGCAGCACCCGTTAATACAGTTTGCCCTTCCGCACATGCCGCAGCAATGAACAATGCAGGGAATTCATCAATCGCCAATGGCACTTGATCTTCAGGCATATGAATCCCTTTGAGTGTACGTGTGCCTTGAATACGAATGTCTGCAATCGGCTCTCCGCCTGCAATACGTTCATTTTCAACCGTAATGTCCGCACCCATTTGCTTCAAAATCTCGATCACACCTGTACGCGTTGGGTTAATGCCCACGGCTTCTAAAGTGACGTCTGAACCTTCAGTAATCGCAGCACCCACCATAAAGAAAGCAGCCGATGAAATATCTGATGGCACTTGAATCTCTGTACCAACTAACTTACCGCCACCTTGCAGTGAAATACAGTTGCCTTCTGTTTTCACGTCATAACCAAATGCACGTAGCATACGTTCAGTATGATCACGCGTAGGTTCTGGTTCGGTAACAGATGTTTCACCTGCCGCCCACAAACCTGCCAATAAAATCCCAGACTTCACCTGCGCAGATGCCATTGGCAAATCATAGTGAATGCCTTGCAAAGCTTGGTTTCCAGTGATCGAAACAGGCGGTGTACCACGCTCACCTGTGGTTTGAATCTGTGCACCCATTTCACGTAACGGTTTAGCAATACGTTCCATTGGACGCTTCGACAGTGATGCATCACCCGTCATTACAGAGTCAAATTTTTGTGCAGAAAGCATGCCTGAAAGCAGACGCATCGAAGTACCTGAGTTACCCATGTAAAGCGCACTTGCTGGCGCTTTTAGGCCATTTACGCCCACACCATGAATCGTCACTTCACCATTTTTAGGACCTTCAATGCTGACTCCCATATCACGGAAGGCTTGTAAGGTTGCTAACGCATCTTCACCTTCCAAGAAACCTGTCACATGTGTCGTTCCTTCCGCAATTGCACCAAACATGATTGAACGGTGTGACACAGATTTATCGCCTGGCACGCTAAACTTACCTTGGAAACTCTTTTTACCCGGTAATATGGTGAATTGCTGTGTCGTCACTTTATTGTTCTCCATGAAAGGTTTTTGAGCGAGCATATGGTTAAAATGCTGGCGTGCTGCTTGTGCATGTCCGAGCAAGCCCATTAAAGCATGTGAATCTTCATCTTCAATGAGTTTACGAATCGTTGCCAGTTGGTTTTCAAAACCATCTACGGCATTTAAAATGGCTTTTTTATTGGCAAAAAAGATGTCATGCCACATTTGTGGGTCACTTGCCGCAATTCGAGAAAAATCGCGGAAGCCTCCCGCAGCATAGCGAAAAATATCTAAATTATCTTCACGGTTTGCCAGTTGTTCAACTAAGTTAAAAGCCATCAAATGCGGAAGATGACTGGTATGTGCCAAGACTTCATCATGCTTGGCCACATCCATACAAATCACTTCTGCTTTCGCAGCTTGCCATAGTTGGATCAGTTTCTCTACAGCCCAATCAGCACTGGTCGGTAATGGTGTCAAAATCACTTTATGATTTGCAAATAAATCGACCTTACCTGCATGCACACCCGTGTGTTCTGCCCCCGCAATTGGATGCCCCGGTACAAACCCAGCAGGTAATGCTTCGCCATACACTGCTTTAGCCGCGTCGACGACATTGCCTTTGGTACTGCCTACATCGGTAATAATCGTATGTTCTTGCAAATATGGTTTGATGGTTTCCAAGACTTTTTGCGTTGCACGAACGGGTAAGGCTAAAACCACCAAGTCCGCACCTTGAACCGCCTGCACAGGATCACTATACCCCTGTTGGATTAAGCCCAAAGCTTGGGCATCCTGTAAGGTTTTTTCCGAACGTGTAGAGGCTACAATATTTTGGGTTAAACCTTCAGCAATCATCACCCGTGCAAGACTTGAACCAATCAGTCCAAGACCAATAAATGCAACTTTTTCAAATAGTGGCACAGACATAATTTAAGCGTTCGCCTCTAAACCTAGTACGTTGGCCAAAGCCGTTAAAAATTTCGTATTTTCAGCTTCAGTTCCAATCGATACTCGTAAATGATTGGCGATGCCCACAGGACGAACAATCACCCCTTCTTTTAATAAAGCATTAAAAGTTTGTGCAGGATCGGCTTGTATATCGACCAAAATAAAGTTGGCACGAGAAGGCTCATAGTTTAGGCCTAGCGCTTTGAAACCTGTTTCAAGTTGCACCATGCCCGCTTTATTGACCACACGTGATTTCTCAATGAAATCTTCATCTTTCAGGGCAGCAACCGCTGCTACCATGGCTAAATGGTTGACGTTAAACGGCTGACGAATACGATTTAAGAAATCTGTCACTTCTGCCGATGCTAAAGCAAAACCAACACGTAATGCCGCTAAACCAAAGCACTTCGACATGGTACGGCTAACAATCAAGTTCGGATACTGTGCTAAAAACTTTAAGCTGTTAAAGTTTTCTGGGAAATATTCCACATAAGCTTCATCTAAAACCACGATCACATGACTTGGTACTTTTTGCATGAAGCGCTCAAATTCAGCCTCTTCAAACCAAGTTCCTGTCGGGTTATTGGGATTCGCAATAAACACCAATTTGGTATTGTCTTTAATTGCCGCCGCCATCGCATCAAGGTCATGCGAAAAACCTTGAGCAGGTACCTCAATCGCTTCAGCATTGATGGCTTGCGTGACCAAAGCATAAACTGCAAATGCGTGTTGGCTATACACCACTGAGTCTTTTTCTGAAACAAAAGCACGAGCAAAAATTTCTAGCAGATCGTTTGAACCATTGCCTAAAGTAATACAATCATGTGCTACACCAAACTGCGCATGAATTTGATCCTTTAAAATAAAACCACCACCGTCTGGATATCGTCCAATTTCCGCCAATTCAGCAGCAACTGCTTCTTTTACTTGGTCCGAACAACCCAAAGGGTTTTCATTTGAAGCAAGCTTAACAATATCGGTCATTCCCAATTCACGCTCTAATTCGCTGATTGGCTTACCTGGTTGATATGGTTTTAACTTCGCAATACCTTCATTGGCTGGAGCAAACGACATGTGACCTTTCCATTCTTACAAGTGGTGTACATGGTTGAGTTTGGAGTAAACCCAACCACCTTAGAGATTACAGTACTGCAATCGGGTATGAACCCAATACTCGAACTTCTTTCACGAGTGGACGAATCTCTTCAATCGCCGCTTTAACATTGTCTTGTTCCACATGACCTTCTAAGTCGATGAAGAAGACATAAGCCCATTTTTCAGGCAATGCAGGACGCGTTTCGATACTGGTCAAACTAATGTTGTGCTTTGCAAATGGTGCAAGGATTTCCAATAATGCACCTGCACGATCATGTGCAGAAATCAGCAATGACGTTTTATCATTACCGCTTTGCGGGATTCTTTCACGACCAATCACCAAGAAACGTGTAGTGTTCTCAGGATTATCTTCAATATTGCTGTGTAAAATTTCTAAGTCATAAATACTTGCTGCAACATCAGATGCAATAGCAGCCGAATGCCATTCAGTACGAATACGACGTGCCGCTTCAGCATTCGAGCTTAAAGCAACACGTTCCACACCTGGATAGTGTGCGTCCAACCATGCACGGCACTGCGCCAAAGTTTGCTGATGCGCATAAATTTGTTTAATGCTGTCTTTACGCGTGTTTTCAGACACAAGAAACTGGTGATGAATACGCAATTCAACTTCACCGATCACATTTAAGTGTGAGGCTTTAAAACAATCCAAAGTATGATTGACCACACCTTCTGATGAATTTTCTACCGGCACCAAACCATAGTGTGCACTGCCTGCTTCCACTTCACGGAACACTTCATCAATAGTTGGCAAAGGACGAACCACAGCATCATGTCCAAAGTGCTTCAACACCGCAGAGTGTGTATACGTACCGACAGGGCCTAAGAATGCAATACTTTGCGGTGCTTCTAGAGCCAAACATGCAGACATAATTTCACGGAACAAACGTGCCATGGTCACATCAGACAAAGGGCCTTCATTACGCTCCATAACATTCCGTAAAACTTGCGCTTCACGTTCTGGACGGTAAAACATTGGATTCTCTTCAGAAGCAAATTTTGCTTTTGCAACAGCTTCCGCCAGTTTCGCTCGACGGTTAATAAGTTGTTGAATCTGTTGATCAACAGAGTCGATATCCTGACGGATTTGATTGAGGTCAAGAGAAGTCGTTGTGTTTTGATCGTCTTGGATCATTGTTATGTCGCCCTTCATATACATTGTGCAAACAGTATAACAATAGTTAGCTTTGAAATCTTGCGCAATAAAACTTTGCATGTTTCAGTGCTAAAAACAGACAGTTGATTTAATCATCAAGTTTATCAATAAACTGCCCCAATAATAGACATCAATAAAACCACTGAGCCCTGCCTATTTTTCTCGTGTGGTTATGCATAGAACAACACTCAAACAAAACACTAAGACGATGGTGTTTAGGTCTTAGCTTATCGCTTTTAAAACTGTATCTAGGTTTTGAAAAATTTTGCTACACCTTCACAAAAATCACCATTCATCCGTATTTCAGTGCGTTAGAATATCTTTTAAAATATGCTTTACTTAAGTTGACGTATTCATAACAAAGAGAGTATGCAGCAGTAGCGATTGCTCTATAGTCTCAATAAAACAAAACAATAATGAACTGTAGGTACTGTCATGCACAAAAAAATTGCAGTCTTGGTCACCTATGACTTTGAGGATGCCGAATATGCTGAACCCGTAGAAGCATTTCGAGCAGCTCGGCATAGTATTATTAACCTTGAAAGTCAGGCTGGAAAAATCATTTATGGCAAAAAGCGTAAAGCTTTTGTCACCATTGACCAAAGTATCGATGATGCCTCTGTGCATGACTTCGATGCCTTACTCATCCCGGGTGGGTTTTCGCCAGACAACCTGTGCCAAGATGAACGCTATATCTTATTTGTCAGGCACTTTGCAAACACGCAAAAACCCATTTTATGCAGTGCAGACGCTCCGCAAATTTTAATGCATGCTGGAGTTGTGAAAGGTAGGCGCATGACGTGTATCCATCACCTTCATCAAGACTTAAAAGATGCAGGTGCCGTGCTTTATGACACAGGTGTTGTGAATGACAATAATTTATACATTTCATCGCAAACCCGATATGACCTCCCCGCCTTTATACAAGAAAGTTTATTGGTACTGAACAGATAAAAAAGAGCCTACTTGAGGCTCTTTTACGCATGTTTATATCAACACCTAAGGCTTAGCGCCCAAGTAAGCTACGCGCGACAATTTCTTTCATAATTTCATTGGTCCCGCCGTAGATGCGTTGAATACGTGCATCGACAAAGAAACGTGAAATTGGATATTCACTCATATAGCCATAGCCACCAAAGAGCTGCAATAAATTATCTGCCACCTTCATTTGCATATCTGTTGAAAAGCATTTCAGCGCAGCTGCTGTTTCGACATCCAGTTTGCCTTGCATATAAAGCTCAACATTTTGATTGTAAAAAGCAGCTGTGGCTTGTTCATCAATCTTGGCTTGAGCCAAAACAAAGCGTGTATTTTGGAACTGCGAAATATGTTGACCAAAGGCTTGACGCTCTTTGACGTATTGGATAGTGACATCTATCGAACCACGAATTGCCCCTATAGCCGTTGCTGCAATTGCTGTACGCTCACGTGGTAGCTCTTGCATCAGATAGGCAAAACCTTGACCTGCTTGTCCCAACAATTGATCTTTCGGGACTTTTACATTGTCATAAAACAACTCAGAAGTGTCTTGCGAATGTAGCCCAATTTTGTCGAGGTTGGTGCCTTTTTTAAACCCGTCTAAGTGGGTATCGACTAACATCAGTGAAACACCCTTTGCGCGGGCTTGCGGATCAGTTTTTACTGCCAACACCACAAGGTCTGCATGCTGCCCATTTGAAATAAAGGTTTTAGAGCCATTTAAAATATAATGCTCCCCTTGCAAAATGGCATTACTTCGCATGGCTTGTAAGTCTGAACCCGCACCCGGTTCCGTCATTCCAATCGCGCCGACCACTTCACCAGACACCATTTTCGGTAACCAGTACTGCTTCTGCGCTTCCGTTCCAATATGCAAAATATAAGGCGCAGCAATTTCGGAGTGACAAGAAATACCTGTCGATAAAGCACTAAAACCTGCACGTGCCGACTCTTCCACCAACATCAATGAATAATGCGTTGGAACACCATAACCGCCATATTCCTCAGGTACATCGACACATAAGAAACCATTTTCACCCAAGACATTCCAGACTGAGCGCGGCATTAAGCCTTCTCGTTCCCACTGTTCATAGTGTGGCGCAATGTGTTCATTCATAAAACGGCGAAAGTTATCGCGAAATAGTTCTAAGTCTGCATCGTAATTCAACATGCTTCTTCCTTGTAGTGACGTTGTTTTATTATTCAGCTCACATGCTAGCCATTTTTAAGGCAACTGTCATGAACGCATCAGGCCATTTTATATTCCAATAAAAAAGGAAGCCTTTGGGCTTCCTTTTTAAGATGAACTGAAATTATGCGTGAGCATTTTCTTCAACAGCCATCAAGCGATCTACTTCTTCTGGATTTGCAAGTGCGAAGTTTAATTTTTCTTGGTCTAACTGACCCACCCATTTCGCAACAACAATCGTTGCCAATGAGTTACCCACCAAGTTGGTTAAGGCACGTGCTTCAGACATAAAACGGTCAATACCTAAGATAAGCGCAAGACCCGCCACTGGAATATGACCAACGGCTGACAAAGTCGCTGCCATCACAATAAAGCCCGAGCCTGTTACACCCGCAGCACCTTTCGATGAAATCAATAACACACCCAATAAAGTCACTTGGTGCATAAGATCAAGCTGAGTATTGGTCGCTTGTGCAATGAAGATCGCAGCCATCGTTAAGTAGATTGAGGTACCATCTAAGTTAAATGAATAACCTGTTGGAATAACCAAACCAACCACTGACTTTTCACATCCCGCAATTTCAAGCTTTTTCAGCATACGCGGTAAAACCGATTCTGAAGATGACGTACCCAGTACGATCAACAGCTCTTCGCGAATCATACGAATCATTTTCAAAATGCTGAAGCCACAAAGACGTGAAATTGTGCCGAGAACCAAGAAAATGAAAAGCAGACAGGTAATGTAGAAGCAGATGATCAACTGAGCAAGTTGCGCCAAGCTACCGATACCATATTTACCGATGGTATATGCCATTGCACCAAAAGCACCAATTGGAGCAAGTTTCATGATCATGTTTACAATGTTAAAGAACACATGCGAAATTTGATCGATGAACTTCAGTACAGGTTTACCTGCATCACCCAACTTGTGTAATGCAAAACCAAACATCAAGGCAAAGAGCAGCACTTGCAGGATTTCACCTTCAGCAAATGCACCAACCACAGTGTTTGGAATAATATGCATAAAGAAGTCGACAGTCGATTGCTGCTGACCAGATTCAACAAACTTTGAGATACCAGAAGTATCTAATGTTGAAGGGTCAACGTTCATGCCCACACCTGGCTTCCAGATGTTAATGACCAGTAAACCGATCAATAGTGCAATAGTCGATACAATTTCAAAGTAAAGTAGCGCAACACCGCCTGTTTTACCCACAGACTTCATACTTTCCATACCCGCGATACCACTCACGACAGTACAGAAAATTACTGGCGCAATAATCATCTTGATCAGCTTAATAAAGCCTTGACCTAGAGGATAAAAAAGCTCGCCCCAGCCGGGTACATATTTTTCAACGCCATTGATAACTTGCGTACCACTAGGGAAAAAATGTCCTACTAAGATACCCGCAATAATCGCGACAATAACTTGAAAATATAGTGACTTATAGATTGGTTTCTTAGTCATAACGAATACTTCTGTAAATCAAAAGACTGAAAAAATCGGTATACCTATACTTCCTCATAGGTAGTTGGCTTTCTGATAAACACAAAAAAGCCCACAGTTTGGACCGCATCCAAACACCGGGTAAAAAAATCATGGTGTACAAACAACAGCACTGTGACAAAAATCACAGTTCATTCACATTTACTGCAATGGGAGAGACTAAAAACTAGCGAGTCACAATTATTGGGTAAATTTTACCTAACATTCTTTAATCAAAGTAAACTGATTTTAATCATAATGTATAAAATCTAAACAATATGACTCATACTTTAGTCTAATGGTGGAAAATTTATTTAAAATTAAAAGTGCTGTTTTTTTTGATTGTTCCACTAAAATAACACAACACAGCCTTCACTTACTTTGGTTTTTTCATGAACAACAAAAGAAATATTTATAAAGATGCTGAGCACCCTTTTGCTCAGTTTGTTCGCATTATTGGCAAAGGAAAAAATGGTGCACGCTCACTCAGTTATGAAGAAGCTTACCAAGCCTTTGATATGATCCTGAAAAATCAAGTGTTGGATGTACAACTCGGTGCATTTCTGATGCTACTTCGGGTTAAGGAAGAGTCTGTAGATGAACTGGCAGGCTTTGTTCAAGCCACACGAGATCAACTGCCGTTCACGCCTTTAGAGGTCGATTTAGACTGGTCGTCTTATGCAGGCAAACGTAAACACTATCCATGGTTTCTTTTAGCGGCGCTGACTTTAGCCAAAGCAGGTTATAAGGTCGTGATGCACGGTGCATCAGGTCATACCATTAACCGTATTTATACTGAACAGGTATTAGAGTATCTCGATTTTAATATTTGCCAAACTCAAGCAGATGTGGAACAGGAATTAGCGTCGCGTAATTTTGCATATTTACCGCTGCACGCCATCTCCCCGATTTTAAGTGACTTAATTTCCCTACGAAATGTTATGGGCCTTCGCTCACCCATTCATACCCTTGCGCGCCTGATCAATCCTTTTAATGCCAAAGCAACCCTGCAAGCTATTTTCCACCCTGCCTATCGTGGTTCGCATCAGCAAGCAGCATTTAAATTAGGTTATCAAAATAGTGCGGTCATTAAAGGTGAAGGCGGTGAATTTGAACGTAACCCAGATGCCAAAACACTGATCTGCGGCATTAAAAATGGAGAACTCTACGAACATGAGCTACCCAAACTTACCGACAATCGAAGCCCAATTGAAGAAGAGTTAGATTTGGCTGAGTTTAAAGCAGTTTGGCTGGGTGAAAAGCAGCATGAATATGGTGAAATGGCAGTGACTGAAACCATTGGGATTGCACTATATACCATGGACGTATGCGATACTTATAGCGATGCCATGCAACAAGCCAAGCAGCTTTGGCGTACTCGTTTCTGAGCTGAGTAGACAAACAAAAGCGTGAACGTTATTCGTCACGCTTTTCGATCCAGTAAAAGTCAGCCCAGTAAGGATAACGCTTTCCCGAAGAATGAATATTTCTGAGATTCAACTGATCACCAATATGGATATCGATTTTTCGAGATTCATAAGGGCCAGATAAATAAACATCTTTTTGTTGTCCAATGAGGTTTGAACAATAGAGCTGATGGCTTTTTATCTTTTTCGAGACATCGCCTGCATGGGCGTTATGGATCTTTATTCCAATCAACAACATCGGATAACCATCATTTTTCATTGATGTGTATTCTGTGACTGGATTTTGAAAATTTTGACTCGGTAACACAGAAACATCTAATAAACATTCAATTTTTCTTGCATCACTTGTTGGCTCTGCAAATACATTGGTCGAAATTGCAGTAATGAAGAACAAACTGAGTCGAGTGAGCTTTATTATTTTTATAAGCATAATGATTGAAACAGTTTTGCAGGTTATTCTTTTTAGATTCAGTTGTTGAATCACCAAGCATCTGCTGCTGAGCGATTCAACGTATTTTTAATCAATTAAATAAAGCGAATAGGTTTAAATTCTGGTTCAGGCACATGAGAATCACACTCCTCACCTTCTTCTTTATGCCCTTTATCGATATAGCCAGTACGTTCTTTTTCAGGAGTATTCTGATGCTCCCAAGCAATAACGGCTTGCATACAAGTTTGGCGTTGTTCAGCAGTCAACGCAACGCCATTCGGCCATTTACCAATTTCTACAGCTGTTTTTAAACGCTCAACAATATCGGCATCTAAAATAGAAAGCATCTGTTCAATATTCATGATTTAATCCTGTTGAAAAGAGTCAAAATCTTGGTTCCAACCGAGTTTAGTTCGGCATGACATATAAAAATCATAACCCGGTGGATGTAATAAATTCAGTTTAAAGGGGTGCTTACGAATATGTAAGCTGTCACCCACATTGAGCGAAACACTGTGTTGACCATCGGCACTGACCATCGGCAAAACACGGTTTTCACGAATCAGAAGCTTTATTTCACTGTGTCCACCCACCACAATTGGGCGTGAAGACAAGGTATGCGGATGCATCGGTACCAAAGCAATCGCATCCATCCCCGGATGCACGATTGGACCACCACCTGACAACGAATAGGCTGTTGAACCCGTAGGCGTCGATACAATCAAACCATCACTGTGTTGACGGTAGACATATTGACCATCGATATTCAGTTCGAAGTCAATCATATGCACCGACTTACCCGAGTGTAATACCACATCGTTTAGCGCAATCGCATCATAAATCGTCTCGCCCTTTGAGCGAATTTCCATTTCCAATAAGAAACGACGATCTAACTGAAACTCACCTTTTAAAACTTGATCGAGCTTAAAAATCACTTCAGTCGGCTTGATGTCGGTTAAAAAACCCAAACGCCCTCGGTTTACACCCATTACAGGGGTATTAAATTTAACCAAGGCACGTGCAGCATGCAGAAGTGAGCCATCTCCACCTACCACAATCACCAAATCGACCACTTCACCCAGAAGCGCACGACTCACCGTTTGCGTGTTTTTATAAGGAACCAGTTCAGCGGTTTGCGCATCAAAAACGGGATGTAACCCTAAGCTGAGTAGATGATCATGAATAAGACATAAGGTTTCGACAACTGAAGACTTATCTGGACGTCCAATTAAGCCTATGTTTCGAAATGTTTTATGTGAAATTTGCACCTGCAACATCGCTCCGCTACGATTCCCGCCTATCATAACATTATTTATTTAAATTGATTCAAAAACTAAAGTGACTGCTGCTACACACGGAATTGTCTCTATATTTCAGTTCGTTCACAGTTTAATTATTGCAAATTAGCGAAAAGCTTCGCATGATTAGCACAATTTCTCAGGATCTTATTCGTATTTATGAAGTCAGAACGTGGCATAGGTTTAATTGCACTGATCTTCTGCATCTTAGTCATTGCAGCATTCTTGGTGTTTAGTATTTATTTAATAAGACTCGACTCCGTTGTACGTGACAAGTTTGAAGGCAAGCGCTGGGACATTCCTGCGAAGGTATTCGCACGCCCACTCGAAGTGTATACCAATGCCCCTGTCAGTCAGGCTGACTTCACTCAAGAGTTAAAACTTTTGGGCTATAAGTCCTCGGAAAACTATACCAAATCAGGGAACTTTGTCAGTTCTGGCAATGAGCTATATGTACATACCCGTGGCTTTGACTTCGGTGATAGTGTCGAGCCTGAACAAGTGCTTAAAGTCACCTTTGCCGATGAGCAAGTGGCTGAAGTCAGTGCAACTAAACCCTCTTCTACAGGGATTGCACGTTTAGAGCCGATGCTGATTGGCGGGATTTATCCGCAGCATAATGAAGACCGTGTCCTGATTAAACTCGACAAAGTCCCTAAGCCTTTAATTGAGGCTTTAATTGCAACAGAAGATCGTAATTTCTATAGTCACCACGGCGTTTCGATTCGTGGTACGGCACGTGCGATTGTGAGTAATGTCACGGGTGGAAAACGTCAAGGTGGTTCAACACTGACCCAACAGTTGGTGAAAAACTTCTACCTCACCCCTGAAAAAACCATTAAGCGTAAAGTCAATGAAGCATTTATGGCTTTATTGGTCGAGTTTCACTATGACAAAGATGAAATTTTAGAAGCCTATCTCAATGAAGTGAACCTCGGGCAAAATGGCAACTATTCTATTAATGGCTATGGCTTGGCTTCGCAGTTCTACTTCGGGATGCCTTTACGTGAGCTAAATATTGCACAACAAGCTTATTTGGTGGGTTTGGTACAAGGTCCAACCTTATATAACCCTTGGCGTAACCCAGAAGCTGCGAAAAAGCGCCGTAATATTGTTTTAAACAACATGTTGGTCATGGGCTATCTGACCCAAGAACAATATGAAACTGAAACAGCTCGCCCTTTAAATGTGATTGCCAAACCGACTCTCGGCCCTTCACGTTTCCCAGATTTCTTAGACATTGTGCGTCGTCAGTTACGTACTGAATACCAAGAAGGTGATTTGACCAACCAAGGTCTACGCATCTTTACAACGCTCGATCCGATTGCCCAAACCAAAATTCAAGACGCGTTTAAATCGACTGTTGGTCGCTTAAGCCGTGGCTCAAGCCGTCTAAAAGAGCTGCAAGGTGCAGTATTGGTTGCACATCCTGAAAATGGTGAATTGGTCGCAGCTGTTGGTTCAACCCAAGACTTTACTGGTTTTAACCGTGCACTCGATGCCAAGCGTCAAGTCGGCTCACTGCTTAAACCTGTGATTTACCTCAGTGCAATTCAGTCGGGACGTTACAACTGGGCCAGCCCAATTGAAGATAGCAGCATTAGTATTCAAGGCAATGGTAAAGCATGGACACCTAAGAACTATAGCGGTGGCGAACACGGCGTTGTACCAATGGTACAGGCACTGTCTAATTCATATAACTTGTCAGCAGTTCGCCTTGGTCAAGAGTTTGGTTTATCGACGTTTAGTAACCACC
This sequence comes from Acinetobacter sp. 8I-beige, assembly GCF_902505955.1. Taxonomy (NCBI): domain Bacteria; kingdom Pseudomonadati; phylum Pseudomonadota; class Gammaproteobacteria; order Moraxellales; family Moraxellaceae; genus Acinetobacter; species Acinetobacter sp. 8I-beige. The sequence goes on along the minus strand of NZ_LR732790.1, from coordinate 963,772 downwards.
TAAAACGTTTTGGTGTGACCAGTAATATTCCAACCTATCCATCCATTTTCTTGGGTGCGGTAGACATGTCTCCGATGGAAATGCTCAGCATTTATGGCAACTTTGCCACAGGCGGTTTTAAGTATCCGACTAAATCCATTCGTACTGTTGTCGATCAAAACGGTCGCTTGCTGACCCGTTATGGTTTAAATGTCCAACAAACCATTGACCCTGCTTCTGCCTATGTCCTGAACTATGGTCTACAACAAGTGATGACCTCAGGTACAGGTCGTTCAGCTTATAACACTCTACCGAACTCGCTTCAGCTTGCAGGCAAATCTGGAACCACCAATGACACCCGTGACTCATGGTTTGCAGGTTACTCGGGCAATTATGTTTCTGTGGTTTGGCTAGGTTTAGATGACAACAAACAAACTGGCTTAACAGGTTCTTCAGGCGCGTTGCCAGTGTGGACCAATGTAATGAGCCAGTTGCGTCAAAAACCAGTCAACTTACGCCAACCGGATGATGTGCAATGGCATTGGATTGATCGTGGCACGGGTTATCTTGCCGCTCAAGGTTGTGAAGGCGCAATGTATATTCCCCTCTTGCGAAACACAGTACCACGCAAAGCAACCGCATGTGGCTTACCGCATTATCAAGTTGAACCCACTTACAATCCTGAAACAGATGGTTACCAAGCTACACCTGAACAAGGCGACAGCATAGACAACTATATTCGTGAAAGTGAATCAAACATGCAGCGCAACTTAGAAGATGAGACGCAAGTCATTTCGAGTGGTAGCTACCAACCTGAATAAATAGGACGGATTTAAATTTTGATGTGGTTTAAACGTTTAAGTATCTTAGCAACTATCGTGACTGTGGCAGGCTGTCAAAGCCTCCCACAGCCAGCTAAAAAAAAGATACCTGAAAAGCCGACACAGGCGGATAAAGAGCAGAAAACACCCTCAGGGGTCACAATTCACCCTTATGACCGCGAAGAGATTCAACGTCAGAAGATTGTGATTCCTGAACAGAAAAGCAAACAACAGTTTAATGATGGGCGACAGCTTCCTGCTTTTAAAAATCTGATGCAAAAAACACAAACGGCCTATCGCCAAGGCCAGTGGAGTCAAGCACAAAGCTACGCCATGCAAGCACAGCGTTTAGCACCACAGTCGAGTGAGACCTTTTTGTATTTGGCTTTAATTGCTAATCAACAAAAACAACCTGCAAATGCGGAATCGCTTGCACGTCGCGGCTTGAGTTATGCCCAAAGCAATGCCATGAAAAAGCAGCTTTGGAGCATTATCTTAAAAGCGGGTCAAATGCAGAAGAATCAGAAAACCATTCAACAAGCCCAAACAGCAATCAAAAGTCTGTCTTAAAAGCGTGCTCCGTTAAATGGAGCGCTGCCCTGCTATACCATAAGCACCATAACTTTGTGCCTTGGCTAAATCGGCTAACTGTAAGCCGCCGAGAGCAAAAATCGGGATATGAATCTCTTCTGCAATCAAACTGAACTGTTGCCAACCCAAAGTTTCACTATTTGGGTGGCTGAGTGTATCAAGTACGGGACTGAGTAAAAGAGCATCACAGCCAATTTCTTGTGCATGTTCAGCACTGCTACGGTCATGACAGGCCGCTATATAACGCTGCCCAACGTTCAACTCCCCTTTACTCAGTTGCATCAATTGAGATTGTTTCAGGTGTATGGCCGCAACTGCCTGCTGTTGTAGTGGATTTAAACCTTTCCATAGTTCTATATTGACAATCAGCCGTGCCAATTGTTCTACACTCAGTTCTGCAATTTTTAAAATATGTTCAGGACTGGCAGGCACTCGCCAATACAGCACTTGTTGTTCAGGCAAATCCTTCAACACATCGATTTGATCTGAAATTTTAATCACGGGTGCAGCATAAAGTCGCTTCAAAATGGCCTGATTGGCTTTTGGAAAGTTAAGATCTTGTAATTCGGCACGCTTGAACCACGCCCATGGTGAGTGAATGTCTGCCAATAGATGATTTGATACTACGGCATGAAATAAATGCAAATTGACAATCACATCGTCATATTCAAACTGAATACAGTCAAAAGCATGCCAATCTTGTATATCAATTCCGACCTCTTCTAACACTTCACGGCGACAAGCTTGCTCAGGCGTTTCACCTGCTTCCACCTTCCCTCCAGGAAATTCGTGCTTATTGCCCTGATGCTGTTCCGCCTGGCGCCAGCCCACCAACACTTTGCCTTGATGTAAAAGGATGGCTATAGCAACTTGAACCAAAGGTTTTGACATAATCAGATTCCATTTCAGATGTGTAGTGTATTGAGTGATTGCATGTAACGATATTGAAGTTTTTTATATTTTCAGCGAGAAAATGTTGACAGCCTCATTCGATAATGATTATCATTTAAATCGTTCAACATATACCACGGAGTCGCCAGAATGAACGCACCATTTAGCTTATTTACTCGTAACGAAACAACCCATTCACTACCAATGCTACACTCAAACAACTTATTTGCCCTAGGCCGTGAAATTCGCATTATGCATGCTGGAGAAGAGTATCGTCTACGACTCACTCGCAATAATCGACTCATTCTTACCAAATAAGAACTATAAAAACCCAATAACAATAATCGTGGAAACAAGCAGTATGTCAGCGCGTACTGCTTTTTAATGTCTTTAAGTTTGATCATTTATGCTGTTTTTATCACAGATCACAATCTGCATATCTAAGTCTCAAGCGTATTTAACAGCAGTTCCACTTTTAAACCGCCTAAGTCGGATGGACTAAATAACAACTGCCCTGCGTGTAAATCGACAATTTTCTGACAAATCGATAAGCCCAAGCCTGAACCTTGTGTTTTTGTACCTAAAGCCCGATAGAAGCGTTCACCTAAACGCTGGATAACCGCAGCGTCGACACCGTGTCCACTATTTTCAATCCTCAGTCTGAGATGCTGTTTTTCGATCGTGAGATTGATAAAAATTTGTGCCTGCTCGGGGCTATAGCGAATGGCATTGTCAAGCAAATTGCGAAGTGCGCTAAATAAGAGCTGCTCATTGGCCAATACATAAACCTGCTCTGCAAGCACCGCGCTAATTTTAATCTGTTTTGAGTCCGCAAAAGGCTGTAAAGCTTTCATCACGTCCAGCATTAGCAGACTGAAGTCAAACTTAGTCTTCGCCAAGCTTTCCTTTTGCTCAGGGTCTAGACGCGCCAGCAACAACAAATTATCCAACACCTGTACTCCACGACTGACATCTTGTTGGATCGGTTTGAACTCACTTTCAAGTTCAGGAAACTTGCGCTTGAGCACCTGAAGTCGCATTTGTATCGCAGAAAGTGGAGAACGTAGCTCATGTGAAGCATCCGCGGTAAAGCGCTGCTCTGCCACTAAAGCTTGGTCTAAACGCGCCAATAAGGCATTCAGTTGAGACAGCATCGGTTGCAACTCAATCAGCTCAGGTTCTGGCATAGAAATAGGTGCTAAATCATTGACCGATTTATTTGAAATTTGCTCTGAAACTTGATGTATCACCCGAAATTTACGTCGAATGGCAAAATGCATCAACAACCACTGTACACACCACACTAAAAACAACACACCGCTGAAAACTAGGATGCTTTGCCAAAAGGCATGGAAACGTTCGGACATCGACTGGGTCACTTGAACCTGTAAACCGTGATTATCCTGCGCAGTATAAATACGCCACAGTTTATGCTCTGACCAATAAAAACCATAAGGTGCATCTGAAACCAAACTCAAATGATCAACGGTAATTTTTTCAGGTACATCTTCGGATGCAGTCAAAAGTTGCTGTGCATTATCGAGTCGATAGCGAATTTCGAATTCATCACTAAGCTCTGCCAAGGCTTGACCATTGCTGACCGTTAAATCATCTGCCAGCAACATATCGGCCATTTCATCCATGATTTCATCTTGCATAGTCATGGTCTGATAAACCGACACCCCAATAAACATCAGCAATGCCAAAAGCCCCGCCAGTATCGAACTGAGGAGCGAACTTTTAACAAGCTGACGCTGCAGTGAAATTGGCTGAGCCATTATGTGTCCTGATTCATTCTGTAGCCCAAACCACGTATGGTTTTAATACACTGACTACCGAGTTTTTTTCGTAATTGATAAATAAAGACCTCAATCGCATTACTTTCGATTTCATCGCCCCATGCATAAAGACTTTCCTCAAGTTGTTCCCGCGTAACAACATATTCGGGCTTGAGCATCAATTTATGCAAAATTTGAAACTCTTTGGCAGTTAAATTAACAGCTTGACCATTTTGAGTCACACTTTTGGCTTGTGGGTCGAGTTGGATATTGGCATAACTCAATACCTGCGAGCTGCTATGCTGTTGCTGTCGAAGTTGTAAGCGAATTCGAGCAGATAATTCCTCTAGACTAAAAGGTTTGACCAAATAATCATTGGCGCCCAAGTCTAGACCTTCGACTCGATCTCGAATACTGTCACGCGCTGTTAAAAAAATCACAGGCGTCGAGAGGTTCTTGCCACGGACTTTCAGCAAAATGTCATCGCCTGTGGCATGCGGCAAACCACGATCTAAAAGCACACAGTCATAGTGATGCTGTTCAATGGCTAAAATGGCATGGTCACCCCGTTCCACCCAATCGACACTGTAGCCATCCATTTCAAGCCAAGTTTTAATACTCTCAGCTTGAGAGGCATCATCTTCTGCCAATAATATCCGCACTGCTTAACCTGCCTTATTACGATTGTTTAGATCATGCCGTGAAATGGCTCAAAATACAAAAACCACAGGGCTAAGATCCAATCGAAGCCCTGTGGTTTTTTAAGAAAGTCCAATCAAAATTGAATTGAGCTTGAACTAGCGTATTTAGAATTTCACCTGATCTACATCAATTTCAACGCGTTTTGCTGGTTTGTAGTCAATATCCACTTCACCGATAATGGTTACAGGTGTTTTAGCTGAAATCGCTTTGCCACCCCATAGTTCATCATCAATGTCGACAGTGATTGAACCTGTTTGGTCACGGAATTCATACTTCTCATCCCCAATGGCTTTGACCACATAACCTTTTAACTGGACGTGACTGTCATCTTTTAATGTTAACGCATGCTTAACCGTAGTTGGTGTTGAAGCAGCAACTGCCGCTTGGTTCACTGCGGTGTTTGCTACAGCGACAGTCGTTGAACCAATAACACCAGCAACCAATAACGCTTTCATCATCATATTCATATCTACTACCTCTATTTAATTGTTCACCTATTCGATGAAGTGATTAAACCAAAACTAGATGAGCTGAATCTTAAGAAAGCTTCAAGTAACGCATTAAACGCTTATTAGTTGAGTGGGACGACACGTAACACTTCTTCTAGCGTGGTGACGCCTTCTAAAACTTTACGTGCCCCCGCAATTCTTAAAGGCTCAATGCCTTCTTTTTTGGCTTGTTGACGCAGTGCAGTCAAGTCACCATTGGCACCAATCAGTTGCTTGGCCTCTAAACTCACAGGCATAAATTCATAAATACCGACTCGTCCTTTATAACCCGTTTGCCGACACTCTTCACATCCTACTGCGGTAAAGACTTTTTCAGGCATTTCCATGATGTAATCAAAAGTCAGATGCTCCCATTCTTGGCTGTTGATTTGCTTTTCAACTTTACAATGTGGACATAAACGACGCACGAGACGCTGTGCCAATACCCCTAAAATGGTTGCCGCAGTTAAGAACGGTTGTACGCCTAAATCATGCAAACGCGTTAGACTGGAAGGTGCATCATTGGTGTGCAGAGTTGACAGCACTAAATGCCCTGTAAGTGCTGCTTGAATCGCCATATTGGCCGTATCATGGTCACGAATTTCACCGACCATAATAATGTCAGGGTCTTGACGCATCAGTGCACGAACACCATCAGCAAAACCAAGATCAATGCCTGTATTCACCTGCATTTGGTTAAAACTCGGCTCTAACATTTCAATCGGGTCTTCAATGGTACAGACGTTCACCTGTTCGGTAGCTAATTGTTTTAAGGACGAATAAAGCGTAGTGGTTTTACCTGAACCTGTTGGCCCTGTCACCAAAATAATGCCGTGACTATGCGAGGTCAGTGCTTGCCAATCACTGAGCAAATGCCCTTCAAAACCCAACTGCTGAAAACTGCGCACTAAAACTTCAGGGTCAAAAATACGCATCACCAACTTTTCACCAAAAGCAGTCGGTAAAGTCGAAAGACGCAGTTCTGTTTCTTGCCCTTTCGGTGTCCGTGTTTTTAAACGTCCATCTTGTGGTTTACGTTTCTCTGCCACGTTCATTCGACCTAAAATTTTAATCCGCGAAATCACCGCGGTTAAAGTATTGGCTGGCATGTTATAAATCGTATGCAATACCCCATCAATACGGAAACGAACTTTGCCATTGTCTTTACGTGGTTCTAAGTGAATATCACTGGCACCTTGCTCAAAAGCAAACTGTAAAACCCAGTCGACTAATTTAACAATGTGTTGATCATTGGCATCTGGATTTTGACTATCACCCAACTGTAAAAGTGCTTCAACGCCTTTATTATCACGCTCGTAACTCCCAGACTTCTGTGAATTACTGACGGCGCGACTCACCTGATAATACTCGACCATATAACGCTGTAATTGTTCAGGGCTGAGTAATACACGCTGGATTTTTTTTGGTGCAACATTGTGCTCCAAATTTGCGATCCAATCTTTCATATATGGCTGATCTGTTGCAATCAACACTTGATTGGCCTGAACTTCAACAGCCAAGATTTTATTGCGGAAGGCGAATTCTTGAGACATCACCGAAGTCAAAGCTTGCACATCGGCTTTGAGTGGATCAATCACATAAAACGGTAATTGGGTCTTTTCGGCTAACCACTGACACAGCCGATTTAATGTCAGTCTCGACTGTGGATGCGACTGATCCACCAGATTAAAATTAGCAATCCACTGTAATGGATGCCACTTCAATTGATCGCGTTGACGGTGCGAGGTTTGTACTAGATTTTTTTCTTTTTCAGTAATTCGCCCATCTTTAAACAGTTGATCTAAGCACCAAGTGGTATCAATTTCAAAATTAAAATTCATTGTTATACGTCCCCAAACATAACCCCACTATAGCAAGATTTTCTGTATTCATTCGCACAAAGCATAAGCAAATCCTACAAATATCGAGGAGTAGCCAAGCTCATAAATATAATCACGAATTTACTCACAAATCTTGCTCTTTTAACTTGAATCCACCTTCAGTATTCGCCTATATTTTAGACAGGTCATTAGATTTTGTGAGATAGGCTTGGACTTCAGCGCAATTTCCATCAACAGCTTAGCTTTATCTGAGGTCCTCATCACCTTGGCTTCAGCATTAGGCTGTGGCCTATTGATTGGTTTAGAACGTGAACGAAGTAAACAACGTGAAAACCAACAGAGCTTTGCAGGACTACGCTCCTTTGCAATTTGTGCACTCCTCGGTGCTATTTGTTTTTTATTTGGTGTCAGTATTGGCATTGTCGGTGCGCTGATCATCGGCGGCATCGTTATATTCTCAATGAAAAACCAAACAGAAGATTTGGGTTCAACCACTGAACTTGCCTTTGTCATGACTTATTTTATTGGTGCCATGTGCTTATGGAATACATCACTTGCTGCAGGTTTAGCCGTGCTCCTGACCATTATTTTAATGACCAAACATCCTATGCACAGCATTGCGGGGAAATGGATTACTGAGGCTGAGTTTAAAGACGGTATCTTTCTTCTAGCACTGATTCTAGTTGCCTTGCCCTTAACGCCGAATACGCCTTTATGGGGTGCTGTGCTGAATCCCTATATTATTTTAAAATTAGTCACGCTCATCCTTGCCGTTCAAGCGCTTGCACATATCGCCAAACGACTACTGAGCAGTAAAAATGCCATGATTTTATCGGCAATCGCTTCAGGATTTGTATCCAGTACAGCGACTGTTGCTAGCTTAGGCATGGAAGTACGTGCAGGTCGATCACTCGCCAAACCCAATGCAGGTGCAGCACTCATGTCCTGTATTGCCACTTTGTTGCAACTGCTGATTATCGTCGCAGGTGTGAGTATACTTTGGCTCAAAACCATACTGCTTCCGACCCTTGTGGCAAGTTTCCTTTTAGGGATCTGTGCCTATGTGTTGGTGCGATCTGCGCCGCCTGCGCAAGAACAACACCAACCCACTGATTCACGCATGTTTAGTTTAAAAGAGGCTGCTATTATTGCCCTGACTTTAACGCTCATCCAAGCGGGTGTGTATGGACTTAACCTTTGGCTGGGAGATGCAGGTTTAATCGCTGGGACTTTGCTGGCATCTTTATTTGAAATTCATGCAGCGATGGCAACAGTGGTCATGCAAGGGGCACCGACAGACACGGCAGCAATGTCTGCATTTATCTTAGGTTTGGCTGCCCATGCTGTTGCCAAATCCGTTAATGCCGCCTTAACAGGTGGTAAGCAATACTTTATTGCTTTTGCCCCGATTCAGATTTTGCATATGGTGGTATTGATTGGGCTATTGTATTGGAGCTTCTCTCTTTAAGTCTCTAATTCTACGGCCGTGATATTCACTGTAGTTTCACCCACTGTAAAAGCGATATCAACAGCAGCAAATTTCATTTTATATACCCGTGCTTCATCATCTTGATACGCCGGTCTGGGATCTAAAGATAAAACGGCTTCAAGCTCCTGTACGGTCTGTACAGACAATTTCCCACTCGTCAAAAGCTGCTGCTTCTGTTCGATTGCCCGATCCAACCATATCACCGATTTACGTTTAGGTTCATCTTGCGCATAGCCACTTTCCGCTTCTATAACGGCATCTGAGTAGTGAATATAGGGTTTAATATCGACAATCGGGGTACCATCTAGCAAATCACTTCCTGTGACATACACTCGAACCGATTTCCCTTCTTTTTTAACGTACTTGAGCTTTACCACCGATAGACCAATCGGTGAAGGACGATACATACTACGCGTAGCAAACACCCCTATTTTTTTATTGCCCCCTAAGCGTGGCGGACGAACTTGTGGACAAAACTGGGTTTTTTCTGGATTTTTATTGTCATGAAACTGCCACAACAACCATAAATGACTAAATGCCTCAATTCCTTCAAAGGCTAGAACATCATTATAGGGTGCTGACATTTCAATATACGATTCCACCTGAACCAAATTAGGCTGACGAGGAATACCAAACTTTTCCTTATAAGAAGAGTGCATATAGCCAATAATCGGCAAGGTTAACTCAGTCATCATCACTTTTTCTAATAAGCTCAATTAAATATATTCAGTTTATCGAGAATGATTTTAGATTAGAATAGCAACCTGTTCTAATTTGATAATTTATTGAGACCTTTAATGGCTGCTTTCAACGTCGAAAAGATTACTCACGTCCACCATTGGAATGATACTTTATTCTCTTTTAAAACGACGCGCGACACTGCTCTACGTTTTAAAAACGGTCAATTTGTGATGATCGGCCTTGAAGTAAATGGCAAACCGTTAATGCGTGCTTATTCTATTGCTAGCGCAAACTATGAAGAAGAACTTGAGTTTTTCTCAATTAAAGTTCCTGATGGCCCGTTAACCTCTATTTTACAAAAAGTTAAAGTGGGTGATGAAATTCTTGTATCTAAAAAACCAACTGGAACTTTAGTGCTTGATGACTTAAACCCAGGTAAAAACCTTTACCTACTTTCTTCTGGTACAGGTCTTGCTCCGTTTTTAGCAACCATTCGTGATCCTGAAACGTACGAACGTTTTGAGAAAGTGATTGTGGTGCATGGTACACGTTTCATTTCTGAGCTGGCTTACCAAGACCTTATTTTAGACGAACTTCCGAACAATGAGTTCTTTGAAGAGTTAGGTATTAAAGACAAATTGGTTTACTACCCAACGGTTACTCGTGAAGACTATCCAAACCAAGGTCGTGTCACAACAGTAATTGAAACTGGCGAGATTTTTGAGAAGATCGGTTTACCACGTTTCAACCCAGAAACGGATCGTGCAATGCTTTGCGGTAGCCCTGCATTCCTTGATGACGTTGCTGCACTTCTAGACCAACATGGTTTAAAAGAGTCGCCACGTATGGGTGTACTTGGTGACTACGTGATTGAACGTGCATTCGTTGAAAAATAAGATCGTATAAAGATATTAAAAAACCGAAGCTTAGGCTTCGGTTTTTTATTTACTCTGTGCATAGTTTTATCTAATATTAAAAAAAATAACAAATCTAGAATTTAAACAAATGACCTTTGCAGAACTCAAATTTAAAGACTATTTGCATCCAAAACCCAAGCCCAGCGGCCTCGATATACAGTGCAAACTCCAACATTTTGCCTTAATTACTTATGCCATCGACCCACTTCGTTTTAAAGGGATCATTCCAGCACGGTTTAAGTTAGATACTGTACAGTACCAAGGCAAACAACATGCACTGTTGTCGGTAGTGCCCTTCATCGGTGTCGATTTCAGCTCCGCGGTTTATCCTTTTCCAAAATTCACTATGAGGCAAACCGACTATCGGGCCTACGTGATTGATCAAGAGACACAAGAGCGTTGTGTTTGGTTTTTAGGAACAACTTTAGACTCTTGGACACTGATTGTTCCTCGTTATATTTGGCAACTACCGTGGCATCCTGCGCAAATTGAGTTTGATTGTCAGCAAGATACAGAAGATCGATATACACAATATAAAATGCGTACCCAATCGGCATGGGCCACCTCAGATCTGCATTTGTCTCAGTCCGAACATGACCAATGGCATTTTGAAGGCTTTCCCAATTTAGAAAGTTATCAGGTCTTCCTGACCCACCCTTTAGCAGGATTTTACCATCGCCGCGATGGAAAACTCGGCAACTATCGCGTCTGGCATAGCCGCTTAAATCCGAAACCTGCAACACTGCACTCTGCCCGCTTTGAAATTTTAGCAAGGCTCAATCTTGTATGCTACGAAGATCAGCTCAAACCTTATAATGTCCTGATTGAACCAATCAATGAATTTACCATTTATTTACCCCCAAGCTGTTTAAACCATGTGGGTAAATAATGCAACAAATAACGAATGGCCTACATCTTTTAATGAATATTAAGCATAATGAATAAATTTCAGCCAAAATAAAGACAGACTGGTTGTTTTTCTCCACAAAGTCTCTATAATTCAACAAAACAGACAAGTCTGTCTATTTTTGCTGAGATACTGAATGACCGAAAACATTCAGAGGGTACAAAAAATATAAGAAGGCACGTTAAGTTGCTCATATCCATATCATGCATTATTGTCAAATAATGTGCGATATGGAACATAATCATTATCAGCAAAGCGCGATAACCTAACAGTTATCGCGCTTATTTATTTGCACTTGATTTATTTAAAATGTATTTAAGCCAGCAAGATAATGTGTATTGGATTAACCTTAAAATCAAAATTTATATATTAGGCAGCCAAGAGTTCCATTTGAATTAAAGTATTCACACGCTTCCAATAATCTTCCAAATGCACTTGGTTCGGATCAATTTGTGCTTGTATAGTCATGCCATCCAAAATACTCGATAAAAATGCCGCCAACTGTTCATCCTGTTTTACACCTAGACGATTCAAAGCTTGACATAGCTTGCGTTTTAACCATTCTTTATAGTCAATTGCAGGCTGTAACGAAGAAGGATAAATTTTTGAAATTTCTTCAACTGCCTTTTGAAACATACAACCATTAAAATCCTCAGTATGAAACCAAGCATGGTACCATTCAAAAATTGCACGAATATGGGAGAGATAATCACTTGGGTCACATGCAGCAATCGTCGCTTCAAGCGACTGCTGTAAATTTTGGTTTCTTGTCACTAAGCATTCTTCAATTAATTTAGCTTTAGATGGGAAGTATTTGTAAAACGTCATTTTAGCAACGCCAGACTCGCTAATAATCCGATCCACACCGATAGAATTATAACTATGTGAGTTAAAGAGATTAAGCGCTGTGTTAATGATGTCTTCTTTTTTTGACATTTATTTTACCTGATGCACAAAACTTTAAAATTAAGCCATTAACCCAAAAGAACAGCACATGAAAACGAAATACATCGATTGAAGACGATATTATATATCAAATTTAGATCAACACCGTTTTTTTATAAAAAACAATAGCAATATTAAAATAAGTATTTGAAATACATCGCTTTTAAAATAAACAAAATACTAGAAGAATCGAATCTTTTTCACTATGATAAAAATGATGACAATTAAAATTTACCTCGTATATGAATGCTCTCTCCTTTACCCAGTCTGAACATACCCGCGCAGAAGTTTTGCGCTTTATTGAACGATCCTTAAGCTCAACCTCATGGGCAACTAATACTCAAGCGGTCAGCCATTTAAAGCAAACAACAGCCGAAAATGTTCTATTTCAACATCCGATATTGACACGGCTGCATCAATGCCAACTGAGACTTGAACAGCTGAAATTTATTCATCTGAATTATTTTACCGCTATTGTTAAAATTTTCACTGATGCTTTGAGTATGGCTATGTATCAAGCGCTTCAACTTGAGCACGACAGCAATATCGTGGAGCAAGACCGCATTGCAGCCAAAATATATGCGCGCTATTTGCTGTCGCTGAATCTTCTAGATGAACTGGGTTTTAATACTCACCAACTTGAGAAAAGTTCACCCTCTAAATCGCATTTGGTCTATTTCCTTCAACTGATGCAGCAACTTGACATCAATGTCACCAATCAAAAACAGACCGCGCCTGAAGCATTGGCAATTGCACAATTTATTCAAGAACATATTCATTCTTATGCAGACTTGCTACTCATTTTGGCTTGCACCGAACTGCAAGTGATTAAGTTTAGTGAAGCACTCAGAACTAATCTCGCAGCGTATGATCCTTCATTTACCCAAGGCTACTATGCATGTCATGGTCTTGCAGAAACATGTGATACAACCCTTGCTAACGATGACAATCATGAAGATGACATTTGGGTGCTATTCACACAATGCTATAAACCTGAACAGGCTCTGTATTTCCAGCAACTTCAAAATGAATATTTAAGTCTATGGAATAACTTTTGGAGCAAGATGAATTTACGAACTCATTAGTTGGCGTCAGTAGCTAAACGTCCTTGTACACCCACGTATCCAACTCTTAAATTGGAATGAACTCACATCTTATGAATGCCAAGCTTTAAACCCCAGCAGCGCTATTAAATCTAGAATTGAACCGTAGAAGTACTCTCACTTTTATTGTGCAGTCGAATTTTCTAATACACTTTTTTTGCGCTCAGATAATGCTTTGCTCACCACTTGATAACCCGCAGTCATACCTAAAGTCGCCATAATGCCTGCCACGATTATGTCTGGCCACAAACTGCCTGTACCAAACACCCCTATTGCAGCAAAAATAACTGCCACATTCCCAATCGCATCATTTCGACTACAAAGCCAGACCGATTGCATATTAGAGTCACCTTCTCTAAAGGCATATAAAATGACGGCACAAACCACATTCGCAAGCAAAGCAATCACACCTATCCCCCCCATGGTCATGGCTTCAGGTGGAATTCCTAAAGCATAGGCATATATCACTTTACCAATCACCACCAAGCCAAACAACGCCATGGTCATACCTTTGAGCAATGCCACTGTCGCCCGCCAATATAAACTCGCACCAAGCACCGCTAGGGAAATACCATAGTTGACTGCATCACCAAAGAAATCTAGAGAATCGGCCCATAAGGATGATGAATGTGCATAAGCCCCACCTATAAGCTCCACCACAAACATAGCTAAATTGATCAATAAGGCAATCCACAATGCCATTCTAAACTTACTATTTGGCTTTTGCGGTGCAGGTGCACAACTGCAAGAAGAACATGCCATATACACAACCTCTATCCAGACGTAATCATTTTCTATTATGATTAAAAACTATGGAGTGGCTCTAAGGTCAAGCAAAATGAATCAACAAAACTCATCTGCTATTTATTTGATGAAAGACTTAGTCCATAAAACCGGATTAAGTGCCGATACCATTCGTTTCTATGAAAAAAAGCATTTATTAGAGCCTTCTTTTCGCGGGGACAATAACTATCGCTATTATCAAGATGATGCGCTTAAACGACTCATTTTTATTAAACGTTGCCGTGCGCTGGATATCTCACTCAAAGAAATTGAATACCTGATTGAACTGGAACAAAAGCCTCAACAAGACTGTAGTGCGGTCAATCAACTGATTGATGAACATTTAAAACAAGTCGAACAAAAAATCATTGAATTGCAAAAATTCCAGATACAGCTACAACAGCTTCGACAATCTTGCGCAACCCAATCAACCATTGATGATTGCCAAATTTTAAGACATCTTGAAGCAGGACTTTCAGATGCATAAAACACATCAATGCAAAATTTAGACTGTGGGTATTACTCGATTTTGCGATACATTTGCACAAACGTTGCATGGTTAATCTAGGACTTTTATATTTATTTTTTTAATAATTTCAGAAATAAAAAATCTATCCTAACCTCAAATCTAATAAAAATGATCCCCAATTATTTCGGATAAAAGGCCACAAAGCCCCCAGCCTCTCGATGATTAGTATCTTAGATAAGTTTTATCTAACAGATTTTTTACGTTATAAAACAAGGATATTTAAGTTAGTTTCTATTCTTATCCATATAAAACCATAGATCCAGATATTTACCATTAAGCACTCAAATCCAGCGTTTGAACGTGTGATTTTCGCGTCTATCCCCGCTTAAATTCCGAGTTGTTTACTAGGTTGAATCTATTTTTTAAAGCCCTACAATAAACCCATATTTTTTTTATGCCTTAGTTTGATCATGAGCATTCATCACGTTACTGAACTTCTTTCTCCTGCAGGTTCGCTTAAAAATATGCGTTATGCATTTGCCTATGGTGCAGATGCGGTCTATGCCGGACAACCTCGTTACAGTTTACGTGTGCGCAATAATGAATTTGATCATGACAATCTGGCTATCGGCATTCAAGAAGCGCATGACTTAGGCAAAAAGTTTTATGTGGTCGTCAACATTCAACCGCATAACTCAAAACTCAAAAACTTTATTCGTGACCTCACACCTGTGGTTGCTATGCAACCCGATGCCCTGATCATGTCGGATCCAGGCCTGATTATGATGGTACGCGAACATTTTCCAGACATGGATGTTCATCTTTCGGTTCAAGCCAATGCCATTAACTGGGCTACAGTGAAGTTTTGGAAAAACATGGGCCTGACTCGTGTCATTTTGTCCCGTGAATTATCCATTGATGAAATTGAAGAAATTAAGCAACAAGTGCCTGACATGGAAATTGAGGTTTTTGTGCATGGCGCGCTATGCATGGCATACTCTGGACGTTGTATGCTTTCAGGCTATATGAATAAACGTGATGCCAATCAAGGGGCATGCACCAATGCCTGCCGTTGGGAATACAAAGTACATGAGACTACGCAAGATGAAAATGGCGATGTGATCCCAGTCCAAAATCTAAATACAGACTCCAACTGCTGTTCAAGTTCTAATGCTGATGAACTGCATATGCAAGCACAGCATCAGTTCGATGAACCCGTATTACTACAACGTCATGATGAAGACATGTTTGCCGCTGAAGAAGACGAACATGGTACTTACTTTATGAACTCAAAAGACTTGCGCGCGGTGCAGCATGTTGAACGCTTGACCCAAATGGGCATCCATTCTTTAAAAATTGAAGGACGTACCAAGTCTTATTTTTACTGTGCGCGTACTGCTCAAATTTATCGCAAAGCCATAGATGATGCGCTCGCAGGTAAGCCTTTTGACCCATCACTCATGACACAACTCGAAGGTCTGGCCAACCGTGGTTATACCGAAGGTTTTTTACGTCGTCATGTGCATAGTGAATATCAAAACTATGAAAATGGCTCATCCAGTTTTGACCATCAACAATACTGCGGTGAAATTTTAGAACGAAATGGCGATTATCTTAAAGTCGATGTCAAAAACCGTTTTGTAGTGGGCGATGTGCTCGAACTCATGACCACTTCAGGCAACATCACTTTTAAACTAACAGAAATCCTCGATAAAAAAGGCAATCCAATACTTGAAGCGAAAGGTTCAGGACATGTGGTTGAAATACCTGTTCCTGCTGATGTCGATATGCGCTATGCCCTACTTATTCGTAACTTACCGCATTCAAATGCTGACATTTCAGCAGCTTCACTGGCCTATGTTGCAAGTTGAGGGGATGATGCCATGGCATTACGAATAACGGATGCATGTATTAACTGTGATATGTGTCTTCCAGAATGTCCCAATACCGCTATTTTTGAAGGTGATAAAATTTATGAAATAGATGTCAGCCGTTGTACAGAGTGTATTGGTTTTTATGACACCCAAACCTGTGTCGATGTTTGCCCAATTGCTTGTATCGAGCCACATCCAGAACACGTTGAAACACAACAACAATTGTTAGAAAAATTTAAAGGATTGAACTTATTTAGCGTCTAACCTTGGGGAAAGTAGAAAAGAAACCGAGTACTGACCACACTCAGAGTTTCAAAACAAAAACTGGGCAAAGAATAACAATAAACAAAAACTAAATGAAAAAGCCAAAGTGACTGGGGAGCACTTTGGCTTTTTCTTTGTACAAGATATTTGCTTTAAACGAAAAAAAGGAACTGAGCTGTTAGTGACTCAGTTCCTATCAAGGGTAAAACCAAAGATCAGCGATACAACATAAAAGGAAAAAGCCAACGTATATTTTGGGAGAGCGTTGGCTTTTTCATTTCACACTTAGAGCCCAGAACGAATAATATAATCAAAAGCAGACAGTGATGCTTTCGCGCCTTCACCTGTGGCAATGATGATTTGCTTGTATGGCACAGTCGTACAGTCACCTGCAGCAAATACACCTTTGACATTGGTTTCGTTGCGATCGTTAATCACAATCTCACCACGGTTTGAAAGTTCAACCGCTGTTTCTTTTAAGAAATCGGTGTTCGGCAATAAACCAATTTGTACAAAGATCCCTGCAAGCTCTACCGTATGTTCGACATCGGTTGCACGATCTTTATATTTCAATGCTGTCACTTGCTTACCATCACCCACAACTTCAGTCGATAGTGCATTCAGGATCACTGTGGTATTAGGCAAGCTATGCAATTTGTCTTGCAACACTTGGTCAGCACGTAGTTTGGTATCAAATTCAACCAAGGTTACATGTTCAACAATCCCAGCAAGATCAATTGCAGCCTCGACACCTGAGTTACCTCCACCAATCACTGCTACACGTTTGCCTTTAAACAGTGGACCATCACAGTGTGGGCAGTAGGCAACACCACGAGTACGGTATTCTGCTTCACCCGGCACATTCATTTCTCTCCAACGTGCACCTGTTGAAAGGATTACTGTTTTAGATTCAAGCTTCGCATCATTTTCTAAGGTGACTTCAACTAAGCCATTCGCGGTCTCATCTGCACCTTTGATGTTAGAAACACGTTGTAAGTTCATGATGTCCACACCGTACTCACGTACATGTGCTTCCATTTCAGCAGCAAACTTCGGCCCTTGGGTCTTTTGAATCGAGGTGTAGTTTTCAATGTCCATGGTATCCATGACTTGACCACCCATACGTTCAGCCACAATCCCGGTTTTAATGCCTTTACGTGCTGCATAAATGGCAGAGGTATTTCCTGCAGGACCACCACCAATCACTAAAACATCAAAAGCTTCTTTGGCATTGAGTTTTTCAGCTTCTTTGGCTGCGGAATTGGTATCCAGTTTGGCAACAATCTCTTCCAAGGTCATACGGCCTTGACCGATATGGTTGTTGTCTTGGAACACCATCGGTACAGCCATGATTTTGCGTTCTTCAACTTCGTCTTGGAAGAATGCACCATCAATCATGGTTGCTGTCGTGCCCGGATTGTAAATAGCAATCAGGTTCAACGCTTGTACCACGTCTGGACAGTTATGACAGCTTAAAGAGACAAATACGTCAAAGTCAGACTGGATACCTAAACCTTTGATTGAAGCCAAAACTTCATCCGATACTTTGGGTGCATAACCTGAGGTTTGTAACAATGCCAAAATCAAAGAGGTAAACTCATGTCCCATCGGCAAACCCGCAAAGAAGACACGCGGCTGTTCACCGGCTTTTGCTACACCAAAGCTAGGTGCACGTGAGTTTTGACCATCAAAACGTGCAGTCACCAGTGGGGACAGTGCTGCAACCTCTTCAACCAATTCTTTGATTTTGTCTGATTTCTCAGAACCATTCAAAGTCGCAACCAATTCAATCGGACCTTCAAGGCGTTCAAGAAGTGTTTTTAATTGAGCTGAAGTATTTTGATCTAACATTGTTAAGCTCTCCAAAGCAGTCTATAAATTTATTTGATAGAAGAATCATAGAGTAAATCCAGAAATAGATAAAACAGTTTGTTTTTATTTTAATAATCGGTTTTATAGATTTATAAAAATATTCATCATAAAAAGTCACACTAAACGCAGGACTTTAAATGAAGTCAAAGCTTAGGATTCACTCTGCATCCGCTGTTCAATTCTTAAAGTTCTAGCTTTTAACTGACGCGTTAGACCAAATAACACAAGACTCAACAGCGCCATTAGCAGCATCAAGATAAGCGAGAAGAATTGCATGACCTTAGTGAACTGCGCTGCTTGCTGAACTTGTTTTTCTACACTTGCAGCCATCGGCGTGAGTGTTTTGCCATAGAGTTGATGTTGCATCGTCCATAACTGTTCAGGCTTAAACCCATATTCAATAAAATGTGAATCATTTTTTTCTGCTTGGACCAGAGCAAGCACATGCGGAATTGCTGCATTTTTATCGACAGGTTGGTGTAACAATGCCGTCTGCGCAAGCAAATAATGTTTTACAGGTATTTGTATTTTCGACTGCTGCAAATACTGCGCTATTTCACTTTGCTGAATGTTTTTATCGTAGTGTACGATTTGTTGAAAAGCCTCGCTTTCATCATCGTTTAAATCATATTGTACATAGGTCAGACCTGACCAAAGCAGAATAAAGGCAATCAGCCATGCCACAAACTTCAGTATAAAAGACTGAAAACGTACATAGAAAAAATGAATTTTCCGTGCATAGTGCACCAGTACAAATGCCCCAATAAAAGACACCATGATCTTGAGCACAAGCCAACCAAACCATGACAGCAAATTCAGAAAATAATCTGGCTGATGTCCAAGTGATGCTAAATTTGCATCGACACTCATGGGCATATGTAATTGCTGTATTTCAGTGCTCAGTCCAAAAAAGCTATAGACAAAATCATGTTGTAGAAAATAGCTAATGCTGGAGGCAATAAACAAGACAGCACTCAACATACACCATAAACTCAGTTTACTTTGACGTTGTTTGAGTGCAACCACGCCTTGTTCAATGTGCTGAGACTGAACAACATATTCATCTAAGGAAGGCAAATGCTTCTCCTCTATTGACTCCCCACCTCGGCATTAAGATGGTGTCGTACGATTAGAACTTGAGTCTAAAACCAGTTGATTCAAATTGTCCTGCAAACTACGCAAACGTGTGGTTGCTTCAGCACGTTTCTGCATCCCTTCTTTTTGTATTTGAATCACATCATTTACTGTTTTAATGAGGGTGTTTTGTACATGTTCAAGCGTCTCAATATCAATCACTGAACGTTGATTGGCTTTTGCTGTATCTACTGAGTTTTGATGTAACAAATCGGCATTACGCTTCAATAAGTCATTGGTCGCATCATCAATGGTATTGGCCAACTGCACACTATTCTTCTGCTCATTTAAAGAAATCGCCAAACTAATTTGATTTTTCCATGCAGGCAATGTGATGTTTTTAATGGCATAAAACTTATCGACCAACATCAAATTATTAGACTGGATAATACGAATCATCGGTAATGTTTGCATGGCTGATTGTTGTAAAACCTGCAAATCACTTACACGTTTTTCCAAATTATTGGCTAAATGATTGAGGTCGTAAACTCTCTGTGTCGTGGTTTGATCTTGTGCCTGTGAAGTCAGTGTTAAGATTTCCTGCTGAATTTCATCTTGTTTCAACTTACCCGCTGCGATATACACACCGAGCTGTTTATATTCACTTTGCACACCATGAAACATCCGATCGAGTGTATCAACACGCGCTTTTAAACCAGACTGCGATTTTTCAATTTCTTTCACCAAAGTATCAATCTGTTCTTTGGTGGTATTAAAGTGCATATCAATATTATTCTTTGCGCCTTTAATTTTGCTCATCAAGCCACCGAAGAAACCTGAATTTTTCTTTTTATTTAAGATACTTGAGGTATTCAGTTGTTGTGCGACTTGTACCACCTGATTCAGCTTTTGCCCTGTTTCATCTAAATCTTTATTTTGAACCAAATTTAACAACTCATCAGTATATCCTGAGGTTTGTGTTGCAATATTTTTACCATACTCCGCCACGGCGTTATGGTTGATTTCTGCCAACTCTTTCCGCGCTGCCAAGACTGCATTGAAGTCATCTTGTTGCAAGCCAATTTCTTGCAAATTTAACTGTTGAAACTTGTGTTCAATCACTTCAGTGGTTGGCTCTACCACAAGACTGTTTTGTTCTGGGTTGGTCATAATTCACCTAATCTATTTCTTAAAGTGTTGGTTTCTGCAGTGATTTTTTTAAGGTATGAATCAATTTTTCACGGCTATTATCGAGCTTTTCCAGTTCAATTGTCGAGCTTGATTGCTGCGATTGTTTGACATGGTATTGCCATGCTGGGACCAAGACCTGTTGTGCCTCTTTATATCGGTCTAACAAACTCAATGAAAGCTGCTGAGACAGTTGCATTTGAGTGATCGCAATATCATTACTGCTTTGCAAAGTTTGTAAACTGTTTATTTTCTTCGATAAACGTTCTGCAAAATTATCTAAAGGATGTGCATTCTTCACAAATTTAGGATATTCCATTAAAAATGCTTCAGCCGAAGATACATATTTGGCCATTTGCTCACGTAAACCAGTTAGCTGCTGATAACGTGCTTGTGACTTTTGAATTTCTATTTGCAATTTTTGGCTGAGATGATTGGCTCGATCCAGCAGCTGATCCAGTTTTTTATAGTATTCGACTTGGGTTGAACCATATTCAATATCAATTCCGAGCCACTTTTGTAGCCCATTAAATTTACGCTTCTTCAGGTATTTTTTTGAATCAGCCAATGACTGGATCAGTTGCTCAATGGTTTGGCTCAACTGTAAAGTGAGCTGCGGGTCTATTCCATTTAACAGCGCAGACTGCGCTTGAATGACACTATCTGCATAATGATTGAGACGATATTGATCGTTCAGCAACGGAACCAAATCATTACGCTGGATACTTAAAAGTTCATCTGAATTGACTGGTATATCCCTTAAAGGAACAAGAACGTCAATTTGTGCCATAGTGCTTTAACCCAATAAAGAAATTGAATAAAATCATTTTTATAGTACAGCTTTTATGTCAAATAACATGTAGATTTTTGCAAAAATGCTGTGACATCTTTTGTGCCGTAGAAATTATCATGAAGGTTATATCAGTTATTAAGTACTCTATTCATACTAGACCCAAACCTATTGAGTAGAAATAAAAGATCCAATCAATACATACTCTATTTTTATCTTCTATGGAGTTACAATCCTTTATGAAACAAAACGCATATTTGAAGTCATAAAAAAGCCATGATCAACATGGCTTTAAAATGGGGTGTTTCGATATTATAAATAATCGCCTTCACGCTCAGGTTGATAAACCACTTTTTCAATTTTGACTTTCATCATTTGACCATCTGGCTGCGGCCATTCAATTTCTTGACCTTCAGCTAAGCCAAGAATTGCTGCACCAATAGGGGCTACAACATTGACCTGTCCCTTCTCGCCTTTAAAATCATGCGGATAAACCAAGGTAATTTCAGATGCTTCTGTAGAGGGTGCAATGGTCAGTAAAACTTTTGCATTCATCGTTACCACATTGGCAGGCATATCTTGTGGAGCAACAACATCGGCGCGAGCCAATTCTTCTTCAAGCAACTGCATGGTCGGTGTAAGTTTAGGCTGATGTTCTAACATCGTTTCTAAACGATGAAGATCCTGCTCAGAAATGATAATTGCTGGGTTTGCCATGTGCTGCATTCCTATTTGAATACGGTATGAATAAAATTCTTATTAAAAATAATTTATTAGCCTATAACTTCTGTTATATCAGAAATGCAGTCTAAATTACATTTCAACTGATTTTGATTTCTTAATACTATAAAAAAAGCCCCCTTGAGGGGGGCTTTCTCAAGTCAGAACTTAGTTTGCGTAAACAGGAAATTTCGCACAAACAGCTTCAACTTTCGCTTTAACAGCGTTAATCACAGCTTCGTCACCTTTACTGTCTAGGATATCAGCGATCCAGCCAGCAAGTTCACGTACTTCAGCTTCGCCGAAACCACGAGTCGTCACAGCCGGTGTACCAATACGGATACCAGAAGTCACAAATGGTGAGCGTGGGTCATTTGGTACAGCATTTTTGTTCACAGTAATGTGAGCTGCACCTAACCATGCATCTGCTTCTTTACCTGTTACATCTTGCTTAATAAGAGATAACAAGAACAAGTGGTTTTCTGTACCGCCAGAAACGATGTCATAACCACGAGCAATGAGAACTTCAGCCATTGCTTGAGCATTCTTCACCACTTGTTGTTGGTAAACTTTGTATTCAGGAGCCATTGCTTCTTTAAAGCAAATTGCTTTAGCCGCTACCGCATGAACCAATGGACCACCTTGGTTACCAGGGAATACAGCTGATTGTAATTTTTTCTCAATTTCTTCGTTTGCTTTTGCAAGGATTAAACCTGAACGTGGGCCACGAAGTGTTTTGTGTGTAGTGGTTGTTGTTACGTCAGCAATCTGAACTGGGCTTGGGTAAACACCAGCAGCAACTAGACCAGCAACGTGAGCCATATCTACAAATAGGTAAGCACCAACTTTATCCGCGATGTCACGGAAACGCTGCCAATCTACAATTTGGCTATAAGCAGAGAAACCAGCTACGATCATACGTGGCTTGTGCTCAATTGCTAAACGTTCAACTTCTTCGTAATCAATCTCGCCAGTTTCAGGGTTTAAACCGTACTGAATCGCGTTGTATGTTTTACCAGAGAAGCTTACTTTTGCACCGTGAGTCAAGTGACCACCGTGAGCCAAGCTCATACCCAAAACAGTGTCGCCTGGGTTAAGAAGAGCTAAGTAAACAGCAGAGTTTGCTTGTGAACCTGCATGTGGTTGAACGTTTGCGTAATCTGCACCGAAAAGCTCTTTAGCACGGTCAATCGCTAATTGTTCAATCACGTCTACATATTCACAACCGCCGTAGTAGCGTTTGCCTGGGTAGCCTTCAGCATATTTGTTTGTAAGTTTTGAACCTTGCGCTTCCATTACTGCTGGAGAGCAATAGTTTTCAGAAGCAATCAGTTCGATGTGCGCTTCTTGGCGAGCATCTTCATTTGTGATTGCTTGCGCGATTTCTGGATCAAATTCAGCAATTGAGATATTGGCAAACATTAGCGAGGTCCTATGAAATTAGGGCTTTTAAGCCGTGCTAAGATTGGCGCGTATTGTAGCATGAAGTTTATAAATTTCGAGAACGAACTTTACGCAGTTTTAAATAAAAAATTGCTCACGAAGCAGAACTCCATGAGCGATTTGGGTCAAAGCAAATTACTGAATTGGCATGAGAGTTTTGACATCGGTCACAAAATTATCCAAATTACGAGTATAAACAGTCGTATGATTCCATTTATCAACTGGAGCAAGTAGTCCATCATTTTTGTAAGAAATGACTGTCCCCGCTGGGGCAGTATTTACTAATAAATCCGTAACCGTTCTAGGCACAGTTTCATCAAATGATCCTTGATAAATAATGATTGGAGTACTTATCTTCTTTTTCAAAGGCTGAGAACCATTTGCCAGAAAATCTTTCACTTCCGGAATATTGGTCATAAACCCAGTTTGGGTACGTGGATATCCCTCTATTGTTCCAAAAATGTCTGCGTAATCGACCATTGGGGCACGAAAAGTACCTCCTAATAGCGTATAACATAGAGACTCAGCTTGTCTCGCAATATCATCTGTTGGAATTTCAAAGACTTCACTATAGCGTAATGCTGGGTAAGGATTTCTTAATCCTGCTGTAATTAAAGCAGTAAAAGTATCTAATGGCGCAAGAATATTAATTTTTTTCGTTAGATCCGTTTCCGTAGCAGCTTGCTGCTCACCACCTGCGAGGATTAAACTCAGGTTGGATGCTGGTGCAATGGCAATAGCGCCTTTGTAATCGAGCTGTGCTCTTGATGCATTCTCAGCAGCACCTAATGCGGCATGTCCCCCTTGAGAATGGCCAATAACAGTCCAGCGCTTCTCCGTTGTATTCCCCAAATTTTTACTCGCGGCAACAACTGCATCTGTGATCGAATAAGCCTCACTTTTCAGATTTAAAAATGGATGTAACTCACGACCTCCAGGTTCACCTAAGCCTTCATAATCTGGAGCAACCACGGCATAACCTGCTACAAGTAACTTTGCAATTAAGAATTCGTTTCCACCTAAACCTTGCTGACTCGGGGCACATTGATCAGCAACACCTGTAGTTCCATGTGCCCATGCAACGATCGGCCAACCACCTGATGGCATTAGCCCTTTAGGCGTAAAAACTAAAGCCGTTGCTTGAGTTTCACTTCCATTAACCCCACGCATTTTATAGGTCATCAATGTTTTAGAACTACTCACACTATCCAACACAACATTAGCGTTAGTATCTACATCTGTATAAGCCTCAACTCTAACTACTGGATTAACAATATTATTTTTAGGAATCCCATCATCTACGATAACAGAAGTTGAATCGCCATCCCCTCCTCCACAGGCTGTTAAAACAAGCATAGAACTACTGACGAACACGGCCAATATATGTTTTTTCATCTCAAAATTCCTTAATGACATTTTTTCTTGTTGTAACGATTCAAATCACTTGAATACATTAATGATTTACGCCTCAAAATGACGCATGGCAAGACCAGTTACGAGAATGATACAAAGTGAACATTGTCTGCAAATGCGCACTCACCATTGTTATAAAAACTGGTAATTTTGAGTTCAAAATAAATCCTGATCCTACAACTGAATTCAGGCAGTGAGCTCTTCTCTAGTCTTTGTTTGAGCTGAATCCCAAAGAATCATTTTTATTTTAAGCAATCATTTTCCTTGCAACCTACCTAAATAAATTGACAAGTAACTTCCGACTTTTTCCTTGCTTAATAAAGCCTGATCTCTAATCACCTAGCTTCACCAGATGATTTAAACAACATCACCGTACAAAATCAGCGAATAAACTACAAATCTGGCAGTCATAGGCTGTCTTGATAGTCTTGAAAATGATAAATTTATTCAGCTTTTAATTTTCGGATATGCACATGCAAGCCATTATTCTCGACACAGAAACCCATACCCTAAATGGTCAACCCATTGAGATTGCATATGCACCGATTGAAATTGCAAATGGCAAATTAAGCCTAGACAAAAGCCAAGTATTTGATCAGCTCTATACCGTCGATGAACCAATCTCATTCGCAGCGATGGCTGTGCATCATATTTTAGAGTCAGACCTCGTTGGGAAGCCTCACTATACGACCTTTAAACTACCTGCTGAAACACAGTACATCATTGGTCATAATATTGATTATGATATTCGGGCTATCGAAAAATGTGGTGTCGATACTTCTCATATTAAAGCGATTTGTACACTCGCCCTTGCACGTTTGGTCTGGCCTGATGCTGAAGCGCACAATATTTCGGCACTCATTTATATGATCTCCAAAGGTAGTGAAAAAGCCCGTGAGATGATTAAAAAAGCCCATCGTGCCGATATGGATATTATTTTAACGGCCAATATTTTAATGCATGTGGTTCATCAATTAAAAATAAACAGCATGGAGCAATTATTTGCTGTCTCTGAAGATGCTCGTATTCCGCGAATCATTAATTTTGGCAAGCATCGCGGAACAGCGATTGCCGAACTCCCTGCTGACTATATTCAGTGGTTAATGCGTCAAGATGAACTCGATCCGTATTTACGTAAAGCTTTAGAAAATACGAGCATTAAAACGCTCTAAAATGTATTGTCATAAATTCTTAATATTGTTGTAATTTTCGCCCTGTATGTTCAGCCTTAATTTATTTGTTCGGGGGAGTAAATTAAGGTATGAATCATTATCAAAAAACAGCATTGGGTTTAGATGCTTTACAACAACGTCATATCCCACTCAATGCACGTCAAAGACGACTATTGGTTTTAATTGGTACAGAAGATTTTGAACAATTGGCTGACCAATTCAAACAACGCATCGCAACGCCTGAAATCCTCGGACAATTAATTGAATTAGGTTTAATTCATTCCATACAAACATCTCGCGTCTCCAGCCCAATACAGCCGTCATCGGAGGCTCAATCATCGACGTCTGTACTCGAAAATAGTCAGAATAACGTCAATCCAATAGATTTAGACAGCAAAGCGCAGACTCCTGCACCACCCACTCCTACACAAAGCCCAGCCCCACCGCTTAAAGCTTATAGCTTTGAAGAAACACGCGATTTGATGATGAGCTTATTACAACGTTATTGTGGCTTAATGGCAAAACAACTCATTCTTCAAATTCAATCGGCGACAGACTTACACAGTCTCAAACGCTGCCAAATGCAATGGATTACGACCTTGCAGGAAAGTCGAATAGAACCCACAGTACTCAACCAACACTTACAACAGATCAATCATTCACTGTTGCGTTTGCAGGCAGCTTAAAGAAATAAATTCAATGGATAATTGAGTCTTTTTCGGTCTTAGTTAAGATTTAAAGACTACGAGTTTGATTAGCAATCTATTGTTTTATTATTCAGGCAAAAAATCCTAATGTCTTTCATCGACTTTTCAGACTTTGGCACAATGGTTACTCGAACCATTTATCAAACAGCTTGATAAATAATAACTATGTGTGAAGTGATATCCTAATTTCACTTTAGGATCTTCAATATAATCGCACAAAAAATTTATCCCTTATATTCTTCGATGGCCTAACTTAACTCGATATAGATCGCCCATAAAAAAAAGCCCATGTAAAGATGGGCTTTTTTCAATAGGGTTAATCAACAACTCGGTATATATTTTCCGTTTGTCGACTTTCAAATAACAGTTCAATACTAGGCAGAATCACTTCACCATCAACAACGATATGTTCAATTCGTTTAAACAAATCCAAACGTTCTGCTTCGGAGTTTTCAGGTACTTGTCTTAACTGGGCCTTCACATTATACGTTTGACTGTACTGGTCCTTTACCTTTACATCTACAAGCTGAGTCATAGTCATTTTCCTTTTCTTTTTTAGCTCTGCTTAATCTTATAGCACAAGTTTTTTCCAACACCGCCCCTTGAGTTGTTAGAATTTATCGCAATGTTAATTTATATAAATATTTTCAAAATCATAACTATAAATCATAAACTTAAATCAAATATGTTTAACAACCGAGATACATAGTCATATTTTTTCACATAAAAAAAGCTCGCATTGCTGCGAGCTTTTCTATGTTGGAAGGCTAGTGCTGATTTATTGTTTGAACATTTCGTTTCAAACTCAACGAGCTGTCATTGATCCGTCCAACTACATCGTAGCGTCTTAGTTATCGACCTACTGTAACTACAATATAAAAGCATTTTTCACTATCGACAAGGGTCTATGACATTTCGAAACAACAGTACAAATAAAAGCCAATTGATATTTTAAAAAAATAAGAGACCTTACTGAAAGGCAAAATCGAGATAACATCTCAGCGTCAAATCAAGTAAAATCGCGCATTCAACCTATGAGCTCTTTTCCATGTTAGTTCAATTGATTTTGAGTCATTTATAAATACAAAACTAAGCTCATTCCTCAAAACTTATTTGTTTAATCGTGGTTTTAACTTTAGCGTTTGGTTACGTCTTTCGGCTTCAAAATCGTGGATTGGCAAACTGGCCTACCCTATTTTTTATTATAAGAAGAAGAAATACGGGATCGATATCCACTGCACCACAAAAATTGGCTATGGCTTGTTCATCGGTCATGGGGGACCTTTGATTGTCAACCCAACGACTGTGATTGGAAACAATGTCAACCTTTCTCAGTTTACAACGATTGGTGCCAATGGCGGTCGTCAGGCCGCTGTAATTGGCGACAATGTATATATTGGCCCAAATGTCTGTATTATCGATCATGTTAAAATTGGCGATAATGCCACCATCGGTGCAGGTAGTGTGGTCACCAAAGATATTCCTGATAATGCAACAGCTGTAGGTAATTATGCAAAAGTCATTCACTATAATAATGCTGGAAATTCAGTAAATAAACGCTGGCTGAATTGCAACTAAAACAACATCAGCATAATTTAATCAACTTAGCACTCTATAAATAAAACATAGACTGATAATTTTTATACTCCGTAAATTTTAAGACATAATATGTTGCTGTTGTATTTCAAAAGCTCATGAATAGGAGAAATTAGGTTAGGGTAAATCTTCGCTTTTGTTCGATGAATAAGATAGAGGTACATTATGACCACGATTAATATTTCAGACATTAAAGAACATTCTAGTGTGATTGCCGTATGTGGAACGAAGATTGGAGATGTTGACCACATAGAAGGTAAAGAGATCAAACTCACCAAACATGGTGATGGCAAACATCATATTATCCCGAGTGCATGGGTAAGAGAAATTCGAGAGGATCAGGTCATGTTAAGCAAAGATGCCCAAGAAATTAAAGATAATTGGATTGAAGCATAGACTCAAAAAACTGCAAAGCTGCCAGCCTTTGGGCTGGTACTGCATATGATAGGCACACTAATTAGATGCAAAGAGCGTAATCTACATCCATCTATCTAAGCTTGATCAATATTGATCTATCGTAAAAGTATAAAAATTACTCAACCACAACATTCTTAATCTTTAAAAGGGTTTGAAATTTTATCTTTAATACTTAACCAAACCAAAAAAGCCATAATAAATAAAAGTAAGCCAATCACGATAAAGAATGTTTCGCCCACAGCAAAACCGGTAATGAGTGCCCCTAACCCGATGAATGATAATAAAATGATCAATCCGATGCCTAAGACATTCATGTTTGTTCTCCAATGATCGAAATAATAAAGAGCTCATTATTACGTTTAGGCATGTCAATTTAATGTTGTTTTCATTAAACTTTAATAGTGCTTTTGATTGATGAGGCGCTATTGTGTACTATTCATATTATCTTAATGAAAACTAATGTAATTTTTATATAAAAATTACATATATATTAATATGAAGTTTCTCTATACTTAGAAAAATACCAGCAAGCAAATTCGATCAATTTTCACCCAGATTGATTTCAGTCATGAGAATTGAGCTTCTACAGGCGTCACAACAAAACTTTAAAAAATCTGTTCTTGTCTTGGGGGCATGAGTGATCAAGAAATCTGTTTTTCATAGTTTAGATTTACAAAAACTTATTTTGATTTTAATTATTGGCTGTGTCTCAAGCTTGTTTCTAATTTCAATTTTTGTTCTGAACTATGTCATCAAAGAGCAGTTAACCGAAAACTCTTTAGCTGCCAATCAACGCTATGCCTCAAAAATTGCATTTAGTACCGACAAATATTTTGAAAGTATGTTGAGTGAGCTTCGCTATAGTGCTCAAATTATTGGTCAAGATTTTTCCAATCAACAGGTTTTAAAAGCTGAAGTTACGCGTCTCAAAGGTCAATCACAAAAATTTAACTCAATCACGATTATCGATAAAAATGCTTTTATTTTGGAATACTCACCCGAGACCTTACATGTTAATCAAAAAAAACAATATAAAACTCCAGGTATTACCGAAGCATTAAAGCTCAAGAAAACCTATATTTCCTCTCCATACAAAGGCTTGTCAAACAATTTAATTGTACTGATTGCTCAGCCTATTTTTAATCGTAAAAATGAGTTCCTCGGTATCGTCACGGGCTCGATTTATTTGAATAAAGAAAACTTGGTGAGTGAACTTTTAGCCACCACTTATTCTTATAAGAAAAGTTATACTTATGTTGTTGATAATAAAAATAAGATCATCTTCCATCCAGATAAAGCTCGCATTGGAGATTCATTAAAAAATAACACAGGGATGCAATATATTACCTCCCACCCCACTGGAAAGATTGCACTGGTCAATAGTAAAGGGATCGAAAACCTTGCGGGGTTTGCGGCAATTCCAAGTGTGAATTGGGTTGTGGTGTCACAACAACCGACGTTAGAGTTATTAAGCCAAGCCAACTCGATCATCGTTAAAGTAACACTGGCTATGCTCGGCTTCTATTTACTCTTGTTCATTTTTGTGTGGAAACTTTCTTACTGGATTTCGTCACCACTCAATAAGCTTGCACAAATGGCCAGCATGTTGACGCGCCCAAATATTGATCAAGACATTAAAAACATCGATCCTTGGTATTTTGAGGCTTTACGCTTTCGCACCGCTCTCTTGCTTAGCTCCAAACATTTTAAAGATGAAATTGCAGAGCTTAAACAACACGTGAATACCGATCCGCTGACGGGACTTTATAACCGCCGTGGTATGAAACTGTTTTTAAATGAATTAGAAGCAACCAATACGCCTTTTTCGGTACTGACATTGGACATCGATCACTTTAAAGCGGTAAATGATAGCTACGGCCATGATCAAGGTGATCACGTATTGAAAAAGTTAGCGTCACATATGAAAAGCAACTTTCGTCAACATGATGTGTGCTGCCGTGTCGGTGGAGAAGAATTTATTGTCTTTGTGGTGCACGAAGATCCAAAGATTGCCTATATAGCAGCTGAACGACTTCGTAAAACGGTAGCACACAGCTACATTGACCCAATTGGCACGATCACGGTTTCAATTGGTATCGCCTCGTGGCCTCAAGA
Source organism: Acinetobacter sp. 8I-beige (assembly GCF_902505955.1). Taxonomy (NCBI): domain Bacteria; kingdom Pseudomonadati; phylum Pseudomonadota; class Gammaproteobacteria; order Moraxellales; family Moraxellaceae; genus Acinetobacter; species Acinetobacter sp. 8I-beige. The sequence goes on along the minus strand of NZ_LR732790.1, from coordinate 932,742 downwards.
CTCAGAAAATATTCAAGATGTAATTAAATTGGCAGATCAAAAACTCTATCAAGCCAAGAATGATGGTCGAAATTGTATCCGTTCGACATCATCGGACTGACATAGATTTCGTTCAATATAAAATTAGGCCAAATCATGCAGTGCTTTCAGATCCATCTGTTCAAAAATGAAAAGGCCTAAAATAGGCCTTTTCGTGCAAGATGATTCAACTTATATTTTTAAGTTCTATCATCTACTTCGCTCGGTTTTTCTAGTTCTGCATCATTTAACAACTGCCCCGTATGTTGCGGCTTAATCAAGGGTGCAGTAGGTCGTGGGTTGCGCTGCGTATATTGTATACCTATACCCGCTTTGACATCATCAGCTGCAACTTCCGTTTCAAAACGTTGATTATCTAAAGCTCGGATATCCTCACTCACCTGTTGAATTTCATCCTGACTTGCTCCCAATTGCTGCAAGGCCATTTGACCTAAAGCCAATGCAGACTCAAAGGTTTCTCGAACCATCAGACTGACATTTTTCTTAGACAAATACAGCGCGTGTTCACGGTCATAGGAACGAACAATCAGCTTAGCCAAAGGAAATTCAGCATTCACCAACTCTACAATTTTATTAATCGTTTCTTTGTGGTCGACACAGACTAAAATGGCTTCTGCGGTATCTGCCCCTGAAGCATGTAAAATATCTAAACGACATCCATCGCCATAGTAGACATCAAAACCAAACTTTTCCGCGTTCTGAATCATATTGACGTCATTATCAATAATGGTCACATCCACACTACGCGCCAATAACAACTGACTGGCCACTTGACCAAAGCGACCAAAACCAATCATCAATACTTTACCCGTTAAGCCATCGGCAACCCTGACCTGATCAAGAGAACTTTCATCCTGTTCAAGGGTAAAGCGTTTAAATAACACGCCGATGATTGGCGTCAACACCATAGACAATACGACGATCGCGGTTAAATTCGACTTGATGGTATTGTCAATAATTTGAGCTGTCGTCGCGGCACTAAACAATACAAAGGCAAACTCGCCCCCCTGCGCCATCAGTAAGGCACGATCTAAAGCCTCGGGATGATTACTCTTGGTCAAACGCGCGACTACATAGATCATCAGCGCTTTGGTCAACATCAACGCAATGACACCACTGACAATTAACGGCCAATTTTTTCTGACCACTGCCAAGTCCAAAGACATCCCGACACCCAAGAAGAATAAGCCGAGTAATAAGCTTCGAAAGGGTTCAATATCCGCTTCAATTTGGTGTCGGAAAGTCGATTCGGACAGTAACACTCCCGCTAAAAATGCGCCCAGTGCCATGGATAAACCACTGAGTTGCATCAGCAATGCCGCGCCCAAGACCACCAACAACGCCGCAGCAGTCATCACTTCACGTGCTTTGGCAGCAGCTAGCACTTTAAATAATGGATTGAGTAACCAATGCCCTGCAACAATTAATCCAGCAATGGCCAACAGTCCGATGCCAATCCCTTGTAAATCGATAGATGAGCTTTCCGCTGCTTGATTGGGTGCCATAAAGGCAACCAATGCCAATAAGGGAACGATCAATAAGTCTTCAAACAATAAGATCGCCACGATCTTTTGACCACGTCGTTGATGCAGCTCTCCACGATCATTTAACAGTTGCATCACAATCGCAGTCGACGTCAGAACAAAACCCGCAGCTCCAATGAACGCTATTTTCCAGCTAAAGCCAAACAACATGCCCATACCCGTTAAGGCAATGACTGAAATAAGGATTTGCAAACTGCCCAATCCAAAAATCTCTTTCCTCAAACTCCATAAGTGCGAAGGCTGCATCTCCAATCCGATGATAAAGAGATACATCACGATGCCGAGTTCAGCAATATGTAAAATGGCTGTGGGATTGTTAAAAAAGGCAAAACCAAATGGCCCAATAATCAATCCAGCAATTAAGTAGCCTAATATCGAACCTAGACCAATACGTTTAAAAATAGGGACGGCAATGACCGCTGCACTCAACAGTACAACAGGCCCAACCAGTCCCAGTGAATCTACTTCTGCACTCATTTTGTTCTCATCTTGGTTGTTGGCAATCCATGCCAATTTCACGCTATTTTAATTTTATTCATTAAGGTCTATGTCAGTACGGATAAAACTTCTCAGCTGTGATCTTTTCGCTCTGCATGTCCGAAGGCTTATCATCAACACTCAACATGCTGCGAATTAAGCATGGCTGGACCAGCCTATGTTTAAAACTATATACAGCATTGTTGCTATACAGCAAGATTTTATTCAAGGAATAAAAAACACCTCACTACTTATGAACAGAAGATAATCAAGACCAGATTTTTATAACAGATAGATACTTAACAATAGTGTTTAGTAAGATTCTATCGTCAAAGATAAATTGTATCTTTGACGATATAGAGATGACATTCGGAATTTTACTCCATCAATATAAAGTAGAAGGTCGTATGTTCAAGCATATTTTCTCGCTCCAGCCACACAGATAATGGCTGCCAAAGTGACGACCAACATCATCCAACTCACGCTTTCATGTAGTAATAGAGCGGCAAGTGCAAGTCCCATAAAGGGTTGGAATAATTGCAGTTGACCAACAGATGCAGTGCCGCCTTGTGCTAATCCTCGATACCAAAACACAAAACCCAGTAACATGCTAAAGATAGAAACATAAGCCAGTCCTATCCATGCAGCTGTACTAACATGCTGAAATGAGATAGGCATGCTCCATAATGCTATTGGCAACATCACAGGTAACGAGAGCAGTAAAGCCCAACTAATGACTTGCCAACCGCCCAGTGTTCGCGAAAGTTTTGCTCCTTCTGCATAGCCTAGTCCGCATAGAATAATTGCTGCCAACATGTATAAATCACCTTTCCATGCGGTACTCGTTTCTCCAAGTGCAGCATAGCCTGCTACAAAAATGGCTCCCAGCACTGAAAACAACCAAAAAAGTGGCTGGGGTCGTTCACCTCCGCGTAGAACTGCAAAAATTGCAGTACTGATAGGTAATAATCCTAAGAAAACAATGGAATGTGCAGAACTTACATGCTGTAGGGCCAAAGCGGTTAAGAGTGGAAATCCGATGACCACGCCCAATGCACTGCCTGCAAGTGCAGGTATGTTTGAAGCGGTCGGGCGTGCTTGGCGAAGTAACACCAGAAAAAATAATCCTAATAACGCTGCAATTGTGGCCCGTGCACTGGTTAAAAAGATGGGGCTAAAATCGGCAACGGCGACCCGTGTTGCAGGTAAAGAGCCCGCAAAAATAGCGACACCGATTAATCCGTTTACCCAGCCGCTGGTTGCCTGTTTCATGGCGTGATTCTCTTATCGTTAATCGCTCAATTTGAACATAGACCGCATGTTTGAATCGAGATACAATCCAATACAATAAATAAAAACTGTTATGTGTAAAGAGCCCATACAGTTTAGGAGAAATGGAATGCGTAGCCAAACTCGAATTGATGCAGTTATGGATGAAATTAAACTTAAAATTAGCTCACGTACCTACCTCCCCAATCATCGCCTTCCTTCTGTGCGCCAACAAGCACGTACATTGCAGGTCTCTGTTTCAACCGTTGTCGAAGCCTATGAACGTTTAATGGCTGAAGGCATCATTCTGTCTAAACCCGGATCAGGCTTTTATGTGTCTGGCCCCGTCGCGCCACTGGCTTTAGCCCAAATGGGGCCTAAGCTAGATAGAGAGGTCGATCCTTTATGGGTCTCTAGACAAGCCTTGGATACAGATCACAGCACACTCAAACCGGGTTGCGGCTGGTTACCACCCGAATGGTTATATGAGACTGGTGTTCGACGTGCTCTGCGGAGCATGGCAAAAGCAGATCGCTTAGAACTGGTGGAATATGCAACACCAGCAGGACATCCTGAACTGCGACAATTAATTTCTCGTCGTTTAACCCACATTGGTGTTGAAGCTTCGCCTGAACACATCATGCTCACCGAATCTGGCACGCAAGCAATTGATTTGATCTGTCGTTTTTTATTGGAAGCTGGCGATACCGTCATTGTTGATGACCCTTGTTATTTTAATTTTCATGCGCTGCTCAAAGCCCATCGCATCAATATTGTGAGTGTGCCCTATACCCCCCATGGCCCAGATTTGGAGATCTTTCAGTCTGTTTTAGCTGAACACTCACCACGGCTGTATATCACCAACTCAGGTATACACAATCCAACTGGTGCAGTGCTTTCCCCCGTCACGGCGCATCGTTTACTTAAATTGGTCGATCAAACCAATTTAGTCATTGTGGAAGATGATATTTTTGCCGACTTTGAACATACCCCTGCCCCACGACTGGCTGCTTTTGATGGACTCAATCGTGTCATTCAAGTTAGTAGTTTTTCAAAAACGATTTCAGCCTCTTTGCGCTGTGGCTATATCGTGGCCAAAAATGAATGGATTGAAAATCTAATCGATTTAAAGATCGCCACCTCTTTTGGTGGAGGCCGACTTGCCGCCGATATGGTGCTGATTGCCTTAAAAGACAGTGGATATCGTAAGCATATGGAAACAGTGCGCTTACGCCTTGCCCATGAAATGCAAAAAGTCATCACTCAGCTCGAAGCTTTAAATATTCACCCGTGGCTAGTCCCACAAGCGGGCATATTCCTCTGGTGTAAACTTCCCGACGGTTTCGATGCTGCGCTCATTGCGCGAGAGTGTTTAAAACACGGCGTTGTTTTAGCGCCGGGAAATGCGTTTAGCCAATCCTTAAATGCACAGAATTTCTTACGCTTCAATGTCGCACAATCGGTAGATCCGCGTATTTTCGAAACGCTCAAAAATGTGTTAGCTCAACAGCAAAACTCAACATAATAAAAGCCTCTACTTAGAAATAGAGGCTTTTATTAAAATGGTTGAATGGCTTATGAACAATACTCGTCGCGTTGATGCTCAATTAAAGACAGTGCGGCATTCCATGCTTTCAGCATCACCATTTCAATCAATTCACTTTCAAACTGTTGAGCTGTGTGTTGACGTACAGCTTCAGACGGAAGATGAAGCTCTGCTCCACCTGCCATCGCTTTAATCTGCGCTTGGCATGCGCGTTCAAGGAAATAGATCTCGTGGAAAGCACGTTGAATCGAATCCCCTGTCGATAGCAAACCATGATTACGTAAAATCATGACTCGGTTTTGCCCCAAGTCTTTCACAAGACGCTCACGTTCTTCGGTCAATAACGCCACCCCTTCATACTCGTGATAGCTAACTTTGTTATAAAACTTCAAAGCATGTTGAGACAAAGGCAATAAACCATGTTTTTGTGCAGACACTGCAATGCCATCTGCGGTATGCGTATGAATCACGCAGTGCACATCTTTACGTGCATCATGGATCGCGGAGTGAATCACAAAACCTGCGGTATTGACCAATTTCCCCTGATCATAATCCGCAATAATATTGCCTGCATAATCAATTTTAACCAAATGCGAAGCCGTCATTTTTTCAAAGGGAATGCCATATTGATTAATCAGAAAATGACCGTCTTCGTCGGGGACACGTAGACTAATATGCGTATCAATTAAATCGGTCATGCGGAAATGCGCAATTAGACGGTACAACCCCGCAAGCTGACAACGCGCATCCCATTCTTTTTCTGACACGACATCTTTTAGACTTTTCATCGCATGTAAACTGGTCATTTGTTATCCCTATTATCTCTATCCATTAAAGTTGACATTGAGCTTGAAGGAAAAAGCCCAACCCTGCTTAAGTCCTTCTCTCAACATAAACTGATTCTTCGTAAAATAGCGAAACCTGTCTTGAATGATTCTGCTATTTCCGTGTGCTATCAAGCAACTTAACACGCTATGACGTCGATAGTGTTTTAATGGAGTCATTCACAAAGATGGTTTTGCCTCTCAGCATCGAGGGTGCAAAATCGACCATGCTACGTAAAGTTCGGGTGAAATGTGCCTGATCGGCAAAACCCGCTTCCAAGGCAATATCAATCAAACTCCGACCTGCTGCCCAGAGTTTGATGGCATAGCGAATACGCAACCAAAGAATGTAGCGACGCATTGAAATCCCTAGTTGCTGGCTAAACAAGTGCATCAGTCTCGACTCAGACAGCCCCGTATGTGCCGCGACTTGGGCTACTGTGGGAATCTGCTGAGGTACAAGTTGTTGAATATAATGACAGGCTTGTAAAACGCGGGCATCCCATGGCAATACCTGCAACGGATTTGGGTTTAACGTTGACAGCAGTGTTAAAACCAATTGTTTGGCATCATCAGGAGTAAGTTGCCCAGCGATCAACTTTTGAAGCTGTGAATAAAACGAAGCGAGGCAAGAGGCTGGTAAGGAACAAATCTGTTCGCCATTCAGCAATGGATGCAAGTATCCATAGAGCGCATGATCAGGATCAATCATGAGTGCCAGATAAGGTTGATTTTCTGAATCGGTACTGTGCATCACATTGGGTGCCATCACCACAATATCGTGATAACGACGTACTTGGTCGTCTAAAGTGATTGCAAAAGGTGTGCCCAAGCCAATTTGTAGAAGTGCTGGAAAATGGGCATGGGCATTATTCAACTGCTCATGAGTCACATACAAAATGACACCATCCCAAGTGTAAATTTTACTTTGGTGCGCCAACCCTAAACTCGCATCCTTGCTTTGCGATAGCATATTCGTTCAAGACCATCTTTGGTTTACTGTTTAAAACTACGCCTAGTAAACACTAAAGGAGTAGGACATGTTACAGAATACCCAAACCCAAATTAAAAACAATATGCAAGATTTGGTGAATAACGCAAATCATTCTTCTGCATTAGTTGCAAGCCCTGATGTGCAAATTAAAGGAAGTGATGGCCGTTATAAAACATTAAAAGAATTCTATCCCTTCTATCTTTCTCAGCATGAAGATCCCACTTGCCGACGTTTACACTTTGTGGGAACCACCTGTGTGATCGGGATTACCGCGGCTGCAGCGATGACCAAAAATCCAAAACTACTCTGGGCTTTGCCTGTAGTGGGTTATGGATTTGCGTGGGTCGGACATTTCTTTTTTGAGCACAATAAGCCAGCCACATTTAAATACCCTCTCTACAGCTTAGCCTGTGATTTTAAAATGTATAAAGACATTTTATTCAAACGCGTTGATTGGTAAATAAAAATGCGACTGTCTTATATATTTATAGGGCAGTTTCAGACTACAACAACCAAACTGCTTCGGTCAGCTGCTTAATTTCATCCATATCATGGCTGACATATAACATCGGGATATGGGTTTCAAGTTGGACAGTTTGAAAAAAAGGAAGGATTTCCTGTTTATGTGCAGCGTCTAATGCAGACAATGGTTCATCTAATAATAATAAATTTGGCGAATATAATAACGCCCGACCTAATGCAACACGCTGCTTTTCACCACCTGAAAGCTTCGTCGGCATACGACTGAGTAAATGATTAAGTTTAAGCAGTTCAATAATATAATCAGGATCAAAACGTCGGCTTTCAGGCGGAATGCGCTTATAGCCAAACAATAAATTTTGCATCACCGTCATATGTGGAAACAGTTGTGCATCCTGAAAGACCAAACCTACATGACGTTGCTGCACGTTTAAATTAATCTTATTTTTCGCATCAAACCATGTCTGATGATTGATTTTAATCCAGCCATTTGCTGGGGTATTGAGTCCTGCAATGGCATGCAAAATACTGGTTTTTCCTGAGCCTGACGCTCCAAATAAACCAATGACAGGATGTTCAGATGAAAATGTCTGATCGAGTTTAAATCTGCCTAAATTTAACTGAATATGACAGTTAATCATCGTCTTAATGCCCTCGTTTGTTTTTCTGATAGCGATGGAACCACTGGGCAAACCATAACGCCAAAAATGCCACAGTTAATGACAGAATAATCAGTCGCCAAACCGCTTGTTCTGTGTCGGGTTGCTGCATCAAGCTATACATGGCCAAGGGCAAGGTTCTGGTCTCGCCTGCAATGTTACCGACAAAGGTAATGGTTGCACCAAACTCACCAAGACTGCGACAAAAACATAAAATCGCCCCTACCAATATGCCACTGCTGGCTAAAGGCAAAGTGACATAAAAAAAAGTACCCAAGGAGGAAGCACCGAGCGTTTTCGCCGCCATTTCTAGCCGTTGATCCACCAACTCTATGGCCAAACGAATCGATTGAACCAAGAGTGGAAAGCCCATCACGGCTGAAGCCAAAACTGCGCCTTTCCAATTAAATGCAAAATTCAGTCCAAAGGGCTCAAGATACTTACCCAGTATTCCGTTTCCTCCAAAAACCTGTAACAGCAAATATCCCGGCACCACAGGCGGCAGCACCAAAGGTAAGAAAATAAAGGTTTCAAATAATGATTTTCCAAAAAACTCTTTACGTGCCAAAACCCAACCCACTGCCAATGCAGGGATCAGACTAAAGGCCAAACAGGTTGCAGCCACTTGGCAGGATAACTTGAGTACCTCTATCTCTTCAGCCGATAAAGAAAACATCATCACTTAGCAGCAGATAAAACGGTAAAGCCATATTTTTTAAAGACTGCATGTGCTTGTTTACTCTGTACAAACTGATAAAAAGCTAGCGCATCGGGATTATTTTTTACAAGGCCTAAAGGATAAACAATCGGGGTATGGCTGCTGATAGGGAAAACGCCAACGACGGTGATATCGTTACTGATAGCAGCATCGGTTGCATAAACAATGCCAAGCTGACATTCGCCACGCGCTACAAAGTTGAGCGCAGCTCTGACATCTTCCGTTTCAACCAATCTTGGTTCAAGTTTTGACCACCACCCCAGTGCGGTCAGCGCCTGTTTCCCGTATTTTCCGACTGGAACACTTTTGGTGTCCCCTGTACAAAGCTTGCCTTGAAAAGCGGTAGAAGGATCAAAACTTTTATCCATTTTTATTTTGACGGGCTTAGCTTTTGGCGAAATCAAAACAAGACGATTGCCCAATAAATTCACACGTTTATTCGGTACAATTAACTTTTTATTTTGCAGATAATTCATCCACTGTTCATCTGCCGAAATAAAAACATCTGCAGGTGCACCCGCTTCAATTTGCTTGGCCAAAGTCGACGAGCCTGCATAAGAGGTTTTCACGCGTACTCTTTTTTGTTGTTCAAACATTGCATCGACATCTGCTATAGCATTGGTCAAACTGGCTGCTGCATAAACGGTAATGGCTTGCTCTGCATGTACCTGTGCCGCAAGAGCCAAAGCACAACACAACATCGCATATTGCATGCACTTATTCTTAAAATTGAGCAGCACCATGTTCCCCTTAAGCGTTATAAATTGACCGATATGTTTTTAAAAATATATGGATACATAAGCAACGTCAATTCCAGAAACAGATTATTTATCATTCAAGTTAAAGTGTTTGTATCTTAATCACGTGACTGATACTGCTCTTGCTATCGAGTGATTAAATAAGAGGTTTTATCAAATAGAGGAAGCTTATTCGTGTAAGCAATTACTGGGTACGAAAAGGATTAGCTGACCTAACTAGCTAGATTATGGTTTAAGGTGTTGAGCTATTTCTTCAAAATCCTGCTCAATCGCAAGGCGTGCTTTTATTTCCATCTGTCTAAACTGACTTAAAATACTTTCGCCCAAGTCCGTGAGTTTTGCCCCACCCCCATGCGTTCCACCTTTTTGAGTTTCGACCAATCCTGACTGAAAACTATGATTCATGGTTTCAACCAACTGCCATGCACGGCGGTAACTCATATTCATACTTTTTGCAGCTTGAGAAATTGAACCTGTACGGCGAATTTCTTCCAATAACTCGGCCTTACCTGGCCCAAAGGCAATGTCTTGATTGAGAAGTATTCTGAGCTGTAATTTTAATTTAACGTCCTGCATACATTCACTCAAATAAAGACCTGTCATCAAAGCAGATGACCTAAAGAAAAACCTTTTACTTTTTATACAGCAAAATTTTGAATATCAAGTATATAAAACAAAACCATTACCGCGGCAAAAACTCGCTAAGGTCAAACCTGACTGCTTTGCCATATTAATCGCCATACTGGTTGGGGCTGAAATACACGCCAGCAAGGCAATATTCAGTTGAGCACACTTACGAATCAACTCATAACTGGCGCGGCTGGTCATCACGACAAAACCTTGATTTACATCATAATGATTTTCTGCAATATAACCCAATAGTTTATCTAAAGCATTGTGTCGGCCTACATCCTCAAACAAAGCCACTATTTCCCCTGCTTCAACCCATGCAGCCGCATGTGCACCACCCGTCATTTGGGTGATTTTCTGTCGGGTATTGAGTTGAGCAATGGCTTGCGGAATTTGAGCTAACCATCCCTCACAGATGGCTGTGGTAATTTGAGGTAAATCCAAATGAAGCTGCTGTAAACTTTCAATTCCACAGAGACCACAACCCGTGCGTCCAACCATCATCCGTCGATGTTGTTTGAGCGCCATAAAGGCGCGGGCAGAAATCGTCATTTCGACTTGGATTCCAAATTCCGTTTCGTGTATGTCTAAAGAATAAAGCTCTTTCAAACTCGTCAAAATACCTTCAGACAAGCTAAAGCCTTTCGCAAAAACTTCAATATCTGCTGGCGTTGCCATCATTACTGCATGAGAAATCCCATTATAAACCAAGGCAATAGGATATTCTTGCACCACAAAATCAGATTGTTCAACAGCTCTATTTTCACTTAAACGCTGGATATCAACAGTTTCATACCCCAGAGAACTCAACTTAGACGCCCGAATATCCATAATAATTTTCCAATCTTCCCTAAACACTAAACCTTTCAATCATGCAAAAAATGACACCTGCAAATCAGGCGCCATTTCAGCATTGAATCAACTAACCTCTCGATTCACGATCTGATTGGCATCTTCAGGATCAACGGCTTGTGCCAAGTTGAAATGTTCAGGCGCTTGACCTGCATGTAAAATCACAGGCACGCTTTTCGAAGCCGGTATTTTGGCGTGTTTATCATGACTACTGAGCGCAACCAATGGATTGGTTTCCGGATAATAGGCTGCGAGGCTACCCCGTGGAATGTTATACGGTACGATACGGAAGCTTTGAACCACACGTTTAACACCATCCGAATAAATACTTTCGATATCCACCCATTGATCTGCAACAAAACCAGCCGCAGCGATATCTTCGGCATTCATAAACAATACACGGCGCTGACCAAATACCCCACGATAACGGTCATCGAGTCCATACAAGGTTGTATTGTATTGGTCATGAGAGCGTGTGGTCATTAGGGTATAGACTTTGGCCCCTGTATATTGTTCAGCGTATTGATGCTCTTTATCGGCATACACTTCAGCCAACGGCGTAATTAAAAACTGTGCCTTGCCTACAGGCGTATTCCACACATGCTGATTGGCAGGATGCTCTAAGTGAAAACCACCCGGCTGATAGACACGTGCATTAAAATCATGAAATTCATCAAATACGTCTTCAATCGAATCTCGAATACGGTCATAACTTTCTACATACCATTTCCACTTGATATCACTGTCTGGCAAGACGGCTGCCGCCATACGTGCCACAATGTCAGGCTCTGAAAGTAGATTCTTGGATGCAGGTTCATTACGCCCTGCTGAAAGATGCACATTACTCATGGAATCTTCAACACTGACGGCCTGTGGCCCATGCTGTTGCATATCAACTTCGGTACGGCCCAAACAGGGTAAAAGTAATGCCTCTTTACCACAAACCAAATGGCTACGATTCAACTTCGTTGCAATCTGTACCGTCAAATCACAACGACGTAAGCCTTCTTGTGTATACGGTGTATCTGGAGTGGCAACAGCAAAGTTACCACCTAAACCAATAAAGACTTTTACATCCCCTTCATACATGGCCTTAATGGTATCCACTACCCCAAAACCATGATGTCGTGGTGATTTGACCCCAAAGACATGATCAATACTATCTAGTAATTTTGGACTCGGTCGTTCATTAATGCCCATGGTTCGATCTCCCTGCACATTACTGTGCCCGCGAATCGGTGCTAAACCTGCCCCTGAGCGACCAATATGCCCTCTAGCCAACATTAAGTTCGCCAGCATATGTACATTCGCAGTCCCGTGTCGATGCTGTGTAATCCCCATGCCCCAACAGAAAATGGCCGTTTTAGCATCCAAATACATTTTAGCTAAAGATTCTAAATGCTCAGGGCGAAGTCCCGTATGTGCATGAATATCTGACCATGTAGTTCGATCAATTTCTTCCATCATGGCATCAAAACCGACTGTATTCATTTCGATAAAAGACCGGTCAAAAACGCTCTTTTTCCCAGCTGCCAGTGCTTGAATGTCCCACTCACGTAAATGTTTCAGCATCCCGAACATGAGTGCATAATCGCCACCCACGTTGGGTTGGAAATAATAACGACTAATGGGTGTACTGCCATTGGTCATCATCTCAACAGCTGCTTGCGGATCTTAGAAGCGCTCCAATCCACGCTCTTTGAGTGGATTGATGGCAACGATATGCCACCACGACGCGACACTTCACGTAAAGTCCCCAGCATCCGCGGATGGTTGGTGCCTGGATTATGCCCAAAACTGAAAATCGCATCGGCGATATCAAAATCTTCTAAAGTCACTGTTCCCTTACCCAAACCAATTGAGTCACGTAAGCCAACACTGGTGGTCTCATGGCACATATTGGAACAGTCTGGAAAATTATTGGTACCATAAGCACGGACAAAGAGTTGATATAGAAACGCCGCTTCATTACTGGCACGACCAGAAGTATAAAATGCCGCTTGATCTGGATGATCCAAGGCTTGTAAATGTTTTGCGATTAAGGCAAAAGCATCATCCCATGAGATGGGCACATATTTATCGGTCGCGCTGTCATAGCGCATTGGGTCGGTTAGACGACCTGAATCTTCAAGCAAGAAATCACTTTGTTCAGACAGCCAACTGACCGTATGGGTCGCAAAAAATTCAGGTGTAACACGTTTTGATGTGGCTTCAAAAGCAACGGCTTTCGCACCGTTTTCACAAAAGTTAAAGGCATGTGCATCTTTCTTTTCAGGCCATGCACATCCTGGGCAGTCAAAACCCGTGGGTTGGTTAGTATTGAGAAGCGTAATCGCACCTTTTTTGAAAACTTCCTGTCGCTTTAAGTTTCTTGCAACACTTAACAACGCACCCCATCCACCCGCAGGATTGGTATAAGGCTCTATTCGCGCATAGCTGGTTTCTTCATCGTCATGCTTTTTATCTTCAGTGTTTTCCATCTCACCGCCCTCAATATTTATCTTCGGTAAAAAGTTCTGCAATGATCAATTCACTGTTCACTTTGCTCATACTTGCAAGCGATTTGGATTGCTCATCCCTTTTTTATTGCTCTTTTCTTATTCATCATGCCTGCGTTTCTTGGCACAATTCCAAAAACACTTCTGATCAAAAATATCACCCTTTTAGTATGCAATTTCAATAGATGAATTATTACAAAAGACAATGACTTGATGGATCGTGTTCGAGGAATACCCTCTCATTTTTTGAAAATGAATGAACTAAACAGCTTCAAGACGCCGTTTGATCTTTGAAATAAAACATTTCATACTCTCGTTTATAAAAACTAAATCCTATGTAAATACGAGGTGGAGCGACTATGGACGGTTCGACGACTGCACGCTTACAACATAGGTCAGCGCAACTGATCGATCAATTTGGCCGTCATAAACATAAACTCCGAATCTCACTGACAGATCGTTGTAGTTATTGCATGGCCGATAGGCCGGAATGGTTGGCAAAAAAAGACATCTTGAGCTTTGAAGAGCTTTTAACCTTTTGTGAAATGATGGTGGGGCTAGGCATTCGGCACATCCGCTTAACAGGTGGTGAGCCTTTGATGCGTCAAGGCGTAGTCAATTTTATTGATGCTTTGAATCGGCTCAAGCCACAGGGTTTAGAACGTATTTCCATGACCAGTAATGCTTTCTATTTAAACAAGTATGCACGAGCGCTAAAAGAAGCAGGACTAGATGATCTTAATATCAGCCTCGATAGCATTCATGCAGACACGTTTATGAACATGACCAAACGTCCGATAGCACCTGTTCTCGAAGGCATTGCGGCAGCACAACAAGCTAATCTCCCGATAAAATTAAACTGTGTTTTAGTCGCAGGACAAAATGATCATGAAGTGCTTGAACTGACCCAATGGGCTTATCAACAGAAGATCGCATTACGTTTTATTGAATATATGCCTCTAGATCAACCTGAGCACTGGCAGCCTCAAAAAGTCATCACTGAAGATGACATTATCCAAACACTTAATCCTCATTTTCAGATTCAGAAACAAGCCAGACAACATGACCCTGCAACCATTTATCTGCTTAATGATCAGTACACATTAGGCATTATTTCCACCATCAGCAAACCCTTCTGTCAAAGCTGTGACCGTTTACGTATCACTGCAACGGGAGAGCTTTTTACCTGTTTATTTGCCAATATGGGAACACCGCTGCGTCATTTACTTCAACAAAAAGATTCCGCTTTATTGCAAGCCCAGATTCTGAATGCGGTATGGCATAAAAAAGCAGGGTTTATTGAACATCAACATGCCCCAACACGCAAAATCAGTATGCATGCCATAGGGGGTTAATCAACTGGTTAATTTTGAGTTTGTCAGTCATTCGACTGTATCCGCATTTATTTTTGTGTTATCTAAATACGTCATAAACTTTTTCTCTTGATCGAACAGTTTCACTTTAGATCAACACTTCAATGTTTCGGAATACTTTATGAAAAACGTTGGCATGAAGCCAGAAAGCTATCGCGTTGCAACTGCAAGCTCTGAACTGCTTGCCCCTGCACATTGTTTACAACTTCTTGCCGACGGCAATACAGAAAAAGGTGATGCTCTCAAAACAGCCCGCATTGCTGGGATTTTAGCCGCAAAACGTACTGATGAACTGATTCCGCTGTGTCACCCCCTGCCTATTTACCGTGCCGATGTCGATTTTGAACTGCTTGTCGACCGTGTGGTTATTCGTGCAACCGTTGAAACGATTGGGCCAACAGGTGTAGAAATGGAAGCGTTGACCGCTGCCAGTATTGCGGCCCTCACCATTTACGACATGCTCAAACCCCATTGCGAACCGCATGAGTTGATCATTCAGCAATGTAAACTCGATCTGAAAAAAGGTGGAAAATCACACTTTAAACGTCATTTGCGTCAGCCTGTTTCTGCGGCACTATTGGTTCTATCAGATACCGTTGCCGCAGGTCGTAAACCCGATACTGCTGGCCGCTCCGTCGTCGAGACCTTAACCGAAGCTGGTTTTGATCCAATTCATTATCAAATTTTACCTGACGAAGCCGATCAGTTAAAAGCATTGGTCTTAGAGCTCACTCAATCTTATGCCTGCATTATTACGGTAGGCGGAACAGGCATCGGCAAACGTGACATTACAGTAGACACACTTGAGCCTTTACTTGAACGTGAGCTCAATGGCCTGATGGAAGCCGCACGTGCTTTCGGACAAAAACGTACCCCTTATGCTGCGATGTCACGTGGCGTTGCAGGTTTTATCGACCGTTCATTGGTGATTACCCTTCCGGGCAGCCGTGGTGGTGCAAGTGAATCTATGGCAGCCATTTTACCTGCTTTGGTTCATATTTTTGATGTCTGCCGTGATCTACCTCACCCAGGAGGTTATGAATGAGTTGCTCTGGCGTTGGTTTAATTACACTCGATCAAGCTCTTGAACACTATAGCGCCGTCCAAACATTGCCTGTCGTTACTTTGCCTTTAGTACAGGTGCATAGACATGTTTTAGCGGCAGATGTTGCATCAACAGTTGCCTTGCCTCTATTTACCCAAAGTGCAGTTGATGGCTATGCGCTGCGCTCTGAAGACTTGCAAGCTGGAATTACCAGCTTTGAATTGGTTGGTGAAATTCGTGCGGGTATTGAAGAACATATTGAGATTCAAGCAGGTCAAACCGTTCGTATTTTTACTGGGGGCAAGCTGCCAAACTCAGCAGATACTGTGGCTCGACAGGAAATTATCACGCGTGGCCATAAACAAGCGACTCTAACTCAAGCTTTGGACAAAGGCGCAGACATTCGTTATCAAGGTGAGGAGTTATCCATCGGGACAACACTTGCGCAACAAGGCCAGCGTTTAGGCAGCGGTTTAATTGCGGCACTCAGTATGGCGGGTGTTCAGCATGTCGAGGTTTATCGCCAACCTAAAATTGCAGTGCTTATTACTGGTGATGAAGTCAGTACGCAACTGGACAATCAATCTAAAGTGTTCGATGCCAATGCGCCAATGATCCGTACTTGGCTCAAAGAACAGGGTTTTGCTGAAGTGCATTTAGAGCATGTGATTGATGATGAGAAGATACTCACACAAGCGCTCTCGAATGCCATGAATCATTATGATGTAGTCATTACTACAGGCGGTGTTTCGGTTGGAGATTATGACTTGATTCGACCTGTTTCAATGGCTTTAGGTGCAACAGAGATTTTCTGGCAAGTTGCACAAAAACCGGGTAAACCATTGTATTTTGCTGAATATCAGACAGACTATCATCATTCTTATTTGATTGGTTTGCCTGGGAACCCTGCTGCTGTGCTCACCTGTCTTGCTGTACATGTATCGACATTATTGGCGGCTTTACAGGGGGTTACGTCTCCTGCACCCGCGTGGAAAAAAGCTCGCTTCAACGACAGCATTAGACAAGACAGCCGTGAGCAACTGGTTCGCATGGTATTAGATGTCAACGAATTTGGACAATTAACCGTTTCCAAACTCGGCAAACAACAATCCCACATGCTCAGTAATTTAAATCGAGCCAATAGTATAGTTCGAATCCCTGCTCGATCTGATGCCCCTGTAACATTGGACTATGTCGATTTCATCTCGATCTAAGAACATCGATGGGATAGTGATACAAACCAAGTGCTTTTTGCACACGGTCTAAGGCTTGGACAGCTTTGTCTTAGACCGTACATCTCAATATTGAACGATCGTTATTGATACCCCTATACACGGATGTTAGGTCAAAATCATGCAAAACTACCCAGCAACAACACTGGTGATTTTAGCGGGTGGGAAAGCCACACGAATGAATGGGGTCAATAAGCTTTTGCAAAGATTTGACCATGAAATCCAGTTGTTAAAAATATATTCAGCTTTTGATGGAAAAGTTCAGGACATATGGATCAATAGTCATCGCGATTATGCGCAATATAGTGAGTTGATTCCTAATATTCGCTGTTTCAAAGATAATAGCGCTGGTTTTTTAGGGCCTTTAATCGGTATACAAACGGCATGGTCATATGTGCAGGCTGATTATATTTTATTTATCCCGTGTGATATTACCAACATTCCACAAGATATATTGCCGCGCCTATATCACACATTAGAACAACATCCGCGCTCTTCTGTTGTCTACCTGAATATCAATGGACAAGTGCTCTACCCTTTTTGTTTGTTAAAACGCAATAGTCTAGAAACCTTAAATAAGCATTTACACCAACAACAATTCAGCTTAAAACACTGTTTCAACGATCTGTCGCCACAAACTTTAGATATTCAAAATGCGCATTTGACTTACCACAGCCTCAATTCATTTGAAGAAGTGCACGATTACCAAAAGTCATTAGACTCTTAGTCGAGTCATATCATTCAAACCTTTCTGTCATAGATAGAAATAGCCACATCTATAAGAAAAATAGTGTTTTATTTGTCTGTACAAACTGACTTTTCCATTTTGATGATCAAATTGAATAATGCTAGAGTGAATTAATAAGTATTCAATAAACTGAAGTCAGCAAACTATTTTTAAACCCGTTTTAACCGAGGCGACATACAGAACATTCATATCAAAATTGAGGCTTATGGTGCAATTGAAAAACATCTTCCTACTGAACTTAGCCTCTGCTGTGTGCCGAACAGTTTAATTGCTGATGTACTCGATCAAATAAAAATACGTTATCCATCTGCTTCTGAGCTGCTGGAACACTGTGCTTGTGCGATTGGTGAAGATATTGTGTTGCGTCAAAGTCGATTAGCACAAGATAGTACCTTGGTGTTACTTTCACCCGTTGCTGGAGGCTAATATGTTAGAGTTTGCTCGTATTCAAGATACTGCTCTCAATTTAGAGAATTTTGACAGCATTCAAGCATTTCCTGACTGCGGCGGAACAAGTGTTTTTATTGGTACGGTTCGAAACCATCATGAAGGACGCGCGGTTCAGGCACTGAAATATACATCTTATGCACCTGTTGCCGAAAAGATGATAAAAACGATTGAACAAGAGATACAAGAAAAATATGCGCTTCGCTATGTTCGGGTTGTACATCGGATTGGTACATTAGACATTGGCGATAAAGCTATTATTGCCATTGCGTATGCTCCACATCGCCGCGAAGCATTTCAGGCCTGTGAAGAAGCGGTTGAGCGTGTTAAACATGAAGTTCCCGTTTGGAAAGAAGAGTTTTATACCGATGGAAGCAGCCAATATGTTGCAGGCTGCTTTATTCGCCAAGACTATGATGAAAAGCATGAACATCAAGGGCATCACCAGCACTAATAATCGCGCTGAATGATCTAATGTTTGAGAGTATTGAATAAAGTCATACCCTTTCTCTTTTACCATACAATCTAATTATTGATTTTTCGTTCTAGATATTGGTGTTTTATTATAATTATATAAAAATTGTCTTTTATAAAAGGCTCGTTGGATTGATCTTGATCCATATAACTGACTTGTTTATTGCGTGGTACATACTTTAATTAGCAATAATTTTGAGTTTAGCGTCAGATTTTGCTGTTTCTTCATTCTATTTTCTACGATGATTATATTTCGATGAATATCTTCGACTTATTTACGCTGACTTTGATTCTATAATTAAAAAAATAGCAATAAATATCCGTATAACGAAGATAACTTTGGACAAGATGAAAGAGAAATAGAGCTTGAAACTGTATTTTTAATATATTTTAGATAACTTCGGAAGGAATACAATAAGAAAATGGTGCGCTCAGCGGGACTCGAACCCACGCCACAGGCTTCGGAGACCTGTACTCTATCCAGTTGAGCTATGAGCGCGCGAGCACATCATATCAAAAAAAATCACAAGGTAAAGCATCTATATAGCTTAGAGTGATTTTCCTGCTTATGCTTTATACAATGTTCCATATCTGCAACACAGAATTGCGAGTAGATTACTTGGTTTATTAGGCATAATCGCTCACAATAGTGCCATTATTAATCATTCGAGAATTTCATGACTGATGCATTGACGTTAAGAGATTTGTCCAAAACCTATAAAAATGGGTTTCAGGCTTTAAAAGGCATCGATTTAACTGTTCCTGAAGGTGAGTTTTATGCCCTTCTTGGACCCAATGGTGCAGGCAAATCTACAACGATTGGTATTATCAGCTCAT
The DNA here is from genome assembly GCF_902505955.1 of Acinetobacter sp. 8I-beige. Lineage (NCBI taxonomy): Bacteria > Pseudomonadati > Pseudomonadota > Gammaproteobacteria > Moraxellales > Moraxellaceae > Acinetobacter > Acinetobacter sp. 8I-beige. Next base: position 913,298 of record NZ_LR732790.1, on the reverse strand, counting down.
TGACCAAGAAAACCTCAGGCACTGTCGAAATCTTTGGACATAATCTCGATACACACCCCTCTCAAGCGAAACAGTGCTTAGGAGTTGTACCTCAAGAGTTTAACTTCGGTCAGTTTGAAAAAACCTTCGATATCTTAGTCACACAAGCGGGATATTATGGTATTCCTAAAAAAATTGCGGAAGTTCGTGCTGAAGAATATTTAGAAAAACTCGGCTTATGGGAAAAACGCGGCGTTCAAGCCCGTATGCTTTCGGGCGGTATGAAACGTCGCCTGATGATTGCCCGTGCCATGATGCATGAACCGAAACTCCTTATTTTAGATGAACCCACAGCAGGGGTTGATATTGAGTTACGTCGTTCGATGTGGGACTTCCTGACAGAAATGAACAATAAAGGCACATCGATCATTTTAACCACACATTATTTAGAAGAAGCAGAAATGCTGTGTCGTCGAATTGCCATTATTGACCGTGGTGTCATTAAAGAAGACACCAGCATGAAAAATTTCCTCAATCAACTGAATGAAGAAACCTTTATTTTTGATTTGGCCGCACCAATTGAACCGATTCATATCGACATCATTGGGGTTCGTTTCCATTTAGTCGATGCCGTGACTTTAGAAGTGACTATGGATAGAGCGCATACCCTCAATGACTTATTTCAATTACTCGAAGCGCAAGGAATCCAAGTTCGTAGTATGCGGAACAAATCTAACCGTTTAGAAGAACTGTTTGTGAAGATGGTCGAAAAAAATCTTGAAGGAACTACGCCATGAACTTAAATCAACTTAGCGTAGCTTTATATACTCTGGTGCATAAAGAAATTCGCCGCTTTATGCGCATCTGGCCGCAAACCTTGCTTCCACCTGCCATTACCATGAGTTTGTACTTTGTGATATTTGGCAATTTGGTCGGTTCTCGTATTGGTGAGATGGGCGGATTTAGCTATATGCAGTTCATCGTGCCTGGACTGATTATGATGGCGGTGATTACCAACAGTTATGCTAACGTTTCTTCGAGCTTTTTTAGTGCCAAATTTCAAAAAAGTATTGAAGAGCTGATCATGAGTCCTGTACCTTTGCATGCCATTTTATGGGGCTTTGTCTTAGGTGGTGTCTGTCGCGGGGTCTTGGTCGGTATCATTGTGACAGCCATGAGTTTATTTTTTACTGACCTTTATATTACCAATTGGTTTGTTACCATTTACACCGTCTTGGTCACCTCGTTCTTATTTTCACTGGGTGGTTTTATCAATGCGGTGTATGCCAAATCTTTTGATGATATCTCCATCATCCCAACCTTTGTGCTGACTCCTTTAACTTATTTAGGTGGCGTATTTTATGCCATTTCAGCACTCAGCCCTTTTTGGCAAAATTTATCGTTGATCAATCCGATTGTATATATGGTCAATGCTTTTCGTTTCGGTATCTTAGGTCATAGCGATGTTAACGTCGTCGTCTCCCTATCTGTTATGACCATATGCTGTGCAGTGCTTTATGGCATTGCTTACTATTTACTTTCTCGTGGTTCAGGAATGCGTGAATAATGAGTGTAGAACATTCTCTTTTGGGTAAAGACACCAATTACCCTACAACTTATCAACCCGATATTCTTTTTCCTATTGCTCGTGCTACAGCACGTGAGCACTATGCGCATGTTGAAGGTATTCAACAAGGTAAAGACTGGTGGCATGTTTTTGAAATTTCTTGGTTAAATCACCATGGTGTTCCGCAAGTTGCCATTGGTCGCATCAGCCTGCCGGCCACCTCGCCCAACCTCATTGAGTCAAAGTCATTAAAACTTTACTTTAATAGCATGAACTTTACTCAGTTTGAGTCTAAAGCTGCGTTTAAAGCAACGGTTGAACAGGATTTATCGGCGGCGGCTGGCGCAGATGTCCAGATTGATCTTTTTCATGTCGATGATGTGGAAATTAGTCAACCTGAAGGTATCTGTATTGATGAACTGACTCCGACCCAATTGGAAAATCATCCCAATGCAAATCTATTGACATTAGATGACGCTGCGGAAGATGTTGAAGTACAGATTTACTCGCATTTACTCAGAAGTAACTGTCCAGTCACTGGACAACCTGATTGGGGTACGGTATTTATTCGATATAAAGGTAAAAAGCCTTGTTATAACAGCATACTGGCTTATATTATCTCTTACCGTCAGCACAACGGTTTCCACGAACAATGTGTGGAACAAATATTTGCCGATATTTGGCAAAATTTGAAACCTGAAAAACTGATGGTGTACGCAGCTTATACACGTCGTGGTGGTTTAGACATTAACCCTTGTCGTGTGTCAGATGTGTCATGGATGCCCCGCCCAATTCGATTGGCGCGACAATAAAATAAAGAACATTGAGGTTAATACACGATGCCATTTTTTGGTTTTATTCCATCGACTGAACTTTTACAGACTATTCAAACTGCTCAGCAGAAGAAAGACTCAAGTGAGCCTTTATATCCACTTCGAGATAAAACAGCACTACTCATCAATGATGAAATTATTGATGCCATTTTGACTGAGTTAGTACGTCGTTTCCCACCGAGTGATAAACGAGACACAGCCGAGAAACTGGCTGGCTATATTAAGTCAACAGTTGCGGTTCTGTTGAAGCAGCTTTTAGGCAAATCATCGAATGATGTGGTTCAAGCATCGATTCAGTTTTCTGAAAAAAGCTTGTTTAAAGATGCTGAAAGTCAGTTCCGTGTGGGTGAAGCGTTAGATGCAAGCTTAGTGACCAGCCTCAAATATAACTATGCTGAAATTAAAGCAGGCAATGAAGTAGATAAAGCCGCGTTAACCGAACTGTATAAACAGTTTGCTGAAGCGACTGTACGCCACTTCATGAATGACTTTAATAAAACCCTCGATTTGGGCATGATTAAGCGTAAAGCGGCCGATATCGGTTCTGCAGCTGTCATTAAAGCAGTGCATATTGCTGCCAATAAAATCATCCCCAATTTAACCAAAGATGAACTTTTAGCTTTAGCTGAATATCACGACACCTTATTTCATGCTTAAGTACTAAAAGTCTTCGAGACTTTTCAGATCAAAATGACTCTACTTGTGTAGGGTCATTTTGGTTTCTAAGCTGTGATTTCTTGCTCTTTATATAAAGTCCATATATAAGCTGAGACCAGATCTTTTTGTCATTGTCACTAGACCCTAAATACTACAATTTTAATTGCCTCTATATAAGGAGGACTTTTTATATCAGTCAGTAAAACTTGACTTATATAGTCACGTAAATATTCTGCCTGAAAAAATGTACCATTTTGATTGATCTGTCCTTTATATAGACTGAGTTTGTCTTTTTTTGTATACCTATTTGCCCGCTTCAGTACAGACAATGTTATCTTAAAGCCTACTCACGCTAGACTCCGTTCACAAGAATTTCGACATAACAGAAACGCGAACTATGGGCATTCCCCTATTCGCTTTGCTCCACTGCCAATAACGACTCTGGAAATTAGACTTCTATGTTAAATTTAAACTTTTATAACAAAGTTAAACGTTTACCTTTATTGATTGGCGCTTTGTCGATCACCAGTTTTTGCCAAGCCAACGATTTTGCTTCTCATCCTGGCTATTACAGCTTTAAACAAAAAACCATGCAAAATTATGGTCTGTCTGCTGAACAAGTCGATTGGGCGATGAATGGTTCTAAAAATGTACCCAACATCATCAACATTATGAACCGTCCTGGTGAAAGTAAACCATGGTACGAATATAAAACCAACTTTATGGCAGAAAGCACCATTCAACGAGGTGTCCGTTTTAAAGCCCAATATGCAGATACTTTAAACCGTGCCGAACAACAATTTGGTGTACCGCAATCAGTCATTCTCGGCATTTTAGGGGTAGAAACAGGTTTTGGGACGAACAAAGGTAATTTTGTCACCCGTGATGCCTTAGCAACTTTAGGTTTTGGTTACGAACGTCGTAAGCAATATTTCCAAGATGAACTCAGCGCTTTAATCGCATGGAGCTATAAAGATGGCGTGCCAACCAACTCAGTTGTAGGTTCGTATGCAGGTGCGGTGGGCTACCCACAATTTATGCCTAGCAATATTCCAAAGTTTGGTGTGGATTATGACGGCAATGGCCATGTCGATTTACGAAATTCAGCAGTCGATGCGATTGGTTCAATTGCCAACTATTTAGCAAATCATGGCTGGCAACGTAATCAGCCAATTGGATTCGCAGCACGCTATAGTGGCTCAAATCCTGAAGCGGTCATTGCTAAAGATTTAACTTTACCGACGCCTTATGGTGTTTTAAAAAATCAGGGCATTCAACCGACCAATCCGATTGTCAAAATCGATGATTTAGATATGGTGAATGTGATCCAACTACAGGAAAATTATGGGCAAAGTTATTACATCACTTACCCTAACTTTCAAGTGATTACGACCTATAACAAGAGCCGTATGTATGCGACTGCAGTGTGGCAATTAGGGGCTGAAATTGCTAGCCGATAGGGCTAGCTTTTTACTCAAATTTGAGATGTCAATAAAAAAATATTTAAAAATGATGTAAATTTCGGCATTTTTCATACCTTGTTACAATATCGGTTATTTTTTAATCAAAAAATGTTCGGTTTATGTAGTTTTTATCATTATTTTAATTAAACACTAGACATGCTTATGACTGCATGAATATTATCCATTTCGTCAAATGTTGTTGCAAAAGTGAATTAACAGGCAAGTTTTTTTATCTTTCAACCACTTAGTTTAAAGAAAAAAGTATTGTCTTTTGGAGTTTATAAATGCAGTCTTCGCTTAAATATATACTGGCCATTGCCTCGACCATCGCGCTGAGCCAATCGCAAGCAGAGATGGTTCAGTCATCATTTACCAATGATAATGATAACTCTCGCCTAGCTGCGCGTGTCTTGAATAAAGATGCTCAAGGCTTCAACTCACACTTCTCAAATTTAAATAGCCTTTCAATCACTGAACGTTCAGGCGATAAGATTCGTCGCGAAACAATCGCTGCAAAAATTGAGATCCCTGAAGAAGAGCCTTCAGTGATTGAAAAGTTAAATACTGTTGCATCAAATACAGTACGTAAGTTTAGTCAAACGGGCATGGCGTCTTGGTATGGTCGTCAGTTCCACGGTCGTAAAACAGCAAGCGGTGAAACATTCGATATGAATGCATTAACTGCAGCTCACCGTAGCTTGCCGCTAAACTGCTTTATTCGTGTAACGAATAAAACCAATGGTAAAAGTGTTGTGGTTAAAGTAAATGACCGCGGCCCATTCCACGGTAACCGTGTACTTGATCTTTCTTATGGTGCTGCGAAGCAACTGGGTATTACCAATGCAGGTACTGCGAAAGTCAGCATTGAACGTATTGATGGACCAAACTCTTAAGATTCTTTCCTACAGCATGCATTTGACAGCAAAGCCACAGTAATGTGGCTTTTTTTATTGTCCTATCTTTGCCTAATGTTTTACACAACCGTAAACAGCTCGATCCCCATCATTTGATCCCTCCCAGATGCTTAGTTTGAATAAGATGCGAAATCTAATCGATCCGATTTTTTTGAAGCGAGTGCTCTCACATTTTTACAGCGGTGGAAGACTAGCAAAATTAAATATTTTCTCGGCTCATTCTTATCTGATCAAAGCCAATTTTTCTGCCTACCCTGAACTGTAGTTTTATGCATTCTTCAAATTAGAATGATTTTATGAATTACCTAGTAAATTAAGCGCCATTTTTGCGATATTAGATTCACTAGTGCCCTGTTTGTTTTTGTATAATTAGGGCAGTTTTATGAACCAAAACTAAAAAGAAAACCTTCTTATTTCTTCAAAGTTCTCAAACCCCGCCTCATTTGCTCTATTTTCAATTTTTTTAGTTACCCAATCGAAGCTACGCCAATTTGATAGACATAGTAAAAATCGCAAATAGTGAGCATCTAGAACAATACAAATTTAAAAGCAATGAAAAAGATCGGGCTCTCACACTTTTTCATGCTTTTTTCGGTCTTTTATGGGCCTATTTGCTAATGAAATGCTAGAAATCGAATAACAGATTCAGACCGTAAAAAAATCCTAAACTCAGCAAAATACTGAGCAATAATTTTCTCGTCAAAAGAGTGATTAACAACGTAAAAATTGCCCCATAAAAATAACTATTTTGAAGTATCCCTTTCCAGTGCCCGCCTTCAAAAAAAACCAGTGGCAAACAAATCGAAATCATCAGACAAGGTGCCGCATATTTCAGCATGCGTGTCGCAAATTTAGGCAGCCGAATTTGAGTTTTAGGCTCTAAAAATAAATACCGATTAAAAAAGGTCACACAGGTCAAACTCAAAACAAATAACCAGGTCATGTTTTAGTCCTCTGCTTGATCAAAGAGCGCAGCAACCCACATCCCACTAAATCCAGCCAGCAAAATAGCTGATCCAAGCTCGAACCAACTCAAAATCAGCACCATGATCGATGAACTCACCACGCCATAAATTGCGGCCTTATTTTGAATCAGCAACACCGCCATAACCAAGAACACCACCACAATTGAAAATTCTAAGTGGAGAGTTGAAAGATCAGGTACTTTATTTGCAAGCAAAATACCCATTAGACTAAACAACACCCAACTGACATAAAAGCTGAATCCTGCACCCAACATATAGGCATAAGACGGCTTTTCCTTCAGCATCGCGGTGGCGTAGAGTTCATCGGTCAGCAAAAAGCCAATGCTCAGTCTTCTTTTGAGTGACCATGGCTTTACCTCTTCTCTTAGACTCAGTGCATAAATAAAGTGCTGGCTGGTTAGAAAAAACACGGTGATCAGAATACTCAGTAAAGATGCACCCGTCATGAGCATGCTCAAACTGACCAATTGTGCCGCACCTGCAAACACTAACGCCGACATGCCTACAGCTTGCATGACACTCAGACCCGCATTAATCGCTGCTGAGCCTGCCAATATTCCCCATGGAATAACGGCGATTGAAAGCGGCAACATCTCCTGTACGCCACGGAAAAAGCTTAAACTTTTTTGTTGGATCAATTGCGACTGCACAGCAGACTCCATTTTTCAATTCGCTAGAGTCAATATGCGGCATACCTTAGATGGCTTTCTTGTATGAAATTGCTGTTATTTTAAATTTTATGTGCCAGATATTGCGCAGGTGTACAGCCCAAAGACTTTTTAAAATGACGAGTGTAATGGCTTTGATCGGAGAAACCACAGAGTTGTGCGACTGTCGCAATCTCACAGCCTTGTTTGAGTAAATATAAAGATTTACGTAAACGAAACTGTACCAACCATGCATGAGGTGGAAGTCCAGTAAACTTTTTAAATTGACGCAGTAAATGCCATGGGCTCATCCCGACGACAGCGGCGAGCTCAGCCAGTTGATGTTCTCTTTCAGGTTCCGCAGCAAGTAGTTCTTGTACCAAGACCACTTTACGCTGTGCTTCGGGTAAGTCTTTTAATATTTTCTTAGATTGATTATAACGGCTTAATAAATAAGCCAAAGTTGAAATATATAAACTCTGCTTAAACAGTGTATTTTTCGGCTGTAATAACAAATCGAATAGCAAATTCAATTGTTCGGCTAACCCTTCATCATGAACCACAGCTTGCGGAAACCACGGCATAGTACCTGCTTCATGAAAAAAATCTTTACTCACCTCTTGGATCATTTCAGGAGTCGGATAAATTGCCCGATAACACCAGCCAGTTTCAACAGCAGAAGAACCCGTATGTACCTCATCAGCATTCACTAAAATAATATCGCCTTGCGGTGCAATATGCTGATTCCCTGTGCGTAAAAAAGACTGCGCACCTTCATCAATTAAACCAATACAATAGCCTTCATGGGTATGTTTTGAAAACTGCGTATGCTGATAGGAGGCTTTTAACATTTCAAGACCATCAAGTTCCTGAACATGATGGTAATTTACAAATTCACTGGGTCTGATTTCGTGCATGAGTTGGCCTCTCCTGAACACTCAGCATACTGCGATTCAGCAAAACGTATAGAACAAAATTGCTCTACTACTGATAGGTTTTTCCTTGGTGTTTTAACCAACCACCTTCATGGCGCTGTTGTGGATCGTGATGTGTCCAGTGGATCACCCCGCCTTTTTCACTATATTCGTATTCACCATTGAAGCCAACGGTATCCCCTTTTTGTAAGCGTTCAATACGTGGCGCCAAATCAATATTATGTGCAACCAAAACCGTCATTGCATTAGGGAGTTCTACAATAAATTTTTGATGACGAGTACCGTCATTATCATCCTTAAGCACAGCCACAACACGCCCTTGTGATTGAACTTGAATATTACTTTTCCGGCTTTGAAACGCTTGGGCAATTTTTGTTGTGCCATCAAGCACTTGATTTTGCGGTTGACTGGTCTGTGTAGTGGGCTCTACCGTGACTGATGGTGTCGATGTTTGTAATTGATTTTCTTGAAGATCGATTCCGAAATATGCAGCAATCAAAAGGACGATCACCGCACCAATACTTAGGTTGGTTTTGTTGGCCACTTATCTACTTCCCCGTTTTATTTTTATTCATTGTATAAAAAAAGCCCCTTTGGGGCTTTTTTTTACTCAAAATAATTTTTCAATTATTTTGCAGCAGCTTGAGCAGCAGCAACTTCTTCAGCGAAAGAAAGTTCAGCTTTTTTCTCAATACCTTCACCCACTTCAAAGCGAGCGAATTGAACAACCGTAGTACCAGTTGCTTTAAGAACGTCAGCAACTTTCTTGTCGTTGTCGATTACGTACATTTGACGATCAAGAGCAACTTCGTTCAAGTATTTCTCAACTGAACCAGTGACCATTTTCTCAACGATGTTTGCAGGCTTACCAGATTCAATTGCTTTAGCTTCAGCAATTTCTTTCTCTTTAGCGATAAGTTCAGCAGATACACCTTCAGCAGAGATAGCAACTGGGTTGAATGCAGCAACGTGCATTGCAATACCTTTACCAGTCGCAGCATCACCTGTGTAAGATACAACAACACCGATTTTTAAACCGTGTTTGTAAACTGCAAGGTTTTCGCCTTCAATGATTTGAGCACGACGAACTTGGATGTTTTCACCGATTTTTTGAACAAGTGCAATACGCGCTTCTTCTACAGTTGCACCATCTTCAAGTTTCAATTCAGCAATTTTAGCAGCATCAGTTTCGCCAGCAGCTAACGCAGCAGCAGCAACTTGAGCAGAGAAACCAGCAAAGTTTTCGTCTTTAGCAACGAAGTCAGTTTGGCAGTTTACTTCTAAAAGAAGCGCTTTGTTACCGTCTTGAGCGATAGTGATTGCGCCATCAGCTGCAATGTTACCCGCTTTTTTAGCCGCTTTAGCTTGACCAGATTTACGAAGGTTATCAATCGCTAATTCGATGTCACCATTCGCTTCTGTTAATGCTTTTTTACATTCCATCATTGCAAGACCAGTACGATCGCGCAATTCTTTAACCATGCTTGCTGTAACTGCAGTCATGTCAATCTCCTAAATACGGTAGAAAATGAATTCTTTTTAGAACAGAAACGGCCCAGAGCTGTCTCTTGGGCCGTCTGCATACATGACGCTTACTTTGCCACCATCACATGTCGCAAAAATGACAAGCTTACGTCAAACGCATTAAGCCTCAGGAGCTTCTTTAGCTTCTTCAACTTTAGCTTGTGCATTTGCTTGTGATTGAGCATATTCTTTACCAGCAAGAATCGCATCAGCCATAGCAGAAGCATACAAAGTAACTGCACGGATCGCATCGTCATTACCCGGAATAACGTAGTCTACGTTGTCTGGGTTAGAGTTTGTATCAACGATACCGATTACAGGAATACCAAGGTTTTTAGCTTCTTTAATTGCAATTGCTTCGTGATCAACGTCGATTACGAATAATGCGTCAGGTAAACCACCCATGTTCTTAACGCCGCCTAAAGCGCGTTCAAGTTTTTCCATCTCACGAGTACGCTCTAAAGCTTCACGTTTAGTAAGCTTAGCGAAAGTACCATCTTGAGATTGAGTTTGAAGGTCTTTAAGACGGTTGATAGATTGGCGAAGTGTTTTCCAGTTCGTCAACATACCACCTAACCAACGGTGATCAACATATGGTTGACCAGCACGTTGTGCTTGTTCACGGATGATGTTAGAAGCAGCACGTTTCGTACCAACAAACAATACTTTATTCTTTTTGCTAGCAAGGTTGTTAACAAAGTTCAAAGCATCATTTAACGCAGGAACAGTGTGCTCAAGGTTGATGATGTGAATTTTGTTACGCGCACCAAAGATGTATTGACGCATCTTTGGGTTCCAGAAACGTGTTTGGTGACCGAAGTGTGCGCCTGCTTGAAGAAGGTCGCGCATGCTTACGTTGTAATCTGCCATTTTCTTTACCTTAAAGTTTGGGTTAGGCCTCCATATATCCGCATCCTCCACCCTAACGGGCACCCAGAGAAATGTGTCGATATATGTGCGGATTTTATTGCCCCATCGCACAAAGCCCGTGAAGTTTATTCACGAAAAAGCATTTGATAAAATGGGCGGCTATTTATACCATAGTCACACACAAATTTCCAAAAGTTTTTAGAGATCATGAACAGTACTTACGAAGCACCCCGTCGACTCATCAAAAGCGCTGAAGACATCGAAAAGATGCGTGTGGCTGGACGACTGGCGGCTGAAGTCTTGGATATGATCAAGCCACATATTAAACCAGGTGTGACTACACTTGAGTTAGATACGATTTGTCACGATTATATTGTCAATAAACAAGACGCGATTCCAGCATGTTTAGGTTACGGTGCAGCACCAGGTCGCCCTGCTTTCCAACATGTGATTTGTACTTCTGTAAACCATGTGGTCTGTCACGGCATTCCTTCAGATGCAAAAGTGTTGAAAAAAGGCGATATTTTAAATATTGATGTGACGGTCATTAAAGATGGTTTCCACGGCGATACCAACATGATGTACATCGTGGGTGGCGAAACTTCTATTCTCGCGAATCGTTTATGTAAAGTGGCACAAGAAGCAATGTACCGTGGAATAGCAACAGTGAAGCCGGGTTCAACCATTGGCGACATTGGTCACGCCATTCAACAATATGTCGAATCGGAACGTTTTGGTGTCGTGCGTGAATACTGTGGTCACGGTATTGGGACTGTGTTCCATGACGAACCTCAAGTCTTACACTATGGTCAACCAAACTCAGGCATGATTTTAGAAGAAGGCATGACCTTTACCATTGAACCAATGGTCAATGGTGGTGATTGGAAAACTAAATTACTGGGGGATAAATGGACGGTAGTGACCAAAGACCATAGTTTGTCTGCACAGTATGAACATACATTGTTGGTCACTAAAAACGGGGTTGAAGTGTTAACTGCACGTCCTGAAGAAGATTTATCACGCTTTCAGTCTTAATTGCTGTCATTGGCATGAAATATGATGCCATCTGTCAAAAAGACCACCTTCAGGTGGTCTTTTTTATGACTAAGCAAATATTGAATTTTAAATTTATTTTTATTTTACATATACATAGAATCAAAAAACACTCAACAGTAGCTTTCTATTACATTCATTCACCTGTAACAAAGATTGCAAGCTAGTAACACGATCACACAAAACGGGTTTTGACATTCACAAATGTCAAAAACACATGTCCTTCAAAAACAACAGCTTTATCGTAGCAGCAACCTTAATAATACGCTCTATAAAAACGAATAGCTAATTTGGACATGGAGTCCCAGAATGAAAAAAATATTGCTTTGTGTAGCAACGTCTATTGCTGCTTTACCTATGCTTGCACATGCAGATTCACCTTATTTTAGTCTACAAGATGGTGATGGCTTTAAACGCTTCTCTGTATCGGTCGGTGCTTTGCACGTTATGCCACAAGGTAAAGCTCAACCTTTCCGAGTTAACACATCGGTTAAAGAAAGCGAAACTGCAAAAGTTGGAGATATCAAAGCACAAACGGTGCTCGACAATATCAAGCCAGGAAGTAGCGTCAATCCTCTCTTAAAGGCTACTCTTGATGGGCTAGCTTTAATTAATGCTGATGTCCCCTCAGCACTAAGTGGGACTGCTGAAATACGTGGCCTCAGTCAATGGGACAACCCAGGCACAGGTTTAGAAGCCGATGATGTCACCACATTGGGCATCATGACCAATTACTTTTTTACCGACAATATTTCTTTTGAAATGAAAGCAGGGATTCCACCTAAAGTCGATTTACAAGGCAAAGGAAAAATTTATGCGCCTTTTTCAGCAACTGCAACACCTATGGGCGGAGCTTTAGGAAATTTAGAACTTGAAAATGATATTTTCATTACCGATTTGGAAGCACACGGCCCTGCGGCATCTGCACGTGCGTGGACACCTGCTTTCGAGTTCCAATATCACTTTGGTAAAACAGGTGTGAATAAATTCCGCCCCTATGTCGGTGTGGGAATGATGTATGCCTACTTTAATGAGCTGGAAATTAACCCACAAACTGAAAAAGACTTGATTGCAGCAGGTCATATGATTGCCAATATTAAAGAAGGAAATGCTGGCGCATCACTTGAAGGGAAAAAAAGTTCAGCCAATCCCAAAGTTAAGCTAGAAGCAACTGATGCCTTCGCGCCTATTGCAACCGTCGGTTTCACCTATGACTTTAATGATAAATGGTTTGCTGTCGGTTCCGTGTCCTATGCTCATCTTAAAAATGAAACCACGATTACCGTCAAAGATGCTACGCACGGTGAACTGATTAAATCCACAGCCGATATTGAAATTAACCCTATTCTAGCGTATGCAGGTGTCGGCTACCGGTTCTAAGCCTTAAAAGAACTACAAAAAAGACGACACCAAGTCGTCTTTTTTCATGAATATTCATTGTTTTTATTGATCAAATAGTCAATTTTTTATCATCGCTTTCAGCAAATAATTCACTTAATATAGCGAACTCTAAGCTCATTTTTTGGTTGAAATATGTCAGAAACTCATTTTTCCAAACCGCTGATTTACATGCTCATTGGAAGTGCAATAATTCTGGCATTATCACTGGGTGTCCGACATGGCTTTGGACTCTACCTTGTGCCTATGAGTGATGAGTTTGGCTGGGGACATAATGTTTTTAGTCTAGCGATTGCGATGCAAAACCTGATTTGGGGCGCTGCGCAGCCCTTTACAGGCGCATTAGCAGATAAATATGGCTCTAAAATCGTGGTTGCCGTCGGTGGTGTGTTGTATACCATCGGTTTGCTGCTCATGGCAGTCAGCTCTACGGGTTGGTTACTCAACTTAAGTGTCGGTCTTATTTTGGGCCTAGCATTATCTGCGACCTCTTTTTCTGTATTGTTATCCGCGGTGGGTCGTGCTGCACCGCCTGAAAAACGTAGCCTTGCTATGGGCATTGCCAGTGCAGCGGGTTCTTTTGGGCAGTTCATTATGCTGCCGTCAACCTTACTGCTGTTACAAAACTTTGGCTGGTCTGCGGCGTTGGTCGTTAGTGCACTTTTAATTGCGATGATTATTCCACTGGCTTGGATGCTCAAAGCTCCCGCCTTTGTTGTACCGAATGCGTCAACCAATCAAGTTCAGCTCAGTTTTAAAGATATTTTAGTCATTGCGAAAAACCATAAACCATTTTGGTTCCTATCACTTGGTTTTTTGGTCTGTGGCTTCCAAGTGGTCTTTATAGGTATCCATTTACCTGGCTATTTGATTGACCATGGTTTTAATGCAACTACAGGAACTGTTTTCTTAGCGCTGGTCGGTTTATTTAATATCGTTGGCACCTACACTGCGGGCTGGCTAGGTGGGAAGTATTCTAAACCAAAGTTACTGATGGGCTTATATGGACTCAGAGGCATTGCCATTATTGCCTTTTTGATGCTCCCACTCAGCACAGTCACCATCTATAGCTTTGGTGTAGTGATGGGTTTATTATGGTTATCTACAGTGCCTTTGACCAACGGTATTGTGGCCAATATGTTTGGTATTAAATATCTGAGCATGCTGAGCGGCATCGTGTTCTTTACTCATCAAGTCGGTTCATTTTTCGGTGGATGGCTGGGTGGTGTGAACCATGACGTGACAGGTAATTATGACTTGATTTGGCTGTTCTCTATTATTCTGAGTGTTTTTGGCGTACTGGTACATTTCTTTGTCGATGAAAAGGCAGTTGTCCATGACTAATTCATTTTTATGGCTCAAATGCGGTATCGGCATTAGTATTATTGCTTTGTTTGCTCTGGCGATTAGCCTTTGGCTGAATACGCCTGACCTGTTTGAGTATTTTAATCAGGCATTTTGCGCACATTAAATCTGCATATTTTGAGCTCAATATTTCATTATAAAAGAAAAACAATATAATCATCAGCTTAGTATTTTTTAATTTTTTTCATAAGTTTAGAACTTCTTTTAATTTTAAGATTACACATATTTTGATTACATTTTCTCTAGACCGCATATCTAGAGAAAATAATCAAAATGACCGCATTAACTCAACTTTCACAAGCGATTCATGATGCCCCGCGTTGGCATCAACCTGAACAATTTCAAGATCCAGAAGAAATACAAATTATCCCACTGGCGGAAGAAGCCTTAGGTGCTGTGGTTTTTGGTTTAGATGCCCGTAAAGCCCAAGCAGGAGAAACCATTTATCGCTTAAAACAAACTTTGGCTGAACATCTAATTTTAATTTTTAAAAACCAAACTTTGGATGATCTGCAATATTTAGCCTTTGCCAGCTATTTTGGTTCTATCTTCCGCCCAAGTGCAGACAATCCAGTGCTGGCTAGTCAGTCTGACACTGGTGTTCCACCCGATGTGGTTCCTGTTTCCAATGCAGTCGGTCAAGGCGACTACACTGGTCATGGCGAACTTACCCCACATGCCGATCACCAGTGGACACCTCTTCCCTCTTTTGGCTCTCTGCTCTATGCTCTTGAGCTTCCTCAAGACGGTGGACAAACCTCTTGGTTCAATACCATCAAAGCCTATGATGCGCTTCCCGATGCCGTCAAAAAGCAGATCGAACAGCTACAGCTGATTACTTATAACCCCTTCATCCGTGCACAAAGTAATACAGGCAATACGGGTTATGGAGACAGCCCTTATTATCGCTTTAAAGATCAACCTATTTTAGGTCATGCCTATCCGCATCCCTTAGTCCGCACACATCCAGAATCTGGGCGCAAAGCACTTTGGCTCAATACCCGTTCGGAAGTTGAATTGCTCAATGTCGATGATAGCGAAGGCAGTGAACTGATTGCTGCACTTCGTACGCACATCATCAAACCTGAGTTTCGTTATGAACATCACTGGGAAACTGGAGATATTGTATTTTGGGATAATCAGGTGACACTACATTCACGTCGTCCCTTTCCTGTCGATCAACGTCGCTTACTCAAACGTATTAGTCTTGCAGGTGGGCGTCCGTACTAGGCGATAAATACAATGAATAATTCATTGGCATGACACCAAAATGTCACGATTGTTTTAGATAATCTGTTAAAAAACCAATAAAAAAGCCTATCAAATAATGTACGAATGATCAGTAAATGCATTTCAATAGAATGCACTTACTGTAGGACTATTCTCAACGGAGTCTTACTGTTTTAAATCGAATTTTTGGAGTTCTTTCTGTTCTTTTGTTTAGCAAAAAGAAAATGCCAGTCAGTTTCTTAACTGACTGGCATTACAACTTTTAAGTTGGCTTTTCTGACTCTATGGCTTAAGCATTGCGTTTCGCAAAGTCATCCATAAAATTCACTAGCGCTTGAACGCCTTCTAGTGGAACCGCATTATAAATACTTGCGCGCATCCCACCAACTGAGCGGTGACCTGCAAGGTTCAACAAATGGTTTTCTTCAGCTTCTTTGAGGAAGAGTTTTTCTAAATCAGGATTCGCTAAAGTAAACGGCACATTCATAATTGAACGGTTTTGCACAGCAATTGGGTTTGCATAAAAATCGCTTGCATCGATATAGCCATAAAGCAGTTTCGCCTTTTCAAGGTTCACTTTATGAATCGCCTCAACACCACCTTGTTCAAGCAACCATTCAAACACTAAACCTGATAAGTACCAAGCATAGGTCGACGGTGTATTGACCATCGAATCATTCTTCGCTTGTGAAGCGTATTTCAAGATGCTTGGAATTTCAGGTTTGGCTTGATCTAGCAGATCTTCACGAACAATAACCAAGGTTAAACCCGCTGGACCAATATTCTTTTGCGCGCCTGCATAGATGATACCAAATTTAGTCACATCAACAGGTGCAGACAAAATACTTGAAGACAGGTCTGCAACCAATGGTGCATTGGTTTCTGGAATAGCCGCAAACTGAAGACCACCAATCGTTTCATTATCGACATAATGCACATAAGCCGCATCTTGAGATAAGTTCCAAGTGCTTGAGTCTGCAATGGCAAGTTTTCCATCAATTTGCGTACCCGCTTCAATGACGTTGATATCGCCATAGCGCTGCGCTTCTTTCAGTGCTTTCTCAGACCAAATTCCAGTATGGATATAGTCCGCTTTGCTGTTTTTACCCAACAAATTTAAAGGAATCGCGGAGAACTGAAGTGAAGCACCACCTTGAAGGAACAAGACTTTATAGTTCTCTGGAATGTTCATGAGTTTACGTAAATCTGCTTCTGCTTTTTCAGCCACAGCAACATAGTCTTTACTACGGTGACTCATTTCCATGATGGAAAGACCCTTGCCTTGCCAATCAAGCATTTCAGCTTGTGCTTTTTCTAAAACGGCAGTAGGTAATGCAGCAGGACCAGCACAGAAGTTGTACGCGCGCATGATTTTTCCTTTCAAAGTGAAACACAATAAAATGATGGCATTTAACCACAGATAGCCAGTGCTTGCAGTAAATTCAACTGAAAATATTTCAATGTAATCTCACCTTTACAGTCAAAAACTCAATCAAGATCAACGATCCAGTTTGAACTCAGCACTCCTCAATCAATTACAGCAGCGCTTTCCGATTCACCAAAGCTCAAACGAAAGCATTTCCTTTGCTTAAAAATGTCGCTAATCTATTGATATACATTTGCAAATTAAACAATTCAGTAACTGAGTCAGCATTCAGAACAGTTAGATTATGCGTATAATGTGCAAAAACATAGAAAAGAGTCGTGCTCATGCCACAAAGACTATTCAACATGCTTAATACACCAGCCAACAAATTCTTATTGCGTACATCACTGCCATCAATCTTGTCATTAAGCATGTTCGGTCTCAGTCTCGGAATCAGCTCGACAACTTTTGCTGCATCCATCAGCTATCAACAAGCTGAGCAAAGTGTGTTACAAGACTCGTTTAGCACACAGGCCACCCAAGCCTTACAACAAGCCTCCAAACTAGAAGCTGAAGCGGTCAAAGGTTTGGGGCTACCCCGTATCGATCTGAACGTACGTGCTTATGCTTTTCATAATGAGCTCGATGTACCTCTTGGTGCACTCAAAAATAATTTAGAACAAACACTGACTGATGGCGTAGCCACGAAAATTGATGAGTGGCAAAACACCTATCCAAATGTGGGCGATTTAAGTGGTTTAGAGCAAGGTATTGATCAAACCATTCACAAAGGTGTCGGGCTTATTCCGAATAGCTCGCAAATTACCTTAGAAGATCAAGTCATACGCCCGACCATTTCTGCAATGATGCCGCTTTATACAGGTGGGTTAACCTCAAGTGCAAAACAAGTCGCCAATATCAAAGCAAAACGTAGCGAACTCAGTACAAAACAACAGCAAGACCTACAACGCTTTGAGCTGATTCAAGCCTATTTCAATGTTCAACTGCAAAAACAGTTACTCGCGTCTAGCGAATATAATTGGCATGCAATGCAAAAACACTATGACAATGCACTTAAACTCGAACAACAGGGCTTTATTAGTAAAGGCCAGCGCATGCAGTTTGAAGTGGCAAAAAACAATGCACAGCGCAGTGAGCAAGCCAGTCAGGCCAATTTAAAAGCCAGTTTATTTCAACTCAATAATCTTTTGCAAAGCAGCCAAATCACTGAGCTAACCACACCACTCTTTATTAACAGCACCCAAAACCAAGATTTAAATACCCTACTCAAGTCATATGCAGATCAATCGGCTTTAGTACAAAAACTACAAATGGACACTCAATTGGCACAAGCCAATGTCACCGCACAAAACGCCGCCAAGAAACCACATATTTTTGCCTTTGGTGAATACAGTCTAGACGATAAAAATAACTGGATCGTTGGCTTAGCCGCACAGTACAATCTGTTCTCAGGCATTGATAAAAACAAAAATGTCCAAGCAGCAGAGTTACAACGCTACGCTTCTGAACTGATGACAGCACGGACTAAACAAGAAATTGAAAATGTGATTTATAAATCGTATAGCGAAGCCACCACAGCGCAGCAAAGTGATCAGTTATTACAGCAAAATATAAAAGCAGCGCAAGAAAATTTACGTATACAAGAACTGTCCTTTAAAGAAGATATGGGAACAGCGACCCAAGTGATCGATGCACAAAATATGCTCAGCGCTTTAAAAGCAGAAACCGCACTGAATGCCTATAAATATGTCATGTCACTGGCGACGCTTCTACAAAGTCATGGTTCGATCCATCAGTTCCAAACTTATCTTCTGCAACCCAATACGCGATTTATTCGTTAATTCTTTGATGAGAGCCATTTAATGAATCAAGATCAAAACCAATCTGATCCGCAAAAACCTGAAAAACAAGAAGATCAAGTGGTGCCATCAACAGAGGAATTAACCACAAATGATACTCAAGAGCAGGCACAGACTGAGAGCGAACAGACTAAGCCAGCATCAACCAATACAAACACCGAGCAAAAGTCCAAAGCGATCAAGCTGATTGGGGGGCTTGCTCTCATCATTCTATTCATCGTGATTGCTTTTGGACTGTGGAAGGCCTATCAACCGAAAACGGTTGAAATCCAAGGTCGAGTTGAGGCAGAAACGATCCATGTCAGTACCAAAGTGCCCAGTCGAATTGATGAAATTTATGTCCATGACGGACAGAAGATCAGCAAAAACCAAGAACTCGTTCGACTGTATAGCCCTGAAGTCGATGCCAAAAAACAGCAAGCACTGGCCAGCTTACAGGCTGCCTTAGCACTCCAGTCCACCGCTGACCGTGGCTCTCAGGAAGAAAATATTGCGAGTTTATACGCCAACTGGCAAGCACTGAAAGCACAGCAAACTTTGGCACAAACCACCTATCAACGTGGTGCAAACTTGTACCAACAAGGTGTCATCTCACGCCAACGTCGCGATGAAATGTATGCTGCGGCGCAATCAGCTGCTCAAATGACAGAAGCCGCATATCAACAATATGCTCGGGCTGAACGTGGCAGCACTCCACAGCAAAAAAGTTCAGCAGATGCTCAAGTGCAAATTGCAAAAGCAGCTGTTGCTGAAGTCAATGCACTTGAAGCTGAAACCAAACTAATCTCGCCGATTGACGGTACCGTGTCTAAAACCTATGGCAAACCCTCTGAATTGGTAGCGATGGGTGTGCCGATTGTCAGTATTATTCAAGATCGCGAGCTTTGGGTATCACTGAATATTCGTGAAGACCAATACGCCAACATCTATCAGGCAAAACAAATTGAAGGCTTTATTCCAGCCTTAAACCTGAATACAAACTTTAATATTAAGAATATTGATGCCGAAGGCGAATTTGCCACTATTAAGACTACACGCCAAACAGGAGGCTATGACATTCGTAGCTTTAAAGTTCATTTGACGCCTACGCAAGCCATTCCAGACCTAAAAGTTGGCATGAGTGTGTTGTTTAAAGTCAAAGAGAGCAAATAATGCTAAGCGGGCTACTGCGGGAACTGAACTATTTACTGAAGCATAAGTGGGATCTATGTTTAGTCACGCTTGCCCCACTGTTTATTATCGTACTGTTTTCCAGCATGTTTGCCCAAGGTAAACCTGAACATTTGCCTATTGCGATTATTGATCAGGACCAAAGCGAGCTCAGCCAAAACATACAGCGCTACTTGAGACTCAACCATACTTTAGATGTCGCCATCGTCAGTGATCAAAATACCGAAGTTGAAAAGCTACTGAACCAAACCAAAGTTTGGGGTTACGTCAGTATTCCCAATGGCGCCGAACAACGTTTTGTTCAAGCTAAAGATGCTGAAATCAGCATCGCCTATAACCAAAGTTACTTTAGTGTGGGGAACACCATTTCATCAGCCATGTTACTCAGCACAGTTGAAGCCATGGCAGACTATGCTGGTGAAAGCTATTTAGAAAATACGATCCCTTATTTAGATGTACCTACACCACACGTTAAAATTTCGACCTTATACAACCCAAATTTGAGTTATGAGTTCTATTTAGAACCCTTTATGATTCCTGCGATTTTGCATTTACTACTCTGCTGCTGTGTCGCATTTTCAGTCGGTCAAGAATTTAAGTTTCATACAGCGCAAAATTGGCTAAACAAGCAATCTGCTTTTAAAGCCATCCTCACGAAAAACCTGACCTATGTACTTATTTTTAGCTTATGGACATGGGCGTGGATGTTTTGGCTGATTGAGATTCGCGGTTGGTTTGTTGCAGGTCAGCTTTGGTTGATCATGTTGGCACAGCTTTTATTTTATAGTGCCTATGCCTTGATCAGTAGCACCATTGTTTTAGCCACCAATAATTTATCCAAAACCTTTGGTTTAATTGCTGTGTACGGCGGCTCATCACTCAGTTTTGCAGGAGTGACCCTCCCCTTAAATAACGCACCACTGTTTACCAAATTTTGGGCCAATATTATCCCTTACACACCTTATGCCAAACTACAAACCGAACAATGGGTCATTGGTAGCCCAATCAGTTCAGCGCTATTGCCTTTACTCATACTTATCCTCTATGTGGTCTTTTACGCTTTGACCTCTATCCTGCTCCTCAAAAAACGAATCAAAGGAGCAGTGTCATGAAGTCATTTTTGCACTATTACATCAAGACATTTAAAGACATTATCGCCAATCAGTCGATTTTAACCACGCTCATCCTCTCGGTGATTTTCTATAGTGTTTTCTATCCGACTGCCTACAAAGCACAGCAAGCAGAAGCTTTGCCGATTGTAATTGTGGATGAAGAACAAAGTATCGTGACCAATAACATCATTCAGCACGTTGCGCTCAGTCCAAATGTTGAAGTGAAAGCTGTGACGGGCAATTTCCTCGATGCTGAAAATATGATTAAACAACAGCAAGCCGATGGTATTTTGCTCTTACCCGAAAATCTTTCCAATAGTCTTCGGCATGGCGAAGTCGGTGGGATTGGGCTCTATCTCAGCGCGGCAAACTTCTTAAAAACCAAGCAAATTGGACTAGGTCTCGCTACCTCAATTGAAAATACTGTACGCGAGCACGTGGAAAAATTTGGCAATATTTCGCACTTTTCACCAGCCATTTCCATTCATCAAACGCCGCTTTTTAACACCATGTCGGGTTATGGCAGTTATATTTTCCCCGCCATTGCTCCGCTGATTATTCATCAAACCATCGTGCTCGGTTTAGGGATGTTATTGGCCAGATACCGCGAACAGAAATGGCGACCAACGACGATAGAATTTTTTGCGATTTTTTGCGCCATCCTGACCATTGGTATGCTCGGTTGTTTATATTTATTTGGCTTTATTTATTGGTTAAATGACTACCCACATGGGGGAAATTTTAGTGGTATGTTACTGGCCGTGCCGATTTTTATAGGCTGTATCGTGGCTTTAGGCATGTTGATTTCAACATTTTTCGATATGCCTGAACGTGCAGGACATGTCATTGTATTTACCTCTATTCCGCTATTTCTACTTTCAGGAACAGCATGGCCACACGCCGCAATGCCCGCTTGGATGCAATACTTGGGTAATGTTTTGCCATCGACCCAAGGGATTCAAATGTTTATTCAACTGAACCAAATGGGTGTACCAACTGCACTTATTCTGCCGAAACTACTGTATCTCTTTGTGTTTGGTATAGCGTGCGCAGCATTTGCTTATTGGCGTCTCAAGCGTCGCTAAATTTTAGAACGTATTGATAGCAATCCTACCCATTTAATCCGTTGAAGCCCCATAAAGTTTGACATCAAAGCTACGAATTTTTGTGCTTCCGCCGGCTTTGTCAAAACCAACATCGTATTGAACTAGGTTTTTATTGCTATAAGCATACTCATAGGTAACTGCATACAAACTTGGTTTTTCCGTCGACTTTTCAATGTGTTTTGATACAATTTTTTGAGTCGTTATGGCTTGTTTAGGAATCGATTTTGCAAATTTTCGCATGTCTTTTTCATGAGTTTTAAATTCACGCTGTAACTCTGGCTCAAAATAAGTATAGAGCTGCGGAAAATCACCCTGAGTAAAGGCTTGATAAGCTTGCTGAGCTACTTTCTCTTGAGCAGGACTCGGATTTGGGATCGAATCCAATGCCTGTTGTCCCAATTTATCACACGCTGTTAAAGCCAACGCACAACTCAAAACCAGTAATTTTGCTTTCATAAAATATTATCCACCACTAGGTCATCGCCAATATGAAAAAGGACGCCGAAGCGCCCTTTTCTTTTTCATTCAGTTAGTCTTCGTTCGATGTATTGGTATCTGTTGTATTTTCAGATGCATCTACATTTACTTCGTCAACCACAGTTTCTTCAGTTGTTTCAATAGAAGCATCTAAAATATCATCTTCGACTTCAACTGCTTCAACAGCAACAACACCGACCAAGATTTCTTCATTACCTAAACGAATCAGACGTACACCTTGTGCATTACGACCCGTTCTAGCAACTTCAGAAGCACGAGTACGAACTAAAGTACCGCCATCAGAAATCAACATCAACTCTTTAGATTCATCAATTGCAACCGCACCGACCAACTCACCGTTACGTTCAGATGTTTTGATGGCAATAACACCTTTACCACCACGTTTCTTGGTTGGGAAGTCATCAACAGGCGTACGTTTCCCATAACCATTTGCAGAAGCACACAGTACTTCGCCAGTTTCAGGTACAACAACCAATGAAACAATACGGCTCGCCACATTTAAATCAGAAGATTCTTCATCATCTGAATCTGTGTCGGTTTCAACATCATCTTCGGCCTGGGCTGCAGCCAAAGTGACGCGCATACCACGTACCCCTTTTGCAGTACGTCCCATCACACGTGCATCAGTTTCAGAGAAGCGAATTGCTTTACCTTCATTTGAGAACAACATGATTTGCTGTTCGCCATCGGTGATTGCAACACCAATCAAGGTATCTTCTTCTTTCAGCTCAATTGCACGTAAGCCATTTGAACGAACATTACTAAATTGCTCTAATTCAACACGCTTGACTGTACCAGATGCTGTTGCCATAAATACAAAGAAATTCTTACGCATTTTCTCTGCAAGATCAGCAAATTCAACAACCGTTTCATTGTCTAAATCAGTTGTTGAAAGCTCAACACCCAACTCTTTCAATTGCTTACGTAATGCATCAGAAAGTTCATCAGCATCTTCAGCCAACTCATCGAATGAAGCTTTTAATGCTTCATAATGCGCGTCGATAATACTATTTTCACGTAATGTCGCGACATTGCTACGCACAAAGTTTTTAAACTCAGCTAAGCGTTCTTTAAATTTCTTCGGTGCATCAATCACAGGAAGAATTGCTGTGATCGTCTCATCGGCATCTAACGGTAACAAGTTCACCATTGGGCGACCTTTTGAACCGCGCGACGCTTGAGGCACTTCAAACACTCTCAGGCGATAGACTTTACCAACATTGGTAAAGCACAGTACTGTAGCATGGTTAGATGTCACAATCAGATGCTGGATGTAATCATCTTCTTTCATCGAGGTCGCAGATTTACCACGGCCACCACGACGCTGCGCAGCATAGTCTGAAAGTGGTTGAGTTTTCGCATAACCTGTTTTTGAAACAGTCAGTACCACTTGCTCTTCAGGAATTAAATCTTCACGAGAGAAGTCAATACGAGACTCAACAATTGCGGTACGACGAGCATCACCGTATTGTTGCAAAATTAAAGCTAATTCTTCTTTAATCACGCCCATCAATAAGTTGAAGTCATTTAAAATAGCTGTGAGTTCAGTAATTTGACCTAAAATCTCAGTATATTCAGCTTGTAACTTGTCTTGTTCAAGACCCGTTAAACGGTGCAAACGAAGTTCAAGAATAGCACCGACTTGCGCAGGCGATAAACGATATATCTGACCATCTAAACCAAACGGACGACTTGGATCTTCACCTTCAATTTCGTCTGGACGTACAGAAACAGAACCTGCTTTTTCAAGCAGTGCAATTACATTCCCAGCTGCCCACTCACCTGCTTGTAAACGCTCACGCGCCTCAGCTGGGTTTGCAGAGGTTTTAATGGTTTCAATGATCGCATCAATATTTGCTAATGCTACCGTCAAACCTTCTAAAATATGGCCGCGCTCACGTGCCTTGCGCAATTCAAACATGGTACGACGCGTCACCACTTCTTGGCGGTGACGAATAAATGCCGCAACAATGTCTTTCAAGTTCATTAACTTTGGCTGGCCGTTGTCTAAGCACACCATGTTAATGCTGAATGAGTTTTCCAACTGTGTATTTTGGAATAAGTTATTCACCACAACTTCAGCGTTTTCACCACGCTTTAAGTCAATGGCAATACGCATCCCGTCTTTGTCAGATTCGTCACGTAGCTCAGAAATACCTTCCAGTTTTTTCTCTTTCACCAACTCAGCGATACGTTCAATCGTTCTTGCTTTGTTGACTTGATATGGAATTTCTGTGAAAACGATCGTGGTACGACCTGTTTTTTGGTCTTCTTCAAAGTGGTATTTACCACGAATATGCAAACGACCTTTACCCGTACGGTAAGCATCAACAATGCCCGCTTTACCGTAAATAATACCACCTGTAGGAAAGTCTGGACCCGAAATATATTCCATCAATCCTTCAATTGAAATATTTGGGTTTTCAGCATAGGCCAAACAAGCGTTCACTACTTCAGTCATGTTGTGCGGCGCCATATTGGTCGCCATACCCACAGCAATACCTGTAGTACCGTTAATCAGTAAGTTAGGAATACGCGTTGGCATCACTTGCGGAATACGTTCAGAGCCGTCGTAGTTGTCTTCCCAATCCACCGTATCTTTTTCAAGATCGGCAAGAATCTCGTGAGTCAACTTACGCATACGAACTTCGGTATAACGCATCGCAGCTGCGCTATCGCCATCGACCGAACCAAAGTTCCCCTGACCATCAACCAATTGATAACGCAAGCTAAAGTCTTGAGCCATACGAACAATGGTTTCATAAACAGCAGAATCACCGTGTGGGTGATATTTACCGATCACATCACCAACCACGCGGGCAGACTTTTTATAAGCTTTGTTGTAGTCATTACCCAATTCGTGCATTGCATAAAGCACACGACGATGAACAGGTTTTAGACCATCTCGAACATCTGGCAAAGCACGAGAAACAATCACGCTCATTGCATAGTCAAGATACGAGTTCTTGAGTTCATCCTCAATCGCAATCGGTCTGATTTCCGATACGCTCATGCATACTCCTTATTCTACAAACGTAAAACCGCTTGCATTTATATGTCGTAAAACTTGCAAAATTATTAGTTCAAAATACTGAACTAAAAACTGAAATATAGCCGCAAATTATAGCATAAACACTCTGATTTTTGTGCCACGTCACCACAGTTAATCTCGTTAATTTTCTTTAATTTAGAGGTTGTTTTTTACACATGCATAGGATGTACATTTACAGCTCCATCACATTCCCTATTAACGTTGCGTAAAATGCAAAAAAGCCCTCATTTTTGAGAGCTTTAAGCCATGTCTTGCCTATCTTTGGACTTACTGATCGATCTCTTGCTTATCGCGCCGCATAATATGAAATGCCACCATAAACAAGCCCAATATTAAAGGAAACTCATATAGCTCCTCCATAAGGTCTTTATATGCAATCTGATGTAAGAAAATTCCACCATAAATGCGACTGTGTTCAATGCCGTCAGAAATAATCAATCCCAACACCGTGAGCAGCATTGCCCAAGCAGGAATCGTCATGCTCTTCATTTTTATCGCAATCTCATGGCGCAATGGTTTAACCAACAACATAAATACGACTGAACCAATCAAAACTACCGAGATGCCACGAAAATATACTTTTGGGACCTCAGGGAAATAGTCTCTACCCCAACTGGTGCTACGCCCAAATAAAAGTAACCACCACAGTACTCCCCAGATCCAAAAATACTTTTTACCCTCTGGAAGACGCATCGGCTGCATATAAAAATAACTAAATACAGCGAATATCAATAAAAGTAGAGCTTGTATATTTTCCACGCCACGTACAACAGCACCACCTAAAAGTGGAAGCTGTAGATCAGCCAAAAATGGAAAGATTAAACACAGAACAGCAAGGATCAGAACAGACCACGATACACGCGTATCAATCAGCAAAATCACGACTCCTAACTTAACAAAAAAAGTTTTGTGTAAGTTAAGCTTAAAAATGGATGGCAAATGGTATCATAAATCTAAAGACCCATATGCACAAAGACCTTAATAAATTCTTAAATTTTCAGATTACAATGATTTAAAACAACAAAATACCGATAAGTTATTTCACCCTTCATTTGCATAAAGGCAGTATGCATTATCAAACAAAGCGCACATAAAAAAACGCCCCTTTCGGAGCGTTTTTGAAACGTTGTTAGGAATTAGATTTTAGATACTAATTCTGGAACAACGGTATTCAAATCACCTACTAACCAGTAATCTGCTACTGCATTGATCGGTGCTTCTTCGTCTTTGTTGATCGCAACGATCACTTTAGAGTCTTTCATACCTGCCAAGTGCTGGATCGCACCAGAGATACCTACAGCGATATACAGGTCAGGTGCAACAATCTTACCTGTTTGACCTACTTGCATGTCGTTTGGAACGAAACCTGCGTCAACCGCAGCACGTGATGCACCTTGAGCAGCGCCCAATTTGTCAGCCAATGGATCAAGAACAGTATGGTAGTTCTCACCTGAACCCACACCACGACCACCTGAAACCACGATACGCGCAGCAGTTAATTCTGGGCGTTCAGATTTTACGATCTCTTCAGCAACAAACTTAGAGATACCAGCATCTTTTGCTTCGCTTACAGCTTCAACCGCAGCAGAACCACCTTCAGCAGCGACAGGGTCAAATGCTGTACCACGTACAGTACCAACAATGATTGCTTCATCAGACTGAACTGTTGCAATCGCGTTACCTGCATAGATTGGACGCTTGAACGTATTTGCAGATTCAACAGCAATGATGTCTGTAATCATACTCACATCAAGAAGAGCAGCCACACGTGGAAGAATATTCTTACCCGTTGTAGTTGATGCAGCCAATACGTGTTTGAAACCACCTTTAGCAATATCTGCAACCAAAGCTGCAACGTTTTCAGCCAATTGGTTTGCGTAAACTGCGTTGTCAGCAAGTAATACTTTGCTTACACCCGCAACTTTTGCAGCAGCATCAGCAACAGCTTGAGCGCCAGAACCAGCAACTAATACAGTGATATCACCACCGATTTTTTGAGCTGCAGCAACAACGTTTAAAGTTGCACCATTTAGTGCTTTGTTGTCGTGCTCAGCGATAACTAAAATACTCATGATTTTATCCTTCTGTATTAGATCACTTTCGCTTCATTTTTTAGTTTTTCTACAAGTTCGTCTACAGACTTCACTTGTACGCCAGCTTTACGTTCAGCAGGTGCTTCAACTTTAACTGTTTTAAGTTTAGTTGTTGTAGAAACACCAAAATCAGCAGGAGACTTCGTATCCAGCGGTTTTTTACGCGCTTTCATGATGTTTGGAAGAGCAGCATAACGTGGCTCGTTCAAACGTAAGTCAGTGGTGATGATCGCTGGAAGTGCAAGTTCAACAGTTTGTAAACCACCGTCGATTTCACGAGTTACTTGTACTTTGTCGCCATCAACTTTAACTTCAGAAGCAAAAGTACCTTGACCTGCACCTAGAAGCGCACCAAGCATCTGGCCGACTTGGTTAGAGTCATCATCAATTGCTTGCTTACCAAGAAGAATCAACTGAGGTTGTTCAGCGTCAACAACGCCTTTCAACACTTTCGCAATTTCTAATGCACCCAGTTGGCTGTCATCAGCTTCAACTAAGATACCGCGGTCAGCACCAAGCGCCATCGCAGAACGGATTTGCTCTTGCGCTTCTTTAGGACCAATAGAAACAACGATGATTTCTGAAACAGTTCCTTTTTCTTTTAAGCGAACCGCTTCTTCCACTGCGATTTCACAGAATGGGTTAATTGACATTTTAACGTTGGTTAAGTCAACACCACTGTTGTCCGGCTTAACGCGAACTTTAACGTTGGCATCAACCACACGTTTTACAGCAACAAGAGCCTTCATGTAATCCTCGGCTGTTTTAGCAAATGTAAATGTTGAGAAAAGTTAGTTTAACTCTTCACTTAAATTTTTTTAGGTGCCCTATCTTGCAATGTGTACGGCATTTCGGTCAAGTCACAATTCACCAAAGAGCTGTAAAAATGCGTAAATTTAGCTGAACGACGCGTTCATACTTTTTTGTACGCACTATATTTGCACAAAATCGCACTCAGATTAAGTTATGATTTTTATTATATTTTTATCTGATTTACATTATTCAAAGATTTGATTTCTTTTCTCTAATATTCACCACTATTTAGATTATTGACTGTCTGTTCACATCTTTATCGGGCTTCACAAATCTGTCATTTAAGATAGATCACACAGCCTTAGATTCAAATACTCATTATTCTAGACATACGATGACACAATATTGCTGCTTTATTAACCAATCTAAAAAACTTCCTCAAAAAAAAGCATGCCATTCTGACATGCTTCTCTGAGTTTAATTGGCAATCAGCCATGTCGCGGCCAATGCCAACAGCCCACCTGAAGTGCCATCAATCCATTTTTGCTTACGTTCATCTATTGGGGACTTCTGTGTCAGTTTTGCAAAAACCAGACTCAAACTACAATAGACCACAAAAATCATCGCGATAAAGAGTAAAGATAAAATCAAACCTTGACTGACAGCATTGGCAGATTTATCGATAAATTGCGGCAAGATCGCAAAATAAATAAGCATACCTTTGGGATTTAACAGCGCGGTAAAAAAGCCTTTTTTGATCGGGTTATTTTCCGTTTTTCGGTCCAGTTGCAATTTTTTAGTGCTAAAAACCGACTTTAATAAACCAAAGACCAAATACAACAAATATGCAATGCCCAACCAGCGGATGGTTTCAAACAAAAGCGGGAAAGACACAATAATGGCAGCAATACCCAAAGCCACTAAAATTGAATGTAGTAAATAGCCTGTACATACGCCGACAGTCGCCATCATGCCTGCTTTTGCATCTTTACCCATAACTTGAGACAGAATAAATAACATATCTGGCCCAGGTGTAAAAATCAGCGGCAGCACGGTCAGTGCAAAGAGTACATATACAGACATTTCCTTTCCCCTTTCATCCATTAGAAAGTGAAAATTAGTATGTGCGAAATAATACAAAATTGGCTTTCAATTTATTCTATAATAAAACGTATTTTTCAAATTATATTCTAAGATATGAAACAATCACCAAAGTCTGTGCGCATAAAACTTGACCGTATTGATAAAAATATCATTCGCCACTTACAAGACAATGGCCGTATTCAAAATAATGACTTAGCACGAGAAATCGGTCTATCACCGTCTTCATGCCTAAGACGCGTCAAACTATTAGAAGAAGCAGGTGTTATTCAAAATTATACCACAGTGGTCGATCCACAAAAAATTGGCCTTCAACTGATTCTGTTCTCACGTATTTGGCTGGTCGGTCAAGATGCCGAAACCATCGACACCTTTATTGAAGCCATGAAAGAGCTCCCTCAGGTCATGGAATGCTACATTATTTTAGGGGAATGCGATGCAATGCTGAAAGTTGTAGTGCCTGATTTAGAAAGTTATCGCGAGTTCCAATCCACACATTTGACCAAAAAGAATGGCATTACCAGTGTCAAAACAGACTTGCCAAGTCAAATCATTAAACAAAGTTTCCAACTCCCGCTTGATGAAATCTAATGTCAGCGCATTTAAATTTTGCGATAGAAACAGTGCGTTTACATCTAAGAGCTTGGCGCGCAGATGACTTTCCTGCATTTGCACAGTTAAATGCCGATGCTCAAGTGATGCGTTATTTTCCTCATCCACTCACGCAAACCGAAAGCGATAATCTTGCGCAAAAGTTTCAGCAATTCATCAATCAAAATGGTTGGGGCTTTTGGGCAGTCGAACTAAAGCATAATCAGGAGTTCATTGGATTTACAGGCTTACATGCTCAACCTGAGTGCTTTGATTTTTCACCCTGTGTCGAAATTGGTTGGCGATTGGACTCGAAGTTTTGGCATCAGGATTATGCCACAGAAGCTGCACAGGCTTGTCTATATTTTGCTTTTTCGGTTTTAAAACTGGATGTAGTTGTTGCTTTTACCGCAGTTCAAAATAGGGCTTCTGAAGCGGTAATGAAACGTCTCGGCATGCAACATCGTGGCTATTTTAATCATCCTAAACTCGATCAAAATAGCCCACTGCTTCGACATACGCTCTATGCTATTAAGCCAACTGACTTTCTAAAAAATCACGATGAATATGACTTAAATCAATCAATTCATATTGTCCAAGATTAAAAATTTTCCAGACTTCAAGAAAGTCATCTTTCAAATCAATGCTATTTGAGGGCTGTGCAGTCGCTTGCCACTGTAAATCGGAAATCCATAAATAGCATTGCCCAGTCTCTGCATTAAAAGCCTGAACTTTACCTGCTGCATTGACGCCTTGAACAAATGCATTTTCAGGCAGTACAGGTTCAATATTGGCTAAACTAATTTCAACAAAGTGTTTGACCTGACGCAAACCATAGCCCGCAAAAATGTCTTTTTGCGCGGAGCTGAGTTGATCATACTTTGCTTGTATATCTGAAATCATATACTGACCTATTTTCGCATTTGTCATCTTCAATATAAGCTTAAATCTACCGTTTCATTAAACTGGAACATTAAGCCCATCCTCTTTTAAGTTTATACTCTATTTTTTGCCGATTTATTATTCTACAAAAGTTCATAATCACACTTTTTCCAACAAAAGTGAGCGATCATTGCTACTTATTGATCAAGTTGATTCAAGCAAGAGTAAGTAAAGCAAGAATAATGCCGAATCTCACAGATGCCCTAGTGCGTACAATAGTTATCTACGGATGTGTTTACGCCGTTTGTTCTGACCTTTGGCATTTAACCTAAAACACAGCGCTATAGTGCATGCATTATGTGACACTATTTTTAAAGTATGTATGAACTAAGTTTTCACCTTTTGCTGTGCTCTTGGATGTGTCTGGTCATACACTTGAGCCAGTCTGTCAAAATCGACATGGGTATAAATTTGGGTGGTACTTAAGTTACTGTGACCTAACATTTCCTGCACTGCACGCAAGTCACCACTGTTTGACAGCATGTGACTAGCAAAACAATGACGGAGTAAATGCGGATGCAGATCGATATTTACGCCTGCGCGCTGTGCCTGAAACTTGACCCGATTTTCAATCTGGCGCATCCCCAAAGGATTGCCCTTTTGAGTAATAAAAACTTGTGCATCGGGCACAAAATCACCATTCCACAGCGGATAAATGCTCAACCATTTCATTACTGCATCTTTGGCTTTAGAACCAAAAGGCACAACCCGAGTTTTATTGCCCTTCCCTGTAATACGTAGTAACTGTCGGTTAAAGTCGATATCTTTAATTCTTAAGCCCTGCACTTCCGCTAAGCGTAATCCACTGGCATAAAGCAGCTCAAGCAAAGCTTTGTCTCGATACCACATTTGCTGTTCAACTTCTTTCTCAGGCAAGGCCTGATCCAAAATTTGATTGATGGTTTCAATATCCACTAGACCTGGTAAAGGGCGAGGTTTACGTTTAAGTTGAAAGTCATCGGCAGGATTAAAAGCCAAATATTGCCCCTGCTCAGCCCATTTCATAAACTGACGAATAGAAGACAACATCCGCTGTAAACTACTGGAGCTCAACTGTTGATGTTCAACTTTTTGCGCAATAAATTCTCGTAAATCAGTGGCTTCAACATCGCCCAACTCAAGTTTTTTCTGTTTGCAAAATAGCAGAAAATCAGACACATCTCGTTCATAGGCCTGCAAAGTATGGGCAGACTGATTTTGTATTTCTCGTTGTTTTAACCACATCGCGAGCAGTTGCATAGGCTCAAAAGTCACAAGTCAGCCTCTATAGTTCTATTCTGTGGAAGATTGATTTTCTTTTGCATAGTAGCACTGTCTTAGCTCTTTATATGCCTATGTTCATTTTTCATAAAAAAAGCACTGATGAATCAGTGCTTTTTATGTGAGGCTAAACTTAGTTTTGATAGTAACTCAGATCTATACGTCCTTCGTAGACATTTGAGGTTGGACCCGTCATCCAAACAACGTCACCTTCACGCCATTCGATATGCAGCTTACCACCTGCCAATTCAATTTCAACAGACGAATCGAGTAAACCACGGCGCATACCTGAAATCGCAGCCGCACAAGCTCCTGTTCCACAGGCCAAGGTTTCGCCTACACCCCGTTCAAACACACGTAAGCGCGCATGCTTTTCATCAATGATTTGCATAAACCCAGCATTCACACGCTGCGGAAAACGCTCATGTGATTCAACCTGAGGTCCTAGACGTGCAACATCAGCTGTAATTACATCAGGAACGATAGTAACTGCATGAGGGTTACCCATATTCACCACATCAATGGTCAATTGCTCATTGTTCGCCAAAGCAATGTCATACAATGCTTCAGGAGCATCCGCAATAAATGGAATTTCCTGCGGCAAGAACTTTGGATAACCCATATTCACGCGTACCCAGCCATTTTGACCGAGTTCGGGTTCCACAATCCCTGCCTTGGTTTGCACTTTAATCTTGGTCTTTGTAGTGAGCTGACGCTCATGTACAAAGCGTGCAAAGCAACGCACGCCATTACCACATTGTTCAACTTCAGAACCATCAGCATTGAAAATACGGTATTTGAAGTCGACATTGGGTAAATCAGGTGGCTCAACAATTAACAACTGATCAAAACCGATGCCGAAATGACGATCCGCCAAGCGCTGAATCGTAACAGTATCAAGGAATGCTCTTTGGCTGATTAAATCAACCACCATAAAGTCATTGCCTAGACCATGCATTTTGGTAAATTCTAATAACATCTTGAATTATCCTTCAGGCAATAAACGTTCTTTGTCCCAAAGCGACTCAATGGTTTCACGCTCACGAATCAAATGTGCGTTTTCACCATCCACCATCACTTCAGCGGCACGACCGCGACTGTTATAATTTGAACTCATGACAAAACCATAAGCGCCAGCACCCAATACAGCCAGTACGTCATTTTCTTTGAGTGCAAGCACACGCTTTTTCCCTAAGAAATCGCCTGTTTCACAAATTGCACCAACCACATCCCACTCTTTTGCCTCGACATCTGAACGCGGTGTAACGGGCTGAATATCCATCCATGCTTCATACAGTGCAGGACGAATCAAGTCGTTCATGGCTGCATCAATAATCGCAAAATTACGGTGAATAGTCGGTTTGAGCAAATCTACTTTGGTCAGGAGTACCCCTGCATTTGCCGAAATACTGCGTCCCGGTTCCATATACACTTTCAAACCCAATTTTTCTAAAGCGGGCTTCATTGCATTGGCATATTCAAAAACGGTAGGCGGCACTTCATCTTTATAGGTCACGCCTAAACCACCACCAATATCGATGTGTTTCAGCTGAATACCCATGGTTTTAAGCTGATCGATCATCACAATCACGCGATCTAGCGCATCCACAAAAGGCTGTGTTTCAGTCAGCTGTGAACCAATATGACAGTCAATCCCAATAATGTCTAAATTCGGCAGCGTTGCAGCATATTGATAGGTTTCAAACACCGTATCAGAAGGAATCCCAAATTTATTTTCTTTCAAGCCTGTTGAAATATAAGGATGCGTTTTCGCATCTACATCTGGATTGACGCGCAATGAAATGGGTGCTTTTTTGCCCAGTTTCGCTGCAACTTTTTGAATACGATCCAGCTCTGCATGAGACTCGACATTGAAGCATGCAATACCCACTTCTAATGCTTTTTGAACATCGATCTCAGTTTTACCTAAACCCGAAAAGACAATTTTAGAAGCATCACCACCCGCTTTTAGTACACGAGCCAATTCTCCGCCCGTCACAATATCAAAACCCGCACCGAGCTTCGCAAGGACATTCAATACCGCAATGTTTGAGTTTGACTTAACCGCAAAACAAATTTGATGATCGATAAAGTCAAAAGCACGATCCATCTCTGTAAAGTGTTTTTCAAAAGTCGCTTTTGAATAAACATACAGTGGTGTACCAAATTGCTGCGCAAGCTGTTGCAGTGAGCATTGCTCAGCGTGCAAAATCCCATGATTGCGGGTAAAACTCATGAATGTATCCTTTCTATGAAGCGTTTAAGGTATTAAGGCTGATTGGTTTCAACTGAAGGTGCAGCAAACTCTTGCTTCACGGGCACGGTATCTTCCTTTTGTGCAGACGGCTTAGATGCTGCGTCTTTATAAAGCAAATATTTCGCTCGTTTGTCGTAGTTTGGATCATTTGGCATATGTAATGTACCAGACTGACCACAACCGACGAATGCAGTACTCATCACCAAGACACTGATGCAGCAAATGACAGAACGCATCTGATCACCTATTTGATATTTTGAAGAAGTATAACCTGATCAACATACATGACCAAACCACTAAGCGCTAAAGATTATAGTGAGTTAAAAAAAAACGCCAGTTAAAGACTGGCGTTTTTTTCAATGGTATCGATTATTTATGTTTCGGTTTGTAGAAACCAAAATAACCAATAATCAAAATGATGAACCAAATCGGACTCACCATTAAAGCTTTCATTGTATCGGCTTCAAGTGATAACACATAGATCACACCAATGAAGAAAACGATCACAAACCAACAGGTAAATAGACCACCTGGTAGTTTAAAAGTCGATTTTGCATGTAACTCTGGACGTGTTTTGTAATACACAATGTAGCTCCAGATAATCATAATCCAGACACAGATAAACAAAATCGTCGACAGTGTAGTTGCCAAAGTAAAGGCTTCAACAGTATTTGGTACAAAGTACTGTAGTGCAGCACCTAACAGTAAACAAATTGCTGAAAAGTACAATGCATTTGCAGGAACAGCACGCTTGTTTAAGTGGCCAAATGCTTTTGGCCCTTGATCTTCACGAGACAAACCAAACAACATACGCGACGTTGAAAACACACCACTATTCATTGATGACATCACAGAAGACAATACCACCAAGTTCATGATGATTGCTGCTGCTGCAATACCCGCTTGACTAAACAAGTTCACAAAAGGCGAAACCGCCGGATCAATCACGTTCCATGGTGTCACAGACATTACAATCACTAAAGACAGCACATAGAAAACAATGATACGAATTGGAATCGAGTTCACCGCTTTAGGCAAATTCTTTTCTGGGTCTTTAGTTTCAGCAGCCGTGGTACCGACCAGCTCTACACCTACAAAGGCAAAGATCGCAATTTGGAAACCCGCAAGGAAGCCTGTCACGCCTGTTGGGAACATTCCTCCATGTGACCAAAGATGACTAAATGATGCAATTTCACCCGTCGTTGAAGTGAAACCTGTAAAGATCATCCATAAACCAACGGCAATCAACACCACAATGGCAATAATCTTAATCAGTGCAAACCAGAACTCCAGCTCACCAAACAGTTTCACCGTGACCAAGTTCAAGCCCATGATGAACACAATGGCCGCAACACTGATCATCACCCCTTCCCCAGGTGTGAACGGCATCCCTCCATTAAAGAACTGAAGGTAATAAATAATGGCTGATAAGTCCGCGATACCAATCGTGATCCAACATAACCAATAGGTCCAACCAACGAAATAGCCTGCCCACGGCCCAATCAAATCGGTAGAGAAATCGATAAACGATTTGTACTTCAAGTTAGACAGCAGTAATTCGCCAAGCGCGCGCATGACCAAAAACACCATAAAACCAATAATCATGTAAATGATTAAAATAGATGGCCCAGCGAGACTAATCGTCTTCCCCGACCCCATAAATAAACCCGTACCAATCGCACCGCCAATCGCAATGAGTTGTAAATGGCGGTTGGATAAACTCCGTTTTAAATCACCTTGTTCAGAGGTCGATTCTGTATTTTCTAAACTCATTCTTGATGTCGTCTTTTATTTCCAGTCGCCAAAATTACCCGAAAAGAACAAAAAAATAAAAATAAAATTGTATTAATCTATATTTTCAACATCTTTTGAAAAGTTAATTAATTTTTCTTATATTTAACACGACAAAGGACACGTAAAAGTTCCTGTTGAAAAAATCAGCAAAACACTTGTCAAAAATAAATTTCCGTGTAACAAATACAACAAGACTAAAAATCAATAAAAAATCGTGCAGGAAGCATGACTGTGGCATATCAATTGCTTAATAAAACTCAAAATTTTTCTAGAAATTTCAAGTTTTAAAACATAGAGGACTAAAAGAAAAATGAATACACAAAGTTTACAAACTTTTATGGAAACCATCAGTGGTTGGGTCTGGGGACCCTATATGTTGGTCCTCATTGTCGGAACAGGGATATTCCTCACATTACGCTTGTTCTTCTGGCAAATTCGCATGTTGCCTCTGGCCTTTAAACAAGTCTTTGGCAAACATGACCAAGCACATTCTCATGCAGGAGATATCTCGCACTTTGCATCCCTCATGACAGCACTCTCTGCCACCATTGGTACGGGTAATATCGCCGGTGTTGCAACCGCTTGTGTCCTTGGTGGCCCAGGTGCGGTGTTTTGGATGTGGATGACAGCCCTGTTCGGTATGGCAACCAAATATGGTGAAGGCGTACTGGCAGTTAAATACCGAATCAAAAATGAAAAAGGTGAAATGTCTGGCGGTCCAATGTACTACATTGAACGCGGCCTAAAATGGAAATGGTTAGCCCTGATTTTTGCACTATTTGGCACCTTGGCGTCTTTTGGGATTGGCAGTTCAGTGCAATCCAACACAGTTGCGCTCGCTGTTGAAAACAGTACGGGAGTTGCAACATGGATCACAGGTATCGTCATTACGGTATTCTCCGCTTTGGTTATTTTAGGCGGGATTAAATCGATTTCTAAAGCTGCTTCTTTCATCGTGCCGATTATGGCGATTGGCTATGTCCTCGGTGGCCTCATTATTATCTTCAACCATCTTGAACTCGTCATGCCTGCACTTGAACTGATCTTCCGTGATGCCTTTACGGGTGAAGCGGTAGCAGGTGGCGCAATTGGTGCTGTCATTCGTTACGGTGTCGCTCGTGGCGTCTTCTCAAATGAAGCTGGTATGGGTTCGGCGCCGATCGCCGCAGCTGCTGCAAAAACCGACCACCCTGCGCGTCAAGGCTTAGTCTCAATGACAGGTACGTTTATCGATACCATTATCGTCTGTAGTATCACAGGGATCGTTTTGGTCATGGGCTTTATTATGGCGGGCAATAGTTTTGGTGGCGAAACAGGCGCGGTATTAACCACCCATACTTTTAACCAATTACTGCCGGGTGTCGGAGGCTGGATCGTAACTTTTGGTATTGTGTTCTTCGCTTATTCCACCATTTTAGGTTGGTGCTATTACGGCGAAAAATGCTGTACTTATTTACTCGGTGAAAAGTATGTTCTGCTGTACCGTCTCATTTACATCGCGTCAGTCTTTATTGGTTGCGTAGCATCACTTGATTTAGTCTGGCTATTTGCCGACACCTTTAATGGTTTAATGGCGGTTCCAAACTTAATTGCCTTGTTATTGCTGTCGACGGTGATTGTGAAAGAGTCACGTGATTTTGTCGAAAAGCGTAAATCAGGTGAGTTGTACTAAGGCTATTTTCAAAGCACATTTTTAAAATCTTCAATAGTTAAGCCACCTTCAGGTGGCTTTTTGATTCAGAGCATTCATTTCAAATCCAATCCTCTGTATGCTGTTGAACCATCGAATACTCCAAATAGTGCATCAAATAAAGCATGGCAAAAGCAAAAAGTGTTTACCGCTGTGAACAATGTGGCGCTGACCATTCAAAATGGGCGGGTCAATGTTCTGAATGTGGAGAATGGAATAGTCTGGTTGAAGTCAATATTGCACCTGCAGTCACACATCGTGCGCAGCCCAAAATGGGGGGCGGCTATGCAGGTCAAGCTGCTGCTATTAGCACCTTAAATCAAATTTCAGTTTCACATGAGACTCGACTGGCTACAGGAATTGGTGAGTTTGATCGTGTGCTTGGGGGTGGTCTCGTCACGGGTTCCGTGGTGCTGATTGGCGGTGATCCGGGCATCGGGAAATCAACCATTTTATTGCAAACGGCAACGCATATGGCCGCGGCCAACAGTGCGGCATTGTATGTCACAGGTGAAGAATCACTCTCTCAAGTGGCTTTGCGTGCAAATCGTCTTGATCTACCCACAGATAAACTCAAAGTCATGGCTGAAACCTGTGTCGAGCGGATATGTGAAATGCTTGCCCATGAGCGTCCAGCTGTGGCAATTTTAGATTCCATTCAAACCCTGTATACCGAAACACTCCAGTCAGCGCCGGGCGGCGTTTCTCAAATTCGCGAATCTGCTGCTTTACTAACACGTTTTGCTAAAAATAGTGGCACAGCCTTGTTCATCGTCGGACACGTCACCAAGGAAGGTGCACTGGCTGGTCCACGTGTGCTTGAACATATGGTGGACTGTGTTCTGTACTTTGAAGGTCAGTCCGACTCACGTTATCGGATGATTCGAGCTGTTAAAAACCGTTTTGGTGCAGTCAATGAACTCGGGGTTTTTGGCATGACCGATAAAGGCTTAAGAGAAGTAGCGAATCCTTCAGCCATTTTCTTAAGCCGTTATGATGAAGCCATTGCAGGCTCAATCGTAATGATCAGCCGTGAAGGCACACGTCCTCTGTTGGTTGAGGTTCAAGCTTTGGTTGATGATGCACATGGTCAACCGCGTCGAGTCGCCTTAGGTTTAGAACAAAACCGTTTAAATATGCTCTTGGCGGTAATGCATCGCCATGGTGGCGTGCAAACATCTGGACAAGATGTCTACGTCAACGTTGTCGGTGGTTTAAAAATCACGGAAACAGGCTCTGACTTGGCCGTCTTATTGGCCTGTGCCTCTAGCCTGCGAGGTAAAGCGCTGCCACAACAACTGGCTGTTTTTGGTGAAGTAGGACTCTCTGGGGAAATTCGCCCAGTGCCAAATGGGCAGGAACGCTTAAAAGAAGCCATTAAACATGGTTTTAAATACATTATTCTACCGCGAGGCAACGCACCGCAAAAAGACATTGCTGGGGTGAAGGTAATTGCCGTGGCGCGCTTACATGAGGCACTCACTGAAGCCATGGGCTTAAGTGACGAACTCAACTAAGCTAAATTCCATTCATTTGGATTCCTCATAAAATAAACACGTTTTTTATTGAAATTTAGGATGAAAGACTGCATAAAGGTAGAGTTAAAATTTATTTTTTATAGAGTAGGAAAATTTGATGGAAGTTCGACAGCGTGGTTTGATTGCTGGTTTTTTAACAGCGGCTCTTTTAGTTGCACCCTTAGCCGCAGAAGCTAAACGTGCAGGTGGTGGTAAAAGCCACGGCATGAGCCGTCAAGCTGCACCAACTCAGTCTTATCAACAACCTCGTCAAGCAACTCCAGCTCAACAACCGACAGCGCCCGCTACAGCTCCAGCTAAATCTGGTCCAGGCGTCGGTGGTATGGTTGCGGCGGGTGTAGCGGGTGCTGCAATTGGTGCTGTTGCTGCAAATGCACTGGCAGATGACAACTCTGCTTCTCAAGCGCAAGCACAGGAAGAAAAAGGTGGTATTCCGAGCTGGATTTGGATTCTTCTTGCCGCTGCTGTTGCCTTCTTCATTTTCCGTAAAATGGGCGCAAAAAAAAAAGTAGCACCTAATCCATACGCGCCAAACAATGGTTCAACTCAAGCACCGTTTGGCCAACAAGCTGCACCACGTACATCAAATGACAACAGTAACATTTTTGGTCAGTCTGTAGGTGGTTCAGCTGCTGCACCACAAAACAATGCACCTTTTGGCGCTGCCTATACCAATAGTGGTAGTCAGCTGCCAGACGGTACAGAACCTGCGGCTTTCTTACGTATTGCTCGTCAACGTTTCAATCATATTCAGTCGATGAACACGGCAAGTAACATTTCTGAAATTCAGCGTTACTTAACACCTGATCTTTACCAGTCTATGTATCAAGACATTATGGCGAATCAAGATCAAGATGTAGCTGAGTTTTCAAACCTTAATGCAATGGTTGCGGACTCTGCAACAGAAAATGGTCAATACGTGGTTAGCGTACGTTTTACAGGTACAGTAAGTGAAGATCTCAACAGCTTACCGCAACCTTTTGCTGAAGTTTGGCACTTTGTAAAACCTGCGGGTTCTACCCAAGACTGGCTCGTTGCGGGTATCCAGCAAGAAGCGTAATTTCCAGATATATAAAAACAGCGACTTCGGTTGCTGTTTTTTTGTGCCCTATAAATCCTCCTGTCGATTCAACCGAGTCATCAGCGCCTCGCTTAAACAAAAACACCATTCAAAACGATAACAGCAATAGTTTTCCTAAAAGTTACGCTCAACATTTCCTGTAACATCCATGTTAAATAACAAGCGTAATGAGAGGAGGCTGTACAATGCATCCTCAATCACATGCCTTCTTTTAGCTTAGACTTTCAATCCAAATAAGTTCATCGCGTTATTAATGCTTGATGCGATTGGGCAATATCTAAAAATAAGTGAGCTTTGATTTTCGAATAAAACTGAGATCATCATTTACCACTCTCAAGCTTTAAAATGCACAGGTTTTTTATTGATCATGCTCTGCATTTAATATTCACACTGTAAATCATCTACTCATAAAAAATGCCTCTATAAAGAGGCATTTTTATTTACGTTTTTTAGTCTTATTCAGGTAATGGGATAAATTGAGAGTCCTGATTTTGCTCTTTTCTTTCCCCAACAACCACAGCCACATCTAAAGGTTTGCCATCGCGCTCAAGTGAAATCTGAATGGTGCTATTTGGCGGTTGTAAAGCCACAAAATTAATCAAATGTGAGGTTGAAGTAATCACTTCATCATTCACTTTCACAATCTTGTCGCCTTTCTTTAAACCAGCTTTTGCAGCAGGTCCCGTTTTTAATACGTCCGCGACAACCACACCAGGCCCTTTAGGCTCTAAGATATTGACTTGTTCAACAGGCAGTAAACTGATACCCAACCAACCACGTACCACACGGCCGTCTTTAAGAATAGAGTTTAGTACTTGTTGGCAAATTCTTGCAGGAATGGCAAAACCAATGCCTAAAGATCCACCTGATTGAGAGAAAATTGCTGTATTAACCCCAATCAAATTACCGGCCACATCAATCAAAGCACCACCAGAATTACCTGGATTAATCGCAGCATCGGTTTGAATGAAGTCTTCATAAGTGTTAATACCCAGGTCAGAGCGACCTGTAGCAGAGACAATACCTTGCGTAACCGTTTGCCCCACACCAAATGGATTACCAATGGCCAAGACCACATCACCCACTTCGTTGCCGCTTAGCTTAAAGGGTAAAACAGGCAGATTCGCTAGCTCAATTTTAATCACAGCCAAATCGGTATCGGGGTCGGTACCAATCACTTTTGCCACTGCTCGACGACCATCTTGTAACGCCACAACAATTTGATCGGCTTGAGCAATCACATGATTATTCGTCAAAATATAACCATCAGGGCGAACAATCACACCTGAACCCAAACTGTTTTCATTTTTATTTTGGCTAAACTGATCTGGAATTTGATTGCCAAAAAATTCACGGAACGCAGGATCATTGAGTAATGGATGGTCAAGTTGTTTGACTTTTTGCGTGGTAAAAATATTTACTACTGCTGGTGCAGCCACTTTCACGGCGGCGCTATAAGAAACCACCCCACCGGTACGCGTGGTGTTAATTAAAGGTTCAACCTTTTCAGCAGGCATCTTAATACCATCGGACGCCACAGGCGCTTTTGGCTTTTGATACTGCTGCCAAGCAAAAAATCCAGCAATGACTAAAATGAGTAATACCCAAGGTAACCAGGAAAAGGTCCTGCGCACGATTTCACCCTCTAAAATGTTTTAATTCATTGATGACTAAGTAATTTATGCCTATTGTAAAGCGAAATTCAAGCCGAAGCACAAAAATAAGCAAGAGTTTTGTCATGCTTTAGTTACAATAAACAATAGGTTCCGATGTAATCAATTTAAAAGAGTTTTTAAGTCGATATGGCAAAATTACAAGACATTATTCAGTGGTGTGATCAAACCCTCAAATCACCTGAGTTTAAGGACTATGCACCGAATGGCCTTCAAATTGAAGGAAAGACCGAAGTGCGTAAAATTTTAGCTGCTGTGACTGCATCGCAAGATGCCATAGATGCCGCGATACGAGAAAATGCGGATCTTTTACTGGTGCACCATGGATATTTTTGGAAAGGTGAAGCCTACCCCATCACAGGTATGCGCGGTAAACGGATCAAGAGTCTGATTCAACATGACATTTCTTTGCTGGCATATCACCTCCCCCTCGACAGCCATCCAAGTCTTGGAAATAATGTAGCGATTGCAGATTTGCTCAAATTGGAACGTATTGAGGCACTTGACCCATCTGAGCGTCATCCTATTGGCAATATTGGTTATTTAAACCAGCCTATGCCTGTGGAAGATTTTAAAAAATTTGTATCTAAGAAATTAAAATTCGATGCCATCCATCTTCCTGCGGACAAGACCATGATTGAAAAAGTCGGTTTTTGTACCGGTGGTGCACAAGATTTTATTGTAAAAGCCGCTGAACAAGGCTGTGATGCCTATATTTCAGGCGAAGTCAGTGAACGTACCTTCTATGAAGCTAAAGAATTAGGCGTACATTATTTTGCTTGCGGACATCATGCGACTGAACGCTATGGCGTGCAGCGATTAGGTCAAGCAATTTCAGAACAATTTGATATTGAATATGTTTATTTCGAGTTAAACAACCCAATCTAAGCAATCACTGGGATGAGACCTCTTTCATCCCAGTCCTTTCAATGCGCTTACATCGCATGGCATCCGACATTACCTCCATTTAAGCAAATTATTACTTTCTAAAATATTATTCCTAGCCTTTCATCTTTTTAAATCAAAACATAGCATCAGCTCAAAAATTCTGTGCATCTCACCTTTGTTATACATACTGAACGTCCAACCTAACATGAACAATAAAACTTGCGACCTTTCACTTCAAAACTGCAAATAATAAGCATATTGATTCTCATTAACTTTTAAGTGGATAATAAAACTGCTTTAAAAAATCCCAATAAAACAATTTTGATGATTAAAGGAATCAAACACATGGCTTATTCTTTACCCGCTCTTCCATATGCCTATGACGCACTCGAACCCAATATTGATACGAAAACGATGGAAATTCACCACAGTAAACACCATCAAACCTACATCAATAACATTAATGGCGCGATTGCAGGCACAGAATGGGAGAAACTGTCTGTGGAAGATTTGGTTGCCAAAGTCAATGAAGTCCCTACTGATCTTAAAAATATGGTGATCAATAATGCAGGTGGTCATGCCAACCACTCACTGTTTTGGACAGTCGTGAGTCCACAAGGTGGTGGGCAACCAACTGGAGCTGTGGCAAAAGCTATTGATGAGCAACTCGGTGGTTTTGATGCTTTTAAAGAGGCATTTACCAAAGCCGCGATTAGCCGTTTTGGCAGTGGTTGGGCATGGCTGAGCGTAACACCTGAACGCAACCTGATTGTTGAAAGTAGTGCAAATCAGGATTCCCCACTTATGCACGGTCATACCCCTATTCTCGGTTTAGATGTATGGGAACATGCGTATTATCTAAAATACCAAAACCGCCGTCCTGAATATATCAATGCCTTTTATAATGTGGTCGATTGGGATGAGGTAAATCGCCGTTACCATGCAGCGTTGCAGACTAAAAATTAATTACACACCTCAATCCATCTAGAGCTTAGAGTCTTTTAAAATGAATATATTCTGTACGAAAGACTCTAATGATATCTTGTGTATCGTATATGTCTCCTTGCGAATTTTTTTGCATATTTTGTGTATTAAAAGACTGCCCTATTGTCTATAGAATCATTTACAATAAATGCACTTAAAGTAAAACCCAGCAAATCTGCAAGGAATGAAACATGACAACCATTACTTTACCTGCACTTCCATATGGCTACGAAGATCTTGCTCCGCACATTAGCAAAGAAACTTTAGAATTCCACCACGACAAACACCACAATACTTATGTTGTTAACCTAAACAACCTAATCAAAGGTACTGACCTTGAAGGTAAAACTTTAGAAGAAATCATCACAGCTTCTTCTGGTGATGCATCTAAAGCAGGTATCTTCAATAACGCAGCACAAGTTTGGAACCACACATTCTACTGGAACTGTATGGCTAAAAACGGTGGTGGTAAAGCAACAGGTGCTTTAGCTGCTAAAATTGATGAAGCATTCGGTTCTTACGAAAAATTCGCTGAAGAATTTGCTGCTGCGGCTACAACTCAATTCGGTTCAGGTTGGGCTTGGTTAGTTGCTGACGAAG
Source organism: Acinetobacter sp. 8I-beige (assembly GCF_902505955.1). Lineage (NCBI taxonomy): Bacteria > Pseudomonadati > Pseudomonadota > Gammaproteobacteria > Moraxellales > Moraxellaceae > Acinetobacter > Acinetobacter sp. 8I-beige. The sequence continues at coordinate 868,448 of NZ_LR732790.1, read as the reverse complement.
TAAATGGCAACCTTTCTATCCTTAAAACTTCAAATGCAGACACTCCACTTGCACACGGTAAAGTTGCAGTGTTAACCATTGACGTTTGGGAACATGCTTACTACATCGACTTCCGTAATGCGCGTCCTGTTTACATCAAAACTTTCCTTGAAAGTCTTGTAAACTGGGATTATGCAAACGCGAAATATGCAGGCCAAGCTGCTGGCGTTGAAAAATAAGATTCGTCTTGTTTAAAAAACCGCTCTTTTTGAGCGGTTTTTTTGTTTTTGCGGCCTAAACGCATATTTATAAAGCAAACAATTCATTTCTCAATATTTTTTGCTTGACCCATTTTCCTTTCCTCCCTAAAATGCCCATCAGATTCTCCAATAGCTCAGTCGGTAGAGCGACGGACTGTTAATCCGCAGGTCCCTGGTTCGAGCCCAGGTTGGAGAGCCACTATTCTTCCATAGCTCAGTCGGTAGAGCGACGGACTGTTAATCCGCAGGTCCCTGGTTCGAGCCCAGGTGGAAGAGCCAAGATTCTAAAAAGCCCAAGCATCGTGACTTGGGCTTTTTTTTATCACTCATTGTTTTGATCCACACCCTATACCCTTCTGGTATACAGCTATGACATATCAAATTGTTTATAAAAAAAACATTTAATCTAAAATTCGACTTTTTTTAGAATTGTAACTTGACCGATGTGTAATTTTCTCTATACTGCATTTCAGATTCTCCAATAGCTCAGTCGGTAGAGCGACGGACTGTTAATCCGCAGGTCCCTGGTTCGAGCCCAGGTTGGAGAGCCAAATTTTAAAAAGCCCAAGCATTATGACTTGGGCTTTTTTCTGTCTATAAAAATGACATTCACCCATACGTAAAACCAATCTCTCAAAATCACTCCAAAGCAGCTTTCCATACAGGCTCTTCTCAGCTTGAATCTCCCAAATATCTCCATGGAAAACCAAAAAGACTGAATCAAACCGCACCAATAAAAGCTAAACGTTTATTTTTAAATCATTTAAAGCAGGTTATATAAAAATATCAGGCCAAAGACTTGACCCTTTGAGCTTTGCCACATAGAATGCGTGCAGATTCTCCAATAGCTCAGTCGGTAGAGCGACGGACTGTTAATCCGCAGGTCCCTGGTTCGAGCCCAGGTTGGAGAGCCAAAATTCTAAAAACCCACTCCATGCGAGTGGGTTTTTTCTTTGCGCTAGAAAATATTGTGTTCGATCTGAGTCAAATCATCTTTTTTATCATCGGCTGCTTCGCCACTATTACGTTAGTGATGATGGTCTACCCTGACCTGTTTCGCCGTAAACAAAAGTTTTATGCCAAACACGTCATTACGCCGTTTGAACGTAAAATGTTTATTCGCTTAAAAGAAGCCTTTCCACGCCATCATGTTCTAGCTCAAGTTTCATTTAGTTCACTGATTACCAGTGATCACTATAAAATGCGGGCCAAATTTAACCGTAAAGTCACCGATTTCGTTTTATTAGATGAACAATTAGCAGTCGTGGTGATTATTGAACTTGATGATCCTTCCCATATCGGCAAAGAACAAGAAGATGCAGAACGTGATGCCATGCTGAATGAAGCAGGTTACATCGTTCGGCGTTTTACTGAAATTCCAAGCACTCGCCAACTGCACAAACACATTGGTATCACGCCTGCAATGCGTGCTTGAATTATTTTGAGACTGCGCTGCTCGCTTCCTGCTGTGTGAATTGCTTTTCGGCAGCCAACTTTTCTTGAATACGCTGCTGTTGTTCTTCTTTAATACGCTGATATTCCGCTTGGTTTTTTGCATCGCTTTTTACCGCTAAAAAAGCAATCCCTAAAATAAGCAATGGAATCACAATACCAAGACTCGCCAAAAACATCACTTTTGGCGTTAGTTTTTGAGTTGATTTCGTCATAGCCAGCCTATTTCCAATATCTAGATTTTGATGGGCCAATACTATAACAAAAAAAGAGCCTCAATCATGAGGCTCTGTCTTCAGTTTAAATGGTTAATTTTATGTCGGTGCTATACCTGTACAGTTTTCATTGGTACTGGCATCTTTTTGTGCATCAGTTAGTACAACACCCGTACCCGCAGACATATAGGTCTGAATAAAATCCACAGCCTCCTTATTTTGACATACGATTGCCTGCGTATGCGTCGCCTTCGGTACAATAGTTAGTTTATAACCATCAGCATATCCATTTTGCGGGAAGTATGTGGTCGCTTTTGCTTTCATATTTGCATATAACGCTTGCGTTACTACAGGTAGTACTGCTTGATCATTCGCACCTTGAATAATAAATACAGGAGTTTTAATCACCTTCGCAGCAGTGGCATTGGTTGCTGGTTGATTATCTGCCAAGAATTTCTGAACCACTGGATCTGTTTTAATTTTATTTAAATCAACACCATACTGTGAAGTCCAGTGTGTTGGATCTGCCAAGAACTCTACAACACCCGCTTTAAATTGTTCTTGTAAGCCATTTGCACTATTCGGTGCTGGATAACCTAAACATGCACCATCATCTCCTGTACGTCCATAAGCACTTTCCGCAATTTCAGCAGCACCCGCTGTAAAGATATTCTTTAAATCATAATCAGGCTGATACGCTTTAATACCCGAGCTTGTGAGTGCCGCATAAGCCAAGAGTTCAGCATAACCATCCGCAATTTGCGCAATCAATGCTTGGCCTTGTGCCGCTGGTAGACCATTTGCCATTGCAATACGGACTTGTTGCAATTTGTCATCTAAAATATTCAAACCATTTGCTTTAGGTTGACCATTTACGTCAAGATTATATTGTGGATCGAGATAAATTTGAATAATTTGTCCTAAACTGGATGCAGGTGCACCAGCCACAGCTCCTTTATAAGTCGTATCAGTATTAGCAAACTCTGCTGTACCCAATGATGCATGTCCACCTTGTGATTGGCCAATCGACATCCATGCTCCATTTAACTGGGTACCATAATGCTCTTTTGCGGCCTTTACGGCTGCAATGGCAGAATTAGCTTGGCTCGACAAATTCAAATAAGGATGTACACCTGATGTACCTAGACCTTCATAATCTGGAGCAACAATGACATAGCCTGCAGCCAATAATGTATTCGCTAAAATTTTAAAGCGTGGATGAATCACATTTTTACTTGGTGCACAATCATCTCCACCTCCGACCGTTCCATGCTCCCATACCACAACACGATAACCATCTTTAGGTCGAGCTACCTGTGGAAATAAAACCATTGCCGTTGCGGTTGCTGTCTTCCCCTGCACATTCGTCATGTTATAAGTCATGACTTTAATCGATGAACTATTCTCGACTGTATCTAAAGAATAATTCCCTTCCGACAGATACGTGGGTTGTTGATTTGAAGCGGGCGAATCATCATCGTCATTACAAGCAGTTAAAGACAGCATTGAAACGGCAACTGTAAGGGCTAATGCTATTTTCGAGCGTTTCATAAAATATCCTTTTATTCATTGTTTTTTTAAGCATGAAACTACATGCCGTTTTATTAAGACATAAAAAAAGCGCCCTGTATAGGACGCTTTTCAACCAAACAATCACTTTAAATAATTAATTCTAAAAAGATTCCAGTAAAAATAATGAACCCCACCCAACGATTGTGACGGAATGCCCAAAAACAACGCTGTGGATCTCTGTCTTTTATTTTGGACCATTGATAAATAAAATCAGCCACCACCACAAGCAATGCGATTAAACCCAATGGCATCAATAAATTTTCAAGGTAAAGCGCCGTACCGATCAAAACCACGCTCATCGCCTGTAAAAGTGCAATGATTTGAATATCAAAACGACCGAACAAAATAGCTGTCGACTTCACCCCAATTTTTAAATCATATTCACGGTCGGTAATCGCATATTGCGTATCGTACGCCACAGTCCAAGCCAGATTGCCAAAATACAGCAACCAACAGGTTAAATCTAATGGCTTACCCATGGCCGTAAAGGACATCGGAATTCCCCACGAAAAAGCCATGCCCAAAACAACCTGAGGCAAATGGGTATAGCGCTTCATGAAAGGATATATAAATGCGAGAAAAAGCCCGCCTAAAGCACAATAAAACGTTTCAATCGGTAGAAACAACAACATACAAGCACTGGCAAAGACTAAAACTAGAAACACATAAATGGCTTCTTTGGCCGTGATAATCCCTGTTGCTAAAGGCCGCGTTTTCGTGCGCTCTACATGCGCATCTACCTTACGATCAGCAAAATCATTAATTGCACACCCAGCCGCACGCATAAATATCGTGCCAAGTACCATCGGAATCAGAATACCCATTGGCGGTATGCCCTCTGCTGCAATCCATAGTGCCCACATGGTAGGCCAGAACACCAACTCTGTGCCAACAGGCTTATCAAAACGACATAAATAATAGTAGGCTTCTAAACGTTCACGCCAAGTAATTTGATGCGCAGTTGTCATGACTGTCCTTCAGATGCTGAATTCTGCTTTTGCAAAAATTGCTCAAAACTCGCCAAAAAGGTTTCTTGAACAATAAACTTGCAGCCGTGCCAAGTATAACAGCTCTGTCTGGTCCAGCCATCTTCTAGCCAAATCACACGACGTTCACATGCTGGATTGGTGCGCTGAAACAAGAACCAACCTATCGGTTTTTTACCAATATGTTTAAAAAGCCGTGCGCGGCCTTGCAAACTTAAGATCGGGAAAATGCTTTTGGCTTTAACCCAAGGCTCTGCATCACTGCCATATAAAAAACTTTCTCGTACCCATGACGTATGCTGAAACGGCATGCCCATCCATTTTGCATCGATAAACTGAAGACGCTGAAAATGCTCTTTGGTTGGTTGAACCCTAAATGCTCCATCAGCCAAATCCGTCAGTTGCTGAGTAAGTGAACCTGAAGCATATAACCATGTTTTCAGTTCAGCTGGAATCTGCTGCATAAGCCTACCTGTACCATTGATTTACTGTGCGCTTAAACGCTTTTTGAGTTATGAAGAATGTCATTGATTCAATTCTAAGATCAATCTTTAGCAATTATCTGTTTTTGCAATGGTTTCAAATTTACCTTGCGGAGTTTTCACCAAAATAAAACCTTCAGCACTCAAGTAAAAACTTTGAGGATAATCATAATCCAATGCCAACTCTGGGCTTTTTAATGCGACAAATTCTGCCTGCTTATAACCTTCAGGGGTGCGACCAACTTCAATATAAGTCACCATCGAAAAATTTAGCTTAAATCCTTTGTCGTGATCTTTAGGGTCAATCCACGGATAAAAACTGGTGTGCTTCTTACGCTGTGCCATTGCTCTCATCAATTTTTTTCAAGTTAAACAGATGATACAAAAAAACCCGCGACTAGCGCGGGTTTTTTACAGTGAAATTCAGTTCAGAATTACAAGCTGTAGTACATATCAAATTCAACTGGGTGAGTTGTCGTGTTCAAACGACGCACTTCTTCAGTTTTAAGTTCGATATAAGCATCAAGCATTTCTTTAGTGAATACACCACCTTTAAGAAGGAACTCATGATCCGCTTGAAGCGCTTCAAGAGCCATATCTAGGCTGTGCGCAACTGTAGGGATTTTCGCTTCTTCTTCAGGAGGAAGGTCGTATAAGTTTTTGTCAGCTGCTTCACCTGGGTGAATCTTGTTTTGGATACCGTCAAGACCCGCCATTAACAATGCAGCAAAGCCTAAGTACGGGTTCATCATTGGATCTGGGAAGCGAGCTTCAATACGTTTGCCTTTCGGGCTAGAAACGTAAGGAATACGGATAGAAGCAGAACGGTTACGTGCTGAGTAAGCCAACATAATCGGCGCTTCGAAGTGTGGAACTAAACGCTTATACGAGTTTGTAGAAGGGTTCGTAATTGCGTTCAATGCACGAGCATGTTTGATTACACCACCGATGAAGTAAAGCGCCATTTCTGAAAGACCAGCGTATTCATCACCAGCAAACAAGTTCTTGCCATCTTTAGAGATTGACATGTGAACGTGCATACCAGAACCATTATCACCAACCATTGGCTTAGGCATGAAAGTCGCAGTTTTTGCATATTGGTGCGCAACGTTCCAAACCGCATATTTGAACTGTTGAACTTCGTCAGCTTTACGAACCATTGTGTTGAAGCTTACACCAATTTCTAACTGGCAAGATGCAACTTCGTGGTGGTGTACTTCTACACGACCTGGACCCATGATGTCTTCAATACGCGCACACATATCTGCACGCATGTCATGTGAAGAGTCAACTGGTGGAACTGGGAAGTAACCACCTTTAACACGTGGACGGTGACCAGAGTTTCCGCCTTCATAGTCTTTATTTGTTGACCAAGCAGCTTCTTCAGCAATCAATGTATGGCGCGCGCCAGACATATCGATTTCCCATTTTACTTCGTCAAATACGAAGAATTCTGGTTCTGGACCAAAGAATGCAGTATCACCAATACCTGTAGATTTTAGGTATTCTTCAGCACGGCGAGCAATCGAACGTGGGTCACGGTCATAACCCTGACCTGTTGATGGCTCAATAACGTCACAAGTAACAACTACTGTCGGCTCAGCGAAGAACGGGTCGATAAAACCAGTTGCAGCATCTGGGCGTAAGATCATGTCAGATGCTTCAATGCCTTTCCAACCTGCAATAGAAGAACCATCAAACATTTTACCGTCTTCAAAAGTATCTTCGTCGATAGTATCTGCTGGGTAAGTTACGTGTTGTTCTTTACCCTTAGTATCCGTAAAACGGAAATCGACCCATTTTGCGCCACTTTCTTGGATGAGTTGTAGGACCTTGTTCGCCATGCTCATTTTGCTCCGATGAATTTTTGTTGCACTCTTTAGTGCGTGTTAGTAGTTGGTTGTTCTAAAGCAATTACCGTACCAACTTTAAAAAGCTTAGCTAAAATGTTGAATTCATTATCAGAATAACAGTTTTAAGCTGTTTGCTTTGGCTCTATTATACTGAGCTAAAAAGTAAATGCACCATATTCAAGCATGCTTCTTCACATTTAATCTAAAAGATTTTGAGTGTGGATCATAATGGTGCATTTTTAAATTTCACTGGTCGATTTACACCCGTTTTTTATAAATTAGAGCACTGTTTAAGCTGTTATTTTCGCATTGATTTGACTTCCACACCTCATATCACGGCGAGCGATATACCTAAAATCAAATATAAGAAGCGTAATTAACTGTTTTTATTTGATTTTTAAAAAATTAAAAACCTCTCCTTTCAAACTAAATATAAAGCCGACATCTCAGATGTGAGCAAGTAAAAAAATATGCTCTGTTTTGGTGACATTAGGGGAGTTTTTGGCTCACTGCATTAAGAGATATTCTTTTATATTCCTTGAATGTGCATGCTTCATGACATTTAGACATAATCTACGTAGTTTCTCTTTAGGATTTGAATCTGAGATATTCATAAACTCTATATCTGTTAGTAACAAAACCCATTGTAATTTTTAGACCTGCGAAAAAATGTCACGCTCTAGCAGTGTATTTTTTGCTATGATAATTTCGGTTTTGTGCCTCCATTCAAGTCATTGAATGAGAAAAATAATTTACTTATAGCTTTATAATGTAAACGCACGAATACCATAGGACTCTTCAAGCACATTTATGTGCATAAATTTCAATAGGTTAAGCTCATGCTTTTAATGATCGACAACTATGACTCTTTTACATACAACATCGTCCAGTATTTTGGCGAGTTAAATCAAGAAGTAAAAGTAGTACGTAATGATGCCGTGACATTGGAAGATATTGAGCGATGGCAACCTAAATATCTTGTGATTGGCCCTGGTCCATGCTCACCTTCGGAAGCAGGAATTTCTATTCCAGCCATTCAGCATTTTGCTGGAAAAATTCCATTATTAGGGGTGTGCTTAGGACATCAGGCCATTGGTCAGGCTTTTGGCGGCGAAATCATTCGTGCCAAAAAAGTGATGCATGGTCGTTTGTCTGACATGCACCACTCAAATAAAGGCATTTTTAGCAACCTCCCTTCTCCGTTTTCAGCAACGCGTTATCACTCACTGGTGATTGATCAAGAAAGCTTGCCTGAATGCTTAGAAGTGACTTGCTGGACCAATGAAGCCGATGGCTCAATTGAAGAAATCATGGGTGTAAAGCATAAGACGCTTGCCGTTGAAGGCGTGCAATTTCACCCTGAATCAATCTTGAGTCAGCATGGCCATCAAATCTTTAAGAACTTTTTAGAAATTTACGCATAAATGAGTGCAGTGAAAAATGAATATGCAACAAGCTTTAAATAACATCACTAAAAATATTGAGTTGACGCAGCCGCAAATGGAAGACGTCATGCGCACCATCATGAATGGTGAAGCAACAGATGCCCAAATTGGTGCACTAATGATGGGTCTTCGCTTAAAAGGCGAAAGTATTGATGAAATTACCGCAGCGGCTCGTGTCATGCGCGAGTTTGCCATCAAAATTGATGTCAGTGATGTACCTTATTTAGTCGACATCGTCGGTACAGGTGGTGACGGTCAGAACTTATTCAACGTCTCGACTGCGTCTGCTTTTGTGATTGCAGCGGCAGGTGCAACCATTGCTAAACATGGTAACCGCGGTGTTTCAACCAAATCGGGTTCCTCGGACTTGTTAGAACAAGCAGGCATCCAACTTGACTTAAACATGCAACAAACTGAACGTTGTATTCGCGAAATGGGTGTGGGTTTCTTGTTTGCCCCGAATCATCATAAAGCGATGAAGTATGCGGTTGGCCCACGTCGTGAATTAGGCATTCGCAGTATTTTCAATTTACTTGGCCCGCTTACGAATCCAGCTGGAGTAAAACGTCTAGTGATTGGGGTGTTTTCGACTGAATTATGTCGACCAATTGCAGAAGTGATGAAACAACTGGGGGCTGAACATGTCATGGTCGTTCATTCTAAAGATGGTTTAGATGAAATTAGCCTTGCATCAAGCACCTATGTGGCCGAACTTAAAAATGGCGAAGTCACCGAATGGGAAATTCAACCTGAAGATGTTGGGATCGAATCGCAAACTTTAACAGGTTTAATCATCCAAGATTCTGCTGAAAGTTTAAGCCTAATCAAAGATGCCTTAGGCAAAAACAAATCCGATAAAGGCGAAAAAGCAGCCAACATGATTGCTTTAAATGCAGGTGCCGGTCTGTATGTCTCTGGACTTTGTACCAGTTATAAGCAAGGCGTGGCTTTAGCACATGACATCATCTACGGCGGACAAGCCTTAGAAAAGATGAGCATCCTTGCTGAATTCAGCAAAACCCTTAAACAATACGACGCTTGATAGACAGGATTTTGTCATGGTAGATATCGCAAATACGATTTTAGGCAAAATTGTGGATCGTAAGCAGGAAGAGTTTGCTGCACGCCTCAAACAACGTAGCTATAAAGATGTTGAAGAATGGGCATTTGAGGCAACTCCTGTGCGTGGTTTTGCAAAGTCTTTACTGAGCAAACAACCGGGTGTGATCGCTGAAATTAAGAAAGCATCACCATCTAAAGGCATCATTCGTGAAAACTTTGATCCTGCTGAAATCGCGCAGCAATACGAAGCCGCAGGTGCAGCATGTTTATCGGTTTTAACCGATGTCGATTTTTTCCAAGGTGCCGATGAGAATATTCAAATTGCACGTTCTCACTGTGCCCTGCCTGCATTACGTAAAGACTTTCTGATTGACCCTTATGGGGTGATTGAAGCACGTGCTTTACATGCGGACTGTATTCTTCTGATTGTGGCATGCTTGTCCGATCAGCAACTCGAAGAAATGTCGAAAACGGCTTTTGAGCAGAATTTAGATGTCTTGGTTGAAGTACACGATGAAGCAGAACTTGAACGTGCTTTACGTCTATCTGAGCGTTGCGTATTGGGTGTCAATAACCGCAATTTAAAAACCTTTGATGTGGACTTAAACACCTCGATTCGACTGAAAAAACTGCTTGAACCATCTCGTCTACTGGTGACTGAAAGCGGCATTGCGACCCCAGCGGATGTTGCCATGATGCAAGAGCATGACATTCATGCTTTCTTGGTCGGTGAAAGTTTTATGAAACAGCCACGTCCAGACCACGCCTTTACTGAGCTGTTTGGAACACCTAAATCACTTTAATCGCACATTCAGGGTAAGGCATGCCCTTGCCCTGAATACTTTGTGATATGTTCTTTCAAAAAGCCGTTGAAGATCTCGTTAAACAGTAACATATAAAAAATTATTCAATCTTAAATTACTCAATTAAACCCTGCTTCTTGGCTTCATTCACTGCTTCCATTCGAGAGCGGACCTGCAACTTGTTATAGATTTTACGCAGATGCCATTTCACCGTATTGATGGACAAAAAGATCGACTCGGATATTTCAGCATCAGTACAGCCACGGCTTAATTTTTCTAAAATTTGGACTTCACGTTTTGATAAAGCCTCAAGGCCAGAACTTCCGATCAAAGCTTCAGCACTGCTTTCAGCTTGATTGAGCTTTTGAAGTTGCTGAATATATTCTAATAACACAACTGTATGCTTTTGCTTCTGTCGACTTAAATGCTGACTTAGCCCACTTAATATATCCCAAATTAAAGGGTCTTCATCTAGAATCACCCGCACCGCCTGAGTCGGCATGAGGGTTTCAAGCGCTTGTTGTAGCGCCTCAAAAGCCTGTTCATGTTGTTTCAGCTGATACAGGGCCAGTGCAAACAAAATTTGAACACGCGCAAAACGTATCGGATAAATCCTAAAAAATGCTAACTGCTGGCTTAAATATTCTTTGGCTTGCTCGGCTTGCCCCATGAAAATTTGCTGACGCACCAGCATTAAATCATCGCCACGCAGCAAATGGGTGAAATTTAAATACGGCTGAAATGCTGCCTGTTCAGTATCTGCTAATACAGAAAGCGGGCTTGCTTGTTGCGCATAGGCTTGTATAGTTTGTGCGAGTCGAGGTAACGACCATTGACTACTGCGGGTATGGGCTTGATGCAAACACACTTGTATCGCGGCTTGATCTTGATGCAACGTAGCTAAACGCATTTGTAAGATATAGCCCACCACCACCATATCAGGCATAGCCAAATGACCGCCGCCCTTAAAGTCCATTAATGCAACTTCGACTTGCGACATTTGGTTCATTTCATAATACAGGTCTGCTTTAAAGCTGCTCAGAATATTCATAATGGCCGCTTGATTGTCTTCATCTAGACCTAAGTTACGATATTCCTCGCTCTGCCCTACTTGAGTAAATTTCTCTGCCGCGAGCGTTAAATTTCCTAATAAATAATCACATAGGGCATCAATACAATCGACCATTGCCAAACCATATAGGTTATGACCTTGCAAATAGATAATGCGCGTTTGTAGTAATAGCTTTCGTGCTTCACTCATTTGCCCCAAACAAATGTGATGTAAAGCCCCAATCCCAATCAGTAGAGCACGGACAAAATAAACGGTACTTGGCAGTTGTGCTAAGTTTTGTTGCGCTAAGCGATAAGCCACATCTAACTTGTCTTCTAAAACAGCAATGAGAGGGGCTAAACCTAATTGGTCCTCATGTTGTAATAAGGTTTCATGTTGATCCACACTATGCCAGAGCTGTAAATAATGATTGGCTAGGGTCACTTGATGCGTCAGCACCAAGGTCCAAATAATGTCATAGAGCAAATTTGGATTTTGCAGCAAGACAGAATCAGGGATCTGTTTGACCAACTCCAACAACGTATAGTGTCGGCCTTCTAAGATCAGTTCACGACACACCGAGTTAAGCAATGATAAAATCAGCTGCTGATCTTCTGCTTGTTGGGCGTGATAAATCGCCTCCATCAGATAACGCTGTTGTTTAAACCATTCTGCCGCTTTACTATGCATTTTCTGATATGCATCAGGTTGTAAAAGTTTAAACTTCGATTGTAAAAAGTCTCGAAATAAATGATGCACGCGATACCATGTACGCTGTTCATCTATTGCTTGAATGAACAAACCTTTTTGACTGATGACATCGAGAATTTGCTGTGCAACAGGATTACCCGTTAAAGCGATGACCAAAGCTGGATTAATTTTTCTCAGTACACTAATTTGCAATAAGAATTGCTGAATTTCAGGGTCTTGTTGTAAAAAACCTGCTCACTGAGGTAATTTACAATCTGATGGTGCGCACCACTTAAGTTTTGAATAAAGTCATGAATATCTTGATGTTCTTTCAAATATAAATTGGTGAACTGAATGCCTGTAAACCAGCCTTCAGTTTTATCAATCAGTTGTTCTGCAAGCTCAGTGCTTAAAGCAAGCTGGTCAAAGTTTTGTTGTTGTAAAAACTGAATAAGCGCACTGCTTTCTTGCTGTTTGATACTCAGCTGAGACTCTGTGACCCACTTTAAACGACCTAATAGATATTCTTTCGCGAAACTCCAGTTGGGTTTGACCCTTGAAGCAATCACCAAATGACAATTTTCAGGTAAAGACTGGTACAACCACCAAAAGATATTTAAACATTCTGGGTTCGTTAATGCTTCAAACTCATCGATAAATAAAACAGTATCAGCATCCACTTCTGCAACGTTTTGCGTCAGCTCAATGATGTGTTGTTTATGGATCTGTCCATAAGAGAGGGACTGCGGCGGTTCTAAATCCAAAAGCGCCAAACGCAAGTATTGATAGAGTCGAATCGGATCATTGTCATCGTCATCCAAAGTCAACCAACAGACTTTGTTTCCCTTTGCTAAAAGAGACTCTGAGAGTTGATTCATCAGTGTGGTTTTTCCATAACCCGCCGCGGCGTGAATAAAAACCAAAGAAGACTGACAATAGTCCACCATCTGACTTAACAGTTGGGAACGTTGCATGGCCCTGCCATTTTGCATGCTCGGACGACTGAGTTTAGTCTTCAACACTTGCATGTATATTCATCCAATCGTTTTTTATTCAACTTCATCTGCAATGTTCATTTCCCTGAATTTTGCATTGAGCACAACATCATCCTCAACCAATCATGTTATGCCATTCTCCAGTCTAAAACACTTATAAATTAGTCGGGGAACTACAGTTAGACAATGTGAAATTGCATCAAAATGATCCTTTCAGCCCCCCAACTTCAAACTATTCATTCGCACATTTATCAAACAATGTGAATTCCATTCTTTCGAGTGGTTTGCGATCTTTGAAACATTGCTATGCTCAAACAGATGGAAATCTTTGATGCCTGTTGCTGGTATCGCCCTCTGAAATAGCGACATACAAGGAGTTTGTCATGAGCATTGCACAATCCGTTAAACATCAAGACCGTTTATTAACCATTAATGTTAGAGAAGGTGAAGTCAAAAACGCTTTACCAGGTGTACATGTATCACCTTGCTTTTTAGATCCAGACAATGGCGTATGGGTAGTCAATGTACGTTTTGACGCAGGTACGATTCTGCCACGTCACTTCCACACAGGTGTAGTACATTTCTATACCACAGCAGGTTCGTGGCATTATGTCGAATACCCTGAAGATGTTCAAACGGCAGGAAGCTATTTATTTGAACCAGCGGGTTCTATTCATACCTTATCAACTCCAGAAGGTGCTGAAGGCTTCATGGTCATTGAAGGTGCAAACGTGAACTTAAACGATGATGATTCATTAATGTTCATTATGGATGCAGGCTGGATCGAACGTACGCTTCATGCTGTGGCACAACAAACTGGGCAAAAAATGCCACGTTATATCAAACCAGGTTCTGCAGTTGGTTTCAGCGACCAATAAGTATTTAAAGGCTTTTCGCTTCGGCTAAAAGCCTTTTTTTTATGATAAAAAAAGCCACAAAGGATGAATGAAATGTTTGGCAAAATGATGCACCAATCTTTGTTGATTAGTAATTTAATCGAACATGCAGCAAAGTACCACTCTGACACCGCTGTACTTTCACGTGAAGTTAGTGGTCAAATGACCACCACCAATTGGCTCCAAATCCAACAAAACAGCAAACGTTTAGCCAATGCTTTCACGTCATTCAATCTTAAACAGGGTGATCGTCTTGCAACCATCGCATGGAACAATCATCGTCATTTAGAATCTTGGTATGCAATTTCAGGTAGTGGTTATGTCTGCCATACCATTAACCCACGTTTGTTCCCTGAACAATTAATTTTCATCATTAACGATGCACAAGATAAAGCCATTTTCTTTGATAGCACTTTCTTACCGTTAATCACTGCGATTCAAGGTCAAGTCCCAACCGTTGAGAAATTTATCTGTTATGGCGCACGTGACGAAAAAGTTGCCGCAGCTCTACCCGATGTAATGTTCTATGACGAATTAATTCAAGGTCAGTCGACTGAATTTGTTTGGCCACAGTTTAGCGAAGAAACGCCAAGTTCGCTTTGCTACACTTCTGGCACTACAGGCAATCCTAAAGGGGTGTTGTATAGCCACCGTTCAACATTATTACACAGCATGGCAACGTGTTTCCCTGACTCACTCAACTTGTCTGCATCAGATATCGTCATGCCTGTCGTACCCATGTTCCATGTAAATGCATGGGGTGTTCCTTACTCAGCAGCAATGGTAGGTTGTACTATTGTCCTTCCGGGGCCAAATCTGGATGGTGATAGCCTAGCCAGCTTAATTGATGACTATAAAGTAACCATCGCCTTAGGTGTGCCAACCATCTGGCAAGGTTTACTTGCTGCTGCAAAAAAACGCGGCACAACCTAAGACAGTATGAACCGCAATGTTGTGGGTGGCGCTGCGTGCCCACCGTCGATTATTCGTGACTTCAAAAACAACTATGCATGCGACACCATTCATGCTTGGGGGATGTCTGAAACCAGTCCACTCGGCACGATCAACCAACCGAAAGCAAAACATTCAGCTTTAAGCGCTGAAGACTTTGAAAAACTACGCTTAACCCAAGGTCGCCCGCCTTTTGGCGTTGAACTACGTATTGTAGATGGTGATAGCCTAAATCCTTTACCAAACGATGGTCATACTCAAGGTAATCTTCAAATCCGCGGGCCTTGGATTGTTGATCATTACTTCAACCAAGAAAAAAGTGCTACCACAGCAGATGGTTGGTTCGATACAGGCGATATTGCAACATTAAATGCAGACGGCTATATGACCATTTGTGACCGTGCGAAAGATTTGATCAAATCAGGCGGTGAATGGATTTCTTCGGTTGAAATTGAAAATATTGCAGTTGGACATCCTGAAATTCGCATGGCTGCCGCAATTGCAGCACGTCATCCAAAGTGGGACGAGCGTCCAATCTTAATTGTAGTAAAACAGGAAAATTCAACACTCACTGAAGATGAAGCCCGAGCTTATTTTGAAAATAAAATTGCACGCTGGCAGATTCCGGACGTAGTCATTTTTGTAGATGCACTGCCAGTCAATGGCACAGGCAAAATTGTCAAGGCTGAACTTCGTACAAAATTTAGCGATGTTTTGCTAAAAGAAGAAGTTGTTTAAAAGCAACTTAAAACATTTAGAAGGATTCTGAAATGAAAAACAATACATCTAGAACAGCATGGGTAACAGGCGGCAGCAGCGGTATCGGTCTTGCATTAAGCAAACTGTTACTAAAAGATAAATATCAGGTTTGTATTTTTGCCCATGCGGGGATTGAGCAAGCAGTAACTGAATTAAAAAAACAGTCACCATCGGTACATGGTTTTGAAATTGATGTACAAAATGAAAGTAATTTGGAAAAGGCATTTGCTGAAGCAGTTACTGCAGCAGGTACGCCTGATCTTGTAATCAATTCTGCTGGTATTGTGATTGCAAAATCTTTTGAAGACATGAGTTCTGAAGAGTTTTTACGCCAAATCAATATTAACCTTGTTGGTAGTCGCAATGTTGCTCATGCTGCATTACCTTATTTAAAACAAACTACCCAACAAGGCAGACGCCCTAAAGTTGTCTTCATTGCTTCAGCATCTGGGCTGCTCGGTTGTTATGGCTATACAGGTTATTGTTCTTCTAAATTTGGTGTGGTTGGCCTAGCTGAAGTACTCCGTATGGAGCTACGCAGCCAAAACATTGATATTGCCGTGGTATGCCCACCTGAAATTGATACGCCGTTGGTGACTGAAGAGCGTAAACACGGCTCGCCTGTAACAGCTGCTTTGAAACAGCTGGGTGGTAGTATGCCTCTAGATAAGGCATCTAAAGAAATTTACAACGGTATTTTATCTTCTGATTTCATGATCATTCCAGGTACACAAGTACGTCTTCTTATTAAAGTATCGCGTTTACTACCGAATACCTTCCGTGGTCAAATCGACAAGAAACTGGATAAAATTCTCAGTAATTTACGTGCAAGTTAAGTGAGTCCTCACTTAAGGACATAATAATTATGTCCTGCCTAAACCCGAGTAAATCATTTGTCTGTTCTAGATAGTATGTTTACTTGGGTTTTTCTGTTTTACGCGCATCTACAACAATCATTCTTTTGCACACCATTCAACAGATTAGAAGCCATTTTGTGTTCAGGCTTTTACTCTTTCCTAATGAGAGTAATTCAGTTCAAATCAGAACAAAACCAGACTATAATTATCGCCTAATTCCTTATTTTGCGTATTTTTCTGACCCTATGAGCAAACATGATTCATCGCTTTCTAAAGAACAGTTTAATTTACTGAAAGACTTTAAAAAGCAAATCACCAATCCGCATTCGACTGCCATCAAACAGTCTGAGGCCCCAGCTCAAGTTGCTCCGCCAGAGCCAGAAGATGATTTCGCGTTGTTTCAAAAACAAATGCAAGGTGTCCAAAAAATGGAGACCGCGAACATTGCCAAAATAGAAAAAAATCCAAAGAAAAAAATCGATGCGCAAACTTTAGCAAAACGTGCAGCGGCTGAAGGCCCTATGCATACCGATGCAACTGAGCTATCCGATACTCAAGCAATGCTCAACCCTGTCGCGAGCCAAGCCGCGCTCAGTTATCGCATTGCTACGCTGCAACACAAAGTATTTGAAGATTTAAAAGCGGGTAACATTCGTTGGTTTGAAGCAGTCGACTTGCATGGTTGCACCGTTGAAGAAGCCCGTGTCGCAGTTTTACAAGTCATTCAAATGGCCAAAGATGAAAATCAAAATGTCATTAAAATTGTGCACGGCAAAGGTCCGGAAGCCATTTTAAAAACCTATGTGAATGGTTGGCTGCGTCAACACCGCGATGTGCTGGCTTTTGTCAGTGCGCCAGAGAAGCAAGGTGGCACAGGTGCAGTTTTAGTGTTGCTAAAACGAAGCGAGAAGAACCCAAAGTTTAAACAGTAATCGGATTTTTGTCCAAAATAAGGCATTGGAATAGTTTTCTGCTACAATGCCGTCCTTGTTCAATATCAGTGTAAGTGAACACGTCTTATGTCTATGCAGCAATCCTACGCTAACATCTTAACTGCCGTTGGTGAAGACCTAACCCGTCCAGGTCTCCTCGATACGCCTATGCGTGCTGCTAAAGCTTTTTCGTATTTAACGTCTGGTTATAGCAAAAGCTTAGAAGAAGTGACCAACAATGCGGTGTTCCCATCGGACAACCGTGAAATGGTACTGGTTAAAAATATCGAGTTTTATTCACTCTGTGAACACCATTTATTGCCTTTTTATGGTCGCGTACATATTGCATATTTACCTGAAGGCAACGTCCTTGGACTCTCTAAATTTGCACGCATTACCGAAATGTTTGCACGCCGTTTACAGATTCAAGAAAATCTGACGCAGCAGATTGCAGAAGCGGTTGCAGAAGTGACGGGTGCACGCGGTGTGGCAGTCATGATTGATTCGGCACATATGTGCATGATGATGCGCGGCGTCGGCAAACAAGAATCGACTACACGTACCGTTTCCTTTATTGGTGACTTTAAAACCAATAAAGAAGAGCGCCGCGAGTTTTTAAGTGCAGTCCCTGAAAGCTATTAATTTAAACATAAAGCCTCGACCTCTGTTGGGGCTTTTTTTATGCATATATCATTGAACGATTCATTTTTTGTTTAGAGGAATACGCAATGTCAGCAATTTGGTTAGCAGGTCATGGTTTGACCCAAGGCGAACAGAGTATTGATTTTCCACGTCCAGACCGTTTGGTTCAAGGCAATCCACAGCGCCAGACCTATAGTCTATATGAACACCCACACATGGGCTGCGGGATTTGGCACTGTGAAGTTGGCTCATGGAATATTCAATTTTCCGACAATAAACAAGAATTTTTTCAAGTGATGGAAGGCATCATCCGTATTCATGATGCCCACACTCAAGACTTCATTGAAGTCACAGCAGGTCAGGCAGGAATTATTCCACCGAGTTTTATCGGCACATTTGAAGTGGTTGAAGCTGTAAAAAAATACTATGTGATTGTTGAGGTATAAAAACCTCAACAACCGATTTGAAACGTCTTAGAATAGTTCGTGTTTAAGTCTGAGCTTTAAACACTCAGGACTTTTTCAGTCACATGAATACAGTTACGCCCTTTATTTTTGGCAGCATAGAGTGCCGAATCGGCAGTGTCTAAAAAGCGTTGATAGTCAGGATGACCATTATAAACCGTACAGCCAATACTGACGGTAAAACTAAAACTTTGCCCATGAGCGGTACGAATTGGGGTTTCCTGTATCCGCATACGGATCGTTTCAGCGATTTGTAAAGCACGCGTGAGATCACTGTCGACCAACAGCAATAAGAACTCTTCGCCACCGACACGGAAGGCATAGTCACTACCCTTGGCAACATCTAACAAGACTTCAGCAATAAAACGCAGTGCCAAGTCCCCTGCGGTATGCCCATATTTATCGTTGATACGTTTGAAATAATCCGCGTCGATTGCCAATAGGCTCAGCGCTGCATCATTTTTACGGGCAAAATTAATTTCACGCGACACAATCGTACTTAAATAACGACGGTTTAACAGCTGAGTCAGTGAGTCATTGCCTGAGTCTATATATTCGGTCACTTGAAACAGTTGATCGACCAAATGCTGAATCTGTCGGTTCACGTCACGAATTTCTTGAATGCGTTCAACTTTCTGAGTCTGATCCTGACAGTCGAGCACGTCAAAATTGAGGGTATCGACCTGTTGAATCAGCCTGATAATGGTCTCCACCTGCTCTGCACCTGTAAAGGCATACGCTGCTTTATGCACAAACCATAGACCAAATTCCGACTTAGACAAAGCAATATGTTGCAACTGCGGATGCTCGGAGAAAACTTTGAACATCAACTCATTTTCCCAGTCGAGCAAAATGCTGCGCTGCTTATCTTTTTGTACTGCGACATCTTGCATTGCAGAAAATAAACGATAGCTATGCTTAACTTCATGGCTCCGCTCTGTATTGGCTTCATAGGATCTGCACATAATTTCTGTCGCAAAGCCCATAATTTGCAGCATATAACTTAGCATGTAGTGGTTGTTTTCTAGCGGAAGTCCAGCCAAGAGTTCCAAGATCTTGTTTTCAATCTCACGAATACCGCGCATGATCAACCAAGAAGGAATGCCCACCCGCGCATGTACCTGCCCAACTTTTTGTTGTTTTTCAACTGCTGCATAATAAGCTTCATTCACAGCCACGTCGAAACTTTCAATGAGCCATTGGTTTAAACTGTTTTTTAAACGTTGTTGAATGATGTCATCTTTAAAAAAATCTGCAGCCTCAGGCTCCAAGACAATATTGCTATAAAATTCATTGACCAATACAGACGAATGCTGCTGAATAAAATTTTGCGCTTTAACGTGATCATTCACTGAATAATGTTGGCAAATTTTCCCCCATTGCTCGGCCAATTTAGCCATGCATTCATCATTCATAAAACTTACCTATTTATATATTTTTGAGACTTACTAGACATTTATGTGATTAATATAACAAATTTCAATACTTATTTTCACCATCAGCTTTCATTTTCAGCGCTTTATAAAAAGTAAGGCTCACGTTTGGTTGTTTTAACGGCAATGACTTTCATAAAAAAAGCCCCATTATTGGAGCTTTGAAAAGAGGATCGAACTAAAAGAAATGGATATAACTCAAACCCGTCTGATCCCAATCTTTGCCTTTTTGCTGTTGATACTGCCAATGAAGCCTCAACGCATTTTGCTGATTGAATAAATATTGCAACTGTGTATTCAGTCTGACTTGCCATTGATGGCTATCTTCCCAATATGGCAGCTCGACCTGTACCAAACTATTGATATGTTCACTCCAGATGTTCTGGCAGCCTACCGTTGGCCCAAGTCCCACGCGCCAACCTCGGTCTAAAGCTTTACCTGCTTGAACATGATTTTGCAATTGTGCATAGCATAAATGTTGACGCTCTTGATCTGCCACACTATAGCCAAACTGACTGGATAGATTGAATACACCGTGTTGATCCTGTTCACTAAATGCACCATCTCGATCTAGTGCCTCTTGTTGCCAACCCATGTTAAACCCCCAGCTTAATGGTGTTTTAAAGGCAGTCAGTGGACTGTAGGCATTGACCTCCAGCACATTTAGCTCTTGCAGTTTTAGTCGATCATCACGGTATTCGAGACTGCCTTCTAGAAACTTAAGCTGTGTACCCAAACGGAAACCGCCTTGTGGGTCAATCAAGTCATGATAGGCCTGACGATGGCTCAGTCGGAAATAAGTGTCACCTTGTATTTCACCCGCTTCAAACTGAACGGTTCGCGCATGGTGGCCTTTTACCGGATCTACTTTTGGCGCTTCGACTACTTGACGTTGCTTTTCCAAGTCAATCTGACTCCGCAAACCCAGCAGTTGTCGAATACGCGGTTGGGCGTCTTCTGCCGCAATCTTTTGTGCAATTAACTGTAAATACACATGGTCATAAGCCATTTCTAAAATACGTGCCTGATCCACCAAGGCATAGCGATTCAAATAATCTTGCATTTGAGCAGGTTCAAGTTGCGCAACCTGATGCGCAGCCGATGCCAAGGCTTGTCCGTGTTGTTTGGCTTGTGCCAACAACTGAGTTTCTAAAGCTGGACGGTAAACACTTTCTGCAATTAGATGGTTTTCATCGACCGCCTTAATAGTCTCAACAGGAATCGCAGCGGTTTTAAATTGTTTTTGTAGGTTGACCTCTGGCCGTACCAAATCAATTAAACCCAGTAAACGATAGGCGCAGTTATCACTGATAAAATAGTAAGGAAATTGCACATGCTTGAGTTCCCAAATATGCTCAACCATGGTTTTGGTTTCTTCTGGCGTCAGGGCTAACTCGTACTCCCACAAATCGCGGCTTTCCAAATCACCATATTCTTTCACTTTTCGATAGTACGGCATGAGTGAGTACTCACCTGGGTACTGCCCGGTTAAGCCCTTCCATGCAAAAGAAAAGCTATCGCTATTGGCCACTGTCGCTGCATAATTCACGGCATAAGAAACTAAGTTCAGCTGTTTTTGGTCTTTAGGATCAAGCCTTAACAGGGTATGCCCAAACATCGAACTGGGATTGCCCATAAAGTCCGTAGCGTAAATTAAAGTCGCCTTATACGGCTTAATTTGCCCAAGCCACTCATCCAGCTCAGGACATGAGGCTTTAGGCAGTTGGTTTGATGCAATATTCAGTTGTCCTATGAGCCATTTTGAACGTGCCGGAAAGCGACACTGAATCGATTGATTGGCTTCGGCTGGGGTAAAAAGTGCTGCAATATTGGTATCAAGCTCTTGTTTGAGCTGAGTTTGTCCGTGTTCGCTATAAAAAAATGGACGGTAAGTGACTTCACTTTGTCCTGAAACATTGGCATACATCAAACGTTGCCAAGTCACATTTGAGGCTAGCTTCAGCTGCTGTGCTTTTTCAATATAAAACTCGGCTGAGCTAGGTGCTTGAGCAAAGATGCTGGTGCTGAATAGCACACTAAAGAGGAGGACAACAGATTTCATGCAGTGTTAGCTATTCTTCTTTTTTAGATATGAAAAACCCTGCCTGAATGGCAGGGTTTTATGGTGCAATTAAACGTATGCTTTTAATACGCTATCCGTTGCCATGACTGCTTGTAAAGATGCTAATACTTGAAGCGCATCTTGGTTTTCAGCTGAATAGATTTTTGCGAAGTTTTGTTTAGACACTTCAAAGAAACGTGCTTTATCTTCAGACTGGATGTTCAGTAATTCAGCCAGTACATTTAGACTTTCGCCCTCACCGACTGCCATATCACGCGCCAATGCTTCCGCATTTTCGTTGGTAAATGTTACTGCCTGAGCAGTCACAGTACCCGTACCGCTACAACCTAAAGTACCAAAGGTAATACCGAAAAGTTGGTTAGCGAAAAGACCATTGGTTGTACCCGCTAAAATTTTAGCGACTTTACCAGACTGGCCAGCCCAAATTTGTGAACCAATACCACAACCGACGTCATTATCTGCAAATGTAGCGGTAGAACCAACAGCCAAAACCGCAGCCAATGCTATTTTTTTCAACATAAGGTTTCTCCAGACTCGATTATCTCCGAGTATTTTTATTGTTCCTATTGTGTGTATTTTGAGCTACACCCTTGTAAGATAGCGGTAACAAGCGCATAACGCAAAACAATTTATACTAAAGTGAAGTGAATATTTAAAAATGTGCTTTAGCGGTATAAGGACCAACTGCCACGTAGGTCTCGTTTCCCTAAAATCTTTAGCACCAACACCAGACTGAGCAGTAGCAATAAATACCAAGAACCCAACTTACCCCAACCGACCATATGCCATGCATCGACTTGACTTGGGTACAGCCAGATTTGGTAAAACGTACTGATATTTTCCGCAATCCAAATAATAAAGGCCAACAGTAAAAGCACGGGTAACAT
Organism: Acinetobacter sp. 8I-beige; assembly: GCF_902505955.1. Classification (NCBI taxonomy): domain Bacteria; kingdom Pseudomonadati; phylum Pseudomonadota; class Gammaproteobacteria; order Moraxellales; family Moraxellaceae; genus Acinetobacter; species Acinetobacter sp. 8I-beige. The sequence goes on along the minus strand of NZ_LR732790.1, from coordinate 845,699 downwards.
CGGCAGGTAAAAACGATGCTGCTGCAATTCAAAGCCAATCTTGGTTTTCCAAAACAGCACTATGCTCCACGCAAACAAAAGATAACGAATATCTGGAACAAAAAATTTGGACATAAAGTTGATATAAGACAACACCGCCAATGTCAGCATGGCGGAGAAACGGGGCAAGTGTTCAAAAGAAACATGATAAAGACGTAATGAACGCGCAAAAAAACTGCCCACAGCCGAATACATAAAACCTGCAAACAAAGGCACTGTTAAAATTTTAAATACGGCGGGATGCGGATACTGCCAAGATGCAATTTGCGGATGGGTCAAAAAGATTTCCATCACCATTGCCATCACATGAAATAGCGCAATCACTTTGGCCTCGGCCCAAGACTCCAGTTTTAAATACAGCAGACAAACTTGAATCAGCACGGCATAAAACAGTAGATAGTCATAACGGAAAAAGCCGAAATATTCCTGACTCCCCATACTGGCTGTGAAGGCAAAAGCCAATAACAGCAATATCCCAAATAAGGCAGCCGAAGCTGCCTTAGATGAGAACTCAAAACATGATTTTAAAATCGTGATCACGCATGAACCCTAATTGAATTGAAGCTGTGAAACTTAGAGATATTTGGCACTGTATTCATGCACAGTATCAATAAAGGCTTTCGGGTTTTCAGGGTCAACCCATTGAGTAATGCCGTGACCTAAGTTTGCAACATAACCTGTTTTCTCACCGCCTGCATAAGCGTCATCTAACATAGCTTTGGTGGCTTTCACGATGGTGTCATGCGAACCATATAATGTTGCAGGGTCTAAGTTACCTTGCAGTGCCGCACGGCCAGCCACCGTTTGGCGAGCCACATTCAATGACGTCGTCCAATCTAGACCAAAAGCATCCGCCCCTGTTGCCACCATTGGCTCTAGCCACTGACCGCCACCTTTGGTGAATAAAATCACAGGCACTTTACGTCCTTCATTTTCACGCTTTAAACCTGCAACAATTTTTTGCATGTATTTTAAAGAAAATTCTAAATATTCACGGTGTGCCAATGCCCCGCCCCAGCTGTCAAAAATCTGTACGGCTTGAGCACCTGCATCAATTTGCGCATTTAGATAATCAATCACCGCATCAGCCAAACGATCAAGCAATGCATGTAAAACTTCAGGTTGCGCATACATCATTTGCTTGGTGAAACGGAAATCTTTGCTCGAACCGCCTTCAACCATATAAGTTGCCAGCGTCCAAGGACTGCCTGAAAAACCAATTAATGGCACTTGGCCGCCAAGCGCTGAACGGATCGTCTTGACCGCATTCATCACATAGTCGAGATCAGACGCGGCATTAAACTGAGGTAAGTTCGCCACATCTTGTTCAGTACGAACTGTTTTATGAAATTTAGGCCCTTCCCCAGCTTCAAAATACAGCCCTAAACCCAAAGCATCGGGTACAGTTAAAATATCTGAAAATAAAATGGCAGCGTCGAGCTCATAACGACGTAAAGGCTGTAAAGTCACTTCACACGCAAATTCGTTATTTTTACACAGCGAAAGGAAATCACCCGCTTGAGCACGGGTTGCACGATATTCAGGTAAATAACGCCCTGCTTGACGCATCATCCAGACGGGTGTGGTATCTACAGGTTCACGTAATAAAGCACGTAGAAAACGATCATTTTTAAGCGTCGTCATTTACTTTCCCATCTCAATTAAATTTGCTCACCATCATAACAAAAAGGTCGAATTTTTAATAACTTCTCATAACACTAAAATTCGATCAGGACAAAGATGCAAACGAATATTTACACAAAACAAATACTGCATCTCCATCTTTTTTCTGTAATACTTCACTAGTTTTTACTTTGTAAATGAATAATTCTTAAGGTTGAATTACATGTTCGTTCGCACAATACTCGCGATGAGTTTAAGTTGCATTCTTGCTGGTACAGCGTTTGCTGCATCTACTACTGAACAACCCTTGACGCCAAAAAAGATCATTGATACTTCAGTTCAAGATCCTATTGATCCTTTAGCAACAGATGTCGCTTCAGCTTCTACTGCGGTTGCAAACAGCCAAATTACAGCAAAAGAACAAGCAGACTTAAACCAAGCTTCGCAAACTTTAGATCAACTTGAACAATCTGAAGATAAAACTGCTGACGTTGGTGCTGCACCAAGCAAAACCACCACTGCACCAACCACCACTGCACCAACCACCACGACGACCAATCCTGCTGCGGCTAAAGCATCGTGGACATTAAATGGTTTAAACAGTGCAGAATGGTTTGACAACATTGGTAAAGGCCAATTCCCTGTCTATGCACGTGCTCACGTGATGTTGAATAATGCACATGCGTCTCCGGGTGCAATTGATGGCATGAGCGGTAAAAACACCCTCAAAGCCATTGCTTCGTTCCAGCAAATGAGCGGTTTAAAAGCAACAGGCACTTTAACCAAAGAAACTTGGGATGCCCTAATAGCAAGCCAAGGTTCTAAACCTGCGTTTATTGAATACACCATTACCGAAGCAGACCTAAAAGGTCCTTATGCTGCATCAATTCCACGCGACTATGCACTACAATCCAAAATGAAAGGCTTGTATTACACTCGTGTAACTGAAATGTTGGCTGAAAAATTCCATATGGATGAAGACTTTTTGAAAAAGTTAAATCCAAAAGCGACCTTCAAAAAAGCGGGCGAAAAAATTATTGTGGCCAATATCCGCAATGAAGTGCCAGAAGACATTCATTTGATCGTTGCTCACAAAGGTGCAAAACAGCTGTATTTATTTAACAGCCGCAACCAAATGATCGGTTCTTTCCCTGCAACCATTGGTAGCTCAGATACTCCGTCTCCAACGGGTACTTATAAAGTCACGGGTGTTGCGCCAAATCCATGGTATAGCTACTCTCCAAGTAACTTTGTACAGGGCAAAAACTTAAAACCACTTTCTCTACCACCGGGTCCGAATGGTCCTGTAGGGAATATCTGGATTGGTTTAAGCAAAAAATCATTTGGTATCCACGGTACACCAAACCCTTCTGCAATTTCTAAAACAGCATCACACGGTTGTATCCGTTTGACCAACTGGGATGCCAATGATCTTGGCAAAAAAGTGAAGTCAGGTGTAACGGTTAAATTCTTAGAATAATTGGCTTTCTAAGGTGTTTACGCTATAAAAGGTGTTCTCTTGAGAGCACCTTTTTTTTAATTACAACAATTATAAAAATGACGATGAACGCTTTAAAAATAATACTGCCCGTAGCCTGTTTACTAGCTTTCTCAACTTATACCTTCGCCGAATTAGATGAAGAAATCGTGACCAGCGTGGATGCTTCTGCTTATGCGGTGGAATCTGACCATCCATTTGACAGTCTGGATGATCATGAAAAAATCCGCCATCCGCAATACATTCCAGAGCAAGACAGTCTGAAAGAACCACTTTTCAATACGCGCTATATATGTCATCGCAGGCAAGTCTCCGATTTACTATTACGCGATTCGAACAGGACCAAAGCTTAAACTACTTTATTTAAACCAACCCCACTCGGCAGTTTTTTCAATAGGCGAGGCTTATGCTGAAAATCGAGAAAAATTTACCCTACAGCCTCAACTCAATAATATAGTCAAAGATCATGAACTGTTTTCGATGATGCCCATTGCTCAGCATTTCGCTCTGATATTTCGTACTCGCTATGCCTATACCCCTACAGAGTTGAAAGCCAATGCGGCCATGAACGCCATCTATGCCAACAATCGCTACCGATATACAGCTATGAAATTATTGAAATCGACACGAATGGCAAACAGCTCCACCGCGTGCAATTTGTGGCTCCAACTATTGAAGATGGAATGAGTTTTGGCCCCAAATGGGATGAAGACTTATTAGATTATAATCATGCAATACTGGAATACAGCACCAAGTCCCCAGGCGACTACCAAACCGTGCATCCTTATAATATTGAAACCCGCTATGAATACAGACAAGGTCAATTGAAGCACTTTGAACAGAAAATTCTGCTCACCGCCAGTGACAAAGTGTTCTTAAAGAATCCACCCAACTCAATTAACTATGAAAATTATCTCGATGATCAAGATGTACCACTCTCCGTTGAAAGCAGTACTTGCCTCGATGACTATTTTGTTTTTAAAGACAAAGCACCTCCACTTGGTATGAAATGGGGCAATGACTGGATGCAACAGCAGCCGAAGCTACATCAACAATTTTTAGCTGAATATGCGCAAGGCAAAAACTACGTCTGGAAAGATTTCCGTGTACGGTATTGTGATTTAGACTAAGTCTACAATGTCGCGTTTAATCATTTCAATATTGAAACGCAACATTGCAAATTCACTATTTTGGCGATAAATATAAAACGCTAAAATTGCTCCATAGATTAAAAATAAGATTGGAGTTCAAAATGGATGCTTTCATTCATCGCAGTCAAGACCGTGGTCATGTCAATATCGGCTGGCTAGAGTCTAAACACAGCTTTTCTTTTGGCAGTTGGTATAACCCTAAATATATGGGCGTAAGTGCTTTACGTGTCATCAATGACGACGTGATCGCGGGTCATCAAGGTTTTGGTCAACACCCCCATGACAATATGGAAATCTTGACCTGTGTGCTCAAAGGTACCATCACCCATAAAGATAGCATGGGCAACCATGGTGGTATTTCTGCAGGTGAATGGCAACTGATGAGTGCAGGTACGGGTGTGCAGCACAGTGAAATGAATCAGGGTGATGAGCCAGTACATTTACTACAAATTTGGATTACCCCAAATCAAAGAGATGCAGCGCCAACTTATCAACAGATTCGTCTTGATCCATATGAGCAACCAAATCAATGGCATGTGATTTGTGGTCCAAATGACAATGCTGCAATGCATATTCGTCAAGATGCCGAAGTCAAAACGGCTGTGATTGAAAAAGATCAAATGCTAGAAGTTAGAGCTACACAGCATATTAACTATCTGCACGTGATTTCAGGTTCAATCCAAGTTGCAGAACACACCCTTCATGCAGGCGACGCGATTGCTTTTTTAGAAGCAAGCGATGTTGAAGCTTTGGAAGATGCACAAGTGATTTGGTTTGATTTGCCTGAAGTCAAATAAGTCATCACTCACCATAAAAAGCCAACGTCGAGACGTTGGCTTTTTTAATGCAGAACTCAAGCAGTTTTTACTTTTGGCTTAGAGAAAATTCACCACAAGTAACGCCACAGCCGCAGGTAAGGCTTGGATGTAGATAATTTTCTTACTGGCGGTCAGACCACCATAAATCCCAGCAACCAAAACACAGCCTAAAAAGAAATTGGCCAGTGGCAGTGCATAAGTTTCAGGTGCACATAGCGCCCAAAATAGACCTGCAGCCAAGAAACCATTGTATAAACCCTGATTTTGCGCCATGACTTTGGTCAGCTGTGCTTTTTCAGGCGTATTGCCAAAGGCTTTTAAACCATAGGGCTTATCCCATAAAAACATCTCTAAAACTAAAATATACACATGCAACAGTGCAATTAAAGTAATTAAAATTTGTCCCATCATACGCTTTATCCTTATTTTTGATGAATGATGCTAGATCAGCTTCACAGCTGATCTAGGTCGAAAACGCTTAAGGTTTCAAAAGTACTTTACCCTGACGTGCGCCTTGCGTCGCTTTCAGTGCAGCATCTTTAATTTGAGCAAAGCTGAAGATGCCTTCAACAGGCAGCAGTAATTTTTTCTGTGCAGCAAGCGTCAATAACTCCACAATTAACTCCTTTTTACGTTCAGCAGACAATTGCTTATTCACCACACTTGCCCAAAAACCTTTGACTGTGGCTTGTTTAAAAATCAGATCTCCCGAAGAAATCTGCATGGTCTCACCCGTCATACTACCAAATGAAACCAATAGACTATTTTCACTCAGCAAAGCCAACATTTCACCACTGGCCTGACCACCAATGGAGTCTACACCTGCGATCAGTGGCTGATCTGCATGAATCGCTTTGACTTGTTCTTTCCAATCAGCTTGGTCTGTTGCTACCACATTTTGAATGCCTAAGGTCTGCATTTCAGCTACAGCCTTAGTACGGCGAACCAAATGAATTACCTTTTGACCACGCGCTTTTGCAATCATTGCCACGGTTTTACCCACCGCACCATTGGCAGTGTTCTGAATCAACCACGAATCTACTGGTAAATCGATAAAATCTAAAAGCATCAGTGCACTGATCGGCATCCCAATCAACTGCGCTGCCGTTTCATCATCAATAGCGTCAGTTAAAGGCACGATGCCATGTGCTGGCGCAATAAAATACTCAGCCCAACTGCCATGAACTGCAGCAACTGCTACACGCTGCCCTACCGATACGCCTTGTACACCCTCACCAAGCGCATCAATCACGCCCACAGCTTCGCTACCACCAATTGCAGGCAGTGTTGGTTTATAACCATAACTACCACGCACTGTCCACACATCGTGGTTATGCATTGGCGATAGAATCATTTTAATACGTACTTCACCCGCTTTCGGTTCAGGTTGCGGCATATCTGCAGCTTCCAAGACGTCAACAGGTTCACCAAAATGGTGATGAATAATACTTTGCATTTGCTATTCCTTTATCGGCTGTAATAGTTGTTGGGTAGTTTCCAAAGCGAGGTAAAGGGGCTGCTTATCTCGGGCCAGTCTTGCCAATAAAGCTGCTCCCAACCACAATTGATACATGGTTTGTGCCATTTTTTCAGCGTCAATATGCGCTGGAATTGAACCATCTTGCTGCCCGGCTTGGATTAGACCCGAAATACGTTCTGTTAACTTACGCACCCCGAAGTTCAAAATCTGACGCATATCTTCAGATAAATCTGAGACTTCTGCTGCCAACTTGACGATCAGACAGTTCTCCGCCCATCCCCCATCGCTATGATGTTCAACATCACTTTCAATATGCGATGGGTTATCAATCCATGCTTGCCAAAGTGCCACGAGACTTGCATAGGCGCTTCGCTGTTCTTGCTGTATCAGCTGATCGATTTTGACTTTATAGTCGGCCAGATACTGCTGAAGTAGCGCACAGCCGAAAGCCTCTTTCGAAGCAAAGTAGTAATAGAATGAACCTTTCGGCACATCACAATTCTTTAGAATTTCCTGTAAGCCCACTCCGACAAAACCTTTATGTAATACCAGTTGAAAACTGCTATTTAAAATGTGTAGTCGTGTTGCTTCACTTTTATCTGATCGTTTCATATCCACACTATAAATCAATAATAGACCAGTCGTCTATAAAATAATGCATCTACCTTTGATACTTCATCTCGAATCATTGGATTACATATAAATTTTGCTGATTAAATTTTAGATATAAATGATTGAAATAAATGTTACATTATACTATAACACTAATTTTCAATTCATCTTATGTCTACACCTTCACAACGTTTACAAGCGATTGACGCCCTCAGAGGATTGGTTATTCTGATTATGATGGTCGACCATGTCAGAGAAACTTTTTATCTCCACCAGCAAGTCCCCGACCCGATGCTGATTCCAGGAACCGAAGAATCCCTTTTCTTTAGCCGAATCTTGGCTCACTTATGTGCCCCTGTTTTTGTGGTATTAACAGGCTTATCGGCTTATCTTTACCAAGCAAAAAACAGCAGTGTTCAAATGACACGTGAACTTTTACTCAAACGCGGTCTATTTCTGATTTTTCTCGAACTAATCATTATCAACTTCGCTTGGACTGGACAGTTCCCGCCCGATGTCATCTATTTACAAGTGATTTGGGCCATTGGTCTCAGTATGGTGGTTTTAGCAGGCTTGATTGGGCTATCGCAAAAATGGCTTTGGGTGATCAGTCTCAGCATTATTTTTGGACATAATACGCTGGATCAAGTGTCATTTTCACAAATATCGATCCTGCAAAATCTGTGGTTTGTTTTACATGAACGTGGTTGGATCGAATTTGGAGATCTGATTCGTTTTAGAACCTCTTACCCAGTACTGCCTTGGATTGGGGTGATTGCCCTCGGCTATTGCATCGGTCATACCATATTTAACAGTACATACGATGTCGCAAAAAGAAATCAAATCTTGTTAGGCTTCGGACTTGCAAGTATCAGCTTATTTATCGTTTTAAGAATGATCAATCTCTATGGCGACCAAGCATGGTCAGTCATGCCGACCAGCACTGAAACCATTATGAGTTTTTTGAACTTGACCAAGTATCCGCCATCGCTGCTGTTTATTTTGTGGAATGTCGGGCTAGGCTTAGTCCTGTTAGTGTTACTTCAAAGGGTTGAAAGTAAACCTTGGATCAAACCCTTGATTATCTTTGGTTCCGTGCCAATGTTCTTCTATATCGTACACTTATATGTGCTGAAAGCACTCTATCTCATTGCGGTCGCTCTGTTTGGCACGACCCATGGCGAATACTTCGGCGTCGATCATGTCTCCACCCTCTGGCTCATTTCGATTATTTTAACTGTAGCTCTCTATCCCTTGATGTTGAAATTTTCAGCCTTTAAACATAAAAACAAACACATTCGCATTCTTAAATACCTCTAAGGGTTTAAGGTGTATAGCCAATTTCACTGAAACAAGATTGATGCTTAGTCCAACGAGGCATCAATCTTGACCTTATATCGGGTTATCAATAATGGCGCTTATATGCACAGTCCTGCCCTGCTTCAACTGTTATAAACAGACCTAGTCTGCACATGTTTGAGCAACGACTGTCTTTTGATAAGAACAATAGAAGAACCCTGCACACGATGCCATGATAATTGACACCCCTATCATTTGATAAAGGTTTAAATTTTCACCTAAAATTAACCACCCCGCCAATGCACTGACGATTGGTGAAGCACTTAACAACACCCCAAATATTTTGGGTGACAAACGCTTCATTGCAAAAATATCCAGTAAAAATGGAATACAACTCGACAGCAATGACACCACGATGCATAGACCGAATACCTCATATGTACTGAAAGCCTGTCCAACATTAGATATTCCAAAAGGAACAATACATAGCGTCGCAATCATCATGCCGATTGCTACCGTGTTACTGCCGCCTTTGGCCACTTTGGTTCCATAAATAATATAAAGTCCCCAGCAGATAGCTGCACCAAGCGCATATAACATGCCAATATAGCTAAAGTTATTATCCGCCTTCCCTAAGGGAAATAAGATCAAACCAATCAGCGATAAGCCACCCCAGACAAAGTCCGATTTATTTCGTGACATAAAAATAGCCACAGCCAAAGGCCCTAAGACCTCAATTGAAATCGCGATCCCGACCGACATATAGGAAAAGGCTTTATAAATGAGTAAATTCATCAAGCTTAAAATCACGCCATAACAAAAGAGATCTTTCCATTCCATGCTGTTTTGACGAAAAGTTTTCCATGGCTGAAATACAATCCATAAAAAGACTGCGGATAAACCTAAACGCACCAAAGCGACCGTTTCAGCTCCGAGGATGGGAAAAAGCATTTTTGCAAACGCAGCACCCACTTGTACTGAAATTAAAGACAATACGGCTGCGAAAAGCGCTGTTTCTTGTTTATGTATCATCATGTATGAAACGCCCCAAGGAGAAAATTTACTTTGCTTTGGTGAGTAATGCTAAGCAGATTGAAATTAAAACCATCCCAATCCAACCGATTGGTGCAAGTTGTTCTCCCACCAACAGGATTGCAAAAACAGCGGCAACCAAAGGTTCAAACAAGGTCAAGGTAATGGCTTTACTGGCAGGCACAGTTTTTAAGCCATATCCAAATAAAACATAGCCCAAAAACATTGGAATCAACATCATATAACCCACGACATAAAGGTTGATGTTTTCTTCAAACAAGTTTGAACCTGTTATCCATAAAGTCGGAAGTAATAATAAAGAACCAAGTCCGAAGATGAGCCCCATAGACGCTTTTGCATCCATCCCTCGGTCAATCATTCGTTTTGCCGCCCAAGAATATAAAGCATAGGTCAATCCCGCAACCGCCCCTAAAGCAATACCCAACATTGGTCGATTTTGGGACAAATGCTCCGTGGTTGCTACAGCATGTGATTCCCCGAGAGAAAGTAGCGCAACGCCCGTCACTCCCAATACGAAACTCATCAGCCATGTCATGGAAAGTTCTTTTCGGTCAAACACCCTTTCTAAAAGTGCCGTAAATAAAGGCGCCGTACCAATCGACACGACTGTTCCAATGGTGATGCCTGCATAGTGCATAGATGAATAAAAGGCCAAAGGATAAATAAAAACCGCAATTATGCCTACAGCGAGCATCACAGCATTGGCTTTGATATGTGCCAGATGGTAGATAATACTTTTTCGCGCCAAAAGTGCCTGTAACAGTCCACCACCGCCCATGGCGGCAGCGCCAACAGCCAAAGGACTCAAATTAGGCGCAAAAGATGCGACTGTGCCCGTCGTTCCCCATAGAAAAGCAGCGAACAGCACTGCAATAAAACCATAATTTGGTACCGCAGAAACAGACTGATTCACGTACTCATTTCCTGCGCTAAAAGTGTTTTCACCATCGCGGTTGCAGCTTGTACTTTTTCACTCGAGCTTTCCAAACCCGCTCGCGCAATCGATCCCTCTAGAATAAAAGACAACAACAAAGCCATTTGTTTGACCTTGTCAGCGTCCGAAATGATAAGGGCAAGCTGTGTAGAGATAATGTTTTCAATTTCATCCTTATGCCGTTTTACAGCCAAGCGCTCGGCGCTGTGCGCTGGGAACTCAGCAGCAGCATTCAACAAACCACAGCCCCGAAAACCTTTTTCATAGGCAAACTCAGCATGGTCTTGATAGGCTTCAAAAACCGCGACAATTTTATCAATAGAGGTATGCGCTTGTTGGTTTCGAAGCGCATACAAATCTAACCACTCTTGATGCCGTGCTTCTATATAAGAGGTGATCAGGTCAGCCTTGGTCGGGAAATTATTATATAAGGACATTTTGGCAACTTTGGCCTTATCGGTAATGCTATTAATCCCTGTACCGGTGATGCCATCGTTATAAAACAAAATCGCGGCTGCATCTAAAATTTTCTGTTTCGCAGTTTTTGTATTCATCACACTCAACTAAGTAGACCGATCTACCTAATCTATAGAATCTGTAAAAATATTCAAGTCACCTTTGCTTATTTAATGAAGGAAATATCAGATGAATCAAATACGGGAGAATACCCTTCAATCGACCCATTGCAATGGCCGTGGATAAAAAGCGAAACAGAACAATCGCTCTATACACATGTAGTTCCAACTTATATGTAATGAGTTGCTAGATAAACCAAACGAAGGATGCTAAAAACCACTCAGATGAAATAAAAAAACTGATCTACAGAAATGACTGCTATACAGTACAACTGCATAGTCTCTATAACTGCTTGTCTGAAACGAATAGCGAATCTAAAAAGGAATTGAGTTGGACAACTCAAGCTATAACTGAATAGTTATGAAAGAAGGCTTAAATGCCTTAAATAGAAAAAGCAGCAAGAGAAGGTCTGACTGCTTTTTTTAGAATTTGATCACTGCCGATCTATGTGGTGTGCCCCACACTACTTGACGTAATGGCCAAACTTAAACTTGGATTATCGATTAATGATTAGTTTTAATTTGTATTTAAAAATAATTTGGCGGAAGCGGTGAGATTCGAACTCACGGAGGACTCACACCCTCGTCGGTTTTCAAGACCGGTGCATTAAACCGCTCTGCCACGCTTCCATGGGCGCTATCATATAAATAAAAATATTTTTTGGCAAATATTTTTCATCTCACGGCCTTCAAAAAAGACACTATTCAGATAAAAAATGTTCAATCTCAATAAGATATTAACTTTACAGCCTGCATATGCCAGAAAATTGAGCGATAACTCTGGCATCTTTTAGAAATTAATTTTAAAAAAGGCATAAAAAAACCCTGACACAGTCAGGGTTTTTTGAATTTGGCGGAAGCGGTGAGATTCGAACTCACGGAGGACTCACACCCTCGTCGGTTTTCAAGACCGGTGCATTAAACCGCTCTGCCACGCTTCCATGGGCGACATCATATAAACATTCAATCTACTTGGCAAATACTTTTCTTCAAAAATCACACCAAGTGGCTAAAATTAAAACAAAATCTTTTAGTTCTCTGAACTTTCAGGTCTGTCATAACGAATTGAATTGACATACCAGTATTTTTTTCCAGTTGGCGTCAACACTTCAATTTCATCATCGACTTGTTTGGACAGTAAAGCCCGTGCCATCGGTGAGTCGATGGAGATGTGCTGCGGGTGATGATCATAAATTTCATCCACCCCGACGATGCGTAAGGTTTTTTGTTCCCCTACGTCATTTTCAATTTCGACCCAAGCCCCAAAATAAATCTTGCCAGCCTGCTCTTCAGAAAAGTCGATAATACGAAGTTCTTCGAGACGTTTTCCCAAGTAGCGAACCCGTCGATCAATCTTACGTAAGATCTGTTTGTTGTACTGATAATCCGCATTTTCACTACGGTCGCCAAGGCTCGCCGCCCAGTTTACTTTCTTGGTAATTTCAGGCCGTTCTTCATGCCAAAGCTGCTTTAATTCCGCCACCAATTTGTCGTGACCAGCACGTGTAATTAAGTTTGATTTCATGATGAATGCCGTCTAAATCCGTTCATTGATTTACAACAAAGGATAATTTTATCCCTTATTTCTTCACAACAGAAGTTTATAAAATAAATTCATGAATTAAATTAAATTGTTATGTTACATTTTTCAAAAAAATATTGCACAAAATTTGACACTTTTAAAATTGCTATATATTATGCGCACATCTTAAATTAGTTGCCTATTTTTTAATCTATGTAGTTTTTCTACATAATCTTCTTAATCCCATGTCATTTTGAATGACGTCATGAATGCCCAACCTCTTATTGAATTTAGACAACTTGAACTCGTTTTAAGGCATGTTTTTGCCTTTGCGTTCTAGGGCATAAATTACTTGTAGCGGAGACAACATGCACAGTAGTTCAACTTCTGGATCGAGGCTTTGCCTTAATTCATTAACTTTCTCTCTCCCGTTGAAAGCCCTTGCTTTAAGTACTTTGTTAATTCCATTTCATAGTATTAATGCAAGTAAGACCTACCAATATGATAACGTCGTCAATCATAATAAATTGACTGTCGTTTCAGTGGAAAACCCAACGACCGTTTTTAAAGATGGTCAGCATTTGCATGGTTTTGGTTATGACCTTGCACGTAACTATGCAGACAGCTTAAATGTAAAGCTAGACTTCAAAACCGTCCCCGATAATGCTACAGCACTTAAATGGGTCGCACAGGGCAAAGCAAATTTTGCAATGACGACGGCAAGTGTTCAAACGATTGAACAAAAAAGTCTCGCAACCTTTTCTGCAACTTGTGGTGATTTAAACGTTTTACGTAAAAATGGCCTCAATACTGAGCTGAACTGGGTATTTAAACATGCGAATGATCCATTGACGCAAACGGCGAGTGGATTTGTCTGCCGTGGTAAACAATCTGGTTCAATTGGTCAATTGGCCTCTTTTTACAACCGCAATGTCGTGAAGCCTGAAAACTGGAATACGATTCAACGCGATTTGCGTCAGCGTATGCCAATCTATAAGGCCAGTTTTAAAAGCACAGCGCAAAAGTACGATTTAGATTGGCACTTATTGGCAGCGATTGGTTATCAAGAGTCTTATCTTAAACCGAACTCAGTTTCTCCCACGGGTGTTCGTGGTTTGATGATGTTGACCAATAGCACAGCCAAAGCCATGGGTGTGAGTAACCGTACCGATCCTGCGCAAAGCATCCAAGGTGGTGCCAAGTACTACGACCAAATGCTGAGTCGCTATGAGGATATCCCCTTTCCTGACCGTAACTGGTATGCATTGGTTGCGTACAATATGGGACCGGGTGCGGTGAATCAGATTCAAAAACGGATTCAGGCACAAGGTAAAGACCCAAATAACTGGCTCAATTTGTATGCTTACTTACAACAGAACCAAGCGAAGAATGGCCGTTACCGTCAAGCACTACAGTATGTGACACGTATCCGTGCTTATCTTGAGCACATTAAAACCACGCCGCAGCTGGTCAATATCTAAAAGATCATCTCTATCGGCATAAAAAAAGCTTACCTATATAGGTAAGCTTTTTTTATTTCAGAACACTTAAGCTGTTTGCTCAAGCACTTTCTTAAATAAATCTTTTTGCTCTTGGCTTGGCTTCGCTGTTTGCAATGCCATCAACTGTGACATATCACCTTGAACTTTTATTTTACCCGTCATGAACGCTTGCATTGCTGCAGCCATATCAAACTCAAGGAACACTTTACGTAGTGTTTCAGCATCCATGTTCAAGGTTGTTTTCGCGTTTGAAGACAAACCTTTTTTAATTGCGCCACCATCTAAAGATAATTCGGTATTACCCGCATTGTCAGCAACAACTAAGTTAATTGCAAGATTCGCAAGTGCTGGCGGCAGGTTCAAATTCCCCGCTTGAGCAGTTAATGTTTCTACAGTTGAAAACCAATCATCAGTTAAAAAAGCAGGCATGATGTTTCCTCAATTCTTTGTTCGTTGTGTGCTGCCTATCCAGACGGCATCATTGTGAAGCTAAATACGCTCGGAGATTGTTATAGCATGTATATCCTGCATGTGCCTAAAGTTTTTTGTACGTACCGTTCATATTTTATATTTCTTATACAAAGTTTATCAAAATCATCCACATAAAAAAAACACCAATCATTGATTGGTGTTTTGCATTGGCCTAACTGACAAAATTAGTCTGCAGCAAAGCCAAGATTAACCATGTTAATGCGTTTGTTCTCCGGTTCATCTTCCGTTGAACAACTTTCACCTTTAAAGTCGAATTCACGTTCGCTATCTAACGCTTCAAAGTCGAATAACTCACGGTCTGCCAGCTGCGATGGCGAAACATTCTGCAAGGCGCCAAAAATACTGTGTAAACGCTTTGGATGTGCTTTATCCCACTCGCGCAACATGTCATTTAACATGGCACGTTGCAGATTTTCCTGAGAACCACACAAGTTACATGGAATAATCGGGAACTGACGCATTTCAGCATATTTAATGATGTCTTTTTCTTCCACATAAGCCAGTGGGCGAATCAAGATATTCTTTTTATCTGACGATAACAATTTAGGAGGCATCGCCTTTAAGCTGCCTCCATGGAATAAGTTCAAGAAGAAAGTCGCCAAGATATCATCACGGTGATGGCCCAACGCCACTTTGGTCGCGCCAATTTCTTGCGCAAAGCCGTATAAAGAGCCACGGCGTAAGCGTGAACAAACTGCACAGTAGGTTTTGCCTTCAGGCGTTAAGCGTTTGGTGATGCTGTAGGTATCTTTTTCTAAGATATAGTAGGGAATATTATTCTCTTCTAAATAACGTGGTAACACGTCCTCAGGGAAACCCGGTTGCTTCTGGTCCAAATTCACAGCCACCACATCAAAATTGATCGGTGCAATGCGTTTAAACTGCAACATAATATCGAGCAAGGTATAACTGTCCTTACCACCGGAAATGCAGACCATCACTTTATCGCCTTCTTCGATCATTTTAAAATCGCGAATGGCATGACCCACCTGACGGCGTAACTTTTTCAACAGACGATAATACGCAGAGCTAGTGGGTAGTTCTGGTTTAAAATTAAATCCCTGATTGGACTCAACTGGCGAGAACATAGACGAGTTAAACCTTAAAAAAAATACCGCGCAATTTTATCCGATTCACAGCCATCTCGCACCTAAAGAATGTAAATTCTCATGAATTGTCATTGCTGTCATATTCATGTATTGAAATCGGTTTAACTTTGAACGATTGCGTTCATATTTTAGCTGAACTGCTTATGTTTTGGACTTTTCCACATTTTTCCACAAAAGCTGGGGATAACTTTGTGGATTCTAATCGACTTGACAGGGTGTTCCCCCCACTCTTTAAGGCTTCTATTTAAATTGATCATTTTTTAATCAATTTATTTACCATTTAATTTCAATAACTTAACCCAGTCAAGCAATCCTCATTAAAAATAAATTAATTATTTTTTTTGATTACTTGCTCAACAATTTGACTTGATTTTTACAAAGACATGGATTTTTTGAACTTAAAATAGTTTCAGACGGTTCTTTTTTTGCTAAACTCATTTCTAGTCACTGAAATCGATTTTTTTACGATTAATAATAGATAATGAAAAATAAGCTGCTTTTGAGTCGTTTTTACGTTTTGGGGTGTATGACGATTTCGTTCATGGCACTAGATTGTCACGCGGGTCAAACCATCTACCAATTGAGAGATTCCAACGGCACGACCTTGTTAACCAATAAACAAAGTCGTTATAGCAACTTAAAGGTCGAAAAGAAAACCTATTATCCAGACAGTAATATCCACAGTTATAGTAACTGGGGGGCTTCTGAGTCTTCTGTGTTACCCAGTTATAGTCGTAACAAAAATGCTTTTGACCACATTATTCGCCAAGCCGCTCAAACCCACGGCGTTTCTGAAGGCTTAATTAAAGCGGTCATGCATACCGAATCAGGCTTTAATGTGAATGCACGCTCACCTGTTGGGGCTCAGGGGCTTATGCAACTCATGCCTGCGACAGCACGGCGCTTTAATGTCTCTAATGCGTATGATCCGCAGCAGAACATAAATGCAGGTGCCAAGTATTTGGCATGGCTGATGAAACGCTTTAACGGCAACACCAGTCTTGCGCTTGCAGGCTACAATGCTGGCGAAGGCAATGTACAAAAGTACGGCGGTATTCCACCCTTCCGTGAAACTCAAGACTATGTTCGCCGCGTGAGTAGCCGTTATAGCAATTTATATGCGGGCGGGATCAACATTTCTGCAGGCTCAAATAACACACCAGCCAATGCTCAAGTCATTGCGCAATCTGCACATTACGATGCAGACTCTTCTCCAAGCACACAACTCAGTGTGAGTCGTAGCGCACCTTCACGCCAAATTATCCTCGCAGCCGATGGCAGTTTTACTGATGCGCCGGGTTCCTATGCCACAGCCAATGCAACCGCCTCTGCCCGCATTCAAATTTCAGAATAATTTTTATAGCAGTTTTATTATTTTTTCTTGAATTTTGAAGAGTTTCACCTCATATTGAGATCAATGATTTTCGATTTATAAATCAGATTATTTTTTTATTATAAGAGGATTTTCTCAATGATGCGGATTGGTTTGTTCTTGCTAACCAACCTCGCGGTACTGGTTGTAGCTGGCATTATCTTGTCACTCTTCGGTGTCGGTAGTTACCATGGCGCGGGTGGCTTAAATCTAGGTAACCTACTGGTTATCTGTTTTGTCTTTGGTATGGTTGGCTCAATGATTTCTCTATTCATGTCAAAATGGATGGCGAAAAAAACAACTGGTACAGAGTTAATTGACCCAAATGCCCCGCGCAACCAAGCTGAAGCATGGTTGTTACAAGAAGTCGCTCAATTGGCGCAACGTTCTGGTATTAAAATGCCAGAAGTCGGTATTTTCCCGTCTTACCAATCTAATGCTTTTGCTACAGGTTGGAACAAGAACGATGCATTAGTTGCAGTTTCTACCGGCTTACTTGAGCGTATGAATAAAGATGAGCTTCGTGCAGTCTTGGCTCACGAAATTGGTCACGTCGCCAATGGTGACATGGTGACTTTGGCGCTCGTTCAAGGTGTCGTGAACGCCTTTGTGATGTTCTTTGCACGTGTCGCAGGTGATTTCATTGACCGTAATGTCTTTGGTCGTGAAGAAGGTGAAGCACCAGGTTTAGCTTATTTTGCCATTACCATCGTGCTTGATATTGTCTTTGGTATTTTAGCTTCTGCAATCGTGATGTGGTTCTCCCGCTACCGCGAATATCGTGCAGATGAAGCAGGCGCGCGTCTTGCAGGCAAACAAGCAATGATTTCTGCCTTGTTGCGTTTACAAGCGGAGTCACAACTTCCAGATGCGATGCCTAAAGAAATGAAAGCGTTTGCTATCGCGGCAGGTCAAGAGCAAGGCTTTAGTTTAGCTGCTTTGTTCCAAACCCACCCAACGATTGAACAACGTGTTGCTGCTTTACAACAGCTCGATTGTCCATAAACAATTCGTTGACTAGATTTTAAAAAGCCTCCGCATGGAGGCTTTTTTTGTGACTCGGCATAAGAACATTTTTATTTAATCGTCACTTCGATACAGCGTAATAAACTGCCATTTGGGTCAATGATGCAAAACTGGCGGATCTCATCAAAATCCTGAATATCGGTCATACGGACAGTTTCCCACAACGACCAATTCACTTTAGATCAGTATTCATAATAGGGTTGAATTTCCGCTACGCGAATACAGGCACTATGCCATGAACTATTTGGGTCTAAATGCGGATGATGGAAAAACTCCAGTGTCATTTCGCCCAAACGCAGAATCACCCACTCTGCGGACTGATAAACCAGATCAAAGCCCAAGCTTTGATAAAATGAAGCAGTGCACGCCAAATCAATCGCTGGCAAATTTGCCGTAATCTGACCTTCAAATTTCATGAGTGGCTATCCTAAGTTTAGTCCCTGTAACCAATGCCACATCACACTACCACCCCACCACAATAAGCCCATAAAACACACCAAAAAGATCAGGCCAAACAAATCGGGGATGTGTAGCCAAAGCCATGCCACTACTGGATTTCGCCAAAATGCGGATTGTTGCTGTTTCTTTTCCAATTTTTCATGGAGAAAAGGATGCGTCAGATGATGTTCTGAATGGATTTGGTATTCTTCCCGAATATGGTCATGAACCACATCCAGTGCTTTACGACTCGGACGTATAAAAATATCAAACAATGTCCCTAACACAGGGATAAAACCGACCACAGCATCAATCATAGCCAGCTTCAATACTGGACTCAATTTCTCTTGCGGTACACCAATTTGCTTGGCTTTATAAATGGCATAACACGTTAGGGCAAAACCAGCGATATCACCAGCAATCGGAACAGTACTCAACGCAGCATCGGCACCGACACCCTGCTTGGTGAACGGAATACGCACCACAGAATCCATCATATTGGCATATTTGGCCAAATCACGCTCTAAACGAATGACATCTTGCTGGCTCATTTTTTTTTGTTCAAAGGGTTCAGGCATGTTGTTACTGACCTCCATCATTTCAACCACATTAACATCATAAAACCACTGAATTATGCTGGTTTTTATGACTTTTTTCTGTGCTAACTTTGTGCTGAAACAATTGCTTATAAGTTTAAGACAAGGTCAGAATTTGCGACGCAATCAGCAGATATACCACCACGCCTGACGCATCACAAATTGAGGTGACCAAAGGTGCAGATGCACTGGCTGGGTCGAGTTTCATGCGGTTTAAGATAAACGGCAGACTCATACCAATCAGACAACCCATCAACACAATACCCATCATACTCAGTGCCAATACTACGGCGACCAGAATGTCCCCACGGAAATAACCCAAAATGGAAACAGCAGTTGCCATAGTTCCGCCCAGACACAGCGCAACCAAACTTTCACGTCCTAGCAAATAAAACCAGTCTTTAAAATGTACATCGCCCGTTGCCAGTGCACGTACCATTAAGGTTGCAGACTGAGACCCCGCATTTCCTCCACTTCCCACCAGTAAAGGTAGGAAAAATACCAAAACAATATGTGCCGCAATCAAGTCTTCAAAGTGCGCAATTCCCAGCCCTGAGAGTAAACTGCCAAAAACCAGAAACACCAACCAAAACACCCGCTTCTTATACAGTAAGAGGATTGGAGCCGTTTTAATACTCATCTGCGGACTGGCCGCAACCGCACTACTTTTTAGAATATCTTCTGTGGTTTCTTGTTGTACCACATCCATTGCATCGTCATAAGTCACAATCCCCAATAGACGCTGCTGCTCATCGACAATGGGCAAAGCCATAAAATCATAATGAGCCAGTTTCTGTGCAATACTTTCCTGATCCTCACTGACTAAACCCGTAATGACATGGCTGGTCATAACCTGTCCAATCAATTGCTCAGGTGGAGACTGAATAATTTGCCGCAGCGAAATCACCCCGTGTAAATAACGCGAGGCATCGGTCACATAGATGAGATATAAAGTTTCACTTTCCGCTGCATGCTGTCGTATATGTTGAATCGCCTGTTGCATGGTCATTTCGGCATGTACCGTAATGACCTCGGTACTCATAATTGCACCCGCAGACTCGGCTGGATAATCCATCAAGGTCTTCAGCTGGGCTTGAACATGCGCATCTAGCTGCGGAAAAATCTGACCTTGAACCTCTTGTGCCAAGCTTTGAAATAAATCGGTACGGTCATCCGAATGCATATGAGCCAATAACCTCACCAGCAAAGTCTGAGGCAATTGCGCTGCTAGCTGCTGCTGCTCGGTTAATGCTAAAAACTCAAAGACATAACTGGCTTGTGGTAATTGTTTCAATAGCCGAATTTGGTCATTTATAGGCAGGCCCATTAAAATATCAGCCAAATCCGCAGTGCTGTACTGTTTCAAACTTTGGATAAAAGCATGGTTATCGGGCTGATTTAATTGCTCTTGGAAATCTTGCTGTGAAAATGACGGATTTGGCATACACCACTCAAATATTGTTTTTCTTTATCTGTCCGAGTATAGCAAAGGATCTTTAAATGTCAGGCCTTTCGGCCTGATTGGGTTAAATGTTCGCTTTGCCTATTCGCTGCATACGAATGTTTCGGATTCGATCTTAAACCTCGTCCTGAGGAGTTCGTCCATGAAACACACGGCGAACCAAAACATACATTAAAGGAATAAACAGCAATACCAACACCGTGCCAAAAATCACGCCACCGAGTACACTCACCCCAATTTCCTGACGACTTGCCGCCCCTGCACCAAAGGCAAAGACCAGAGGTGTGACACCCGCGCCAAAAGCCAAAGACGTCATTAAAATCGGGCGTAGACGTAAGCTTGCTCCTTCCAAGGCAGCTTCAATTGCAGTCTGGCCTTTTTGCTGCGCCAATGAAGCAAATTCCACAATTAAAATCGCATTTTTACAGGACAGACCAATTGTGGTCAGCAAGGCAATTTGGAAGTAAATATCATTCGGAAAACTCATCAGATAACTGAACAAAATATTGCCGCCAATACCGAGTGGAATCGCACTCATGACTGCCGTTGGAATACTCCAACTTTCATAAAGTGCAGCAAGGCATAAAAAGATAAAGCCGATGGAGACCAAATACAGCAGCAATGCTTGGTTATTGGACTGGTTTTCCTCGAACGATAATCCACTCCATGCCAGATCAATACCATCATGCCCTCGTACCATGTTTTGTACATCTTGCATGGCTTGTCCCGAACTGACATTTTGTGCTGTATCCGCTTCCATTTCTAGTGCGGTATAGCCCATAAAGCGATTCACCACCTCAGGGCCTCCACTCCAAGACACTTGGGCAAAATTTGTAAAAGGAATCATTTGGTTCAAATCATTCCGTACCGTCCATACTTGAAGGTCATCAGGTTTTGAACGAAACTCGGCATCCCCTTGCATAATTACCCGTTTAATCCGACCACGGTCAATAAAGTCATTGATATAACTTCCACCCCAAGCACTGGATAAGGTGCTATTAATGGCGGTCTGACTCAGTCCATTGGCCAAAGCTTGCTTTTGGTTTACATCCACTTTGAGCTCGGCTTTATCAGGGTTAGAACGTTTATCTAAATTGCTAAAACTAGAATACTGCTTGGATGCATCTTGCAAAGTTTTGAACTGTGCTTCTAAATAAGCACGACCTTCGCCATTGATATCACGTATCCAAAACTCCATGCCATCGGTTTGCCCTAAGCCACTGACTGAAGACGGCATATTTACATTAATTTGTGCATTTCGCTGCGACCTAAAATGAGCAATCGCCCGTTCTCGAATCGCCTGTGCGGAGTTCCCTTTCCCCTTACGATCATCCCAATGTTTCAACGCAATAAAACCTTGACCTAAATTTTGTCCCGTCCCCGAGAAATTACGCCCATAGCGGATCATCACCAAATTAATATTGGCCTGTTCTTTATCTAAAAAGTATTGGCGAATTTCTTCTCCCACCACACGGCTTTGACTCAGCGGTGCACCATCGGCCAGTTTAAACTGCACACTTAAAATACCCTGATCTTCACTGGGAATAAAACTGGTCGGTAATGCCCGATAAAACAATGCAAAGATGGCAATTAACGCTACAAAAACCACCAGCATGATTTTACTGTGCTGAATGGTCTGAGTACTCAGCTTTAAATAACGCTGTTTTAGCTGATCCAATTTCAGATTAAACCAAGTTGCCCATCGTGCCGATTTATCATTGGGTTTTAAAATCAAGGCGCACAACGCTGGCGTCAGAATCAATGCGACCAGCAGCGATAGCGCCATGGCAGCAACTAAGGTCATTGAAAACTGACGGTAGATCACTCCTGTCGAGCCACCGAAAAAGGCCATGGGAATAAACACTGCGGTTAACACCAAAGTAATCCCAATCAATGCCCCACTGATTTCCTGCATCGATGCAATTGAGGCTTGTTGAGCACTCATCTGCTGTTCATGCATCAGCCGCTCAACATTTTCCACCACCACAATCGCATCATCCACCAGAAGCCCGATCGCTAAGACCAATGCAAATAAGGTTAAGGTGTTGATACTCATCCCGAGCACATACAGAATGGCCAGCGTGCCCAAAATTACAACAGGCACAGTGATGGTCGGAATCAGTGTCGCGCGCCAATTTTGCAAAAAGACAAACATCACCACAATCACCAAAAGCACTGCTTCAAACAGTGTTTTGACCACTTCCTTAATCGACTCTTGCACAAAAGGCGTGTTATCACGTGGATAAACAATCTGATAGCCTCCAGGGAGTTTAGAGGACAATCGGCTGACTTCTTGTTTGATCAATGCCGAAGTTGCCAGTGCATTGGCACCTGAAGACAGTGAAATACCCATGCCCGCTGAAGGAAAACCATTGATGGTATTAAATGACTGATAATTTTCTGCGCCTAGTTCCACCCGTGCGACGTCTTTTAAATAAATAAAACTGCCATCGCGGGTCGATTTAACAATGATGTTTTCAAATTCTTCAACGGTTTTTAGACGTGTACCGGAGGTGACTTTGGCATTTAAATATTGGTCTGACAGGCTGGGTAACTCGCCAATTGCCCCTGCGGCCACTTGCGTATTTTGCGCTTCAACCGCTGCACGTATATCGCTTGGCATCAGTCCATATTGACGCAATTTGTGCGGATTCAGCCATAAGCGCATGGCATACTGTGCACCAAAAACATCAACCTCACCAACTCCATCAATACGAGCTAAATCTTGCTCCAAATGCGTCATCATATAATCAGACAGTGCAATATTACTGCTTTTGCCTGTTTGGTCATATAGGCCAATCACCATATGCGTATCGCCAAGCGACTTATAGACATTAACCCCTTGACGCTGCACATCTTCTGGTAAGCGGTTAATCACCCCATTGATGGCATTTTGAACTTGAACCTGAGCGGTATCTGGGTCGGTACCATTTTCAAAACTAATACTGATTCGACTACGGCCATTCGAGTCACTGCTCGAACTAAAATACAGTAAATGATCAATCCCTTTAATTTGCTGTTCTAAAACCTGAGTAACGCTCTCCTCCACCGTCTCTGCCGACGCGCCTGTATATGTTGCGCTCACCGTAATTCGCGGAGGTGCAATATCGGGGTAGCGCTCTACAGGCAACTGAAAGGTGGCAAATAAACCAAATGCCATCACGATAATCGCCAGCACACCAGCAAAAATTGGACGATGAATAAAAAATTTAGACAGCATGGGACTGCGGTACTCTTCGGTCTGAGGCTAGATCTAGAAAGTGGTATCACTTCATGCTTGATCTTCTATGACGAATCATTAAAAAACAAGACTTAACAACATGAAATAGAACATTAGGGCTAAATATGAAGAAACTATGAAGAAAGCTTTTTGACCAATTGATGACATCCTGTAATTTTTCGCAATTTGTCATTGATCTGAGATATTAAAATTGAACACTGAGTCCGCAACACCACAATAAAATGTTGAGGAACACATGTTAAAAAGAACATTATTGAGTTTTATTTTTTTAAGTTTATTGGGCTGTCATCATGATCAGAAAGACAATGCAGCGTCCCAACCACCGCCAAACAACGCCGAATACATTGAGCCTAAACTCCTTATTATTGGACATCGTGGCGCCAGTGCGCTACGCCCTGAACACACCTTAGCCGCTTATCAAAAAGCAATTGATGACGGTGCAGATTTTATTGAGCCTGATTTGGTGCCAACTCTAGACGGTTATTTAATCGCTCGCCATGAAAATGAAATCGGAGGAACCACCAATGTCAGCAGCTTGCCGCAGTTTGCAGAGCGGAAGACCAGTAAAGTAGTTGATGGCGTAACTTACACAGGTTGGTTTACTGAAGACTTTACTTTAAACGAGCTGAAGCAACTGAAAGCACGAGAACGTATTCCAGAAATTCGCCCAGCGAATACCCAATATAATGATCAATTTGATCTGCCCACTTTAGATGAAATTATTGAACTCGTAGATGCGCACTATAAAAAGACAGGAAAAATTGTGGGCCTGTATATCGAAACCAAACATCCTAGCTATTTCCAAGGTCTCAATTTGGCCATGGAGCAACGCCTACTAACCACGCTGGCCAAACACACCTATAGTCGTGACATTGCACCAGTCTATATTCAGTCGTTTGAAGTCAGCAACTTAAAACAGATGCGTCAGCAGTTGGATCAATTAAAATCGATTCGACATGTCAAAATTATTCAACTCTATGGCGGCAAGTCCGAACAACCTGCCGATGCTGTGCTTGCCAAATCAACACTCCGCTATAGTGATATGGCAACACCTCAAGGCCTAAAAGACGTCGCAAGTTATGCGCATGGTGTTGGGCCAAGTAAAACCTATATCGTGCCGAATACTCAGCCAGCGACCCCGACCAGTTTTGTGAACGATGCACACACAGTGGGCTTAAAAGTACATCCTTATACCCTACGCCCTGAAAACAATTTCTTACCAGACTATTTAGACTGTAGCGCCATTGCCGCTGAAAAGTGCGAAAAAGGTGCGCTGGCTGAGTTTGAAATTTTCTTTAAAGCGGGAGTGGATGGTGTCTTTACCGATGATCCCGCTTTAGGTCGTCAAGCCGCCGATGCTTTTTTGAAAAAAATAGAATAAGTCACGCAAAGCAAACCAGACAACTGAGCAACTCGTTTACTTCCAACCCATATCCATCCTTTAACTATAGAGATTAAAAAGCAGGCTTTTTTAATCTCTTTCTCCTTATTTTAGGTGTACATAGATTAAGCACTTTTTGAATACTATAATTAAGTGACTTTTAATATAGATCATGTATTGTGGCTGAAATTTTAAAATGGTTGATGGTATGAGCCAATATTCCCCACTCAAAGGCAAGTCAGGTTTTAAACGTATTTTTAATGCAACTCATTATTCTATTTCAGGTTTTAAGGCCGCATTTGCGCACGAAGCAGCTTTTCGACAAGTCCTATTGATTAACCTGATTCTGATTCCAACAAGCTTTTTCTGTGAGGTCAGTCGCTTAGAACAAGCCCTCATGGTAGCCGTCTGTTTACTTGCAATTATTGTTGAATTGTTTAATTCAGCCATTGAGGCGATTGTGGATCGTATTTCATTGGAGCGCCATGAGCTTTCAAAAAATGCCAAAGACATGGGAAGTGCTGCACAGTTTGTTTCTTTAAGTATTATCTTTATTGTTTGGCTGCTGATTCTGATGCCTTAACGTTTTTGTTCAATATTTCACTTTCAAGCTGTTCAACAAGCTCAAAATTAACTCATAAAAAAACCCTGCTTTCGCAGGGTTTTTCTTTTGAATTAGTTCAGTGCTTAGTGAGCAGCGAATTGGTTCATTGTGTTTTTAGCATCATCGTGCGCTTTAAGAGCATTGTCACCAGAGAAAATTTCTTTGTGATCATCACCGATGTCAGAACCCGCCATTGCTTGGTGTTTAACACAAGCGATACCACCGCGGATTTCTTTACGTTGTACGCCAGCAACATAAGCCAACATACCTTCAGAACCGAAGTAACCTTGTGCAAGCTCATGAGTAGAAAGCGCAGCAGTGTGGTAAGTCGGAAGTGTGATCAAGTGATGGAACACACCCGCTTCACGAGCAGCATCTGCTTGGAATGTACGGATCTTAGCGTCTGCATCAGCAGCTAATTCAGTAGCATCGTACTCAGCGCTCATTAATTTAGCACGGTCGTAAGCAGAAACGTCTTTACCTTCAGCAACCCAACGGTCGTAAGCTTGTTGACGGAAGTTTAAAGTCCAGTTGAACGATGGGCTGTTGTTATAAACAAGCTTCGCATTTGGAACAGTTTCACGTACACGGTTAACCATGTGAGCGATTTCTTCTACGTTTGGAGTCGCAGTTTCGATCCAAAGAAGGTCAGCACCATTTTGAAGGCTAGATACACAGTCAAGTACAACACGGTCAATTTGAGTGTCAGCACGGAACTGGTACAAGCCAGAAGCTAAACGCTTAGGACGGTGTAATTTACCATTACGTTTGATCAAGATTTCATCTTCTTGAGCATCAGCAATGTCAATTTCAGTTGTGTCTAAGTAGCTGATGTATTGAGAAGCGATGTCACCTGGCTCTTTAACCACTGGGATTTTTTGAGTCAAGTCAGCGCCTTCAGAGTCAGTACGCGCAACGATGATACCGTCATCAAGACCCATTTCTAAGAATGCATAACGTAATGCATGGATTTTAGAGATGAAATCTTCGTGTGGAACAGTTACTTTACCAGCTTGGTGACCACATTGTTTCGCGTCAGATACTTGGTTTTCGATTTGTAGTGCACAAGCACCCGCTTCAATCATTTTACGAGCAAGTAAGTAAGTCGCTTCTTCGTTACCGAAACCAGCATCGATGTCCGCAATAATTGGTACGATGTGAGTTTGGAAGCCGTCGATTTGAGCAGTGATTTCAGCAGCTTTAGCAGTATCGCCTGCTTCGTTTGCTTTTTTAAGCGCACGGAAAAGGTCGTTTAATTCTTTCGCATCAGCTTGACGTAAGAACGTGTAGATTTCTTCGATCAACGCAGGTACTGAAGTTTTTTCATGCATAGACTGGTCAGGAAGTGGACCGAATTCTGAACGAAGCGCAGCTACCATCCAACCAGAAAGGTAGATATAACGACGGTCAGTTGTACCGAAGTATTTTTTGTTCGCAATCATTTTTTGTTGTGCGATGAAACCGTGCCAGCAGCCTAAAGACTGTGTGTATTGGCTAGAGTCAGCATCATAAGCAGCCATATCACGACGCATAATTGCAGCTGTGTATTTAGCGATATCTAAACCAGTTTTGAATTGGTTTTGCATTTGCATACGTGCAGCATCTTCTGGGCTAATATCGCGCCAAGTGCTACCGAATTTTGCTTTTAATTCGCGGATTGCATCAATCGCTGTTTGATATGTAGTCATGATATTTCCTGTAATAATATTAGGATTTTCTTCAACGAAAAGCTAAAATCAGACCCTCAAGCTTTTGCTTAGATTTAGAGCACTTCGTTGCGATGAATACAGATTAGATTGACAGAAAAAATTAATCCAATATTCTGCATTAATTTTCAGTATTTATTTAAAAAATATATAGATAAAAGTCTAATTATATTTCAATAAAACAAAATTAAGTAATTGTTATTATTAAACTTAAGTAAAATAAGAAAACAGTAAAAAATACATACTTTGTCGAATATTTCTTCATTAGACTTAAGTCTTGGCCGTTGAAAAAAAGAGTCCCAACCGAAAATCAATACTTAATGTGACCGAAATGATAAAAGTTCAAAACTGAGCAAAAAGAGTATTTATCACGCTTTTATTCCATCAATAACAGGCAAGATTAAGCCATTTCCTAGGCGATACTCTAAGCCTCAATTCACACATATTGAAACATTACTTAGAGCTAATATGCCCTCAGTTTTTAAGCATAAAAACCCATTTTCTGAGAAAATGAAGGGGGGTGTTCTTTATCCAACCCGATGCTTTTTTTTTCGTCAGTTTATTACACAAGCCCGATGGCTTATGGCATAATGCAAATAATTTCATGATTTTATTCTCGGTATTTATTTTATGAATCTGGAGCGGGTTGATCTAAACCTCTTAATTTACTTGGACGTACTTTTACGCGAAAAAAATGTAACCCGAGCAGCTGAACAATTGGGTGTCACCCAACCAGCAATGAGTAATATTCTACGTCGTCTTCGTAACTTATTTAATGATCCCCTGCTAATTCGCTCTTCTGAAGGTATGACACCGACCGAACGAGCATTAGAATTACAACCCCGCATACGTGACGCTCTTTCTGATCTCTCCATGATTTTGGAACCTCGTACCGAGTTCCGTCCTTATACCTCAAACCGTGTTTTCCGTATTATGACTTCGGACTATGCCGAAGCAACCTTAGTTCCCCGCCTCGTTAAAGCATTACGTTCAGAAGCACCCAATGTGGTCTTAGACTTCTTAACCCCAAGTGATGTGTCATATCGTGATATGGAACAAGGTAAAGTTGATCTCGCTATTAACCGTTTCAATGAAATTCCACAAAGCTTCCACCAAGTTTTAGTCTGGCGTGACAGTTTTTCATGTTTGCTCAATGGTAAACACCCTGCTGCCAGCAACTTAAACCTAAAAAGTTACCTCGATGCACAGCATATTTGGGTCTCTAAAACAGGTATGGGCGTTGGTTTCGGCGTTAACCCTGAAAAACAAGCAGGTCTAGGTTGGATTGATCAAGCTTTAGAGCGTATTGGCCAAAAACGTAAAATTTCGGTCTTCACTCGACATTATCAAATGCCTGCACTATTGGCTTCAAATGTAGATTTGATCGCGACTTTACCGACCCGTATTGCACGCTTACAAGCCAAAAGTCAAAATCTCTTGATTAAAGACCCACCTTTTTATATTCCAGAATTTGAGTTGAAAATGGCATGGTGTCCACTGTTGCATCACCATCCTGCACATCGCTGGCTTAGACAGCTGATTTTGTATGTGGCACGTCAAATGATTGAGGAAGAAAATCGTGAGTTTTTAGGCAATAACTCGCAATTCTCACATTATTAAGTATTCAAGCTCTAAATAATTCATTTTCATACCAATAACTCAGGTATGATAGAAGACAGTAAGTGATTACTGTCTTTATTTTTTTGTGTTAAAAATATTCATAATAACGATGAATCACAGGTGGATTCCGTGAGCCTTTTTCAAAACATAGTTATCATTCTAGTCCTGATTGCTGGGGCGGGTTTCTTGTCTCTGACAGAAATTGCACTGGCAGGAGCACGTAAGGTCAAGCTGAAAATCTTGGCTGAGTCGGGCGATGATCGCGCACAGAAAGTTTTGAATTTACAAGAAAATTCTGCTGACTTCTTTGCCGCTTCACAAATTGGCTTAAACGCAGTGGCAATCTTGGGCGGTATTTTAGGTGAAGGGGCTTTTCGTCCTTACTTCATGAGCTTTGTTGCTCGTTTTTATACTGGTCCTTGGTCTGAAACTATTAGCTTTGCTCTATCTTTCACTTTAGTCACCTCGCTATTTATTTTGTTTGCTGACCTCATGCCAAAACGTTTGGCCATGATTGCCCCTGAAAAAATCTCTATTGCAGTGATTAACCCCATTCAGGTGTTTATTAAGGTCTGCAAACCTTTGGCTTGGATTATTAATGCCCTTGCCAACTTGTTATTCCGCCTGTTTAAAGTGAATACCACCCGTGATGACAACATTACCTTTGATGATATTTCTGCAGTGATGGATGCTGGTGCGCAAGCTGGGGTGCTGCAAAAGCAAGAACACCATTTCATTGAAAACGTATTTGAACTTGAAGAGCGGAATGTACCTTCAAGTATGACCACGCGTGAAAATGTGGTGTATTTTACTTTAAATGAATCTGAAGCCAGCATTCGTCAAAAATTGGCCGAATATCCTTATTCAAAATTCTTGGTGTGTAGTGAAAATATTGACGATGTAATTGGCTATGTCGATGCCAAAGACATTCTGGTCCGTATCCTGAATAATCAATCTTTACTGCAACTCAATGAAAGCACTATTCGTAATGTTCTCACTATTCCAGACACATTAACCTTGTCTGAGTTATTAGACCGTTTCCGCTCCACCAAAGAAAAATTTGCAGTGGTGATTAACGAATATGCGTTGGTAGTGGGTGTCATCACCCTGTCAGACATTATGATTACGGTCATGGGCGATTGGGTTACTCCAATTGAAGCCGAACAACAGATCATTAAACGTGATAATAATTCATGGCTGATTGATGGCAGCACGCCGATTGAAGACATGAAGCATGCACTGGCCATTGATGAAATGCCGGATGAAGAAAATTATGAAACTTTGGCTGGTTTTATGATGTACCGTCTGCGCAAAATTCCACGCCCTGCAGATACCGTAGAATACGCAGGCTTTAAATTTGAAGTGGTCGATGTCGATCATTTTAAGATTGACCAACTTTTAGTGACGCGTTTACTTGAAGAAACACTACAGCCTGAAACCAAAACAGTCGATGAATAGAAACATCGCCTTGAATCAAAACCTTGCAACTGCAAGGTTTTTTTTGGCCTCAGATTTAACCATATGGAGTTATACAAAATAAGTATCTTAACCATACTTTATAGATATATATTATTTATTAGAAAAATAGAACGAAAAATCACATATGTTTAAGAGCATTTAAAAATCATGCTGAATTGCATACTATCGCTGTCACTTGATGAATAAACAGACTTAACACGTTCAAAGGATTGATCCATGCTGACCATTTTAGGTTTAGGCATGATTATGTGCTTCATGTACTTAATCATGTCCAAACGACTGAGCGCTCTTGTTGCTTTAACTTTAATCCCTATCATTTTTGCATTACTTACTTATGTTTTAAGTCTCTTTGTTGACAACCTTGCTGGATTTGATATTGCTGAACTTGGCAATATGATGATGGAAGGCATTAAAAAGCTCGCTCCTACGGGCGTAATGCTCCTTTTCGCAATCCTTTATTTTGCAATTATGATCGATACGGGTCTATTCGACCCTTCTGTGAAGTGGATTTTAAAGCAGGTTAAAGGCGATCCTTTAAAAGTGACCCTTGGCACCATTACGCTGACTTTAATTGTTTCCCTGGATGGTGACGGTTCAACCACTTATATGATCTGTGTTGCCGCAATGCTACCGCTGTATAAGCGTATTGGTATGAGCCCTTTAATTATGGCCTGCCTAATGATGCTTGCGAGCGGAATCATGAACTTAACGCCATGGGGTGGACCAACAGCACGTGCTGCAACTGCATTACATGTTGATCCAAACGATGTCTTTGTTCCGATGATTTTACCAATGCTGGTTGCAATTGGTTGGTTATACTTCCTCGGCTTTATGTATGGCCGTATGGAGCGTAAGCGCATTGGTATTGTGGAATTAGATATTAGCCATGGTGACAGTATTCAGATTTCACAAGAACCTGAAGCCAACCGCGCCCACTTAAGATGGTTTAATGCTCTACTGACTTTGGTCTTGATGGTCTGCTTAGTGATGGGTGTTTTACCTGCGGCGATTCTGTTCATGGTAGCGCTGTGTATTGCCTTGGTGGTGAACTATCCAGATTTAGACATGCAAAAGCGTTTGGTTGGCAACCACTCTGCCAGTGCCCTAGCTGTAGTCGGGATTATCTTCGCGGCAGGTATTTTTACTGGCATTTTGTCCGGCACAGGTATGGTTGAAGCCATGTCTCAAGAACTGGTTGCCATTATTCCGGAAAGTATGGGACCGTATTTAGCACCAATCACGGCTGTGATTAGTATGCCACTGACCTTCTTTATGTCGAATGATGCCTTCTACTTTGGTGTACTGCCTGTACTCTCTGAAGCCGCTGGGCACTATGGTATTACCCCTGTGGAAATGGCTCGTGCATCGATTGTCGGTCAACCTGTACACTTACTGTCTCCATTGGTTCCATCGACTTACTTACTCTGTGGATTGGCTGGAATTAACTTTGGTGAACACCAAGAATTTACCATCAAGTGGGCAGTAATTACCTGTTTAGTCATGTTGGTTACAGCGATGATCTTTGGTATTTTCCCACTTTATTCAACACTAGGTTAATCGAATACTCACACTGGGCTATAACGAACCTTAAGTTCAACAATCAATAAATACCCGATGTATCACATCGGGTATTTTCATTTATAATGCCTTGATATAACAATACAATAGAGTCAAGTTTATGTCTTTTTCATTGCCCGCTGTTTTGGCATGTACTTTCTTTTATTCTGCGCTCTATCTGATTTATTATTATTTTGCTCAATATAGCCACACGCTGCTGATCGTAAGTGCGATTGTTTTGCTGATTTTAGCATGGCGGATTACACCTTATGCTTATGAACGTGGGCAACGCAGCTTTAACGAGACTCTGTCTTTTGGACAGTATTTCTGGAATCCACTGATTACATGGTGGCGACTGTTTATTTGGCCCATCAGCTTATTACTGTCTTGGATTTTCCATAGTTAAATATAAGACCATAAAAAAGCACCCGAAGGTGCTTTTGAGACTGCGATCTTAACGACCATATAATTCAAGCAGTTTATCTAAAGTCGCTTGATAGTGAATGCTAATATCTTCAGATAAAATTTTATATGCACTGTCAAACTGAACCATTGGCCAGCCTTCTTTCCAAAATGGGAAGATGTTGTGCAAATCATGTGTCACGGTCGCATCTTCCCGTACAATGGCTTGTGCAACTTGTGACAAGACTTGTGCTGTTTCCGCACCATCAATCGCCATGTAATCAATCCCACGTACTTTTAAAATACGGATGCGGTCTTTCTTATAGCGAATTTTTTTGGCTTGACCTTCATTCAGGCCCAATGCCAAAGCTACAGCTTCAACAAACTTACTTTCAAAAGATTGGTTCAAAGCCACAATCGCAAGTTTATGTGCTTCTTGACGACCCGCTTTACCACCTTTACGAATCTCTTCTTTTGCCTCTGTATCAAGCTCATCGTCTTTCATAGACTGCAAAATGTCTAAAATTTCGATATCACTTAAAGATTCAGGAGAATGATCAGTCATGAACTGCCCTTAGACAAAAAAATTGAATCCGACATTTTCGCATAATTCAGAGCAAAAAAGCGAAATTGTTGTGCTTTTCTCTGTGAATATTCTGTTTCACGTATTTTTTTGAGCCATCCTCCTCCAAATCTACTATAGTAAAGGCTATTTTTCTCATACGCTCTTTTTTGACGATGCAATCCAAACAAGTTCAACTGTTACTGCAACAATTAGAGACCCGCTACCCTGCCGCATTTAAACGTAATTACTTGCTTTATAGTCAAATCAAAACACGCGGTATTTTAGATGACCAACGTGAAATTATTCCGTGGGTTTTGGCGGTGATGATTTTTATTCCAATCAGCTTAATTCTGAAAGATTTTTACTTAACTCACTTGGAGAATCTCGACCCGCTCCAAAGTCATAGTTACGCCATTATTAGTATTTTACTGGTACTGATGTGGGTCTTACCTTTTGTCATTAAGCAAATTAAACATTCATCAAACTCCTTGTATCAACTGCAACGCCATGCGCCCTTCAAACTCGCTGCCGTGATTCTTTTAAGTGGACTAAATCTGATGTTCCTTGAAAGCAGTTTGCTGATGTGGATATTGTTTTATTTTGGTGTGAACTTTGGTTTTGTGCGCTTCTATAAAGAAAATTTATTTCGAGACCACAGCCAGTCGGTTGAACATCATCAGTTACAACAACTCAGACGCGTTTGTTTTTGGGCCTATAAGCAAACGGTCAAATCACGACTCCAATTACGCTTTAGTTCCCATCAATCTGAAGTTTATCAGGCACGGAAAACCCAGCTGGGGCATGAAGCAGATTTGTATGTGCAACTTCTGAAGTATGAGCATGCTTACTGTAAGCAGATTAAGCATATCGATCTCGACAGTTATATCGATGAGAAATTATAAAAAAACCGAGCAATGATGCTCGGTTTTTTCTAAGGTCATTTTAGGCCGTTTGCTTTAACGCACTGATTGGCAATAATGTCGAGTCTAATATCACTTGATGCGAGCGAGTTTCATCAACGATGTATTCTTTGTTCTTAATGGTATCCACGAAAATCCAATCCGCTTGCACCTGCTCTGCGGTAAAACGGACTTTCAAATAACCGCGTTGATTCAAATTGCAATAATTTAACTCCTCAATCAAGCTGGTAAACGCAAATTCAAATGCTTGTAGCTGCTGCATCGGAATGGACAAATATTTCTCCAACCCAGGGGAAGAGACCGAACTGGTTGCCAACTCCACGCCAACCAATACCCCATCTTTACTCGATAAATCTGAAGCCCAAGCATTATGGGTATCTCCAGCAAGGACCACAACTTTTTTCTTAAGTTGTACCAAAGTGCCATACAAAATTTCACGCTCAGCAAAATAGCCATCCCACGCATCTAAGTTATAAGGTGCAGTAACCGCAAGACGTGCTTTTTCCTCTGGAGTTACGGTTGGATCACCTGCATCCATTCGAGCTTTAATTTCTAATAGTTCAGTGATTTGTGTGGTGATTTTGCTTAAGGTCTCAGGACTAGGATTTCCTGCTGTAATTTCTGCCAGCGACATTAACAATTCTGCTGGAACAAACATTTTGCTCATCAGAATCTGCTGGCCGAGTACATTCCATGTTGCCGTAGATTGCTGAAGTTTCTGCAATAACCAATTTCGCTGCTCCACACCCATCAAGCTACGCACAGGATTGATTAAATCGGCTTGGAATTTTGCAATATCTAAACCTGTAGCAGTCATATAGTTTGCATAATCTAATTGCACATTACGTGCAATAATCCGTGTATCCAGCATCGTCAATTGAACAAGCGTACCAAAATCAAATTGACGATAAATCTTGATATGCTGATCATCAATTGGACGGATTGGCATCCATTCAAAATAGGCCGCCAGTGCCGCAAGTTTACGTTCAAGGAAATCGCCTTCAGTATCTGACTGATGATTTTCAGCACCCTTTTCCCATGTATCATTTGCGAGTTCATGGTCATCCCAAATCACAATAAAAGGATGACGTTGATGCGCGGCCTGCAAATCTGCATCTAGTCGGTATAAAGCATAACGTTTGCGATATTCATCTAAGCGAATAATTTCTGCATTGTTATCATCTGCCAGTGCGCGCCCCATCGCTACAGCCTCTTCCGTTGCATATTCGCCCATACCATATTCGTAAATGTAATCCCCCAAATGAATCACAACATCCACATTCTGTTTTGCCATTTCTTTATAAACATGGAAATAGCCCGCTGGGAAATTTGAACATGAGCATACTGCAAACTGTACCGACTGTACTTGCGTTGCCAAGGTTTTGGTTTGCCCTGTGATTGAATACTTCGACGCCGATTTAAAACGGTAGAAATACACTTGTCCCGCAGCAAGTCCCGTCACATCCACTTTCACCGTAAAATCTTGTGCAGCCGTGGTCAGCACCTTTCCTGTTGCTGTAATGTGTTTAAAGCCTGCATCTTTTGCCACTTCCCAGAGCACCTCTAAACGCGCACTGCTGTCCGTCGGTGTTACACGTGTCCAAATGATGACTTGAGTTTGTAAAGGATCACCACTGGCAACCCCATGCAAAAATTGCACTTGCGTATTGGGCTGTGTGTTTGAGTCGGCGTCATCACCACAAGCAGTCAGTGAAATAGGTAAAGATAAAGCACCAAATCCTGCCAAAGTTTTTTGAATAAGTTCTCGGCGGTTCATTTTTTTTGTCATGTGGATTGCCTAAAGACGATATGGACTTGAAATTTATGCGAAAAAGATGACATCCATATCTCAAGTCGATGACATTTTTATGAAGCCTGAACAAGTGCAGCACAGATAATTTTGCTATTTTTTAAACATAAACCGCTGAATTGATTGAAAAGAAAGCAAATAATCACAAATAGACTTGCCAACTTTTATTTCGTCCTCTATTATTGCGCTCATGCCCGAGTGGTGAAATCGGTAGACACAGGGGATTTAAAATCCCCCGCCCACAAAGCGTGCCAGTTCGAGTCTGGCCTCGGGCACCATTCTTAAGCTAATTAAGATGGTGCAATAAAAAATCCAGCGATATGCTGGTTTTTTTATGTCTATAATTTATGCATCGAATCACATAACAATCACAATATGAAAAAGAACACTCTCATTATCATTTTATGCCTAATTTTTTCAAACATCGGCCATGCAGAAATACTCTCTCAACAAACGGGTAGCGACACGTTTTATGACTTGTTTGCAGGCACGATTATTGAAAAAGACCACCAACTTTATTTACATGTGTGTAAATCAGTAGATGCTCATTTTAAATTAAGCTTTAATCACACTAAAGATGAGCAACATATTCGTGAGCTCATGAAAAAGCATCCAAAATTTTGGCTGAATCTCAGTGCAAATGCTGAAATGGTCGAAGACGAATACGTGATGACAGTCGATGCGATTGGAGATGAACATTTGAACCAAAGTTGTCATCTCACCGATCTTTTAGATGAACTGTAACAGCAATCTCAGCTTCTAAAGCAAAAACCAACTGCACTTGAAATGAGAGAGTGAGTCACCACTCTCTGTTCACCACCAATTCTTCCATTTCAATATCCATAAACCCAGCATCTTGCACCACCATCATCATCGCTTCAGCAATAAAATCAGCAGCAGAATCATCTAACGATGAATCCAGATCTTCAAAATGCGGCTTCATTTCATTAATTTCAGCCACTGTGGCATTGGCATATTGATAAATATCACCCTCAGATTTTGCTTTTACAATTTTTTTAGCAAAAGTCTCGACATGCTGCTTCACTTCAGCAACAAGAATATCGGGATAATATTCATCATCAAACATAGGGAGAAGTAAATCTGCAAACATACAGGCACTCAAAACGAGAAACTTAAAAAACGAGTCTGTATAACATAAACCAAACAAATCACCAAATAAAAAAGCAGCATCTGAAGATGCTGCTAGTCTAACAATCTGATATAGATCAAATTTTCAAATTAAATCATTCGTTCGGCATTCCGCCGCCCCATTAAGCCATATTCATCGCCTGCCAAACTTTGATCGCATCACTCATGGCTTTGACATCATGAGCGCGCACCATACACGCGCCTTGTTGAATACTCAGCAAATGTCCCGCTACAGAACCCACGGCCCGCTGGCCTGCATCTGCCCCACCTAAGGCTTCGCCGATAAAGCGCTTCCGTGACAATGCGGACAAGATGGGATACCCGAGCTGATTTAGCTGATGGAATTCGTTTAAAAGCTTAAGGTTCTGCTTTGCATTTTTAGCAAAGCCAAAACCCGGATCAATCATGATATTTTCAGCTTTGACACCAGCCTTGAGTGCATCCGCCACACGCTGGGAAAGCTCAGTCATCACATCTAGAGTGACATTATCATATTGATCTAAACCATTCATGGTGGTCGGTTCACCACGCATATGCATGATGATCACTGGAATATTCAGTTCAGCTGCCGTCTCTAAAGCATTCGGACGTGTTAATGCTCGTACATCATTCCAGATATGCGCGCCTGCTGCGACCGCTGCTTGAATCACTTCAGGTTGAGAGGTATCAATCGAAATGACCACATCAAGTTCAGCCAAGGCTTCCACCACTGGAACGACACGACGAATCTCTTCCTCAACCTCAACTACAGATGCACCTGGACGCGTCGATTCACCCCCAACATCGATGACTGTCGCCCCATCCACAATCATTTGCTGAGCATGTGCAATCGCTTGTGCTTTGCCATTATGTTTACCGCCATCACTGAACGAGTCTGGCGTCACATTTAAAATACCCATCACATGCGGTACCGACAGATCGAGTGATAGCTCACCACAACGTAGAATTTTCTTCGGCAAAGCCATCAATTGCATGTGATATTCTCCAGTTCAACTCGCGTTATCTTAACGCTTTCCCAACTTTACGCGCTAATTTTTCTTAATCGGAAGTGAAAATTTGCGCAATAAAAAACCACCCGAAGGTGGTTTTTTATTTTAACTTTTTAAAATTAAGTTGCAGATGGTAATGGTGGTGGCGTGCTTGGACCATCCGTTGGAGTTACATCCATCACAGGATTTTCTGCAACATATACTTTTGGTGGTTGTGGCTCACGACCTTCCATAATGTCACGAATTTGCTCGCGATCAATCGTTTCCCATTCCATCAAAGCTTTCACCATCGCATGAGCAATCTCTTTATTATTCTCCAAGATATTACGTGCGACATGGTATTGCTCATCGATGATACGACGAACTTCAGCATCTACTTGTTGCTGCGTTGCTTCAGAAATCGTACGACTACCAATGCTACCCATGAATGATTGCTGAGAATCATCTTCATACACCATTACACCAAGTTTGTCAGACATACCGTACTTGGTCACCATTGCACGTGCCATTTTAGTTGCACGTTCAAAGTCGTTTGAAGCACCTGTCGACATTTGGTTGATAAAGATTTCTTCGGCAATACGACCACCAAACAAAATTGAAAGTTCATTCAACATTTTGTCTTTATAGTGGCTGGTTTGGTCATGTTCAGGCAACTGCCATGTTACACCCAACGCCCAACCACGCGGCATAATAGTTACTTTATGTACAGGGTCTGTACCCGGTAGAATTTCAGCCACAATCGCATGACCAGCTTCATGGTACGCGGTTGCACGACGTTCTTCTTCACGAATCACCATCGACTTACGTTCAGGGCCCATGTACAACTTGTCTTTTGCATCTTCAAAATCATGCATATCGACAGTGTTCTTGTTACGACGTGCAGCAAATAATGCAGCTTCGTTCACAAGGTTCGCCAATTGTGCACCTGAGAAGCCCGGCGTACCACGTGCAAGCACTTGTACATCGACACCAGTCACTGAAGGCAATTTCTTCATATGAACATTTAAGATTTGCTCACGACCTTTAATGTCTGGTAAGCCAACCATTACTTGACGGTCAAAACGACCCGGACGGAGTAAAGCTTTATCCAGTACATCGGCACGGTTTGTTGCAGCAATGACAATAATGCCTTCATTGCCTTCAAAGCCATCCATTTCAACTAACATTTGGTTTAAAGTTTGCTCACGCTCATCGTGACCACCACCCGTACCTGAACCACGATGACGACCCACAGCATCAATCTCATCAATAAAGATGATACATGGTGCATGACGTTTCGCTTGTTCAAACATGTCACGGACACGAGATGCACCCACACCCACGAACATTTCAACAAAGTCAGAACCAGAAATACTAAAGAATGGTACTTTCGCTTCACCTGCAATTGCTTTTGCAAGTAAAGTTTTACCTGTACCCGGTGGACCCACCATTAACACGCCTTTAGGAATCGTTGCACCTAAACGTTTAAATTTTGAAGGGTCTTTTAAGAAATCAACAATTTCTACAACTTCTTGCTTTGCTTCATCACAGCCAGCGACATCAGTAAAAGTCACTTTAATTTGGTCTTCTGCCAACATTTTTGCTTTTGACTTACCAAAACTCATTGGACCGTTTTTACCACCTGCTCCGCCACCCATGTTGCGCATAAAGAACATGAATAACAAAATGATTAAAAGTACAGGGAAGCTTGCGATCAAAAGTTGCATCAATAAACCTTGACGTGCAGGTGCAGTACCTTCAACGACAACGTTATTTTTAATCAGATTAGGCATAAGCTCTGGGTCTTGAACCGCAGGACGAATACTTTCAAACTCTGAACCGTTTGATTTTTGGCCATGAATTCGTTCGCCATCAATTGTCACTTGCTTAATTTGACCAGCATTCACCGCAGCAACAAACTCTGAATAATTCATCGCTGTCGGCTTTTCATTGCTACTGACATTACTGAAAATAAGGATCAGTACG
The DNA here is from genome assembly GCF_902505955.1 of Acinetobacter sp. 8I-beige. Lineage (NCBI taxonomy): Bacteria > Pseudomonadati > Pseudomonadota > Gammaproteobacteria > Moraxellales > Moraxellaceae > Acinetobacter > Acinetobacter sp. 8I-beige. The sequence goes on along the minus strand of NZ_LR732790.1, from coordinate 805,710 downwards.
CCCAGTATCACTAGCCACAATATGGCATTCTTGAAGAGATCGCTCAAAGCTTTATTCCCATATCAATCTAATTTGATCATGCCCTATCGGGTGACCTTAAAGTTTCTGCTGAAGATCAGCTTCGCAAAATAATAAAAAGGTACAAAATGCACAATTTTTAACGACTTGGCAAGTAAACTTTATTTGAAAGCCTTCTTACGGCCTTGCCCAACTAAGAATACTTCCTTAGATCGGGCACGTGATGCAGCAGGTTTTACTGTTTTTAACACATCAAAGTTGTCGACTACTTGCTTACGGAACTCGTCAAAGCCTGTACCTTGGAATACCTTTACAACAAATTGACCATTTGGACCGAGCACTTTCGTAGCGAAATCGATGGCCAATTCACAGAGGTAAATCTGGCGAGGTTGATCTACAGCCTTATTACCTGAAGTATTGGGGGCCATATCTGAAATTACAACGTCTACTTTACGTCCATCTAAAATATTTAACAATTTATCGAATACTTCTTGCTCACGAAAGTCACCTTGCAAGAAGGTCACGTCTGGAAGTGCATCCATTTCCAAAATATCAGATGCAACCACTAATCCTCGATCACCGACCAGCTTTCCTGCAATTTGTGACCAACTTCCAGGTGCAGCACCCAAGTCAACCACGGTCATGCCAGGACGAATGATGTTATATTTTTCTTGAATTTCAAGTAACTTATAAGCTGCACGTGCTCGATAACCTTCTTTTTGCGCTTTTTTCACAAAATGATCATCAAGGTGCTCTCTCATCCACGCACGGCTACTTTTGGATAACTTTTGGTTGGTAATGCGTGTTGCCATATCTCTCTAAAACATTAAAATTTCTTAAACTTAATTGTACGTTAAATTCTCTAGGCTTGCAGTATACATCTGTATCCAAATCTTGGGTTTTAGTTGTTTTTTTCTATTATCTAAATCGATTATTTCCACAGAATATAAAGCGTTTAATTTCGCAGTTTGTTATACTAAGCCGTTTTTAAAATTAGGTTATCTTTATGGCGACTTTATCCATTCAGGAACGCAAGCGTTTGCGTCAAATCGGTCATGCTTTAAACCCTGTGGTAATGCTTGGCGGTTCAGGTCTGACTGAAAATGTCGTTGAAGAAATTTTACGCGCTTTAAACGACCACGAATTGATTAAAGTCAAAGTCGCGGGTGAAGACCGTGAAGAGCGCGCTGCAATCATTGCAGAAATTGCCTCAACTACAGGTGCAGAAATTGTACAGACCATTGGTAAGATTGCGTTGCTTTACAAAAAAGCGGCGAAACAAAATGCCAAATTGTCTAATTTAGTTCGTTTCGCTCACGCAGCAAAATAATTGTAGTTTTTTATGGCAAGTTACGAACTCAGTGCATTTGATCGTCGCTTTCAAGCAATTTCGCTTGTTGGTGCGATTGAACAACAAAGCCCATATGCTCTCAATATCGGTTTTTGGTTACGCGATCCCAATTTGTACATGCACTGGCCCGAAGTCGTGAATGCAAATCCTCGTCAAGACTTTTTATGGGAAAACACCTGTTTTGAAGTCTTTATCGGGGTAAAAGGCGAAGATTATTATCGCGAGATCAATCTCTCCCCTTCGCAAGCTTGGCAGGCCTATCAGTTTGAGGAATATCGTTATCCTGAAGATATGCCGCCACAGGTCGCTTACGATATTGAACTCAATCAATTGAAGCGCACCCACTATGGTTTAAATGTCAGCATTGATCTGACTGAATTTATGCTGCAACACAAACTGAAATGGGCTGACCTATATCTAGGTTTATCCGCTGTGTTGAATACGTCACAAGGTCATCAGTTCTATGCCATGCAGCATAGTGGCCAACAAGCTGACTTTCACAATAAACGTGATTGGCTACATCAGTTTTAATCCAGACAAATAAACCAGAGCAATAAAAAAGTGAGGCTATGACCTCACTTTTTTATGCACTTAATCTTGAGCTTCGTACAGCGAGATTACTTGCTTGAAACTTTATTCCACGCATCTAAGGTGTGTTCTTTTGAACGTTTGAAAGTTTCAGTCAACTGATCTTTATGTTTTACTGAAATTTCGCTGACATCACCTTTTAACTCTTTACCTAGTTTGGTCAAGTCATCTAAAACGGCCGTAAACTCAGTTTTAACAAACTCTTTTAGTTCAGTTAAGTCTTTTTGAGAGTTTGATAACTGCCCTTTAATGGTTTCTAAACGCAGTAAAAGATCTTGTTTAAACTGGCGGAGTTGCTCTTGCACACTGGCATTCAGCTGCTTCGCTTCAGCTTCAAGCTTTTCTTTGCTTTCAACTACCGCTTCAGTGACCTGCTCTGTTGCTTCTTTCGCCACTTGCTCAAGCTTTTCAGTGCTTTCTGCAACAACTTCTTTCAACGCTGGCTTTGGTTTGGTCACTTTGTCTTGTTCAGTCATGGTGTTATTCCTGTTGTTATATATACAGCGACAGCTTAACGTGATTCGATAAAATTTAGATTTTGATTTGTTAGACAATTATTTGTTGTTACATTTTTCTTTAGAAAACTTAGAAACAGCTTCCGCTACAAAATAAAAGCACTTTATCTTGTTAATTCCATCTTATTGGCATGGACTTTGTTAGTGAAGTTGCGTATAGTGCCATGTTAAGTTCAAGCGAGCAGACATAGGGAGGGTAGGTTTTTAGATAGCCTTCCTTTTTTTTCGTCTACTCGCTTTTTTACAGCCTAAATTTCAGGAGCTTTGGTTTGAGCACCCCAGCAATTTTAGCCCTTGCCGATGGTACGATCTTTAAAGGAACGTCTATTGGTGCATCGGGTAGTACGACTGGTGAAGTCGTTTTCAACACTGCCATGACTGGCTATCAAGAAATTTTGACTGACCCGAGTTATGCACAGCAACTTGTGACTTTAACTTACCCTCATATCGGTAACACAGGTTGTAATGATGAAGACGCTGAGTCAGGTCGAATTCATAAAGTGTGGGCCAACGGATTAATTATTCGTGACCTGCCTTTATTGCATAGCAACTTCCGATCAACGCAATCTTTAGGCGAATACTTAAAAGAACATAATGTTGTCGCAATTGCAGATATTGATACGCGTAAATTAACCCGTATTTTGCGTGACAAAGGTGCGCAAAATGGTTGCATCCTTGCTGGTGAAAATATTACTGAAGAGCAGGCTTTAGAAAAAGCACGCGCATTCGGTGGTTTAAATGGTTTAGACCTAGCTAAAGAATGCTGTGACCCAACTGGTTTCGAATGGACAGAAGGTTCTTGGGTATTAGGCAAAGGCTTCACACAACCTGAACTTAAATTCCATGTTGTTGCATACGACTACGGTGTCAAAACCAACATCTTACGTATGCTTGCAGACCGCGGTTGTAAACTCACTGTCGTGCCTGCACAAACTCCTGCTGCTGACGTGCTTGCATTGAATCCAGATGGCGTGTTCTTATCGAACGGTCCTGGCGATCCAGCGGCATGTGACTACGCAATTGAAGCTGTAAAAACAATTGTAGAAGACGCTCGTAACCTACCAGTCTTTGGTATTTGCTTGGGTCACCAAATTCTTGCACTTGCCTCAGGTGCAAAAACGGTGAAAATGCCGCATGGCCACCACGGTGCTAACCACCCTGTTCAAAACATGGAAACAGGCATAGTGATGATTACTTCTCAAAACCACGGCTTCGCAGTGGATGCAGAAACACTTCCTGCAAACTTGAAAGCTACGCACAAGTCTTTGTTCGATCAAACTCTTCAAGGGATTCATCGTACAGACAAACCAGCGTTCAGCTTCCAAGGTCACCCTGAAGCAAGCCCTGGTCCGCATGACTGCGCACCATTGTTCGATCATTTTATCGAACTTATCGAAGCATCTAAGAAGTAATTAAGGAAGCGATCATGGCTAAACGTACAGACATTAAAAGTATCTTAATTATTGGTGCAGGTCCGATTGTCATCGGACAGGCATGTGAGTTTGACTACTCAGGTGCGCAAGCGTGTAAAGCTCTTCGTGAAGAAGGCTACCGTGTTATTTTGGTGAACTCTAACCCAGCAACCATTATGACCGACCCTACAATGGCAGACGCAACGTATATCGAGCCAATCACTTGGCAGACCGTTGCACAAATCATTGAAAAAGAGCGTCCAGATGCTGTTCTTCCAACAATGGGTGGCCAAACAGCATTGAACTGTGCGCTGGCACTGGATGCCAACGGTATTTTAGAAAAATACAATGTTGAATTAATCGGTGCGAGTAAAGAAGCGATTGAAAAAGCGGAAGACCGTAAACTGTTTGATGAAGCAATGCGCAAAATTGGTCTTGAATGTCCAAAAGCTGCAATTGCTGAAAACATGGAAGAAGCTCTAGAAATTCAAGCGCGCTTCGGCTTCCCTGTGATTATCCGTCCGTCATTCACCATGGGTGGTTCAGGTGGCGGTATCGCTTATAACAAAGAAGAATTCCTTGAAATCTGTGAACGCGGTTTCGATCTTTCTCCAACCAAACAATTATTGATTGATGAATCTTTAATTGGCTGGAAAGAATACGAGATGGAAGTTGTTCGTGACAAAAACGACAACTGTATTATCGTTTGTGCGATCGAAAACTTTGACCCAATGGGCGTGCACACAGGTGACTCAATCACTGTTGCTCCTGCGCAAACATTGACAGACAAAGAATATCAATTGATGCGTAATGCATCTTTAGCAGTTCTTCGTGAAATTGGTGTAGAAACAGGTGGTTCTAACGTTCAATTCGGTATTTGCCCAGATACTGGCCGTATGGTGATCATCGAGATGAACCCGCGTGTATCGCGCTCATCTGCTCTTGCATCAAAAGCAACAGGTTTCCCAATTGCAAAAATCGCCGCGAAATTAGCTGTCGGTTATACCCTTGATGAATTAAAAAATGACATCACGGGCGGAACGACTCCTGCTTCGTTCGAACCTGCAATTGACTACGTGGTAACAAAAATTCCACGTTTCAACTTCGAAAAATTCCCACAAGCAGACGCAACACTGACCACACAGATGAAATCTGTGGGTGAAGTAATGGCAATTGGTCGTAACTTCCAAGAGTCTGTAAACAAAGCACTTCGTGGGCTTGAAGTGGGTGCGTGTGGTTTTGATGAAAAAATCGCAGTAGGTACTGAAGGCGCGAAAGAAAAGATCTTGGTTGAACTTAAAGTTCCGGGTCCAGAGCGTATTTGGTATGTAGCTGATGCATTCCGTCATGGTTTCACGTTAGAAGACGTGTTCCAAGCGACGAAAATCGATAAATGGTTCTTGATCCAAATCGAAGACATCATCAAAACTGAAAATGAAATCAAAACTTTAGGTTTTGGTGATCTAAACGCAGACAACATTCGTTCATTCAAACGTAAAGGTTTATCTGACCTTCGCATCGCGAACTTGATGGGTATTTCACAAAAACAATTCCGTAAGCACCGTTGGAACTTGGGCGTGACTCCAGTTTACAAACGTGTAGATACTTGTGCAGCAGAATTCGAATCTGACACTGCATACATGTACTCAACTTACGATGATGAGTGTGAATCAAACCCATCTGATAAAGATAAGATCATGGTGATCGGTGGTGGTCCGAACCGTATTGGTCAAGGTATCGAATTCGATTACTGCTGTGTACACGCGGCGCTTGCAATGCGTGAAGATGGCTATGAAACCATCATGGTGAACTGTAACCCTGAAACAGTTTCAACGGATTACGACACTTCTGATCGTTTGTACTTCGAACCAATCACTTTGGAAGATGTACTTGAAATCGTACGTACTGAAAAGCCAAAAGGCATTATCGTTCAGTACGGTGGTCAGACTCCGCTTAAATTGGCTCGTGCTTTAGAAGAAGCAGGTGCACCAATTATCGGTACATCACCAGATGCGATTGACCGCGCAGAAGACCGTGAACGTTTCCAACAAATGATTCAACGTCTTCAACTTCGTCAACCCAACAACAGCATTGTAAAATCTGCTGAAGAAGGTATGGCTGAAGCATCGAAAGTAGGCTACCCACTTGTGGTACGTCCTTCTTATGTACTCGGTGGTCGTGCGATGGAAATCGTATACAACGACGACGAACTTAAACGCTACTTACGTGATGCGGTTCAAGCATCAAATGAAGCGCCAGTTCTTCTTGACCGTTTCTTAGATGATGCGATCGAAGTTGACGTAGACTGTGTATCTGACGGTAAAGACGTGGTGATTGGCGGTATTATGCAGCACATTGAACAAGCAGGGATTCACTCAGGTGACTCAGCATGTTCGATTCCTCCATATTCGCTCTCTGACGAAATTCAAGATGAAATGCGCCGTCAAACTGTTGCAATGGCGAAAGAACTTGGCGTTATTGGTTTAATGAACGTACAGTTTGCTGTGAAAGGCGAAGACGTTTACATACTAGAAGTGAACCCACGTGCGTCTCGTACTGTGCCATTCGTTTCTAAATGTATTGGTGAGTCTTTAGCGAAAGTTGCTGCGCGTTGTATGGCGGGTCAGTCTTTAGAATCTCAAGGATTTACTAAAGAAATCATCCCGACTCACTTCTCTGTAAAAGAAGCGGTGTTCCCATTCAACAAATTCCCGGGTGTTGACCCTATTCTTGGCCCTGAGATGAAATCTACAGGCGAAGTAATGGGTGTAGGTAAAACATTTGGTGAAGCATTCTACAAAGCTGTGTTAGGCTCGAATGAACGCGTACCGGGTCTTCCTACAGAAGGCGAAGTGAAGCATGCATTTATCTCTGTGCGTGATTCAGACAAGCCTCGTGCTGTTGGTATTGCGAAGCAACTGGTAGGCTTTGGCTTCAAAGTACTTGCGACTGGCGGTACTTATGAGTTCATTAAAGCTGCAGGTATTGAGTGTGAACGTGTAAATAAAGTCACTGAAGGCCGTCCTAATATCGTGGACCGCTTGAAAAATGGCGAAGTTCACCTCATTATCAATACAACTGAAGGCAAACAAGCTCAACAAGATTCGTTCTCGATTCGTCGTTCAGCGCTTCAAGCGAAAGTGTATAACACTACAACCTTGAATGGTGCTGATGCTGTATGCCAAGCTTTTGCAATTCAATTGCCAATGGATGTATACCGTTTGCAAGATTTACAAACTGTAGGTTAATTCGTTTACCGAGAAGTCCCGTCACCTCTCGGTGGCGGGCTTTTTTCATTTATAAACCTATATTTTTTACACTCACAGACTTGAGGGACAACAATGCAACGTTATCCTATGACTCCCCAAGGCAAATTAGCCTTAGAGAAAGAATTACATCAATTAAAAAGTATTGAACGTCCACGTATTATTGCGGCAATTGCTGAAGCACGTGAGCACGGGGATTTAAAAGAAAATGCGGAATACCATGCTGCGCGTGAGCAACAAGGTTTCTGTGAAGGTCGTGTTCAAGACATCGAAGGTAAATTGGGTGCGGCTCAAGTTATCGATGTCAAAGAACTTGAACAAAACGGTCGTGTGGTTTTTGGGGTGACAGTCACTATCGAAAACTTAGACACAGAAGAACAAAAGACCTATATGATCGTGGGCGATGACGAAGCTGATTTTAAAATCAATAAAATTTCAGTGAACTCTCCTATCGCACGTGGCCTTTTGGGCAAAAGCGAAGGCGACGAAGTAAAAATTCAAACCCCTCAGGGTGAAGTTGAATACGAAATTGTAAAAGTTGCATATATCTAAGGTTCTTTGATATTTACGGCTGTAGAAACCCCTCGATTGAGGGGTTTTTTGTTTTTGTATTTTCCCAAATACCTCTCCCTAGCACTCTTCTTATGCACGTGAGAAATTTCACTCCAAGAATGAGATAGATTTAAGGCATCCATTTCCCCTCTTTTTCAAAGGAAGCGTTTTATTTGTTATAATTCCTCACACTCTCCAACGCTGTCTTTTTATGTCTGACCCCCTGATTAATTCTCCTGTCAAACACTGGTGTGAGTTTGAGTTCATCTCTAAAACGGTGAAGAATCCGAATATTCACATTAAAGGGAATTACTCTTACTACTCAGCGTATTGGGATCAGGGTTTTGAACGTTGTGTCGTGCGCTATTTGCATGATAAGCCTTCTACAACCGACAAACCGATTGATCAGCTCTATATCGGCAATTTTGTTTGTTTTGGCGCAGAATGCGTCATTATGATGGGTGGTAACCAACTACATCGTACTGACTGGATTTCGGCCTTTCCCTTTGATACGCGTAGTTTTGTTCCAGCAGGTGATACCATCATTGGCGATGGCTGTTGGATTGGTTCACGTGCCATGATTATGCAGGGTGTAACACTCGGTGAAGGTGCTGTGGTTGCGACGGGTGCTGTAGTCACTAAAAATGTACCACCTTATGCGGTTGTAGGTGGTATACCTGCAAAAATTATTAAATACCGATTTCCAGAAGATGATATTCAAAAACTGCTTGCCCTTAAACTTTATGACTTAGATGAAAAGCAGATTTTAAAAATGCGTGAGCAGTTACAGACGAGTGATGTTACTCAACTCATTGAACACCTGAATTAAACATCTGTTGTGAGATAGCATCTCATTCTTCTTGTTATACCCTCACCCGGAAAGAATCGATCATTTTAAAAGAATCTTGTTGTATTTCTTGCCAATGCGGAAGCAATTCTGCATGAAAATAGATCGTTATATAGCTCGTATTGAATCCATAATTTGGTACATGATAACTTAATTCACAACTTGTATTTTCACTTTGAAAGTAATAGCAATTGATAATGGCATCCACTCCTTTCCCCTCAACTTCTTGCCAAAAAACTCTTTGAGAAACCCGCCCGATTCCTCTAACATCTATTTGGTAGAGTCCAAGATTTAGGTTAAATACTTTTTTTTCATTGATCTCTTTTGCGCTCATCTCTTCATGTGTTGCTATATCTCTTAAGTAGAGTTTTAAACTAGCAATTGAATCAAAAAAGCCTTTGCTCTCTTGTTCTTCTGGCCATATAGTCCGCTGATTGAGTGCTACTGTGATGTTATTTACATTTTTTGAATCCAACTGAAATCCATCTGATGGCTCCATTTCAGGCCATTTGACGTCAAAACTAGCATTTTGAATCTGATCATCGCATCCTTTGATATTATGCTGTTCTCTAACATTCTTACCCCAATAGTTCACATCTTGGTATTCAACTCTTGCAAAAAATAGATAATTTCGATCGATCTTCATTTGTTGATCACCAAATCTCCCACACTCGTAAGGCTGATCTTTTATACTTGGAATATCACTAGGTTCTAAAATTATGGCAATAAAGATCACAATACTAATAATTACTGGTGACAATAATAGTAAGACTAAAAAATCTACGACTGTAAGTGGTTTTCTGAGAAAATCTAAAATCATGAGTTGCCTTAGTTGGTAAATATTTAGCTACCTAATGCTTAACATCTAATAAGTTACTAAAATATATTGTTGTATTTTCTATCATTATCATTATCATTAAAATTCAACTACTTATTATTCTTTAAATATAACCATTCGAAAAATTTAAAATAGCTTAACAAACATTTCAACATTCTCTAAATTTGTCCGTTGCTAATTCAGTTGATTCGTATCTGTCATCGTATTTATAAAGTAGTAAGTTATTAATAAATATAAGCTATTTTTTAGACAAAGCCTATGTTTCTTAAACGCTACATTTACATTCAACTTTAGTGTTAAATTGATTATTATTCACACGCTTTTGTGCTAATTTAGAAGTGAGAAATTAGCATTTCATATGCAAATATCCATATGAATTTACTAGGTTTTATTCTTTAAAAAATACAGCTAATATCAAGGTATAAGCTGTATTTAACCCGTGATACATTAGAACAGAAATCTGCACGTATAATCAATTGATAATAAGGAGAAACAACCATGGCATACCAAAACATTTTAGTCCCTGTAGACGGTTCAGAAACATCATATGCAGCAGTTGCGCAAGCGGCTGAACTTGCTAAAGCATTTGGCGGAAAAATTACAGTCGTTCAAGTACTTGCACTTGACCCTTACATTGCTGCCGAATACATTTCTGCAACTCAAACCAATGACTTAATTGAACGTGCGCGCACTTCAGTTTTGAAAACACTTGAGGAAGCAGCGGCTAAATTTAGCGATCTAGGCATTCCAGTTGAAGCAAAATTACTGGAAGGTCAGGTGGTGCATCGTGAAATTATTAGAGAAGCTGAAACATCTAAAGCAGACCTGATTGTCATTGGCTCTCATGGCCGCACAGGTTTAAAACGTTTATTCCTAGGCAGTGTTGCACAAAGTGTTTTAGGTGAAGCGCACATTCCTGTTTTAGTTGTTCGTCAGTAATACATCGAGTGCTCTACTTCCACGGAGGTAGAGCATTTCTATTTTAAATATTCCACTGAAACTCTTTCATTTTTACTTTTCCCCCAATCACTAAAATACCTTCCGCCATAAGTAACTGTGCTTGAATGTTCTGTCCCTGATCATTCAGTTTACTTAGGCTAATTTTCCCTTGGGAGTTGATTACCCGATACCAAGGCAAACTACTGTCTGCATCCATATGTTTCAGTACATAGCCCACTAAACGCGAATGTTTAGGAATGCCTGCTAAACGTGCAATTTGTCCATAACTGGCTACCCGTCCATAAGGAATCTGAGCGATCACCTGAAAAATCATCGGTGCCAGTTCTTTGACTATCGATTCTGCCATTTCAAATGTGCCCTATTCTAATTATTCCATAATGACATCGTTATATGATTCAAATAGACCCTCTCATTCATTCTAAGAAACACCAATACAGGGGCTTTTTAGTTGAGTAAATCACTAAAAGTTATCAGGACTTTCCAGACGTTTCACTTCCTGAACTCGCTCAGGGTTATGCACCGCAGCAATGCCGTCATCTGCTTTAACATCAATCAATGCTTCAGGTTGATAGACAATAATGGTTTCATAGCCCTGTGCATCTTCACCAATAATATACTTGAAACCTTTACGGTTCATTTTATTACACAAGCGTTGATACCAGCCTTTAAAACCCGTCTTTTCTTCATTCGGGTTGTAGTAAAACGCATTCATTACAGCTGGTAATCCTAGACCGCAGACCATGCCTGAGAGCAACACGGCGATAAAAGTATAACCAATCAAGATACTGCTGTATTCGCTCAGCTCAGGCACGTTAGCTACGGCTAAGATCAGTGCTAAGGAGATCCCTCCACGCACTCCACCCCATGACAAAATCGCTAAACTTCCGTTATAACTTTTCTTACGGAAAGAGGGAAAAAAGGCAAAAGATAAATAGTTCGCTGCAAAACGTGAAGCATGCAGAATAATAAACGCGACGATGCCGCCAAAAATCAGACTAAAGCTGAGATCTAAAATAAACAGTTCCAAACCAATTAAGGTGAATAAGAACGAGTTAATAATCCCTTCAACCGTATGCCAAAAATGGTTCACTTCCCGTATTTCGCGCTCTTGTAAAATTTCTTTCCATTTATTCCCCACAATCAAACCACCGATGACGCAAGCAATCGGTGCTGAAGCATGGGCAAACAGTGCAACCAAGTACGAACCGCAGGCCAAAAGTGCTGTGGTTAAAATGAGCGACTCCATTTCATGCTTACCACGTAGCAGTCGCAAGATACCTAAACCAAAGACCCAACCAATAATAACTGCGACAAAAATTTCATAGAGTAAGGTCTGTAACACACCCATGACAGTAAAGTTTTCACCCTGTAAGACATTTAAAAGCGTCATAAACAAGGCAATACACATCGCATCATTAAACAGTGATTCGCCCTCAAGCTTGACCATTAAATGATGCGGTGCACGTACCGAACTGAGCACGCCTTTGATCCCAATCGGGTCCGTTGCACCCAATGCAGCACCCAACAGCAAAAGCACCAATAAATCGACATGCTGTCCAATGATGAACTGATAACCATAGAGCACCACCCCAAAGAACACGGCGCACAGTACCAACGCAATACTGGCTAAAATACTGATCGGCTTCCAATAACTACGTAAATCTGAGACTTTGAACTTCAGTGCCGAAGAGGTCAAAATGAAGCAAATCACACCATTGATTAAAAAGTCATAGAAGTCGATGTGACGAACCGCTTCTTCAATGTTGTGAATATTGATGGTAATAAACTGATTACCACTCAGCAGGCTCGCACCCCACTGTAAAATAAAGACAAAAATGGCAGAAACGATGGGTACGCCAATGGCTTGAGGAAAACCTAAAATGCGTTTATTGAAAATAGTCGTTGCAATGGATAATGCAAAAATAACGGTAAAAACTTGTAGAAAAAAATAATTTCCCATTGAACTTCCAAATTGGGCGGTTGGGGAGACGGCGGCTTTCAGTGCTTATCTATGGAATAAAAGTTCATTTCATACACATTGATGCTCGAAATATTTTAATCATTTTTCACATCAACGCCCGAAAAAAATAATTTTTTTAACATTTCTCCGAATGATGAATTAACATAGGGCATATGCATGTTTTTTATGCGTGAACTTTCCCTTTGGCCAAGTTTGATCTCCTATGCAATTCACTTTTAAAACCATCTTTCGGATGTTCTTCGCACTGATTATTTTCCTGACAACCTTTGCGTTGTTTCTGACCTGCTTTGCAAAAACCAAAGAAATTTTACAGGCTGAGCAAAATTTTGCCTCAGCCCAAAGTTTTAAAATGAACTCTCGTCCCGATCAAACACTGGTTCTACTTTCAAACAATAAAGCTCCCGATGATCATATTTATTTGCATGTGGCCAATCAGGGTTATATCGCCAAACTCAGCTGTGATCATTATTTAACTGACATTTGTGTGGATGATTACAACGAACAACATACCCGCCAAATTCAGTCAATTGAACTACTCAAAGCAGGTCAGTTTAACTATATTCAGCAAGTCAGTTATCTCGATACACGCACACAAGATGTTAAAACATTGCGTTATACGCCTGAACAAATTCAACAGTTTTACCGTGCGGATATGAGCAACTTAAAGTATGTGGTGTTTGGGGTGTTGTTATTTGCCTGTATTGCGTTATATGTGAGTGTCCGTATTGCTCGAAACTTTAAGCAGTTCTTAAACCGATAGAAAGAATTGATTGAAATAAAAAAAGAGGCGATCAATCGCCTCTTTTTTTATGGCTTAAATGGCTTGGTTAAAGGTATCACAACTTTCAACTTGACCCGACTTAAAGCCAGTGCCAAACCAAGTCATACGCTGTTGACTGGTTCCATGGGTAAAGCTATCAGGGACCACTTGCCCTGTTGCCCGCTTTTGTAGGTAATCATCACCAATCTTATGTGCCGCATCCATCGCCTCTTCAACATCGCCTTGCTCTAAGAACTGAGTTCGTTGATTGTTATGATGCGCCCATACTCCTGCTAAACAGTCAGCCTGTAACTCTTGGCGTACCGATAAAGCATTGCCTTGCGCTTTTGAGCCCTGTGCACGAGCCTTTTGCACTTGTTGAGAAATCCCTAAAATGGTCTGAATATGATGTCCAACCTCATGTGCCACTACATAAGCCTGAGCAAAGTCACCCGCTTGATCTTGGCGCGCCAACTCCGTTTGGTTTTGCTCCCCGCCAATACCCATTTGAGTTCGCATGTCTTTAAAGAAAGCGGTGTCGATATACACCTTCTGATCTGCTGGACAGTAAAACGGCCCCATTGCAGACTGAGCAGTACCACAACCCGAATTGATCACTCCTGAAAACATCACCAACTTCGGTGGAACATATTGTTGTCCCAATTGCTGTTGGAAAATTTTACTCCATGTGTCTTCAGTATCGGCCAGTACCGTACCGACAAAGTCCATCGCTTCCTGCTGATCAGGCGTTGGGTTATCTAAACCTTGGGTTTCTGCCGCTCCAGTTTGTGCGGTCACTTGTTTAGTGGCTTGGTAGGCTTGCTGCGGATCGACTCCTAGAAATTTCCATGCCACAAAGGCAACGATCAGCCCTAAAATACTGATGCCACCCGCCTTGACACCGCCACCACCGCGACGATCCTCGACATTGCTACTGACACGACGTCCCTTCCAACGCATAGCACTCTTCCTTCTTCTAATACATGCTGACCCGATCCAGTTTATGCCTTTTTTGAGCTCGGCCAAACTTTTTTAATCAAGCTCACAATAGCCAATACAATCAAACCAGCCACAAAACCAATCACTAAGTTAATCAGTGTTGGGGTTAATGCCCCTACAATGCTGCCCACAGTTGGAATATGTTCAGCATAATCCACTGAACCTTCAGTGAAATGATGCAATAAAGGCACGCCGTGGGAAATAATGCCACCACCCACTAAAAACATCGCGATAGTGCCCACGATGGTTAAGGTCTTCATTAGTTTTGGTGCAAAAGCCAATAAACCGCGGCCAATCGTTTGCTTAAATGAAGAGGCTTGCTGAGTCAGATACAGTCCTAAATCATCAATTTTGACAATCATCGCCACAAAACCATACACACCGACGGTCATTAAAATGGCAATTACAGACAACACCATGACTTTGGTTGAAAAAGTTGCTGCAGCCACAGTCCCCAGTGAAATCACCACAATTTCTGCCGACAAAATAAAGTCGGTACGAATCGCGCCTTTGACCTTATCTTTTTCAAAAGTTGCCATATCCGTTTCAAACGCAGTTAATTCTTGGCTGGCTTCTTCTTCGGTTTTGGCTTTTTTGTGATGCAAACTATGTAGGACTTTTTCTACCCCTTCATAACATAGAAATAAACCACCAATCATTAACAGTGGCGTGATCAGCCACGGCGCAACTACACTAATCAACAGCGCCGCAGGGACTAAAATTAATTTATTAACAAAAGAGCCTTTTGCCACAGCCCAAACCACAGGCAGCTCACGGTCAGTACGAACCCCGCTGACCTGTTGAGCATTGAGTGCTAAATCATCGCCCAAAACACCAGCCGTTTTTTTTGCCGCCATTTTACTCATGACCGCAACGTCATCTAATATCGTGGCAATATCATCTAGTAATATTAATAAGCTACTCGCCATTTATTTTTATCCATCTTGAGAATTCTGACATTTTAATCTGTGATCTAAGCTTTTGAATATTTGTTTTTTGAAATTTAACTGATTTTATAATTTTTTCACTGCAGTTTTTTTAAGACTGACATTGAAAAAGATTATGCCGTACAATGTCTGCATTCTTTGAAAATAGCATGTCGCTACGACGACTTTGGAAATAGATAATGAGTAATCAAGACAACCGTCCTGTTATTTTGACAGGCGACCGTCCAACGGGACAACTTCATTTAGGGCACTTTGTCGGATCTTTACGTTCACGTGTGGGTTTGCAGGATTCACACCATCAGCATTTATTATTGGCCGATGCTCAAGCCTTTACTGACAATGCAGATAACTTTGAAAAAGTTCGCCGCAATATTATTGAAGTTGCCACAGATTACTTAGCAGTCGGGATTGACCCAACCAAAACCACCATTTGCGTGCAGTCGAGCTTACCCGCGCTGAATGAACTCACCATGTTGTATCTAAACTTTGTGACCGTGTCTCGTTTAGAACGTAACCCAACCATTAAGTCTGAAATTCAGATGCGTGGTTTCGAACGAGATATTCCAGCTGGTTTCTTATGCTACCCCGTCGCACAAGCGGCAGATATCACCGCATTTAAAGCAACAGTTGTACCTGTGGGTGAAGACCAGATTCCAATGATCGAACAGACCAATGAAATCGTACGCCGCTTAAACCGTCAGATTGGTCAGGAATTACTACCTGAGTGTAAGGCTCTGCTTTCCAATATGAGCCGCTTACCTGGCTTTGATGGTAAAGCCAAAATGTCAAAATCTTTGGGCAATACCATTGTGTTGGATGCAACAGATAAAGACATTAAAAAAGCTGTTAATGCGATGTACACCGACCCGAACCACCTGCGTGTTGAAGACCCAGGTCAGGTTGAAGGTAATATCGTATTTACGTATTTAGATGCGTTTGATCCAAACAAAGAAGAAGTTGAAGAACTGAAAGCACATTACCGCCGTGGCGGCTTGGGCGATGGTACAGTGAAAAAACGTCTTGAAGGCGTATTGAAAGAGCTGATCACGCCAATTCGTGAACGTCGTATGGAACTTGCGAAAGATCCTGATTACATCATGGATATTTTGAAGACTGGTACAGACAAATGTCGTGATATCACTCAACAGACTCTAGATGAAGTTAAATCGGGTTTAGGGGTGTTTCATTTCTAAACCCACCTTAAACTAAAGCGCATATTTAAGCCTTTCTCACTGAGAAAGGCTTTTTTGATCACTAAACAAACAAAAACAAGCCACATGCATCTCAAAAACTGACATTTAGTGTCGCTTGTTAACCTAAATTTACAGTAATTAACGTGAATACTCATGAAATAAGAATGCACAGCCCTTATGATGAGTCCATAGCTTAGATTAACCCTGAGATATAACGTTTCTCCTTTTTACCGAAACTGTGTAACAACAGATTCGTAGTTCTACGCAATGAATACCCCAATCATTGCGTATTTTTTTGCCTAAAATTTGTCAAATCACAATTAAATCGCTTTCTCGTTACGTGCCAACAAACTTAGACATTCTGTTTTTTGAATGCTATGCTAAAGCCCAATTTCAATACAATTCTTTTTAAAAATTTACACTTAACTGATAACAGCAAAAAAATAGAGAACCTTTAGAATGTGGGAATTATTTACTCACCCATCCAATTTAATTTTTAGTATTTGCCTCAGTCTGATGTTTTTATTGGGACTGCTCGAATTGATTTTATTGGTGTTAGGAGGCGGCTCACAAGGCCTACTTAACCAATTCCTACCTGATGACTTAGGCAGTACTAAAGACGTCGACATTGCACTAGATGCCGATCAAGGTTGGTTCAATGCATTGCTGGATTGGTTGTTTATCGGCCGTGTTCCTCTTTTAGTTTGGCTGATTATCTTCCTCACTCTATATAGCTTAAGTGGCTTTATTCTACAGTCCATTCTTCAAACTTGGACCGGGAACTATTGGAGTGCATGGATCATGGCACCACTTTGCCTCATACTTTCGATGCCTATGATTCGTTACAGCGCCATGCTGATTGCTAAAATTTTGCCACAAGATGAAACCACAGCAATTTACAGTGAAGAGCTGATTGGACGAACAGCACTAATTATTTTAGGTGAGGCTAAAGTCAACTCACCGGCTCAAGCACGAGTTCAAGATCAGTTCGGGCAAACGCATTATGTACTGGTTGAACCTGAAACAGACCTTCATTTTTCTCAAGGTCAAGAAGTCATTTTGACTCAAAAAACCAAGATTGGCTTTAAAGCCATTTCACTTTAATTCTTTCATTTTGTACTTATAACTTTAAATAAAATCGGGACCCTTATGCTCAGCAACAATTTCTATAACATTCTTATTCTTGCAGGGATTATCTTTGCAGCTCTGGTCATTATCGGCATTATTATTGCTCGTCTGTACCGTCGTTCCAGCAAAGAAATCTCTTTCGTACGTACCGGTTTTGGTGGCGAAAAAGTTATAATGTCATATTTATTATGTTAATAGTAATGTCATATTCAACGAACATAAAATTGTTAACCAAGAAATTTAATTGTTAAAAAGATATATCTATATATTACAATATCTTACTGTAATATTTGAAG
>NZ_LR732790.1:745950-787959 GCF_902505955.1 Acinetobacter sp. 8I-beige | reverse complement strand
GTTTTAAAGACAAAAAAAATGCAAGATAACAATCCTGCATTAATAATCAATAATTAATTAATATGAATATACATATCTCAACTTAATACCTCTAGTCTCGAATGCATTATTAACCTCTAGATCATGGTTATATTCAACTTGAATATTATTTGATTTGTTGAATTGTTTTGCTAAACCGAATGTTAATTTATGCGTTTTAACTTTATCATCTTGGTCGATATGGTCTAACTTCGTTTCACCACCAGTAAGATAACTGTATTTAGCTGAAGCCCACATGCTAGGAGTTAAGTTATAGGAATAGATAGTTTGTAGACTAAATACGGGATCTTTTTCTTGGTTCATTCCCATGTAATTATCATTTTTTCCATAGAAATCAACAGCAGCAATGAGATCAATAAATGATTTATCACCTATGCCTTTAGACATCCCGAACTCAGTAGTATAGCTCCAACGATTAGAACCAAGGCTAGTAGTTGGAATATTTGCATCATAACTACCTGTGGGAATGGTTAAGTAAGGAGTAAATGCAAAATAAGTCTTACTTACAGGATCATTAACAAACCAAAAAGAACTCAGAAGAATGATATCTCCAATACTTGAATTTTTATTATCCACAGCATTCGGAATAGTCATATCTAGGCTGCCAAAAGGAAGAATGACCTGAGGGTCAATCATCATTCCACCAACTTCCATAAAATGGACGTAACGTGCGACACCTGTATTCACATTTAAATCAGCATCAACTTTTTTATTATTTGAAACAAATGTATCCGATTGTTTATGTTCATAATACATGACTGCAAGGCTCAATCCATCAGGGCCAGCGACATAATCTCTTGCCATCGCTTCACCAGCGGCATGTGTGGTTTGGAATGTTGTTAATGAACTTACTAAACATCCAAATAGTGCAATATAATAATTCTTCATTAAAGTCCTCATGAGATTAGATTCTTATAATCACGAAGACTCGTGATCCTTAAATCATAGTAATAAGGTTTAACTTTCTTTACTTTTCTCAACTAGACAACTTATTTTCTCTAATTGCCAATTTCATATTCTTAATTTGGATGACGATTACTACAATTGATCAGCTTTGTTGCACAAACCTACCGATAAGGTCTTATTTAGCAATCTAATTCTCAGATGAATAAGCCTACACCTAAAGTTTATCGTACGACCAATTGGTCATCCTATAATCGCGCTTTGATCAATCGTGGGAATATTGCCATTTGGTTCGATCCAAAGACTCAGTGATATGAACAATCACAAGACAAGCATGGTCGAAATCAAACCTATTCTGATACTGCCATCCAGTGCTGTCTGATGATCATATCCCTATTTTGATTGTCTTTACGCATGATCACAGGTTTTGTTCAAAGTCTGATTAACCTTTGCGGATTAAATTGGGCAGCACCAGATTACAGTATGTTTTGTAGAAGACAAAAGCATATTGATATTCAAATTAGCTATGAGAAGAGTTGCAATGGACTGCCTTGCGCAGTGCACTGCACATCGTCGATTCCACGGGCTTGAAGTTTTTAGGTGAAGGTGAATGGAAACGTAAGAAACATCAGCCCGAATATCGTCGTCAATGGCGTAAATTACATATTGGTATAGATGCTAAAACCCTGCAAATACGAGCTGTTCAGCTTACAACCAATAACGTAAGTGATTCGCAAGTCCATGGTGATTTACTTGATCAGATTCCACAAGATGAACAGATTGACTCTGTTTATACCGATGGATCTTATGAAACCAAGAAATGCCGTCAGGTCATGCAGATCGGCAAGCGCATGCAGTGATTCCACCTACAAAAAATGCGAAACCATGGAAAGATACAAAGAGCAGCTCGCTAGAGCGAAATGAATTACTTAGAATAGTTAAACGCTTAGGCAGGACACTATGGAAAAAATGGTCAGGCTATCATCGGCGAAGTTTGGTTGAAACTAAGATGCATTGCATCAAGTTATTAGGCGATAAATTAATGGCAAGAAGCTTTCAGAGCCAAGTCAATGAAATTCATGCACGTGTAGCAATCCTAAACAGATTTACGGAATTAGGTCGCCCTCATACCCAACTTGTATCTTAAATTTGAGTTGCTTAGGAGAACTCTGCCTTTTAAGCCTTTATGCAACAAAGCCGATTAGCTATACAATCTTTAAATGAAGAAAATGAAAAACAATAGAACTTGTTGCATTTCGTCTAGGTTATAGCTCTGGTGCTGCACTTACGCGTGCGTATAAACGTATTGTCGGTACAACACCAAAAGCCAGATTAAACTAAATTTATTATTTAAACTCAAAGTTTAATTAAGGTCTGAAAGTCTTTTCACTGATATTCCCTAATACATTGTAAACCTTGGCCAAACCATCTGTGCTTTCAATTTTTTTAATAGGAATATCACCTATTAAACCATTGAGATTTCTAATGAAATAACACATAGTATCTACATCACCACCAGATAGTTTATGGAGTAAATTGAAGATTGAAACAAATAATATTGCGATCTCTTCGTCAAAAGATATTGGATTTGGATAATTCAAATTGTTCAGCAGGGCTATACTTGTTTTCTTTATTTTTAAAATTTTGAAAAATTCATCATCAGACAGTTCAAGAATTTCAGCAGCATTGATTACAGCCTTTATAAGAGTTTTTCTTCTTTCATTTTGATAATCTAAAGATATCTTCATGTCATTACTTTGATAATATTTTAACTAACTAAAATAATAATTTTAAAATAATGCCCAATATTGTACAAGAAATAACACTTAGAAAATGCGGTAGTACAGTTTGATGATTTTAGAAAATTTAATTTGATAATTTATTGTTTTTTCTCATAAAAACTACGATTTTCATCAGCAACCATATGCTTTATCGACTCACCTGATAGCTGCATAATCTCAATTAAATTATTGACCATTTCTAGCCCTAACCTTTCTTTTTTCAATTTCCGATTCATTACACGCAGTCATCATTTTTTTTTAATAAGGATCTTTGATGACTATATTTTACCAAAAAAAATAGCCATCATTTCATGCAAATGAAGCTAATCTTAAATAGTTCTAACTTCTAATTTTTAAAGCTTATGTTTTAAAAAAAACAGATATTTTTGTGTCTAAAACCACTAACCAATCGTGCAATTCAATAATATCAAGGCGTCTCTCGAAATTTTCAACTTTTGCTATGTACGATTGAGGCTTTTTTAAAGATGAAGCAAGTTCTACTTGAGTCATTCCTTTAGACTCACGTATTTTTCTTAACTTATTGATAAGTGCCCTATATCTAGGATCATGCAATGAACTCATAGCCATAGATATTGAACTATGAGTAAAAATATCCCAAAATAGGATATTTCTTATTGTTCTTTGGTTATAGGATGCATGATACTCACACTTTAAAGCAGAAAATAATCAAATACTTATGTGAAAATACATTTAAAAACAGTGAGTTCAAACATATTTATGCTGGGTTTGTCTTAAATTTTCCAGAATTTAAGTCTAAGAAATTCTATCAAAAAATTTATATAATCATTAGAGAATTGGGGGAAACACCTTTCATGTCTATTGATCGTTCAGGTTGTAACTTCAAATACAGTACAAATAGCAATCAAATGGATTTTTTGGGTAATTTAGACAATATTTTTGATAAAGATGCTGTTCAAAAAAAACTTCTAGTTGATTACCATCAAGCAAATTCTAAAGTACATAAGTTAAAAGCAGAGTTAGAGACTTTTGATAAATATGTTGCTTTATATCCAGATATTGAAAATAGAATATCTAGTTTTACCTCCGAACGTAGCAAAAAACTCTTAAAGCTTGAATCAGAGTTGTCCGCGATAGATATAATATTGAATAATATATAGTTTTATAATAATGATACCGACTTCTGAATTGGATTTATTTCCAGAAAATTCACTAATTGAAGAATTTGATGCATCACATATTCAACGACTGTTCGTTGTTGGTGATCTACATGGATGCTATGTCGAGCTAATGGATCAACTTAGCATTATAAATTTCGATTTTTCCAAGGATTTACTGATATCCGTTGGTGATTTAATAGATAGAGGTCGTGATAGCTTAAAATGTTTGGAATTAACAAAAGAACCTTGGTTTAAAGCTATACGGGGAAATCATGAACAGATGTGCTTAGAAGCAAGGCTGGCTGATGAAATGATTAACCTCCACTGCAAGCATGGCGGAGATTGGTTATACAGACTCACTTTTGCAGAACAGGTAGATTGTTTAGACCTATGTCTTAATTTACCGATAATCCTAGAAGTTAATTTTAGAGGAAAGCTATATGGATTTGTTCATGCTGATATTGATTTCAATGACTGGCAAAAGTTTAAAAAATCAATCCTAAAGAATGATTATTTCACTAACTATAAATCTTCCACACTTCAAAATGCATTATGGGGAAGAAGTCGTATTTTACATGGCCAAAATAATAAAAATTTTCAAAAAGTTGAAGGAATTGATGGTATATATTTAGGACATACCCTAGTTCAACAGCCTATAAAGATTCAAAACTGTTTTTATATTGATACAGGTATGGTGATTGGGAAAAGTCTAACTATTCAAGAACTAATTTAATCTTACAATAAACTCCATAAGCATATTTATAGTTAAATCAGACTCATTACTCCTCTATAAAATTATTGATCTGGACTGCTCCCAGTACCCTAGACATTGAAGTAGCCTCATTTTGAAGCTGCTTCAAAGGCTTCTGGACTCATTCCATCAAGATGCGAATGGCGCCTGTTTCGATTGTAAAACATCTCAGTTTAATCGTGAATATGCCCGACTATTTGGATTACCCCCATTGCAAGACACCACGAAATTACGGCTATTTGCATTATATGGTTGAAATTAGTTCTTCATCTAAATATTCATCACCGCCATACAATTCAACCAAGGTTGGAATATAAGCGCCATATTCCAACTTAGTATTCTCTTGCTTGGTTGGAAATGCAGTTAAACCCTCATAACCTTCGGTTGATTTTAATGAAGATGATGGAGTCTTTAAAGTTGTAATAGATCGAGCCACTTTGTTATATAACATTTTTGCTCGAAGCACCTCAAAGGTATATCCTCGTCCCATTCGATTTGCGACCCTTGTAATACCATTATGCCCCTCAGTATAAGCATTGGTAATTCTTATTGGCGCATCCCAATAGGTGAATATATCCTCAAAGTGATTATTCACAGTTTTAGCAACGTCACGGAAAGACTTTAAATATTTGGGAATACTGCTTTCCCATTCATGAAACCTTTGTATGGCATCGTCTTTGGTTGTTGCTTCATAAATATTATAAAACTGCTCTTTGAGGTCATAAGCTTCCTTAAATTCAGGATGCCATTTTTCTAAATTTCCTAAAATTCTTTGTTGATCTTCGGTCAATGAATTTGGTCGTCTAAGCAGTATCCACCGTAAATGTTTTTTCATATTCAGTCGGGCATCACGATCCAAACTACTTTGTAAAGCTTTACGTTCAGTGTCTAAAGCTTCACTTGCCATTCTCACTACATGAAACTTATCAATAACCAACTTGGCATTTGGTAGGTGCAGACGGAATGACTTTTTGAAGGGTCGCCACATATCACTACAAATCCATTCTACTTTTTCTGCATCAGGCAGTTTGGCGAAGTATGGTATCAATGTATCTTGAGTTCTTTCAGGCAACATATCATATAAGCTGTTCATAGCAAGGTTGGTGATGACACAGCGATATGTTCCCATCAATTTAAGTTCATCAATACCCATAATCGTTGGAGTTTCAAACTTAATATCTCGTTCTAATTCCTCCACGAAATCGAGCGTAATGTTTTTAATGGTGTTCACGACTACACCCGTATCTTCGGCAAGCTGTGTAAAAGTTCGATCTAAGCAACGCTTGCGTACTTGCTGAATCAGCCGATGGGTCGCTCTGCGTTTTTCATCTAAGAAGCTGAGTTGAGGGGTTATCATGCTTTTGCATTCAGAACAGCGATAGCGTGTTCGTATCACCTCAATTTTTACTGGTTGCATCTGCAAGGGGGTATCAGCAAAATGATTGATACGCTGACCGTGCTTATATAAGCGTCCACCGCATTCAGGGCATGTTTCCAAATGCTCACCGCTTGGCTGTACGGTAATCATAATACAGCCATCTTCATTACGGTAATCTATCGGCTGTACACCTTCCAGTTGCAGAATATCAATCATTCCAATACTCCGTTATGTTAGACGATGCACATCAATGGTTTCACCATCTTTAAGCAATTTATACAGCACCTTGATCACATTCTGCATCGCTTGTGCATCGGTCTTGAGCAACAATGCTGATAAGTCTTGATGTGAGGTCAGTGCTTGAATAATTGCGCCTTTCGTTGCCGATGGCAAATTACCTTGCAAGGCTGTGGATTCAGGATTATTTTCAATCTGAGCCATAACTACATCGTTATTTCGTAGAATGGTTACTAAATGATTGATGTACACCACCTGTTCTTCACGGGTAGAAATATCCCCAAAGGTCTGTGCAATCAGCTCGATCACTTCTTTGAGATAAGTCATTTTGTTTGGCTGTAAGTCACCGTTCGCTGTGCCTTGGATGGGGGCTAATGGTTGAGGTTCATCCGCTTCGGGATGATCGGTATCATCGGTTTTAAGTTTCTTTTTAAAGATGCCAAAGCCAGTCAGTACCAAGCCTGAAATATCAATTTCTTTAGCAGACATACCATTTAATCGTTTGGATAAGAGCTTGGTAAATGCCGAGAAGTTTTCAAGTTCAGGATCGCCAAAGTCAATAAGCTGTGCTACATAGGAATAAATACGGCCAAACTTATCCAAATTGCCTTTAAAGCGCATTAAAGTTTGTAATTCTACGTCTAACTGCTTGCGCTCAAATTCGGCTTTTTCTGCGCCTTCATCATTACCGTCTGCTTTGGCTTGATCAAATGCAGTTTCCTGTAGCTCAATCGCCTGTTTGAGCATTTTCAGTTTTTGGTTAAACAGGCGGGCGACACGATCAGTTGCTTTAAACAGGTCGGGATGCGTGGTTTCTTTGAAATCATGATTACTAATATCGCGGATAGTTTTAAAACGAGCTGCTTTAAACTCCTCCAAATCATCTTCGGTAATCAGATCAAGTTCTTCAATATTATCTTTGATGGTATAAACCACGTTCGGGTCTTGTACATCCACCATTTTTGCCCCGTTGTCGTATTTTTTGAAACACTTTAAAATCCATTCGGGGTCATTTACAAAGTCAATTACAAAGGTTTGATCTTTGCCTGTGGTGGTACGGTTTAAGCGTGACAAGGTTTGTACCACTTCAACTTCATTGGCAATGACTTTATCAATATACATGGCGCAGAGTTTGGGTTGGTCAAAGCCTGTTTGGAATTTATTCGCCACTACCATTAAGCGATATTCAGGGCGGTCAAATGCGATGCGTAAATCAGAATTAGGTGCATCGGCATTCATATTGGCTTCGGTAAATTCAGCATCTTCACCAACTTGAAATAGCGCCCCGTTTTCGCTATCACCATCTGCTTCATGGCTAATCTGTTTGCCCGTGAGCTTACCCGAAAATGCCACCAAGACACGGTAGGCACTGTATTCAGGGTTATCTTCAATATATTTTTCCAAGGCAATTTTATATCGTGCTGCCGCAGGGCGTGAACTGGTCACGATCATGGCTTTGGCTTGACCATTAAGCAAATTGGCAACATTGTGGTGAAAGTGTTGAATAATAAACTGCACCTTTTGGGTGACATTGGTCGCGTGTAAAGCCATCCAACGGGCTAAGGCTTTTTTGGCTGCTTTAGAATTGACCCGTTTATCATCATCAACAGCTTCACCGCCGAGTTTAAAAGCGGTTTTATAAGGCACGTAGCCTTGCAGTACATCTAAAATAAAGCCTTCTTCGATGGCTTGACGTTGTGGATATAAATGAAAGGATTCAGGCAAGTTGTCATCACTGGCAGGCTCACCATTTTTAGTGCGCCCAAACAGCATTTTAGTCGAGTGTTTTGGGGTTGCAGTAAAGGCAAAGTGACTGATGTTTTTAGACTGTACACGGGCTTTTTGAATCTGCTCAAGCAATTCCTCAATCGTCAGATTCGCCATCGCTTCACCCGACTGCAATGCCAATGTCGCTTGTAGTTTAGATGCCGTTGAGCCTGTTTGCGAGGTATGTGCTTCATCAATCACAATACCGTAGTTACGGTCGCTTAAACTGGTATTGGTCAGAATCGCTTCCATCACATGCGGGAAAGTCTGAATGGTCACAATAATGATCTGTTTATTGGATAACAGTGCATCTTCAAGCTGTTTGCTTTTCGATTTGCCCGCATGTTCTTTGTCATCACGGTTAATTGCAGCAATTAAGCCTTTTTGATGGTCTAATTGTTGAATAGCTTCTTGTAACTGGTCATCCAGTACAGTTCGGTCAGTGACGACAATGACGGAGTTATAAAACGGTGTACCGTCATTATGACGCAATCGCACCAGTGAATGACACACCCAAGAAATCGTAGAGGTTTTACCTGACCCTGCGCTGTGTTCACACAGATAATTCAGTCCTACGCCTTTTTCTTGCACATCGGCAATGATTTTATTCACCGCATCAAACTGATGATAACGCGGGAAGATCAGACGTTCCTGTACAGTCCAGTTGCCATATAGATCGACTTTGTTTTTCTTTTCCACGTAGACAAAATTATGGAAAATTTTCAGCCAATTATCACGTTGGCAGACATAATCCCAAAAGTAAGCTACTGGATAATCCTCACCTTTGGCTGCATCCGCAGGGGGGTTGCCTGCATGTCCCTCATTACCTTTATTAAACGGCAAGAAATAGGTGCTTTCACCATCTAAAGCCGTGGTCATGGCAATTTCAGATTCAGACAAGGCAAAATGCACAATTGCACCACGCTTGGGTGTTAGCAATGGCTCTTTACGTCTTGTTTTAGGGTCTATCGGCTTACGGTCATTTTTATACTGCTCAATGGCATCTTCTAAAGACTGGTTAAACTCGGTCTTAATTTCCACCGTTGCCATTGGCAAGCCGTTAATAAACAACACAAGGTCCAAAATGCCTGCGTCTTTGGATGGATGATATTTGAGTTGTGGAACAACACGTAGGATATTGGCGTTATAGCGATCAATGACAGCTTGATTGCGTCCATCTTCGGGTGCGCTTTCACTGAGGTCGATTGTGCCTGCGCCCGCCATGCTAAAGCCATTACGAAAGATATGGATTGTGCCTTTCTTATTCAGTTCATCATCCAAGCGGTCGATGATGCGCTTTTCGGTATTATTGCCATTCAAGGCTTGCAGTTTTTCCCACTTTTCAGGCTGTGTGGCTTGAATCCATGTGATTAAATCTTCGGGATACAGTGCATATTCGGTATGATAATTTTTACTTTGCCCAACTACCCAACCTTGCGCTTGCAGTTTTTGCACAATATAGGCTTCTAAGTGACTTTCATAATGGGCTTTGTCTGCCAATATATTCATGTGATTCCCCTTATTCTTCATTTTGTTGTAATGCGTGTTGCCAAAACGGGTCTTGATGCCATAACTCAGGCATTCCCATGTTGGCTTTGGATAGTGATGGATACTGCTCGATTAAGTCTTTGAGTCGTTTTGCCCATGTTGAATTTGGGCTGATCTTGTAAAGTAGGGTTTGCATTGCCACCAAAAGCATGTAGCTGCGCTTCTCATAGCGGATTGCACTATTACTCAAGGTGACAGGGTTGTGCAGCCATTGAATCGCATTTGACGTTGGAATCTTGATGCTGCGACCATGTTCTTTATTCCATAGTCGGCTATGGTGAGCGCAAATATTGCGTACATCATTCAGCGTTTTCAGCCATGATTCTAAAACTTCGGCATGTAATCCTAAGTTTTGAGCAATCTGTTTTTTGGCTTGAGTCGATTTGAGTCCAACATAAAGATGGCTGAGTTCACCCCAAGTCAGCATTTCAATCATCATCCACGAAGGCGGTAATTTTGGACTGTCATATTTAGATAAATAGTGGCGTAAGAAGTTTTCTTTACGCACTTTGTCTTTTAAAGCATCTTTATCAGCTTGCGAGAGTGGACGTTTATCAATGGCTTTCTCGTCACGTATCAAGCGTTCTTTTTCATCTAATAATTGCCGTTCGATACTGGCAAGTAAACGCATGTGGGCATAGCTATAATTAAAATGCTGTTCATCGGTGTACCAAAAGGCATCACCCGATTGATGGCACAGCACATTGCAAATTTGCGCCCGTATTGCGACTTCAATGCGTTCAATCGCATCCATGACCAAGAGCCTTAACTCCCGATCAAAGATATATAGGTTGAGTACATCATTAAATGTTGTATTGGCTTTAAATTGATGTAATGCGCTTGAATTGACTGTAACTGGTTTTTGAAAAGGAATGGTATAAGCCGATAAACGATAGTAGCCAATAAAGCTTAAATAGCGGTCTGCCCGTGCAAGATCAGGAATGATTAAGCCACGATCTTGCCAAGCTTGAAGATGCTCTTGGTTGCTTTTTGCCTGTTTAGTGAATTGAACCATGGCAATTTCTCAGGCAAAAAAAACCTGCCGATTTGTGCGTGAACAAGCGAACTTGAACCTAGGCATGGCAGGTATGTTGGATAGAATAATGCAATATTTATGCACCAAAGTACATAAATATTGAGCCATGATCGAAAAATCCATTAACAGAAATCCCGAACGTCAATTTTGCCTGTAACCGCATGGGAGATAATCGAAGCACGATATTCTTTAAGCTTTTCGATTGTTTTATTAACATTAATTTCTAGAATGGATTTCTCCAAAAGAAGTTTTTTAATTTCTTGTTGGGTTTTATCTGATGGTATCCTTATCTTTTGTTTTAATAACATATTGATATTTAATGGTCTATTTCGACCTGCTGAACCACGAGAACAATCATTAAGCAAATAAGTACCATAATCACTCATAAAAAGTGCTAGGAGGTACTCTGTACTAACTAAATTTCCTCTTAAAACAGGATAACGATGAGAAACAACACAACCATCCTCAGCATTTGTGGCCATTGCAACAGCACCTTCCCAAGCAAATTGCCCACTAAGGATCAAATCTCCACAATTTATATAAAAGAAACTTGAATCTCCCATGTCACAGCCAAGAGTTAATGGTTTATGAAATAGCCCACGACCTCTGTTATATATACCAAGTGCTGTGTACTCAATGGCGTTATTTAGGTGAACAGGTCTATATACTTCAGATACAACGCTACTAAGTCTTACAAGTTCACCTTCACCCTGCATTTGCTCTAGCATAGCAAGCGTGATTATATTTTCTTTAAAGAGTCCAATTAGCTTTTTTTGCTTGGTAATGAGGTTGTCAATTCGTGCTGTTTCAGCATCGAGGAATGAAACTATGTATTTTTGTTCATCCTTACTTGGCAAAACAACAGGCATTTTATTCAATTCGTCCATCTTTAAAGATTGACGCATACCTTCGCCCATTGAGTAAAATACTTTCTGTAAATCGTAAGCACGAAATAAATAATTATAAAAATCTGCATTTTGTTTAGTTTTGACACCAATATATGCAGACGTAATAATCCCATGATATTTTGATATAGCACTTCTTAAGCTACGTTTATCATTTTGCAAATCAGTAAAGCGAAAAATAATGTCATTTGGTTCAATAATTTGATAAGTTTCAAAGGATTCAGGTAATAGACCTTTGTTATCGTCAATATTCTTTTCTTTAATATTTCCATAACTTAAAGACAAAACATTGGTTTCCTGTAAGCCAATATTTTTCTTTTTGTTTTCATCAAAAAGATAACAAAACTTTTTCAGATTCCAATGCTCAGGTACATCACCTAACCATTCCACACCACTTGGTTTATAACTTGGGTATTGCTTAAATTCCATTTTTAAACCTCCCCAAGTAATTGCGCAACTTCGGCAGACAACTCTTTGATCTCCGCCATAATTTCATTTGGGTGGCGTGGCTGCTCGAACACATAGAAATAACGGTTAAAGTTAATTTCATAACCCACTACACCTACTTGACCGTCTTTGGCATCGGTATAACTGGTATCAATTACCGCATCAGGCGCATGAGGAAGTACCTCTTTTGCCATATAAGCAGCAATATCTTGATTGAGTGGTATGTTCTCGTAATCGGTAAGTTCACTGTCCATTTGCACTTCACCATTAATTTCTACGGCTACGGCATCAGGATTTTGCACCCCAAACGCAGCGATCAAAGCATTCTTTAAGCCCTTACTGACTTTGCTGAGTGGTAGATTTTTCAGGAATGTATTCTCAAACCAAGCATAGTCTTTACTGTCACCAAATTGCTGCTCAATATAAGCTGATACCGCATTTTGGTCGCTGTCTGATAACTTGCCAAATTCTTTCGATGCTTTAAACGATTCCAGTTTTTCCGCATCAAATTGAAGATCAATGCGTAGAGGGCGCAAGACTTTGACTCGGCGATAGCCAAAATCAGTATAGTCAAAGATTTTACTGACCGAACTTTCTTCAAAATCGGCATAAATACGACTAATTTCATCAATCGAATTTTGGTCAATAAACTTGCGCTTGTTGCCCTCATTCTTGCGCATAGATGAACCCATGCCTGTAGCATCAATGAGCTGTACTTTGCCTTTACGCTGTTCAGGTTTACGGTTTGAAATCAGCCAAATATATGTACCAATACCTGTACGGAAGAAAATATCAGTCGGTAATGCAACAATTGCTTCGAGATAATCATTTTCTAAAATGAAGCGTCTAATCTCCGACTCGCCTGAGCCTGCACCACCGTTAAACAATGGTGAACCTGATAGCACAATCGCACCACGACCACCACCATTTTCAGGCAGTTCTAGTTTGGAAATTAGATTTTGTAAAAAAAGCATTGAGCCATCACTGGCTTTAGGCAAGCCCGCACCAAAACGACCACTTAAACCCTTTTCTTTATGCTCTAACTGTACGGCTTTGGCATCGTTTGCCCAAGACAGTCCAAAAGGCGGATTGGAACATTGGTAATGAAAACGCTGATCTAAAAAATGATCTTTGCTTAATGTACTGCCTAATTTGATATTTTTGGAAAGATCACGACTTGGGTCAGATTCTAATTTTTTGAGTAACATTGAACCCAATGCGACAGCATGAGTTTCTTCTATCAGCTCTTGACCATAAGGCACAAGTACAGGAGCAACACTATATCGGTCTTTATAGCCTTCTACATAGTTCATCATGTCGGTTAAAAAACCCGAAGTACCACAGGTTTGATCGTAGATGGTACGAATTAAACCGTTCTTTTGTTCAAACAGCTCATTATCAGGCTCAAGCAATAAAGTTGCTGCTAAATGTACAATATCACGCGGAGTCATGAAGTCCTCAGACCCCGTACCGACTTCTGCACCAAACTTAGCAATTAAATGTTCATAGACATTACTCATGGTACGGTCAGGCACAACATTCGGATGTAAGTCGATGGCAGCGAAATTATTGCAAATACGCAGTAATAGATTGGCTTTGGCTAATTTATTAATTGTTGTATTGAAATCAAATTGTTCAAAGATGACACGTACATTTTCAGAGAAATTGGCGATGTAATCTTCAAGATTGGCTTTGGTTTTTGTACCACCTAAATTAGAAAGATTATAGGTGGATTTGTTATAAAACGGATTTGTACTGACATTGGTTAGAATGTCATCAATGGCTAAACCTTGATCTTTAAATTGCGTATAAGTATTGAGAACCGCTTCTTTCGTTGGCTCAAGTACACATTCCAAACGTCTTAAAATCGTAAAAGGTAAAATCACCTTGGCGAAATCTATATGCTGAAAGCCACCTCCACGAAGGTCATTGGCATTACTCCAAATAAAACTAGCGAGAGTAGATTCGGTATTGTTTGGTGCAGAAGCCATTTTGTTTTTCAACCTTATTTTGCAATAGTTAAATATTATGCAATTAACGTAGATTTTTCAACCTTGAAATGCAATATTTAAAAATTTCAAATCTGACTACTTTTTTATTTCATAATAAAGACTTAATGTTAAAATTTATCACAGGATAATCATTAGGCTTGGTGTGAGATGCCAAATAAGCAAGAAAAAATGACAGCATTTGGACAGTTTCGTATCTTAAAAATTGGAACAAAGTATATTCAAGCTGAACTGATCGGTAGTGTAAAAAATTATCAAGCCCAACTTGTCAAAAATACCGTGCTATCAGATATAGAAATAGGTGCAACCATTTTTCTGCGAGTAAATGATCAATCTACCCAAAACAGATACGGCACTAAAGTTCAGTTTGAACCAATTGAGCTTTTAACTGACCAAGCTGAAATTGAGAAATACATTTTGGCTGACAGGAAGCGAGTAGCAGAAATTTACATTCAAGCAGCACAAGAAAATTTGGATAAAGGTTGGTATAGCGGTGATGCCATAGATAAGGCACTATTTTTTAGCGCAAGCCATCCAACTTATAAACCAATCAATATTGAGCTACGCCACAGACGACTCAAAAATATCATTCATGCTTGTTGTAATTATCAGCACAAAACAACAGCACACTTCATTCATTTGTGTCGAGCAACTATAGATATGTACAAAGATGAACAACGATTGAGTGATTTGGAATTAAGACAGTTTGAACAAAGCATCATTAAGATTCAATCCGATTTGAATTTATCAGAAGAAAATGCTCAACAAAAAGCAAATGAATATTTGAGTCAACTAAAAGGATTATTAAAAAGCTAAATTCACTTTCAACCTTATAATGCAAATTTTAAAAATGATTAGCTCAAGTAGTTTCAACCTTAGATTGCAAAATTATAGTTTGTTAAGTTAAAAATAAGGTGAGATTTATAAAAATCCCACCCTAAAATGCAAATAGCCGAAATTACATGACTTATCTGTATTGGAATAACACACTGCAAAATCAATAACTACTTGGAATTCTATTTTATTTGATCTGGTCATTTTTTCTGTTTTAGGTTTAAATGAGACTACACAAAGCCGTGGAATATTGATCAATAAATGAGCGTGGAACATGAAAAATCAATAAAAAGGCCCACTCTAGAGGGAATGGTCTTGGGTACAGGAAATATCAGTTTGAAATTAAAGAATAATTATACAGTATTACGTATAACGTGCATTATGTGAATTTTAGAATAATTAAACGTTATATAAATTTAATATCTTATTTTTACAATAATACCTATTGCATCAAATACGCCCTCCGACTTTGGTTATATCTAGTAGATAGTGTATAAAATATCTAGTAATTACTAAATAATAATTATTTAGTAATTACTTATTGTGGTTATATTTTATTATAAATACATAAAATTGAGTATAAAAAGTTACGTATTATGAAATAAGATAAAGCTTGTATACTGCTTAAATAGTGTAAATAAATTTCTTGTATCTAGAAACTAAAGCTCGCAATATATAAAATCCATCATTTGTTCTGCATATGATCTAGAATCATCTACTGTCCAAAGCTCTAATTCATGAGCTGGGAGATTAAGAGTTGTTCTAAACTCATGAAGTGATTCGGCAACTGTACTAGAAATATAGTGATTATTTTTTAAACCCTCAATGCAGTCGTTGAAACTAGTTCTATCATTTAAGCCAATTTTTGAAAGGGACAATCTATAACGCTGTCTCATTTCATCTTCGATGAAAGGTCGAAGTTTCGTGAATTTATTATCCATAGTTCTACGTTCAATAAAATCTATGATTTCCATATATCTTTCATCATGTGCTGTTGCAGTCATTTCCTCTTTGGTTGCTTTTACAAGCATTGACCCATTCTCAGATTGCACAATTTTCAGTGCTTGAACATCACTAAATTTTTTCATTACTGCGGATGCCATTCCCTTGTAATGAGTAGTGATAATTAATTGTTTAATTGAGTTGTTCAAGGTATATAGAATTCGCAATATGCTAGAAATTCTTTCATTATCAAAACTGGTTACAGGATCATCTAGCACCAGAATCGCTTTTTCCCTATCTACTGGAGGTAATCGATGGATTTTGGCAAGAAAAATACAAAGTGCCAAAGCTCTCCGATCTGATTCACTAAATAAACAATGCAGCTTATTTCTATCAATAGGACAACCTTTAAAAGTTACTTCCAAGTCATATACCGTTCGAGTACCACTACGATTAATACTTTTAGATATTTCAAAATCGGATGAGCCTATTCTACGAAATAAGGTATTTATTTCTACAAAATATGTATCTAGGAATTCATTTTGGGCATTTTCAAGTGCTGTCTTATCAGTATCATAAGATGCTTGATCGCTTTCAATTTGAGCTTTTAAATTGATATAGCTTGTACATAGACCATCTAAGTCGTGCCTTTTTTTAAATTTTGTTAAAGCTTCTTCATTACGGGCTTCTTCAGTGAGATGGCCTTTCAATAATGTGACATCTTGAGATTCTTTAAATTGATTTAAAATGTTGTTTACATCACTTTTGATGCAGTTGTATTCCCCAACTAATAAACAATACTCATTAAATTTGGCCTCCAAATTAGAGAAGTCTATTGTATCAATTGAGTTGTAAGGGGTTTGTGACTTTTGTTCTAGCGAGGTTCTTATTACGACATCAAATTCGCTATTAGTTTGTTCTAATTCTGAAAAAACATATTCAAGACATTCGAATTTTTGTGCTAATTGCTCAATGAAATTTTCGGCATGTATTCGGCCTTGGACTTCTCTTTCAATATAAGTATTTTCTAATAGATTTAAATTTCTTTGATGCTGCTCTTTTACAGATCCAAAATTTGAATCGA
The DNA here is from genome assembly GCF_902505955.1 of Acinetobacter sp. 8I-beige. Classification (NCBI taxonomy): domain Bacteria; kingdom Pseudomonadati; phylum Pseudomonadota; class Gammaproteobacteria; order Moraxellales; family Moraxellaceae; genus Acinetobacter; species Acinetobacter sp. 8I-beige. Next base: position 771,159 of record NZ_LR732790.1, on the reverse strand, counting down.
CAAGATTGATTTTTAACAAGGAAGATACTTGAGTGCTTATTTCACGCAGAAAATTTTGAAATGTAGTATCAAAAGCCGTTTTATAGCTATCAATTAATATTTGAGCACTTTCCTTTAAATCCTGTCCACAAAAAGGGCAATCATCTTGCAAATGTTTCAAGCCATTCGATGCCCACCCATTAAATAAATTTGTGTTAGCAACCTTATTTTTGTGTCCATCTACGATAGCTCTTGATACTTCATGTACATTCTCCATATTCAAGGATAAGCATTTGTTAATTGACAGTAAATTATCTTTAATTGCTTGTATAATGCTAATATCGTCTAGGATTGGTCTTCGAATTACATGATCAATATTGGAAATTTGAGTATTTAAGGTGGTCTGTTTGTCTTTAGATGCCTGTAATGCTAAATCTAGTTCTTCTACTGTTTTTTCTGTTAAAGACATGGATACAAAAGTATCAACATTGCCAACACCATGTGTATTAAGTTGATTCTTAATACCTGTTAAGTCTCTTCTATCATTTCTTAATTTTTGATTTCGTAACTCAAGTGCTTCAAATTGAATAGCATTTTCACCTAAGATAAATCCCGACATATTTGTAGAATTTTCACGAGTATAATTAACACCAGTCATTACATTTCTATGTATGAATCCATGATCAAAAATATACAGTCGTGAATCATCAGGAGGGATTGAGTCCCAATTGTTATTTTGAAATTGTATGGCCCTAGATTGCCCAGAGAATTTCATTTTGATTGTCTGATTAATTTCGCTTGGTGCTTTATTAGCTATTATTGACTTTCTATCAAGAATTAATTGAGGGTTATTAAGAGCTAATGAATAAAAGATATCACAGAGAGTACTTTTACCATTTCTATTTTCCCCATAGATAATATTTACAGGCTGAAATTGAATACTACCTGTATTCACTTGAAAATAATTCCCAATATTTTCAATTAATTGAATTCTTTCTAACATAACACCCCCTAATATGCTTAATTTTAAATTATTTATAAAATAAATATTTATATGATATTCTCCATGCTTTTAGGATTTAATCAAGACTATATTTTATATGAATAATTAGTTTAAGAGGTTTGCCATTCGATAAACCTCTTTTCATATTTCATGTAACTTTTATAATTGTGATAATATTTTCTGTATAGCTAAAACAAAGCCATTTTTAAAAATTGGCCGCTCATATTCATCTTTCACCGCATCATACTTTGAGACAGTCCAACCTCGTTGTAACATTTTATCTAACTAAAAGGTGTCTACCAAATTAGTGGCTATTCAACGTCCATACGTACATGAATTTCATTGACCTGCCTCTGAAAAATTCATGCACTTAACTTTTCTCCCAATAATTTAATGCAATGCATCTTTATTTCGAACAGACGTCGGCTATGATATCCAGACCAGTTTCTCCATATCTTTCTTCCTAAATGCTTAATTGTTCGAAGCAGTTCATTTCACTCTAGCGAACTAGCTTTTTTATCTTTTCATGGTTTCTCATTTTTCCTAGGTGGGTTTACTGTATGAGCTTGCCGATCAGTAATTATCTGACAGTACAGCTGGGTATCATAAGCTCCATAGGTATATACGGATTCAATGTACTCATCTTGTGAAGTCTTCTCGAGTAAATTACCAAGTAACTTTTAATCACTGACAATGTCGGTCGATAGTTGAACTGCCCGTATTTGCAAGATTGAAGCATCTACACCAATATGTAATTTATACCATTGGCGACGATATTCAGTCTGATGTTTCTTTCGTTTCCATTCGCCCATACATTTGAGAATTATAGTATTGAATAAGCCTTTAATGGGGGGTAACAAAGCCCATCTAGGCAGATAAATGTGTTAACAAAAATGTTAATTTATATTAATTATAAAAATAATATAAAAAACAGAACTTTAACAAAATTATTAACATATTGTTATGACATTAAAGTTTTTTTAGGTGGCGGTGCAATTGTACTGCCTGTATTACATGAAATTATCCCTGTTAACATGAACACGCTACGTTTAGAGGTTCGCCGTGCTGATGACCAAGCGCTCATTACCCGTGACCGTATGCGCGTCGATGTCATGGCAGAGTTCTATGTCCGTGTGAAGCCACTAGCAGAATCAATTGCAGTTGCCGCGCAGACTTTGGGACAAAAAACCATGTCTCCAAATGAGTTGAAGAACCTTGTGGAAGGTAAATTTGTCGATTCCTTGCGTGCAGTCGCTGCTGAAATGGCGATGGAAGAATTGCATGAAAAACGTGTGGACTTCGTGCAAAAAGTACAACAAGTGGTTTCCGAAGACTTACATAAAAATGGTCTAGAACTTGAAACTGTGTCTTTAACAGGTTTAGACCAAACAGGTTTCAAATACTTTAACCCTCAAAATGCATTCGATGCCGAAGGTTTAACTAAGCTAACTGAAACAATTGAAGACCGTCGCCGTAAACGTAATCACATCGAGCAAGACGCTGACCTTGCCATTAAGACCAAGAACTTAGAAGCAGAACAAGCTCGCCTACAAATCATCCGCGAAGAAGAATACGCAAAACTACAACAAGAACGTGAAATTGCAATTCGCCGTGCAGAACAATTGGCTGAAATTGCCTCACAAGAAGCTGAGAAAAAACGTGAAGCAGAAGAAGCACGAATTGCAGCTGAGCGTGAAGTCGAGTTAAAGCGTATTGGTGCAGCACGTGATGTGGAAAGCCAAAACATTCAAAAATCACAAATTATTGAACAAGCGCAGGTTGAACAAAAGAAAACCATCGAACTGGCAGAACAGTCACGTGCTATTGCAATTGCGGAAAAGTCGCGTGAAGAGTCTGAAGCCAAAGCTTCTGCTGACCGTGCCCGTGCTGAAGCAGTTAAAGCCGAAGAAGAAGTGATTACCGTACGTGAAACCCAGCGTGCTGAGCGTCAAAAAGCAGTTGAGTTGGTTGCGGCGAAGCAGGCTGCAGAAAAAGATGCGATTGCGATTACAGTTGCAGCTGAAGCAGGCAAACAAGCCGCTGCCGATGATGCCGAAGCCGTTCGTATTGCAGCGGAAGCTCAAGCCGAACAAGCTCGCTTAAAAGCCAAAGGTGAAGCGGATGCCAAAATACTGTTGGCTCAAGCGATGGAAAAACAATACCAAGTCGATGCGGATGGTACACGTGCGGTGAATGAGGCGAACAACGTCTTATCTCCTGAGCAAGTCGAAATGCAAATTCGCCTAGCATTGTTAAAATACTTACCTGAAATCATTCGTGAAAGTGTTAAGCCGATGGAAAACATTGATGACATCAAAATTCTACAGGTTAACGGTTTAGGTAATGTCAGCTCAGCAACAACTGGAGGTGATGGTGCGGAATCTTCACAAGTTGCTTTGTCTGATCAAGTGGTGAATAGTGCGCTACGCTATCGTACCCAAGCACCATTAATTGACAGCTTGATGAATGAACTGGGAATTCAAGGCGGCGACATCAATGGTTTAACCCAAAGCTTAAAACCGCAAAGCAAAGCTCAATAGTAGTTAGACTTACAATCAAAAAACGCGACGATCTGTCGCGTTTTTATCATCTGCTTTAATATTCAACTTTCTACAAAATAAACATTTAAGCTTTTAAAACGATAAACCTAAGAATTCACTCAGCACCTTAAGCCCATCATCTATTATAAAAATTTAAGTTATCTTCGTTCTTAAGTCGATTCACTCGCCACCAGTGAATTCAAAGAAGTCATGTAAACATCCTAGACCTTACAATTGAGTGAAAACATTCTAAACAGTAACGGAAAAAACTTTTTATGAATAAATAGAATTAAGCTATTTAGTGCAAACGCACCCAAAAGAAACGGATCAATTGCCCACGATCATAAGGAAAATTTGAAAGGTACTCATATCCCACTTTATTTCTTTTATTGACTTTAATTTCAATACCATACCCAAATGAAATGCTGAGTGCATCCAAGTCTGAACTATGAAACTCCCCTGTCCCCAATTTATGGCTTAAACTATCCGAGTTATAGCCCGAGTAGTTAAATACGCGAATATATTCATTCTCATAAAAATCATTATTGATCAATGTATAATCGTTTTCCGCTTCATCATGTTGTGCAGCTAACTGCTGATAATAGTGGAAAATATCATCACTCAAAGACTCCGCCAAATAGACATCTTCATTTTCAGCATAAGCGATATTCATCGCTAGCCCGAACAAAAATAAGCAACGACAAAACAATAAATGAATAGGCTTTAACATCTGTAATATTATGTCTTCAAAAGAATTATTTTAATTATGAATATAGCATAGTCTCCTATATAAACAGTGAACACCAAATATTTATCAATTCTCAGATTGTTAAGTACATAGCAAATCTTGCTCTAATTTAACCATTTTGTCTTTTGTCCAATATTGCTTTTTCAATGTGGCTAAATATAGTTTTCAGCTGAGATTAAACACTCTAACCCCCATATTATTTTTATACAGAGAAATGTATTAGGGCAAACCAATATGCTCTCCACAAAAAAGCCGTATGTGCAATTAAGACATACGGCTTTTTCCTTTAAAATATAAAAGGCTTAAACTAAACCTTTGTCCTTTAAAAGTTGGAACATCGTTGAACCGAGTTCTGCTGGGCTACGCGTGTACGCCATCCCCGCCTTTTCAAATGCTGCAAACTTTTCTTCAGCAGTACCTTTACCACCAGAAATAATTGCTCCCGCATGTCCCATACGCTTGCCTTTCGGTGCTGTTACACCTGCAATATAACCCACCACAGGTTTAGTCACATACGATTGAATATATTCAGCTGCTTCTTCTTCAGCTGTACCACCAATCTCACCAATCATGATAATCGCTTCAGTTTGCGGATCTTCTTGGAACAGTTTCAAACAATCAATTTGGTTCATGCCCGGAATTGGATCGCCACCAATACCAATACAGGTTGATTGTCCTAAGCCTAATTTCGTCGTTTGAGCAACCGCTTCATAAGTCAACGTACCTGAGCGTGAAATAATGCCAATTTTACCTGGTTGATGAATATGACCCGGCATAATCCCGATCTTACATTCACCTGGGGTAATAATACCCGGACAGTTTGGACCAATCAGACGCGTACCATTGCCATTTGTTTCAAGATAACGCTTAGCTTTGAGCATGTCTAAAGTTGGCACGCCTTCTGTGATGACCACAATCAGTCCAACACCTGAATCCACTGCTTCAATAATTGAATCCAAGACAAAAGGAGCTGGGACATAAATCACAGTTGCATCTGCACCTGTACCTGCAACTGCATCTTTCATGGTGTTAAATACAGGTAAATCTAGATGAGTTGTGCCGCCTTTACCAGGAGTTACCCCGCCAACGACTTTGGTTCCATAATCTAGCGCTTGTGCTGAGTGGAATGTACCGTTTTTGCCTGTGAAACCTTGTACCAATACTTTGGTGTCTTTATTAATTAATACGCTCATATTGATACTCCTTACGCTTTTACTGCAGCAACAATTTTTTCTGCGGCATCCGACAAGCCATTTGCAGAAATAAGTTTTAAACCTGATTCATCAAGTAATTTGGCACCTAATTCAGCATTGTTCCCTTCTAAACGAACAACCACAGGTACGGTCACATTTACTTCTTGAACCGCTGCAATAATTGCTTCAGCAATCATGTCACAACGTACAATTCCACCGAAGATATTAATCAATACCCCTTGTACAGAGGTATCTGCCAGAATAATTTTAAACGCTTCAATCACACGGTCTTTGGTTGCACCACCGCCGACATCAAGGAAGTTCGCAGGTTGGCCGCCATAGAGTTTAATAATATCCATGGTTGCCATCGCAAGGCCCGCACCATTGACCATACAGCCAATGTTGCCTTCAAGCGCGACGTAGTTGAGGTCAAATTCAGACGCTTTTAACTCACGTTCATTTTCCTGTGACTTATCGCGCAGCGCAGCAATTTCTGGTAAACGATACAGCGCGTTTGAATCGATCCCCACTTTGGCATCGACACATAGGATGTCACCATTTTCACGCACAGATAGAGGATTGATCTCAAATAAAGCAAAGTCATTCTCGATGAATGCTTGATACGCAGCAGACATCACTTTCACAAATTGATTCACTTGACCATCTTTAAGGTTCAACTTAAATGCAACTTCACGCGCTTGAAATGGCAATAAGGCAACCAAAGGATCGACTTCAACTTTAATAATTTTTTCAGGGGTTTCTTCTGCAACCTTTTCAATTTCGACGCCACCTTCGGTCGAAGCCATAAAGGTCACACGACGACTTGAGCGGTCAACCACTGCACCTAAATACAGTTCACGCTCTACAGGATACACATCTTCCGCGACAAGTACGCTATTTACTGGTTGGCCATGGCTATCGGTTTGATAGGTAACAAGGTTGGTCCCGATGATGCTTTTTGCATATTCAGCAGCTTCCGTTGCTGACTTTACAACTTTTACGCCACCCGCCTTACCACGACCACCCGCATGCACTTGGGCTTTCATGACAGCAAATTTTCCGCCTATTTGTTCAAAGGCTTTTACTGCTTCTTCTGGAGTGGTGGCAAGTACGCCCTCTTGGACAGGCATACCATATTTTTTTAATAGCGCTTTAGCTTGATATTCATGTAAATTCATCGACTAACCTTTTTATTACTGCTTATTTACTTTTTGTTGCACCGAAACTGTTTACTATCACAGTAACCATTTTGGATTTTTAAAACTTCTTGTCTTTATTTTTAGATGATTCTTCATGAGAAGACAACACCTGAAACAAAAAAGAGCGACCGTAGTCGCTCTTTTCGTTGTCTTATTTGCGTTTACGCTGAATTGCGTGAATCGCTCGACCATCCACTGCAAGTGCAGCTTCATGAACCACTTCAGAGAATGTTGGGTGACCGAAAGTCATCAACTGTAGATCTTCAACCGAAGATACAAACTCAAGTGCAATCATACCTTGGTGTACGATATCAGACGCAGCAGGCCCAATCACGTGCATACCCAGTAAACGGTCAGTTTTTGCATCAGCAACAAACTTCACGAAACCAGCATTTTCACCCGCAGCCATTGCACGGCCGTTTGCAGCGAAACCAAATTGACCCGTTTTCACTTCGTGGCCTTTCTCGATCGCTTGCTGTTCTGTTAAACCGACCCACGCCGCTTCTGGGTGTGTGTAAATCACAGAAATGATGGTGTCATAGTTCACTTGAGCTGCATGACCGTGAATACGCTCAACAGCCATTACACCTTCTTCCATCGCTTTATGCGCAAGCATTGGGCCACGAACCAAGTCACCAATAGCATATACGCCGTCAACAGACGTCGCACACCAATCGTTCACATCAACTAAACCACGTTCAGTTAGTTTGATGCCGCAATCATCAGCCAATAGACCTTCAGCATATGCACGACGACCTACACAAACGATCAACTTATCAAACGCTTGAGTTTTTTCTTCGCCGCCTTGAGTATATTTAACAGTAACTTCAGAACCATTAACTTCTGTGCCCGCAACTTTAGCGCCAACACGGATATCAAGACCTTGCTTAGTTAAAAGTTTTTGGTAGTCTTTCGCCAATGCTTTATCAGCCATTGGTAAGAATGCGTCCATTGCTTCAAATACAACAACTTCAGCACCTAGACGACGCCATACTGAACCAAGCTCTAGACCGATTACGCCCGCACCAATTACACCTAAACGCTTAGGTACTTCTTGGAATTCTAGTGCGCCAGTTGAGTCAACAATGATGTTCTGATCAACTGGTGCTGATGGAATGTTAATTGGCACAGAACCCGTTGCAAGAATCACATATTTAGGCTCTAAAACTTGAGTTTCACCTTCGTGAGATACAAATTCTACTTTTTTACCTGCAAGTAATTTACCTGTACCTTTTAACCACTCGATACCGTTACCTTTTAAAAGGCCATCAATACCCATAGTAAGTTGGTCAACAATTTTGTCTTTACGTGCAAGGAGTTTAGACAAATCAAAGTTCACTTCACCTGTTGTAATACCATGATCAGCTAAGTGATGCATTGTATCTTCGTAGCGGTGAGAAGAATCAAGCAATGCTTTAGACGGAATACAACCCACGTTTAAGCACGTCCCACCTAAAGATGGTTTGCCTTTGTGAATACGTTTTTCAATACACGCAACTTTAAAACCAAGCTGCGCTGCACGAATTGCTGCTTCGTAACCACCTGGGCCACCGCCAATTACAACAAGATCAAATTGTTGAGACATTTTTATCTCCAAAAATGGGCTTAGAGGATCTCTCTAAGCCCATGTTTTATTCTTTAGAATTAAAGGTCAAGGATCAATTTAGCTGGTTCTTCTAACAATTCTTTGATTGTTACCAAGAAACCTACAGCTTCTTTACCATCGATTAGACGGTGGTCATAAGAAAGCGCTAAATACATCATCGGTAAGATTTCTACTTGACCGTTTACAGCCATAGGGCGCTCTTGGATTTTATGCATACCCAAAATCGCAGTTTGTGGTGTATTCAAGATCGGAGTCGACAACAATGAACCGAAAGTACCACCGTTGGTGATTGTGAACGTACCGCCAGTCATGTCTTCGATGCCCAATTTACCATCACGTGCTTTGTAAGCAAAGTCACGGATACCATTTTCAACTTCAGCATAGTTCATGCGGTCTGTATCACGAAGCACAGGTACAACTAGACCACGCTCAGAAGATACTGCTACACCGATGTCATAGTAACCGTGGTAAACAATGTCATCACCGTCAATTGAAGCATTAACTGCTGGGTAGCGTTTAAGCGCTTCAGTTGCCGCTTTAACAAAGAAAGACATAAAACCAAGACGCGCACCATGACGCTTCTCAAATGCGTCTTTGTATTGTGCACGCATTTCCATGATTGGCTTCATGTTCACTTCGTTAAACGTCGTCAACATTGCAGTTTCTTGAGTTGCAGCAAGCAGACGCTCAGCAACACGCTTACGAAGACGTGTCATTGGAACACGCTTCTCAACACGCTCACCCACGGCAACACTTAATGGTGCTGCAGCTGGAGCTGCTGGTTTAGTTTGGTGATTTGTCACATCTTCTTTCGTGATACGACCACCACGGCCTGTACCTGCAACATCAGCAGCTGGAATGCCAGACTCAGTCAATGCTTTACGCACAGCAGGCGCTTGATCAGCAACTTGAGCACGTTCAACGACTGGTGCAGCACCCGCTTCAGTTTGAGTAACTGCTTGTTCTACTTTCGCTTCAGACTGAACTGCTTCAGTTTGCGCAGCGCCAGATACAGCACCTTCTTCAAACTGTGCAATCACTTCATTTGAAAGAACTGTGTCACCTTCACCTTTAATGATCGATGCAATTGTACCGTCAGCAGGAGCAACAACTTCTAAAACAACTTTATCTGTTTCAATATCACAGATCACTTCATCACGTGATACTGCTTCACCTGGTTGTTTGTGCCAAGTTGCGATTGTTCCATCCGCAACTGACTCAGGGAATACCGGTGCTTTAATTTCGGTTGCCATTACTAAGAATCTCCTGTTATTCAGCTACGATCGCTAAAGCGTCATTTACGAGCTGAGCTTGTTGTTTTGCATGCAAATATGGTGAACCACAAGCCGGTGCAGCAGAAGCTTCACGACCTGCATAACTGATACGTACTGGTTTAGCCGACTTCATTACATCATCATATAGACGAGGAGCAATAAATAACCAAGCGCCTTGGTTCTTCGGCTCTTCTTGCGTCCAAACAATGTCTTTTACGTTTGGATATTGAGCAAGAACTTCAGCAATACGTTGTTCAGGGTATGGATACAATTGTTCAATACGAACGATTGCAGTGTTATTCAACTCTTGCTCACGACGTTTCTCAAGCAAGTCATAGTAAACCTTACCACCACAAAGCACTAAACGGGTTACGTCTGCTTTGTTGATGTTGTCGATTTCATCAATCACAGTTTGGAATGTACCGTTTGCAAGTTCACTTAAAGTAGACGTTGCAAGCTTGTGACGAAGTAAAGACTTCGGTGACATAATGATCATTGGCTTACGAATTGGGCGAATCGCTTGACGACGTAAAGCATGGAAAATCTGTGCAGGCGTAGTCGGTGTCATCACTTGCATGTTGTCTTCAGCACATAGCTGTAAGAAACGCTCTAAACGTGCAGATGAGTGCTCTGGACCTTGACCTTCAAAACCGTGAGGAAGAAGTAAGGTTAAACCACACACACGCTCCCACTTGGTTTCACCTGATGCGATGAACTGATCGATTACCACCTGTGCACAGTTTGCGAAGTCACCAAATTGTGCTTCCCAAATGATCAAACTCTTAGGCAGAGTCGTTGCATAACCATACTCAAAACCTAACACCGCCATTTCAGACAACAATGAGTCATAAATAGCAGTACGTGGTTGATTTTCTTTGATATGACAAAGTGGAATGTACGTTGAACCATCCACTTGGTTATGCAGTTTTGCATGACGGTGTGAGAAGGTACCACGACCAACGTCTTCACCAGTCAAACGAACCAAATAGCCATCATCTAAAATAGATGCATAAGCCAAAGTTTCTGCAGCACCCCAGTTCAATGGAATTTCGCCAGTTTGCATTTTTAAGCGATCATCAATCACTTTTGCAACTTGACGCTGCATCACAAAACCTTCAGGAAGCTCGCGCATTTTGCGACCAAGCTCTTTTAAGCGATCTTCAGAACATGTGGTATCCCATACGTCTGTATAGTCATGCCCTAAGTACGGTGCCCAATCTACAAACATTTTTGTATTTGGTTCAAGTACCAATGCATTTGCAACGTGCTTACCTGCTTCTAAATCAGCACGGTAGTCTTCAACCATTTGATCCGCTTTAGCACGGTCTAATACGCTTTCTTGAACCAATTGGTCTGCATACAGCGCACGCGTTGTCGTTTTCTTATTGATGACTTGATACATCATTGGCTGAGTTGCAGCTGGCTCGTCCGCTTCGTTGTGACCACGGCGGCGGTAACAGAACATGTCAATGACAACGTCTTTACGGAAAGTATGACGGAAGTCATGTGCCAATTGCGCAACAAACAATACTGATTCAGGATCATCACCGTTCACATGGAAAATCGGTGCTTGGATCATTTTCGCGATGTCCGTACAGTATTCTGTAGAACGCGCATCACGTGGATCAGATGTTGTGAAACCAACTTGGTTATTCACCACAATATGAACCGTACCACCCACTGTATAGCCACGTGTTTGTGACATTTGGAAGGTTTCTTGGTTAACACCTTGACCTGCAAATGCAGCATCACCGTGAACAATTACTGGCAATACATCATCGCCACCAATATCTTTACGACGTACTTGACGTGCACGTACTGAACCTTCAACCACAGGGCCGACGATTTCTAAGTGTGATGGGTTAAACGCCAATGCCAAGTGAACTTCACCACCTTGAGTCATTACGTTTGAAGAGAAACCTTGGTGGTACTTAACGTCACCAGAACCTTTTTTATGTAAGCTCTTACCTTCGAACTCACCAAATAGGTCTGCTGGGTTTTTACCCATGATGTTTACAAGAAGGTTCAAACGACCACGGTGAGGCATACCAATGACCACTTCTTTACAACCTACAGAACCTGCACGCTGAATCAAAGCATCAACCATTGGAATGAAAGATTCACCACCTTCCACGCCGAAACGTTTTGCACCAACGTATTTATTACCTAGGAATTTTTCTAGGCCTTCAGCCGCAGTCAAACGCTCTAATACGTGTTTTTTCTGTTCTGCAGTGAAGTTGAATTGACCACGTGCACCTTCAAGGCGTTGTTGAATCCAACGTTTTTCTTTGGTATCAACAATGTGCATGTATTCTGCACCAATTGAAGCACAGTACGTTGCTTCCATGGCTTGAACCATTTCACCTAGAGTTGCTTCATCTTTACCAATCAAAAGATTACCTGTATTGAATACAGTGTCGAAATCAGATTGGGTTAAGCCATGTGCAGCAAGGTCAAGATCCGGCACGATTTCACGTTTTGCCAAACCTAAAGGATCAAGCTTCGCTTTTTGGTGACCGCGGTTACGGTACGCTGCGATCAGTTGTAGTACGCCAATTTGACGACGTTCATGTTCTGTACTAACAGAACTTTGTACCACTGCTTGAACACGACTTGAATTACGACCTAGTAATAAGAATTGCTCACGTACATTGCTGTGTGGTTGATCACCTTTCGGGTATTTATCGAAGTATGCACGCCAGTCAGCTTCTACTGAGTCTGGTGCAGCCAAGTACTGCTCATAAAGTTCTTCAATATACGCTGCACTATCAGCGGAAAGTTCAGTGTCAAGACGCAATGCGTCAGCAACTTCTTGCATTTGTGGACCCATTTCCTATTGCAAAAACATTTCAGGATGCTTTTTAAGCGAACCCATGATTAGTAATGTCAAATTGGTAACATGACATTAGTCCCCATAAGGCGGATGCCATGAGGCGTTATCACTACATTAGAATTACCCAATGTGACAATGAATCATAACGCCCTCAGCGGCATCATCACTCATTCATACCCGGCCAAAACCGAGCAATTTTTTGCAAATCGACTTAGAAAAAATAAGGCGATGCATTATTTTTTCTAAAGCGACTAACCCTTCATTTATACTCGCTCTAATGCGGCTTAAATGTTGAATTAATGTACATATTTAGCGCGCATTTTTTAAATATAAACGTGCAAAAATTTTAACATACTCCCCATATTTCAATTGATTTTTTTGACACATACCTTTCATAAATTGGCGAAATACACATATCAAAATTTCATCTAATATATGGTGCTTTAAATAAAACCGAGTTTCAACGTAGACCAAAGTCTACTCCAAAAAACACATACGAAAAGAGAGCATCATCTTTCAATATGCCCTCCCCATCAACAACATCCATATTAACATCTTCATAACTTTTTTTGCAGACTCATACTTGCACTTATTTATGACATTTGTTTTAAATCGCCGCGCTTTTCACCAATCTGGTGCAATTTATACAAAAGCCACCTATCACAAACAAAAATAGTGCCAAGCTCACGCTTTCACTCAACTTTATTTTTTACAGCAAAAATCTCGCTATAAAATAAAAAAGCACACCCTATAGGTGTGCTTTTTCTAACTGATAAATCAGCCTACAGATTAACCCGCAGCATCTAAAAGCATGTTACGGATGTGACCGATTGCTTTAGTTGGGTTCAAACCTTTAGGACACACTGATACACAGTTCATAATACCTTTACAACGGAATAGCGAGAATGGGTCGTCTAGACGAGCCAAACGCTCTTGAGTTGCTGTATCACGAGAGTCAATGATGAAACGGTATGCATTCAACAATGCTGAAGGACCCAAGAACTTGTCTGGGTTCCACCAGAATGATGGGCATGAAGTTGAACAACATGCACAAAGAATACATTCGTATAAACCATCTAAGTGTTCACGCTCTTCAGGAGACTGTAAACGCTCTTTTGGCGGCGCAGGTTGGTTGTTGATCAAGAATGGGTGAATTTTGTTGTACTGATCGTAGAACTGATTCATATCCACAACTAAATCTTTAACCACCGGCAAACCAGGTAAAGGACGAACTGTGATCACTTCTGGTAAGTCGTTTAGGTTCCAAAGACACGCTAAACCATTTTTACCATTGATGTTTACACCATCCGAACCACAAATACCTTCACGGCATGAACGGCGGAATGTTAATGATTCATCCTGTACTTTCAATGCAAGAAGCGCATCAAGCAACATACGGTGCTTATCAGTCAACTCTAACTTGAAAGTTTGCATGTACGGCGCTGCATCCTTATCAGGATCGTAGCGGTAGATATTAAATGTACGAGTACCTCTACTCATCTTACTTCTCCCAATTAGAATGTACGTGGTTTAGGTGGAATTGCAGCAACAGACAATGGCTTATAACGTACTGGCTTGTACTCAAGACGGTTATCGCTAGAGAACCATAATGTGTGCTTCATCCACTCATCATCACGACGACCATATGGGTAAGCTGGATGATCTGGCGACTCTTCAAAGTCTACAACCGTATGCGCACCACGGCACTCTTTACGAGCTGCTGCTGAGATCAATGTTGCTTTAGCCACTTCATACAAGTTTTCAACTTCTAAAGCCTCTACACGCGCAGTGTTAAATACTTTAGATTTGTCTTTCAAGTGAATATTGCGTACACGCGGTTCAATCGCAAGAATCTGCTTCACACCTTCTTCAAGAAGTGCAGTTGTACGGAATACACCAGCATGGTCTTGAACGATGTCACGAATTGCATCTGCAACTTCTTGGGCATTTTCACCAGTTGTTGAATCATCCAATTTACGGATACGTGCAACAGTTTGCTCAAGCACAGTCGTAGGAAGCGGTTGGTATTCATCACCGTGATGTTTAGTCACGTAGTCAATGATGTGCTCACCCGCAGCTTTACCAAATACAACCAAGTCTAGTAGCGAGTTCGTACCTAAACGGTTTGCACCATGTACAGACACGCAAGAACATTCACCAATTGCATAGAAGCCTTTAACAGGTTTCGTAAAGTTACGATCGCCCGCATTAGTCGAATAGATATCGCTATCTTTGTCATAATGTGCTGCAAATGCTTCAGTTTCAGAACCTTCAGGCACAACCACTTGACCGTGGATATTCGTTGGAATACCACCCATTTGGTAGTGAATTGTTGGTACAACTGGAATTGGCTCTTTGGTGATGTCAACGTTCGCAAATTTCTTACCAATCTCGAATACAGATGGAAGACGTTTCATGATCGTTTCAGCACCCAAGTGCGTCATATCAAGCAAGATGTAGTCTTTCTTCGGACCACAACCACGACCTTCTTTAATTTCTTGGTCCATAGAACGTGATACGAAGTCACGTGGTGCCAAATCTTTTAAAGTTGGTGCATAGCGCTCCATGAATGGCTCGCCAGCATCATTACGAAGGATTGCACCTTCACCACGACAACCTTCAGTTAACAATACGCCTGCGCCAGCAACACCCGTTGGGTGGAACTGCCAGAATTCCATATCTTGCAATGGAATACCTGCACGAGCCGCCATACCAAGACCGTCACCAGTGTTGATATAAGCATTGGTTGATGCACGGTAAACACGACCCGCACCACCTGTAGCAAACAATGTCGCTTTGGCTTGGAATACTGCAATTTTACCTGTTTCTTGGTCAATTGCTGTTACACCAAGAACATCACCTGCTTCGTTACGAATCAGGTCAAGCGCGATCCACTCAACAAAGAATTGCGTACCCATTTTCACATTGCTTTGATAAAGCGTGTGAAGAAGTGCGTGACCTGTACGGTCAGCAGCAGCACATGCACGTGGAACCGCTTTTTCACCGTAGTTTGCAGAGTGACCACCGAATGGACGTTGGTAAATCGTACCGTCTGCGTTACGGTCAAATGGCATACCCAAGTGCTCTAACTCATAAACCACTTGTGGCGCTTCACGCGTCATAAATTCGATCGCGTCTTGGTCGCCTAACCAGTCAGAACCTTTAACAGTGTCGTAGAAGTGGTAGTGCCAATTATCTTCTTGCATGTTACCAAGAGATGCACCAATACCACCCTGCGCTGCAACTGTGTGCGAGCGAGTTGGGAATACTTTAGTTAAAACAGCAACTTTCAAACCAGCTTGAGCAAGTTGGTAAGACGCGCGCATACCTGAACCACCACCACCAACGATAACAGCATCGAAAGTTTCGTGTGGAATATTTGTGTAATCTTCTTTAGGGGTTATAGCGCCCATGATCTATTCCTATCAATTCGCCCAAAAAATCTGGATTGCCCAGATCGCATATGCAAATACAGCAATAATTACTGCTGAAGTCAGTACAAGGCGTAAACCTGAAGCTGAAGGACCCATTTGACGAGTAGTCACATAATCCGTGAATACCTGCCACATACCAATCCAAGCATGTGCAACAAGAGATAAGACGGCCAATAAAGATAAAATCTTCATTGGAGCTGTCATCATAAAGCCGTACCACTGTTCATAGCTAAAACCGCCATTGCATAGGATCCAACCTAAAACAACAACTGTATAAACCGCTAATACGACAGCACTTACACGTTGGATAAACCAATCGCGAGAACCTGAACCCGTTAAACCAGTAGCACTTTTCATTAGATAACAATCCATACAAATGCCGCAACGATACCGATTGCAGACAAGATCAATGAAATAGTAGCTGCGATACGACCACTTTGCAGTTCTTCAGCAATACCGATATCTGCAAGTAAGTGCTTAACGCCCGCAATAAAGTGGAAAATTAAGCCGGCTACAAATACCCATACGACAAAACGCACAATGAAGCTATTAAAAATAGCCTGAACTTGAGCAAATCCTTCAGGCGAAGACAATGACTTGTCTAAGATCCATAGAAGTACCGGTACGAGTAAAAATACGATGACACCTGATAGACGGTGTAAGATTGATGCAATAGCCACAGGGGATTTTAAGTTTACTTCTAAAACTTGACCCATGGACAAATTGACAGGTCTGTTGCTTTTCACAGCGGGCATCCTGTAAGTAAAAACTCCATCCGGAGTTTGTTGGAATTAATTCGAAGGAAAGCTGGCATTGTTCAGCAGCTACTTTAAAACTCTAAATTAAATAGCGTTTGAACTTAAAACGACACTGAATTATAAGACGTGAACTATCAAAATACAAACAATGCCCTTGGCCTTTTTGCATAAAAATTCTTTAAATAAGAATCATTAACACATAGATAAATACCTTGCGCTACAACACTTTAGCTTCAAATCTCAGCTATATGGTTGGTTTTTATAAAATAAACACCAAATTCAAGCGCTAAAATTTATACAAAAACGGTAAAATTCGACTTTAGACTAAAGATGCACAAAAAAGTCTTGTTTTTAAAACTGGCTAATTTCACTGCATTATTTTAAGCATTTTTTATTTATATATAAAATGTTCATTATTTTATTTTAATATAGTGGCATAAATATGCATGATGTTGGTGCAACAGATTAATCCCCTACAAGATTGAAATATCTCGTAATAAATTTTAATTAAAACAATTTTTTCACATCCGTATAAATAAAAAAAGTGACTTATATATCGTTTTCGAAATACCAAATAAGCTATTTTTTATACAATTAAATCATTTTTTTTGAGTCACTTATTGTTTTTAACAATGACTACGAAAGCAGCATTTTCTTTTTAAAATGATGCGTAAGTTACGAGAATCATAATAAATGTAAATATATGACGACTTGAATTCTGTTTCTTTTCAAGCGCTTTTTTCAATATAAAACTGCTTACAATTGCGCCAGCAACATTTTTTATTTATGCACTTGCTCCTTGAATTAACTTATTATAGTGTGTCGGTGCTGTGATTTTATGCAAATTTTAATGGATTAAATCTTAACTATAACTTCGGAAGTCATCATTTTATCCATAAGTATAATTGACAAAATTTCAGCACTCTCTACTCTTAGAGCAAATTTTTAATCCGTCTGATTCGTGCATTAAAAGATGAGTATTTCGAGTCAGATAAATCATTCACCAGGACAGGAGATCTATTGAATGTCTGAAGCAACTGGCAAAAAAGCCGTTTTACAGCTTGATGGCAAAGAAATTGAATTACCAATTTACAGCGGCACATTGGGCCCAGATGTAATCGACGTTAAGGATGTATTGGCCGCAGGTCACTTCACTTTTGATCCTGGTTTTATGGCTACTGCTGCATGCGAGTCTAAAATCACTTTCATCGACGGTAACAAAGGTGTGCTTTTACACCGTGGCTACCCAATCGACCAGTTAGCAACTAAAGCTGACTACTTAGAAACTTGCTACTTACTTCTCAATGGCGAGCTTCCAACAGCTGAACAAAAA
The DNA here is from genome assembly GCF_902505955.1 of Acinetobacter sp. 8I-beige. Classification (NCBI taxonomy): domain Bacteria; kingdom Pseudomonadati; phylum Pseudomonadota; class Gammaproteobacteria; order Moraxellales; family Moraxellaceae; genus Acinetobacter; species Acinetobacter sp. 8I-beige. The sequence continues at coordinate 753,259 of NZ_LR732790.1, read as the reverse complement.
GAAGTATTTGATGCTAAAGTTCGTAACCACACCATGGTTCACGATCAAGTTAGCCGCTTCTTCAATGGTTTCCGTCGCGATGCTCACCCTATGGCGATCATGGTTGGTGTAGTTGGTGCGCTTTCTGCGTTCTATCATAACAACTTAGACATCGAAAATGTTGATCACCGTGAAATTACAGCGATCCGCTTAATTGCTAAAGTACCTACTTTGGCTGCGTGGAGCTACAAGTACACTGTAGGTCAACCATTTGTTTACCCACGTAACGACTTAAGCTACGCTGAAAACTTCTTATACATGATGTTTGCTACTCCAGCAGACCGTGATTACAAAGTAGATCCTATCCTTGCTAAAGCAATGGACCGTATCTTCACGCTTCACGCAGACCACGAACAGAATGCTTCTACGTCTACAGTACGTTTAGCTGGTTCTACTGGCGCGAACCCATATGCATGTATCGCTGCGGGTATCTCAGCACTTTGGGGCCCTGCTCACGGCGGCGCGAACGAAGCTGTTCTTAAGATGCTTGATGAAATCGGCACTGTAGAAAATGTTGCTGACTTCATGGAAAAAGTGAAAACTAAAGAAGTTAAACTCATGGGCTTCGGTCACCGTGTGTACAAAAACTTCGATCCACGTGCGAAAGTAATGAAAGAAACTTGCGACGAAGTTCTTGGTGCGCTTGGCATCAACGATCCACAGCTTGCTCTTGCTATGGAACTTGAACGTATCGCGCTTTCTGATGAATACTTCATCAAACGTAACCTATACCCGAACGTAGACTTCTACTCAGGTATCATCCTTAAAGCGATTGGTATCCCGACAGAAATGTTTACAGTAATCTTCGCGCTTGCACGTACTGTTGGTTGGATCAGCCACTGGTTAGAAATGCACAGCGGTCCGTACAAGATCGGTCGCCCTCGTCAGCTTTACACTGGCGAAGTTCAACGCGACATCAACCGTTAATTCGGTATGCGTTGATAGATAAAAAAAACCACCCGCATGGGTGGTTTTTTTATATATTAAACTCTAAACCTGCAATCCATGAATGACGCACTTAAAGTATTAAAAGGCCTGGACAGACTCAGGCTTTTTTATTATTAATGAAGCTACTTTAAGCCTCAATAACCTCGTAGTGCTTTAGCTCAAGCGCAGATAAACGTTGCTTTAACTCGGCCAAGGACCACGGCCAAGCCGCGAAGTTACGCCCATTTTGATCTAAATAATAGCTTGAGCAACCACCTCGGTTAAATACTGTGGTTTTCAAATGGGTTTGCACCTTGGCATTGTGATAACGTAGAACATCTCGTTTCACCATCATACGTTTAAAGCCTTGCTGCTTCATTTTTAGTAGACCATCTACAATGTACTGAATCTGCGCTTCAGCAATGCCAATAAAAGAGTCATAGACCAAGATATTTGACCCCAATACCAAAAAGGCATTCGGCACATTTTCCAAACTTGTCCCCAAGTACGCTTCTGGAGAACTGCCCTTCCAAAGGTCGGCCAATCGCTCACCTTGAGCATCCCATACACGTTGGCCAATCGGAGGATGTGCCACTTCAAAACCAGTTCCCCAGATAATGACATCGACCTCAAATCGCTCCCCATTTGCCGCAATGACACTCTGCTCATCAATCTCGACCAAACCTTGTGGCAACAACGTGACATTGTCTTGTTGCAGTGCTGGATAATAATTATTGGCAAATAAAAGTCGCTTACAGCCGATCGAAAAGTTAGGCGTTACGGCTTTACGTAAGGAGTCATCCTGTATTTGCAATTTTAATAATTGACGGCTTAAAACATTGACTGGCTCAAGCAGTGACGGATGACGCAGACCAAAGTTGATCCCATTTAAAATACTGGAAACACTGTTCCTCCAGCCTTGCTGAATCATCGGGAATTTGGCCACCAGCGACTTCACTGTAGTATTGAGCTGCATATCCGCTTTGGGCAAAACCCACGGTGCAGTCCGCTGAAATACGATCAACTCTTTCGCCAACGGCTGAATTTGTGGAATAAACTGAATTGCCGATGCGCCAGTTCCAATGACTGCAACCCGCTTTCCCGTTAAGTCATAATCATGATTCCAACGGGCTGAATGGAACATTTCTCCTTTAAACCCCTCTATCCCTTTAATTTTAGGTAAGGACGGTTCTGTAATCGGCCCTGTGCTAAAGATCACGGTTCGTGCTTGATATGCCCCTTGAGAAGTTTCGAGTTGCCAAATACTTGCCTCTTCATTCCATTTTGCACTGAGCAACTCATGCTGAAAACGGATTTTATCTTGCAGCTCAAACTGCTCAACCACCTGTTCCAAGTAACATAAAATTTCAGGTTGTTTCGCAAATAAATGGCTCCATTGATGACTAGGTGCAAAGGAAAATGAATACAACGCCGAAGGTACATCACAGCCACAACCAGGGTAATTATTATCACGCCACGTACCGCCGACCCTATCCGCTTTTTCTAAAACCAGATAGTCCTGATAGCCGACTTGTTTCATTATATAAGCCGCAGCAATGCCCGAAATCCCAGCCCCTACAACAATGGTATCGTAAGTATGTACAGCTTTAGGACGAAGCACAGCCTTTTTACGGGTCTGCTTAGGTTGAGCTTCCGTACTTTTTGACGTGGTAGTTTGATCTCGCATTTGATCAGACGGCGCTTGCACATCTGCTTGCTCTATCTCTAATTGCATTTCCATATTCATTTTTCTCTATTCTTATTTTGTGATTTGATTAAACAGTGGATACCCCAAACCTAAAAGCTTGACGTATAAGCTTGGCGATGCGCGTTTCATCCACCAAAACAATTTGGCATCGGGTTGTGGAATGGTATAAAGCTTGCCTGCATCTAAGCGATTTAATGTTTTTTTGACTACAGCATCACTGGTGGTAAACGCATGGTTCATCAGCAGTTTGTCAGCCAGTCCAGAATAGCGACTTGGCAAACGCCCATTCTTCATAATATTGGTCGGTACCAAGGTTGGACACAGTACATTGACTGCAATGTTATAAGCCTGAAGCTCTGAAGCTAAGGTTTCTGATAGTGCCAAAACACTAGACTTAGTCACGTTGTACGCTGTCATTTCAGGGGCTGCGGTATAGCCCGCTGCCGATGCCACATTGATAATGGCACCAAAACCTTGCTGTTTAAATTTGGGTACAAAGTAGTGGCAACCATGAATCACCCCCCACAGGTTGACATGCATACACCATTGCCAATCCTCCAGCGACACCTCATCAAACTTACCACCTAGCCCAACTCCGGCATTATTGATGAGCAAAGTAACAGGATGTCCCAAAAGCTGTTCCGCTTGCTCCGCCAAAGCGTATACAGATTCGTTTAATCCAACATCACAATGCACCGCATAGGCTGACGAAGATGTCATCGACTGAATCAAATCTACCGTCTCCTGTGCCGAGCTCAAATCAATATCTGCACAGATGACATCACCACCACGCTTTGCCAGTTCCAGTGCAAAGCTACGACCAATTCCACTGCCTGCGCCCGTTACAACTGCGTAGGCCTTTTGACTTGGTTTATTTTTTTTACTCAACAGTCCCATGTCATAACCTCCTTTTTATGATTTAAGTACTGGAGTAAATTCTTTGGTGAAATAGGGGGCTAACACTCCTGTTTCAGGATGTAGTAAACGTTCTTTGTAATAATCTAAAAATGCAGAAGTGTCATAGTCATTCGGGTGAAAACTTGGACGTAAATAATCAAAAATATGCATCCAACTGCTGCCATAAACACCTCGTTTCAGCCCAAACAAGAGGCCGAAACTGCGCGGCACATCCTTCCAATAACTAAGGCTCACCAAATTAGACGGTTTGCGATAAAACGGGACAAAAACTGACGCCACGGAAATTAGCAGCAAAATGGTGATAAGGGCTGGAAAAAAGCCTGCAATACGTAAGGCATAGTTATTGGAAAGTGATTGAAACACATCATACGCAATGTCTTTATGCTCAGATTCTTCTAGCATGTGCCACATCCAAATCGCCCGTTGCTTTTCATCTTGAGAATCGAAGAAAATCTCTTCATGGTTCATCATGTATTCAGACAGCACTGCAGTAAAATGTTCAATGCCTGCCATCAAAGACAATTTCATCGGCTGCGGTAAGCGGTTAAAACCGTAGTCAAAAACGATTTCAGCTAAATAGCGAAAAATACCAACGGGTAAATCAACCTGTTTAAAAGTATCGTTCAATTCTTCATGTAGCTTTGAATGCAGTGCCTCCTGTCCAATTAAAGAAGTCACACGTTGTTTTAATACAGGGTCTGAGAGGAAATCGCGGTGATAACGGGCGGTATCAATCACCAAGTCTTCACCATAGGTCAGAAAGATCGAGAGTGATGCAAAGTAAGCACTCGCTAGCTCTGCATTTAAGTAAAATTTGGGATCAATTTTCTCAGCTTCAAAGTCAAATTTCATATGCCGAATCGGAATAATCGCAGACTGTTTTTCAGCATTGAATACTGGTCCTGCAAAAATTTGGCTGGCTTTACCTTTCAATGGAAGAGCAATACGCATAGGACATTCCTTCTTATTTTTAGCTCATTTTTCAGGCTCAATCTCACGATTTTTACCTGTGCTTTGCATTCAAAATAAGAGTCCGCTTCCCCCATGCCACTGGCATTTTTCTTCAAATGATTTGCAATTTATGACTTTAAAATCTGTTGTCTAACAATCACTCCACAGATTTATCTATCGGGGTCAGAACGAGGCTTTGTGTGCCACAAAAGGAATGCACTGCTCATAGGCTGAGCACTCTTCGCCATAGTGTTTTTTGAGAAAATAGTCTTGCACCATTTGCGCCTGCTGTTCAATGCCATAGCTTAAAAACTGCTTCCCTTGTTTTAATGCATAGCGATATTGACGGTTAAAAAGTGCCTTACGGACTACAGCGAGTCCCTGCTGAATTTGCCAAACATGCGTTAGCTCATGAATCAACCAGGCTTGTTGATGAATGGATTGATCGGCAAAATTTTCGCACCAGTCTTTGATATTAAAATAGACATGTCCATTGGGGCTAATCGCATAATGAGGCAGCACTGCCCGATGCGCGATAATTCGAACCGAATCCATGTTCAGACTGTTCCCAAAAATGCTGCTGGCGAGCTTTTGCTCCCCTTCAGTCAAGGGCCGATTTTTAAGTTCAAACTTTTGCTGTATTTTTTGTAAAAGCGGTTGAAACCACACAATCACACTCCATAAAGACATTAGAATAATTTGTTCTTTTTAAGGACATTTACGGATTTTTTTTAGAATATCCCTTAAAAAAAATCGCATTTCGTATATAGTATTCGCACTTATTATTGATTAATACTTCTATTTGTTTATCGTCACTTACACCACGTAGAACTTATAGCTATAACAAACTCAATCGTCGTGTATATCCCTATAGGTATAGGATTTAGTTGGAAATGAAAAGTTTTAAAATTGCACTTGCACAGTTCTCTCCGCACATTGGCAACCTTGAAGCAAATGCCCAAAAAATGTTGGAGCAGGCCAATGAAGCAAAAAAACAAAATGCTGATTTAATTATTTTTCCAGAACTTTCGAGCATTGGTTACCCAGCAGAAGATTTACTTCTACGTCCTAGCCTAACCAAACGCACGCAACAAGTTTTTGAACAACTTAAAACAGTAAAAGACATTGTGATGGTCTTTGGTTTTGTCAACCAAACTGAAGACGGTCAACGCTACAACGCCGCTGCGGTCATGAAAGATGGACAAGTTTTGGGTGTGTATAACAAACAAAACTTGCCAAACTATAGCGTGTTTGATGAAAAGCGTTACTTCACCGAAGGGCATCAACATCTTGTTTTTGAATATATGGGACATAAGTTTGGTGTGTTGATTTGTGAAGATGTTTGGTCACTTTCAACAGTACAACAACTGGCACAGCTCAATGTAGAAACGGCTTTGGTCTTAAATGCTTCACCATATGAAGTCGGTAAGCCACAGCACCGCGTTGAAACCATGTCTGCACTGGCAAAACAAATGAACCTCAACTTGGTTTATGCCAACCAAGTCGGCGGTCAAGACGACCTGATCTTTGATGGTACAAGCTTCGTGATTGCCAAAAATGGTTCAGTTGTACTTCAAGCTGAAAGCTTTAAAGAGTCTCTGTATTTCGCTGAATACGAAGCAGAACAACAAGCCTTTAAGGCCAATGCGCTGCCGCCTGCTTTAGACACTATGGCAGAGATTTATCAAAGCTTAGTGATGGCGACTCGCGACTATGTACAGCGCTCAGGTTTCCCTGGGGTGATTTTGGGTTTATCAGGCGGAATCGACTCAGCTCTAACTCTTGCCATTGCAGCCGATGCGATTGGCGCCGATAAAGTCCAAGCCGTAATGATGCCATATACTTATACCGCTCAAATCAGTGTAGAAGATGCAGCTGAACAAGCGAAGAGTATGGGGGTGACTTTTGGGATTGCTGAAATCAACCCGATTGTGAACAGCTTTATGCAAACGCTTTATCCGTTTTTTGGCAACAGCCCTGCGGATGCAACTGAAGAAAACTTACAAGCGCGTGCCCGCGGTACACTGCTAATGGGTTTATCCAACAAATTTGGTAATTTAGTCCTGTCTACAGGCAATAAATCAGAATTGGCGGTGGGCTATTGCACGCTCTATGGTGACATGGTCGGTGGTTTTGCCGTACTGAAAGATGTGTATAAAACCATTGTGTTTGAACTTGCGAAATACCGTAACAGCATTTCAGACAAGCCTGTGATTCCTGAGCGTGTGATTACTCGCCCACCTTCAGCAGAGCTACGTCCAGATCAAAAAGACCAAGACTCTTTACCGCCATATGATGTACTGGATGCCATTTTGTATGCCTATATCGAAGAAGATATGAGCCAAGATGACATCATTGCCAAAGGCTTTGATGCTGAAATGGTTTCAAAAGTAATTCGTTTGGTCGATTTCAATGAATACAAACGTCGCCAAGGCGCAATTGGTCCGCGTATCAGCTCACGTGCATTTAGCCGTGAACGTCGCTACCCTATCATAAATGGCTGGAAAGCTGGCGTATAAGCACTTTCTCCAATAAAAAAGCCCAAACATGTGTTTGGGCTTTTTTATATCGACATATTCAAATCTATTTTTTAAGCACAAAAAAAGAGACCAAGCTGAGAGCTTGGTCTTTTAAAATGGTGGCTATGACGAGACTTGAACTTGTGACCCCCGCATTATGAGTGCGGTGCTCTAACCAACTGAGCTACATAGCCGTAAACTGTGGGGGCATTATCTATACATATTAAACACCCGTCAAGCCCCACCC
>NZ_LR732790.1:0-745850 GCF_902505955.1 Acinetobacter sp. 8I-beige | reverse complement strand
GAATTACTACCAATTGATATAATTATGTAAACAAAAAATATACTTAACAAATTAATTTAAATAAGTGCTTAATTTATCTATATTTTATTTTCTATTAATTAACGACATTAAATACATACTATACCCTTTTTATCCTAGTAATGTTAATAGAAAAATTTTTATGCAAAAAAACTAAAGAAAATAAAAAAAAGATGCTCATGCTTTGGGGAAAACATGAGCACATAAAACTTAATATAGGGCTAAATTTTGTAATACATAAAAATGATACTTACCACACAAAATAATTTATGAACTCAAAATAATTGAATAAGAATCTTTAAACTCTCCTTCAATCTAGCTTACAGACCGTATAGAAGGCTCTTTTACAACCCCTCTTCCTAATTAAATTTGGCTTTAGAGGGAACCTTGTAGATTAGAATCACATATCACCTGCCGCTAATAAGTCATGATGCTTTTTGCAATAAATTTCATTATACCAAGTATAATGCATATCATTATTCACCCTCACTGAAATCCATTCAGGTAAATCATTCAAAGATGTTATATTTATTTTGTTTTCTAAAAAAACAAATCTGCTGTCTTGTTCTGGCCATTCAGGAGTTTCATTATAAGATCTAATAGAATTTCCTAAATCTATTTCTTTTACCATGATTTCTTTTAGACATTCACAGATATGTACTTCTTTATTTCCAATTTTCATATTTTTCTCACTTTACCCTCTTTAAAATTTTTACGCTCAGCTTTTTCAACATAAAACTGTGTCCCACCACCAGAATATGTATGTGGATCTTTCCATACGGTATTTCCATCATCATCCTTAAATGTAAAATTAGAATTAGCCTGAGCTTTACCTTTTGCTACACATAAATCTTTTTGAAGAATAAATGCTTTAACTTTAGTTCTCATATCTCTTGGTTTACTTTCAGCCCAATTCCATCCAGGTGTTACTTGTACTAAATCATGATATTTTTGAGCACTACCTTTAGATTGGTTAACAGTTGCAATAGTTACACCATAACCTAACCCCCCAGGTTCTAAAGCATAAAGTACTGTGCCCTTTTTTATAACCACATTTGTATAAGAATCTACTCCATCATAAGAATTATAAGGCTGACCAGGTTTTTGTCCTTGAAAAGCCTTAGCTTCAGCTGCTGGATTTCTCCCCTCACAAGGATTACCTGGACAAGGTTTCTTCTTAGGTGAACCTCCTCCCCCCTTTCCACTACTTCCTTTCGAACCTTTTACTCTTGCTAACCCTCTCGGATCAACCCAATCAATAGGATTCGGCGCATAAGCATAAACATTATGCCCACCTAAAAGCCCAATTGGATCTTTAGAAATAAAGCGCCCTACGTAAGGCGAGTAGTAACGATGACGGTTATAGTGAAACCCTGTTTCTTCATCAAAATACTGCCCTTGGAAGCGAATATTATTTGAAATGATTTCACTATTTTCAAAGAAGTTTGATTTCACTTTCTCTGCTTTACATTCACCCCAAGCTTTATATTGTGCCTTCCAAATGATCTGACCACTAAGATCACTCATCTCTTGTGGAGTCCCCAAATGGTCACAGTGATAGAACCAAACATCATCAAAGCCTTGACTACTCTGAGTCTTTTTCCAAAGTAAATCACGAGTAAAACTATATTTATCATCCCAAACAGGTGTTGTATGCACCTGTATAGGCGTTTGATAAACGGCTTGAATTAAGGGAGTAAAGCTGTCTTTTTCATAAATATAATGCTTGGTATATGACTCATTTGACTCATATGCTAACGTATCACCATCCCATCCATAAACAAAATCCAACTCTTGACCTGTATGATGGTGCTTACTTCTTTTTGCTAAACGTCGCCCCATCGCATCGTAACGATATTCAGCCGTATATTCAGTATTACGACTTCGAACCAAACGACCTAAAACATCCCAAGATAAGTTTAAATCCCCTTGATTTGATTTTTGAGTAGTCAACTGTCCATAAGCATCATATTGATATTGTTGATCTAAATATTGACGAACAACATTATTGACCAACTTCAAATAGCCATACTGGTTTTCATCTGTTCTATGTTCGTGAATTTGATTTTGCTGTTCCAGATGTCGGTCTATTAAATTACTCGCAGGGTCAAAACTAAATTTTTCTTTACCGAACTTAGACGTTGCTTCAAGTAAACGCCCAAGTGGATCATATTTATAATGAATATCACCACGGCGGCTGTCCTGAATTTGAGCAAGCTGACCAGATTTATCATAACGATAGACACGTGATAATAGACTTGTAGTGTCTTGAACAGCATTTTGTTCTTGTTGCAATTGCGCATTTGCATAGCCATTTTCATGGCCTTGTACGATTTGTTGCTGACTCAACCGCCCCTGTTCATCAAAGTGTTCAAATTGGCTTAAACCGTTTGCATAATGTCGTGCAATTTCGCGATGCAAATCATCGCGTTCGAAGCTAACAATATCTTGGCCATTTAAAATTAAGCTATGGACATGACCCGTTCCATAAGTCAACCAATCAATATCTTGTCCATCTGGGCGTATCGTTTTAATACGGTCATTGATTTCATCGTAGCCATGTTTCCACACTGCTGTCTTATGAGTTTTGTTGTCTTGAATATGCTCTCGGACTAAATTACCCACAACATCATAGAACCACTCAACCTTACTCTCTGCATTTTTTGCCAATAAAATTTGACCATGGCTGTTATAGGCAAACTCTTCTAACTGCTGTTCTTCTAATTCATTTTGACCTTTGTATCCAAAACCAGAAGTACGTTGTTCAAGCCGCCCCATACTATCGATAACGAAGTGCTGAATACGATCTTTTGGTGCCAGCTTTCCAGACAAGTTTTGCCCTTGAAGCAGAGCAACTTCGATACTGGTTTGAAGTTGACCATTTGTCTCGTCATATTGATACAGGGTTTCTTTGCCATCAAAATCAATTTCTTTGATTAAGCGGCCAGCTACATCATAAAAGAACTCAAAGGCTGCACCATTTTCATTGATTAATCGTTTGAGTCGGCTTAACTTATCCCACTCATATTTGATCTTATACCCCAGAGGGTCAATACGATAAGAAATTAAACCTGCTGGGTCATAGTCATAACGTGTTTTTTTCCCAGTTGGATCGATATATACCAACAGTCGGCCTTCGGCATCATGAATAAAATGTTCTTCTAATACATCGCTATATTTAATCTTTTCTAATTGACCAAACGAGTTTAATGGTAAACCTTGTTCAAGAGGTTCTCTTGTTTCAGCCGTAAAATCACTATAAAAATATTCAACTTTATTTTTTAAAGCATTCTCTACTGAAGTCACTCGCCCTCTGAGGTCATACTCCCATTTTGTTTCTTTACCTGAACAGTCGGTATAACTGATTAAGTTTCCTTGGTCATCATATTTTAATTGTTTGCTTCCACCTTTCGCATCTGTGATTTGTATAGGAAGACCCATAGCATTGTAGTTGTACTTTGTTTCTCTTTTTAACGGATCAATTTCTTTTATTATGTTTCCTGAACCATCATATTCTTTAAACCAACGACCTTGTTCAGCATCCACCATACCAATGAGTTGATCCTGATCATCATAGTCATAGTGGGTGGTCGCCCCATCAGGTTGGGTAATTGTGATTAAGTTACCATTCTCATCAAATTCATATTCATTGACGGCTGCGTCAGTATCAATATGTCTAACTACACGACTACATTCATCTCTGAAATACCATTCTTCCAGCCCATCTGGGTAAACAATACGGTAGGTATAACCATCAATATCATAGTAATATTCTGTTTCATTACCATATGCATCAATAACATAAGTAAGACGAATATTCTCATCCCACTCTAAGCGAACCTCAGAGCTACCATCATCCGCCCATTCATGATATGCCTTAGAAGTCGGTGCAATGCCATCGTATTCTAAATTCATACCGCGACCTGTAAGATCGGTATAACGTGTTATAAGATGATGATGATATTGGTAATAATAACTTGCGCCATTTTCAGTAATGGCTTCAATTAAATCGCCTTTGTCATTGTAGTTATAGCTTGCTAGTGGACGTTTTAATTCTCCCTTTTCAATTGCCCAAACATCTTCAACCTTACCTTGACTATTTATTCTAAATGCGATGTGTAGCAACAATTGGGATTTATGTTTAATTAAAATATCTGAAATATAAGACTTATTATTGATCTTATGGTCATAACGAACTGCTGCCGTCATTCCATTTTTATACTCAATTATTGATAATCGGTATTCATCATTATATTTTTCAAAGATGTGCTTCTCATCTGTACCAAATGAAATCACTTGTACATTTTCAGAAATCACACTGTAATAAAATCCTTCCTGTTGATCATGAATACTTTCCCCAACATTAATATCCGCTAAAGCAATTGGGCGTGCATCTGCCCCAATATACTGCAACCCTTTTAATTGACGGATATGTCCTTCTTTCTGTTCAGTTTCTTCTATATATTCTGTTTTATTAATAATGCGTGACATAAATGGCGTAAACCAACGCGCTCCAAACTCACCATCATCCAGTTGATACAAATTTGAAGCGTAGGTTCTAGAGAGGACAAAGCTAGACAAAGCAAATTCATATGCATCTACATGAGTTAAGAATTCAGTTCCTAAAGCATAACTGATACTTCTTTTAGTTTTAGTCACTGGCTTGGTTTTACTTCCATTTACACCAGTTGTATTCAGTGGACAACTATCATTCGGATTATTATTGGCACCCTTCTGATTTTGAATAGTTTCCAATTCCCCACTTGGTCTTTTTTTATCTTTCTGTGAAGTTTGATTCGGTTTAATTGCAACCGTCTTTTTTGCCTTCTTCAGTTTAAAGTTTTTTGCAGCTATCGAAAGTTTTTGTAATAACCAAGAAAAACTCATAGCTGTATTTGGATCGGCCAAAGGCGCTAATTTTGACGGTACAGTATTACTAAATTTCCTAAAAACTCCAATTTGCTTGTTAATCAAGGCTTTTGTATCTGATCCTATGAAATAGGTTGCAGTACCAGCTCCTAAATTTCCATACTCTTTTCCAACAGCAGAAAGACCACTCGCTAAGAAAGAAACACCATGTGAAAATGCTTTTCCAGTATCACGAAAAATATTGTCACCAACTTTAGATAAACTGGCTTTTGCATTTTTAATGTCACTCCTTGAATTAAAAACTTTTCCAGTTAAAATTTTGCTCATACCATCAGCAAAATTATTGCCAAGCTCTTTAGCTTTGCCACCACAATCATTAACTGTCTTTTTAACTAAAGGCTGTGCCTTATCTGCAAATTTATCCAGCTCCCCTGCTACACGCTCATTAACATGATTAGTTAATAATTCAATAATTACATCAGGTATTTGTTTAGTTAAATTTTTGGATTTCAGTGTTTTCAATGCTGGCCTAAGCGCTGTACGAGCTGCGGCCATCCCAGGAGGTAAAGGAATCACTCCAACTAAATCAATTCCTAAATTTAGCCAATCGGGGAATCTTGGGTTTGGCTTCTTCGTAATTTCAATGACATCATAAACAGCATCTGTTAATGAAATAATATTTCCTATTACTGGTAAGCTTCCTGCAACATTTTTAAGAGTATCTAAATCAACAACACCCCCTGTATTTTGTTTTAGCCATTGATTAATTTTTTTTGTCCCAGCATTCACATCTGCCATTTTGATTGTATTGATTGGTGCAACTGCTGCTTTTCCAGTATTACTTCTCGTACTTACTTTCGTTTGCTGTTTCTGTGCTGGTTTTGGTGGATTAGCCATTCTTCTAATTCTCAATTCTTACTTAAATGTTAAATTCATAGCATTCATCGGGTTACTATTGATCAAAGTTGTGCTTTGACCCGTGGTATTTAAAGCTTTTTGTCTTAATGGATTTTTGATTGGTTCTAGGCTATTGCTAGCAACAACTCCTTGCACCCCATTGGCTATACTTTGCCCTTTAGAATTTTGTCCAAGTGCTTTGGGTACAAAGCTGGCGATTTGATTGGTCAACTGCGTTTCAGCACCTTGTTTTAGCATTGGGAGCAATGTCTTTGCCCCTCCATCTTTCAACATGCTGGCTGCTCCAATTGTTTTCTTAATTGTTTCAGGATTGGTAAATGCTTGACCTAATGTTTTCTTCGCTTCACTTACTGCATTTTTTAGTACAGATTCAGCCTTCCCCATTAAACTTTGTGCATCAGGATCATTTTCATTTGGCCACATAGGTGGTCGTTTAAAGTCACTCGCTTCATCCCATGGATTACGTTGATCTTCTTCAAATACAACTTTGGCTGCGCCTGTCGCTAATCCTGAAACACGGACAAAGCCTTTATCATCCAGTTGCCCTTTAAATTGCTTACCAAGTGAATCAGTAACGGTATAGCCGCCCTGTTTAACAAAATCGCCATGTGCATAATCATGTAATAACTCAAGTACCCCCTGACCACGCTTCGGTGGTGGTGGTAAACTTGATTTGGTACTCGCTGTCGCCCCACTTTGGAACACGTGCTGTGCTGCATTCACTCTAAATTCACCACCTGTTTTTGGGAAAATCCCAGAACCATTTAAGGTGATTTGTGATGTAGCCCCTGTGATGACAATCTCTTTAGGACTACTAATTTCGATACGGTCCTCTGTCGAGGAAATAATAATGCCTTTTTTAGCAAGTATATCCAACGCATCGGATTGAGCTTGGATCTCAACTTTACTCTGTGCTGCTACAGCTTTGATCCCACCTTGCGCAGCAAACAAGCTCAGTTTATTTTGCGCCTGAGCAATCAAGTTCTTTTGAGTGCTGAAGTTGATGCTATCGCCTGCAATCTGATTGATTTGTGAATCAGCAGAGAAATGAATATCTTCAGCTGTACTTAGCGCAATTCCATCAGGTGAATTGAGTAATAAAACTGCTTTTTTGAATTTTGCAATTTTTTGTTCGAGTTGTTCTGCAAATTCTTTAAGCTGCTCAAGCGATTCAATTTCATCAGTCTTTTGATTTTTAGCAATATCACTTAAAGCTTTACTGTTAGTCTGACTACCTTCCAGTTGTTTCTTGGCAATTTCAGCATCTAGATGCTCACCTTTAGCTTGATCTTGTTTATACGTGGAAACAAGTAAGCCTTGCCCAGCACGGATGGCTCCCCACTGGTCTGTACGCAGTTCAAAACCTTCACCTCGCCCTTCACTCGTGTCCGTTTCTTTAGGATGACTCAAATTCCCTAAGTTCAGTTGTGTCGCACCATGACTGCTTTGTAGCTGGGTACTAATCTGACCCGTTGTATCATCAAAGCGTAGTTGCCCAAAGCCCTCTCCTTGATATTCTTTTGATCGAATCCCTGCCAGTTTTTTGGTATCAGGCAGTTTGCCTGTATTGTCAAATTTGCTTGGATGACGTTGTGCTTCATGGATGCGCCCCACGACAAAGGGTCTGTCGATATTGCCATCAAAGAAGTCGATAACCACAATTTCACCAATACGCGGTAAGAAGCGTGCGCCATAACCCTCCCCAGCCCAAGGTGTGAGCACATCAACCCAAGCAGAATCTGTGTCATTGTCATTTGAACCTGCACCGCCATCGTGAGTATTATCTTCACTACGCGTGAACAGGAAACGGACTTTAATACGCCCCCATTCATCCACGTGAATTTCTTCACCACTTGGTCCAACAACTTTCGCACGTTGTGGTGATGCAATAGGCCGTTGTCGCAGAGGATTGTACTCTGGAACAATACTGATATTACGTCGTTGTAAGACGAGGTGATTGGCTTGGCGTTCGTCTTTATTATTTATCGTAATTTCAGCCTGTTGCCAATTGGTTTGCTTCAACAAAGCTGTGATTTGATCAGTCAAATCTTTAGGTAAATTATTCTGATTATAGAATTTTTTGGATGTGATTAAGAATTCTTTGTCTGAACCACTATGCTGATCAATTTCAGGGTGCTCGTTGAGTTCAAACCAGTAACCCACTTGTGCATCTCGTACGGTCGAGGTAGCCATAAATTGCTTGGCTTGTAAGTCGTAATAGTGACCAAGATTTTGATTAAACTTTTCAATCTGATTATTGCCTGATTTGGTCGTTCCATCTTCACCTTTAATGTCTTGTATCCATGCAGGTGAAAAATGCCATGCTTGCTCTAAACCTAGACTGGCGTTGTCTTGATTATCACTATGGCTATGTTTGCTTTGAACTGAACCCGCACCTTCTTCTATTTCTAAAGTATTAGCTTGCCAATGTTGAATATGGACAGATGTTGGTTGTATAGAACGCTGTCCGACAAAATTTGTAATCGAATCACTGCTTTCTACAGCACTGCTACGATGGAAGCGAATATTCTGTCGCTCTAAACTTTGATATTGGGCGTTGTCATCAATCAGTCTAAGTTTTTGCGGCTGAATGGGTTCACTTGAACTGGACACTTTGAGCTGAGACTCATCAATAAGCCAGTTAATCCCCTCTGAAGAGAGCAGCCTTTGAATAAATTCACTATCCAACTCATTCGCTTGCATAATGAATGGACGAACATCATATTCTTTACTTAAACCACCTTTATCCAAAATCAAACTTGAAGCAAATAAGGGACTACGTTGCTGCCACTCGGCAAAAATGATTTGAACCACATCAACAACAGACTTCGCCATGAAAACTCTAGAGTTACGTCGATGCTTCCATAAGGCTGTCGGGTCTTCCACGGTTAAACGATATATGGTTAAAGCGCCATCACTTGCCCCTACATCCGCCTTGGTGATGATGCCCGAAATACGATTGAGTTCTGGTTTATCAGTGACAATATCGACAGCCACCTGACTACCAATAAATTGCTTTAACGGAATATGAGCGGAGGTAGATAAGCAAAGGAGCTGTAACTCTATACCTACATTCAGTTCATGCGTTCCATCTATGCGCTGAAGGAATACTTGTTCGTTAAGCGAAGTATTGCTGAACTGAATATGAATGGCACGTTTTTGTGCACTAAGTCCAAGTTGCTCTATTGCAGCATAAATATTATTGGGCATCGTTATTATTAAATTTTAAGTTGTGGCTGATTGTACAAAAGTCTCAAAAAATTTCTTTAATTTTTTGTAACTTTAATAAAATTTTTAAATTTCAGAACCTTTTTTCAATAAATGACCGATCCATCTGTAAGTTTCTATTTTTCTAGTTTTGATATTATCCCCCCATATTCAGCTTAACCCAATTCATTTCTCTTCCCGCTATAGAAATATTAAAATTTTATTTTCTTCAAACTGGTTTGCAATTTACTCAAACTTAGTTTAACCCGTTAACAATTACAGCCTTCTACATAACCCGCAATTCTTGAAGCTGTTGCTTATCAGGCAATATAGGCATTCCCCCATAGATGATACAGTAGGCTACTACCAATTGCTTATACATAGTAGCAATTGGTCTGCTATCGACAGACAGTTTAGATCATCACCTTATGCAGGATAAATACAAATTAAGTACATCAATTATTATTCGTAAAAAAGACCCAGTTATTCACGTCAGATGTTTGAATTGAGATCCAGCCAGCTTATGTATATCAATATATGGCATAGAATTAACTACACAGGAAAGATGAGAAAAGCTGAATGCACAATTATAAAAATAATAGTTTATATTATAAGTTATACGTGTGATTTATTGATTATCTCTGCACATTTCAACGGTTGTATTGGTCACGAATTAAATGAAGCTTGCAACTTTCCAGATTTGGTATAGCTCAAATACATTAAGTTATACATAAAAATTAAAAACTGAGTGTGTATAGTTTCTTTGAATCATCCTATTTTATAATATGTTTTATCCTCAATTCTTTTGGCTTTAATTCCCTCAATTCACATAAACAACGAATATGATTTAAACCCTATTTTTAAATAGTTTAACGTCAAACCACCCAAGACTTGATCATAAAAAGCACCATTAGCTCCACTATGCACTTGTTTTGGTGCAACGCTAAAAACACTTAGAATCACTCAATTAAACTAAAGCTTTAACATTAAACTAATGATTTATAACAATTATAACCAAAGATAAATCAAATTGATTAGATTGGCATAGATTCTGCATTTTTGTATTCCATCATGTATACAAGTTGGAATGCAAAAAAATGAGTCAGAACAAATGCATTGGCTGGACACTTCAAGAATGGCAAACCGCTTATCTCAACCAAGATATTCATCTTGAAGATTTAATCGACTATGTAGCGCAATTACCACAACCTGATCATGCATGGATTTCAATTGCTACGACCGAAATACTTTCCCAACAAATTGAAGCCTTAAAGCAAAAAGCAGATCAAGCCACAGACCTCAGCAAAGAATTGCCTTTATACGGCATTCCGTTTGCAGTGAAAGATAACATCGATGTTACTGGTTTTGTCACCACGGCCGCATGCAAGGCCCTAACAACTGTTGCTACGCAAGATGCGGAAACCATTCGCCTGCTTAAAAATGCAGGGGCCATTGTTGTGGGAAAAACCAATTTAGACCAGTTCGCAACTGGGCTTGTCGGGACACGCTCTCCGTTTGGCGCGGTCAGTAACACGTTTAACGCTGACTATGTCAGTGGTGGCTCTAGCTCTGGTTCAGCCAGTGTTGTAGCTCGTGGCTTGGTGCCCTTAGCACTCGGAACAGATACTGCAGGCTCTGGCCGTGTTCCTGCTGCATTTAACAATATTATTGGACTAAAACCCACCAAAGGTCGTTTTTCAAATCGTGGTTTATTACCAGCTTGTAAAAGCTTGGACTGTATTTCAATTTTTGCATTAACGGTAACAGACGCCGACACCATTGCCCAAACGGTAGAACACTACGATGCGCTAGATAGCTATTCACGCCAACACCCCAAAACTACACCTGCGAAACTCTCGGCTAAACCACATTTTGCTATTCCCCAAAAACTGGAATTCTTTGATGATGACCAAGCTAAGTATGCCTTCCAACTGGCTGTAGAACAGTTAAAAGTTCTCGGTGCTGAAATTACTGAAATTGATTTTTCAGCGTTTGAACAATTGGCAGCCCAACTCTATCAAGGCTCATGGGTGGCAGAACGTACGGCGGCGGTTGCCGAATTATTGGCTCAGCAGCCCGAGGTTTTCGATCTGACAGTGCGCACAATCATTCAAAAAGGTCATGATTTTAGTGCAGTTGATGCCTATAACGCAGAGTACTTAAAGCAAGACTTAAGCCGAAAAATTCAAGATACTTTGGCTCAGTTTGATGCATTGATTGTTCCTACCTCTCCAACCATTCACACCCTTGCAGAAATGGAACAGTCACCGATTAGTCTGAACTCTGAGTTTGGGACTTATACCAATTTCACCAACCTCGCCGATTTAAGTGCTCTCGCCCTGCCTGCAGGTTTCCGCACCGACGGTTTACCTTTCGGCATCAGCCTAATTGCACCTGCATGGTATGACCAAGCCCTGATTGAATTTGGAAAAATTTGGCAGACGCATTTGAACTTAAAACTGGGGACCTTAGACCGCTATGCACCCATTCCAGTGCTGCAGAACTCAGTCTCTCCACATCATATCCGTGTTGCGGTGGTTGGGGCACACCTGACTGGAATGCCGCTGAACTTCCAATTGCTCACCCGTGATGCTGTGCTTGTGGAAACCACGCATACCGCTGAACACTATGCCCTATTTGCCCTGAATGGCACGATCCCGCCTAAACCCGGTCTAGCCCGAGTCGATGAACACGGTCAGCAGATCATTGTTGAACTGTGGGATGTACCGACCGCTCGCTTTGGAGAATTTGTCGCAGAGATTCCGACACCACTAGGCATGGGCAATGTCGAACTGGCAGACGGTCGATGGGTGAAAGGTTTCATTTGTGAACCTTATGGCTTAAACGATGCCGAAAACATCAGTCACTTTGGCGGTTGGCGCACCTATATCCAACACCGTAACAATTCAAAAGTAGAACAAGCTTAGTCAAATTTAGGAATTATAAAATGTTTAAAACTGTATTGATTGCAAACCGTGGCGAAATTGCCGTACGTGCAATTCGCACTTTAAAAAAACTGGGGATGACTAGTGTAGCGGTATATTCAGACAGTGACCGTTACGCACAACACGTCAAAGATGCGGACATTGCCATTGCCTTAGACGACTTAAAACCATCCGACACTTATTTAAGCATTGAAAAATTGATTCAAGCTGCACAAAAAACGGGGGCTGAAGCTATTTTTCCCGGCTATGGCTTTTTATCAGAAAGCGCTGAATTTGCAGAGGCTTGTGAGAAAAATAATATTGCCTTTATGGGACCAACCGCGACACAAATTTTAGAGTTTGGTTTAAAACACCGTGCACGTGAACTTGCGGCTGCTGCACAGGTTCCTATGACACCAGGGACAGGGTTACTTGAAAGCTTAGACGAAGCAATTTCAGCAGCAGCTAAGATTGGTTACCCTATCATGCTGAAAAGTACCGCAGGCGGTGGAGGCATTGGTCTCACCCGCTGTGATAATGAACAAGCCTTAATTGAAGCTTATGAAAGCGTCAAACGTTTAGGCGCACAATTTTTTAAAGATTCGGGCGTATTTTTAGAACGTTTTATTGACCGTGCACGCCATGTCGAAGTTCAGATCTTTGGCGATGGTCAAGGTCAAGTGGTTGCATTGGGCGAACGCGACTGTTCATTGCAACGTCGTAACCAAAAGGTGGTGGAAGAAACCCCAGCGGCTCATCTGCCCGAAGCTACACGCCAAAAACTTCACCAAGCGGCAGTTGAACTCGGCAAATCGGTCAATTACCGCAGTGCAGGTACTGTCGAATTTATTTATGATGCTGCACGCGATGAATTTTACTTCCTTGAAGTTAATACCCGACTTCAAGTGGAACACCCTGTCACTGAGATGGTGACGGGTTTAGACCTGATTGAATGCATGCTTAAAGTCGCTGCGGGCGATGCACTGGATTGGACTGCACTGAGCAATATCCAACCACAAGGTGCGGCGATTGAAGTGCGTATTTATGCAGAAGATCCAGTTAAAAACTTCCAACCCAGCCCTGGTGTACTGACCGAAGTTGTATTTCCAGACAATTGTCGTGTTGATACATGGGTTTCAACAGGAACAGAAATTTCGCAATATTTTGACCCGATGATTGCCAAAATCATCGTACATGCGGACACCCGTGCACAAGCCATTGAGCAACTAAAAAATGTACTCTCTCAAACTCGTTTAAATGGCATCAGCACCAATTTAGACTATGCACATAGCGTGATCTCTGATGAACGCTTTGCACAAATGCAAATCTGGACACGCTTGCTAGATGACTTTGACTACGTACCGAATGTGATTGAAGTACTCCAAGCTGGCACACAAAGCTCGATTCAGGACTTTCCGGGACGTGTTGGCTATTGGGATATCGGTGTACCACCATCGGGTCCTATGGATGACTATGCTTTTCAATTGGCCAATCAAATTGTGGGGAATGATGCTAGCGCAGCAGGCTTCGAGTTCACTCTTCAAGGCCCAAGCCTCAAGTTCCACCAAGACAGTGTGATTGCACTGACAGGTGCGCCATGCTCTGCGCAACTCGATGATAAGCCCGTGGACTTTTGGCAACCGATTCACATTTGCGCAGGTCAAGTACTCAGCTTAGGACAGGTCGAGTCTGGTTGTCGTAGCTATTTAGCAGTGCGTCATGGGCTCGATGTCCCCCTATATTTGGGCAGTCGTTCGACTTTTGCTTTAGGTAACTTTGGCGGGCATGCAGGACGTGTACTTCGTGCAGGTGACATGATCAAACTCGTCAACACAGCCCATCCAAATAGCGACACCCCTTTAGCCCCGCAAGAACCACAGGCTCTATCTCCTGCACTCATTCCAAGCTATGGCAAAGAGTGGAAAATTGGGGTGCTGTATGGACCACATGGCGCACCTGACTTTTTTAAACCCGAATATATTGAAGAGTTTTTTGCCTCCGAATGGAGCGTACACTTCAATTCCAACCGTCTAGGCATCCGACTATCAGGGCCAACACCAAGCTGGGCACGTGAAAATGGCGGTGAAGCAGGGCTCCACCCATCGAATGTTCATGACTGTGAATATGCCATTGGAGCGATTAACTTCACAGGTGACTTCCCTGTCATTTTGGCCAAAGATGGGCCAAGTCTAGGAGGTTTCGTTTGCCCTGTAACTATTGCCAAAGCTGAACTTTGGAAAGTGGGCCAGCTTAAAGCCGATGATAAAATCAGCTTTTATCCCTTAACAGTTGAACAAGCCAATGCCTTAGAACAACAACAAATTGAACGGATCGAAAACTTTACCGACGCGGCCCTTAATTCTGAGCTGCCAAGCAGTGACATTCTACCATCCGCGATTCTTGCCAGCTTAGAGACAACTGACATGTCTCCACGCACGGTATACCGCCAAGCGGGTGACAGCTATATCTTACTGGAGTACGGTGACAACGTTTTAGACTTGGCGCTACGCTTACGCGTTCATCAGCTAATGCAACTCATTCGCGCAGCCAATATTAAAGGTATATTAGAACTGTCGCCTGGTGTACGCTCGCTGCAAATCAAATACGATGGACTCACGCTTCTACAGCATCAATTAATCGAATTTCTACTCAAACTTGAACAGCAAATGGGAGATTTAAGCCAAATCAAGATTCCGTCACGGATCATTCATCTGCCGATGGCATTTGAAGACAGTGCAACTTTAGGTGCCGTTGAACGCTATCAAGAAAGTGTCTGTGCCAAAGCACCTTGGCTACCAAACAATGTCGATTTTATTCAACGCATAAATGGTTTATACAGCCGAGAGCAAGTTAAAGAAATTATTTTCAATGCCCATTACCTCATTTTAGGCCTTGGAGATGTTTATCTCACCGCCCCATGTGCAGTACCGATTGACCCACGCCATCGCCTATTAAGCTCGAAATATAACCCTGCCCGTACTTTTACCGCTGAAGGTACCGTAGGCATTGGCGGCATGTATATGTGTATCTACGGTATGGATTCGCCAGGAGGCTACCAACTGGTTGGCCGTACCCTCCCCATTTGGAATAAGTTTAAAAAGAACAAACAGTTTGGTGACAAAGAATGGTTCCTAAACTTCTTTGATCAAATCAAATACTTCCCCGTATCTGAGTCAGAGTTAGAGCAATGGCGTGCCGACTTTGAAAATGGTCAAGCACAAATTCAAATTGAAGACACTGAATTTGACTATGCAGCGTATTTACAACTGCTTGAAGATGAAAAAGACAGCATTGCCGAGTTTAAAGCACAGCAACAACAGGCTTTTAGCGCTGAAGTCGGCTTATGGAAAGAAAGCGCTGATCATCAAGAACATCTGATTGCAGAAGTACCTGATGAGACTGACTACAGCGCCTATGCAGCACTACATGCTTCGATGACCGGTAATATTTGGAAAATATTAGTGGAACAAGGTCAGATTGTGAAAAAAGGTGAAACCATTGCTATCATTGAAGCCATGAAAATGGAATTACCGGTGTACGCTGCGGATGATGGTACTGTCAAAGCCATTATTTGTCGGGCTGGACAAACCGTTCATAGCGGTGAGCCTTTGGTTTATATGGAATAACGCATGCCGAATATGACACGTGCAGGTTCAAGTTCAGACAATTTGTCTGAACTGGTTTACCAGCAAATAAAAAACGATATTTTTGATTTCAAATTGATGCCGGGTGAACGTTTTACCGAATCCGAAATCGCCTTGAACTATCAGGTCAGTCGTACGCCTACACGGCAAGCGCTATATCGTCTGCAACAAGAAGGCTATGTAGAAGTGGCATTTCGTAGTGGCTGGACTGTCCGTCCATTGAACTTGCAATACTACGATGAGCTGTATGAGCTACGCATCATGATTGAGCAGTACGCAATTCGAAAGTTATGCAGCAGTGCATCTCAGCCATCGAAGGAAATGAAACACCTACACAAAATTTGGATGGTTGCACCTGAGCAGTATCTGTCAAGTTTAAAAGCCATGGCGAAAATTGATGAAGATTTTCACTGTGCATTGGTTCGTGCCATTGGCAATCAAGAAATGATCAAAATTCACCAAGAAGTCAGTGAAAAAATTCGCATTATTCGTCGCCTCGATTTTTCAAAAACAGATCGGATTGAAGCCACCTATGCGGAGCATCAAGCCATTTTGAATTATATAGCACAGCAACAGACGGAGCTTGCCGTTGAAAAGATCAGTACTCACATTCAACAAAGTCGAGATGAGGTAAAAAAAATTACCTTAGGTATGCTCAGTCAGCATGCTGTTATGAAAGCAAGTCGCTAAGCACTCGATCAACATTCCACACTCAAATAAAAAAGGCGCTTCATGCGCCTTTTCTTCAACCTTTGGACTTAAGCAGGAATACGCAGGACTTGGCCTGGGAAAATATCATCTGCATCTTTCAATAGTGGACGATTGGCCTCAAAAATTTTATTGTACTGGTTGGCATCACCATAAAATGCTTTGGAAATTTTTGATAGATTATCGCCCGATTTAACCGTGTAGAACTTACTTTCAGGTTCAGGGCTAGCCACAGTGAGTTGATCATCGACTTGTGCCACATGGTCAATATTACCGACGGCTAAAACAATCTTTTCTTTATCAGCTTGAGTCTGAACTTGCCCTTTCACGGTCGCCAAATCCGTGGTGGAGTTATAGCTGACTGAAAGTCCCGTCACAGGTAAGCCCAATGCTTTGATATGACCCAATAACTTGTTGGCAATTTCTTGAGCAGATGGCTCTGCTGGTGTGCTTGGTGCGGCTTGAGACTCGGCTGCTGCTGTGTTTTTCTTACCAATTCCTTTAACAAAATCAAAAAGACCCATGTGTATGCTCCATCTTGTTATATCAGTGTTGTTATATTGAATGCTCAAAAATGAGACACCCTTTTTTATACCCAAAAAAGACAACAGATTTGGTAGCGAATGGTCACCTTAAGGTAAAGCTTTGTAAGTTACCCGTGTAAATAGCAGATTTTAAAGGTTAGTTAGGCACTTTGCGTTTTTTGAAAGGCATAAAAAAGCCACCCAAGTGGGTGGCTTTTCCATTCAGCAAAGCTGAAACAATATGGATTAACCTAGTTTCTTAGAAACGTAGTCAATTGCAGATTGTACAGTTGTGATTTCGTTAGAATCTTCATCTGGGATTGTGATGTCAAAGTCGTTTTCGAAAGACATAACAAGCTCAACAAGGTCTAAAGAGTCAGCACCTAAGTCATCCATGAAAGATGCTTCGTTTTTGATTTCTTCAGCCTTAAGACCAAGTTGTTCTGCAACTGCTTGCTTGATGCGTTGTTCGATATCGCTCACAGGAATTCTCCTCATTGCTTGTGGCGTTTTTAATGCCGTTAGTTTAATTGAATCTTTAAAATTTTGAAAGTTTATCCATCAGCCAATTAGCTCATGTATAGACCACCATTTACATGCATTACCGTACCAGTAATGTAATTTGCTTTGTCTGATGCCAAGAAGCTCACCGCATTTGCAATATCTTGTGGATCACCTAAACGGTTCAAGGCCACTTGATCGCTCATTTTTTTACGGATGTCTTCGCTTAATTGCTCAGTCATTTCTGTTGCAATAAAACCAGGCGCCACTGAGTTTACAGTGATTTGACGGCTGCCCATTTCTTTTGCAAGGCTACGGCTAAATGCTTCAATACCAGCTTTCGCTGCTGAATAGTTGGCCTGACCTGGATTAGCAAAATGCGCAACCACAGAACTAATATTAATAATTCGTCCAAAACGTGCTTTGGTCATCCCTTTTAAAACACGTTTCGACAAACGGTAAACTGCTTTTAAATGGATATTTAAAATGTCATCCCAGTCATCTTCTGACATACGAAGTAACAAATTATCTTTGGTAATCCCAGCATTGTTCACCAAAACCAACACAGGGCCATAGTTTTGTTCAATGTCAGTTACAAGCGCATCAATGGCAGCACCATCACGAACATCAAGCACTTTACCCGCACCGTGTTCACCGAAGCTTGCAGCAAGTTTTTCTGCACCCGACTCAGATGTCGCAGTACCCACAACAAAATAACCGTCTTGAATAAGTTGCTGAGCGATGGCAGCACCAATCCCTCGACTTGCACCTGTCACGAGTGCAATTTTGCGTTCCTGTGTCATGCAATTTTTCCTTCAGCCACTAAAATGGCATTTAGTGCATCTTCCAAGCGTGATTTACTATCGAGTGGAAATGCTTTTTCAATATTAGGTAGACGTTTTGCCAAGTTTGCCAAAACATTGCCTGGACCACACTCTGCAACATATTGGATCCCTTGATCCTGAATAAACTGCATGGTTTTGGTCCACTGTACAGACTCATATAGCTGAGCTGTAAGTGCTTGGCGGACTTGTGCTACATCTGTAGCAATTTCCGCGCCCACATTTTGTATTACAGGTATGCTAGGCAGCTCAATGGCAGTTTGTTCCAAAGCTTCTGCGAACTGTTCTGCAGCAGGCTTCATCAATGAACAATGCGATGGAACAGAAACTGGGAGTGCAATCGCTTTGCCGCTGTTTTCTTTGGCTAAAGCCATGACTGCTTCAACTGCTGCTTTTTCACCAGCAATTACCACTTGACCTTGAGCATTGTAGTTAGCCGCTTCAACTGAACCTTCAGCTGGACTCGAAACTTGTTGGCATAAAGCAACAACTTGCGCATCATCTAAACCTAAGATGGCTGCCATTGCGCCCTTACCTTGAGGTACAGCACTTTGCATTAACTTGCCACGCAAGTTTACTAGCTTGACTGCATCGCCTAAGCTTAGGCTTCCTGCTGCAACCAGCGCACTGTATTCACCAAGTGAGTGTCCTGCCAAATACTTCGGTGCAACACCACCAAGCTCTAACCATACACGCCACAAAGCAATGCTGGCAGTTAACAATACTGGTTGGGTAAATTCAGTTTGGTCTAAACCTTCACCAGATTGTGCAATGTGCCACAAATCGAATCCAACCGCTTTAGAGGCTTCTGCAAATGTTGCTTCAACACTGGCAAATTGTTCTGCCAATTCAGCCAACATACCCACCTTTTGTGAACCCTGACCGGGAAATACAAAAGCTGTTTTTGTTGCCTGAGCGACTTGATCAAGTTGTTTCGCAGACATAAAAAAGTCCTTTCTTGTCTTTGCTCTCGTTTATGGAGCGAAAATTTAACACTTAATTTAGGTCGATGTAATTGCCAAATACAACAAAAACAGCAGCGATAAAAATTCGACAACAAAAAAAGGGAGCTTTACGCTCCCCTTTTTTCGACTAAGCTTTAAGCTTAATGCTTCGACAATTATTCAGCAGATGCTTTAGCGAATAATTGACGACCACGGTAGATACCATCTTTAGATACATGGTGACGACGGTGAATCTCGCCAGTAGCTTGGTCTACAGTTAATGCATTCTCGGTTAAAGCGTCATGTGAACGGCGCATGTCACGGCGAGAGCGACTTTTACGGTTTTGCTGAACGGCCATGATGGCTCCTTACAAATCGAAAAATATGGATCAGAACAAATTCAGTTGTCTTATACGGAAGAGTATAACACAAAAATTAGTTAAGTTTACCCTTCAAACTTGCCAAAACATCAAACGGATTATCCCGCTTTTCTTCAACAAGTTCTTCAACGGCAGGTTGGTGCTTATGTTCACAAGCATCATGCTTAGCAGACAAAGGCATCAACAATAACAATTCATCTTCTATCAGAGACAGTAAATCAGCCGTCGCAGGCGCATCATAGCTACCTTTCGTCGTTGCTTCACTTTCACCTAAGACGATGAAATCAGCATCCTCATCCAAGCGCTCTATCAGTGACTCATCATCCACTAGAGCTAGATGAAAATCTGAAACGAGTTCAATGTTTACCGTGCCTAAACAGCGCTGGCATTCCATTGGAACGTTCGTTTCAACGTGACCATCTAGCCATACAATACGATGATACGCATCCATTGATAGCTTACAGTCTATGTTAATCAATTGATCATCAATTGATCCAACAGCTTCACGGGCTATACGAGCAAAGCGAGACAATGGCAGTGTTCCTGACCATGTAAAGCCTTGTTCGGCCCATTTAAACGGCTCAATCTGTGCCGGAAAGGTATTTGCTGACATAATTAAGGCGGCAATTCTACAAATTCATCAGTACTCTGTCAAAGATTAAGATACAATTTTGTACTTATTTAGACAGACCATTTGGGTAACTTAAGTCATGCATCTGTTGCAGCCGCAAACAGAAGTGAGTATTTCATCACTTGTGAGCACAATTTCAACTGTCGATTCTGACATTTCAAACCGCCAAGTGCAACTCTCGACGTGGGAGAATTTGTGTACAGAAGCAGAACAAGTTGATTGGCTCATCTTACACTTTAATCGTTGGTTTTCCCACCTGAATGTCAACTTGGTTAAAGGTGACTTTGAACCTGAATATTTTCCCGCGATAGACAGCGCCCCTGCACGCATCCAATTTGCCCATGGTTTTTTTAATAGTGCCTTGCATGAAATCAGCCATTGGAGCATCGCAGGAGACCAACGCCGTCTACTCCCCGACTTAGGCTACTGGTATGCACCCGATGGTCGTACGGCTGAGCAACAAGCTTTATTTGAACAGGTTGAAATTAAACCGCAAGCCATTGAATGGTTATTTTCCACAGCTTTTGGTCGGAAGTTCCGTGTTTCCTTAGACAATCTGACTGGTGAAGGGGGTGACGGCAACCGCTTCAAAGACCATGTTTTCGCTCAAGTTCAGGCTTATTTTTCAGGACAAGCCCAATTACCGCGCGATGCAAAACACTTCATTAACTGTATTTGCTTATGTACTCGTGCTGGCAAAACATTACAGAGCAATGAATTTCAAAGAGAAATGCTCGACTAAATTTAGCACGATTCACATTTTGGTCATTGAACATCACTGAGATAAAGCGCGATAATGTTGAAAAAACCATCAGGAGATAAAAACGATGCTTCATTTAAGAGTCCATCCTGATAACCCTCAAGCACGCTCAATCAGCCAAGCTGTAGAACGGATTCGCGCAGGCGATGTAGTGGTGTACCCGACCGATGCTGCTTATGCTATTGGCTGCCAGATTGGGAATAAAAATGCCATGGAGCGGATTGCTCAAATTCGCGGCCTTGGGGCCAAACATCAATATGCCATCATTTGTGCAGATCTGTCCGATATTGCCACTTATGCCAAAGTGGACAATGCTATGTATCGTTTACTGAAAAACAATACACCAGCCGTGACCACGTTCATTTTGCCTGCAACCAGTGAAGTTCCAAAACGCTTGATGCATCCAAAGAAGAAAACCATTGGTTTACGCATTCCAAGTAACCCAGTGTGCCAAATGTTACTCAAAGAGTTAGGCGAGCCGCTACTAACCAGTACTTTAATCCTGCCGAATCAGGAAGAACCGCTGGATGATCCCTATGACATTGAAATGCAACTTTCAAAACGAATTGATGTGTTTATCGACAGCGGGCTGGGCACATTAAGCACCACCAGTATTGTTGATTTATCAGGTGATCACCCTGAAGTGATTCGCCGTGGGCTTGGCGATGTCAGCGCATTTGAGTGATGCGCTGCATTTATTCGCTAGGGAAACTGAATCTCACATTCTCAAGAGATCAACATGACCCTGTTTACGGTTTTGCTCAATCTGAATCAATTTCCCGAGCAACATAGTTTATATGTGCAGCGTCCCTGGACGCTTGAGTCTGAGACTTTGGTGCAAAGCCCGAGTTCAATCAACTGCATTATGCGGGAAAAGAATCTGTACAGCTATTTTCTGCCGATCGCGACCATCCAACAATACTTTAAATATCTTGAACCCAAAAATCTCTGCCTACAAGACAACTGTCAGCGCATCATTGAATTTGCGCTACAAGCACCTGAGTAAATTGTGGATGAATCTTTTCCTTGGCGTCAACTGACGCATTTATTCATATGTTGGACGCACTTTACATCCCTAGGCTTTCAAATCAGTACACATCAATAAAAATTAAAGCACTTCACCTGTGCGGCTTTATCGCTCACAACCGATGTTACTGCAAAGAGCCATCTTCATTTTAAAGTGCGGAAAAAACAGCCTAGTCCATTCTTTTGAGTGGTTCATCTTCCGAAGCAGTTTGCTACTGTACGGCCAGAACATCAAACATATTTCGCCGTACATTGACGATGGATCGTCATGGGCATGAAAAACAGCCACATCATAATCAAATCAATAAGGACAAAAAATGCCGAACCAAGGGAATATAACAAGATTAGGCCTGTTTGCAGTTTCAACTACTCCAGTGCATCTAAGCCAATCCATTACATTCAATTTACCCCAAACAACTATCTCAGCTTCATTTAAATCGAGCCTACAACAGGCTGTATGAAATAAGGAAAAGTTGTGAAAGCCTCATGTCTGGAGCTCTAAATCAATCGGAATACCCAAACATCTAAGCCTTTTTCTTCTGTAAGTCTTTTCTTTCTACTTCGCATTTTCGCGCATTTTTTTCAAAACTAAATACGGTTTTTCAACACCACAACAAGGAAACTTTTAATAAGGGATTGTATATGAACAAGAATAGACCATTAAACTCAATACCGAAACCACTGACACGCATCCTCACCTTGGTCGCAGCTATTACAGCATCACATGTCGCTTTAGCCACACCTGAAACCCAAAGTACAGCACCTCAAGCCCTCAATCAGACAGGCTTGGTCTTACCCTAACCCACACCCACATTTAAAGGGGTGATTAAAGAAACCTTTGAAGGCTCTAAACAAGATTTCCCTCAACCTGTAAAAGCATCTAAAGACGCACCCAATGTGGTGGTGATTTTGTTAGATGACTTGGGCTTTGGACAAGCTGGCACCTTTGGGGGGCCTGTACCGACGCCTGAAATGGATGAGCTTGCAGACGATGGGGTGATTTTCAATCGTTTTCATACCACAGGGATTAGCTCTCCAACACGTGCAGCGCTTTTAACGGGACAAAACCCACATCAAGTTGGAGCGGGAACCATTACCGAACTTTCAACAGGTTATCCGGGATATAACACGATATGGCCCAAGGAAAGTGCCAGTGTGGCCAGAATCCTTAAAGACAATGGTTATGCCACTGCGGCATTTGGTAAATGGCACAACACCCCTGACTGGGAAACATCCCCAGTTGGACCTTTTGAACGCTGGCCAACAGGTCTCGGTTTCGAATATTTTTATGGCTTTTTTGGTGGTGAATCGAGCCAATGGGAACCACAGCTGATCCGCGGGGTGACACCCGTTGAACCCACTAAACGACCAGAGCAAGGCTATAACCTGAATGTTGACTTGGTTGATGATGCAATTGGTTGGATCAATCGTCAAGGCTCAGTCTCTCCAGATAAGCCGTATTTTGTCTATATGGCACCCGGTGCCGTCCATGCACCACTGCATGTCAATCAAGAATGGATTGATAAGTTTCAAGGCCAGTTCAACCAAGGTTGGGACAAAGTCCGTGAAGAAACCTTGGCCCGTCAGAAGAAATTGGGCATTGTTCCTAAAAATACCGACTTGACACCTCGCCCAGACAGTATTCAAGCTTGGGCTGCTCTGAGTGCAGATGAGAAGCGCTTGTTTGCAAAACATCAAGAAGTCTTTGCAGGTTTCCTCGCACAAACAGATCATGAAATGGGACGTTTGATTAAAGCCATCAAGAAACTTCCTGATGCAGACAATACCCTCATTATTTTTATTGCGGGGGATAATGGTGCCAGTGCTGAAGGGACGTTAACGGGTACTATCAATAACCTAATGACTCAAAATGGTTTTCCAGATACCGTTGAAAATCAATTAAAACATATTGATGAAATTGGCGGACCTAAACACGAAAACCAATATCCTGTCGGTTGGGCATGGGCTGGCTCGTCTCCATTTCAATGGATGAAACGCGTCCCTTCTCACTTCAGGGGAACACGCAATGGCATGATCGTTTCTTGGCCTGCAAAAATTAGAGCCACGCATGCGATCCATAACCAATTCCATCATGTTTCCGACATCACCCCAACCATTTTAGAAGCAGCCAATATTCCGCAGCCCAACTTAGTAGATGGTGTAAAACAAACACCAATGTCTGGCATTAGCATGGCATACAGTTTCAATGATGCAAAAGCCAAAGATCAGCGTCATACCCAATACTTTGAAACGGGTGGACATAGAGCCATCTATCAAGACGGTTGGGTTGCCTCATCCTTCCATGGCGTACCGTGGAAGCTCAGTGGCTCTTTAGGCTTTAAAGATAGTCCGTGGGAACTATACAATATCAAACAGGACTTTTCCCAAGCGCATGACCTAGCAGCCAAAGAGCCTCAACGCTTAGCAGAAATGCAGAAGCTATTCGACCAAGAAGCAGGCAAATATGGCGTTTATCCGTTAGATGACCGTTTTGTGGAACGTGCCTTTAATCCAGAACGGCCTTCTTCAGTTCGTGGCCGAAAGCAATTCACCTATTCAGCAGGAACCACGCGTCTGCCTGAAGGCAGTGCACCACCCATGTATCAGCGCTCGCATAGTATTAAGGCTGACATTGTCATTCCTAAAAACGGTGCCAATGGTGTAATTGTGGCTGAAGGTGGTTCAGGTGGTGGCTTCTCTTTGTATTTGGAAAATGGCATACCTGTGTACGAATACAACTTCTTTGCCCAATCGTATTATCGGATTGCTTCCACCAAAGCATTAGCACCAGGGAAACACAGCATCGTCGTAGACTATCAACAAACTCCGCGTGAAGGTCGACATGGTATTGGCGGACCCGTGACCATCAGCGTCAATGGCGAGACGGTTGCCCAAGGTCAGGTTGAAAAAGTGGTTCCTTACCGCTTCTCAGCAACTGAAACCTTCGACATCGGGATGGACTTAGGCTCAACCGTTTCACCTCGCTACAATGAAAAAGCGCCGTATGCATTCACAGGTCAAATCGATACCGTCACAATCGATTTAAAAGACTAAATATTTTTAAACACGACGATCTGAGATTGATCAATACCCCAAAATTTGAGACTTCAAAGTCTCTGAAGTTGGAGCCGCGCTGAAATACTTTCTTCGTATTTCAGCGCTTTTCTTTAAGGTATTCATCCAATGCCTATTTTGTAGACTGCTTTTGAGATTCATAATGCCGCACTATGCAGCCCCATCTAGCTACTTACAATAAATCGATTATTTTTCAAACCACAGGACTAGGCCCTAAGTACGTCATGTTCTCTTAAACCCAACCCATTTCTGCAGATTTAGCCACGACATCAGTAGATAAAAAGCATCACAAAAATAAATACTCTCTATTTATTTACAGCTTTTTTTGTTATTTGGTCGGTGAAATCATGTATTCACGCCGCAATTTGTTTTACACTAAGCCCTATTAAAATTATGTATTTTTTAAATCGCCTCTACTTTTTCTCCTTAAGTACTGATTCGAAAAAACATAATCATGCCTTTGAAAATTCGCGTGGCCAATAACTGTAATGAATCAATCCGTCCATAATGCCATGGAAGATCTTCCACAAATCCGTGTTATGGATGAGTGGCATGACTCCATCCCCGAGGATTTATATATTCCTCCAGCTGCATTTGAAATTCTTTTAGAGCATTTTGAAGGACCACTCGACTTTCTGATTTACCTGATTCAAAAAAACGGCTTCGACTTATTACAGTTAGATATTGCCCCGATTGCAGCGCAATACCTGTCTTATATGGATGCCATGAAGTCGCTGAACATTGAACTGACAGCAGACTATATGGTGATGGCCGCACTATTGGCTGACTTAAAGTCACGTTTACTGTTGCCAAAAGCACCCAATGCAATCCAAATTGAAAAAGACCCAAAACAAGAGCTGATTGACCGTTTAGAAACTTATCTACGTATTAAACAAGCGGCTGAACGCTTGGGGCAAATGCCTATATTAGAGCGAGACACCTTCTCAACCAATGTCAGCTTAGGCCAAACTCTGGATAATAATGATGGTCATGATGTGCAACAGCTGCGTGATGCACTGTTCTGCGTGTTTAACCGACCTGAGCCGATCACCCACCAAATTGCACAAGAACCGGTTTTACTTGAAGAGCGTATGGCTTTTATTGAAAGCAAAGTCGCTTCAGGTGAAGTTTTAGTTTTTGAATCTTTGCTGCGTCCCATCCAAGGTCGTATGGGCATGGTCGTGACGTTTATGGCCATTTTAGAGTTAACCCGTCAGCAACGTATTCAAATTGTGAGTTCAGGTGTTGAAGCACCGCTTTCGATACAAGGAGTCAAAAAATAATGTTAGAACAAACCGCTCCTGTAACGAATGAAGATAACTTGCATGAAGTACTAATGCAGTTAGAAGCGATTATTTTTGCCAGTGATGCGCCTGTTTCACTTGCACGATTGAAGGAATCGTTCCAAAATCAATATAGCAAACAAGATTTACGCCAGTTTTTACAACAGCTTGTCATGTTACAACATGGTCGTTCGATTGAACTGATTGAAACTGCTCAAGGTTTTCGTTTTCAGGTTCGAGCAAAATACCGTCAAATGGTTGCACAAACGTGGCCAGAGCGACCAACTCGTCTCTCGCCATCGCTACTCGAAATGTTGGCCGTGGTTGCTTATCATCAACCCGTCACTCGAGCAGATATAGAACAAATTCGAGGAGTCTCAAATAACAGTCAACTGTTACGAACGTTATTTGATTGGAACTGGATTAAAGAATCTGGTTTTCGTGAACTCCCAGGAAGACCTGCGTTGTTAGTTACGACGCCCCAATTTTTAAATGCATTTGGCCTAAATTCTTTAGGTCAGTTGCCTCCCCTGCAGGATGCCAAGGAAGCTTTTATGGCGCTCGATGCGAATGCACCGAAGTCGTAAATAGGTGAACTGTTGATGATAATTTCTAAGGTTATGCTGTCATGAGTGAAAAGTTGCAAAAGGTACTCGCACGAGTTGGTTTGGGTTCTCGCCGTTATATGGAAGAAGTCATTGCCGCTGGTCGTGTGAGTGTCAACGGCCAAGTTGCCCAAGTAGGCGAACGTATTGAACCAGGTGATGAGCTTCGCATCGATGGTCGTAAAGTATCGTTCCAAATTGAAGATGAAATTCGTCGTCGTGTTCTGATTTACTATAAACCAGAAGGCGAAATTTGTTCACGTAACGACCCTGAGTCACGTCCAACGGTATTTGATCAATTACCTGCAATCGCGAATGATCGCTGGGTGATGGTAGGACGTCTAGATATTAACTCAACAGGTCTACTGTTGTTCACAAATGATGGCGAACTCGCGAATCGCTTGATGCACCCATCAAATGAAGTTGAACGTGAGTATGCTGTACGCGTTATGGGTGAAGTGACGCCTCAAATTAAGAACAACATGCTCAAAGGTGTGGTGTTAGATGATGGCCCAGCGAAGTTTGAGTCATTCTCTGAAATTGGCGGTGAAGGGATTAACCGTTGGTATCAAGTGGTGGTAAAAGAAGGTCGTAACCGCGAAGTACGTCGTATTTTTGAATCGCAAGGTTTAAAAGTCAGCCGTCTACTCCGTACACGTTATGGCACGGTTATTTTACCGCGTGAATTACGTACGGGTCGTTGGATGGAGTTGGACAAAAACGACATCGACAACTTAACCAAAGCGGTTGAGCTAAAACCACGCCAAGGCACAGGTTTGTACGGCATGGCAAAACGTCGTACTGAACGTATGCAAGAAAAACCTATGGCTGCACGTCGTGGTGGTTTCTTACGTCAACAGCGCCGTGACAATGAAGATGAAGGCCAACAACAAGCGAAGCCAGCCTTCAATCGTGAACGCCGTGAAAATCCAAATGGACATAGCCAGCGTCGTCAGGACAATGCACAAACAGGTTATGGTCAACGTGAACCACGCCAAAACTCAGGCTATGCACAACGTGACAGCCGTCCAGAGAACTTTGGCAACAAAGGCACCTATGGTCAACGCGACACGCGTGATGAAAATGCACCACGTAAACCTTTTGGAAATAAAGGCTTTAAGAAGTTTTAATTTTTAAAGTCAAAATTTGAGCCACTTTCGAGTGGCTCTTTTTATATGTATTTACTCTGCACAATAAGTCCTCTTTCTGTTCTAGATCAGAAAAAAGCTGCAAGCTCCTCATAAAAAATGCCCAATCTATTGAGCGTTTTTATTATTAAAACAACAGCCACCCATTCATGACACACTTTGCGGAATAGCGCTGAGTAAGCGTTTGGTATATTCATGCTGTGGAGACTGGTACAAGTCATCCGAATTGGCTATTTCCACCAAATCACCATGGTTCATGACCATGATTTGATCTGAAATATATTTCACCACTGATAAATCATGTGAAATAAAGATATAACTCAGTCCAAATTCATCCTGTAAATCTTGCAGCAAATTCAGTACTTGGGCTTGTACCGAAACATCCAAGGCTGAAACAGACTCATCACAAATCAAAATTTCAGGTTTTAAGGTTAAGCAGCGGGCAATGGCAATACGTTGACGCTGTCCGCCTGAAAACTCATGCGGATAACGATAAAAAGCCTGTGCAGGTAAGCTCACGCGTTCTAACAAGTCCAAAGCCATCTGTTTACGTTCAGCATCATTCGCGCCGATATGATGCACCTGCATCGGTTCCATTAAAATCTGCCCGACAGTAAAACGAGGATTGAGCGATGCATAGGGATTTTGGAAAATGATTTGAATCTTGCGTTGATACCGAGCAAACTCTTTTTCTGACATGGCCAAAATATCTTGACCTTCAAACAGCGCTTTACCCCCTGTTGCCTCCTGTAAGCGCATCAGCAATAATCCGATGGTCGTTTTCCCCGAACCAGACTCACCCACCAAGCCCAAAGTCTTGCCTTTTGCCAGTTGGAAACTCACGCCTTTGACCGCTTGAAACTCCTCTTTGCCAAATAATCCTTTACGACTATAAAATGACTTTTTAAGGTCATGCACATCTAAAATGATCTCTTCTTGGCCAGTTAAGCCGCGAGATCTTTGTTGAAGTGACTCGACATCGATGGTATGCGTCTCAATATAGTCATCACCCTTTTGCTGCATGAAATCACTGATCATGGGCAAACGCATGGGACGTTTGGACAATTGTGGACGACAGTGCAGCAAAGCTTTGGTATAGACATCTTGAGGGTGTTCAAGCACATCTTTAACCCAGCCTTGTTCACGAATTTGACCATGCCGCATTACGATTACCTGATCGGCAATTTGCCCGACCAAAGCCAAATCATGGGTAATAAACAGCATCGACATTTGATGCTTCTTCCGCAACGACTCCAGCAAATCTAAAATTTGCTTTTGAATGGTGACATCCAGCGCTGTCGTCGGTTCATCGGCAATCAATAGTTTGGGTTTACACGCAATTGCCATAGCAATCATGACGCGCTGCTGCTGCCCACCCGACAATTGCCCTGGATAAGCATCAATCTTGGTTTCAGGAGATGGAATTCCAACTTCTATCAAGAGTTCCAAAGCACGTGCACGCGCCTGCTTACGACTCATGCCCAAGTGTAACTGCAAAATTTCTGCAATTTGTGAACCCACCGTAAACACAGGATTTAAGGATGACATCGGTTCCTGAAAAATCATGGCAATATCTTTACCGCACTTTTTCCGCATTTCACGGCGTGGTAAATCGAGTAGGTTTTGCCCCTCAAACAAAATTTTACTGTCCGAAGCAATTTGACTGCTTTCAGGAGGTAGTAGTCCCATAGTCGCTAGCGATGTGACCGACTTCCCACTGCCTGACTCCCCAACCAATGCCACAGTGGTATTCACTGGAATACTAAAACTGATGCCTTTGACCATTTCAATGTACTGCTTTTCTTCATTTTTAAAGCTGACACGCAAGTTTTCCACCTGAAGTAAGGCTGGCGCTGTCATATGATTAAGTTCAGACATTCTCATGCTCCTATTTCAGTTTTGGGTCTAATGCATCACGCAGTGCATCGGTAAACATTGAAAATGCAGTGACCAGAATAGCCATCGCCACAGAAGCGGCCGCTAACTGCCACCACTTACCTAAAATCAACTCACTTTGTGCTTCATTCAACATGCTGCCCCATGACACCACACCGACAGGGACACCAAAACCAAGGAAGCTCAAAATCACTTCTGACTTAATAAAGGCCACCACCAAAATTGACATTTGAACCAGTGCGATATGACTGACATTGGGAAATATATGCACAAAAATACGTCGGCTATGACTCACCCCAATTGCTTTTGCCGCCAACACATATTCCCGCGAAGTATGCTTCATATATTCGGCACGAATTAAACGATATACTCCCGTCCACCCCGTTAAACCCAAAATCAAAACAATCGATAAAACGCCTTTTTGTTGCAGTACCGCAGCAATCGCTAGCACCAAAAGCAAATAAGGAATTGAGGTAAAAATGTTATAAAACCAGTTCAAGACATCATCGACCCAGCCACCAAAGTAGCCCGAAATAGCACCTAAAACTGTACCAATCACCACGGCAAGAAAAGCTGCGACCAAGCCAACAATAATTGATGTTTCTGCACCTTTAATGGTTTTCAGTAAAACACTTTGTCCCCATTTGTCGGCACCTAAAACCAAGCTTTGCTTGAGTTCCGCTTGCTGATCCAGCAAATGACCATCTAGCGCTTGATCAATCGCTCTCATATCTTCGGCTAAAGGATCAACAACCCCATAGTAATCAATAGTACCACCTACACCCTGTTCAGCAGCAATTTCTGTGTTGAGCTCACGAATCACATCTTTTAAAGGATCAACAGGGTTCTCAGGCACAGCCGCTTCGACTTTTCGTGTTTCACTTTGCGTAGCAGGTATCGCTGCTGCACCGATAAACGTAGGCGGTGCATAACTCACAGCGACTTCTTTATTCCAGTTTTTTGCAATCAATCCTGTAGATGATAAAATTAACAGCACCAAATAAAAAAGTACGATTAGGAGAGAAAACATGGCGATTCGATCGCGTTTTAAGCGGCGCATGGCGAGTTGCCATAGTCCTGTAGACGCTGTTGTAGGTTCAGCAGTATCTGGTTTTCTTTTAGTAAGAACACTGAGCATAATTCACCTACTTCAACTGTACACGTGGATCGACCCATTTATAAATCAAATCGGCAATCAAGTTGAAAAACATCGTTGCGAGGGCAACGTACACGGTAATGGCTTTAATTACGGGAAAATCACTACGCTCTACCGCAATAATTACTTCACGACCAATGCCCGGGATACCAAAGAAACGCTCAATCAAAAATGCACCAATCAACAAAGCAGGTAAACTTGCCATCACGTCTGTAATAATCGGGATTGAGGCATTACGTAGCACATGCACGCCTAAAATGCGCCGTTCACCAATCCCTTTGGCACGTGCAGTACGAACATAGTCTTGATTGACTTCATCCAAAACAAAACTACGATACAACCGTAAAGTCGGGGCAATACTGACCACTAACATGATCAGAATGGGCAATAAAGCATATTTAAACAGGTTCTCACTAAAGCTATCGCTCCAGCCTTGGACTGGAAACCAGCTCAGCTGATAGGCAAAGACATACTGAAAAACAATGATATACACCAAGATACTGATCGACATGCCAATCGTACACAGCATCATCACCATACGATCTGTTAAACTGCCACGCACCGCTGCCACTGCCAAAGCCAAAATAATAGAAATAATGGTTTGTAAGATCGTCAGTGGAATGAGCAAAGTCAGTGAAGGCCCAAGTCGTGTCATGATGATTTGCGATACTGACTCTCCTGTACTCCAACTCAGCCCGTAATCAAATGTCAAAATCTGCTTAATGAAAATCCACAGTTGCACATAATAGGGCTGATCGACCCCAAGCTGCTGTCGGATATTTTCAATCTGTTCAGGGTTCGACATTTTCCCTGCCAAAATATAGGCAGGATCACCACCGACCCAGTTAAACAAGAAGAAAATCAGCAAAACCACCCCAAGCATGGTCGGGATCATTTGCCAAATTCGACGAATAATATATGCCAGCATAAAAATGCCCCTTATTTCACCCGTTGACCGGTAATTTCATCGAAAAAGGCTCTGTTATCAGGTTCACGACCCAAAAAGTCTTTGACCAATGCTTGGGCAGGTTTTTGACCACCTTGGGACAAAATGGTTTGACGATAGTGCTGCCCCACTTCAGGGTTATTTAAGTTATCACCAAAGGCTGAAAGCATGTCCAACGCCATCACTTCTGACCACATATAGCCGTAATAACCGACTTGATAACCACCCATGATGTGACCAAACTGCCCCGGAAACTCGGTGATTGGAACATAGCCCAAGGCCATTGCCCCTTCCATTTTTTCCCAAACCTTTAAGGGCTGAACCTCTCGTGCATCACTACCATGTAGCGCCATGTCATACTGTGCATACAACGTCTGACGTGCATAATGCAAACCACGCCCATAACTATGCACGGCATTGAGTTTAGTAATCAGCGCATCATCCACGCGTGGACAGCCAGGTTTACAGTAATCTGCCACCTTTGACAAAGTCTCTTTACGTCGTGCCCATTCCTCATACATTTGTGACGGTGCTTCAACAAAGTCTCGCTCAACCGAAGTTCCTGACTGAGACGAAAAGCGTGTGTTGGATAAAATGCCATGCAACGCATGACCAAACTCATGTACAAAAGTTTCTAACTCATCGCTATTTAAACCATTGCGGTTAAAGTTAGTGACCAGTGCTGAAATCGGTTTACGTCCAGTTAGGCTACTGCCGCCATAAACACCCCACACAGCAGCATGTCCATATTTACCTTTACGTGGAAATTTATCCATATATAAGCCGCCGAGCAGTTGCCCTGTTTTGGCATCGGTCACATCATAATATTCCACTTCATCTTGCCAAACCTCGACTTTGGCAGGCTTAAACTTGATGCCATACAGGTTTTCAGAAATGGCAAATAGCCAGTCTTGAGAGGCTTGCGTTGGGAAATACTGACGCAGTTGCTCTTGATCGACCTGATACTTGGCTTTGCGTAATTTTTCACTCCAATATGCTTCGCTCCAACGCTCAATA
Organism: Acinetobacter sp. 8I-beige; assembly: GCF_902505955.1. Lineage (NCBI taxonomy): Bacteria > Pseudomonadati > Pseudomonadota > Gammaproteobacteria > Moraxellales > Moraxellaceae > Acinetobacter > Acinetobacter sp. 8I-beige. The sequence goes on along the minus strand of NZ_LR732790.1, from coordinate 712,828 downwards.
CTGGCTTTCTCAACAGGGATATTTAAACTTTGCGCTTTAAACTCACGTAGAGTTTGGACTTCCTTTTTCTCTAGGGGTGCTACGGTAGCATGTACCTCTGCCAAGAATTTATTCACGGTTTCAGGCGTTTTCGCCATCCGGCTTTGCAGTACCCATTCGGCATAACTGGACTTGCCAAACAGTTGTGCTAACTCATAACGTAAGTCCATCGCTTGCTTCAGCAGCGCCAGATTTTTCTCGCCGCCACGTCGGGTAAATGCAATTTGATAACGCTTACGTGCATCATCATTATCTGCCAACTCCATAAACGGACGATAATCGGGATACTCAAACCCGAGTAGATAATTACCCTTGTCATTTTTCTTTAAGCCATCGATATAACTTTGTGGCAGGCCTTTTAGCTCATCAGGGCTAAATTCGAGTTTTTCAGGATTATCACGGACATTACGCGCATACTCTTGTTCAATTTTTGCCAGTTCATCAAAAATCACTTTTAAGCGTGCTTGTTTATCTGCTGAAAGCTGTATCCCTGTTTTTTCAAAACCCTCCAAAATATCTTCACGGAACTTGGCTTCAATTGGATCAGCAATTTTTATTTTCTTAATTTGTTGATATAGCTTTGGATTCTGATACACATCGGTTTGGAATTGGCTAATTTTAATTTCACAGTCTTCAGCCGCTTTACGCAGTGCTTCATCAGGGTCAACATTGCTATACAGACCAATCGGGCCGTAAAAATCTTCAAATGATGCAAAAATACGATCCCATTCAGCCAATACAGGCGCTGCTGCCGTTTCGTTTTTAAGGGGCTTATTTTCAAACGTTTTAAGTTGCTTTTTCACATCCGCAATTTTGGCATTACACATTGCAGGGATGTCTTTGGCTTGAAAGCTGGGTAATGTTTGGCGCGGTGCTGTTTCCGCCAAAGCCATCTGACTCATCCCTAGGCCCAACATGCACAATGCGGTGAATTTAAAATGTTGCTTTTTCATCATGACTCCAGTTTTGTTTAATTTCTATTTCTTCAAATCAATATCGATATACATCCACTCCGCCGGCAGTATGGGATGCTTTTTAAAACCAATTACACGCGGTTGTGCCAAGATATTGCGGTAACGCGCCCCAATCACTTGTACAGGCATATACACTTCCAGCAAACGTGACATTTTGGCGTAGATTACATCGCGCTCTGGACTCGGTATCATCTTTTGGGCTTGTTCATATAGGCGGTCATATTCAGGAATTTTGGCGCAGCCATTGTTAGTAATCTTGATGTTCTTGCCATAAAACAGCTGCATAAAGTTATCTGCATCTGGGTAGTCTGCAATCCATGCCGATGTCTTAAACATGGTTTTACATTGTTTTTCTAATTTCAAAGCCTCAGCAAAAGGCATCGACTTGGTGGTCATTCTGATTTTGATACTGTCTAAAGTTTTCTTCCAAAACTCGGCCTGTTGTTGACTGCGTAAATTATTGCCCGAAAGCGTCATCTCAATCACCAAAGGTTTCCCATTCGGCTGAGTACGCCAACCATCTGCAGCTACTTTATAGTGATAACGATCTAACAATAAATTTGCCGCTTTGACTGAGTAAGGAATACTGCTTCGATAATTGGGATCATAGCCCACCACACCACTTGGAATCGGTGCTTGCAGTTTTTGCGAATCGCCTTTTTGTAAAATATTGATGTAGTTATCGGCTGAAAACGCCATCGCCATGGCACGGCGCAGAGCAATTTTATATTTACTTAAGCCGCCGACCACTGGGTTTTGCATATTCCAATAATGATAGTCAATCGAAGGATCGGTAATCCGTGACAGCTGTACGCCTTTCTTGACCAATTCCGGTTTTAGTTTTCCATCTTGCAAGGCTTGAACCGTCAACTCACCATCTAAGGCAAACAAATCCACTTCATCTTTAATAAAGGACAACCAGCGTGATTGCCCCTCTTCCATTACCTGAATATCAATCTCGCCAATTTGCGGCATCTTTTTGCCTTGCATGGCTTTGACGATCTTTTGATCCTCAGGCGTACTGGCCTTAAAGTTCCAAACAAAACTTCGGAAATCAGGATTGGCCTTTAAAATAATCCGCGAACCCGGCGTCCAACGACTGAGCATATACGGCCCCGTTCCTATTGGATGCCCCATCACAAAACCCGCTTTGTCACGATATTTTTCGATGACTTCCCGTGCAACTGCACCTGCAGGCTGATGCGCAAGCAACATTGGAAAGTTCTGATCTGGGCTAGTCAGGCGAATAACCAAGGTATAACGGTCTGGTGTTTGCAAGCCCGCGACAGATTGGTCGTAATTGAATTTTCCCGTTTTCTGCGCCTGTTTCAGCAAAGCCTCCATCCCTAAGATTCGCCCATCGAGCAGCCAACTGTTGGGTGAATGCAAGCTCGGATCCAGTAAACGCTTAAAGGTATATACATAATCGGCCGAAGTCAGCTCACGCTTTTTACCTTTAAACACGGGGTCAGCAGCAAAATAAATCCCCTTTTGCAAACGAATGGTATAGGTCAATCCATCCGCGCTCACCTCGGGTAAAGCCACAGCTGTTCGTGGTACCAATTTCGCAGGTGAGGCCAAATAATCATAGGTAAACAACGTTTCAAAAATCGATCCATTAACATGGGCCGAGTACAAGTCATGCACGCCCGCAGGGTCAAAGCCTGTTTCAGCCACAGGAAAAACATAACGTAAAACTTTTTTCGGGTCGGCAGGGCTTTGTGCAAAACTGGAAACTGAACTGCTCAGCAGAATGCTGCCTGCCAAAATTCCCAAACCCCATCGTTTCAATGTCTGATTTAGATCTCTCATTATGTTCTACATCTCAATTATTTTTTTATGGGCTGAATATCAAGATATTGCCAGTTGGTATTCATCATCGGATGTGCTTTAAAACCCTGAACTTGTGGATGTAACAACCAATTTCGAATACGACTGTTATGAATAATCCATGGATTATCGGCCTCAATTTGACGACTGAGTTTTTCATAAAATGGCAAACGCTGAGGCGGTGGTAAGGCCATAGCCTGTGTATAAAGTGCATCATAGGCTTTGGACTGGTAGCAACTGAGATTGCCCTGAGCCGAATTGGGCCCATACAGCAGCTGGGCAAAGTTTTCCCCTTCAGGATAGTCTGCAATCCAAGCCCCACCCCAAATCATATATTTACATTGCATCGCTGCTTTTAAATTGTCAGCAAAGTTACTCACCACAAAGTCGGCACGCAGACCAATCGCATCTAAATTTTTCTTCCACAGTTCAGATTGAATCACGGAACTGGAACTGTTTTCAGTCATAAACTTAAGCGTTAGAGGCTGACCATTCGGTAGCCGACGGTAACCATCTCCCCCCTTTTTATAACCGAAACGATCCAGTAATTTATTCGCCAAGAGCGGGTTATAGGCCACGCTACTCCGATAATTCGGATTAAAGCCTTGTACCCCCTCAGGCACCAACATCTCCGACTTCACCGCCTGTCCTTTATACAGTTGTTTAATGGCTTCTGCTTGGTTATAAGCCAGACTAATCGCACGTCTTAATGCAACTTTTTCAAGCCCAAAACCGCCCACTGTAGGGTCTTGCATATTAAACATGGTATAGGTGATTTCAGCGTCTTTATTGGGGAAATGTTGAATGCCTTGCTTGACCAGTTCAGGTTTGAGTTGTTTGCCATTTAAAGCCTGTGGTACCGCATTGGAAGTCAGTTTGTCAAAATCGAGTTGGCCTGATTTGAACGCGAGCCAGCGTGATTGTTCTTCTTCAATAATACTGACGCTGACTTTGCCAATTTGCGGCATTTTTTTGCCTTGCATTTCTTTAACCAGACGGTTGTCCCAACTCGAACCTGTAGATTTAAAATTCCAAGTAAAACCACGATATTTCGGGTTGGCCACCAGTTCAATACGACTCCGCGGTACATATTTACTCAGTTGATAAGGCCCTGTCCCCACTGGATGCTGCGCGATTCGATCCCCATAAAACTCCACCACTTCCCGCGCTGTTCCACTAAATGTAGCGTAAGCCAAGATATACGGGAAATTATAGTCAGGATGAGTTAATGTGATTTGTAGTGTGTATTTATCGAGGGCTTTTAAACCCGGAATCGCGGCATCATAATTAAACTGGCCTGTTTTCTTGGCTTGAGCAACAGCAGCATCGCCACCGACAATTTTGCCTTCAATAAATGAATAGGTCGGTGAGCGGTTTTTCGGATCCATAATCCGCATCATGGAATAAATATAATCCTGCGCCACCAACTCTCGCGGCTTGCCTTTGAAGGCCGCGTCATCGCTAAAATAAATCTTGGGCTGAATTTTAAAGATATAGACCTTGCCCTCTTGTTCTATTTTTGGCATCGACACTGCTGTGTTTGGAACCAATTGAGCGGGGCGCGCCAAATAATCATATTTTAAAAGCGGTTCAAAAATGGCTTGGGCAATACTACCACTATAAAAATTATAGGTTTTAACTGTATCAAAACCATCGTCTGGCGCTTCATAAGCAATATTTAATACTTTGTTTGGATCTGCAGGCGACTTTGCATAGGCAGAAAAGCCAAAACCCATCGCAAGGGATAAAGCAGCAAGCTTCAGTTTTTTTGAATTCAAGTTCATACCTATACACATCTTTTTTTTAAGCAAGGTGATCTCATGCCATCCATGTTCAATGTCAGTGTTTTATTTTTCAGACAACACTGACAAAAACTTAAAACATAAACCCATGTTTTATAAATTAAATTTTAATTATCAAAATTTAAAAAACGGTCATGGGCAAATATTCACCTCTGCAACAAAGCGAATATCATGCCACGCCTATTTTTTTATCATTCTAATTTAACATTTTGTAAGAAAAATATATGGATATTAATTAGTTATAAATCAGAGGCTCAACTCACATCGGAACATTTTGCCAATTAGTAGCTATTTTTAAACATTCAGTTTAAATAAACTATTGCACAGATTTAATACACCAATGATTCAAATTCGAACATCACAAGAAATACAAAAAACCAAATAAAACATCACAACAATTTGTTTATTAAAGATAAATACTAATAATTCAGTATAATTACAAATAAGATTTTGTATTAAAAATTCAAAAAATCACGACTCATTTTTGATCACTTATTATATGAATAATCATTTTATGATTATTTTTTAATCGATTTATAAGTAATTTTTTGCCATTTTAATTTTTTAAATTCTAGAAAAATGAAAACAAGTTACATAAATCCATACAAATAATAAAATAAAACAATATTTTCCAATAACTTAATTCACAGTCTTTTGTCTATCCCTGAAAGTTGGCATTTGCCTTGCACTCCCTCAGCACAGCAATACCGCTAAATATAGAAAAAGAAGGGTTGAATTTACGATGCAAAAAAACAAACTTGTTCGATCTATGGGGGCCCCAACCATCAGCAAATCAATACTTAAACTAAGTACCCTGACTTTAAGTATGATGTGTTTGTCTTTAGCTCATGCAGAAGAAACAGAAAGCTCAGTCTCAGCAGAACCAACTAAAAAAGTTGCTAAAGTGACTGTCACAGGCTCCTCTATCAAAGGAGTTGCAGCTCAAAGTTCTTCACCCATTACCGTCATTAAAGTTGAAGAGCTTGCGCAACAAGGCGTCACAACTGCCGAAGAAGCTTTAACCAAAATCAGTGCCAACCAAGCGGGTTACACAACCGCGCAAAACGTGGGGGCAAGTAATACCTCTGGTTCAACAGCTAACTTGCGTGGCCTAGGCCCAGACAAAACCTTAGTATTATTAAACGGTCGCCGTTTGGCTTATAGCCCTTTTAGTACCTCTGAAACCAACCTCAATACAATTCCTCTAGCAATGGTTGAACGAATTGAAGTCCTTCGTGATGGTGCATCCGCGGTATATGGCGCAGATGCCATTGCTGGGGTGATTAACTTCATCACCAAAAAACAATATGAAGGTTTCGGTATCAGCAGCGGTGTACTCAAACCCGAAGAAAAAGGGGGGGAAGAATACGATGTCTCTATCTTTGGTGGCTATGGCGACTTAGACGAACAAGGTTTTAACGTATATGGCGCAATCAGCTACCAAAAGTCTAAAGAAATTATGGCCAAAGACCGTAAAGTTAGCCGTCGTGGTGGGCTTTTACCTGAATTAGGGATCGATGCTGGCTCTGCGAATGGTTTTCCTGCTAACTTCTATGACCCAACCAGTGGTGTATTAGCCAATCCTTACGGTAATGCCAACTGTAATAACACTCCTAATGTCGTTGCGGAAGATGGTCTGTGTTTTTTAAACACTCAAGCCTTGATTGGTATTCAACCAGAAACAGAAGACTTATCGGCCCTAGGTCGTGCAACATTCAAACTCAGTGACCAATTCAACGCGATTGCTGAATATGTATATGCAAAAAATGAAGTCACTACCTCAATCGCACCCGATGTCTATAGCCGATCTGTGACACTTCCCAAAGGAAGCCAATACTATCCAGGTGAAGGTATCACTCCTGCTGTTCCCGGTTTAAGTGATGACCCTTTACAACTCTATCTCCGCTCACAAGCGGGTAACCGTGTTTCTAAGACAACCAATGAATCACATCGTATTTTTGCAGGGATTGAAGGTGAAGCATATGGCTGGAACATCGACAGCGGCGTAACCTATGCAAAAGGTAAAGCAAAGGACAGTTTCGTTAGTGGCTATTTAAATCGTAGTCAACTGCAAGAAGGGCTAGATAACGGCACCATTAACCCCTTTGGTCCTTCAGCGGATTCAAGTGTTTGGAATTCATTAGAAGTCAGCGGTACGACCAATGATGCGACCCTAGACTCCACCACCTTTGACTTTACGATCAGCCGTCCAATTTTCACCCTTCCTGCGGGTGACGTGGGTTTTGCCTTCGGCGGTAGCTTTACCACGCAAGACTGGGAGGCAAAGGTAAACTCAGACCTTGTTCGACTTGTCCCAGGTAGTGGCATTGACCCTGACAAACCTATCAGTAAGGGTGACCGTGACATTACAGCCGTTTTCTCAGAGCTACAAATTCCTATTACCTCCACTTTAGAAGCGCAATTTGCAGCCCGTTATGATGACTACAGTGACTTTGGCGACACCTTCAACCCGAAAGTGGGTTTACGCTGGGAACCTTTAAAACAACTAATGTTCCGAAGTACCTACAGTACAGGTTTCCGTGCACCAAGCTTATATGAAATTAATGCGCCGCAAAGCCAAACTTACACGGGGGCAAAATACGATGACCCTGTGCTCTGTCCAGGTGGCGTAGCAACTTCACCGCAATATCAAACAGAATGTAATACTCAGTTTAAGCGTATGCAAGGTGGTAACTCTGAGCTTCAGCCCGAAGAATCAACAACATTTACAGCAGGCTTTGTTTTTGAGCCCCTTAAGAACCTGGTCTTAGCAGTCGATTACTACAATATCGAAATCGAAAATCTTATTGGCTTAACGGGTGAAACCTCCATTTTCGAAGATCCAACCAAATATGCAGATCGCTTTGTGCGAGATGCAGATGGCCGTATCCAATACATCAATACCACTTTAATGAATACAGGCGGCATCAAAACTGAAGGGATCGACATTAGCTTAGACTACCTCACTCCTATGACATCAACAGGTCGGTTTGGCTTTGGAATTAATGGAACCTATGTCATCAAAAATGACTACCAAGAAGAAAAAAATGGAGACTGGGAGGGCTTAGTGGGCGTTTATGATGATCCTGCTGTACTGCGCTGGAAACATACCGCAAACATCAACTGGAGCTATGAAGACTGGAAATTGGTCTTTGAACAGCAATTTTTCCGAGGTTATCACGACCAAAATGCAACAGGTGAAGAAGGCTTTGATAACCACAAAGTTCCAGACTATACCCTCTACAACATTGCAGGCACCTATAAAGGTTTCAAAAACTTAACCCTAACGGGTGGTATCAAAAACCTATTTGATGAAGAACCTGCTGCATCGAATGTTCTAGATAACTTCCAATACGGCTATGACCCACGTTACAGCGACCCAACAGGACGTACTTTCTATGTAAGAGGTACATATACGTTCTAAGCGGATCTGAGCCACAGATTGAAATATTCAATCTGTGGTGATGTTTATACATGCTCAACTTTAACCAGATATATATGGATTTTCCCAAGTGCAATCCAATGCTTTTAAAAAGTAGATTTGGCTTAAATTTTAGGAGTAATTATGGGCACTACATTTGAAGATTTAGAAAAAAACTCCGCCAAAAAACTCACAGGTATTGGCGTTGTGATTTTCTTACATGTTCTTGTTGGCTTGGTGCTAATGGCAGGTTTGGCAAAAGATATTGTCAAACCCTCAACCGAACCTGTGGAATTGGTCATTCTGCAAGATATCAAGCCACCTAAGCCTGAACCACCTAAAGAAGTTCCACCAGAGCCACCAAAAATGGTGGAAAAAGTAGCGCAGCAACCTGACCCCAAACCTGTAGAAAAAGTAGTCCCAGTGCAAAAAACAGTTGCTACACCCGTCACCAAACCGACGATAAGCACGCCGACGCCAGTTGCATCATCGCCTTCTCCAAGCCCATCTCCAACCCCAACACCGACTGCCGCTGCTCCATCACCTGCACCCAAACCCACAGGTGTTACACGTGGAGTATCGGAAGGGGAAGCTGGATGTAAAGCACCAAGCTATCCACGCGAAGCAGAGATGAGTGGCATTTCAGGCACCGTACTGATTTCGGTCTTTGTCGATACCAATGGTAAGGCGCAAGAAGTCAAAGTAAAGCGTTCTACAGGTGACCGTACTTTAGACCGTGCTGCAACGAAAGCGTATAGCTTGTGCACATTTAAACCTGCAATGAAAGATGGCGTAGCTCAAAGCGCTTGGTTCGACATCCCATACGAATTTGTTCTCGAATAATTGAAAAAGATCAGCCGACATTAGGAGTTACACAATGCAAAAATTAAAAAACTTTACCGCAGCAAGCCTACTAGGAATCAGCACATTACTTCCTCTACAAGCTGTTTTCGCAGAGGAAACAGCTGCGACCACTACAGCACTGACTACACCAGTCACTACGACTGAGAAAGCAGCAACACCTGTTCCCCCACCCTTAGCTGAGAAAGCACCTTCTGCTTCAGAAAAAGTGCATAACCCTTATGGCTTAGAAGCAATGTGGAAAGAAGGTGATCTGGTGTCTAAAGTGACACTGTTTATTTTGGTGATTATGTCGATTGGGACATGGTACATCATTATTACCAAGTGCTTACAACAAGGCAAAATCCGTAAACAAGGCCAACATGCCGATAAAAACTTTTGGGAAGCAACCTCTCTTGATACTGCAACTGAAGGTTTAGATGATGCTAGTGTGTATCGTTTTATTGCTGAAAAAGGCATTAAGTCGACAAAAAACCATGGTGGAACATTATTAGAGCGTATCGACTTTAATACTTGGGTCACTATCTCGATTCAACGCGCTATTGACAAAATTCACAGCCATTTAAGTGGTGGGCTGGCTTTTCTAGCAACTGTAGGTTCAACCGCACCTTTCGTGGGTTTATTCGGTACGGTTTGGGGCATTTATCATGCGTTAACCGCGATTGGGGTATCGGGTCAAGCATCTATTGATAAAGTCGCAGGCCCTGTGGGTGAAGCCTTAATTATGACTGCAATTGGTTTAGCCGTGGCTGTTCCAGCAGTGCTTGGTTACAACTGGTTAACCCGTCGAAATAAAGCCGTAATGGAAGAAGTTCGTACCTTTGGTTCAGACCTGCATGCTGTGCTGTTAAGTGGTGAAATCAGCACCAACAATCCTGTTAACCGTGACATGAAATAAGAACATGAGGAATCAGCCATGGGAATGATGGTAAATTCAAATGACAGCGATGATGATGTAATCGGAACCATTAATACCACCCCTCTGGTTGATATTATGTTGGTTTTGCTAATTATTTTTCTCATTACAGTGCCTGTTGCAGTTCATACCGTACCAGTCAATTTGCCTGAAGAAAAGAATGTGCCTTATGAAACCAAACCTGAAAATATTCAACTTGCAGTCAATAAAAATGGCGATATTTTCTGGAATGAAAGTTACATTGCCGATAAAGCCACCTTACTGGCACGACTACAAACAGAGGCACAAAAGAGACCTCAGCCCGATGTCCACATTCGTGGTGACCAACTTACGCCATACGATGCGATTGACCAAGTCATTACCACCACGCAGCAAGCGGGGATTGGCAAAATTGCCTTTGTCACCACACCGCCCTCTTCACCTTAATCAAAGAAGGATTCAGCTATGGGTATGAATGTTGGTTCCAATCAAGATGATGAAGATGTGATGCTTGATGTCAACATGACGCCTTTGATTGATGTCATGTTGGTATTACTGATTATGTTCATTATCACGATTCCATTGCCAAACAACGCCATTAATATCAACCTCCCGAATGGCACACCACCACCAGTTCAGGAAAAACCACCTGAAATCGTGGAACTACGCTTAGATGCTCAAGGCAAAATGTTTTGGAATGAACAAGCTGTGGAGTCCAAACAAGCGCTCGAAGCCTTATTTCAAACCGTTGCTCAAAAAGCAGATCAAGACCAAATTAAACTCAAAGCTGACCGCGCAACGGAATATAAATACATTGCGATGGTCATGGCCGCAGCCCAACGCCTTGATGTAAAAAAAATTGGAGTCGTGAGTAATCAATAAATAAAACCGTCAAAAAAACCGCTGACAAATTTTGCTGTTAGCGGTTTTTTTATTTTTTAATGACTCTACGAATTACTTCAATACGGGAATGTCGATCCACAATGCTTGCGAAAAATGTGTCGCCAAATAAGCTTTTAAATAGGTCGCGGTATCTTTAGAAATGAGTTCATCTTGTGACTCATCATTTAAGTTATAGGCTAAAGCATAGAGCTCCAAACCACGACTTTTCAGTGCTTCTAAACTTAAAATGGTATGGTTAATACTGCCCAAACGCCCCGAACTCACCAAAATTACAGGCAGTTGCTTGGCTGCAATATAGTCAATGCTGAGCAGATCTGTGGTTAAAGGTACCATCAAACCACCCGCACCTTCTAACAACACCACCTCATATTTTTCAGCCAGCTGCTGAGTAGCACGCTCGATTTTTGCAAAATCAATCTCACGACCATCAATTTTAGTCGCTAAATGTGGCGATGCAGGATAACTAAAAATTTCAGGCATGGTCAGCTTACTGTCATCTTCAGGAAACCAGCCCATACCCATAATTTTACGGTGCTGTTCAATGTCTTCAGAAACATCCACATTACCCGTTTGCACTAACTTTTGGGTAATGGTTTTTTGGCCTTGTTCATTCCAAAGCTTGGCTAAGTAGCCCGTAGTATAGGTTTTCCCAATGCCTGTATCGATTCCACTGATAAAGTAAACTGATCCAGTCATGGCATTCTCCGTGCAATACAATAAATAGGGTGATAACTCAGGCGATAATGAATCTGCCCAGAGGTATCGAGTTGTGAAAACTGTTGATAATCTTGATAAAAGCGTTCAAGGGAGTGCTTGGTCCAACGAAAGCTCGATGCAGTTGCCGTGACACCTGTGGCTTTTAAATGTTGCAGTACCTGTTTCGGTGTCGCAAAGTCTAAGTACTCAATTTGTTCAGACAAATGCAGAACATCAAAACCTTGGTTCTGCAATTTTTCCCGTAGTTGATCAAGGTTTACATAATCTAAGCCTTGCCCCGTTAAGGTCTTAATCTCTTGTAAATTCCGCTCACCAAAAGTGGAAAAACAAAACAGCCCTTGTGAAAGTAGACTGTCACTCGCTTTCTGGAAAACAGCACCAAGATCCGTCATCCACTGCAGCGCAGAGGTCGATACGATCAGTTCTAAATGAGCTGGAAAAACAAGCTGTTCAATATCACCTAATAACCAGTCTATATTTGAATAGCCTTGAAAGTGCTGCTGTACCTCGGCATATAAGTCATTCAGTAAATAGTGCTGAATTTGGAAATCATTCAGCAGTAAATGGCTTAAATTGCCTGAACCACACCCAATTTCAAACACCCGCTCAAATTGCGATTTAACAGCATAACGTTGGATTAAATTAAAAAGCTGGCGTGCAATTTGCTTTTGCACAACCGCATGCTCACTGTAGCTTTGCCCTGCCTGAGCAAAGCGCAATGCGACTTGTGCTTTATCAATCTCTAAATTCTTCACGACTCACTCACAACAACTGAATCAACTGATCTAAATCAGTATGGCGAACTTGAGCGGTCAAGGAAATACGTAGTCTAGAACTATGCTGCGGCACAGTCGGTGGTCGTACAGGCATAATATAAAAACCTGCTTGTTGCAAAGCTTTCGCCTTCTCCACCGTTTTGCTCGAATCACCGATGATCACAGGGATAATTTGAGACGTTGATGGACAATCAAAACCTTTAGCCTGAACTGCTTGCTGTAGACGCTGACTGATACTGTGTAAATGCTGACGTGTATTATTTAACTGCAAGACTTGTTGCAAGATAAAGTTGCTCCACGCCATGCAGATCGGCGGTTGTGCCGTACTAAAAATCAATGGGCGCATCGTATTGATCAGATAGTCTCGAATCACAGGGTGACAAATCAGATAGCCACCGATTGAAGCCATAGCCTTACCCAAAGCACCAACTAAAAAGTCGATCTCATCAATCACTTGGTATTGCTCAGCACAGCCCAAGCCTTGCTCACCACGTACGCCAATGCCATGTGCTTCGTCGACATAGAGCATGACTTTTTCAAACTGTTTTTTGATGCGAACCAATTCAGCCAAATCGGTTTCATCACCATCCATACTAAAAATGGACTCGGTCACCACAATGATTCGCTCAAAAGCATCATCGGCATGATACTTGTGCAAAAGTTGGGTCAAATGCGCCAAGTCATTATGGCGATAACGTACCAACTTCGCTGTCGATAAACGAATACCATCAATCATGCTGGCATGGATTAGCTTATCAGCCAGAATTAGGGTTTTACTGTCCGCTAGCGCAGGTAAAATACCAATATTCATGTGATAGCCGCTGTTGAATACCAAAGCAGCTCGACCATGAAAAGTCTGACTAAGATTGGCCTCGAACTGTTCATATTCAGGAAAATTACCCGTCAATAAACGTGAAGAGGCTGAACTCATCCAGCGCTGTGTATTCGGTGTTTCATCGAAAAACTGTTCACGTAATTCGATATTTGCAGCCAATCCTAGATAGTCATTCGATGCCAAATTCAACATCTCATGATCATTGATTCGAATCATCCGCCCTTGCTGCACATTGGACGTAAACTGGCGCAAATTGCCTTGCTGTTTAAGTACATCCAGTTGTGCTGCAAAATGTTCTACATGCTTCATACAACAGGCTCCTGCATCTGCGCTACCACTTCAACCAGTTGCTCAAGTAAGGTCTTCAGTTCCTGTGTGGTAATCACATAAGGGGGCATCACATAGACCAGTTTTCCAAATGGTCGCACCCAAATACCACGGCGGACAAACTCCTGTTGTAAGGTCTTCATATCTACATTAAACGTCAGCTCAACCACACCGATAGCACCCAATACACGAACTTCATGGACATATTCAAGTGACTGCAACGGGGTCAAAGCGGTACGAAGTTGTGTTTCGATGCGTTGAATATTGCTTTGCCAATCTTGTGAAATGAGGAGTTCTGTACTTTTCGCCGCCACCGCACACGCCAAGGGATTGGCCATAAACGTTGGGCCGTGCATAAACACACCCGCTTCGCCTCGACTGATGGTTTCAGCAATATGCTTTGTAGTTAAGGTTGCAGACAGGGTCATATAGCCGCCTGTCAAACCTTTACCAATACACATAATGTCAGGTTCGACCTGTGCATGCTCCCAAGCAAAGAGTTTCCCCGTACGCCCAAAACCCGTCGCAATTTCATCAAAAATCAGTAAAACACCATATTTTTCACAGAGCAATTTGGCCTGTCGTAAGTACTCAGGATGATAAAAACGCATCCCTCCTGCACCCTGAACAATCGGCTCAACAATCAGCGCGGCGATACTTTCATGCTGTGCAGCTAAGGTGTTTTCAAGCTCACGAATGTCCTTCTGATCCCAGGCTGCATCAAAGGCAACTTGCGGTGCAGGAACAAAAATACGATTGGGTAAGCTTGAGCCAAAAATTTGATGCATCCCTGTGACAGGGTCACAGACCGACATCGCATTCCACGTGTCACCGTGGTAGCCCGAACGCGGGGTGACAAAATTGGTTTTGTCTTGTTTCCCAAGCGAAGTCCAATACTGAACTGCCATTTTTAACGCCACTTCAACCGCAACAGAACCCGAGTCTGCATAGAAAATTTTATCTAAACTTGGCGGGGTGATTTGCAACAGTAATTTACCCAGTTGAATGGCGGGATCATGGCTAAAGCCACCAAACATAATATGTGACATGTTTTGCAGTTGGTCTGTCACCGCCTGATTCAGTTCAGGATGGTTATAGCCGTGTATGGTGCACCACCACGAAGACATTCCATCAATCAGCTGACGCCCGTCTTCTAGTTCAATGGTTGAGCCAAAGGCTTTTTTAACTTTAAAGGTGGGGAGCGGATTGGTCATCGAGGTATAAGGATGCCAAATATGTTCCCGATCAAATGCTAAGTCATCCAACTCACCATCCAATTTGGCATTGATCTCAGTCATCCTTAACTCCATATCGACTACAGTTACAGCAAAATTTCAATTTGACTGATCTTAAACCTGCGCGCATCAAAAAGAAATTGCGATATTCGCCACTCAGCGAATTGTTTAATCCATTTTTTGTAAATATTGGCAGATTTTGTCAGTTACTCCATCGGCATGAAAAACTGGAAGCCCATGTGAACCACTTAAAAGCATCGCATCTAAAAAATTTGCACCTAAAGCGTTTAAATTATCCAAGACTTTGTAGCTAACTAAAAAATCTTGTTTAGCCAGCAGATGGAGTTGATGCCCCGTATAATTGTGTAAGATCTCAACCGTATTTAAATGCTCTAAACAATTGAGTCCCTGTTTTAACAGATCTAAAGACTGAGGCTGAAGCAAACTTTGCAACTGCAAAAAATCTTGCTTGGTGGTTGCCGTCCCTTGGCACACCATAAATCCAAATTTCTTTAAGGTTTCAATCGCATCTGCTTCGAAGGATTGTTTAAAACTTTGAAATGTCGCTGGACTCATCGCGATTGGCCAATTTTCATACGCCACAAAGCACGGATTTGAAGCCAAAGTAATTAATACTTTTTGCTGTTGATACTGCTGTTCAACAGCCTCGACCAATAAAGTCGCCAGTTGCCCCCCCAAAGACCAACCGATCAAGACATCAAAGTCTTTGGCTTGTTCAGCATGTTGCTGCAACACCTGTGCGTCCAATCCATTAAAAATATTGATCAGCTCAACCGTATGCCCTTGGTGTTGCAAAGCATGAGCCAAAGGTTGTAGTAACTTAGTCCCACCACCCCAGCCTGTGATGAGTAAAATTTTTTGATTCAATGTAATACTCTTATCAAGATAAAACATCAATATTATGAAATAATTTCAAAGCCGTTCCTATGATCAATATGCTTGATCGAGCTCAGTTAGATGCTCTGTTGCAGGTTCAGTTAATAAAACTGCTTTAATAGCATTCATCTATTTATCCATATTTTCCAAATCTACCAATAATGCAGCTGGATAAACTTTTGCCCAATTGGTTTTAAACTGCTTATGCATAGCATCAATTGGAAAGTTGCTTTCTCTGCCAATTTGCTGTGCTCGCGCAATATCTTCTGCACGCATATAAGCAATTAAATAATCCTGACCTGCAAGATCCACATGAAACCACGATTCCACAAATACACCTTCTGCCTTTAAGGTTTCAATGGCTTCATCTTTACGTTCATTCAGTTCTTGCTTCCACACTTCTACATTTTCTTTTGTCTTAGGTTTTAATTGAATCAATACCGCGCCTACATCCATAACATCTCCAACAAAATAATTTTTATTCTTAACTTAGTGACTATTCAACAGATCAGAAACAATTGCAAACACTCGCTGCTCAGGAAGAACTCAAAATCTGCTAGGATCAGTACAAGCTTCCATAAAAAAATGCCCCATGAAAATGACCAGCCTTATGCAAATTAGTTTACTCAGCATTGCCGCATCCAGTGCTTTCAGCATTCCGGCGTATGCCAATAATAGCTTATTCAATTCCGCAAGCAGTGATCAAAAACAATGGGTCGGCAAGCCCGCACCGAGTTTTAAGTTACAAGATCAAAATGCCAAATGGCATGAGCTCAAACAATATCAAGGCAAATGGGTCGTTCTCTATTTTTATCCGAAAGATGACTCACCGGGCTGCACCCAAGAAGCCAATCAGTTCAAATCACTCTACCCACAATTTAGCAAAAATAATGCGGTGGTCTTAGGCGTGAGTTTGGACGATGTACAGTCACATCAAAAATTTTCTAAAAAGTTAGGGCTGAATTTCCCTATTTTGGCTGATCACAATCATCAACTGGCAAATCAGCTCGGCATCGTACGCAACTTGGGCATCGCGAAAATTGCGAAACGTGAAACCTTTCTGATCGACCCACAAGGTACGGTGGTCTATCACTACAGCAGTGTAAATACCCAAACCCATGCGGGACAAGTATTGGTAGATATTCAAAAGTTCTCTAAAAAATAACCCATACAAAAAAGCCTTCGAACATTGATTCAAAGGCTTTTTAATTACTCAACATGTAAATATACATGCCACTTTTTACATAAAGTGGCATGTATCTCTTACATTTGAGACTGAATGTAGTTTTGCAGACCAATCAACTCGATTAAACGTAATTGTTTTTCTAACCAATAAGTGTGGTCTTCTTCAGTATCTGACATTTGCTGACGTAACATGTCACGGGTAATGTAATCACCCTTTTCTTCACACAATTTTACGCCTTGCGCTAATTTTTCACGTACATGATATTCAAGCTTTAAATCGGCTTTTAAGCATGAAACCACATCTTCACCAATTTCAACGTCATCACGTTGCATATTCGGTGTGCCTTCCAAAAACAAAACACGGCGAATAATTGCATCCGCATGTTGTGCTTCTTCTTGCATTTCATGATCGATACGCTCAAAGATTTTGCTCAAACCCCAATCTTCATACATACGTGAATGAATGAGATATTGATCGCGTGCAGCCAATTCTCCACCGATCAACATATTTAAGTAGTCTACGACTTCAGGATTGCCACGCATTTCAAAATCTCCATTCTCTAATGCAACTATTATGGACACATTTAATTCACTTTGCAAAAGATAAATTATGTAAGTTTATGATTTTTATATAATTAAAATGAGAAACATACGCATTTGCAGTATGAATCATCAAAATAATAGTTATAAAAGAAGCCTTTGCAAAACTCCATCTCTTTTACAAAGGCTTTTTAGGCTTGAACAGCCCTGTGCTTCATTTTGTAATCATTAAAAATGCTTCTTATTTCAGCCTTAGAACGGCGTACAATCTTTCATTTTTTTTGTGCAACAGACCAAAGAGAACCCACTTCCGCGGACTGGACTCGAGCCTGAGCTTGGCGATAAAAACGGAAAAATAACCCTGCAAAAAGAATAGCAAAGACGTCAATCCACCATAAAGAGGAAAAAGATGACCATAGTCCGATCTCAGGTAAGAGCAGTGCTATAGCAGAAGTCAAAGGCATGAGCAGTAAAACAATCACAATCGACAGCAGTACCGTTGGTAAAGCTCGCGCCGCGCCCAGTACAAAGCTAAGTATTAAACTGAAGATAAAAATCGCATAATAGATATACATAAACCATGCATTAATACTGTGTAGCTCAGGACTGAGTACATAGGCCCAGCGCCCGATCAACATACTCATAACAATGCCAAAGACCGTTCCCAAACATGCCCCTATGGTTAAGTTTGCAATGAATTGCACATCTTTACGCTGTGCAGGTGGTGCTAAATTCGGATTTTTTTGTCGCTTTACACGCGATTCAATCCATAGAATATTGCCTGAATAAAATAAAAATGCTCCGCCCAGACCCAAGGCCAAATACAACCAACGGGTAAAATCTCCGCCATAGTTACCAAAGTGCAAACTGAACATCGATCGAATCAGTTGATCTAGACCAGAACTTTGAGTATTTAAATTGGCTGTACTATAAGGTGCAGGCTGATAAGGATTGAAAAACATCACGTCGAAGTTATCACCGCGTAACATCTGATCTGGACTATATAAACTGACGCGTGCCGATGCCTTGGCAGATTGGTCTAGATTGTTAAAGCTTACAGACGAGACCTCATAGCCCAGTGCTTGTTGCTGTACCTGTAAGAGTATTTTTTCAACATCCAGTTGAGGAACTGGATCTACAATCTGCACCGCAGCGGGACGTTCAAACAATGGTTTGCCTTTGGACACCAACTGCCCCAAGCCATCATAAAATAAATCATGAAATGCAAAAACAATCACCGTCACACTAATCAAAATATGAAACGGTAAACTGGTAATGCCAATCACATTGTGTGCATCAAGCCAAAAGCGTTTTTTGTTCTTGCCTTGCCGTATCGCAAAATAGTCTTTGACCAATGTCGGCAAGAGAATGATCAAACCTGTCATTAGCGCCAAAAAATATAAGACCGAAACCACACCCATCACATAAACACCGAGTGTATGATGCCCAAGCATCCCCGGAATGCCTGCCGTTTCGTGCAGTTGTTCAATCAACCAACCCAGTTTGGATAGGTTTTCCTGTTCAACCTGTAAAGTGCCATCTGGTTTCAGTGTCGCTAACATCGCGCTTTGATCGGTATCAAAGTCGTGATCATCATGTGCTTGACTTTGCGCAGGTTGCCACTGAATCGGGGCATAATGGAACTCTTTGGAGTTTAAATTGATCTGGAAACTTTTTTGCGCTTCAGGATACTGCTGCTGTACCTGTGACACCAAATCGTTGTACTGATGGAATTCAACCGTATTTAAACTTTGTTGCGGTGGCGTTGCCCACTTACTCAAATCATGCTGAAACATACTCAGCCCACCTGCAAAAAAGCAAATGAACAAGAGAATGCCTGCGCAAATTCCTACCCACGTATGTAACTCTTTGGCCAGTCGGAGAATATCTGTACGTACCTTCATGCCCTATTCCCCTCTGAGCCAAAACACAAGTGTGTAAGCCACGATATTGAAAAACAGATAAATCACAATGGACTGCCATCCACGTGGAATAAAATAGGCCACGAAAAAGAGTGGTAACCAAATCCACGGAATCGACCACATCCCTAACTGTGGAGCAAGACTACGATACTCAGATTGCAGTCCCCACATCGTGATTAATGCAGCTAAAGCGAAAGCTAGGCTGAGTCCAAGAACTGCTCCTGCAAAGCTTTTCGTCCACCAGTCAGGTTGTATCTTTTGATCGCGTAGTAACCTCATGCGTCAAAGCCCCATGTAATAAAGGAATAAATGGTAGTGCTGACCACAACACCAATGGCATCAGTAACCACATCAACACCGCCACCAGTTTTGGTAATACCGCCAGTAAAAGAACCAATGCCAAAACAAAACCAATCCACCCGACCCAACGATACTTTTTCGCCACAGCCTGTTTAAGAACCGTTTGGTTAGGATGGGTCAAATACAGCAGCACACAACCACCACAGCACAGGAGTAAACCGAGAAATTTCATCATTGCGTTCAACTTAAATGAGACAGCATTCAGACATAAAAAAGCCCACTGCATCGCAATGGGCTGATCATAAAAATTAGAAATCGAAAGTGACGCCAAGTTTATAGGTACGTGCACCACCAACCGTTGCATAGTAAGAGTTGAACACACCTTCCCAGTATTTTTTATTAGTCACGTTATCTACATTGGCTAAGAAAGTCGTGTTTACACCACCCAGTTTTGTTTTATAGCGCGCACCAACATCAAGAATAGTATAGTCAGGAAGTTTATAGGTATTCAAACTATCTAAATATTGTTCACTAACATAGTTAGCCCGAGCATTAACATTTAAACCATCTACCACAGGTACGGCATAATCCAAACCTAATGAGGCAGTAAAGTCTGGTACACCATAAATCGTATTGCCTGAAATATCAGTGGTGCTTGTAGAACCTTTTGTATATTCAGCATCAATATAAGCCATGCTTCCCAGTAGACTTAAGTCCTCTGTCAAACTCCCTGAGAAGGACCATTCAATACCACGTGATCGACTTTCCCCACCATCTTCAGTGATCTGTGTATTACCATTAAACGCTGTCGCCAAAGCTGTTGTGATCAGAGTCGGTTTTTCAATTTGATAAAGTGCCAAGCTATTTAACCAAGAACCAGCTTGATACTTTGTCCCCACTTCATATTGCTTCGTTTCGTAAGGCTTAAACAGTTTTCCTTCATTCACATCCGCGGTAGAAGTTACTGAGTCTGCTTTTGATAAACCTTCAACATAACTTGCATAAAAAGATAAATTTTCTCCAAACGGTTTGATTACGATGCCTAAACTTGGTGAAAGCTTATTTTCATCGTATTTCACATCTGTAGTGAGACTTTCCAACTGCATATCTTGATAACGAGCACCCAAAATCAACTGAAATTTGTCATCCAACATTGAAATTTGATCCGTCAAGGTATAACTCATGAATTTATCATCTTCATAAGGTACAACTGTTGGATAGGTCGTTGGCATTGTCCCGTTCGAGTTAGGATTATAAAGATTCGTTGTAAATGATGAACTGGTCGCACGAGAGTGTTGATCGTATTCACGATGCACATAATCTGCACGTAACCCAAGGGTATGTTTAATGGCACCTGTATTGAATTTAGTTTCAATACCCGTATTACCACTTAGGTTATTTTCTTTAGATGCGACTCGATAGTACTGCGAAGTTGCATCACCTGTACTGTTCTGCAAGATCATACGCGTACCAAAAATATGCCCCGAATAACCTTTTTCAACATAACCCACACCTGCAAAAACTTTGGTATCAGGGGTGAGTTTATATTCACCATTTAAGCCCGCATAACGGCTATAGGTTTCCCCATGAATTTGATCAAAGTAATTATTATCACCCTTTGGTGCAGCAACTACGCCTGTTTTTTGCATAGAGACCATTGCAGGTGAACCATTATCACGGTTTTCACGAATGGCATAAGCATCAAAGTTTAGTTTTAATTTATCGGTCGTATAGTCCGCTGCAATCGAACCCAGTGCTAAACGGTCATCCATACCTTCAATAAGATGCTCACCGTCTCCATATGTGCCGTTTACACGAACGCCAAATTGTTTTTGGTCACCAAAACGACGAGAAACATCTACATTGGTTTTATAATAACTCTCATCTTCTAATGACGTCGAAATACGTGTTAGATCTTGGTCGGCACGTTTAGAATTCGCAATCACTACTCCGCCAACGCTTCCTGCTGGTGCCATACCTGCAACCAAAGCATTCGGTCCTTTCAATACTGTCACCGATTCTAGTAAATCTGTTGGTACACGTCCCATAGGAGCTACAGCGTATAACCCGTTATAAGCCATATCATCATAGCCGACACTAAAACCACGAATTTGGAAGTTTTCGTTTAAATGACCTTGATTGGTCGTCGCACGAATACTGGCATCATTTTCTAAAACCTCCCCCACTGTCGATGCTTGTTGATCACGAATCAGTTGCTCTGTATAAGTAGAAACCGTAAATGGTGTATCAATCGCTGACTTATTCCCTAAAGCACCCAAGTTAGCCGTCTTCGCCAATTTACCATCGGCATAGCCTTGTTGTGATTGCGCTTCTGATTTTAAGGCAGGTAAAACTGAAACCTCCTCTGCAAAAGCAAGCTGTAAACAGCCTCCACCCATCATCAAAAGCCCAACAGAGCTTGCAAGAATTTTCTTAGAGAAGGATTTCATTTTAAACAACACTTATTTTTTAATGAGAATCATTATTATATGTAAAATAATTATCATTATTTATTGTATTTTATCATTTGACTTATCTATCTGATCTAAAATACAAATTTAAGCTTACTGCGAAAAAATACGTTTTACTCGCTCATTTTCAATACAGTGTGGTGCAATATTATAAAATGACGCATAAGTCAGACACCTGTTCACCCCATAAGCAAAGACTTTCATGGCATTCACGTTTACACTAAGCCAATACTTAAAACAACAATGGGTAATCTATGACAAACTTAGCAACACAAGCACCGGTACTGGTTACAGGTGCATCGGGTTATATTGCCAGTTGGGTGATTCAAAAATTATTAACCCAAGGGTATACCGTTCATGCCACTGTACGTGACTTGAACAAAACCCAAAGCTTCGCGCATTTATCTAAAATTGCAGACAGCAGTGCTGGAACACTGAAACTCTTTAAAGCCAATTTGCTCGAGCCCAACTCCTTTAAAGAAGCGATGCAAGGTTGTGAAATTGTCTTTCATATGGCCTCTCCTTTCGTCGTTACTAACTATAAAGATGCGGTGAAAGACATCATTGAACCTGCTGTTTTGGGTACAGAAAATGTCTTAAACACCGTCAATGAAACCGAGTCTGTTAAACGCGTTATTGTCACTTCGAGTATTGCGTCGACCTATGGCGATGCCATTGATATTTTAAAAACGGACCACAATACTTTTGATGAAAGTCACTGGAACACCAGCAGTTCTGAGACCCATCAGCCTTATCCATATTCTAAAGTAATGGCTGAGCGTAAAGCTTGGGAAATGGCTGAGGCACAAGATCGTTGGCAGTTGGTATGCATTAACCCTGCGTTGGTCTTTGGTCGTTCATTGACACCAAATACACAGTCAGGCTCAATTGAGGTCTTACAACAGTTTACCAATGGTTTGACTTTAGCTGGTGTCCCACCTATGTGGAATGGTGTGGTCGATGTTCAAGATGTTGCTGAAGCACACTTACAAGCAGCATTCAACCTAGAAGCAACGGGTCGTTACATCGTAAGTGGTGGAACTTTAAGTCTGCTTGAAATCGGTCAATTGCTTAAAGCACATTTTGGTTGGAAGTTTCCATTTCCACGAAATGAACTGCCCAAAGCAGCCTTTAAGGTGATTGGTCCATTCATTGGTTTTAGCCGCGAGTTTGTTGAGCTGAATATGGGTTATCCAATTTATTTTGATGCGAACAAGAGCCAAAAAGAATTGGGTTTAGAGTACCGAGATGTCAAAGAAAGCCTCGTTGAGCACTTCCAACAATTGCTCGATGACGGTGTCATTAAGCAATATATTCCCTGAAATAAACAACCTAAGTTTGACTTAAATATTCCTCCAGCTCATTGAAAAGCAATGATCTTGGCGGAGTCTTATCAAGTTCTCACCCCATTTCATCATTAGCCTGCAGCTGGCCCTACTTTTGTTTCGGCAAAAGTAGGCAAAACCATTGTCATCTGCAAAACCTGTTCTCTTTTTGATGTATCAGAAATATGTCGCAGAAACATTATCTTACTTACACCACGCAGGTTGCAGATGACGTGCCCAAGTATCATATTTCTGATTTAACCTGAGTCAACAATCTAAACGTCTAATTGACCATAATCTTTCATCAGTTGAATAAACTCAGCTTCATTGATCACAGCAATACCAAGCTTCTCCGCTTTATCCAGCTTTGAGCCTGCTTTTTCACCTGCAACAACACACTTGGTTTTACTCGACACACTACCACTCACACGTGCGCCCAATGCTTGTAGGAGCTGTGTTGCTTCATCACGCCCCATCGTACTGAGTGTGCCAGTCACGACCCAACTTTCGCCATTTAGAGGTTGACGACTTGGTGCCACAGGTGCGTCCCAGTGAATACCTGCCGCCAATAATCGGTCTAAAACTTCAAGATTATGCGGCGCTTGGAAAAAGTCGACAATCCACTCCGCCGTGATATCCCCCACATCTGGAGTTTTCTTTAAAGCTTCAATGTCTGCGACACGTAGCGCATCTAAAGTTTGGAAAGTATTGGCCAACATACGTGCTGTGGTTTCACCCACTCCACGAATCCCCAGTGCATAAATAAATGCAGCCAAAGTGGTTTTCTTACTATTTTCAATCGAATCAATCAAGTTATGAACGGACTTCTCACCCATTTTTTCAATGGTTAATAGCTTTTCTCGGTGCTCATGTAGATGATAAATATCAGCCACATCTTTAAGCAAATCAAGATGTAACAGTGATTCGACCCAACGATCCCCCAAACCTTCAATATCAAGAGCTTTACGTGACACGAAGTGGCGAATTGCTTCAATACGCTGTGCGGCACAATACAAACCACCTGAGCAACGTGCTAAAGCTTCACCTTCGGGCATCACCACTGGCGATTCACACACGGGACATTGGCTCGGGAGTTCAACTTCAGTCGCATCCACAGGACGGAACTCAGGCCATACTTTTTCCACTTTTGGAATTACATCACCACTACGGTAAACACTGACAGTATCGCCAATTCGCACATCTAGGCGGTGAATTTCCCCAATATTATGCAAGGTCACATTTGAAACAGTCACGCCGCCCACAGCAACAGGATTCAAACGCGCCACAGGTGTGAGTGTACCTGTACGCCCCACTTGCCAGTCAATATTTTCAACCGTGGTAAGCGCAGCCACTGCAGGGAATTTATAAGCCGTTGCCCAACGTGGTTCTCGGCTTAAAAAGCCGAGCTGTTGCTGTTGTTTGAGGCTGTTGACCTTAATCACCATGCCGTCAATTTCCACACTCAATTGTGGTCGTTCCGCATTGATTTGCTCATAAACGGCTTGAACTTCTTGAATACTATCGCAGACAAAATGACGCTCTCCAACCGCAAAACCAAACTGTTGCAACCACTCTAGACTTTCCGACATGGTGCTTTGACCATGGTTCGGTTCACACTGTGCAATACCATAAGCATAAAATGCGAGTGGACGCGAAGCCGCAATATTCGGGTCTAACTGACGTAAACTTCCCGCTGCGGCATTACGTGGGTTGGCAAAAGTCTTCTCACCTTTGGCTTCATTTTCTGCATTGAGCTTTTCAAAACCTGCTTTAGGCATCAAAACTTCGCCACGAACTTCCAGTAGCGTAGGTACTTCACCCTGATCTGTACTCAACACCTTCGGCAAGTTCCGAATGGTTTTGACGTTTTGAGTAATGTCTTCCCCTGTCTCACCATCACCACGCGTCACCCCACGCACCAGCACACCTTGTTCATACCACAGTGAGATGGCAAGACCATCAAACTTCAGTTCGACATCATATTGAATCGTTTGATTCGGCAAACGTTCTTCTGCTCGGCGTGCAAAGGCAAACAGTTCGTCTTGATTAAACACATTGCCTAAAGACAGCATCGGTACCACATGGGTCACGCTCGTAAACTTCGCCAAAGGTTTAGCACCGACTTTATTGATCGGGCTATCTGGCTGAATACACTCAGGGTATTGTTCTTCTAAAGCTTTCAACTGATGAAAAAGCTGATCATATTCACTGTCTAAAATGGTCGGCTGATCCATCACATAATAAGCATGATTATGCTGTGCCAAAATTTGGATCAGTTGACGCATTTGCGCAACGACAGTCGAAGGTTGAGTCATAATTTCACCATAAAAAAGGGCGGTCTTTGTTCCGCCCTAAAAATTGTATTTCTACTGTCTATTATAGAAATCGTTACCGCTGCTTTCAATCAGATTAAGCATCGATTGCTTGTCCAGCACGGTAATCAATCGCCAAGTGGCGCCAATGCTCACGCAGTTGTGGCGTGAACTCTTGGTTATTTTGATCATAAACCGTTCCATCGATTTCACGGGCAATTAAACGTGAAATACTGTCCATGGTGTCAAAGGCATTTTGCACGTCACGGTGTGGTAAGGCCAAGAAAAATGCCAAGCCTTTAATTGGATCGGTTGACAGATTTTCCAAGTCAAAACCATCCATACCTGTATCGGTAATTTGCAACACAGAGAACAGTAACTTGGTTCCATCTTCGTTATAGCGATGGAAACAAGACATTTCACCAAAACGTAAACCATACTTCATTAAAACTTTTAAAGTTTTCTCACCAGACAACGCGCGACGCTCAGGATAAACATTCAAGGCAATAAACGACTCTGCTGTGGCTAAGGCACTTTCATCATCGACAATTTTCTGCTCATACAAATGTGCATCTAAAATGCTGCTTTCATCGTCAAACTCTGAAATTTCAGCTTTTTCGACGTTGGCATTTAAACTAAATTCAGCTTTATCCGCTTTTGCTTGGTCATCAACAAGCGAGGAGCTTGCACTTTCAGTCGTTAATTCCGTTGCATCTGCTACAGCATTTTCAGGAGCGACTAAGTCTACTGCTTTATTTTCTACCTCAGCTGACGCATCCAAACTTGGTTCAGTACTGCTGCTTTCGAGCACACTGTCTGCATCCAAAGCTTTCGGTTCGGCTTTTTCAGACAGTGTCTCTTCTACAGAGTTTTCGTTTAAAGTCGGCTCTTTACGTTCAGCCTCTTCAACTGATGCCGTTTGCAGTTGATCACGTACGTGACGCGGGATAATCGGTTTTTGACTGTCCGCATCGATATGCAATGCGGACTCAAGTGAAGGCGCTGCATCTGCCGGCTTTCGAAAAATCATTCGAACCCCAAACAGCATAATGATCACTGCTATGACGATACCAATAATTGTTGTGTATTCCATCTTATTAGGCCTCCGCGACTAAACCGTATTCTTTTGCCTGTTCTAAATTTACAGTCACTAATTTTGATGTTCCCGGTTCAGGCATCGTAACACCTAACAAGTCGGTCGCCATCGTCATTGCGAGTTTATTATGGGTAATGTAAATGAATTGCACCTGTTCAGAAAGCTCTTTTACAAGATTACAAAATCTTCCCACGTTCGCATCATCCAAAGGCGCATCAACTTCATCCAAAACACAAAATGGTGATGGATTGAGACGGAAAATCGCAAACACCAAGGCCAATGCCGTCAGGGCTTTTTCTCCCCCTGAAAGTAGCGCCAATGAACTATTGCGTTTGCCTGGCGGACGGGCCATGAGTTTAACTCCAGATTGCCAGTCATCTTCCAAAGTCAGACTCGCTTCACCGCCATTGAAAACTTTCGGGAACAGATCTTGTAGTTCGGTATTGACCCGATCAAAAGTGCTCATGAACAGTTTACGGGTCTCTTGATCAATACTTTTCATTGCAGCACGCAACTGCTCAACGGTATTTTCCAAATCTTGAATTTGATGACTCAACTCTTCAAAACGTTTTGATACTTCTTCATATTCTTCTGAAGCCGCCAAATTGACGGCGCCCAATTTCTCAAACTGCTGCTGCGCTTTTTCCAGAGTCTGTTGATGACTGCTGATCTCAATGCTCAAACCCTCAACAGGTTCAACATTCATTTCTTTCAGCTGTTCAGAATAATGTTGTAAGTCTGACTTTGCGGCTTGCCACGCCAAACGTTTCTCTTCTAACTGGGTTCTCAGCTTTTCATCTTGTTGTTGCTGTTGATGACGGTGTTCGGTCAAACTTTGCTGACGTTCTTGCACCGCATTCAGCTCAACTTGCCATTCAGACCATGTTTTTTGCAGCTTTTCAGTGATCTGTGCTTGTTCGCTGAACTGGCTTTCTAAGGCAGGCAGCTCAAGTTGTACAGGATCAATAAACTTTTTGGCCTGCTCCATCTGCGACAAAATTTGCTGATACTGCGCTTTTAAGAAAGTACTGTCTTTTTCTAACAGTTCAATCTGCTGTGTGGTTTGCACCGCCTGACGACGCACCATTTCAAGTGCTTGCCAAACCTGCTGCGCCTGCTGCTGGCTATCATCCAGTTGCTCAGTCAAAGACTCCACTTGGAACTGCATGGTTTTGTAGTTCGGTAAGTTTTGCTCTAGCTTAATATTCAATGCATGCAGATCAATCTCCAGATCATCTTTTTGCATGGCATCTTCTTCAAGCTGACTGTCTAGCTGCGCCAGTTGATTGGCCAATTGTTGCTTTTGCACTTCAAAGGCTTGGTTGGTACTTTGCACTTTGGCAATATTCAAATCAATCTGCTGCGTTGCTTGAACTTCTTTTTTCAACAGTTGTTGATCCGCTTTTAACTGCTCATCCACCGCTTGGACTTGAGTACGAAGCTCTGTGGTTTTCGTTTCAAGCTGAGTCAGAAGTCCTATTTTTTCAGCAAGACTCTGCTCAATTTCATCTAAACGAATTCGATGACTTAGCGCACCCTGTCCAGCTTGGCTCGCTTCGTCATAATCCAAACCAATCACCCAGTCCACGCCGACATGGTAACCGTCTAAACTCAGAAGAGACTGACCATCTTTCAATTGCTTTTGCAGCGCTAAGGCTTGTTTTAAGTTGGTGGTCACACCCACCTGCTGCCACAAAGAAGATTGCGGTGATTCAATCCAACTGGCTAGGCTATCGCAACCTGCAATTTCGATCAGTTCAACATGCGGCTGAGGCGTTAACTGACGTGCAACGGCATCGGTGAATGCGTCGCTGTTGTCCAAACAATGCGCTGAAAGCCATTTGGCTAAGAATTTTTCGACCAGCGCGGCATGGGTTTTAGCCGCATCTTTAAGCTTCAGCACATGCATCAACTGTGGATGATCACTATTTTTTAAGGCACTCACTTTGACCAAAAGCTGCTTAAGATGCTTCTGTTCGGCACTTAAGACCTGTATATCTGCTTTGTGCTGATTCAGCTCAGTTTGAGCAGCTTGGTGTTGGATACGCAAATCATCCAGCTGCAACTGCACCTCAATGATACTTTGCTCACGTTGTAACTGCTGTGTCTCGGCGTCTTGCTTGGCATGTAACAGTTGATCTATCATATCCAACTGGCTTTGGTTTTGAATTTGCGCTGCTTGCTGCTCTAAAATCTGCTTTTGTTGTTCAAAGCGTAAAATGTTTTTGGCCAACTGTTCACTTTGTGCCAACATTTGCGTTTTTTGTTGCTGCTGTTTTTCAACCAAACTTTTGACTTGTTCAAACTGTTGAAGCAACTGTTGCTGCTGTGCTTTTAAGTCCGTTAAACCTTGGCTTTGCTGTTGGTTTTGACTTTCTTGCTGTTGTAACTGTTCGGTATGAAGCTCATTTTGTTCGTGCAAACTTTCCAGTTGCAGTTCGATCAGTTGCATACGCTCTTTGGTTTGCGCCTTCTGCTGTTCAAGCTGTACCAAAGTGGTCGTGTTTTGCTGGAACAGTGTCTGCTTTTGTTCCAAAGTCATTTTCAGCTCAGCCAGCTTTTTCTCTGCCTGTTGCCACTCACTCTGTAATGGCGTGGACTGCTGAATCAGGCGTTGAAATAGTTCACTGGTCGAAGTCAAATCATGCTCTAAAGTGGTTAACTCTGAACGCACCAACTTGAACTGATCGCCCAAATCATTCATGTGCAGCGTATATTCTTGCTGTAAACGGCTGCTTTGTTCACATTGAAAAGACAAGACTTCGACTTTAATGGTGCGAATTTGGCTTTCCAGTGTTTTGTATTGAATCGCGGTTTCAGCCTGACGTTTTAAAGTTTTTAACTGTGATCTTAATTCAGAGGCAATATCTTCTAAACGCGATAAATTTTGCGTGGTGTGATCCAAATGCAATAAAGTTTCACGGCGACGTGCTTGATAACGCGAAACCCCTGCGGCTTCCTCAATAAAAACCCGCATTTCTTCAGGTTTTGCATCGACCAAACGGTTGATCATGCCCTGTTCAATAATCGAATAAGAACGAGGACCTAAACCTGTGCCCAAGAATATATCGGTAATGTCCCGACGACGGCATTTGGTGCCATTTAAAAAGTATTCAGACTTACCATCTCGGTTAACCTGACGTTTGACCGCCAGTTCGGTATAGGCATTATAGCTACCGCCTAACTTGCCATAAGTGTTGTCAAAACGCAGTTCTACACTGGCGACACTGACGGGTTTGCGCTTTGCCGTACCTGTAAAAATGACATCCTGCATACTACCACCACGCAGTTGGCGAGCACTGGATTCGCCCATGACCCAGCGAATAGCATCGATCACATTGGATTTACCACAACCGTTCGGCCCAACGACTGCTGTGCGGTTATCTTTAAAGTGTAATGTAGTACTGTCGGCAAAAGATTTGAAGCCGGAAAGTTTTAAACTGCTTAAACGCATAATGTCCTGACTAACGTCGTGAGCGTCTCGCCCACGCAAGTTCAATTTGTTTCATTCGGGTCAGAGATTCCAACACCAAGTTACGTAAGTGTCGACAAAAATCTTCCATAAATAAAGTAGCTTGTTGTGATTTTCTGATTAAAACAGCATCAGTCACCAGTTTAAATAAATCATAAGATTCTTGTAACTCTCTACGCGAAGTATTTAAGGTTAAAAAATAGCTCCGACGTATCGAGGGCAACAGTTCTTGGTAAAACTTCATCAAATAAGCATTGCCCACCATTTCATGCTGACGTGCCAATCCTTCAAAAATCAAATCATAAAATTTTTCGATACTGCCCTGTTTCAGCTGATTCCCCAACTCATCCAATAACAGCTGTAAACGTTCCGCTTCATAGCTACGCCATGTTTCCGCAATGCGTTGCACAATTTGCCCCAACAGCAGACTGCTGGTGTCAAACAAGGCGCGCACTTGTTGAGCCGACATTTCAGAAACGATAGCACCACGGCGCGGGTAGATTTCAATCAGATGTGTGCGTTCAAGAAGTAACAAAGCCTCACGCACCGAGCCGCGACTCACATCCAGTTCAGCGGCAATACGTAATTCTTGTATGCGCTCACCTTCGACCAACTCACCACGAATGATTTGTTCACTGATGTGCTTGGCAATTTGTTCGGACAAACTCTCTGTATCATGTGCTTGCATACTGTTCCTAACTTGTTTTTATAAGATGCAATCCATGGTCTTTAGTGACCTATTTTTAGGTTTTACCCGATCTTAAATGCTAAACACTATGTCATTGTCTAACAATTTTACCGTCTATAATGCCAATCAACAGCAACGCACACAATATTATCAAAGAAATTAAGAACTAAAACCTTGATAAATAAAATATAAACCAACAACCACCAACAAACCTGCAAAACACTTTTTCAACATCGCAGGCGATAAAAGATGCGCCACTTTCGCACCAAACTTCGCGGTAATAAAACTCATGACCGCAATCCCGAAAAAGGCATAGACATGAATATAACCAATGGTATTCGGTACATTTACTTCAGCTTGGTGCCCAAACCACATAAAACCTAAAGCTCCAGCCACTGCAATTGGTAAGCCACAAGCCGCAGACGTCGCTACTGCTTTTTGCATAACCACACCATGACGGTTTAAGTACGGCACCGTCAAACTTCCCCCACCAATACCAAAGATCGTAGAAGCGACACCAATGCCTGCACCGACAAATAACTGTTTGCCTGTAGACGGCAACTGACGCGATGGATCGACCTTAACATGTGCGCCACTAAACATTTTGTACGCCACCCACACCGCAAAAAAACCGATCAGCAGTTGTAAACAATGTCCCGACATATAGTCTGCAATGCACGCACCTAAAAAAGCACCCATAACTAGACCTGGGGCCAAATTGCGAAACACAGACCACAACACGGCTCCACGTTTATGATGCGCACTCACGGAACTCATTGAAGTGACAATAATGGTCGCCAGTGATGTGCCAACCGCCATGTGCATAATGACACTCGGGTCATAGTTCAGGTGAGTAAACACCACATATAAAATCGGGATGATAATGAGTCCACCACCGACCCCAAATAGCCCCGCAGCAAAACCAGCGATTGCGCCAATCAGTAAATATATGATTAACTCCATGATCATTTTTCACTTTTCTCAGATTCATATGGATTTAGAGACACGCCAATTACAACAGCTTCTCGCTGAAGCACAGCAACTTCCTGAAGTTTTATTGCTTAAGCCAGTTACCACATCCACCAATGATGATGTGCGTGAAATTGCGCAAAAAGGGATTCAGAGCGTTTTGGTCTGCAGTACACGACAAACTCAAGGTCGTGGACAGCGTCAACGACAATGGGTTTCTCCTGAAGGAAACATCTATTTAAGCACATTGCTACAAACCAAAACACCTATAGATGGGCGCTTGGCTTTAGAAATTGCATTAAATATCTTGCAAATGCCGAGTTTGCAAGGCCTTGTTCTGCAAGTGAAATGGCCGAATGACCTGTATAGTGTCCAAGGTAAATGGGGCGGAATTTTAGTTGAACCACTGTCAAGCCACCAAGCTATTATTGGGGTGGGCATCAATATCAACCAAGTCGAAGATACCCAACTTGACCAAGCCACCAGCTCACTTGAACAGCTAGGTTTAGCCCAAGCAGATCGAATTCGCTTAATGGCGGAACTGTATCTGGCGATTCAACAGGCAGGCCTATGGTTCACCCATAACAGTGCGAATTTGGCTTCTCGTTTCAATCATTACGCAGCATTTATGCGGCAACAGGTCGAATTTGAACATATGAAAGGCCTGTCTCAAGGCATCTTCTTAGGGATTCAAGATGATGGTGCGGTACAAATTCAGACCGTCAATGGTGTGGAAAGCTTTTATCAAGGCCGTTTACGCCCAATGATTCCTGTTTAAATGATTGAGCATCATCATGAAAAATTTATGGTTAGATATTGGTAATACTCGTCTGAAGTATTGGATTACGCAGGAAGATCAAATTTTGGAACAAGGGGCTGAGTTACATTTACAGTCCCCTGCCGATTTACTTTTAGGTCTAATTCAGCATTTTAAAAACTTAAACATCCAACAGATTGGCGTTTCTTCGGTTCAGGACAAAAAAAATAATGACCGAATCCGTAGACTTTTAAAAAGTTTAAATGTACCGATCACCTTTGCCCAAGTACAGGCCAACTATGCAGGCCTACAGTGTGGTTATGAACAGCCTGAACAACTCGGAATTGACCGTTGGTTGCAAGTGTTGGCTGTCGCACGTAATCCAGAGCAGAACTATTGTGTGATTAGCTGTGGCACGGCGCTGACCATCGACTTGGCAGATGGTTTACAGCATTTGGGCGGCTATATTTTACCAAATCTCTACTTACAACGAGACTCGCTGATCCAAAACACCAAAGGCATTAAAATTCCAGATGCTGCTTTTGATGAACTTGGGCCTGGTCGAAATACCATCGACGCAGTGCATCATGGGATTTTGCTCGGTTTGGTCAGTACCATTGAAAAAGTCTTGCAACAGTCTCCACGCCAACTGATTTTAACTGGCGGTGATGCGCCTGTATTTGCGCGTTATTTGGCAGAGTATGCACCATGCATTGAAAATGATTTATTACTTAAAGGGCTACAATATTATATTCAGCATCAACCCTGAGCCACCGCCTGCTGTTGTAAAAGGGGTTTTAAGGTATTGAGCAGTAGCTCAAATTCAGCATAGCCATTTTCACGCATAAAATGCCCTGCACGTTTCACCTCCAGTACCTCTGCACTCAAGAAGTGCCCAAAGGTAAGGGCCAAAGGCGGTGGAACATAAGGGTCATTATTGGAAAACATCACCACACGTGAAGCGATGTGAGAGTGGAGTATACCGCTGTCCAACTTCGCTTGCGCAATAAAGCCACTTAACTCAGGTAAGCTTTTTAAAGCCGCTTTAAAGCCCGCAATACAAAAGATCGCTTTGATTCGACGTTCACGCAGTTTACTACTGAGATAATGTAAAGTCGCCAGACACCCCAAACTATGCGCAATGATGATGGTATGTTCATCCAAAGCGGTCATTTGCAGGGCTAAAGCCTGCTGCCACTCTTCGAAATGTGGTGCATCGCTGTGCGGGAGCACTAAGCGTTTTACTTCAGCATGCGGATCCATCTGACTGAGTTTTTGACTTAGCCACGGAAACCAATGGTCATTGGGCGATGCTTGATAGCCATGCACAATATAGATATGTTGTTTTGATCCATTCATTTTCAACTTCTTATTATAATGTTTGAAAAGAATAAATTTTACGCAACTTTCAAGCCATAAATAGTGCGTTTTTGTTATTAAGCGACGGTATTGAAAACGCACACAATAATTTCCATGACTCACAAAACAACATAAAAAAAGGCGCTCAACGCGCCTTTTTCTGAAATGGTTAGAAGCAGATTACTTCTTATCGTTCCCACCGAACAATGGTCCCATACCGCCACCACCGCCGAATTGTTTTTGCATACCACTGAGCGATTTCATCATTTTTGCCATACCTGACGGATTGGCAAATTTCTTCATCATTTTCGCCATTTGCGCATGTTGTTTAATCAATTTATTGACTTCAACCACATCCATACCACAGCCTGCTGCAATGCGCTTTTTACGGCTTGGGTTCATCAGGTCCGGATTACGACGCTCTTTGATGGTCATCGATTGAATAATCGCTTCCATCTTTTTCACTTGCTTTTCAGGGTTCGCTTGCGCCAACGCATCTTGAATCCCTGCATTGCTCATGCCAGGCAACTTATCCAAGAAGCCCATCATGCCGCCCATTTTATTCATTTGCTCAAACTGCATTAGCATATCTTCAAAGTTGAAGCTGCCGCCTTTTTGCAGTTTTTTCGCCATTTTTTCGGCTTTTTCTTTGTCGACTTTACGTTCAAGCTCTTCGACCAAAGAAAGTACGTCACCCATACCCAAAATACGTTGTGCAACACGTTCAGGATGGAATGGCTCTAAGGCATCCAGCTTTTCGCCCATACCTAAGAATTTGATTGGCTTACCTGTGATTGCACGTACTGAAAGCGCCGCACCACCACGTGCATCACCATCAGTTTTGGTCAGAATCACACCCGTTAATGGCAGTGCATCATTGAAGGCTTTGGCTGTATTTGCCGCATCCTGTCCGGTCATTGCATCGACCACGAACAAAGTTTCAGTTGGCTTAATGGCCGCATGAAGTTCTTTGATCTCGGCCATCATTTCATCGTCTACGTGTAGACGACCTGCAGTATCGACAATCAAGACATCCGCAAACTGAATTTTGGCTTGTTCAATTGCACGCGTTGCAATAGTAATCGGTTTTTCGTCAGCACTCGATTCAAAGAAAATCGCGCCAACTTCACCTGCAACGGTTTGTAGCTGTTTAATTGCTGCTGGACGGTATACGTCGGCAGATACCATCGCTACTTTTTTCTTTTGGCGTTCTTGTAAGAAGCGAGCAAGTTTTGCAGCCGTTGTTGTTTTACCTGCACCTTGTAAGCCCGCGAGTAGGACTACAACAGGAGGTTTTGCTGCAAGATCAAGGCTTTCATTTGCCTCGCCCATCATTTTTGTTAATTCGTCATGCACGATTTTAACAAATGCTTGGCCCGGCGATAATTGAGTCATGACTTCTTGACCCAACGCCTCTTCCTTAACTTTCGCGATAAATTCACGAGTTACAGGAAGTGCAACATCGGCTTCAAGAAGTGCCATACGTACTTCACGTAGGGTATCTTTAATATTGTCTTCGGTTAGCTGCCCAGAGCCAGTAACATTTCTTAAACTCTGCGTGAGTCGTTCCGTTAAGGTATCAAACATTGCAAAATCCGCTTAAAATTGCTAGTTGCAAAAAAATCTTTCTTAAAATAGAAAATTTATGCATAGAATGCTATAGGATACTGTAGTTCGCACCGAATTTATATAAATGAATATTCATCATCCTGAAAAAGGTTTGACATGATTAGCCTGCCCTTGGTTTACACCATCTTAGCATTAGTCGCTTATACCACTTCTTTTTGGTATTTGTTTCTCAAGTTAATGGCTAAACGTGATCCAAACCATTGGTTTATTGGCATTATTTTAGGCTTAGGCTTATTACTGCATGCAACTGTTTTGTACCATGACATGCTCACGCCAATGGGGGTGAATTATGACGTTTTTGTCTTAATGTCATTTACATCGGGGCTCATGCTATTACTCAGTCTACTCTATAGCACTTATCGTCCAATTCTTGCTTTGAACCTGATTGGCATTCCTGTGGCAGCTACAGGACTCATTTTAGGTTTTGCCTTTAGCCAGTCCACTCAATTTATTGAACAGCGCTCATTGGGCCTAGATATTCATATCATTTTATCACTGTCGGCCTATGCGGTGCTACTCATGGCGACCATACAAGCCGTGATTTTATGGTTCCAAGATCGTGAGTTAAAGAACAAACAGAAGAAACGCTTTTGGGTCAACTTACTGCCTTCTTTTCAAGCCATGGAATCTTTACTGTTTGACTTGATTAAAACGGGTTTTATTTTACTGACCGTGGCGTTGGTGTTTGGTTTCTTTACCATCGATAACTTTTTTGCCCAACATCTGGCACATAAAACCGCTTTTAGTATTATTTCTTGGTTTGTGTATGGGGCTTTACTCATCGGACATTACCGTTTTGGTTGGCGGGGTCAAAAAGCGATTCGTTTTACCTTAATTGGATTCTTCTTGTTGGCGGTCGGTTTTATCGGATCTAAGTTTGTATTGGAAATGATTTTAGGTCGATAAAGTCTTTTGTTTAGTTCGCTTTATTAAAGATACAGAGCTCTACTCACAAAGTAGATGTGCAACTTGATAACCCAATAGAAAAGCCCAGCTTGACCAAGCTGGGCTTTTTAGTAAACCTCAATATTTTGATTTAGAATAAATTATCGAGTGCATTTCGTATTATGTAAATTTTAGAAAAACTTAAATACTTTTTACTGTGTTGAATACGTTGTATGCCGCTTTTATCCGTTCTTCGTTTGGGATTCTTTTATTCATTAACATGACTAGCCCAAAGCCTTTTTCAGGAATAAAAAGAACGTAAGTTCCAAAACCATTAGTAGAACCAGTTTTATGAAAAACTTTGGATTTTGACTGACTAATATCCTTTATAACTGGATTTG
Organism: Acinetobacter sp. 8I-beige; assembly: GCF_902505955.1. Classification (NCBI taxonomy): domain Bacteria; kingdom Pseudomonadati; phylum Pseudomonadota; class Gammaproteobacteria; order Moraxellales; family Moraxellaceae; genus Acinetobacter; species Acinetobacter sp. 8I-beige. Next base: position 676,005 of record NZ_LR732790.1, on the reverse strand, counting down.
ATTGCATAACAACGCTTTCAGCATTGCTCTCTTGCAAAATTTCTAAGGTAGTCGGATAAGAGAATGTCTCCCACCCAAGCGCCTGCGTCATATTTCCAAGCTTGAAATAGCCTTTGTGCGTTTCTAAAATGGCTGTCTTTATCTTTGAACTATTTTTTTCTACATTCAAATTTGAGTTTAAAAAATTCAGCATATCTGGAAGTGTAGATTTAACCCCATATGCTTGAGCATCTAATGCACCAGGATTAACTCGAATAAGATTATTCTTTTGATCATGCCCAAAAGCGTAATGTTCTATCTGTTCCTCTGGAACGTTCACATAAGTGTGTTTTAAATGAAGACTTGGAAAAATCACCTGTTCGAGTAATGATGGGAAAGGGACTTTCATTGATCTTGCTGTTAACTCGCCAAACAATCCAATACTTGGGTTTGAATATTGACGATATTTACCAGAAGGTTTTTTTATATGCCAATTTTGAAAATAGTCTAAAATTTGCTCATCTGTTTTGACATAATCAGGAAATTGTAAAGGTAAATTGCCGCTAGTATAGGTAGCTAATTCCAGCAAACTCACCCTATCAATTTCTGAATTCTTTAAAGCTGGCCAATATTGACTTGGATGATCTTTAAAAGATAATTTTCCTTGAGCCTTAGCATAAGCACCCGCGGTTGCAGTAAAAAGCTTGCTGACAGACCCCAACTCAAAGATAGTCCGACTATCTACTTTTTTATTATCGTTATTAGATTGAAGACCATAATAGTGTTCGTAGTTTTCTCCCTTATAAATGACGCCTATCGCCATTCCTGCCACACCATACTGTTCCATAAGTGGTTTAAATGACTGGTTAACAGCAGTTTCAATATCTTTTTGATTTTCCTCGACTTCATATGCATTTGAATGGATACTACATCCCACAGCTAAGGTAAAGAGACTAGTTTTAAATAGTTTTTGGGTTTTAGATAACATTCCTGCTATTAGCCTCAATAATACAAATAACAATGTTCTCACTTATCTAATATATTTTCTGTAATAAATCCTTACCCCTTCTATTTAATGAAGTGGGCATTATGCGAAATAAGTTTAAAACTCATCCACACACTCACAAAAGCCTCACTTAACCAATCATGCGGGTTGTACTTACATCTACAGAAAGCTTCGACTAGTGTATGATAAACTCCCTAACCAATAGCATTGATCGACAAACCTTAAGTACATAAGAAAGACAATGAAATGGATCATTTTTTATCCACCTGTTATACTAGCTAAATATTTACCCCCCTTCTTCCAATTTAGAGTAACGCCAATGAAGTAAGTTTTATTTTCCGTCAAATCTAATTTATGTGTTTTCTGACGTGCAAAATAAACTTATTTACTACTCTATATCTCTATAAAAATTTATTTTGTATGTCCTGTATAAAGGAGTCTTTAATGACCCAACAGGCCTGTACCGTAAAAAATCTCAGTGTTCAACTTACTCATGAACCACTTTTCCAGCATTTAAACTTTGAATTGCCTGCTGCCCAATGTTCAGCTCTGATTGGACGCAATGGTCAAGGCAAATCAATATTAATGTCGCTACTCACTCAGACGCATATGCCCAATTATGCGAGTGGCGAAGTGATTTGGCGTATGCCATTTTCCTACTTAAGCCAGCTTGAGCGTTTAAGCAACTGTACGCTTGCGGAGGCGCTTGGCGTTTCAGACCTCTATGACAGTTTTCAGCGTATTGAACAATCGACTGCGAGCTTTGAAGACTATGACCGCGTCGAACATGCATGGCACCAACCCACTGAATGGTTGAAATTGCTAGATAGTGCAAACTTACCTACAGATCTATCTAGCTCAGTTTCTCAACTGAGTGAAGGTCAGAAAACCAAACTGGCACTGTGTCGCCTTTTTTTACAAACTGAGCATTATTTACTTCTTGATGAGCCCAGTAATCACTTAGACTATGCAAGTCGTACGTGGTTAAGTCAAAAAATCCTTCAGCATCCTGCGGGCTGTTTAGTCATTAGCCACGACCGCACATTGTTAAATCAAATCTCCAATACCTATGTTTTAAATGATTTTGGTTTGCAACACTTCCGTTGCAACTATGCCGAGTATCAGTCACACACAGAGCAACACCAGCAGGCACTACAACACAATATCTCGCAAGAGAAACGCGAACTAAAACAATTACAAGTCCAACAGCATGAGCAGCGCATGAAAGCTCAGAAAAGGCAAAAGTCTGGGCAGAAATTACGAAGCTCTGTTTCTCAAGCCAAAATCCTACTCGACTTTAAAAAAGAACGTGCGAGTCAAACCTTATCGGGAGTCGCGCAGCAACAACTTCGCCAAAAGGAACAAGCGCAAGATGAGCTCAAAAACAAACAGCAGCAACTAGAACAGATTAAGTCACAAAAGTTTGATTTCCATTTTCAACCTAAACAAACTGGTGAAATTCTTCGTTTAAAAGCAGTGGTTTTAGCAGCACTTTCTATCTCGCCTATTTCTTTTGCCTTACATAGCGGAGAAAAAATCCAACTGCGCGGCCAAAATGGTTCAGGTAAGTCGACCTTACTTCGTGCTATTCAAAGCCATACGTATATTCAATCGGGAGACATTTTCAAGCGAGGAGCATCGTTATATTTAGATCAAAAATTTAGCCTACTGAATCTAGAACTGAATGCGGTACACAATTTACAATTATTGAATCCGTCTTTGTCCGATGAGGCGTGTCGAAATCAATTGGGACAACTTCGAATTCGACGAGATAAGGCTTTACTTCCCATCTCACTACTCAGTGGCGGTGAACAACTCAAAGTCGCTTTACTGTGTATCAGTCTCGCAGCACAGCCTGTGGACTTACTGCTACTGGATGAACCCGAAAATCATCTCGACATCGACTCAAGACAACTGTTGGCACAGGCTATTCGCGATTTTACAGGGGCGGTTATTTTAGTTTCACATGATGACGCCTTTGTCGAGGAGACACAGATTCAAAACTATTTCGATTTAACCCAAACGCATTAGACTAGACAGCGTGATCGGATTTGCGTATAACACCGTTTTTCTATTTGACTGGTGACACCGCTGTGAAACTCATTCTTGCACCAATGGAAGGCTTAACCGACCCAATCATGCGTGATGTGCTCACGTCTGTAGGTAGCTTCGACTGGTGTGTGACCGAGTTTATCCGTGTGACCAATTCGGTGTTACCCGATCATATTTACCACCAGTATTGCCCAGAATTACTCAATGGCGGAAAAACGGCGGCAGGAATACCCGTGCATGTGCAGTTTTTGGGCAATGACCCTGAAATGCTGGCTGCCAATGCCATCCGTGCGGTGAAACTCGGTGCACCCGCCATTGATATGAACTTTGGCTGTCCAGCCAAAACCGTGAACCGTCACCGTGGTGGCTCTGTACTCTTAGATGAGCCAGAAGTAGTGCATGAACTGGTCAAAGCTGTGCGTGATGCAGTTCCTGCACATATTCCTGTTTCTGCGAAAATGCGCTTAGGCTATATGGACCGACATTTTATGTTGGACAATGCTCATGCCATCGAAGATGCAGGTGCAGCATGGGTTACCGTGCATGCACGTACCAAAGCCGATGGTTATACCCCACCCGCTTTTTGGGATCAGCTCCGCCCGATTCGTGAAGCATTGAAGATCAATGTGATTGCTAATGGTGAAATTTGGAACAATGCAGACGCGAAACAGTGTCGCTTAGAGTCTGGCTGTGAAGATTTGATGATTGGACGTGGTGCCGTGACCACACCTGATTTGACCCAATGTATTCGTCAAAATATCGACACACCTTTGCTGACATGGAATGAGCTACTGACCTTACAAATCCGTTTCTTAAACAGCGGCTATAAAAAAGAAATGAATATGGTCGGACGTTATAAGCAATGGCTTGGCATGATGTCTAAACACTATCCAGAAGCCAAAGCCCTCTGGGATGAAGTCAAACGTATCAAGCCGCTGGATGACATTATTCTTAAACTAAACGCAAGCGCGACTTAATCCGTTCGCGCAACGATCGCGACATAAGTGGGTAAGTTCCACGCACCACCTGCAAAGCCTTTACATTGCTGCGATTGTGCCTGATAACTGAGGACAAAAGCCTTTCCATTCCAAGCCCACTCGGAACGAATACCACAGTCAGCGATACCCCGCCCTTTTTGTTCTGAGAAAATTTGCGCCTCACTAAAACTTCAGCCTGATGTGGTGACTTGCTGTTGAATCTTTTGCAATGCTTTGTCCATAACCCAGTAGCCTAGACCTTCATTGTACGCTCCACGCCAGCATGATACTTGAACCACCACTTGTTCCGCATTCAGCGGATAGACTGAAACCCGATCTTCCTCAAAAAACCGTGCTTCATATAGATTTGGACAGTCTTGTTCATCTGTTTTCGCTTTTAACTTTTTAAAGAGTTGATGGGCATTTTTACTGTCCACGGCAAAATGACTGGCAACCGCAGGGCGATATCCCGTGATGCCAATTTTGGGGATGGCTTTGGGTTGTAAAACATTTTGCTCAGACTGATTACCTTTTTGATATACCGCGTTCGGTGTATTTACACGCTTTTGTATATCATCCATTTTAAGCAAAACTGCATTTGCCCCAGCAGTTGAAATTTGCCATTGCTGTGCTTGGGTCGTAAGACGAATATCTTCTGCGCCTACCAAGGCCTTTAGCAACTGCGCACTTTGAGCACTGGACAGTTTCGCGGTACTTTTCTTGGCATCGATGGTCAGGCTCCCCAGAGATGTTCCTCCTACATTTAAACTGGCTTCAGTATCCTGCGTAAACTCCTCAGCCACTTGAACTTGGGTGAGCACCGCGCTGCCTGCACCTGCAGGACGAGAAATCAGTAATGAAACTGGATGACCAAACTGAGCATCACTTTGATATCCCACCGCACGGCACATGCCCGTATTATCACAGGCAAGTTCCCAGTCTTTATGCATAAAATAGTTACCCGTTTCAGCATGAGTCAACTGGCTCAATGCACTCATCAGCAACAGACCAATGATGGGACTATTTCGTTTTATGGTCTTATTATTCAACATATGCACTCACTCCACTTCAGAGGAATCTTAATCTTGCACTCAAAAACTTCGGCTCTGCACGATACCTGTATAATTTAAACAATCTTCAACGCGAATCCGTGGTACCTTCGACAGCTGATCTAGATCAAACCAAGCATAGGCCGTATGTTCATCACTGAGCCGGATCTCAGCAGATGCAGTCAAATGGCACCTAAAAATAAAGGCATGCGAGGTCACTGCCGAATGAAAGTACACCCCCGATAAATAATCGATCTGAACCTGACAACCGAGTTCTTCTTGGCACTCACGCAGCAAAGCCTGATGAATGGTTTCTCCCATATCTAAGGCTCCACCGGGTAGCCCCCAAGCCTGATCGGCATAATTGGCTTTCAGTAATAAAACCTGTCCCGTGTCATTGGTCAGCACCGCATGAGAACTCAGTCGGTAAAAGTCTTGAAATGCCATAGATACCTTCTTCTTAAATTGTTCATGTTGTCATTCAAACATAGCCCACTAAAACTGAGGTGGTTCTATCTGTGCCCAAGCTAAAGCTTTAGTCAGATTCAGTCTGGAAAATAAATCGGCTTTGACACTTTAGTTTCAAAGTCCACAGGCACCGAAATATGCTGATGGGCAACCAACCACTCACCTGCCGTTTTTTGAAAACATAGCGTGGTTCTGCACCAAGGAATCTCTGGGGTTGCAACACCACTGGCATGATCCAGTTTAGAATAACAATGTAAAAAAGCTAAACCATCACGACTAAAAATATTGATGTCACGCCTGAACACTTTGATTTCCCCTTGAAAAAATGGGGCATATCGTCTCCACAATTCTTGATAGGCTTGCACGCCTTGTAGCTCAAACCCAATATCAAACAAGCTGACATCACTCTGACAAAGACGAATGATATTTTGTACATCCATTTTACAAATGGCATCATCCCATTGTTTGAGTTTGAAGATAATTTCATGCCCTGCATGCTCATCTCCAACTAATCGAAAATCCACATCACACTCCCACACTACAAATCAAACCGCATAAAAAAACGCGTGCGCCATCCATAGCAAACACGCGGTTTTCTTTAATTCTTAAAACAAGCAAAATATGTAATCTGATCTTAAGTCGTCAAATCCTTAATCGTGGTACTTGAACCATTGTTTTTGACCGATTCAATGCCTTTATCTCGGGATTGCTCACTGGCATAAAACTGACTGGTACCAATAATCTGATGATTGGCAGCCTTTAAGTTAAAATAAGGTTTGCCATTTTTGGCTTCTAAGCGTTCATAACGCGTATCATCGGGGCTATTTTTTTGCACCGACTCAATTCCATTATGTGCTGACGCTTTTGCTTTATACAGTTCACTGGTCAAAATGACCTCGCCATTTCCCGCTTTTAAAACAAAGCGATATTGGCCATCATTTGCCTGACTTACTTCGTACCATCCTGACATAAGCTCACCTATTGTTATTTTAAAGTGATTGTAGATCCACCAAAACTGAATAAAAAAACATCCAATTTCATAAAATATAAATGACTTCTTTTATAAAAAAAAGTGCATTTACTACCAGCCTAAATTTTATTTTTTTAAAATAACAGCGCTATATGAATAACGCATGACAGCCACAAACCGTTTAAATGACACGTGATATTGGCCCAATAAACGGCTTGGCGTTCTTCATAATTTTATGCTTTTAATACCAATTTGCTATAACTGCTTTTTGGCATTTCAATAATTTCTACACAAATTTGTACCGTTAAATCCTGAGGGGCTATAAAGTTTTGCTGCAAGGTTTTAAGTAATTGGCTCGAAATGACACACTTGGTGGCTTCATCTCGTCCGCTTAATAAAGACACTTTAGCATGCAAATAAGCCTGCGCATCACCTTCTACCCCAATCACAAAATCGGACTGTCGAATGGCACGACTTTTGATGTCGTTGCCCGATTGTACAAACTGACCATCCAGCAAAGCTTGGTTTAGAGCCAATAACATCGGCTTAACTTCAAGGGTGTCGATATTGTCTGAATATTCAAGGTGGATATGTGGCATAACGTATTCTTCAACAGTTTTTATCTTTATAGCATGCTGTGCTGGTGTTTCAACGTTTAAATGTCTTTTTAGAATGGCTGAAAAAACAAAAACGGAGTCCAATTGACTCCATTTTAATCTCGAACTGTAAACTCAGCGCATTAGGCTTTTTTCACATACTCAGATTTCAGTTTCATCGCACCGACACCGTCAATTTTACAGTCAATGTCATGACCATCTGCGGCATCTGGCAATAAACGAATATTTTTCACTTTGGTTCCGACTTTCACCACCGATGACGAACCTTTAATTTTTAAATCTTTAATCACCGTTACCGTGTCACCGTCAGCAAGTAAGTTGCCGTTGGCATCTTTAATTGCCACCACTTCTTCAGTTGTCTCTCCCTCTTTCCATTCATTTGAACATTCAGGGCAGATCAGCAAGTCACCATCTTCATAGGTATATTCGGACTGGCATTTTGGGCAGTTGGGTAAAGACATAAAAACCTCAAAAATAAAAAAAATAAGCAATTCACATTGCTCAAAACGCCAATATAGCATTTTTCAGATGAAAACGATGCGAATCACATATTTATTTTAAGGCTTTAACCTTGTCACAAGATGGATCAAATAAGGCTTAGAGCAATATAAATTTTAACTGTAATGGCATCACTACAACGCTTATTTTTGTTCCAAGCACTGCTTCAGAATCACCACATGGTTATGCTGTTCTTCTTTGGCTGCGGTGAGTAACGTGATCTGCTCTTGCACCGCCAATTGGCGCAAATCATTTAACTCGGTGGGATATGCTTCCAGTTCTTTCATATAACGGACTTTAAACTCATCCCAGTGTGCCACCACGTCTTGGTGGTACCATTTCCGCAGTTCATTGGATGGTGTGAGAATTTTTGGCCAAACATCTATTTTAGCGTCAAGTTTTGAGACCCCTCGTGGCCACAACCGATCAACTAAAATCCGTTTGCCATCCTCTGCCTCGACAGGTGCATAAATCCGCTTCATGCGTATTGGCATGCAGAACTCCTTTTATTCTTTTATGCAACTTATTCAATTGTTCAACGATGACGAAGCACTATTCATCGGGAATGTCTGGATTGACTAAAAAAGCCAAGAGTTGCAACGACTCTTGCCAACCCAGATAACAGCCATCGACAGGAATCACATCGGGTAAACCAGACTGCGTAATATGGACCTCAGTACCGACAGATACTTCTTTAAACTCAACACGCACTTCAATTTTTCCTGCTAGTTCAGGTACATCGAACTCATCGGTATAGCGCAATAAACTGTTTTCAACGATTTCATGATAAGTGCCATGAAATGAATGCTGCATGCCTGTACTGAAGTTGGTAAAGAACATGCGATATTGACCACCTTCTCGCAGATCGAACTGATCTACATGTGCGGTAAAGCCATGTGGTGCCATCCATTTCACTAATGCATCTGCGGTGGTAAAAGCACGATAGACGCGCTCGACGGGCGCACTAAATACGCGGTGTAATTGGACGCTATTTGACATGATTTTTCTCGTTCTTTTCAAATATTCAGATTTAGTTTAAAACGCTCAAACCCATATACTGTATTTTTTTTGTGCATATTTTTAGACAAGCCAAACGCGGCCTGCTGCCTTTTTCCACCCACCAACAAAAAAGCATGTTTTTCAACATGCTTTAACTTTGACCATTTCTTAGGCTTGACCTTGCTCATAGTCCTCATCATCTTCGTCGTCATAGACATAGGCCATACAGCCCCAGCCATCATATTCACCACCAAACTGTTCTGCAATTTTAGTAAACCATTGTTCTAAGTCAACAATGTCTGAATACTCAGGTTCCATATACACATAGATGGTAATAATCCACTCAGAGACGTCGCTTTCTTCATCGACAAACAAAGTGATTTTTTGCTCTTCTTGTAATAAATACAACGCACACTTTTCTGCTTGTGACTGCTCTTGAAAGGCAATCGAATATTCTATTTCATGCGGTTCAGACAGGTCGTCGCCATCCTCAGCCATTTGCCAAAGTACATTTCCGTTATCATCATCTGGATATAATTCATAATCACGTGTCATGCGTATGTCCTTGTTATCTTTTTAGCCAATATATCGTTGGCAAGTGACAAAATAGTGACTTCAACATAGCATATTTTGCTCATTTTTATAGCAGTTACATCTGATTTTCCGAAGGTTGTTTAGACTTTATTTCACGCTGGTTTTGCCGTGTTAATGTAAAACCCGATCTTCAACTAAAATGTCCGCTTGAAACTGTAAATCACTGCTTTTTAAGCTTTCTAATAAGGCCGCAAATTTAAGTTCTTCTAAGCGTAAAGCCAAATAACTGTCTTGTATCTGAGTATGACCAAAGGTCGTACCATAGTGATTGATCAGGGTAAAGTCATCCTGCAAAGCTTGAATCAAAAGGCCAATATTGTCTTTGCTCACACGTTGTAAATAAAAGTCTGCTTTCGTATTAAACAACTGTGAAACCAAAACCATCATCGATAATCGCCGATTCTCATCCATAAAGGCGCAGTTCACAACGTCGTTTTGCTCAACCGCACGAATCACCTGTTGCCGAACTTTCAGTAGATGACAGGCCGCATCTGTTTTCCCATAGCCTTCGATGAGTTCATCTAATAACTGCTCCGAAGGCAGTTGATAACTCTGGCTGTAGGTTTAAATTTTATGGTGTAGAGCCTTCGATATTTCAGCCAGATGTTGTCGTTCTTCAGCCATGTGAAAAAAAGCACCCAGTTTTTCTCTGGCGCGCAGCATGCTCATTTCTTTGGCCTTACGCTCATACTCTGTTAAGAAGTGATGTACTTTTTCAATGCGCTGCCGACATTGTTTAAGCATCTGTTCAGCATCAAATTTGACTGTTTCAGCAAACAATTCCACTTGGTTGTGCCGTTCAATGACATAGTGTTCGACATCAATAATTTCTTGGTAAGGACTCAAAGTTTCGTTGCGTTGTCTGAGCGTTCCAAGCTCAATTCTTAAACTGGTCAGCCGGTGTTGTAATTCACTTTGCTGCTGTTCATAAACTTCTAAACTGTTTCGACTGCGCTCTAAATTGATTTCTAAGGATTCAATCTTCTTTTTTTGGGCAAGGCTGTGTATTTTTTGCCCGCATATAACCGCACACAGCAGGACAAGAATGACAGCGAATACATAAAGCATGGCCTATCTCCCTACGGAAAAGTCATTTTTCTTTTAAAGACTCCGCTGCAAGAACACATCAAATTCGAACAGTAAGCCTTGGAACAGACAAACCTATTTTCATTCAATTTCGATCAGTCGTGACCATGGCCAAAAAGCCAAACTCAAATGTTAATTTCAACAAAGATAAGCACACTGGATAAAAGTACACTTACACAACTTACGCTAACGGTTTTTTAAACCGCCCGATATCCCAAATTTTAAGTATTTCTCAAAATAGAAATAAAGTGTGACACAGTTAAAATGGCACTCGTCCATGAATCGCAACCGCTTTTCCACTTAAAGGCTGCTGAAAGGCGAGAAAACTGGCATGTAAAGCCATACGTTTTAATGGACTCCGTGTCGGCTCAGGGTGATACAACTTATCCCCTGTAATTGGATGCCCAATATATTGCATATGCACACGTAGCTGATGTGAACGCCCCGTAATCGGGGTCAGTAAAACTCGCGTAATATCGGTCTCAATGTCATAGCTAAGAGCTTGATAAAGCGTTTTTGCAGGCTTACCCAGTTCAAAGTGCACGATCTGCCGTGGTCGATTTTCCCAGTCAGTAATCAGTGGTACTTCAACACTGCCTTCGGCATCCAACTGTCCTTGAACTAAAGCAATATAGTGTTTGTCCACCGTGCGGGCTTGGAACATTTTGCTGACGGCGACTTCGGCATCGCGGTGCTTGGCAAACATTAAAATCCCTGAGGTCGCCATATCTAAACGATGGGTAATTTTGGCATGTGGGTACTGGGCTAAAACCCTTAAATAGGCACTGTCTTGGTGTTCTGGTAAACGTCCCGGCACCGACAACAAGCCCGCAGGCTTTTCAATCACCACCAAATCATCGTCTTCATAAACGATCACCAAGTCTTCTTGGGGCGGTGAATATATAAAGTTGTCATTTAGAGCCATGGGAATAACAGCCTACAAAAGCGAGCGCGAAAAATAGCAAGCTGTGTTTCTGCTGTCAATCATTCACCAAATATGGAAAACAGCCTTAATCCTAGGCGTCCATCACTCCATATAAAACCAGCTTTTTTAGCAGCGCTGATTAGATTGAAAACTTAAAATTAAATGATGTAAGTGAAACTACAACAGCAGGATTTTTCGGTTTTATCGGGAAATATTAAAATTTATTTTTTTTGATTTATCTTTTATTCGAGTTCAAATTTTTTAGGGTGTCTGGGAAAACATGTTGTTTACTTCAACTATCATAACTTTGTAAGTGATGATCTTATAGCCTATAAACTTTTGATTTATAGCGTCCTAAGCCGAATCAAGACCTTTTGGGTAAGTACTACTCACGCGTTTTGCGCCACTGGTAGCATGCTACTCTTTTCGATCCCGTCACACCCTTGAGATATAATTTAACAATCCAAGGGCGGGATTGTTTCCCGAAGATAAAGTCTTTTTGGCTATTTTTGGAAAAAAATCTTGGCTTTCAGGTTATCTAAAAAATATTTTCCCAAATGCAGCGTATTTATGATTTTTTTCTCACATAAAAGCGCTTTTCTCAGGATTTTATTTCTTTGCTGCATCACAGATGAGAAATTCAACTTCCTGCACAGACCTGCATCAGCTGAATGAGATTCCCGCAGGTATCATCAAAGACTGCAACTTTGACTTTTCCGGCCCGCATCGGTTCACTAGTAAAGCGCACCCCTAAGTTTTTGAGTCGCTCATATTCCGCATCAAGGTCATCTACTTGAAAAGAAGTATAGGGAATTAGATCTGCTTTAATTGCGGCCTTAAACGGCTGTGCCGCGGGATGTGCATCAGGCTCCAGTAGCAGTTCAACACCCTCTGGACTTTCGGGTGAAACCAAGGTCAGCCAACGATACTCCCCCACAGGTACATCATGTTTGATTTTAAAACCGAGTTTTTCTGTATAAAACTGACAGGCTTTTTCTTGGCTATCGACCATGATACTGGTGACATATATTTTCATTGTTGTTCCATATTTTTATCAGACTTTTAATGGTTATAGCAGAACTCAAAGCGTTCCAATGTTATCAAATCGCAATTTTTTAAAGCCGTTTTCGCAAACCAAAGCGCCAATTTGTTTTGGCACAGTTAGAGCAAATATTTGGATAAATTCGGGGCAATATAGACGTTTAAAATGGAAGAAAATATTTGAATGGACGTGTCTTTTATCGTGTTGTTTTTATCATGTGGTTTCTAGGGATCAGGAGATAACTTCAACGGTTAAAACTGGGTAAGTTCTAAACTTTTGCCTATAAATGGATAATCTATAGCGTCCTAAGCTGAATCGAGACCTTGTGGGTAAGTACGACGCTGATCTGATAGATAACGAGTCGCAAACTACTCTTTTCGATTCCTGTGCCCTTAAACGCTATATTAAGCAAATTGGTGCGGGATGAATTTCCGAAGATTAGCTAATTTCAATTAATGATGAAAAATATTTCCATAAATAAAATTAGATTTGATAAAAACATTCATAATGACACTTGAATCATCTATTTCATCGCATAAAAATGAACTTCTATCATTTTTTACACCATCATTTCAGAACGTTTAAGTCCCCCATATAACCTTGCAACCACGTTGCAATAAACCACCATAAACTGATCGCGGACATACCACAGAGTAAATTGGCAAGCACCTTTTGCATATTGCTGAGCTGAGACAGATAGATTTTTCGGTTAATTACATACGCAACCACAGCTAAGGCTCCACCGATTGCACCACCAATCGTCACTAAAAACAAAGGCCAGCCTGCCATCAAATGGGCAGCTGTACTCAGCTTAGGTTTCTCTTCAACACTCAAAGCCAGTTCTTTACTTTCCATCGCTTTCCCCTATACATGATCAAGCAGTCATGTGACTGATGTCTCAGAATCACGTCATTCATAAAAGTGTATTTTTAAAATATGAGTTAGCAAAAACTAAGCCAAAACTATTCAAAACTCAGATAATCGATGTCCTGAATTGTGCTCAAATACATTGGAGCAACATTCACTTTGCTCCATGTTTCTTTAAATTTAGGGTCGCTATCCGGGTCTTTGTTGAGATTTTCTCTGACCAACTTCTTAGCGGTGAGAAAGTTGACACTTGTTTCGCTGTTCACATAAGGGCCAAAATTATCGGAGCTGTCATAGCCAATCAGACGCATATCACGCCTCTCTAAACGGAACTGATAGGCCCAATATCCATAACGACCATGGGCATAATGTAGTTTTAACAGGCCTTTTTCGATAGAGGGCACCAACTCAGGCGCAAAGTACACACCGCCATCTTCATTTTCTGAAGAAAACAGAGACAGGTTCTGAACGGCTTTTCGGTAGTGCCCTTTTGCATTCAACAGCACAATCACACCACGGCGGTTGCGATCTAGTTTCCCACGGTATTCATCGGTGACCCACTGTTTCGGATCCGTACCTTTGACGATTAAAACCACATCTTTTAAGCCATCTTTGTTTAAGTCCCCTTGCACGACCTCAAACACCGTATATTTGGTGGGAAGGTAAGCTTTGTATTGGCTGCTGGCTTTTTGTCGCTGAATGTTCTCAGCACTTAAGTTTTCAGCACACAGATTGGCGGATATACCCAACATTGCAGCGAACATTAGAGAAGTGAGAATGAACTGATTTTTCATAGTTTGCTTAATTTTTTTAAATAAAGTAGGTAAAAGAGCACACTAATGAATGCTTCATTTTGGTATCTGTGCTGAAGCTTAGCATTTATCAGAAGCCTATTTATAGGATGCTCTACAATTAAAACAGATGACCGTATCAGTGTCATATTTTGATTGCTGCCGTTGAAAACTTTCCGCTAAAGTGACGAAAGACAATTCAAATACGTTTCATCATGAAAACCAAAACTACCCTATTGATGCTGTGTCTTGCGCTTTCTCTGAGTGCATGCAAAGTGTTAAAAACACATATTGTCAAAGTCACCAACTCAACTGAAGCACAGCCACATGAAGTGTTGTTAAAAACCACCAAAGGCTATGTATATTTATCGACACAGAACATGACTGATAAGCAGAAGCACATCCTAAAAAATCTGCGTCCTTTTCAGTGCTTAGAAATTAAAACACCTGAACAGTTTGCTATGCAAAACCGAGTGGTTCGATTTTCTGACTTTAAAATTCGTGCTTTAGTCGAAGCTGACCGAGAGTGTCGAAAAATTAAGGTCACGAACCGAATTGAAATTCATTAATGTTGTAATGCTTAAAAAATAGAACCTCCATATCCAACAATGAAAAGCTCTGCATAAATTGCAGAGCTTTTTTGTTTTTGATTATTTGAAACAACACTTGTCACAACCTTCGACTTTTTCTCTGGGCCAGTTCATTCTTGCCCGTTTATAAGCCAGCTCATAATTGGCAAAATAACCAATCAGAATTTGATCCTCCGAGCTGGGTAAGTCTGCACAGCCTAAGGATGCATTATGAATATGATGGATGCCTTTTTCACTAGGCTGTTCATTTACAATAAATTTTATCATTTACAGCTCCCCGAATAATTTTTATAAAGTTCAACCACAAATAAACCCATACAAAAAGTATGCATTTATAAAATTAAACGGATGCCGTATAAAAATCAATCATTATTTTAAAAGTGAAACTGAGCTCTAAGTCATATCAACCTAAAAGGATTGATGTCCACATAACCGAAAAATTAGCCACTCTATTTTTAAAATTTAGAGACCAAGCAACGCCATAAGAAAACTACTGAAACTATAAGGGTGTGCTGATACTTTCTTGTTTTTTACGTCTAAACCAACGCACGGCCCAGATCGCCAAAATAATGCCCATAATCACCACCAAGACTGGAACCAGTAGTGACAGCACGGACAGTAAAACGGCACCTACCCACTCCACTGTAGATACCAGTGGGTTGGCAACCCCACCCGTCGTTGCAGTTGAAACCCCTCGAACGGCAACGGTACTCATTTGCACAGCGCCTGCTGTTCCTCCACCCACAATGATTGCCGCAGCCCAACTGGCAAACTGCGACATTTCCCCACTGCTGACCGCCATAGTGGTGAGTGTTCCTGCGACCATTGCGGCTGGCGTTGCAATGGTGTCTAAAGCATTGTCGACCCATGGTATGTAATAGGCTGCGATTTCACAGACAGTTGCAATAGCTAAGGCGATGCATACCGATGGCATCGTTAACCATTCAAAACCTTGCATGGGTTCGAACCAACCCATAATAGATGCAAGGCTCATAACAAAGAGTGGAACAAAGACACGAAAGCCACAGGCAGCACTTAAGCCAATGCCGATACAAAGTCCTAATATGGTTTCCATGTGCTTTTCCTGTGTGGCCTAAGTTGGATGTTTTTATCTTTATTTATAACTTAGCAAAAAGCCCTATCGGGTGATAGGGCTTTCTTTAAAACAGTGGGTAACTGTTAAATCTTTGGCTTAGGCATTCTTATTGTTAAATTGATTGCCTTGGCATTTGGTACACGGGGGTAAACGATCTGTACCAATTTCTAAGTAGACGCGGTGTCCGCATTGAACACAAAAATAGAAGCCTGTTCCAGGTTTTTCGCCAGCAGTAACCATTTTTGTTCTCCATATGTTTAGAAAATGGTCTTACTAGTATATGCCTTTTATGATGAATGTCTATTGATCATTTCGACAAATGATGATGGCATTTGGGCAAGAAATGATTTCCATAGAAAATCTAAACGTCTTACAAGATGTTAGACACCCAATTTTCGATCTGCAATCCATCGACACGCAAAAATTCTTTTTCATTATTGGTCACCATCACCCAATTATTCGCACGTGCATGCGCGGCAAGCCACAAATCATTCGCACCAATAATCTGTCCCTTGGATGAAAGATCGTGACGTATTTGTGCATAGTGGTCAGCGACATATTCATCTAACTCAACCACTTGAATCATTGAGGTTAATTCATCTATTATCTTTTTGTTATGGGATTGTGGCAGTTGGGGAAAGGTCTTAATTTAGAGTCATCTTTGTTTTGCAAGTGCAATTACCCCAACATAAGATGATTTAGCTTTTTGAAAATCATGTTTTTCATCTAACTTATCGCCACAGTATTTAACACCGATACTTCCAGCTCCAATAACTGAGATCAATTGCCCAAGTAGCGGCATAAAATTAACTGCCAATGTTCCCCCTACAAGCCCTAAAGTTTGTATGTGTTTAGATCTATACTTACTTTTTAATCCTTCTAATTCTTGAATATGCTGTTTAACTTTTCTATCTAAAAATTGAGAAAATTCTCTCGAAACATAGTCGATATCTTCAATTTTGGAAGTTGATATTGAACTTATAAAAGTTCTCATTTCATTTTTAAATAAAATATGTTCATCTGCTTTTCTAAGCATCTTAATTTCTTCATCATTAAAATTAGCTAAATAATCCAATCGTTGATTCGTCAAAACATTTAAAATTGTATCAGTCTGTCTATCAATTGAATTATTCGCTTGGGATGACCAACTCATTCTTGAGATTAAATTATAGTAATGAGCGTGTTCTGGAATACAAATATAAGGATTGCTGCTCATTTCATGAGAATTCTCCAAAAGATGAAACTGTGGTGCTAATCTTTCACTTATCCCATTCAGAACTATCTGAGTATCATTGTCTAAATATTGACGACACCAATCCTCAGACCTATTTTCATTAGCATAATTTTTATAATTATCAATGGAATTTCTTAAATCAGAGAGATCTAATCCATTAGGTGAAATAAATAGGCGCTTACTTTCAACTGTACTTAAAAATTTATCATTATTCTTAAAAGCATAATCAATTAAATCATTTTTGCTTTCAAATGATGTTCCTAGATGGAAGTTTAAAAAATCAACAAATAGATTCGAAATACTTTCCTGAGTATAAGAATCCTTATCTTCAAGTATTTTTTCCCAACTTGGAAAAATAAAAAATGGAGGAACCTCAAAATCTTCTTGTAGAAGCTCTCTCAAATGTAAAATAAAGAATACAGCCTCTATCATTCTTATATTAGTAAATCTTTCTTCTGCTCTTTCTTTTTCAATCCAAGGTAGAATCGGATCAGGAATTAAAACAATATCTGTTAATAGTAAGGACTTACGAACTGCATTTAGTTGTGTCTCTAAAAAACGACTACTCCCTCCCAAGTTAATTTTAAATAAATTTAAATCCTGTGCTGATTTAAAAACTTGAGGTGACTCAGTAGAATATAATTTGGTTAATTTTTCCAAAAATTCTAAACGTATTTGATTCAGCTTTGAAAAGTAAGCCATATTATTTTTATTTCTTTCATACATTTCTTTTAAGTAAAAGCTTAGCTCTTTAAAATCATGAAAACTTCTAGGCTCCTTTCCCACAAATTTTATAAAAAATTCATTAATAATTTCAAAATACGATTTTTGGTAAATTATTATCTTATGTAATAAATCAGTATTCATCAGATGACCCGACAATTAAAAACCCTACTTAACAGTAGGGTCTTTTTACAACAATTTCAATGACTTTAATCTCCCCTACCCCCTCTTTTTAAAGAGGGGAACTCCCTCCTTTTTCAAAGGAGGGTTGGGGAGGATTTAAAGAATTACATCAAGCCACATTCCCTTCCAAGAAATCCTGTGCAAAGCGTTGCAATACACCACCTGCTTCATACACAGACACTTCTTCTTCGGTATCTAAACGGCAAGTTACAGGCACTTCAACAATTTCACTCTTACCCTCATCCGTCGCACGCTCAATCACTAAAGTTAACGTCGAACGCGGCGCAATATTACCAATCACGCTATACAGCTCAGTCCCATCTAAACCTAAAGTTTTACGGTCAGTTCCTGCTTTAAACTCAAGCGGTAACACGCCCATACCGACTAAGTTAGTACGGTGAATACGCTCAAAACCTTCCGCCACAATCGCTTCAACACCAGCAAGACGAACACCCTTAGCAGCCCAGTCACGGCTAGAACCCTGACCATAGTCCTTACCAGCAATGATGATAAGAGGTTGCTTACGATTCATATAGGTTTCAATCGCTTCCCACATACGCATCACTTCGCCTTCAGGCTCAACACGTGCCTTAGAACCTTGCTTAATCGTACCGTCAGAACGAACCACCATTTCATTAAACAGTTTCGGATTGGCAAACGTTGCACGTTGTGCCGTCAAATGATCACCACGGTGCGTTGCATACGAGTTAAAGTCTTCTTCAGGTACGCCCATTTTATGTAGGTATTCGCCTGCTGCCGAATCCATCATGATTGCATTCGATGGCGACAAATGATCCGTGGTGATGTTATCAGGCAAGATGGCAAGCGGACGCATATTTGCCAGTGTACGTGGTGCAGCCAAAGCCCCTTCCCAATACGGTGGACGGCGGATATAGGTACTTTGCGGACGCCAGTCATATAAAGGACTTGCCGCTTTTTCAGTCACACCCAAATCAAACATTGGAATATACACTTTACGGAACTGTTCAGGTTTCACCGCTTCTTTGACCAATGCATCAATTTCTTCATCAGAAGGCCAAATGTCCTTCAGGTAAATTGGATTACCATCTTTGTCATTTCCTAATACATCTTTTTCGATGTCAAAACGAATGGTTCCTGCAATCGCATACGCTACAACCAGCGGAGGAGAAGCCAAGAACGCTTGTTTTGCATAAGGATGGATACGACCATCGAAGTTACGGTTACCTGAAAGTACCGCAGTTGCATACAAGTCACGGTCAATAATTTCTTGTTGCAGTTTAGGATCTAAAGCACCTGACATACCGTTACAGGTGGTACATGCATACGCCACGATACCAAAACCGAGTTTTTCTAAGTCATCCAATACGCCTGCTTCTTCAAGATAAAGCGCAGCAGCTTTAGAACCAGGTGCAAAAGAAGATTTCACCCAAGGTTTACGGGTTAAGCCCAATTCATTGGCTTTACGTGCCAATAAACCTGCTGCAACCGTGTTACGTGGGTTTGATGTATTGGTACACGAAGTAATTGCGGCAATAATCACAGCACCGTCAGGCATTAAACCATCGGTACGATGCTCAACAACACCAGCAATGCCTTTTTCTTTTAAATCAGCCGTAGAAACACGAGCATGTGGGTTTGATGGGCCTGCAATATTACGTGTTACTGTTGAAAGATCGAAGCGAAGGACACGTGGATATTCTGCTTGTTTCATATCCGATGCCCAAAGACCAATTTCTTTGGCATAGTTTTCAACAAGTGCAACTTGCTCAGCTTCACGACCTGTCAGGGTTAAATAATCAATGGTGTTTTGGTCAATATAGAACATGGCTGCAGTTGCGCCATATTCAGGGGTCATATTGGAAATCGTGGCACGATCACCCACTGACATGCTATCTGCACCTTCACCAAAGAACTCAAGGTACGCACCGACAACACGTTCTTTACGTAGGAATTCAGTCAATGCTAAAACGATATCGGTTGCAGTAATCCCCGCTTGACGTTGTCCAACAAATTCAACACCGATAATGTCTGGAAGACGCATCCAAGACGCACGACCGAGCATCACATTTTCAGCTTCTAAACCACCGACACCAATCGAAATTACACCGAGCGCATCGGTATGAGGTGTGTGTGAATCCGTACCGACACAAGTATCTGGGAATGCCAAACCTTCACGACTTTGTACCACAGGAGACATTTTCTCCAAGTTGATTTGGTGCATGATGCCGTTACCCGCAGGAATCACATCAACATTTTCAAATGCTGTCTTAGTCCATTCGATGAAGTGGAAACGGTCTTCATTACGACGGTCTTCAATGGCACGGTTTTTTTCAAACGCCTCTGGATCAAAACCACCGTATTCCACAGCAAGAGAGTGATCGACAATGAGCTGCGTTGGCACAACGGGATTCACTTTCGATGGGTCACCACCTTGGTCTGCAATCGCATCACGTAAACCTGCAAGGTCAACCAATGCCGTTTGTCCAAGAATGTCATGACACACCACACGCGCAGGATACCAAGGGAAATCGTGATCTTGTTTTGAGAAAATCAGTTCTTTTAGTGACTGCTCCAAAATGGCAGGATCACAACGACGCACTAACTGTTCAGCCAATACTTTTGAGGTGTATGGAAGTTTTGCATAAGCGCCTGGCTGAATCTGTTCAACGGCTTCTCGCACATCAAAGTATTCTAGCTGGGTGCCTTGCAGTGGTTTGCGGTGATTATTGTTCATAGCGTTCCTGCCTTTGGTGTTTCATTTTTCTTCACTTTCTTTACTAGACAATTCATCTTTGTCTGCTAGGCATACTACACTGTCGAAAACCCATTTCCCAAATCGTTTATATTTCATAAGCTTAGATATAAAAACAGGGGTTTTGGAAATATTTAGTTACATTAACTTTTAAATATTTACTCTAAATATGATTTTTTCTGAAAAATAGCGGAAAATAGCCCTAATTCTTTAGTATTAGATTTTAAGGTAGGCGAGCAATTCATGAGCGATCTAGCTTTCTCCTCTTTCACTTTAATTGGTGTAGATGCACTCAAATTTTTACAAGGCCAAGTGACGGTCAACGTTGAAGCTTTAGCTGAAAATACAACGCAATACACCGCAATTTGTGACTTGAAAGGCCGTATCCACTTTGGTTTGTGGCTGACAAAACGTAATCCTGAACATTTTGAAATTGTCACTACTCAAGACCAGTCGGAAGAGTTTGCTAAGCACATTAAAAAGTTTGGTGCTTTCTCTAAAATGAAACTTGAACCTATGGGTTCAGTTTTCCCAACCTTTACGCAAGACCGTACCACCTTTTCTGCTGAGCCTACCGATATTGCAGCATGGCAAGTACAAGCCATTACTCATGGTGAAGCGTATATCGACCAAGCCATTGAGCATGTGTTTCAACCTCAAGAGCTACGTTTACACCAACGTGAAGGCGTGCACTATGACAAAGGATGTTACTTGGGCCAGGAAGTAATTGCGCGTTTATGGTTTAAAGCCAAACCAAAAGCGTGGTTGCATTTAATTCAGGGTACAGGCAGTGCGCCTGCGCAAGCTGAACAGTTGAACAAAGGTATTCAAGTGGTGAATAGTGCTGCAATTGATAGCGGTTATGTCGCGTTAGTGGTGGCACGTCCTGAGTCGTTGAGCGAGCTGGATGTGACGGTTTTAGACTTACCAGAACGCTTAAATGGTGATGTGGCAAGACCACAGTAAGCCTTTAAATTTTATGCTGTTATGATACATTAGCCTCCAGATTTGGGGGCTTTTTAATGACTGAAAAATTATACTATTGGGCTGAAAACTTAGAAAACTATAGTGCAGATAACGAAAGTGCTTATAATCAAGTAATCGAAATTAAGCGCCTCAATTTTTTTATTGGGAAAAATAATGCAGGAAAAAGTCGTTTCTTAAGAAACTTATTTTCAAGTTGTGAATCAATATCTACAGTACCATACTTAAAAATAGACACTAATATAATAGAAAATATAACCAATAAAAAAAATAATATTTCCGCAAAAATTTATAAGGGAAATCCTGTTCGTATTAATTCAAAAGAAATTAGCCTTTCTGAACTAAATAAAGAAATTGACATTTTAGCTTATACAATTACTCAATACTTGCATTACAGTAATAAAGTATTTTTAAAGAATCTTTATGACAAATTATTAACGTACTATTTTAAAAACAACTGGGGAGAAACAGGTCTTATTTTTTCGGAATCAATTTTAGGTATTGAAAAAACACAAAGCTATCAGAATGATATCAACATAATTTCAGTTGAAAAAAGTTATATCCCTATTCTTAGAGGTATGCGCCCTGTTACAGAAATAGAAAATAAACAACCTTATATCGAGCGCGCTCAAAAAGATTATTTCAGTGATAAAGAAAAATATAATTCATCCAATATTATTACGGGTGAATCTCTTTACCATGAGCTAAAAGAGCATCTTCTTGGTGAACCTGAACAACGCGAAATCATCAGGAAATACGAGGAAAAACTCAGCCAATATTTCTTTGATAATGAGACTATTACACTCATCCCAAAACATGATCAAGATGTTGTAAACATTAAAATTGGAAGCGACAAACAATTCCCTATTTCAGAACTCGGCGATGGCTTACAACAAGTCATTATTTTAACTTATGAAGCTTTTATCAAAAAAGATGAAACCCATGCTTTCTTTATAGAAGAGCCTGAACTGCATATGCATGCGGGCATGGTTCGTCAGTTGATGAACTTCTATCTAAATGAAACCAAACACTATTATTTTTTCACAACACACTCCAACCATCTTTTAGATATGGCAGATGAATCAGATCAAGTCATCATCCAAAAATTCGTAAAACAACCAAAAAAAAATCCTAAAGATGGCTTTGATTTTAAAATTTATCGTTGTGACCGAGATCGTGACCTGCTTGCTTCACTTGGAGTAAAACCCTCTTCGGTTTATTTAGCTAACTGCACCATTTGGGTCGAAGGCATTACCGATCGCTTGTATATCACTAAATATATGGAAAAATATTTAGCCGAATTAGAAAAATCTGGCTCTGAACAATATAAAAAATACCGTCGTTTTATGCCAAATTATCACTACACATTTGTGGAATATTCAGGAAGTAACCTAACGCACTGGTCATTTAGTGATGATTACGCAGATCATTTAGATGACAAAGGACTTAGCGCCAAAGCTGTAGCAAGTGAAATGCTACTTATTGCAGATGGTGATATTAAAAATAAACCTGAGCGTGTTAAAGCTTTACAAACTGAATTTAAAAAAGAAAATTACTTCATTCTTAAATGTAAAGAAACAGAAAATACTTTACCTAATGATTCAATCATTAATGTGGCTAAATCTAAGTTTTCTCGATTGAGAGCCGAAACCAAAAAGAGCTATGACATATTATTAATTGATGAAATTACTGATGAAAACTATTTTGATCATAGTGAGTTTGGTATCGGAAAACTTCTTGATCAAGCAATCAAGAAGCCTACATCAACCACTACAAAAACGGCTTTTGCTGACGGACAAGGTGTAGGAACTATTAAATATAAATTAGATTTTTGCCGTGAAATCATTAAAGATTTTGATGATCATCCTCATTGGCAACTTACACCAAAAGCGGAAGAACTTTGCGAACGTATTTTCCAGCATATTGAAAAGTGTAATAGGTAGAACGAACTATCAGATATAGCCAAAGCCCAAAATGCTTTGGCTTTTTTTAGAGCTATGAAGGCTCTTTCCGCCTCACATAATAAACCACACCGCCTTTATCATCGGAAAAATAAAATGAATTTGCATCTATACGGTAAATATCCGCAGGTCGACCATTCACCTTATTCCCCACTAAAAAACCATCCATAAATGTCTGTAATTTTTGCCCTTTACGCATTAATCACAATTTTATAGCCATGACCAATTGTGGCATCTGTAGAACCGTGCAGAGCAACTAAAAAAGAATTTTTGATGGTTTCATCCGTATTTGGATCATCAAAATAATCAAAGCCAAGTGCAGATGAATGCGATGGGAAATAAGCATAAGGAGATGGTACATTTTTACATCCTGTTGGACGTTTAAATTTTGGATCTGCAAAAATTTTACCATTCGACGAATAACAAGATGGCCAGCCATAATTCATATCACGCTTGAGTGCATAAAAAGTTTCATCAGGTTTATGTTTACCCAGATGGTCCGCACCTTGATTGGTGGCAAATAAAAATTTACCTACCCATTTCAAACCGACTGCATTGCGTAAACCTGTGGCATAATTTTTTTGTTCAGAACCATCGGGATTCATTTCTAAAACTGTTGCTCGAACTTTTTCTTTCTCGACACAAGCATTGCAACTTGAGCCAACTGAAACATAAATTTTCCCGTTTCCCCCCACGGCAATAGTTCGTGTTAGATGCCAACCCCCATATTTATAACTTAAACCATAATCAGGAAAAGTCGCTAGAACTTCGGCTTTAGCCGTCGGTTTAATTTCACCTTGCGTAATTTTTCGTCGGGTGAGCTGATGAGTTTCAGCCAAATACAACCAATCTTGTCCAGAAGAATCGGTATAAAATTGAACTGAATTTGGATTCTTCAACCCCGTCATATAAGGAATGATTTTACCGAATTTCCCTGTTTCAGCATTCCATTCATCCAAAATATAAACGATGCCTTTTTTATTGTCGGTTAAATCATGCATGTCCGTTACAAACATTCTACCGTCAGGTGCTTTGCTAAAAAAACGAACGCGTTTTAAACCTTCAGCAGCAGGAATGATTTCGTAATTTGCTGGTAGATTTAGAGAAAAGTGCTTCCCATCTTTCAAGTTGATTTGATGAGGAACAAGATTTGGCTGCCCTGCTAAAACTGCCATTGAACTAATTAAGCATATGAATAAGATTGAGAATATTTTTATCATTTTAGAGACGTCTCGATTCATCTTATGAAAATTAACCTTCTTTTTTATATGATATAACTTGAATGATGAGCACATAGTCAAACGCTTTTGCTAGAAAATCGTATAGGCTCTTCATATACAAAATATTATTTTATATTATCTTTTAGCCTAACCACTGCAAGTGTCTTTACAGTGGGTTAAGCCATTCACACTCGTTCTTCGGGTATAAACAAAACATAAAAAATTGTTGCTTTAGAACTCTATAGCAACCATCAGTCCTTGGATAAAAAGCTCACCCAAGGACTTAAATCCTTTTAGAGCCTTAATTTAACAGTTCACTCATGTTCAATGAATATTAAATATCAAAAATCATGAAACAACTTATTCATGTCTTTGCAGAGATAGTCTTTAAATGAAAAGTCTCGTGCATGTTTAGCATCAAATTTTGCGGTCACACCGTCTTTTTCAAAGATATACACGCGGTCATCTTTGCTCACTAAAAACTCACCACCCAATTTCATCAATAAGGCATCAATTTTTTCACCATCTGGAATCGACTCATCGGCCAAAACTTTTAAATAATTTCGCTTAATTGACTTAATAAACATGCTGAACTCACTACTCATTTTCAGCGCTATTTAAACAGAATCTAAGCCAGAATCCTAATAAAACCCGAAGCCATCAGCTACAACTACCAATAACACGTTTCAGACTTTTCCACTGCACAGCACGCGGTTTGTATTGGAAAAATATATACCGATCAACACAATCAACGGAAATTTGTAAGACCAAGACACAATTCAGATATTTACATTCACACAATTCAACTTATGATGTGAAATGACTAAAAACAAATACACACATAGATGGACTTATGTGTATGAAAAAGGTTTATAAAACATGAAGAAACTCGTACTTGCAAGCTTAATAGCACTCTCTAGCCAGCTTGCACTTGCAGCCTCCACTCAAGATACCATCAACCCCGAATTTGCCAAGATTGAAGAAATGGTCAAAGCCAATAATATGACGGGGGCATATCAGGCTTTAGAAAAACTGGCAAAGTCTGGCAATCCACAAGCCATGTACAACTTGGCTTATTTGACTCAGACTGGCCAAGGCACAGCGAAGAATGAGAAGAAAGCCATTCAGCTCTATCAAGATGCTGCAAACAAAGGCTACCCTGTTGCGCATTATGTGCTTGCGAAAAACTATGTCACTGGTACTTTAGGCTTGCCTCAAGACATCAACAAAGCCAAACAACACTTTGAAGCCGCATCTAAATTAGGCTTTGATGATGCAACCGTTGAATATGCCGTGCTGTTATTTTCCGAAAATAAACCAGAGTCTGAAAAGTTAGCCCTTAAGAAACTTGAGCCTTTGGTGAAAAAAGGCAACTATCAAGCCATTCATGCACAAGCTTTATATGACATCAGCACAGGCTTTAAAAACAAACAAGAAGCACCCATTCAAAAAGGCCTCAACAGCATTCAAGACTTAGCCAAAAAAGGCTATATTCCTGCACTGAT
Source organism: Acinetobacter sp. 8I-beige (assembly GCF_902505955.1). Taxonomy (NCBI): domain Bacteria; kingdom Pseudomonadati; phylum Pseudomonadota; class Gammaproteobacteria; order Moraxellales; family Moraxellaceae; genus Acinetobacter; species Acinetobacter sp. 8I-beige. The sequence goes on along the minus strand of NZ_LR732790.1, from coordinate 649,855 downwards.
GGCCGTAGGCAATATGTTTGCTAATGGCAATATCATTCCGCAGAACTTGCCTGAAGCGAAGAAAATTTTCACTGCTTTAGCCAAGGAAAATGTGCCACAAGCCAAAGAATCATTAGCGCAGGTTGAAACCATGATGGCGAATCAAGCTAAGTCCCCTGCAACAGCAGCAGTCAAAAAATAAATCATTTCTTCAAAAAAATACTCTCAATTGAGAGTATTTTTTTCACCACCAAAGACCAATCAAGATACTGACCACCATAAAACTTAATAACGTGCTGATCATCAATGGAGTGAGTGCTTTTTCATTTAAGCCATACACTTGCCCAAAAATTCCAAATAGAGATGGCATCGGTAAAGCCGCAATCAAGGTTCCTGCATAAATCATCTTTGGGTCCAACTCAGTCAAATAGGTCAGCCCTAAATAAACCAATAGTGGCATACAAATATTTTTAGATGCCACCAGATAAACCGTTTGCAGGTTAAAAGACTGAATAGTGAGACCCACCATGCCCCCACCAATAATAAAGAGTGCTAAAGGTGCAGCGGTCTGACCTAGCATCGCAAATACTTGGTCGATTAAATGTGGAATTTGAATTTCGAAAATCGCACAACTCATGCCAATCATTACCGATAAAAACAATGGATTTTTGAGTAACGTAAGAAATGTGGTTTTTAAAATGGAGGCTAAATTGGCTTGTCTTTGTCGCCCTATTTCCGCCAGAGTGAGCATCAGCGGTACAAGAAATACACTTTCAATGATCACCACCAATGAAATATAAATCATCGCTTCGCTTCCCATCAGCAGCGTCAGAATTGCTGCTCCCAATAATCCCGTATTGGACATGGATGCACCCAGTGAAAAAACTGCAGCGTGGGTAAAGTGATTCTTAAACAACTTTTGACCTAAAATAAAAGACGTAATAAATAAGCCAAAGGTCACAGCTGCATAAACATAAAAATATGACGGATACCAAATTTCATGCAAATCTTTTGATGCTAAGGCATGTAACAATAAAGCAGGTAACGCAATTTTGATGACAAAAGCACTGATTGCAGTCATTTGCTCTTTAGCGAGCAACTGGATTTTGACAGAGGCAAAACCGAGAAAGAGCAGGAAAAAAACTGGAAAAATTACCGAAAAAATCATTCAAGTTGTTCCTTTTCCAGATGATGTAAGTAAAGACCTATCCTAGGATACACCTTTACTCAGTTGAAATATTTTTAAAGCCCAATGGCAAAGCAAAATGCTTATGCGATTAGAACGCAGAAAACAAATCTTTGATCCCATGTGGCTGACACCGTAAATACTGCGGTGCGATAGAGACTTTCCCACCCAGTTCTGCGGCTGCATGCCACGGCCATCGTGGGTCATACAACATGGCGCGCGCCAGACCAATTGCATCGGCTTCTTGCGCTTCTAAAATATGTTCAGCCTGTTTGGCTTCTGTAATCAATCCAACCGCAATGACTGGAATTTTCACCGCTTGCTTCACCGCGTGGGCAAAAGGCACTTGATACTTGGCCTTAATCTGAATGTCTTGTTCCACATGCAAGCCACCACTTGAGACATGAATATAAGCCGCCCCGAGTTGCTCCAACGCTTTCGATAGCCCCACTGTTGAATCAATATCCCAACTTTCTGTTGCGGTCGATTCCATCCAATCAGTTGCAGATAAACGTATACCTACGGGATAGTTTTCAGGAACAGCTTGTTTAATGGCTTGGAATACTTCTAAGGTAAATCGAATGCGGTTTTCAAAACTTCCGCCATATTCATCGGTACGTCGGTTCGACAGCGGTGACATGAACTGATGCAACAAATAACCATGGGCTGCATGTAGCTCAATCAGCTCAAAACCTGCATCTACAGCGCGTACTGCAGCACTGGCAAAGTCTTCGATGATGTCTTGCATCTCCGTCACACTCAAAGCATGTGGTGCATGCTCTTCGGGCTTAAAGGGGACGTCACTGGCAGACACCGTTTGCCAACCATGCGGTTCATTCGGTTTAATCTGACCTTTTCCCGACCAAGGACGATCGGTCGATGCTTTACGCCCCGCATGTGCCAGTTGAATGGCAAAAGGCATTGGAGAGAGTGTTTTGACTTTTCTGAGCAAGGCTTTCATTTGTGCACGTTGCAAATCATTCCACAGTCCTAAGTCCGCAAAACTGATCCGTCCTACCGCTTGTACGGCTGTCGCTTCAACAATACATAAGCCCGCACCTGACAAAGCATAATTGGCCCATTGTTGCTCATGCCAATAGCTCAACTCACCCGCATCATTGGCTGAATATTGGCACATCGGCGCAATCACGATTTTATTTGTTAAGTTTAGATCCCCAAATTGAATGGGTTGAAATAATAATGGCATCACAGCTCTCCCTGTACTCACTATGATCTATAACAAATAAAGTGCCTTGCATTCAACGCTAAAAGTGCAAATCTGCTGTCGAACCTTTGCACTTTTATGGCTATCCATTTAGAAAATAATGCGGCTTCCGAGCCCCAAGACCAGTGCATTATCCACCACATGGCTTGAACCTGAGTTGACCACATACTGAATGTTGGGACGTAACATTAACCATGGCGTAGGGTTATAGCTATAGTTCAGTTCAATATTGTATTCCGCGCTCGCATCATACTGTGATTTACCCGCAGCGAATCGATCATTTAGGTGTACTCGATTCACACCCAAACCTAAAATATCCGTCGGATGCTGTTCAAATACCCCAATATATTTCAGCCCCACTTGTTGTGAGTTGTCTACTTTATTGGTGATGCGGTCATGCCATGTAAAGTTGGCAAAACTATGCAAACCTTGGCGCCCTGCACCCGTTGAAGTCAGTTGCTGTTCGATGGCAATCCATCCTGCAAATGTCCGGTCTTCGCCAACCACACCTTTGCCATAAGCCACATCATATTGGTTATTTGGATCATCTGCGGTGTTATATATCCCACCAACCCGATAGCTCCCCGCCAAACCATTGAACAGTGCTTTCGGTGCCCAAATCACTTCTACTGGAATAGTCACACCATCGGCATGTTCTGTGTCTAGGCTCCAACCTTGTCCTTCGGCTTTTCCATTGCCATTATCTGGATTGAATTCATAAACACCCACTTGAGTTGCTACTTCAGGGGTCAGTTGATACTTAATGCGACCACCCCATTGTGAAACCGGCGTATTCATCCAGATATTACCCTGCCATTTCCCCATTTGTGCGGCACAAAAGGCATTACTGACAAAATCACACGCCATCACGTTAAAATCTGACCCCAAACCCAATCGCCCAACTTTGACACTGAGCCCTTGTTCTTTAAAACGCTTTTCAATCGAAAGCTCAGATAAACGGCTGTCTTGATTCCCACGGCCATAGGTGGCTTGCACATTGGCTAATTGCGGTGCAGAAGGATCTTGCAAATCTCGAATTGAGGTACTTTGTCCTTGACGCGCAGTCGCAACAAAACGAATGGTGACCCCTTCCCAGCCGGCTAGCTTTTCTAAATCAAATTGTGTACCTAACCAAAACTGCGAAGCGGTACTTGGGCTTGCACCTGCATTGCGGCCGCCATCCGCCAAATAGTTGGTATCTGTTAAAGCATTGGCTTCAAACTTAATGCCTTTTTGCGCCAATTCAGTTCGTTTTCCCTGCCAGTCACCAAACAAATACTGACCCTGTACATCTAGCATCTGCTCCGCATGACTCACTGTCGCCCAGGCACACATTGCTGTTGCAAATAAAGAGAAAGAAAACTGTCGCATAAAACCTAAGCCCCAAACTAAAATGAAGAACAATTCATTTCATTTAAATGAAAAATTTAATGAAAAGTACATAATTTTTAAACAAAGATCTCAGCAAAATTTTTATCATTAAGTCAAAAAAAAGTTATCAATATCACCCACAGTGATAAATAGAAGATTTGATTTGGGTGATTCATGGCAGTTTTCACACGATTCGAGAACGCAATTTAAAGAGGATAATTCCTGATCACAGCAAGCAATCCCGCAGTTTAGCTTTCTAAAAATGTGCTAAAGCCAAGCCTCTTGCTGAAATCACTTGCAATCTTGCGTGTACACCGCAATATTAGCCTCAAGTTTTATCAGCTCATGTTGCCATGCCAGAATTACCCGAAGTTGAAACCACCAAAGCCAGTTTAGCGCCGTTATTAGATCAACAAGTACTCAGTATTGAAGTTCGCCAGTCGAGCCTGCGCTGGCCGATTCCCGCCGATCTCAGCAAACTGGTGGGACAGCGTTTAATTCAACTCAAACGCCGTTCTAAATACATTTTGGCCGTTTTTGAACAAGACACGATGCTTTGGCATTTGGGCATGTCAGGGAGTTTCCGTATTTGTGAGGTCGGTGAAACCCTGCGTAAACACGATCATTTGATTATTCGTTTTGAAGATGTCGAGCTACGCTACCATGATCCGCGCCGCTTCGGCTGTATTTTATGGCTGGATGAATATTCGCAAACCAAGTTAATCGATACACTTGGGCCTGAACCACTGAGTGCTGATTTTAACGCTGAATATTTAAGTCAAAAGTTGAAAAACAAACAGGTCGGCATAAAAGTTGCAATCATGGATAATCATGTGGTGGTTGGTGTCGGAAATATCTATGCCACAGAGAGTTTGTTTAATTTGGGCATACACCCTGCGCAAGTGGCGTCTAGTTTAACGCACGACCAAATTGAAAAATTGGTGGTCGAGATTAAACGTATCTTGCAGCAGGCCATCGACTTAGGTGGGTCTACCCTGCGGGACTATTCCAATGCGATGGGTGAAAATGGCTACTTTCAACAAACCTTATTGGCTTATGGCCGAGCAGGTGAAATGTGTGTGAACTGCGAAACCACGCTTGAAAACATCAAACTGGGACAGCGTGCTTCTGTATTTTGTCCCGAATGCCAACCGCTGAAAAAAGTGCAACCGAAGCCCAAAGCCACAGCTCGAGGAAAAACCAAATGAAAACTGCCATTGTTCGTCATATTTTGGTCAAAGACAAAGACCTCGCTGAACAACTGAAAAAGAAAATCCACGATGGCGCCGATTTCGCCAAAATTGCCAAGCAATATTCCACCTGTAATTCAGCTAAACGCGGCGGTGAACTGGGTGAAGTCAAAAAAGGCCAACTGGTGCCTGTGATTGATAAATTGGTCTTTAGTGCGGCTGAAAAAGTACTACATGGTCCCATCAAGAGCCAATTTGGTTTTCATTTACTAGAAATTAAATTCCGTATGGATTTTTAAAAGCTGCGCGTTGTGTGATGTGTTTAAGCCTAAACACATCACAAACACTGTATTTGATTAAGCCTCTTTCATCTCATATGTCCAAGCATCAACGTGTTCGCCAGATTCCAACGTCCCTTGTACCCTCACCCGTTGATACTGTATCCCTTCAAACTCATCCAACGCATCCCAATGTTCGGTTAATTTTTCACTGCTAAAAAAATATCCTTCAACTGCTGCTGCTTGCGGATCCAAAACAATGGCGAATAAGCCTTTGTCGGGTCCCCAATCCAAAATATGCACCACGCCATGCACATAGCCTTTTTGCCATGTTCCACCTATACGCTCTAAAAGATGGGCATTTTCATGATTGGGACGAAGTGTCCCGTAGACAAATAATTGGTTCATTCGGCATCCCCATAGCTATTCAATCAGCGCGCATCATAAAACCAAAACTGTACAAAAACCAGTCTTCGGATCAGTCTCAGACATAAAAAAACGGCACTTGATGTGCCGTTTTATTTTAACCGTTCGATTACTGACGTTTTTTCAATTCATCACGAATTTCACGTAGCAACGCGATATCTTCTGGCGTTGCTGCTGGTTCTGGCGCTGCTTCTTCTTGTTTACGGCGCATACGATTAATCATTTTCACCATTAAGAACACCACCCATGCCAAAATGATGAAGTTAATTAAAATTGTAAGGAAGTTACCATAAGTCAGGACGTTTACCCCAGCTTTGGTTAACTCATCTAAAGACTGTAAATTGTTTGGGTTATCCCCTAAAACAAAGAATTTCTGTGTGAAATCTACACCACCACCAGTCACAACCGTGATCAATGGCATGATGATGTCTTTCACCAATGAATCGACAATTTTACCAAATGCACCACCGATGATTACACCGACAGCCAAATCAATCATGTTGCCTTTTACCGCAAATTCGCGGAACTCTTGAACAATACTCATCTAAATCTCCAGTTATTTTTTGACTTTAATTTATGTGACGAAGTATACATTAATTTTATAGCTTCATTTCCACGTAATTTACTCGGAAATCATCTGCTTTTATATATTGGTTTGCTAATTTTAAACAAAAAAATGCCATCAATAAATTGATGGCATTTTTAAATGTTGCGGCCCCGCATGAGGCAACATCATTTTTAAAACTTATTTACCAGAACGGTTACGTTTACGTTCGTTTTCAGTCAAGTAACGCTTACGGATACGGATTGACTTAGGTGTTACTTCAACTAATTCATCATCTTCAATGAATTCAAGCGCTTGTTCAAGCGTATATTCAACAGCAGGAACAAGAGTCAACGCATCATCAGTACCAGAAGCACGTACGTTTGTTAACTGTTTTGCTTTAGTTGGGTTAACTGTCATGTCATCTGAACGAGAGTTAATACCAATGATCATACCTTCGTAAACTTCTAACTGAGGTTTAGCAAATAGACGACCACGGTCTTGCAATGTGAACAATGCATAGCCCAGGCAAGTACCTTGAACCATAGAAATCAACACACCGTTTTGACGTTTCGCAACAGTACCTTGTTTCATTGGACCGTAGTGCGAGAAGCTTGAAGTCATGATTCCTGTACCAGAAGTCATGGTCAAGAATTCTGAACGGAAACCAATTAAGCCACGTGAAGGAACAGTTGCTTCAATACGGATACGGCCTTTACCGTCAACTTCCATATTCGTCATTTCGCCTTTACGATGACCCATTTGTTCCATTACAGAACCTTGGTGCTGTTCTTCAACGTCAAATGTTACGTTTTCGTATGGCTCTTGCTTTTCGCCATCAACTTCTTTCAAGATTACTTGTGGACGAGATACGCCCATCTCGAAGCCTTCACGACGCATGTTTTCAATAAGAACTGAAAGGTGAAGTTCACCACGACCAGATACTTTGAAACGGTCTGGACTGTCAGTATCTTCAACACGTAACGCTACGTTATGAATCAATTCGCGGTCTAAACGCTCACGAATGTTACGTGAAGTTACGAATTTACCTTCTTTACCCGCAAACGGTGAGTTGTTTACTTGGAAAGTCATCGTTACTGTAGGTTCATCTACAGACAATGGTGGTAAAGCTTCAACATTTTTCGGATCACAAATTGTGTCAGAGATATGAAGCTCATCAATACCTGTGATACATACGATATCGCCTGCTTGAGCAGAATCAACATCAACACGTTCTAAACCGTGGTAACCCATGATTTTTAAGATACGACCGTTACGAGTCTTACCTTCTTTATCAATTACAGTAACTTGAGTGTTCAGACCAACTGAACCACGTTGAATACGACCAACACCAATAACACCTACGAAGCTGTTATAGTCAAGTGAAGAAATCTGCATTTGGAATGGACCATCAACATCAACTGCTGGTGGCTCAACAATGTCTACGATGGTTTGGAACAATGGAGTCATATCTTCAGCAAGTTCTTCTGGAGATGGACCAGCAACACCACGAAGACCTGAAGCGTAAACAACTGGGAAGTCTAACTGTTCGTCAGAACCACCAAGGTTATCAAACAAATCAAATACTTGGTCAATAACCCAATCTGGACGCGCGCTTGGCTTGTCGACTTTGTTGATAATTACGATTGGCTTCAAACCACGTGCGAACGCTTTTTGCGTTACGAAACGAGTTTGTGGCATTGGGCCTTCTTGAGAGTCAACAAGAAGAAGTACACAGTCAACCATCGACATTACACGTTCAACTTCACCACCGAAGTCCGCGTGTCCTGGGGTGTCGACGATGTTAATACGGTATTCTGTATTGGTACGTGCATCTAACCATTTGATTGCAGTGTTTTTTGCAAGAATGGTAATACCACGTTCACTTTCAATCGCGCCTGAATCCATGACACGCTCAATCTCGCCTGCACGATCGCCAAGTGCACCTGATTGCTGTAAAAGTTTGTCTACTAGAGTGGTTTTACCGTGGTCAACGTGCGCAATGATGGCAATGTTGCGGAGAGTTTTGATATCTGACATGTAAATTCGATACGCCTAAAGTTTGAGGGCAAATTATACAGAAAAATAATAGAATTTAGTAGTGACAGTTTATTGACAGACTCATTTTTTTTGATAAGTGGTGTGTAATTAATTTTGTAAAGCTGTGTAAAGCGATTAGAATAGCGCCACCTTGCTAACACCCTTTGACATATGTCTGATCAGAAACTCTCTTCCAATCAAACAGATCAACTCGATTTGGTCTATGGTTTAAACGACCGCCCTCGCCCAATCATTGCTTTTCTTGCTGCCTTTCAACATCTCCTTGCAATTATTGTCCCAATTGTTACTCCGGGCTTACTCATCTGTCTAGCGCTTGGTGTATCGAAAGAAGACACCAACATGATTTTATCCATGTCTTTGGTCATTTCAGGGATTGCAACCTTCTTACAATGTAAAAAAGTTGGACCTTTTGGTGCAGGCTTATTAATTGTTCAGGGCACCAGTTTTAACTTTATCGGCCCGATTATTGGAATCGGCTCTGGCATGGTTGCTGCAGGTACTCCAGTAGAATCCGTCATGGCTGCAATTTTTGGTGTGGTAATCGCAGGTTCATTTATTGAAATGGGCGTGTCACGTATTCTGCCTTGGGTGAAAATGCTCATTACCCCATTGGTCACAGGCATTGTGGTGTTATTGATTGGTTTGACCCTCATTAAAGAAGGTCTGATCAGCATGGGTGGTGGCTATCAAGCCATGTCAAACAATACCTTTGCCAATGCAGACAACCTAATCATGTCGTGTACGGTTTTAGGCTTAATTATCTTGCTGAATCGCATCCGTATTACATGGGTAAAAAGTTCTGCTATCTTAATTGCCTTAATTGCAGGGTACACTCTTGCAGGCTTTATGGGGCATCTGGATTTTTCAGGTTTAAAAGATGCGCCTTTAGTACAAGTTCCGACGCCAATGCATTTTGGACTCAGCTTCTCTTGGAGCTTGTTTATTCCAATGGCCTTCATCTATTTAGTGACGTCTTTAGAAGCAATTGGTGATATCACCGCGACTTCAAAACTTTCCAACCAGCCTGTGGATGGTGCCACTTGGATGGAACGTATTAAAGGCGGTGTCTTGGTGAATGGTGCAAACTCTTTCCTTGCTGGTATTTTCAACACCTTTCCTAGTTCAGTCTTTGCGCAAAACAATGGTGTAATTCAACTTACTGGCGTTGCGAGCCGTTATGTCGGCATCTGGATTGCCGCATTATTAGTGATTCTAGGTTTACTCCCTGCTGTTGCAGGTGTGATTCAGGCGGTACCTCAAGCTGTTTTAGGCGGCGCTGTAATGGTGATGTTCGGTGCTGTAGCAGCTTCTGGAATTAACATTCTGTCAGGTATTCATCTTGACCGCCGCGCACTACTGATTATTGCCATTTCATTGGCACTCGGTTTAGGTGTTGCACAAGTTCCACAAATTTTGGAACATTTACCTGAATTATTCCGTAACATCTTCAGTTCAGGTGTTGCGACAGGTGGTATTGCAGCATTGTTATTAAATATTATTCTTCCTGAAACGAAGAAATAATTGTTCATTTCAGTATGCACTTTGCCCAGCACTGTCTGGGCATCGTTTTTACAATGGAGTATATAAAATGGATCCACGAAGTGAAGTTGTTCTTCGCCAGCAAGAATTTCTCTCTGGTTCAGTTTTACTGGTCAATGCACCGTGTGACGAATTAAATACACAGCTGATTGATGCTGTAGAGCCACATTTTTGGACATGGAATTTTAACGAATTACAATATTTCCAAAACCAACAAAGTGATGTGCATTTTGGTACAGATTTGCCTGATGTCGCTTTTGATCAAGCTATCGTGTTTGTTCCAAAGTCAAAAGAACTACTCAATTATGTCCTACACCAACTGGTCAGCCGTTTGGCCGTAGGCGCATCGATATTTTTAGTCGGTGAAAAGAAAGGCGGTGTAGAACGCGCTTCTAAACAGCTGCAACCTTTTGGCAAAACCCTCAAATTAGACAGCGCTCGACATTGTCAAATGTGGCAGTTAGTCACCGAAAAAACCATAACGGCAAAACCTTTGGCTGATTGGGCACAACTCTATACAGTGCCAACCCCGAAAGGTGAATTACAGATTTGCGCATTACCGGGTGTGTTTAGTCAAAATCGTCTAGACGTGGGCACAGCGGTTTTATTGCCTCATCTTTCACAGGTCACTTCTGGAAAAATTGCAGACTTTGGCTGTGGTGCAGGTGTAATCAGTGCTTATTTGGCCAAGTTAAATCCGAAAAATCGCATTTTTGCACTGGATGTCGATGCCTTTGCACTCGCTTCAACAAAAATGACTTTTGAGAAAAATAACCTTTTACCAGAACAACTTGAGATTAAGGCGGTACACGGAATTGAGGATGCTCCTCTGTTTTTACACGCAATCGTCAGTAATCCCCCATTCCATCAAGGCATTCATACAGATTACAATGCCAGCGAAAATTTATGCAAAACATCCCGTCGCCATCTTAAATCGGATGGTGAGTTGTGGATTGTTGCCAACCGCTTTCTGAATTATCCATTACTCATTGAGCAAGGTTTTGGCCAATGTACAACCAAAGCCGATCAACAAGGCTTTAAAGTGCTGTTTGCCAGCACACAAAAGAAATCTTAAGGAACAATGATGAGCGAAACGACTCAACCAGCTCAACTCAAGCGGAAGCTTGGAGCTCGCCATCTGAATATGATCGCCATTGGTGGTTCAATTGGTACAGGTTTATTCCTTGCCTCAGGTGCAACCATTGCAAATGCTGGCCCTGGCGGGGCGTTATTGGCCTACTGCTTAATTGGTGTGATGATTTACTTTCTCATGACCAGTCTGGGTGAGTTGGCAACACACAACCCAACATCGGGTGCATTTTTCACCTATGGCACCAAGTATGTTGAAGGCGGTTTTGGTTTCGCCCTTGGCTGGAACTATTGGTATAACTGGGCCATTACGGTTGCATTTGAATTGGTTGCAGTCCAATTCATCATGAAATTCTGGTTTCCCGACCTGCCCGGTTTCTACTGGAGTGCTCTCTTCTTAGCTGTTGTCTTTGGGATCAATGCACTGACAGTCAAAGGCTTTGGTGAAAGTGAGTTCTTCTTCTCCTTGGTTAAAGTCCTAGCCATCATTGTGTTTATCATCATTGGTATTTTCATGATCGCTAAAATCATGATGACGCCAGATGTCGCAACTTTTGCCAACTGGACCAAAGGTGAAGCACCCTTCGTTGGTGGCTTATCGGCACTCATTGGTGTCGCGATGATTGCAGGATTCTCTTTTCAAGGTACCGAAATGGTCGGTGTTGCTGCAGGTGAGTCAAAAGATCCACAAAAGACGATTCCGATTGCCATCAAACAGATTTTTTGGCGGATTCTACTGTTTTATGTGGTGTGTATTTTCATTATCGGCACACTCATTTCATATGATGATCCCCTTCTGCTACAAGCAGCTTCATCAGAGAATATTGCACTCTCTCCATTTACCTTACTCTATGAAAAAGCTGGGTTTGCCTTTGCTGCCAGCGTGATGAATGCTGTAATTTTAACTGCGATTCTATCGGCAGGTAACTCAGGGATGTATTCATCGACGCGTATGCTGTTCAATATGGCTCAAAATGGCAGTGCACCTAAAGTGTTTGCCAAATTAGACCCCCGCGGCGTACCCATGAATGCGCTTTATGCAACAACAGCAATTGCTGCTCTCTGTTTCTTAACCACCTTCATTGGCGAAGAACAGGTCTTTAATTGGCTGCTCAACATGTCGGGTATGTGTGGCTTTATTGTTTGGTTAGGGATTGCTGTTTCACACTATCGTTTCCGTAAAGGCTATGTTGCCCAAGGTCATAAGGTTGAAGACTTAGCTTATCGTGCGAAATTCTTCCCTTTTGCACCGTGGTTTGCCTTTATTCTGTGTGCAATTGTTGTTTTAGGTCAAAACTACCAAGCGGTGCTTGATGGCGAATGGCTCTCCGTTTTATCGACCTATATCGGTATTTTCTTATTCTTGGCGATTTGGCTAGGCTATAAATGGAAATACAAAACCAAACTGGTTTCTTACCAAGAAATGGATGTCAGTCCAATGAATCCTGATCGCGAATAAAATCCTTTCATAATAAAAGACAGCCTTCGGGCTGTTTTTTTATTATCATTTATTCATTTACTAAAGCCGTAAAGCATAAATTAATAACGCAATTTTCAATAAGACAGTTCAATTATTGAACTTACATAGAATCGATAGTTATGACTCGGATCCATCCTAAACTTAGTGAATATTCTGTAACTAGCATCCGTTCACTTGCGCGATGAACAATTTACATATTTAGGTAGTAAAAATTTAGCCTCTCAATTCGCACCGCCATAACTAAATAAAACGGCTTATTGAGCACTGATCTCTCTCAAATTCCTAGCCCCTAAATATCAAGCCAAAAATATTATCTCGCTGGCAAAATTAATCCCTATAAAGCTAAATAACTAGAAATACCCATTCACTCTTAAGGCAAAATTATTATCGATGTCGTGAAGCATGAGTGACGGAAATCCACTTTTCATTCTTCTTATATTCATCCTCTAAAATTAAATACTTCTAACAGTGTCTTATATCCTATGCGTATAGGACCATAACCACCGTAAGTCTTAAAGGCTCTTGCATTGAGCTCGAGTTTATTTTCAACGATGTGAGTTAACATAAATTTCATTATTTTAGACATAAAAAAACGACTCCGAAGAGTCGTTTTTTAGTTAAAACTCAGATTATTGAGCTTGAACTGTACGGCTGCCAGAAATTGTCGCGAATACACGACGGTTCATAGCACGGCCTTCTTTAGTGTTGTTGTCAGCAATCGGTTGGTCCCAAGCGAAACCTTGAGTAGACAAACGAGCTGGGTCAACGTTGTATTCGTTTACTAGAGACGATTTAACAGAGTTAGCACGAGCTAAAGATAAACGTTCGTTCAATGCACGTGGACCAGTGTTGTCTGTGTGACCTTCGATGCGAGCAGTAGCGTTTGGATATTCAACTAACTTCTCAGCAACTTTAGCGATTTCTGGCTTGTATTGGTCTTTGATGTTTGATTTGTTTGTATCAAAGAACACACGAAGTTCCATGTTAAGGTCTTCAGTTAACTCTTGTGGTTCAACTGGAGCAACTGGCTCAACTGGAGCAACTTCTACTACTGGAGCAGCAGGTTTCAAGTGACCACCAAGAACTACGTTAAGACCAGCAAGTGCTGTGTAGTTCCAGAAATCTTCATCGATGTTGTAAGTAGCACGAGCTTCAGTACGTAGAGACAAAGCATCGTTCAAGCGCCAGAAAGCACCGAAACCAGCATTACCTAAAGTACCTTCTTCTTTAAGGCCACGACCAGCACGACCTAGATCGTTATCAAACTCGTATTTGTAGTGACCAGCACCTAAAAGTACATATGGTTTGATTTTGCTGTCGTAGTTTTTAGTAATCAAGTCAGAAGTAGCATAGAAATTACCGTTGATTTGCGTTTGCTTGTATTCAGCATTCGCTTGGTCAACCATGTCACCTTTAACTTGGTTGTATTCCGCTTCAAAACCTAACCAAGGAGTAAGCTCTACACCAAGTGCAGCACCAACAAATAGGTCATCATCCATTTGAGCTGAATCAGTCAAATGATCACCACCATTATTATGTTGAGTGTCTTGGAAAGTGTAACCAAGCATTAATGGAGTAACAGTTACGCCCGCGTTTGCAGCAGCTAAAGGAGCAGCTACGAGCATTGCTAATGCAATACGACTCATTTTCATGGATTTATCCTCCAGAGATAACAATTGTTTTTCAAGCTTAAGCTTAAAATTATTTAACCATTCTGAGATAGGCTTTTTTATACCCCAGTTTTATTTTTAAGCTATTCGCAATGAATCATACAAACACTTTATTTTTTTTCCAAGTGCTTGATAACTTTAATCAAGTAAATTATTGACAAAATTACTTACAATTTCCGTTGTAATTCGGTAATTTTTTACTCAATTTTTACTTGCGAATAGCTTATTTTCACTTGTCTTACATTTTAACAGCTTTTTAAACAAGTTGAGTACTACTAATTATGTATAAAATTTGTTTGATAAACAAAGCTTTAATAAATAAAAAATAGCTCTATAACAATAAAACTGGATAACCATATGTTTTTTATCAATAAAAAAGGGTTCACCTTATTTGAACTCATGATCACTATTAGCATTATTATGATCATTTGTACAATCGCACTTCCTCACTTTCATCAGTATATGGCCTCACAAGAGCGCAGCAAAACACTGAATACATTACGAAATAGTATTCAGGCAGCCAAAAATATGGCCAACCTGCAACGTCAAAATATCACCATTTGTCCAAGTCAAGACCTCGTTCAATGTCAGAATCATCAATGGAACACAGGCTTTATTGTATTTATCGATAATAATAAAAACCGACGAGTAGATATCAATGAAACGATTATTCGGACAGAACAACAGCAGCTCAAATATGGCAATCTTGATTGGCGTGGCACACTCAATCTTCCATCTTTAAGCTTCAAAGCTGAAAATGGCCTCCCCCTTGGCTCAAATGGAACCTTCTATTACTGCTCTATACAAAGTCAGGATCACTTTAAACTGGTCATGAGCAAAATGGGGCAGATCCGAACTGAACTCATCAATACCTGTAACTAGACCCATGAGTCCATAATCACGTTTTCAGCTTTTCTCGTTAGCAAATTTGCATATACTGCTTAAGTTTCCAACAAAACGTATAAGTGATTCGGAGAAGAAAATGACAGACATCGTAATTGTGAATGGTGCTCGTACAGCAATGGGCGGTTTTCAAGGCAGTTTAGCCAGTGTAACCGCTCCAGAGCTCGGTGCTGTGACTATTAAAGAAGCGATTGCTCGTGCTGGCCTACACGCAAACGATGTAGAAGAAGTAATCATGGGTTGTGTTCTACCTGCGGGATTAAAGCAAGGTCCAGCGCGTCAAGCTATGCGTCAAGCAGGTTTACCTGATTCAACAGGTGCTGTGACCATCAATAAATTATGTGGTTCTGGCATGAAAGCGGTAATGCAAGCTGCAGATATGATCAAAGCAGGTTCAGCAAATATCGTGGTTGCAGGTGGTATGGAGTCGATGACCAATGCACCTTATATTTTAACCAAAGCACGCGCAGGCTACCGTATGGGGCATGGCGATGTCAAAGACCACATGTTCCTTGATGGCTTAGAAGATGCAGAAACAGGTCGATTAATGGGTTCTTTTGCACAAGATATGGCCAATACCCGTGGCTATACGCGTGAGCAAATGGATGCATTCGCGATTCGCTCTTTAGAGCGCGCACAAACAGCAGTCAACGAAGGTTACTTTGCAGATGAAATCGTGCCTGTGACAGTTTCATCTCGCAAAGGTGATGTTGTCGTTGATAAAGATGAGCAACCGTTCAATGCCAATATTGCAAAAATTCCAAGCCTTCGCCCTGCTTTTGCTAAAGATGGCACCATCA
Source organism: Acinetobacter sp. 8I-beige (assembly GCF_902505955.1). Taxonomy (NCBI): domain Bacteria; kingdom Pseudomonadati; phylum Pseudomonadota; class Gammaproteobacteria; order Moraxellales; family Moraxellaceae; genus Acinetobacter; species Acinetobacter sp. 8I-beige. The sequence continues at coordinate 634,114 of NZ_LR732790.1, read as the reverse complement.
CTGCAGCAAATGCAAGTTCAATCTCGGATGGTGCATCCGCACTAGTTTTAACTTCAGCAGAAAATGCATCGAACAAAGGTTTAGTACCATTAGCGAAAATTGTGGCTTATGCATCGAATTCACAGCATCCATCAGAGTTCACCATTGCACCAGTCGGTGCAATTGAAAAAGTGCTTAAGAAAACAGGCTGGAATGCGCAGGACGTAGATCTTTGGGAAATCAATGAAGCTTTTGCGATGGTAACTATGTGTCCAATCGATGACTTCAAACTTGATCCTGCAAAAGTGAACATCAATGGTGGGGCTTGCGCACTAGGTCACCCTGTCGGCTCAACAGGTTCGCGTATTATCCTCACTTTAATTCATGCGCTTAAACGCACAGGTGCTAAAAAAGGTATTGCGGCACTATGCATCGGCGGTGGTGAAGCGACCGCTGTAGCGATTGAATTACTTTAAGATGCAAGTAACCCTCTTTTATTGACATATTTTATACAATAAAAGATTGGATGATTAGCTGATATAAAAGCGACATTTATGAAAATCCCTCGACTGTGAGGGATTTTTTATTACAAGATTGTATTAGGGGCGATCTCAACGACTTGTTAAAATAACGACGAAAAAAACAACAAGGATAAGACAATGCAACTGAATCATTACCTCAACTTTGATGGTCAAACTGAAGCCGCTTTTAATTTTTACAAATCTGTCTTTGGTGGAGAGTTTGCAACATTCATGCGTTATGGAGATTTACCTTCAGATGAAAGTTCCGTCACCCTTTCCGACGCTGACCAACAAAAAATCATGCATGTTTCACTCCCCATCAATGCCAGCACGATTCTGATGGCTTCGGATACTAATGATCAGTTTTGTGCTCAAAGCAATACTGTCTTTACTGTAGGCAACAACCACTATATTTCGATTAACTTAGATGCCCATGAACAAGCCGATGCAAAACGCTTATTTGATGCACTTTCAGTCAATGGAAAAATAGAGATGCCTCTAGAGAAAACATTTTGGGGCGCACTCTATGGTGCATTTACCGATCAATTTGGAGTGAAGTGGATGGTGAATTGCCAATTAGAAGAAGGATAAAATGCATCTTCTTTTTAAACATCAATATTTGAGAATTGCGCAATAATGGTGAGCCCCACGGTAATAAAACCGATACCGAGCCATCCAGCCAAATCGATGCTCTGTCCTAAAAATGCTTTAGCAAGAAGTGCTGTGGCGATGACACCAATGCCAGACCACAGCACATATAAAATTCCCGCTTGCATAAATTTCAAGGCATATGCTGCACACGTAAAAGAAATCATATAAAGCACCAGTGCAATGCCTTGATCCAATTTATTGATCAAGCCATTACCTTTTGCGGAATAAAAAGTCGAAAGCACATCTGTAGCAATAGCAATAAGTAGCCAAATGACACCGGGATTAATTTTTGCAAAAAGTGCCATCATATCCAATTTACCTGTTTCTTTTTCTTCAATTTGTTCTTCAAAAATGCTGCGTATAAATACAAAAAAGCTGAACCGAAGTCCAGCTTTTTATTCACTTAAAAATTTAAGCGCCCGTTTGATAACTGGCTTGTGCCACGGCTGTTGATGCTTGATACGGATTTCTAAAATCATTTAAACCCGCAGCAGCTTCAAGAATGTCTTTACCTTCTTTAATAACAAAGGTATCAAAGCCTGAACGTTTCATGTAGTTCAAGACATCTTTAAACACATCACCTGTTGCGCGTAGTTCGCCGTGGAAACCTTGGCGACGTAATAGCGCTGCATATGAATAGCCACGACCATCGTTAAAACCCGCAAAATCAATAAAGATGGCATCTAGCTGATCTAAAGGGAACTCATGCGTTTCAGGAGAGGCATCAACTGTAACAAGGAGTGCTTTTTTACCTGAAACTTGAGCCAATTGATCTAACTGCTCAACCGTTAAAACCACATCACCTTGTGGTAAAACGCCCTCTTCACCAATCACTTGGTAAGTGTTGTTTGCAATCGAGCCATCTTTAGAGAGGACTTGTAGTGCTGTATTAAGCATATGCACGCTCCTTAAAGGGTTGAATGCCCACACGGCGATAAGTGTCGATGAATTCTTCACCCTCATTTCGAAGGTCAAGATAGGTATTTAAAATTTCTTCAACGATGTCTGGCACCACTTCAGCTGCAAATGATGGACCTAAAATGTCGCCAATTGAAGCATCATGATCTGCATTACCACCCAAAGTGATTTGGTAGAATTCAGCGCCTTTTTTGTCTACACCTAAAATACCAATGTTGCCCACATGGTGGTGACCACATGCATTCATACACCCTGAAATATTCAGATCCAGTTTGCCAAGGTTATAAATAGTATCTAAGTCATCAAAACGACGTGAAATCGCTTCTGAAATAGGAATCGATTTCGCGTTTGCCAATGAACAGAAGTCTCCGCCTGGGCAGCAAATAATGTCAGTTAAGAAACCAATGTGTGCACGTGCTAGATTATTTTTCTCAAGAATAGCCCACAGTTCAAATAAATCTTTCTGCGGAACATCCACCAAAGAAATATTTTGCTCATGCGTGGTCCGCAGTTCACCAAAGGTGTATTTGTCTGCAAGGTCTGCAATCAAATTCATCTCTTCCGTGGTGACGTCACCCGGTGCAATACCCGTACGCTTCAACGAAATCGTTACAATACGATAGCCCTTCACTTTGTGAGCATTGGTATTGATATTGAACCACTGTTTAAATTTCGGATGTGCCGCAAACTGTTCGGAAAAATCTTCATCTGCATAATCTTGATAATCAAACGGTATAAATTCTTCGTCTAATTTCTGCAAAATTTCAGGCTGAATTTGTAAAGTCTTAATGGTGTGCGCAAACTCAGCTTCGACTTTTTCAGCAAAGACTTGAGGAGTTAACGCTTTCACCAAAATCTTAATACGTGCTTTGTATTTGTTATCACGACGACCGTGTAAGTTATAAACACGCAGCACTGCTTCTAAATAAGCAATCAGGTCTTCACGTGGCAAGAAGTCACGAATGAAACTACCAATCACAGGGGTACGACCTAAGCCACCACCGACTTTAATTTTATAGCCGATCTCACCTGATGCATTTTTAACGATATACACCCCAATATCATGGAATGAGGTCGCTGCACGATCGGTTTCTTCAAGTGCTGATACAGCAATCTTGAACTTACGTGGCAAGAAAGCAAACTCTGGGTGGAAGGTTGACCATTGACGGATCAATTCACACGTTGGACGTGGGTCAGCCACTTCACCTGCAACCACACCAGCATATTGGTCTGTGGTGGTGTTACGAATACAGTTACCCGAAGTTTGGATTGCATGCATTTGTACAGAAGCTAGCTCTTGAAGCATGTCTGGAACATTTTCTAGCGCAGGCCAGTTAAACTGAATATTCTGACGCGTTGAAACGTGTGCATAACCACGGTCAAACTCAGTTGCAAGTTCCGCAACTTTGCGCAATTGCGTTGAGTTCATTAAGCCATAAGGCACAGCAATACGTAACATTGGCGCATAGCGTTGTACATAGAGACCGTTTTGAAGACGTAATGGGCGGTACTCATCTTCAGTGAGTTTTCCAGCTAAATAACGTTCCGTTTGGTCACGGAACTGTGCAACACGTTCATTGATCAGTTGCTGATCGAAATCAGTATATAAATACATGGCGTACAGCTAGTAGTTTCATTATAACGGCTGACAGCATAACGAGATTTAAACTATCAACAAAATGCGTTTTTTACATATTTCATAGCTGTTTTATTGATAAGGATAAGTAGATGTACTGTTTGTCCCTAATCCTAAAGGTTTTTTCTAATTAAAGTATTTTTTATTAGATACTTATACATTATTCAGCTAACTCCGTTCAGCCTATCACATACACACTAACCAATGCATTGCTACCGCATAAATTTTAAACTCTGCTTACCTGGGCAGATCTCAATTTTTCTATTTCTTCCTCGTTCTCACTTTGCCCTTTTAAACCAACTTCACATAAAAATAGCCTGACGAATCAGGCTATTTGAAAGTTTAAATGACTACAGAAGATTATTTTGCATCGGGTAAGGCATACGCCACCAAAGCATCTCCCATCTTGGTGCCAAATGAACCATGACCACCCGCCATAATGACCACATACTGTTTGCCATTGGCTTCATAGGTCATTGGTGTTGCTTGACCGCCCGCTGGTAGACGACCTTTCCAAAGTTCATCACCATTGGTCACGTTGATGGCACGGATATAATTATCCTGCGTACCACCGACAAACATCACATTACCCGCAGTTGAGATTGAACCACCAAGCATAGGAACCCCCATTTTAAATGGTGGTAATTGAATTCCCGGTAAGCTATCACGGATCGTACCAATACGACGTTTCCATGCAATTTCGTGAGTATTTAAATCTACACCCGCCACAAAGCCCCAAGCTGGCTGTTTACATGGCAAACCAAATGGAGACAAGAACGCACTGATTTCAACACCGTAAGGCACACCATACATCGGTTGTACACCCGCTTCGGTGCCTGCACCTTTGGCTGTTTTCGGACGGTTTGGATCGGCTGGAATAAGCTTAGACACAAACGGTAAACCGATTGGGTTCATCACCGCAATTTGACGATCAGGGTTAACGGACATACCGCCCCATTCAAATACACCCAAGTTGCCTGGGAAAACCAAAGTTCCATTTTCTGAAGGTGGGGTATAAATACCGTCATAATTCAGTTTGTGGAAAGATACACGGCACATCAACTGGTCAAACATGGTTGCGCCCCACATTTGCTTATCTGTCAATTTCTCTTTTGGCGCAAGGTCAAAGTCTGAGAAAGGTTGTGTCGCAGAGTAACGCTCACCTTTGGTTTGCGGCCCACGTTTCACTGTTTGTGGTACAGGTTTTTCCGTAATTGGAACAATGGCTGCACCAGTACGACGGTCTAGAACAAAGGCATTACCAGTTTTCGTTAACACGTAAATGGCAGGAACCATTTTACCCGACTTGTCTTTAATGTCCGTCAATGTCGGTTGTGATGGTACATCCATATCCCACAAATCATGATGCGTGGTTTGGAAGTTCCACACCAACTTACCTGTTGAGGCATTCAGTGCCAGCATTGAGTTGGCATAACGCTCATGCAACTCAGTACGGTTACCGCCCCAAATATCTGGCGTACCCACACCCGTTGGAATGTAAACCATATCCAAGGCTGCATCATAGGCTAATGGTGCCCATGCATTCGGTGAGTTTTGAACATACTTTTGACCCGGAGCTGGAATCGCGTTTGGATCTTCTGCACCTGTGTCAAACACCCACAACAATGCACCCGTATTCACATCATAACCACGGATCACACCTGAAGGTTCTTCAGTTGAATAGTTATCTGTGGTTGAACCTGCAATAATAATAGTCGTGCCTGTGACCACAGGTGGCGACGTTGGGATATAACCGCCCGGATAAGGGAACGGCATATCTTTTTGTAAGTCAACTTCACCATTTTTACCAAAGTCCGTACAACGCTCACCAGTGTCAGCATTGATGGCAACCAAACGGCCATCATTGACAGGTAAAATCACTTTTTTTGGACATTCAGTCGATGTTGATTTTTTTGAAGCCAAACTGGTTTCAAAACCAGCCATATTGTTCGCATCATAATAAGACACGCCACGACAGGTTAAATGCTGAAAAGTATTGTCCGCTTTAAGTTTCGGATCAAAAGTCCATTTCGCCTTACCCGTAGCTGGGTCAAGTGCAACCAATTTTTGGTGCGTGGTACAGATATACATATTGTCCCCAACTTTAATTGGGGTGACCTGATTGGTGGTTTCACCAGAGTCATTTTCTGTTTTAAAGTCGCCTGTGTTATAGGTCCAAGCGACTTTTAAATCTTTAACATTCTCAGAATTAATTTGCGTTAAAGGAGAATAGCGCAAGCCGGATTGAGTACGGCCATAAGCAGGCCAGTCGCCATCAGCAACACCCGGAATGGACTGCGCGGTTGCAGGCTGCTTGCTGCTCAGCTCACCTCGAATTTCTTGAGGGTCATTAAACACAGCAAAAATCATCACGGCAATAGTCACCGCCAATGAACCTGTTAAAACCAGTTTTGCACTTTTTACGTTGTCAAAACCACGCGTTACCGCTGGAATGAGTAGCCATAAGCCAAATAAACCAAGGATATCTAAACGTGGCGCCAAGGCAAAGAAGTCTGAACCCACTTCCCATAAGCCCCAAACCACTGTACCCAAGACCAACAACGCATAAACGATTAATGCCGTACTTTTTAATTTTTGCAGTAGAACTGCAGTCGCGATGAAGAGTAAACCTGCAATGATGTAGTACCAAGACCCACCAAGCACTGCAAGATAAATCCCTCCTATCAGCAGGACTAAACCAAAGATTACAGCAATCACAGCTGTAAAAGTTTTAAGTCCTGAACCTGAAGACGGAGTACTCATATTGACCACCTTTTTCTTAGATTCTGTTAAAAGCTCATATCGTTTTAATATCGATATGAGCACCTAGACAGTTTTTAGATTTTAAGTATCTGTCCAAACGACTTATTTCGAACAGTTTTATGCTTTAAACAACCGTAAAAAGTATTTATCAACCTTGTTGGACAAATACTTATCGATCTAGAAACTAAAATGCGGTCTGGAATTTAATTCCGCCGACCCATGCATTTTCACCATTTTTATATGCGCCTATATGGCGGATATATTGGATATTGGGACGAATGGTTAACCAGTTGGCTGCATGAATACCGTAGTAAATCTCGGCATCATATTCTTCACTTTGTAAGCCACGGGCATCGACGCTGTTATTGGCAATATTCGCGTCATTGACATCATCATTGATATTAATACGGGCTAGGCCAATCGCGATTTCATCTTGAGGGCGAGCATCAAAAGCGCCCTTATAGACCAGACCAATGTTCTGCATGTCGCGAACCGTATTGGTATCTGAATCATGTAGTGTGAAATTCACAAAACCTGTTAAACCACGTGCAGCATCACCGTGATGTGCTGTGAGTTGTTGCTTGGCAACGACCCAGCCGCCTTGTTTATGTGAGGTTTGCTGTGGGTTTTGAATGTCTGTGACATCTGCCGAACTGTAGTAATAACCCGCGCGATATTCACCGGGTAATTTTTCAGCCCCTAACTGAGGAGACCACACCACTTCAGCAGGAATAATGGCCCCCTGCGAACCGTCTGTACTTAAGTTCCAGCCTTTGCCACGTTCTAAGTTTTCAGGGTTATATTCATACACCCCGACTTGTGCATACAGGTCTGGCCGAAGGTTATATTTGACTCGCGCAGCCCATTGGCTGACAGGCCAGTTGTACCACTGGTCACCGACCCAGTTACCAACTTGAGAGCCACAGAGCGCAAGGTTTTGGAAATCACAGTCGAAACTGTTGAAGTCTTCGCCTTCACCAAAGCGACCGACTTTGATGTCTAACTTTTGATCCATGAACTTTTTCTTAATCCACAAATCGGTTAAACGCCACGTCTGTCCACGTCCCCACACTTCTTGAGTGGAACTTAAATGTCCCTCTAAAGCATCGGATGTTTGAGAAAGTGAACGCCCATTGCGTTCGGTAATGGTGATTTGAGCCTCAGTATCCTGCCAGCCCAAAATCTTGTCTAAATCGAAGTGCGTACCGAATGCAAACTGGTCTGCATATTCGGTACCATGACTTGAAGAATGTGAGGCATCGAGCAACGTTGCCATTTCACCCGTATAGCCAAAGCTAAAGTCGTAGCCTTTTTGCTGCAATACGCTGCGCTGACCATTCCAGTCACCCAGCATCCAAGGGCTTTCTGCCTCAAAGGCATTTGCAGCATACACACTTTGAAAGCAGCAACTGAGCGCTAAGAGACTGAGGTTAAAACACCAACTTCTTTTACATTTATTCATAATTGGTGACCTTTCTTACAAAATTACAACTAATCGATATGATACGCTTTATTTGTATAAAAACCCATTTTATGACGTTTTGTTGTTTTAAATCTATCCAAATTATCGTTATATGATATTTATAAAGAATCAAAACCAAGTGGTTTGCCTATAAATTCATATCTTATTTTTGAACGTGAAAACTTAATTGGACAAGCTAATTGTTGTTCGCTTTTTGTACTCCCCTCTTGTAAAGGTACAGAAACCACCCATGCACGATCTTTTGCCAACTGCGAATTGAGTGCTTCATCCAACTTTAATACAGGCTCAACGCAGACATCTTGCTGCTGAAAGATTGCGTTCCACGTGGCAAAATCTTGGGTTTTAATTTTGTCTTTTATTGCTTGTTTCACCACCTGACGGTCTTCGGTTGTCAATGAGGCTCCTTTTTCAGCCACAATCGGCAACTCTAAAATCTGGGCCAACCCATATAAAAACTGTGGCTCCAAACTCCCAATCGATAAATAACGTCCATCTTGGGTTTCATAATAGTCATAAAAAGTCGCACCATTGAGATAGCTTTGCTCAGGCCCTTGTTTTTCCTGTCCTGCTAAGCTCGCAGCTGCGGCCATGCTACTGAGCCCCACCACACAGTCGGTCATAGAAATATCAATATACTGCCCCAAACCACTCCGCTGTCTTTCAATTACTGCGGCTAAAATTCCAACCACACTATGCAAAGAGCCGCCTGCAATATCCGCAATTTGAATCCCCATTGGGGGGGGGCCACTGTGCTGTCGGCCGCTATGTCCTGCAATCCCTGACAAAGCCACATAGTTGATATCGTGTCCTGCTTTATTTTGATACCCTCCTGTTTGCCCATAACCTGTAATGGAACAATAGATCAAGCGCGGATTAATTTCAGATAAGGTCTGATAGTCGAGTCCCAATCTTTGCATCACGCCTGGACGGAATTGTTCAATCACAATGTCATAGTCTGAAATTTTCGATTTGATCAGTTCAATATTGGCAGGATCTTTCAAATCCAGAGCGACAGCATGCTTATTTCGGTTGAGATAACTATGTGCTGTGGCCTGTCCATTGGCATAAGGTGGCATTAAACGGATCAGATCGGGGCGGGTCGGAGACTCGATGTGGATCACTTCTGCACCTAGGTCTGCTAAGTACATTGTTGCAAAAGGTCCGGGCAAAAGTGTAGAAAAATCGAGAACTTTCAATCCTTTCAATGCCATATCCATGTTTATTTTCTCTTTTTATGTTGATTTTTTAGCTATTTTAGAAATATAAAAGCAACAAAACAATGTCATGTTCAGCCATTTACCTTGATCATTTCGGCAATTTAACATGTAAAAAGGCAAAAAACTTTAGTGTAAATTGCCTAAAATACTTTTTTTAGCGTCATTTAGGTCAAACGCAAGTGAATATAAAAGAGACTGAAGGATTAAATATGAGCCGCGATACCATTAGTATCCATTTCGTCAATGCGGCTTTAACTGGCGTAAAACGTCTCGGCATGGATGTCGAAACATTACTTTCTCACGTAGGGATTGAGGCAGAACTGCTGCGTCAGCCTAAAGCCCGTATTTCTCCAGAACAATATACTCGCTTCGTTAAAATGTTATGGATGGTGACCCAAGACGAACATGTTGGCTTCGATAAGCAACCACGTCGTTTAGGTACGTTTGCCATCATGTGTCAGCTGATTATTCATGCCAAAACCTTAGGTGATGCTTTAGAACTGTCTTCACAGTTTTATAAATTGTTTGGTGATGAGTGGTCGGTGACATTAGAGCGCGACAAGCATGAAGCTCGTCTTGTTCCTCAGATTCCGAAATCGATGGACCCAGATCACTTCATTACCGAAAGTATGCTAATGATTTGGCATGGTCTCGCGTCGTGGTTGATTGAACGTCGTTTACCACTGGAACGTGTACACTTTGGTTATGAACGTCCGACTCATGCAGATGAGTACGATGCCCTATTCTTCGCACCTGTGATGCAGTTCGACATGCCGCGTACCGAAATCACTTTTGCGGCAGATTATTTGGACTTACCAATTCGTCAGAATGAAGAAACGTTAGAAGAGTTCTTAAAAGCCGCTCCTGCACAGTTGCTGGTGAAATTTAAAAACACCAACTCACTCACTTCACGTATTCGTGATGTATTGAAGAGTCAAATTGGTGAGGAAATGCCAACTCTGAATGATGTGGCTTCTATGCTGTATTTATCTCCACAAACGTTGCGTCGCCGCTTAGCTGCTGAAGGTAAAAGTTACCAAGGCGTGAAAGATGCATTACGTCGTGATGCTGCAATCCACCTACTGTTAAATCCGGGTTTGACTTTAGAAGATGTAGCACAGCAAGTAGGCTTTAGTGAAACCAGTACCTTCCACCGTGCCTTTAAAAAATGGACTGGGGTCACCCCCGGTTTATATCGCCAACTACACGGTTATCACTAATTTTCTAGTTTAACGACGGTTCGGCACATTGCTAAACCCAAGATTTCGATCTTGGGTTTTTTTATGCCCAAATCTTCAGTTTATTGGCAAAAAGATTCATCTGACCTGACCCGTTCTAGTCATTGCATCACGGCCATTAATTTGTACACTCAAATGCATAACAACTTAAAAGTCATAAAAAGGAACAGCTATGAGCGAGGCTTATATCATTGACGCCATTCGCACACCACGCGGAAAAGGAAAGAAAGATGGTTCACTGCATGAAGTGAAACCGATTACTTTACTTACAACATTATTGAATGAACTCAAAGATCGCCATCACTTAGATACCTCGAAAGTGGATGATATTGTCTTGGGTTGTGTCACGCCTATTGCAGACCAAGGTGGTGATATTGCTAAAACTGCGGCAATTGCTGCGGGTTGGGACAATGATGTTGCAGGTGTGCAAATTAACCGTTTTTGTGCATCAGGTTTAGAAGCTGTCAATATGGCTGCGCAAAAAGTACGTTCAGGTTGGGAAGATGTGGTTGTAGCAGGTGGTGTTGAGTCGATGTCACGTATTGCAATGGGTTCAGATGGTGGGCCATGGGCATTAGACCCTGAAACAAATTTAAAATCACACTTTGTTCCGCAAGGGATTGGTGCAGATTTAATTGCAACATTGGATGGTTATACACGTTCAGATGTCGATGCATTTGCTGCAAATTCGCAACGCAAAGCAGCAGCTGCGCAAGCTACGGGTTATTTCATTCAATCAGTGGTTGCTATTAAAGACAAAGCAGGCGTGACCATTTTAGATCAAGATGAATTTATCAAACCGTCAACAACAGCAGAAGGTTTAGCAAAACTCAATCCAAGTTTTGAAATGATGGGTGCAATGGGTTTTGATGCGATTGCATTACAACAATATCCAGAAGCGCAAAAAATTAACCATGTGCATCATGCAGGAAACTCATCGGGTATTGTCGATGGTGCAGCACTTGTATTACTTGCTTCCGAGAAAGCAGTCAAAGAACAAGGTTTAAAACCACGTGCCAAAGTATTGGCGACTGCATTGGTGGGTTCAGATCCAACCATTATGCTGACAGGGCCTGCGCCTGCTGCGCGTAAAGCATTGGCAAAAGCTGGTTTAACGATTGATGATATTGATCTATTTGAAGTCAATGAAGCATTTGCATCAGTAGTGATGCGTTTTATGACGGAGTTAAAAGTTCCTGCTGAGAAAGTTAATGTGAATGGTGGTGCAATTGCGATGGGACATCCACTGGGTGCGACAGGTGCGATGATTCTTGGAACTTTACTGGATGAGTTAGAGCGTCAAGGTAAAAAGCGTGGCTTGGCAACATTATGTGTAGGTGGTGGCATGGGTATTGCGACCATTATTGAGTTGGTATAAGGAGAATAATAATGAGCGCAATTCAATATTTAAAAAATGACGATGGCATTATTATTCTGACTTTAGATTCTCCGAATCAATCAGCAAATACTATGAATGCAGATTTTCGTGTAGCTTTGGAAAATATTGTTTCTAAACTGAAATCTGAAACTTCTATTACAGGTATTATTTTTCGTTCAGCGAAAAAAACTTTCTTTGCAGGCGGCGATTTGGATGAGTTGATTCAAGCTCGTTTGGAAGATGCCACTCCATTTTTTGAAATGATTCAGAAAATGAAAGCAGAGTTTCGCTATATCGAAACTCTAGGTGTTCCTGTCGTTGCAGCATTGAATGGTACAGCTTTAGGTGGTGGTTGGGAAATCGCTTTAGGGTGTCATGCACGTATTGCATTGAATGATCCTAAAACGAAGTTTGGTTTGCCTGAAGTGACTTTAGGTCTACTGCCAGGTGGTGGTGGTATCGTGCGTATGGTACGCCTTTTAGGTCTACAAAATGCTTTTCCATTCTTAATGGAAGGTAAGCAGTTTGGTGTGGATAAAGCAAAATCTCTCGGTTTAATTCAAGACATTGCAGAAACACCTGAAGAGTTGATGGATAAAGCCATCGCTTGGGTAAAAGAACATCCAAAATCACAACAACCGTTTGATGTAAAAGGTTATAAAATTCCGGGTGGTGATCCAAAAACACCTGCGGTTGCGCAAATGCTGGCGATTGCTCCAGCGATGCTACGTGATAAAACCAAAGGTTGCTATCCTGCACCTGAAGCAATCATGGCGGCTGCGGTTGAAGGTGCGCAAGTCGATGTAGATACAGCGCTGACTATTGAATCACGTTACTTTACTTATCTTGCCACAGGTCAAGTTTCAAAAAACATGATCGGTACTTTTTGGCATGGAATGAATGCAATTAAGGCAGGTGCGAGTCGTCCTAAAGACGTTGCAAAATGGCAAGCAAGCAAAGTTGGTGTACTTGGTGCAGGTATGATGGGGGCAGGTATTGCTTACTCTACAGCAATCAAAGGGGTTCCCGTTGTACTGAAAGATGTTTCTGCAGAAAATGCAGAAAAAGGTAAAGCCTATAGCCAAAAATTACTGGATAAAAAGGTCTCCCAAGGTCGTATGACGGCTGAAAAACGTGATCAGGTTTTAAGTTTAATTACAGCTACAGCATCTGCGGAAGATTTAAAAGGCTGTGATTTAATTATCGAAGCTGTATTTGAAAATCAAGAACTCAAAGCGAAAGTCACTCAAGAAGCCGAAGCATTCCTTGTAGAAGGTGGTGTGATGGCTTCAAATACTTCGACATTACCAATTACTGGTTTGGCAAATGCATCGAAAGATCAAGCAAACTTCATTGGTCTGCATTTCTTTAGCCCAGTCGATAAAATGCAATTGGTTGAAATCATTAAAGGTAAAAATACCTCTGCTGAAACTTTGGCAAAAGCATATGATTATGTACAGCAAATTGGCAAAATTCCGATTGTTGTGAATGATAGCCGTGGCTTCTTCACCAGTCGTGTATTTGGTACTTTTGTTCAAGAAGGTTTACGTTTACTGCATGAAGGTGTACATCCAGCTCGTATTGAAATGGCAGCACTCAAAGCAGGTATGCCAGTTGGCCCATTAGCCATTCAAGATGAAGTTGCATTAACACTTTCTGAACATGTTGCCAATGAAACACGTAAGGCGCTTCAGGCTGAAGGTAAAGATTTACCTCGTTCAGGTGCAGATGATGTGATTCAAACCATGATTCATACTTTTGACCGTAAAGGTAAAGCTGCTGGTGCAGGTTTCTATGATTACCCGGAAGGTGGTAAAAAACATCTTTGGGAGGGTTTGAACCATTGGAAGCAAGATGTAGATATTTCTGAACAAGAAATGATAGACCGCTTCCTGTTTGTACAATCACTAGATACTTTACGTTGTTATGAAGAAAATGTTCTTGAGTCTGTAATTGACGCCAATATCGGTTCGATCTTTGGGATTGGTTTTGCGCCGTGGACAGGTGGAGCGATTCAGTTTTTAAATCAATATGGTTTAGACCAAGCTGTACAACGTGCCAATGAACTTGAAGCGAAATACGGTGAGCGTTTTAAGGCACCACAACGTCTGGTTGAATCAGTGCCATCGGGTCAGATTCGCTAAAACTTCAATCTTAAAAAAAGGGATCAGCAGATCCCTTTTTTGCGCTCGCAGCACACAACAAAATTAACCTGCTGATTCAGCATCTAATTTTGACTTATTTTAGTGCATTCTTTTCAAGCCCGACACCGTTTTTTGTGTTATAAAGTTACATAGTTTTAGATTTATTTTTATTCAATTGGGCTGTTGCACATGACTGACAATACTTCTCCTGAAAAATCACCATGGGGTTGGAAAGCACTGATTATTGCTTTCATTTTAAGTGGAATTTTCTTAGGTATCTTCTACCTTGCGATTACCAATGAGCCTGACTATATGCCAAGTCAGCAAACGCAGCAAAACTCTCAGCAACATGCCTTTAAAAATGCGCCTGCAATGTCTGAAGAAGCGATGGCCAAAGCACAAGCGGATAAAGATGCGCGCGAAGCAAGAGCTCAAGCAGCTTCTGAAGATACCACAGAACATGCAACCGCTGATGAGCACGACATGAGTGCCGATGAACATGCGAAAATGTCATCTGAACATGGTCACTAATATGCTGTGACTAATAAAAAAGCCCTGAAAGATCAGGGCTTTTTTATGGATGATAAACGCATATGGATATGCGTAATACCACAATCCAAATACTCCTCACCCTCTTGCATAAAGCCCAAAGCCTGATAAAACGCTTGTGCATGCACTTGAGAGGATAAGACTAAAAATGGATGCTGTTGCTGTTGAGCATATGCAATCACCGCCTGCATCAGAACTTTGCCTACGCCCAAACCACGATGAGACTTCAAAACTGCAACACGACCAATACTATGATTTTGCAAAAGTCGTGCGGTGGCGATGGCTTGATCTTGTTCAAAGACCACAAAATGAACTGCGATTTCATCTTGCTCATCCCATTCATCTTCAGCAGCAATGTTTTGCTCTTGAATAAAGACCTGCTCACGAATCATTTTCGCAGCCTGTTGCAACTCTTCCCATGTTCCATGCGTAATCTTCAAGCTTGGCATTTTCATTTCCCTATAAATCATCTCTGTATTGGTCATTGCGGTCATTGCACTAAAAAGTGATGTTCAGATCAGCATTTACAGCCTACATCTTGCTGATCCCATTGATTATTTAATAGCAATTCCAGTGAGTGTTTTTGAATACCATACATCTCTTTCAAGGCTTGAATTTGTGCCAAGACTGCAACATCGGGCGCTTGATAATCCTTACGCTTGGTTGCCAAAATCATTTTATTCTTGCTGGTATGCTCAAGTGCTACAAACTCAAACACTTTGGTTTCATAGCCATAGGCTTTGAGTAATAAGGCACGAATAGTATCCGTCAGCATTTCAGCTTGCTGTCCTGCATGAATGCCAAACTGCAACATCGGTTGCAACACGAGTGGAGCTTTCAGCTGTGGACGTAATTCTTTATGACAACACGGCGCACACATGATCATTTCAGCATTTAAACGAATGCCGGTATGAATCGCAAAGTCCGTCGCGACATCACATGCATGCAACGCAATCATCACATCGAGGCGTTCAGGTTGGTACGTCCGAACATCACCCTGAAAAAAATCAAGTTGCTGAAAATCCGACTTGTTCGCAACCTCCTGACAAAATTCCACCATTTTGCTGTTTAGCTCAACCCCAGTCACAAAAGGGTTCAAATCTTGCTTCAGCAAATAATCATATAAAGCAAAAGTTAAATAGCCTTTTCCTGAGCCAAAATCGACCACGCGCAGTTGTTCAGGCAGCTGAATATGACTTAGTGCTCCTGAGAAAATTTCGACAAACTTATTAATCTGCTTCCACTTACGCGCCATACTGGGAATGATGTGCGCTTTTGCATCGGTAATACCAAGCGGCTGTAAGAAATAACTGTCTTGATCAACAAAACGCTGTTTGACACGGTCATGACCTTGCTGCTCAACAGCTTTGGTTACCGTTTTATTTTTACTTTGCGTCAGCATGGCTTTCTTCTTATTCTTCTTCAGTTGCCACTCTTGTTCAGTTGTCAGCAAATTGGCTTGTTTACACTGCGCCAAAAGTGCAGTTACCGTATCAAGTGCTGTGTCTAATGAATAATTTTTGGTGACATCTTGGGTTTTATGGCGATATAAACAGCTCAATACAGGCTGCCCTTGCAACATGACGACTCGAAAAGTCATCTTCTCGAGTTGCTCCAGTTCACCCTGATATTGACTCAGAATCATCCGATCAAAACTTTGAGATTCAAGCGCTTGCTGGAAGGCTTGAAGGAATTGCTGCTCTTGTGCAGAGGACGATACCGAAACGGTCATAATAGAAACCAAAAAAAGAATTGCGATTAAATTTTAAAGCGTCTTACGCTAAATGCAAATTTGAATTACGATACAGTTGTATATTTTATAAAAATGCACATGAATTATGAGCGCTCACCCTGTTGTAAACTACGATCCAGTTGAAGAAAGAATCAATTTTATTAGCCATGCTATTGGAGCAGGTCTTGCACTCATAGCGGGTATTTTATTGATTATCAAAGGATCTTACTTAGAAACAGCGCAGTGGATCGGGCTCTGGGTCTATGCTTTGAGCCTATTTTTATTATTTGCCGCATCAAGCTTGTATCATTTTGCGGAATCTCCAGAGCGTCGCGGCTGGTATAAAAAATTAGATCACACTGCCATTTATTATCTGATTGCGGGCACCTACACTCCATTTTTGTCTATTGCACTGCCCACACAAAAAGCCCATTACCTACTCATTGCACTTTGGGTGATTGCACTCATTGGTACACTATTCAAGTTAGTTTTCATCCATCGCTTTGAAAAAATTTCACTGATTGCTTATCTGCTTATGGGTTGGTTGGCTGTACTGGTAATGGATGATATGCAACGCTTTTTATCTAAACCTGCTTTGACTTTTTTAATCATTGGTGGACTTTCCTATACCATCGGTGCATTGTTTTATGCGCTAAAAAAGGTAAGATATACGCACGCTATCTGGCATATTTTTGTATTGATTGGTGCAGGATCACATTTCCTGTCCATCTATCTTTACGTGATATAACCCGCGCACACTACATTTTTTAGCAACCCTAATTCCGTAGTCTGCCCGAGGAACATTCGTATTTTTTTAAAAAATTACGCCTTTTTTAAAAAGATGACGCTTTTAAAACTCAGTTCGACTATTTTTTAAGTGTAAGGTCTACCATGGCGTCATTAAATACTGCTGTTGCTGAACAGCAGCCTGTAAACTCAAAATTCCGCGTACTTACAGCCAGTCTGGTAGGTACAACTATCGAATTCTTCGATTTTTATATTTATGCCACTGCGGCTGTCATTATTTTTCCGTACCTGTTCTTTCCAGCAAGTACGGATCCAATGACTGCAACCATTCAGTCTTTGGCAACCTTCGCCATTGCCTTTATTGCACGCCCGATTGGCGCTGCACTCTTTGGACATTTAGGTGATCGTATCGGCCGAAAGGCGACCTTGGTTGCAGCTTTGCTGACCATGGGACTTTCAACCGTGTGTATCGGCTTATTACCCACCTATGCACAAATTGGAATTGCCGCACCATTACTGCTTGCGCTGTGTCGTTTAGGTCAAGGACTCGGCTTAGGTGGTGAATGGTCGGGTGCTGTATTGCTTGCCACAGAAAATGCACCTGAAGGTAAGCGTGCTTGGTATGGCATGTTTCCCCAACTGGGCGCGCCGATTGGCTTTATCTTAGCAACGGGTTCATTCTTAACGCTGGGTCATTTTATGACTGAAGAAGCGTTCATGACTTGGGGCTGGCGTATTCCCTTTATCTCAAGTGCTTTACTGGTGATTGTAGGTCTGTGGATTCGTTTACAACTCCATGAAACCCCCGCGTTCCAGAAAGTTTTAGACAAGCAAAAAGAAGTTAACATTCCGTTTAAAGAAGTGATGACCAAGCACTGGGGCATGTTGATTTTAGGTACCATTGCAGCCATCTGCACCTTTGTGGTCTTCTACCTCACGACGGTATTTGCTTTACAATGGGGTACCAAACAGCTGGGTTACACCCGCGAACAGTTCTTACAACTTCAACTGGTCGCAACCCTGTGCTTTGCTGCATTCATCCCCTTGTCTGCAGTTTTTGCGGAAAAATTTGGTCGTAAAACCACGTCTATTGCAGTCTGTATTGCTGCGGCGTTATTTGGTTTAGTATTCTCAAGCATGTTGGAATCAGGCAGTACCCTTATTGTGTTCTTGTTCCTGTGTATTGGTTTATCCATCATGGGTTTAACCTATGGACCAATTGGTACTGTGCTCTCTGAGATTTTTCCAATATCCGTTCGTTATACAGGTTCAGCGCTGACTTTTAACCTTGCGGGGATCTTTGGGGCATCATTTGCACCTCTCATTGCCACCAAGCTTGCAACCACCTATGGTTTACATGCAGTGGGTTATTACCTCACGGCGGCATCACTACTGTCTTTATGTGCGTTCTTAATGATCCGTGAAACCAAAAATGATGATGTAAATAATCAAATTTAAACCTGAATTTGATGTCTAAAAACCAGCACAGTGATGCTGGTTTTTTTATACCAATGCTTTAACAAACGCTACAAAAACCATATTTAAAATCTGTCGTTTTACTTCAAAAATAGAGAGAGATACAGATGAATAGGATCGAAAAATGGATGAAAAAATACAACAACTCACCAATGAACAACTCCTTGATGTCATCGTATTAGTTGAAGAAAATAAAATTATTCAAGCCATTCAATACATCGCCACACATACCGCTTTTCAATACGATGATGCACAAGAGATCGTGACTGAACTCACGAAGCGGCATGATGCTGCACTAAAAAGCATGTATCGCCATAAACGACATCAACAACAACGCATATCAACCGCTGAATTAAGACACCACAGCTCCCTTGTGTCTGAAGGACGGAGCTTTACACAACAACAGCCACAAAGCCCGCATAGCCCAGCAGTGAATAACCTCGATGCAATACAAGACCTACAAGAGCTTCATACAAAAAACCACAACCTTTGGATCGTCTTGGCTGTGGTCATTTTGGTTTTAAGTTTTATTTTTTATTGGTTCTAAACCCAACTTAAATCAGTTCAATAATATCGATCGTCGGTGGTACGCGAAAACGAAAAGGCACACCCACCATGCCTGTTCCAACCGTAACAAACACATCCGCATGTTCATGTCGGTACAAGCCTTTTTTGTGTCCTAATATAGACACTTTTTTCATTACATAGTCTGTGAGCCATGGCAGCTCAACTTGACCACCATGCGTATGACCTGAAAGCATTAAAGGACGGCTGAGTAAAGCGGGTACCATATCGATCGTGTCTGGATTGTGCGATAGGATGACCCATGGTTTGTCCTGCGGTAAATGCGGCATAAAACGCATATCCGCCTTGCCTGCCCACAAATCCCCGACTCCAATCAGACGAAACTCTTCAAATTCAACAATCTGACCTTCAATATCAATCACATTATTCACCTTCAAAGCATGTCTTAACAAATTTTGAATCGGCGGGCCTGGATATTGTTCATCATGATTGCCATTGACCGAATAGACTGGGGCATTAATTTCTTGCAACACCTCTAATTCTTCTGCCAGTGTATTTTCAGGTTCATATGTCCAATCCCCTGCAACTACCACCAAATCAGGTTTTTGTTCATTCAGTCGTTTGACGATGGTTTTCAGTTGTCGCTCATGCCCTGAAAATAGACCAATATGTAGATCGGCAATTAACGCAATACGAACGGGTTTGAGTAATTTATAATCTTCTTGGATTTGATATTGAGTGGTTTTGACATGTACAAAATGCGGTTCAATGAAACGTGCATAACACAGCACACCACTGACCAAAAACACAAAAATAGCTTCATGCCATGAATAATAACCCTGAAAACCTGCATATAAGCTAAAGAAAAACAAAGGAATGAGTAAATAGGAGAGATAAAAAGCCAACAAATGCACAAAGGCCTTAAACGGATGAATAGTCTCCGTATTGGTTTGACTGATCCATGCCTGATACACCGCCCACCCTGCAAGCAAGGCCATCGCAATATAAAAATAGAACACGACGGAGTGTATATTCATCATAGACTTTTACTCACAAATTGTTCATCAAGAACACATAATCTTCTGTTTATCTTTTCACAGCTCAGAATTATACTCAAACCAAATTTATAGACTTTATGACGATGGAAAAACCTCACGGCTTAGCGAAACAAACTTTATTCCGCTCATCTTCGACTCAGCAAGGTGCCAAACTGTTGTTGCTGAGCTGTATGGTTTTGACTGTCCCAGCGTGTAATACCTTACCCAAACAGATCCCACAGACGCCCGTCTATGCCTTTGATTTGCCAACCGATCAAACCAGTTTAGGCAAAATCGTACTGCCTTTACGTGAACAAAATCCAGACCTTACAGGTTTCCATATTCTCTATAATCCACTCGAAGCATTGGCCGCGCGTATCCATCTTATTGATAAGGCAGAAAAGACCTTAGATCTACAATACTATATTTGGGACAACGATCGTATTGGTTCTTTAGCGCTTTATTCTATTTTGAAAGCCGCTGATCGCGGGGTGAAGGTTCGATTACTAATCGATGATAACAATGCCAAGAAAATGGAAGGCATTTATTTGGCGCTCGATCAACACGCTAATATCGACATCAAACTGTATAACCCTTACCGCTTCCGTCACTATCGTGCGATGGATATGGTCTTAAATCTAAAACGCATCAACCGTCGTATGCACAACAAAAGCTTCATTGCCGATAATCAAATTTCGTTGATTGGTGGGCGTAACATGAGCAATCAATATTATAACGTCAGCGACAGTTATCAATTTTCTGATGTTGATGTGATGTTGGTCGGCTCTGCCTCAGATGAAATTGTGCATTCCTTCGATGAATACTGGAATGACGACTATGCCTTTCCAGTGCGTCAAATTGTCAACGCTAACCATTACAGCTTGCGTTATGAAGGTTTAAAAACCCAGTTAGAGCAGCACTATCAGGAAGTGACCGTACAAAATTATTTGGATCTGGCCAATCGTTCGCAGGCCTTTGAACACTGGCTAAATGATAGTATCCAGTTCGATTGGGTCAAAGCCGAAGTGGTGAAAGACTCGCCAAGCAAAACCAAGTCTCGTGCGAAAAAAGAAGAACATTTAAACTTCCAGTTGCAAACCCATTTAGAAAAGCCAATGGAAAGCATCGACATTATTTCGGCCTATTTTGTGCCTGAACGTAAAGGCAAAAAACATCTGGCAAACCTCGCTCAAAGTGACATTCAAGTTCGCGTACTGACCAACTCATTTAAAGCCAATGATGTGCCGTTGGTCCATGCCTTCTATGGAAAATATCGTGAAGACTTGCTGGAAAGTGGTGTTCAACTCTATGAGTTTTTAGCCACGCCTGCGGCCGAAGCCCTAAACGAAAACAATGAAGAAATTTCGAAAAAAGCCAAAGTCAGCATCAAAGGATTAAGCCGCTCGAGTCTGCATGCCAAACTCATGGCCATTGATGAGAAACAGGTTTTTATTGGTTCATTTAATTTTGATCCCCGCTCTGCCAACTTAAATACAGAAATTGGAGTTTTACTGAACAGTCCACCGCTGGCCAAAGCGGTACACTACACCATGGACCAAAACCTCAGTAAATATGCCTATAAGCTGGTTCTAGATGCAAACAAAAACATTAACTGGCAAATCAAACAAGCAGATGGCTCTACCAAAACTTATACCACTGAACCAAAAATGAATTGGTTTAAACGCGCTGGTCTCAAAGTCGTTTCTTGGCTACCGATTGAAGGCTTTATGTAAGCCTTCAATCTTGCTGCATGTTGGGTTGGGACTTCAAAACTTTATGATGTAAATCAGCCAAACCTTGCACCATTTTTTGTTGGACGAGTGCAGTTAAACTATCAACCGTATGTCCTGTGGTACAAATGGCTGGAAGCGCAACTAAATGTGCTGTCACTTGTGGCATCTCTAGTACTTTTTTAACATGCTCGGCAAAACTAATGTTACCGATAAACGGAGAGACTTGATCAAGTCCGCCCTGTTGATTTACATAGCAAATCAAACAAATTTGCACATCACGTTTGGCCTCAATTGCTGCGCCTAATATACGTCCATGAACCTTTTTCACTTTAGAACCATCGGTCGTGGTCGCTTCCGGGAAAAACAACACAGGAATATCTTGTTTTAAAAACGCTGTAATTTGCTCTCGAATTTTGATGGAATCGCCTGAACCACGTTGAATAAACAAGGTTCCACCACTTTTTGCCAATTTGCCAAACACAGGCCATTTTTCAATTTCAGCCTTGGCCAAAAAGAAAACTCGTGCGCCTGAGCCTAATACAGCGACATCTAACCATGAAATATGATTGCTGACCCAAAGTGCAGGCTTACGTGGAATATCACCGTGGACATGCACATCAATGTTAAAAACTTTGCACAGTCGACGACAGAAATACTGCACGTAACGGGTATTTTGTGGATTGTTAATGTCTTTATACAAGCCATGTCGATAGACCAAATAAAACCCTTCGGACACGGCGCCAAGTCCCGAAGCCAGCTTTTTGCCATACAGAAAAAGCTTAGAGACACCTTTTATTGATGTTGTTTTTATTTCAGTATTCGATTGCATAGACGGTTCACTTGGCACAGCTTCATTCAACATTTAATCATTGATTTCGGCTCATTCTATACTGATCTTGAGTAACTTGCATTGATCATAAAAACCGAAGGACCAGATGATTATTTTCAATTTTAATCGTTTAAACAAATTAATTAAAATAAATCAATCGAAATACCAAAACATGGTGTGTACATGAACGATCAAATAAACCCTCCAGCTCCGCCGTTAAATCCTGTTCAGGCACTGAAATTTATTATAGGGCTCAGTATTTTATACTTTGGTACCTTACTGCTTTTGGTTCACTTATTTCGCTCAATGTAAGGCAACGGCATAACTATTTCGCTCAATCTCAGCAAATTCATCTACACTAGAGTTTTCAATGTGAGATCGAATTTAGTGGAATATTTTGAGCAGAAGCAAGGTGGCGAAAAAACCATTTTAGTCAGTGTTGCCATCCATATTCTGGAAGACCTTGATGCAGAAGAATTTCGTTTGCTTGCTAAGTCGGCAGGTGCACAAATTCTGGAGCATGTTCACGCTCAAAGATTCAAACCCGATGCTAAATATTTCATTGGTTCAGGCAAAGCAGAAGAAATTGCTGCTCGTGTTGAGGAACTTGAAGCCACGCTGGTGATTATTGACCATGCCCTAACCCCTAGTCAGGAACGTAATCTGAGTCGTATTATCAAGTGCCGCGTCATTGACCGTACACGCCTTATTCTAGATATCTTTGCACAACGTGCCCGTACCCATGAAGGGAAACTTCAAGTCGAATTGGCTCAATTGGATCACTTATCTTCTCGACTGGTCGGTACAGGTATTAGTCTCGATAGCCAAAAAGGTGGGATTGGACTCCGTGGTCCAGGTGAAACGCAACTCGAAACTGACCGTCGTTTACTTCGTGTCCGTGTTGGACAACTTAAAGATAAATTAGAAAAAGTCCGTCAGACCCGTATCCAAGGACGTGCTGCACGTCAAAAAGCTGCAATTCCAACCGTTTCTTTGGTTGGTTATACCAATGCGGGCAAATCAACCCTGTTTAACACTCTTGCCAAATCTGATGTTTATGCCGCAGATCAGTTATTTGCAACCTTAGATCCAACCTTAAGACGTTTGGAATGGGATGGTATTGGCCCACTGGTCCTAGCCGATACGGTTGGTTTTGTGCGTAATCTCGCGCATGCTTTAGTGGAATCGTTTAAAGCGACGCTAGAGGAAACATTAGAAGCCAGTTTGCTGTTGCATGTGATTGACTCGAGCAGTCCAGACCATATGGAACAAATTGAAGCTGTTGAAAAAGTGCTCAAAGAAATTGGCGCAGATATTCCAATTCTACGGGTGTATAACAAGATCGATCAAAGTGGCGAACAAGCCAAAATCATTTACGCTGAACCCAATGTACCTGAGCGTGTCTATGTCTCAGCACATACAGGCGAAGGATTTGATCTACTACGCCAAGCGGTCCAAGAGTGCTTGATGGGTCAAATTCAAAACTTTGACGTCCTACTCAAACCAGCCTATGGCAAATTGCGTAATCAACTGTACGCCCTAAATGTGATTCAATCTGAAAATTATGATGATGAGGGCAACCTACACCTACAAGTGTATATTGCGCCGCATAAACTTGAACAACTGATTAAACAAGCACATTTACCGATTGATGAAATTTTAGGTTTGAAAGCAAAACAATTTCATCGTGAACTCGAAGAATTTGAAATCAAAAACTAAATCGGTTAAAACGTGATAAGTAAAATGTTAATGACAGAACAAAATGGAATGGATAAAAACTGTTGATTGGAAAGCATGGATCGGCACGGTTGCCCTAATCATCGTCTTTCGTGAAGCGGCTGTGTGGATCACTGGACGTTTTGGACATCCTGAACTGGGCAATTTAATTGGACTGATTAGTTTATTAATCGTCCTTTTGGGTTGGAGAAAATTTCATAAAATTCCAGCACGTTTGGTCGATACCAACAATAAAATCATGAAAGAAAGTGCCTTTGCTTTTCTACCTATCAGTGCAGGCTCCCTGCTGATGATGACGCATTTAGGCAGTGAAATCCCAATGTTTTTGGTGGTGCTATTTGTCAGCACACTAATTCCACTGTGGGTTTACGCAAAAATGTCTAAGAAATGGCTTTAGGAGTGTGCACATGATTCCCATTATTTTCGGTTTTTTCCTAACTCTCGTTGCCTATTTACTGGCAAAGCCACTCAACAAAAAACTGCCACAAATTCCCGTGATTGTTTTTGGCATGTGCTTTGTGATTGCCCTGCTCTTATTGTTAAACATTCCGTATGAGCAATATATGGCACAGGTCAATCCAGTGTTTAACCATCTGCTCGGTTATGTCACGGTCGCATTAGCAATTCCATTGGCTGCCATGCGCTATGACGACCTCCCTCTCAAAGCCGTGGTGGGCATCTTGGTCTTTGCCAGTATCAGTGCGGTCGGACTGCCGATGGGACTGGCTTATCTACTACATTTGTCTGACCCTACCATTATGGCATTTGCCACACGAGCAGTCACAACGCCTATCGCAATTAACATTGCAACACTGCTGCAAGCCCCTGTGAGTCTGGCTATTTTAATCGTGATTTTATCCGGTGTAATTGGTGCTGCATTTTCGCCACTGATCCTCAAACACATTAATGACGAACGAGCATCGGGCTTAGCGCTAGGTCTTGCAGCTCATGCCATCGGTACAGCTCAAGCATGGCAACGGGGAAGTATTGCTGGACGTTACGCAGCCTTTGGAATGGCTGTCAATGCGGTATTTACAGCAATCTGGTTACCGTTGTTTATTCTATACTTGCAAAAAATGTGATATGTTCCTCACATAAACAATTGTATTGTTTAAAAAATCAACTTAAGATGAGTTTGTCGTTGATTAAATGATAAAAGGATTTTGTTCATGAGCAAATTGACACTTGCAATCGCATTCGCTACAACCGTTATGGGTAGTACAGCTTTCGCTGAAGATATTAGCGGCACTTGGAAAAATATTGATGACAAAACTGGGTCGTCAAAAGCCATCCTTGATATTCGCCAAGAATCAAATGGGACATATACCGCTAAGATCGTTAAAGTAACGCCTCGTCCGGGTTATACACCAAAAGAAACTTGTATTAATTGCCCTGCGCCGTATACCAATAAGCCTATTTTAGGCATGGATGTGATGAAAGGTTTGAAACACAGCGGTGATACCAATTACACGGGTGGAAAAATCATTGATCCACTGTCTGGTAATATTTATAGCTGTAAAGCAAAACTCAGTTCGAATGGCAAACGCTTAACCTTGCGAGGATACGTGGGCATATCTGCTCTAGGTCGTAGTCAAACGTGGATTCGAGAATAATCTAAGTTCTATTACTGAACAGGCTTGGTCTACGTAATCACTTAATAGATTCATTTTAGATTTTGTAGACCACCACTGAGTCACTCATACATTGCATCAAACTTAGTCTGATTGTTTCAAATTCAATGAATAAAAGAGTTTCAGCTAAGCATGTATGATTTTTCAATTTTTAAAGGCAACTGCCTAACTCATATCTAAACACAAAACAGTTTGCCTTGTGCAAACTGTTTATTTTTCTGTGTCTTGGATATCTTTTTGTGAAACTATAGAGAACCTTATATGAAAAGTAAGTTTTTTATCGCGGGATTAACATTGTCCATGCTTTGCGGGGGAGCATTTGCACAGGACTTAACAGGGACATGGCAACAAATTGATGATAAGTCAGGCTCACCCAAAGCCATTATCGAAATTCGTAAAGAATCGAATAATACTTACACTGGGAAAATTGTAAAAATTACACCACGCCCAGGCTATACCCCAAAAGAAACTTGTGTGAATTGCCCTACGCCATATACCAATAAACCAATTTTGGGTATGGACATTATTAAAGGCTTAAAGCATGTCGACGGCACCAATAACTATGAAAAAGGTCGTGTGATTGATCCTTTGTCTGGCAAACTTTATGATGCGAAAATGAAACTGAATGCCACAGGAAAGCGTCTTTCTCTACGTGCTTACATCGGTGTTTCTGCTTTAGGTCGTAACCAAACATGGTTAAGAATCGACTAAGAATAAAAAAGCCACGAAGTTCGTGGCTTTTTTAATGCATGTGCTATTGAACTGGATTATCAACGGCAAATAAGGTCTCATCTTCTAGACGATAAGCCATTAATTGATGTCCCCAAACACAACCGCCATCTACATTTTGAATCGAGTCCGAAATGGTTTTACCTTGTAAAGCTGCCCAGTGACCAAACACAACTTTATGGGTTTGTGCCGCTTGCGAAGCAAATTCAAACCATGGTTTGAAGCCTTCAGGCATTGGGTCACTGAGTGAGTCTTTAAAACTAAACTCCAAACGCCCTGCACTATCGGTTAAACGCATACGGGTCAAATAATTTACGATACAACGTAAACGTGCGTGTCCCATTAGTTCACCCGACCACAAGGTGGGCTCTTTGCCATACATTTCTTTTAAAAAGGCATCGACAACATCAAAATCATCCGCTGCAATGACCGCCTCAACTTCTGCGGCTAATGCAGCAGTTTGTTCTGCTGTCCAATTGGTTGGAATGCCTGCATGCGTCAGAACCGTGGTTGCATTTGGAAACACACACAGGGGTTGTTTCCGTAGCCAATCAATCAAATCATCACTATCAATCGCATCAATCACATCGCGAATGTTATCTTTGTCTTTGATTGCTTTAATGCCACGTGCAGCCGCCAGCAAATTTAAATCATGATTGCCTAAAACTGTTGCAGCCGCATTACGCTCTACTAATTTTTTAATAAAACGTAAGGCTCCTAATGAATTTTCACCACGGGCAACCAAATCTCCAGCAAACCAAATAAAATCTTGGTCAGGATCAAACTGAATAGTCTTTAGCAAGGCTTTTAGTGCTTCAAAACAACCCTGCACATCACCAATGACATAATTGTATCGAATCTCTGCACCTGTCACCTTAAGCCACCATTTGATCTGCTAATGCCACAAATTGAGCCAGTGTTAAAGTCTCTGGACGTGCCATCGGATCAACACCCGCTTGTTCAAAACCATCTTCAACCAACATGCCTTTTAAGCTATTACGCAAAGTTTTACGACGCTGAGTAAAGACGTGCGAGACCAAACGTGCCAAGGCTTTTTCATTTTTTGCCACAATCGGCTTAACCGCATACGGCTCTAAACGGAACACCGCAGAAGTCACTTTGGGTGGCGGGTTAAATGAACCCGGTGGTACTTCAAACAAGAACGTAGGTTTACAGAAATACTGAATCATCACCGACAAACGACCATACTCTTTGCTATTTGGAGAAGCCGTAATACGGTCAACCACTTCTTTTTGTAGCATAAAGTGCATGTCTTTAACTTTGTCACCAAACTCCAAGAGATGAAACAAAAGTGGCGTTGAGATGTTATACGGCAAATTACCCACAACACGTAAAGGACGACCATCTTCAAATAAATTGGTGAAGTCGTACTTCAGTGCATCGGTTTCAATAATGGTTAAACGTTCAGGATGTGGCACACGCCCTGGCAAACCGGCCGCCAAATCACGGTCTAATTCGACAACCGTAAGTGCATCACATTCACCAATCAACGGAGAGGTCAAGGCTGCCAAACCGGGGCCAATTTCCACAATGTTATCCCCTGAACGAGGTGCAACTGAACGTACAATCTTGGCAATCACACGTTGGTCATGTAAGAAGTTTTGTCCAAAACGCTTACGCGTATGGTGCCCTTCATCTTTAGGGTTTAAGGCATTAATTTGATACATAAAATTTTCCAACGTGAGTTAATCACTGAACATTAGTGACGAGCTAATTCTAACGCTAAATCAACAGCGACCTGTAAGCTTGAGCTTTTCGCAAGACCTGTGCCTGCGAGGGAGAGAGCTGTGCCATGATCGACTGAGGTACGAATAAACGGTAAGCCCAAAGTAATATTAATGGCTTCACCAAACCCTTGCGATTTTAACACAGGTAAGCCCTGATCGTGATACATCGCCAAAACAGCATCGGCATCTTTTAAGTTGTCTGGGGTAAATAAGGTGTCGGCAGGCAGGCTCAGGCTCATATTTATGCCTTGAGCACGGTAGCTTTCCAGCACAGGGTTAATCACCTCAATTTCTTCCATGCCCAAATAGCCATCTTCCCCTGCATGTGGGTTTAAGCCACATACTAAAATATGGGGGTGCTCTTTTTTAAATTTGCTTTTTAAGTCCTGAATTAAAATATCAATCACTTGATGCAGCCGTTCTTTGGTAATCGCATCGGGTACAGCTCTCAAAGGTAAATGTGTAGTAGCCAGCGCAACACGCAACGTCTTGGTTGCGAGCATCATCACCACACGTTCAACCCCAGCAAACTCTTGGTAGTATTCGGTATGTCCACTAAAGTGAATCCCAGCATCGTTGATGACTGATTTTTGTACAGGTGCAGTTGCAACACCTACGCTTTTACTGGACATGGCATAATCGGCCGAACGTCGTAGCTGCTCTAAGACATAAGGCGCATTTTCAGGATTGAGCTCACCCATTACAACAGCTTCGCTTAAAGGCACATGCTCAACATAAAGTTGACCCTGAGTTGATGATGCTTCTTGCCCTGAATATTCAATCATTTCAATGTCCAATCCCAAACATGCTGCACGTGTACGTAGCAAGTTCATATCACCAAGGACCACGATCGGACGCTCATCTATACGAGCAGCAAGGCTTAAACAAATATCTGGACCAATCCCAGCAGGTTCACCACTGGTGACATATAAAGGCAGCATGATCAACTCAAGTAAAATGCGTTTTGACTATTATACAACGTCTCACCCAGTATCTCCGCATTCACCGTACTCAACTTGAACCTATTCTTTTATATTTAAATCCTCACTTATCCTGTTTTCACATTCCATCGAATTTCAAAGAAAAAATAAAGCCTCAAACAAATCAAATATGAGCAAAGAAATTGCGAGTCGTAACTCCTGTACTATCCGTTATTTTAAAATGGTTCTATGGTGATGATCCCGCATTTCATTCAGTGAAGTCATAAAGTTCAATATCACGGTTCCCCATTTTTTAAAGTTTGAATTCTTTTGTGGTTTTTTAAAAAGAATAAACTTTGATCTCTTCCTTTATACTGGGAAATACCTTAAAATACGGCTCTTGAAATTTTATATTTTCATTTGTGATTCTGAGCAACTTCGTTTAGAATCGCGTCTCCTTTTGTTTGGACAGATTCCATAGTCCAAACCAACTATAATAGGTAGTGGTTTAATGAAAACTCTCAGCGCTAAGCCTGCTGAAGTTCAACACGACTGGTACGTTGTTGATGCTTCTGGCAAAACTTTAGGTCGCCTTGCGACTGAAATCGCTCGTCGTCTACGTGGTAAGCACAAGACTTCTTATACTCCTCACGTTGACACTGGCGATTATATCGTTGTAATCAATGCTGAAGAAATTCAAGTGACTGGTAAAAAAGCGCTTGATAAAAAATACTATCGCCACACTGGCTTCCCTGGTGGTATCCGTGAGACTAACTTTGAAAAGTTAATCGCTCACAAACCTGAAGCAGTTTTAGAAAAAGCTGTTAAAGGTATGTTACCAAAAGGTCCTCTTGGTTATGCAATGATCAAGAAAATGAAAGTGTATGCAGGTACAGA
Source organism: Acinetobacter sp. 8I-beige (assembly GCF_902505955.1). NCBI lineage: Bacteria > Pseudomonadati > Pseudomonadota > Gammaproteobacteria > Moraxellales > Moraxellaceae > Acinetobacter > Acinetobacter sp. 8I-beige. The sequence continues at coordinate 603,896 of NZ_LR732790.1, read as the reverse complement.
GCATCCACACGCTGCTCAACAGCCACAAGTTTTGGACATCTAAGGGATACAGCACATGGCTACTAATTATGGTACAGGTCGCCGTAAGACCGCAACTGCACGTGTTTTCTTGTCAGCTGGTACAGGCAAGCTCGTAATTAACAACCGTACTCTTGAGCAATACTTCGGTCGTGAAACTGCTCGTATGGTTGTTCGTCAACCTTTAGAGCTTCTCGAAGTTACTGAAAAGTATGACCTTTACATCACTGTTGCTGGTGGTGGTATCGGTGGTCAAGCTGGCGCTATCCGTCACGGTATTACTCGTGCGTTGATCGCTTCTGACGAAACACTTAAACCTGCTCTTCGTCAAGCTGGTTTCGTTACTCGTGATGCTCGTGAAGTTGAACGTAAGAAACTTGGTTTACGTAAAGCTCGTAAACGTCCTCAATTCTCTAAACGTTAATTCGTTTACCGAATCGGACAAAAAAGCCTTGGTTTATCCAAGGCTTTTTTTATGCGTGATTTTCAAGTTTTAAGTCCATGCTTCCTGCTTTATTCGTACTACATGCCTGTAGTTGTATATTCCAGCTTATTTTGAAAATTGATGATCTTTGGGAAGTGGTGCATTACACGGCTCGTCGGTTTTCTCATCGACCATTTTCACAGGTCCATCATTATAAACAGTGACCTTACAGCCTTTTACTATATATACTTGCTGAATGCCGCCATACATCTCATCCTCAGATACAGAAGTAGCGACATCACAAGCTTCATCGGCAATACAAGCTGCATCTTCAGCAGTTTGCTGCGCTACATCTACCTGTTCAGCTACATCTTGATTTTGAGCATAACTACTTGAGATGGAAGTCATTAATATAATAACTGCGATCGATTGGGTGATTCTGAGCCTAAGCTGCATGGTTCTATCCTTATTTTTCATTTATTCCAAGTTGTTCGATTGTATAAGCATATTAAAGTTAAGATGATTTTATTGGCTATTTTTAGTATTCTAACCGATTCACTTCACCTAGTTTCTTGAAATATGTCTGTCGAAACTACTCCGCTTCAAGGAATTACGCTGTATAGCCATGCAGATGATTTTCGCTCCCATTGGATTCGTTATGTACTTGCAGAAAAGCAAATCAAATACCATTTGGTTTTAAGTGATGCCGATGATGAAGATCTCGCCAGCTTAAACCCTTATAATCAGCTGCCTATGTTGATTGAAAATGATTTAAAACTATTTAATGCCAATATCATCTCCGAGTATTTAGACGATCGTTATCGACAAAATAAGCTCTATGCCGACGCGCCCATGCCTCGTGCGGAACAGCGTCAGTATATTTGGCGCTTTGAACAAGATTGGCTAAAGCTTGCTGATATGATGCTGCGCCATCCAGATACACTCGATGAACAAGCAAAACTGCAAGCACAAAAAAAACTGAAAGACACACTTATTTCCCTAACACCATTGTTTCAGCATTTCCCCTATTTCATGTCAGAAAGCTTTAGTATTTTAGATTGCATGCTCGCACCCATCTTTCTACGCTTAAACAGCATGGGCGTGCATTTACCCAAACAGCAATGCCGTCCAATCTATTTATATTGCCAACGTATTTTTAGCCGCCCTGCATTTTTAAAGTCTTTAACTTTGCAGGAGAAAAACCACTATCAATCTGAATTTAAACAGCTGTAGAGAACATTATGTCTGATCAAGAATTAAACCTTACGCCGACTCGCCCATATTTAGCTCGCGCCATTTATGAATGGATTTGTGATAACCAACTGACACCGCATTTATTGGTCGATGCAACCCAACCAAATACCCTCGTTCCTGAACAGTTTATTCAAGATGGACAAATTGTCTTAAACATCGTCCCTCATGCAGTGCATGCGCTACATATGAGCAACGATGCGATTACCTTCTCTGCTCGTTTTGGTGGGGTATCTCGTGATATTTATGTCCCACTTAATGCTGTGATTGGCATTTATGCCCGTGAAAATGGACAAGGCTTGTTCTTCGATCCAAGTGAGTATGACAATCATACCCAAAGTGAGCAAAATGCTTTAAAATCAGACAATGAAGAAAAAACTGAACCCGCTAAGAAAAAACCAAGTTTAAGGTTATTAGATTAATAAAATGGAGTAATTATATGGCTTTTGATTTAGTACAATATTTTGCAGAGCAGATTAAAATTCAAAAGCCTGAGCTTCTGAGTCAATATTCAGATGAGGAGCGACTTCAATATCTTTCTGAGGCCAACACTCTCTCGCTTGGAAAACTCATCACTTTGATGCGTCAAGATGGCACCAAGCTCTATCAAGAAATTCAAACTCAAGATCATCTTTATATTCAAGAGCTTGCAAGGCATCTCACCACGTTTTCGCAAAATGAATCACAGTTAGCGAAGGCAGACTTAGAACATAGCCTGACCACCATGTTAGGTCTTCAGTTTGCTGAACTCAAACAACTTGATGTCACTGGGAACTTTGGCGAACATGGAATACGTGAGCTGCTTGTCGGTCAAATCGAACACCTTTCAGGTCTGGCAGATGACTGGGTTTGGACAACAAATGAGCTAACAGAGCTGATTGGCTCTAAACCCAAGCCTGAAGAAGAGCTATCATTAGAAGAGACGATGAAGGAGTTTAATCAAATGGTAAATCAACACGCAACAGACCACTCAGATCAGCTACACACACAGGTAGTAGAGCAAAATCCAACGCCAACATGGGCAAAACTGATTGAGCCTGCTGTGGCTATTGTTATTTTATGGGGACTTTATTGCACAGCAAGTGAAATGTTTGTCTGATTCCCAAGGGATGCACTTATTTTGCGCATCCCTTTATTTTTTAATGAAAAATAATTATATATTTCATCGTTAAAAATCAAAAAAAACGATTTATTTTTTACTTTTATTTGTCCAAATGTTGAAAGTTATATTTTGTTACAATAGCAAATAAATTAAACACTTTTTCAAATAACAATAAACTTTCTCACACTCCTTTTTAAAATACGCAAACTTAATCACAGAATCTGTAGCAAAAACTGACTAAAAGCCTCGGGTTTAATCGTACATTTATTCATCTTTTTTTTGTTACATTTATTTATATTGATAATTTTTTCACGCCGTCCATATAATTAAATCGACTTGTGAAACAACAAGTTAAAAGGATTTCAAAACTCATAAAATTAAAGAGAAAAACTATGGCTAAAGTGTCATTGGAAGCATTAGCAAATATCGATGGATTCTATGCAGCAGCATTGGTCGATGGGGAAAGCGGTTTAGCCCTAGCAACTCAAGGCGGTGGAAGCATCGATTTAGAACTCGCGGCTGCAGGTAATACTGAAGTCGTTCGCTCAAAACGACGTGTTGCACAAGCATTGAACTTGAATGACACCATCGAAGATATTTTAATTACGCTGGGTAAGCAGTATCACCTTATTCGTCCTTTAGAAGGCAATGACAAAATTTTCTTATATCTTGTCCTTGAACGCTCTAAAGCAAATCTTGCCATGGCTCGCCATGAACTCAAAGGATATGAAAAAGGCCTAGATTTTTCTTAATTTGAATTGCCCCTTTCTCATCCTTTTGGGAAAGGGGTTGTATGCGTTGTCCTCTTCAACCTCATTAAATTAAAGAAACACTATGAATAAGCAATATATTAATATTGCGATTACCGGCCTGAGTTCAAACCATTCTGACGAACTTAAAACACAGCTACGTAATCTCATTCCTCAAGAGTATCAAATTAACTGGAGCTCGGCTGCTGACCCCACTATTGATTGTTTATTTATCCATGAAAGTTTTTATGAAACCGAAGGGATCCAAAAGATCATTCGAAGTCGTCAGTTCCCATGGCTAAAAATTTCTAAGCAAACCCATAACGAAAACCGACTCCACGAAAACACACTTTCTTTACCAATTACACACCTTGAAAGCTTCTCGAATTGGATTATTCAACATCTACTACATCCCTCTTTTGAGAATCAACAAATCCTTCCTATCGAAACTCAGAATAAAAAAACACCCTACAAATTAGAGTATTTCAGCAAAATGCTGGATAGCGAACGCAACTCAAAGCTACATCTTTTTGATACTTTGGGCACCATTGCCATTATTGATATTCAGAAAAATATCGCTTGGCTCAATACAGAGCGTGAACAAGCCTTTACAGATTCTGGTTTTGATTATGACATTGCCAGCACCAGTAACTTCATGAAAGTCTCACGTAAGCACCCTCATATACTTAGCGACTGGTTATGGCAGTTTTTTTGGGATTCACCCATATTTTTGAAAGAAATTGCGCCTGAAGATGGACATTTTAAGATCCATATGTGGCCTAAGCCAGTAAGCAATGTGGACAGGAAAACCATTTTTCAACTTTCCAGCTGCTTTATTCAAGGTGGTAAAATTTCAAAAATTGCAACGCAATTAAACCTCCCCATTGAAACTGTGCAGCGCTTTATTGCAGCCAATATCGCGACCCATAACCTCTCAAAAATCAATATTTGGGATAAACACTTTAACCCACCAGAAATGCCTCAAGTTGCAGAAGAAGCAGGATTAATTAAAAGTTTCTTTGGAAAATTAAGAAAAAAACTAGGCATATAGGATACTAATATGATTTTACAACGCTTTAAAATTGTTTTTGCTGGTGGTATGGGTGCGGGTAAAACGGAGGCGATTCGATCACTTTCAGAGATTCCCGTATTGCAAACGGAGGCTTTCAATACAGATGCTCAGCGCCATACCAAATTGGAAACCACCGTTGGTATTGATTATGGTGAAATCACGCTTGATGAAAACCTGACCATTGGGCTATATGGTACACCTGGGCAAAGTCGCTTCGACTTTATTTGGTCTGCAATTACTAAAGGCGCTATTGGTGCAGTGATTTTGATTGACCATCATTCAGACAACCCTATTCAAGAATTAGAAAGCTATCTGGAAACCTTTCAAAACTTTACCGACAATATTGCGATCGGCATTACACATACCGATCTTCTTTCTGAGTCAACCAAATCAACCACTATCTATAAAGACTGGTTATTACAAAATGATCTCTTTTCTCCACTCTTCTTTATCGATGCAAGAAAGAAAGATGACGTTTTGTTATTATTAGAAGCGCTCATTACATCCATTGAGATCAACTCAAATATTGCCAATTAACCCATAACGAGGTTCTATATGTTTACTTTAGCGCAAAGCCGCTCAGCACCAAAAGAGTTAATTGATTTTGCAAAGAGTGAGATTCAAGATGTTCTCATGAATGTCCGCAGTGTCAATTATGTCATGCTGTGTAGCACAGATGGCTTCGAGTTAGCCCATGTCTATAAAAGAGATGGTTATAACAGTACTAAACTTGCAGCAGTTAGCAGCTCAATTTTAGCTATGGTTGCAGCCTTTATGAATGAAATTCATCTCGAAGGTTGTCAATCCATTACTTTGGATGCGGACAATGGTAAAGCCATTTTAACCTCGATTCCTTCTCCAAATCATCCAATGATTATTGTGACATTAACTGAAAAAGATGTACTCTTAGGACAGCTACTGTATACCCTAAAAAATGCAAGCAACAAAATTATCCAATACTAATATCCTTGATAAAAATATAAACAAATTTTGTTTTTATTAGCGACTAAGCCTATTAAATTTTAGATGCTATCTTTAGCTGCATCTTCTTATTCTTACCTAGTATTTCAGCATAAAAAAATCCCCCTAACCGTTAAGTTAGGGGGATTTAGAATTAATGAGCTGGCGATGACTTACTCTCACATGGATAACTCCACACTACCATCAGCGCTAAGAGGTTTCACTTCTGAGTNTTGCATGTGTTAAGCCTGCCGCCAGCGTTCAATCTGAGCCATGATCAAACTCTTCAGTTAAAAATCATTAGTAGCTTATGGCTACAAATCTTGGCTCATCAATTTTCTGACAAATATTTCTCAAATAAACTTCGAGTAATTTTTACCATTCAATCAATGAAATATTTTCGATCGATCAATCAGTAAAAATCCACACAAGTTGTTCTTCATAATCTCTTAATGATCTTCTTACTGATTCGTCATCAGCAAGCTAGGTCGGCTATACTACTCTCTTTCAAGAAGAAGTCAACTGGTTTTGTTAATTATTTTTAAACTTATTCAAGACTTTCAGATTCTACCGCTTGGGCTAAATCCTTGTTTCTCAACAAGTTTTAATCAACATCACCGCCGATGGATGTGCATTCTACAGCATTTCTAATCCAACACAACCCCCTTTATTCAATTATTTATAAAAAAACTTCCAACTGTTTACTTATTCAGCAAAATAACACTTTTTTACTAACATTTCTTAAAATTTGATTTAACAATGATCAATAAAGAGCTGTTAATATAGTTAAAAGATTATTTTTTTAATTCACCTGCTGATTATAAAGTTCCGGAACTCTTTTATATGCAACACATTCGCCACTTATGCGCTGGTCTACTCTTTGTAGGCTTTACAACATTTGCATTTGCTGAAGATGTAGCGCCTACAGCTGCCAGCGAAATAGATACCAGTGCTGATCCGCAAACAGCCCAATCTTCTTCTTCGCTTAAAGAATTAAAGAATATTAAAGCAAAAGATTTAAAAGTAGATGCCAATGCGGCACAACCTGATAATGTAAAAGATCCACTTCAACCTTTAAATAGACAAATTTTTGCCGTCAATGATGCTTTAGACCGTGCGATCGTTCGCCCAATTGCGGTGGAATATAAAGAAAAGATCCCTTCACCGATTCGTGACTCTTATAGTGGCTTCCGTAAAAACCTCGGTGAACCTTGGAATGCGGTAAACCAACTTATACAAGGTCGTCCTGGCCGCGCCGCAAAAACTTTAGGTCGATTTACCATTAATACGGTAACTACTTTAGGTTTTGCAGATCCTGCTTCGCGTTTGGGTTTAGAAACTGAAGATGAAAACTTTGGTACGACTCTCGGCTATTGGGGGGTTCCATCTGGCCCATACCTAGTACTTCCTGTTTTTGGGCCAAGTACTTTCCGTGATGGCTTTGGCTTGGTTATTGACGGCTATGCACGCCCACAAAGATACATATTAGAAGATGAAGAAGGCCTGTATTGGGCGGAACAGACTTTACGTGGTATTGATGTGCGATCACAACTGATTGATATTGAGGGTGCGATTCAAGGCGACAAATATTCCTCAATTCGTGATATTTATTTACAACGTAAAAACTTCATTATTGCTGAGAAAAAAGGCCAAGAAGCTGAAGGAATGTTCATTGATGAGGTCGGTGATGATGATTCTTCTAGCTCTCCATCAACCAATGAATCGCATCAAATGTTAGATACGGAATAACAATGTATTGTAGCTAGAGTTGAATTTTTTTTCTCTAGCTGTAATTTGCTTGTTATAGTAAAGCAATAGCTTAATGCTAAGGATAAGCCATTTTTTTTATGTATTTCATTCAACCCTCTCGCCATATTCCATATTTAGAACAGGTGCTAGACACACTACCAAGTGTGCAAATGATTCGCATAGAAGACATTGATCTTTATGACCCGACTATTATTGCTATTGCCGATATCCAAGATTATTTAGATTATAAATGGACACTGCCCACGATTGTCCTTGCCTTTGAAAATGAAGGTAGTGCTTTAGCTCAAGCGTGGGAACTCGGTGCTTTAGCAGGCTGGATGTGGAATAAACTCCCCAGTAATCCCCAACAATCCTTACTTAAAATTGATGCTCAATATAAACGTAATCAAGACAGTCGCGATCTGCCTTCCGCAGCAGAGTTACAAAAGCGACTTTTACCAAACCCTATAGAACTCCAAAACTACACCGTTGAAACGTTTTTTCAGCCTTCTGCTTATTTGTCTGGAGACTGGTTTGATTATTGGAAAATTAGCGATAAAGAAGTGATGTTCTATTTGGCTGATGTATCCGGTCATGGGGTCACCAGCAGCTTACTAACCTCTTGGATGGCGGCTTTTCATGGTCGTGCCAAAACACCGCGTGAGCTCATTAAGAAACTCAATGGCATGTTGGTTCAAGAGAATATTGAAAAGCACATCACCATGATTGCAGGGATTTTAAACCTCGAAACACATCAACTTCGTTGGTCAAGTGCAGGACACTATCCCCCCGCAATTGTCTTTGAGCCAAATCAAGCTCCTAAAATATTACATACCAGTAGTTTTCCTTTGGGCCTTACTGAAGAACTGGAAGTTGAAGAGCATGAATGTGTACTCAACCGTCATGCCCGCTTCATTATTTGTTCCGATGGCGCACTCGAACCCTTCAATGGTGGACTGAATGATCAGTTCACACAATTGGTCTATCATTTGCAAAATCAATCTTTTGAAGCACCAGAACATGTTGCAGATGATATTGCCATTTTAAGTTTACGTCGAATGAATTAATCAAATTATCAATAACTTATTACAATATCCTATCTTCTAAGACTGTTAGATACTTGAGTAAGTATTTGCCCTATGGGATAATTTCCTATCCTTCTCTGCAAATGGCATTTATATGTCAACAGGTCATGTTGAATATGCAAGCTTGAATGGAACGCATATTTTTAAGCTTATTGGCGAAGTGCGTGCCCAATCTTGTATCAGTCTAGACAAACTTTTAAACCGTATTGAACAACAGTCAAATGTTGTTGGTGCAATCGTAGATTTAACCCAAACTACATTCATCGACAGCACTGTGTTAGGCATTTTGGCAAAGTTAGGCTTAAAGCTTAAACAGATCCATAATATCCAAGCTGTTATGTTGTCCACCAATTCTGATATCACTACCTTAGCCAACAGTATGGGGCTAGGGCAGGTTTTTGTGATTTTAAACTACTGTGGCGATCCAAATGTTTGTACCCTCGAACTGATGGAAGAGCACATTACGCATCGTAATATGTTAAACACCGTACTAGATGCACATAAGACTTTGATGGAGCTGAATCAAAGTAATCAAAATATGTTTGAACCTTTGGTCAAACAGTTGCAAAAAGAACAAGACAGCCTCGATCAAGTGTCACAGCAACAAAACGCATAACAACAAATTTTGTAGGCCCATTTATGACTTTACTTTCTGTTGTACAGATGAACTCTCAAAATGACATCGAAGCAAACTTCCTTGTCATTGAGTCTCTCATTCAACAAAGTAAAGCAAATGGTGCTGAACTTATTGTGTTCCCCGAAAACTTCGTTTGTTTTGCCGCAGGCAAACAACGTGAGACCGCAGCACAGTTTGAAGATATTCAAAAGCGTTTAGAAAATCTTGCTCATCAATATCAGATCTGGATCGTCGCGGGTACTCTCCCATGCCCGTTCCGTCCAGATGGTTCTGTTATTGAAGATGGTCGTGTTCGTACAGTCAGTCTTTGTATCAGCCCTGAACGGACCGAAGCACGTTATGACAAAATTCATTTGTTTGACGTACAAGTTGGCGATGCTGTGGGTGGCTACCAAGAATCTAAGTTTTTTGAACCTGGTACAGATGTCGTTGTGGCAAAAACACCTTTTGGTAATATTGGCTTAATGGTTTGCTATGACTTACGCTTTCCTGAATTGGCTTTAACTTTACGCGCGCGTGGCGCAAATATTTTGACTGCTCCTGCTGCATTTACCTACACCACAGGGCAAATGCACTGGCAGTTATTATTACAAGCCCGTGCGATGGACAGTCAATGTCAGGTTTTAGGCGCCGCACAACAAGGCTGGCATGGTGAAAAGAGACAAACTTGGGGACATGCAGCGGCAACCAATAGCCGTGGTCAAGTTTTGGATTTGATTCTTAACCCGGGCGCACAGTTGATTACGGTTCCTTTTGACTTGGCAGAACAAGCTCAAATTCGTGAAAGTATGCCGTTGATGCAACATCGGAAATTAGTACAGTTTTAATCAAGCCGTGATCTTTTAAGACAACTTCATTCTCAGCACAAAACCTCATGATGATTCGCTGCTGCTCTTTCATTGAGTAGCTTTAGCACACTAAATGCATGAATCTATCCCCCTTTTTAAATTGATAAAGTTTCCGTGCTTTCAGTTCTTGTTCACATCAACAAGCCCGATTGAGAATTTTTAAAAAAAACAATAATAGGCATTCACATCATTGATTTTTAATAAAATAAACTTTCCACTTAATCGCAAGCATTCTCTGTAGAAATTTACAAAAACACTGCTTATTCTTTCTGCAATTTAGGACAGGATAAGGACTCAAATATAATATTCAGGGAATCACAATGTCTTTAGAAAAAGTAGTTTATACCGCACATGCTAAAGCGACAGGTGGCCGTGACGGCCGCGCAACCTCTTCTGATGGAATTTTAGATGTAAAACTTACCGTTCCTAAAGAAATGGGCGGCGCAGGTGGTGGAACGAACCCTGAACAGCTTTTTGCCGCAGGTTATTCTGCATGTTTCCTAGGTGCAATGAAGTTTGTTGCTAACCGTGACCAATTAAAAATTACACCTGATGTTTATATCGAAGGTGATGTAGGTATTGGCCCTATTCCAACAGGTTTTGGTATTCAAGTGACCTTGAACATTCACTTAGAAGGTTTAGAGCAAGCCGAAGCGCAAAAATTAGTGGATGCAGCCCATATCGTTTGCCCTTATTCAAATGCAACGCGTGGAAATATTGATGTGACATTGAATGTGATTGTTTAAGTCATCTTTTCTATCCCGAAGTCATTGCTTTGGGATAGAGAGTTCATAACTTACAAGGGTTTGGAAATATCTTTTTAAATTTCTTTTGATCATCGATTTCATCTGCCAGCAAAATCAAATTTCCTTTTTGATCAAAATAAGAAGTGCCTTGGAACACCGTATATTGGGCAATATCAAAAATAGGGACATTTTTAAAAATAGGGTGCTGAGTACTGATCAAAGTATGTCTTTTTTTCGAATTTAATTGGCGAGCTGTGATTTTATTGTATTCAGAATCAGTTTCAATTAAACAATTATTCTTCGTATCAATAGCGATAAATTCTTGAGTCGCATCATCTTCTTGTTTATTTCTCGATAGAAAACTATGAGCCTGACATGGGCTACCACATGACATTTGAACATGATAATAATTTTGATTTAAACGCTCAATATTTGGTGATTTCATACCGCCATAAACTTTTTCTTTCTTGCCATTGGTGCTTCTAATGACATCACAAGACCACTCCATTTCATCATTGCATTGTTTATAAACATTAAAAGTTTCATCTTTTGCAAAACTGAGTGGAGTAAAAAATACCATACCACTCAACACACCAAACAAGGCTAAGGATTTATTCATCATTATAAAGTTCTTTATTTTCATTCTAAAAGTAAAACGAAATCTGTTATGAAACACATCAGGTAATTTCAGGATAATACAACTACACACATAATCCGTATCCACTACTCGATATTCTATTATTCAGCAGCGTCATTGGTCACACGCAATACTTCTTCCAGTGTGGTTTTCCCCGCCAATACTTTACGCAAACCATCATCACGAATAGAACCTGAGTGTTGTCTTGCATAACTTTCTAGCTCAAACTCAGCTGCATTGCCATGAACTAAACGGCGCATCTGATCGTCCACAGCGACAATTTCATAAATTGCCGTCCGCCCCGTAAAACCCGTATGTGAACAACGTTCACAGCCATTCGGTTGAGGTAACTGAAGTTCTGATTTTGGGTTCAAATGCTGAAACAGTTGTGTTTCAAAAGTATCGGCATCATGCCAAATGGAACAATGGCTACATAAGGTTCGCACTAAACGCTGTGCAATCACACCAATCAAAGAACTCGACAGTAAAAATGGCTCAATGCCCATGTCTTTTAAACGAGTGACCGCACCAATGGCCGTATTGGTATGCAGTGTAGATAAAACCAAATGCCCTGTGAGCGATGCTTGTACCGCAATTTCAGCCGTTTCCAAGTCACGTATTTCACCCACCATTACTACATCAGGGTCTTGACGTAGCATGGCCTTTAAGGCTCTCGCAAAAGTCATATCGACTTTGGTGTTGACTTGCGTCTGTCCAATCCCTTCCAGTTGATATTCAATCGGGTCTTCGGCGGTCAAAATATTTTTCGAACCATCATTAAGGTCTGAAAGCGCCGCATAAAGCGTTGTGGTTTTACCCGAACCTGTCGGCCCTGTGACCAAAATAATTCCGTGTGGTCGATGCACCAATTGGGTTAAACGCTCATAATCAGGTTTCAATAAGCCCAAATGGGTCATGTTCAAACGACCAGCTTGTTTATCTAATAAACGCATCACCACACGCTCGCCATGTGATGATGGCAACGTCGATACACGCACATCCACTTCACGCCCGGCTAAACGCAGCGAAATACGCCCGTCTTGCGGAATTCGTTTTTCTGCAATATCCAATTTGGCCATGACTTTAATACGAGACACTAACAGCGGTGCTAGTTCACGGCGTGGCTGCACAATTTCACGTAATTGCCCATCGACACGTAAACGCACCGATAGTTTCTTTTCAAAGGCTTCAATATGAATATCGGATGCACCAACACGAATGGCTTCAGACAATAATGCATTAATCAAACGAACAATTGGAGCATCATCTTCTTGATCCATCAGATCTTCAGCTTCAGGCACTTGGTCAGCTAAACTGAGTAAATCGGGATGATCTTCTAAACCTGCGGCCACTTGTTGTGATTCGCCACTATCCCCGGCATAACTACTGCTTAAAAGCTGGTGAAATTCTTCATCACTACACAGTTGATGTTGTGCTGCCACACCTAAAAAACGGCGTGCCTCTTGCAAAGCCAACAACGGCGTACTTTCACGGCGCACAATAAAGGCTTGATTGCCTTCGTAACGCAACAGCACGCCATGACGCTTCGCAAAACTATAGGGAATTTGTAATTGTTTAAGCACTTGCATCTTAAAATTATAATAATGATGAAAAATATTATTTTGAGTGTACTCTAAGCATATGACAGCGTGAAGTCTGTTTTTCACTGATTTGCAATATAAGGAAATGTGCTGTTGCCTAATATGAATGAACTGTTTGAATCGGATAGCCCCAATTTAAAATGGTGGGGGGAATACAACTTTGAGTTGAATCAAGCCCGTGCGTGGCAGTTCGGCTCATTACTTTTTCGCCTCACCCGCGGTCTACAAGAATGGCGTTTAGAGTTCCATCGTCCTCAAGTTCAGTATGACTATGAGCAAAAATGGCATGCGATAGAAGACCCACATTTCGCCTTTCCACAACCCGTTGAAATTAAACGCTACATGTTTAAAAACACTCACCATACGATTCAACTGATGCCACGTTTGGCCGATCGTTCAGTCGTGATTAAACCTGTCGATCCGATTTATATTCCAGCTGGTCAGCGCGGAACGCTGTATATCAGCACTCCGTTATGGATTTCGGGTTTTATTGAAGGTCAGCGAGACCCCCTATTTGATATTCCTGTGATTTTACCCAAAGAAACTTGGTTTGGGCCAAACCATCGTACAGGTGAAATTGCCTACGCTACAGCTGTCGATGGTCGAACTGAATTGCATCAACTCAAACCACGTGCATTTCGTGCAGTGACGCCTATTGAGTTCCACAATACCAGCCATTTACAACTGCGTTTTGACCGCATGAACGTGCCTGTTTCAGCCCTGCCTTTATTTTATAGTGAAAGTACGGATCGACTTTGGACATCGCAAATTAAAGTCTTGCATGAAGGTGCCGATCGGCCACCGAGAATCCGTATCGAGAACCGTACGCCTCCGCATGCAGGCAAAGTGATTTATGTGCATCCACCGCGCTCTTCGGCGAGTGCATTATTTAATATGTTTGATTCATTCTTCTAAGGGGGACAGATGCCAAACTCAAATATTCCCCAAGAAATTACCAGTAGCCTAAAAGGCATTTTTACCAACATCAACACAGAACGATTAACAGAAATCTTAATTGCCTTAGTGCTGTGTTTTGTTGGGTTTCTATTGGCACGTCTGGTTTCAAATACCTTTATCCGAACCATTGGCACCAAGTTTAACGCCCACCAACGGCTGGTCTGGCGTCGTGGTATTTTTTATTTTATTTTCCTAATTTTTGTGATGGCCAGCCTCAAAGAAGCTGGTTTTAAACTCAGTGTGTTCTTAGGCGCAGCAGGTATTTTGACGGTTGCTTTGGGTTTTGCCTCGCAAACCTCTGCATCCAACTTAATCAGTGGTTTGTTCCTAATTGGTGAAGGTTCTTTTGAAATTGGTGACACCATTTCAATCACCCTTATTCGCGGCAATACCATTGAAGGTGAAGTCATTTCAATTGACCTCCTCTCGGTTAAGTTACTCACTCAGGACAACATTTATGTACGACTGCCGAATGAACAACTGATTCGAGCCCCAGTTCATAACCTCTCTAAGTTTCCAATACGGCGTATTCCCATCACCCTAGCAATTAACTTTCATGAGAACATCATTAAAGTACGCGAGGTGCTGATTGATGTGGCTAATAAATATCCTTTGGTGCTTGCAGACCCTAAACCTGCCGTCACCGTCACCGCCTTTCGTGAGTCTTCGATTGAGTTACTGTTTGCCGTGTGGTGTCAGCAAGAACACTTTTTGCAAGTGCGTGATGAAATGCAGGAACGTATTCGTAATGGTTTCTTAGATAACCAAATCGAAATTCCTGTGCCGAAAATGGGCTTTGTCGATCATCCGCTTTCGCGTCCTTTATCCAATGAAGAAATTGATCAATATGCCAATGCACAAGCCTTAAAACGAGAACCGAACATCAAATAAATCTCTTCAGCTCCTTATAATCCAGGCAGACATAAGGAGCTGAACTTGTTTAATTGATCTTTTCCTCAAGTTCCGGCATCGGCGCAATATACGCAATTACCAACATTACCAAACCTGCACCTAAAAATGAAATCACGCGGGTGAGTGTCCCTATATGAGATAAGTCAAACAAGACCAATTTCAGCGTCACCAAGACCAAAATACACCCACCAAAAATCCACAATGAACGCAAGTTGCGTTTGGTTGCTATCAGCATGCAAATGAAAGCCAAACTAACCCAAAGCAAAGTAAAGCTCAGTTGCACTAAAGC
This sequence comes from Acinetobacter sp. 8I-beige, assembly GCF_902505955.1. NCBI lineage: Bacteria > Pseudomonadati > Pseudomonadota > Gammaproteobacteria > Moraxellales > Moraxellaceae > Acinetobacter > Acinetobacter sp. 8I-beige. The sequence continues at coordinate 588,859 of NZ_LR732790.1, read as the reverse complement.
GTTTTGCCACATTTCCCAGTCATTATAGGGTGTTAGGAAGTAGACATGCAGCGCACGTAGCACCACATAACTACTGAGCCAAAGTAGACTCGACATCATCAAAATGGCACCCAGACTTTTTTCCAAACCCGATTTCATTTGTAAATTCAGCATCCAAATGACACCAATCAGCATTGCAATACTGACCAAGTCAAATGGGTTGAAAATGGGTAACCAGTACCCTGCAAAAGCTTGTTGGCTAAAGATCTGAGAACACACGATCCAAAACAACATGAGCGCTAAGGTATTGCGTGCTTGCCAAAACTGTCTCCATCGTGTTTGAGTCGATTGTGTGTAGCACCATGCAGCAAAGGCCAGCGGTAAAATGACCATGCTCAAATACGGCATACTTGGAATGAAAGTTAAGCTGGTCAGCGCCAAACTCAGTAAAGCACCCAAACTCACCCACTCCTGCTCATCCTCCACACTCTGTAACGGGCGAAGCCACAGCAACGTGAGCAATCCACTCGTTAAAGCAAACAATAGACGGTCTAAACCAGACTGCCACATAATGATGCCATCATGGCTCAGGTCAACCAAGAAAATGAAGGCAATTGCATACAGCGGAATCAGGCCAATCCATTTGGGTAATAGCCATGACCAACTGGCTTTGCGGTAGAGCAACCATTCATTCAGCACTGTATATAAAAGCACGATGATCAGTAGCGCCATCGTCACCTGACTTTTACTGTCGATTTTATCCAAAAGTAGGATAAACAACATGCTGGTTGCTGAAAGCAGTTGTAAGCAAAAAAAGGCAATGGTGGCAAAAGACAACTGTTGTCTAAAGCGCTCTACACTGTTGGCAACGGCAACCACAGCAAAATAACTCAGACACAGCGCCCAATAGACTTCCGTTGGAAAACGATTGAGCTCCGCCACATAGTACAGACTTGAGAGCCCTGCCACGGCCAATAAGCCCATCGCCAAATAACGACTCAGGGCGGAATTTCGATATAAGGCATACATAAAGATCAGTGCACCCTCAACACTCCACCCCACCACACCCCACTGATCAGGCAGCAAAATAGGGGGAATCAGCGCCAAGAAAACCAAGGTCAAACTGAGATAACTTTGTGCAATCAACTCAACACTGTGGGATCTTTTTAGCAGTTGATAAAGCATGGCATAGAGCGCTGCAAAGCCTAGACTAAAGTCTGCCTGCCAAATTGTTTCCTCAAAATACATCACATACAAAAAAGCAAAAGCAACAATGGGGGCAGCAAAAATCAAAGCCACATCCAAGATCGGTTTTAACTTAAACTGAGTTAAATCCTCACGCGCCAACAGTTGACTATAACGAAAACTCAACCAAATAAAGACCGCACTATGTGCCAAAACCAACACGGCTAGCATGCCTCGCTCAGGCGCTTTACCCTGGTAAAAGGCATAAGCGCCACCTACGACCACAGTCATTATAAAAGCAATTTGATTGAGGACTTTCCATGGTCTTAACGTGCTTAAAACCGCGACCGCAATATTGATAACCAAATAGTAGGCCACCAGCTCTATCGCAGTGGCATTCCGTACAGGTAAAGTAAAAGGCGCCAAATAAGCAATGATCATCGCCATCAACGCCAGCTCAATCGACTGCTGTTTTAAACTGAGCCAAAGTGTAATCGCCATCACCACCACAAAGCACAGGCTCGCAGTCGCTAAACTTGCAATCACACCGTTGTAGTAAGCAAAAAACAAAGTCAAAAATAAGCCTGACAGTCCAAGTGCTTCCAAAGCCAAAGCAAAACTGCGGTTCTTTTGTAGGAGTGCGCAACCAAAGACTACAACACCTACACTTAAAGCAGCAACGAGGCTAAGCTTTACCGCGAGACTCAACTGCCAATGTTCGGTAGCAAAGCGTAATAATAAAATAAGCCCAATCAGCAGTATCACAATCGCAACTTTTAAGACAGGATTGCCCTGCCAAAACCAGCGTTTCACTTGCTCACTGAGACTTAAATCATCTGTGTTGTTTAGAGTAGTGGGTAAAGAGGGAGAATTTTCAGATTCTGTGAATCGGTCAGATATCACCTGATGTGGCTGTGCTTGCACGGATAACAATAGATATTCTAGGCGACGTAACCAACGAAAGAAAAAGAACAACCAACCACTGATCCCCAATCCAATGAGTCCGCCCCATTGCCCCACCATGCCAATTAAAATAACGAAAGCAGCAAGGTAAAGCGGCACTTTTGACGTTGGCTGGAAAGCAATGCCCCGTTGTTCCGCTAACCTCGCACTGGGGTGTTCAATGCTATCGATATAGTGCATAACACTCATGATCAAAGCGATTCCACACAATGCACTCAACAGCGGCACGGCCAAAAACCATGCTGCAATCGCAACAATCGTCAGCCCCATTAACCACATCATGCGAATTTCACGCTGTCCAGTTTGCATCCGTTCTCAATCTCTTTTTCTCATCTTCAAATAATACATCAGCTTGTAGTACATCTTTAAGCGCATAACCGTAACCATCTATGCCAATCAGTACATCAATACACTTTGTTCTGCGTCAAAATCACGTACAATAAACGGGTTATTTGGATAAGGAATCTTGCAATGCCACCATTTGTCTTGGTCGATGGCTCATACTTTTTATTTCGTGCTTTTCATGCTTTGCCACCGCTCACCACGTCAACTGGCTTACATACCAATGCAATTCGTGGGGCAATTTCTGCCATCCAAAAACTGATGCGTCGTACCCAGCCAACACATATGGCAGTCATTTTTGATACACCTGAACCAACTTTCCGTCATGTGCTATCACCCATTTATAAAGGTGACCGACCAAGTATGCCTGATGAATTATCGGAACAAATTCCATACTTGCATGCCTTAATTCGTGCTTTGGGTATCCCCTTATACATGCTCCCAGGTGCAGAAGCAGATGACATCATTGGGACTTTAGCCAAACGTGCGGAAGCCGCGGGACAGCAAGTGCTGATTTCCACAGGTGATAAAGACATGGCTCAACTGGTGACCGATAAAGTCACCTTAGAAGACAGCTTTAAAGACAAGCCGATGGATGTGAATGGCGTGTTTGAAAAGTTTGGGGTGTGGCCAAACCAAATTATTGACTATCTGACTTTAATGGGCGATGCCTCTGACGGCATTATGGGTGTTCCGGGTGTCGGGGCTAAAACCGCAGCAAAACTGTTAACAGAATATGGCTCGATTGGTGGCATTTTAGAAAATGTCGATAAAATTAAAGGCAAAGTCGGTCAAAACATCAAAGAACATGCCGATGGAATTGCTCTTGATCACCAACTGGCAAGTATTGTCTGTGACTTAGAGACAGGTCTGACCTTTGACGATCTCAAACTCCAAGATCCGAATACCGAAGCCTTGCGTTCACTGTATACCGAGCTTGAATTCCGCCAGCAGTTACAATCGCTCGATCATCCAAACAATCCCAATAGCGCAACCTACAAACAAGCGACGCAACACATTGCCAAATCAGCGCAGTCTGAAACCGTTATCAATACAGAAGATCAGGCCGTTCAAAGCAGTGTCGATGACCAACTGGGTCAAGCGAACTACCATACTGTGCTCAGTGCAGAACAGTGGACACAATTATTCAAGCGTTTAAGTACAGAAAAACGTTTTGCCTTTGATACTGAAACCACCAGTTTAGACTATCGCGTAGCGCAAATTGTTGGTTTTTCGGTCGCTTTCGATGCGCAAGATGCATATTACGTTCCACTTGCGCATGATTATGAAAATGCCCCTGCGCAGTTAGATTGTGAACAGATCTTGGCGCAAATTAAACCTATTTTAGAAGATGAATCGGTTCAGAAAATCGGGCATCATTTGAAATACGATGCACATGTTTTAGAAAATCATGGCATTGAACTGAAAGGTTGGTATTTCGATACCATGTTGGCATCTTATGTACTCAATGCTGTGGCGACTCGTCACGGGATGGATGATGTTTCACGACTCTACCTCAGCCACTTAACCACCACTTTTGAACAGGTGGCGGGTAAAGGCGCAAAACAGAAAACATTTAACCAAATTGAGATCGAAACTGCCGCGCACTATGCCGCTGAAGATGCCCATGTAACCTATCGCCTGTTTGAAGTGCTCGATGCCAAACTGCAAAAGCATCCCGAATTGGTCAATATTTTACACAATGTCGAAATGCCAGTTGCCCGCGTCCTGACCATCATGGAAGAAAACGGCATTGAGCTCGACTTAGGCTTCCTTGACCAACTCGGTGTTGAGTTTGCCAAAACTATGGCCAATCTTGAAAACCAGATTACCGAACTGGCAGGACAAAGTTTCAATGTTAGCTCGCCGAAACAAGTCGGTGAAATTTTGTTTGATAAACTCGGACTCAAGGGTGGTAAAAAAACCGCAACAGGTCAGTACAGTACCTCTGAAAGTGTTTTAGAAAAAATTGACCACCCGATTACCGAGCTGATTTTAGACTATCGCGGTTTATCCAAACTAAAAAGCACCTATACCGATGGCTTATTAAAACAAGCCAACAGCGATACCCATCGTGTGCATACCAGTTATCACCAAGCACTGACCGCAACTGGTCGTCTGTCTTCGACCGATCCCAACTTACAGAACATTCCTGTGCGTGAGGAAATTGGACGTCAAATTCGTAAAGCCTTTATTGCACCACAAGGTCGCGTGCTCTTGGCAGCCGATTATTCACAAATTGAACTGCGTTTAATGGCGCATTTCTCACAAGATGAAGCCTTGGTCGATGCCTTTAATCATGGGCAAGATGTACACCGTCGTACAGCGGCTGAAGTCTTAGGTGTCGCACTTGAAGATGTCACGTCAGACCAACGTCGTCAGGCCAAAGCCGTCAATTTCGGTCTACTCTACGGCATGTCTGAGTTTGGCTTAACCCGTCAACTCGGTTTTAGCCGTGAAGAATCGCGTGGCTATATTGCGAAATACTTCCAACGTTATCCGGGCGTGCTCGACTATATGGAACGTACCCGTCAAATTGCACGTGAACAAGGTTTTGTCGAAACCATTTTAGGCCGTCGCTTGTATACGCCCGATATTATGGCAAGCAATAAAATGATCAAACAAGCGGCTGAACGTGCCGCAATTAATGCACCGCTGCAAGGTTCTGCTGCGGACATTATTAAAATGGCGATGATTGCTGTTGATCAAATGCTGCCTAAAGATCAAGCCAAAATGCTACTACAAGTACACGATGAATTGGTTTTTGAAGTCGATGAAAGTATTGCAGATGAACTAGCTTCGAAACTGGCAGACGTGATGCAATCCGTCTTGCAAATTTCTGTGCCATTGTTGGTTGAAGTCGGCAAAGGTCGAAACTGGGATGAAGCCCACTAAAACATTTGCACCGTCCCCCTCCTAGGAGGAAGGCTGGTATGGAGGCCATTTGCCTCCTAGAAGAAATATCAACGTCTTCACCTAAAAATTTCAACCACAAAAAAGGACTCGCAATCGAGTCCTTTCTTTATTCGCTACAATCTTATAAACCAGTGAGCAGGACAATCGCCACTTCATTCATAATCATTTCAGCAATATACAACGCCAAGAACGCTACGATTGGAGAAAGATCAATCATGCCCATATTGGGCAATAAACGGCGAAACGGGGCCAATAATGGTTCGGCAAGCTCTTGAATCACTTCGATATAAGGTGAGCGTGACTGCGTAAACATCACCACCCAACTTAAAATAATCGTTGCAAAAATCAGGTAACGACAGAAACGAATCAAGTCCTGAATCATGGTCACAAAAGTTAAAATGACCAAATGCACAGGACTATTCGGCATCGCTCCAGAGAGATACATGACGCCAAAAATTTTCAGTAAGTACAATAAAACCAAAAGCACTAAAGCCGCTAAGTTAACGCGGCCTTTCGCTACATTTGGAAAAATACGACCAAACATATCCACAATTTTTGTGGCTTTTACGGTCGACATCACCACTGGGTTATAAAAGTTAACCGCTGCCAACTGCATGAGAAAGCGGAAGAACACCAGTAAAATTGCAACGTTAATAATGATGCCAAAAATTAGCGCAGAGTTTGCACCCATACTTGAACTTTCCTAAATAAAACGATTATTTGCTACTTTCACTCAGCTCTTGAGCAAGTTCCTGACTGCGCTTTTGAGCAGCAGCCAATGCAGCTTGGATATTTTGTGAAATTTGTGCACGATCAAACACTTCAAGTGCCGCTTGGGTTGTACCATTCGGTGAAGTGACATTTTTACGCAATTCAGCTGGTGTATTTGAGCTCGTGATTGCCATTTGTGCCGCACCCAATGCAGTTTGCAACGTCAACGCCGTTGCTACTTTTTCATCTAGACCGAGGTTTTTACCTGCACGGATCATGCTTTCCATCATATAGAAAAAATACGCAGGACCTGAACCAGACACCGCAGTCACAGCATCAATTTGCGCTTCCTCGCCTACCCATAAAGTCAAACCTGTCGCAGCAAGTACTTGGCTCGCCAAATCACGGTCTTCTTTATCTACAGCATCAGTGGCATATAAACCATGCGCACCTGTTTGTACTAAAGCAGGTGTATTTGGCATCACACGAACAATACGATTACTGCCAGCTAATGCAGCAATCGTTGCAATTTCAGCACCCGCAACAATCGAAATAATCAACTTACCGTCAAACAAACCACTTAATGGCTTTAAAACATTGGCTAAAACTTGAGGTTTAACCGCTAAGACCACGACATCAGCTTCACGAATAGCAGATGCGTTGTCCTCAGTCACCACCAAGTCTTTTTCAGCCAATAAATGACGAACTTGTTCAACAGGATCAGAAACCGTAATGCGAGTTGAAGGTAAACCACGTGAAATCAAGCCACCAATGAGGGCTTGAGCCATGTTACCACCGCCGATAAAACAAATATTACGATTCAACACTGCGCTCATGATTATTTCTCTATCCTGAATTTTTTAACTAAGCGATTAAATTTGGTTGCCATCCACCCGCTTCACAATAAGCCGACTCGACCAACCAAAATCCTTTAGGCGTAAAAACACCAAGCATAACATTATCTATGCTTAATATTTGTATTGTATGACGTTGCCACGGAAAAATTTGTGCACTCTGAATGGCTTTTTTCAACGGCCAAGCCCCAACACGTCCATACAAATGCAGTTTTTCCCCACCTAAGCGCGGTTTTATCTGTAAAGGCTGCTCTAATAATGCAGAAGACAGTCCATATTTTTGTGTTTCTATGCGATATTGCCCTGAAGCCAATCCATAAGCTTGATCTAAACTAAACCGTTGCTCAATTGACTCAATCGTCTGAAATTGTTCCGCCAAATACTCGGCTTTACTGACACGAAAGAGCTGTTGTTGATAGCGTACATAATAATATTGGTTCCAATGCAATGCGGCTTGAGCATCCACTTTGGATTCAATCACTTCATCAAATAGGCGTTGCACCATATCAAAAGCAGGACGATATAAGTCCTCACCTTTCATCCAAGCAGACAACAGCTGTCGCTGTCTCGGTGCTGATAACTGACGAAATGAAGTTAAATTTAAAACCGAAGCATCCCCACAACTGGCCCAGTCTTGCGCCAACACATCGGCTAAAATCGTTTCGGCATCCTGCATCAAATAACTGGTGCGTGCCAAAGCTTGCTGCATTTTCGGAAAGCGTTTTTCTAAGATTGGCCACAATTCGGCTCGGCACCATGCACGATCATAACTGGTATCAAAATTGGTTTGGTCTTGAATATTTCTCAACTGCATCTCAGCAGCCCACAGCTCAATTTGCTGTCTGGACAAAGCCAATAGCGGGCGCCAAATTGTAAATTGCTCTCGTATGTCGATGCTCTGCATGGCGGCAAGTCCATGAATCCCCGCACCAGAGAGTAATCGGAGTAAAACGGTTTCGGCTTGATCTTGTTGATGATGGGCGAGAACTAAAATTTCATTGGCAAGAAGATGCTTCTGAAAGGCCGCATAACGTGCACTACGCGCTTGGCTTTCTACATTGCCTGTATCAACATCCACTGCTTGAATCACACATGGGACATCCAAGACATAGCATTGTTCTTGAACAAAGCTACCCCACTGCGGACTGACATCCTGCAATTGATGATCAATATAGATGGCGCGAATGCGCTTGGGAAATAAATGAGACATCAAATGGAGTAGCAGCATGGAATCCATGCCACCACTACATCCGATTAAAAAATGAGGCTGTTCAGGCGTATCCTGAAACTCAGTTAAGACACTAGCCCTAAATTGTCGCTGCCAAACTTCATTAAACGTTGGTAACGTGCTTCGCATCGTTCATTCGCATCCATTGGTTGCAACTCAGCCAATGCATCTTTTAAAACGGTTTTTAAAGCATGCATGACTTGTTCTGGGTTGAGATGAGCGCCTTCACCTTCATCGACCACATATTCAACAATACCAATTTTCTGTAGTTTTTCAGCAGTCAATGCCAAAGCTTCGCTGGCTTGCTCTGCTTTTTCAGCTGTTTTCCATAAAATAGACGCACAGCCTTCAGGTGAAATGACTGAATAAATACTATGGGATAACATCACCACACGGTCAGCCACACCAATACCCAGTGCACCACCTGAACCGCCTTCACCAAGTACGGTTGCAATTACAGGCACTTTCAAGCTTGAAAGTTGTGCCAAAGATGTAGCAATTGCTTCAGCCTGACCACGTTCTTCTGCACCAACACCTGGATATGCACCCATGGTATCAATAAAAGTAAAGACGGGTAGATTAAAACGTTCAGCCATATCGAGTAAACGTTGTGATTTACGGTAACCTTCAGGGTTACTCATACCAAAGTTATGTTGTAACTTTTCACGCGTACTGCGACCACGGTGTTGACCCACAATCATGACTGGCTGACCATCAAAGCGAGCTAATCCACCGATCATTGCACCATCATCACCAAATAAGCGATCACCATGCAAAGCATCAAATTCGGTAAAAATTTCACTCACATAATCTAAAAATTGCGGACGCTCAGGATGACGTGCAATTTGAACCGTCGTCCATGCTTTGGATTGCGCAGCTTTATTCTTCATAGCTCAACCATAAATCCCTAATTGACCAATTTATTCATCGACAAATTGTTCTGATTGGATATCCAGCTCAACATCCCAATGCTTAAATTGCGCTTGCTCATCATGCAAGTCTGCAACCAGCAAAGGCCATTGCGCGGCATTACCAGAAACACTCAGTTGCCATTGTTGCGCATTGCCTACTGTTAATTCAATGGCAGGAAGCATCTGATCGCTACGACTATGATTCAGTAAAACTGCGAGGCGAAGTAACAAACACAGATAGACTAATTTGTTGCCGCCAACCTTCATCACATCGACACGCGCGTCACTGCGCAGCTTACGACGGTGATGGGCCACCAAATGCGACAGATGGTTTTGATCAATTTGTGAGAAGCCTGCAATGTCAGAATGTTGCAATAAATATGCACCATGACGATGGTAGCCCGCATGACTAATCGCTAAACCAATTTCGTGCAGATAAGCTGCACGACGCAGTAAATCACTGTCTTCTGTGGTTAATTTTAGTGAATCCGCCACACCATCAAACAAATGCTGAGCCATGTTCACGACCCGTTCAGCTTGTTTTGGATCGGCGTTATAACGGCCCATTAACGCTTGTACAGAACGATCTCGAATATCTTCATGTTGAAAACGTCCCAGCAAGTCATACATCACCCCTTCGCGTAGGGCACCATCTGAATACACCAGTTTATCCAGTTCGAGTACATCAAAAATGGCATACAAAATAGCGATTCCGGCTGGCAAAACTGCTCGACGGTCTTCTTTTAGACCATCAAACTCCATCTCAGCGACATGTTTGTATTTGAGCAATTTTTCTTTAAGCTTATCTAAACCGTCACGGGTGAGCTCTTCTTTTTCATTACTCCAGCCCATATTCACGGTAATTTGACGACACGCTTTGATGGTTCCGCTCGAACCGACCACTGTATCCCAACCCGCTTCTTTATAGGTATTGGCAATACCAGACAGCTCCTTACGTGCTGCCACCACGGCTTTATCAAAACTTTTTTGGTTAATTTCACCATCGACAAAGAAGGCTTTGGTAAATGCTACACAGCCCATTTGTAAAGATTCGGTATGAATGGGCTCAAATTCCTCACCAATAATCAGCTCTGTTGAACCCCCACCGATATCAATCACAAGGCGGCGCCCACTGTTTACCATGGTATGAGATACACCCAAATAAATCAGACGAGCCTCTTCACGACCTGCAATAATTTCGATGTGCTTTGGCAAAATTTCTGCCGCTTTTTGAATAAATTCATGTCCATTTTTGGCTTGGCGTAGCGCATTGGTCGCCACAATTCTTAAACGATTCGGCTGAACCGAACCTAAGCGTCCGACAAAGCGAGATAAACAGGCTAAACCACGCTGCTGTGCGGCTTCTGTTAAGTTTTTATTTTCATCTAAACCCGCTGCTAACTGCACTTTTTCTGACATTGACGCAACTTTTTTCACTTCGCCATGATCCACTCGCGCAATCGCTAAGTGGAAGCTGTTCGACCCCATATCGATGGCAGCAAGTAACTCTTCATCAATCAAAAAATCAGACATGATTTAATATAAACCTATACAGAATTGTGCTTAGATTAATTCACCTCCATGCAATTTAAAAGCCATTTATGGTCAGAAATTGACGAGCTTTTAAAATTTCGGCATATATGACAATTGTGTTACACGATCAGTAACATCGTGAGCTTCAATTAGACAAATTCAAACTAAAGGTTGAAAATTTAGTAATCCATCTACTCAGTGATAGCAGGCTATGACATACTATTAGCCATAAAACTATCCAAAAATTGAAACTGGAGCTATCCATGTCTGGCAATATCGTAAATACAACTGATACAAACTTCGACGCTGATGTACTTCAATCAGACGTTCCTGTGCTTGTTGACTTCTGGGCAGGCTGGTGTGCGCCATGTAAAGCAATTGCACCTGTATTAGAAGTATTGGCGAACGAATACGAAGGTAAAGTGAAGATTGTTAAAGTTGACGTGACTTCTTGCGAAGCAACGGCTGTGAACTATAACATCCGTAATATCCCTGCATTACTTATGTTCAAAAATGGTGAAGTTGTTGCTCAACAAGTGGGCGCTGCACCAAAATCGAAATTGACTGCTTTCATTGAAGAAAACATTTAAGCATCCATTTAGATTGAAAATGAAATACGCTGTCTAAACAACAGCGTATTTTTTTCGGCTATAAATTGACAAGTCTGTCTTTCTCTCTTATATTGCATGATCAAGAGATAAAGGATTATTCAATCCTGTCATTTTCTTAAAAGACACAACACATAAGATCGCCGCTCGGCAATACAAATTGTTTTGACACGTTTCTCTTCAAACAATGAATCAGTCCTCTGAATTGTTATAGTTCAAATACAATTGCGTTACTTCATTGCATGTCTGCGGCTAAATGTTGCTTCCTTTTCATCCTGTAATTTAGAATTTTTGATTCTTATCTGACCTCCTATGAATTTAACCGAACTCAAGAAAAAACCGATTGGCGAACTCATCAAAATTGCTGAATTTATGGGCCTCGAAGGAATGGCTCGTAACCGTAAGCAAGACATTATTTTTGCCATCTTAAAGCGCCATGCGATGAATGGCGAAGAGATCTTTGGGGATGGCGTTTTGGAAATTCTGTCAGATGGCTTCGGCTTCTTACGCTCTGCAGCGGGTTCTTACCTTGCAGGCCCAGATGACATTTATGTTAGCCCATCTCAAATTCGTCGTTTCAATCTACGTACTGGTGACACCATTACGGGAACCATTCGCCCACCCAAAGAAGGCGAACGTTATTTTGCACTGTTAAAAGTGAACCAAATTAACTACGACACGCCAGAAAACTCACGTAACAAAATCTTGTTTGAAAACTTAACACCACTTTTCCCAACCGAGCAATTGGTGATGGAACTTGGTAACGGGACGACAGAAGATTTAACCGCACGTGTAGTTGACTTGGTTGCACCTATCGGTAAAGGCCAACGTTCAATTATCGTAGCACCGCCAAAAGCGGGTAAAACCATGTTGTTACAAAACATCGCTCAGTCGATCGTGCGTAACAACCCTGAGTGCTTCCTGATCGTTCTTCTCATTGACGAACGTCCTGAAGAAGTGACGGAAATGGAACGTACAGTTCGTGGTGAAGTCATTGCGTCAACGTTTGATGAATCTCCTGCTCGTCACGTTCAAGTGGCTGAAATGGTGATTGAAAAAGCAAAACGTTTGGTTGAGCACAAGAAAGACGTTGTGATTCTACTCGACTCCATTACCCGTTTAGCACGTGCTTACAACACGGTTGTTCCTTCATCTGGTAAGGTTTTAACTGGTGGTGTGGATGCACATGCGCTGGAACGCCCTAAGCGTTTCTTCGGTGCAGCACGTAATATTGAAGAAGGTGGCTCACTAACCATCATCTCTACTGCCCTGATTGAAACTGGCAGTAAAATGGATGAAGTGATCTACGAAGAATTTAAAGGTACAGGTAACCAAGAAATTACACTAGATCGCCGTATTGCGGAAAAACGTGTCTTCCCTGCGATGAACATCAAAAAGTCGGGCACCCGTCGCGAAGAGCGTCTAATGTCTGAAGACAATCTACGTAAGGTTTGGATTTTACGTAAGTTACTTCATACTCAAGATGAACTTGCAGCAATGGAGTTCTTACTTGATCGCATGAAAGAAACCAAAACCAACGATGATTTCTTTGATCAAATGAAGCGTAAAGCGACCAGCTAACCCGATCTGCTTCACCTAAAAAGGCTGTCTTAACGACAGCCTTTTTATTTGGTTGACTTAGCTTACACAAAGCAACATTTCATCCGATTCTCTGTAAACTTATTTGCAAGTTTTTGATAAACAAAAATTTGAAATAAAAAACCTTCATCTTTTTAAATGTTTATTCAGCACTTCTCCAATACAAACCTCATCATTGATTGTTATTTTCTGTTAAAAAATCCCTGTTTTTAGACCTTTTTTATCACTTTTTTCATCCCAGCTAGTAGCAATTCAAAATGCGCAGTGATAGCATATTTGCAGACCAGTTAGGCTGCTCCTGCATTGTTAGTCCCTAGCAAAATTAGGAACAATAAAAGCACACAACAGACTAACGTCGGTTTTTTTTAATCTCATATTTTAGAGAGTGATGCCATGTTATTCAAAAAAATCGCTATTGCTGCTGCAGTTGCTACTACTTTAGCTTTCGTTGGCTGTGCTAAGAAAGAAGAAGCTCCTGCTGCTGCTGCTGCATCTGAAGTTGCTGCTGCATCTGAAGCTGTTCAAGCTGCTTCTGAAGTTGCTGTAGACGCTGCTGCTGCTGCTTCTGAAGCTACTGTTGCTGCTTCTGAAGCTACTGCTGCTGCTTCTGAAGTTGCTACTGCTGCTGCTTCTGAAGCTAAAGCTCACTAATCTCTTAGAGATTAGTCAGAAAAAGAGAGCCCTTGGCTCTCTTTTTTTATGCTCAAAATTTATCAAAAAACGACGTTCCATTATTTGGCAATAATTGAATCAGCCAAATGATCACCAAAAATTCTAAGCAAAAAAAAGCAGATCAATCGATCTGCTCATTTCCCACACGCTGGCGGAATTTCTGCCCTGCGCGGAAGGTTACTACACGGCGTGCAGAAATCGGAATTTCTTCACCCGTTTTCGGGTTACGACCTGGACGTTGACGTTTATCACGCAACTCGAAGTTACCGAAACCAGAAAGTTTAACTTGCTCACCAGAGATTAGCGCTTGGCTAATCTCGTCAAAGAACAACTCGACCATTTGCTTAGCTTCACGACGGTTTAAACTCGTGAGCTCACTTAGATGGTCAGCCATTTCCGCTTTTGTTAATGCTGTCATGAAGCCCTCAATGTCGCCTGATAAGTGTTTTCCAACACTTGTAAAATATGATCCATACCGGATTTAATTTCAGCATCTTCAAGCGTACGTGATGGGTGTTGCCAAAGAAGTGCAAATGCCAATGAGCGCTTACCGTCTTCAACGCCTTGCCCAGTGTACACATCGAACAACCAAGTCGAGTCTAAAAGCTCACCACCTGTTTTTTCGATAAGTTGCTGAATTTCACTTACATTTATCTTATCACTAATTAAAAGCGCAATATCACGTCTAACCGACGGAAAACGTGATAATTCTGTAAAATTAGATACATAAGTTTGCAAAACAGCCGATTGATCAAGTTCAGCCACCCAAGTTGTGCTCAAATCCAATGCATTTTCTAAAGATGGATGTAAACGACCAAAGTAACCAATAGACTGGCCATCGACTAAGACCTCAGCAGACTGTCCTGGATGTAACCAGCTACGCTCAGAACGAACATAGTCTACTTGCACACGACCTGCTGCCAATACTTCTTCAATTTCACCTTTGAAATCAAAGAAATCCATAGCTTGAGGTTTAGCATGCCAAGTTTCTGAAGTTTTTGCACCTGTTGCAATCACTGCCAGGGTAGGAATTTGTTTCAAATCATGAATAGATTCAGCATCTTGATAGTCAAAACGTAAGCCTAGTTCAAAGAAACGTACACGGCTTTGTTGGCGGTTTACGTTGTATTGCACACACGGAATCAAACTAGAAAGCAGTGTTGAACGCATCACCGCTAAATCGCTTGAAATTGGGTTAGCCAAAGCCAAAGGATTCACAGCCGCATTGAGTTGCTTCTCAAGCTTTAAATCTGCAAAGCTAAAGCTAATTGCTTCTTGATAACCCAAAGTCACGAGAGTTTGACGCAGCTGAGTCATTTCAAATTGGTCTTGATATTGCGCCAATTTCGCTTCAATTTTTGGCAAACTGATTTGAATATGGTCATAACCATGAATACGCGCAACTTCTTCAATCAGGTCTTGGTAGATCGCCATATCATAACGGTGTGATGGAGGAACGATAGACCACTGACCTTCTGCTTTAACCGTCACAGCACAACCTAAACGGGTTAAGGCATCCGCAATAAATGCAGCATCTACACGATAACCGAGCAATTGATCCACTTGTGCTTGTTCTAGCTCAATCGCTTCACGCTTAGGCAAAACTTCAGCTTGTTCAGCAACAGTAATCGGACCGAACTCACCACCCGCCAATTCTGCAATCAATTGTGATGCGCGGTACATCGCGAGCATTGGGAGTTCAAAATCCACGCCACGCTCATAACGCTGCGATGCGTCGGTATGTAAGCCAAAGCTACGGGCACGACCTGCAATTGCTAATGGGGCAAAGAATGCAGACTCTAAGAAAATGTCTTGGGTTTCATCGCTAACAGATGAAGATAAGCCCCCCATGATGCCTGCAATCGCCAATGCTTTTTCATCATCCGCTATCACCATGACTTTTTCATTGAGCTCAACTTCTTGTTCATTCAGTAGAACCAATTTCTCCGCCGTATTCGCTTGACGAACTTGGACTGAACCTTGAATTTTTGCTGCATCAAAAGCATGGAGCGGTTGACCCAACTCCATCAGTACATAATTGGTAATATCAACCAAAATACTGTGTTGGCGAATCCCTGAGCGAACCAAAGCGCGTTCCATCCACTCTGGGGTTGCTGCTTTGGTATTCACGTTTTTAATCACACGACCTAAATAACGTGGGCAGCCTTCAGTACTCACCACAACTTTTTTCTCATCAGCAATAGTCGCAGCAACGGCATTAATTTCAGGTGCAGTCACAGTCAGTTGGTTAATCACCCCAATTTCACGGGCAATACCACGAATACTGAAACAGTCACCACGGTTTGGCGTGATGCTGATGTCAATCACATGATCATCTAAATTTAAATATTCACGAATATCCACACCGACAGGTGCATCAACGGGTAACTCTAAAAGGCCATCAATTTTATCTTCTAGATCAATTTCAGATGCACCACACAACATACCTTGTGATTCAATGCCACGAAGTTTGCCTTTCTTGATTTTGAAATCACCTGGAAGCACAGCACCAATGGTTGCCACAGGGGCTTTCATACCAACCCGTACGTTTGGTGCACCACACACTATTTGCAACGGCTCGCCTGAACCAATATTCACTGTGGTCACACGTAAACGGTCTGCATCAGGATGTTGCTCTACCGTCAACACTTCACCAACAACCACGCCAGTGAACGGTTTTGCCGCAGGCGATAAATCATCGACCTCTAAACCCAGCATGGTCAGTTGGTCAGATAAAGTATTGCTATCAACGGCTGGGTTAACCCATGTACGCAACCAATTTTCGCTAATTTTCATAAATTCAATGTCCTTAATCTCCCCTAACCCCTCTTTTAAAGAGAGGAAAACACACCACCGTTTTAGGTAGACCAGTCCCCCTTTATAAAGGGGGATGATTTAGGGGGATTTCAATAATTCTAAAATAACTGTTTAAACTATTAAGCAAATTGGCGTAAGAAACGCACATCGTTTTGGTAGAACATACGCAAGTCATTGATGCCATAACGAAGCATCGCAAAACGTTCCACACCTAGACCGAAAGCAAAGCCTTTGTATTTTTCAGGATCAATCCCTGCTGCCTGTAGGACATTTGGATGTACCATGCCACAACCAAGCACTTCTAACCATTTACCACGCTCATCCATAATATCCACCTCAGCGCTTGGCTCTGTGAATGGGAAATAAGATGGACGGAAACGTACTTTTAAGTCTTTTTCAAAGAATTCATTTAATAGATTAACCAATAAACCTTTCAGTTCTGCAAAGCTAGTATTTTCAGCTACATACAAACCTTCAATTTGATGAAACATTGGCGAATGCGTTTGGTCAGAGTCACAACGATATACACGCCCCGGGCACACAATACGAATCGGGGGTTGCTGGGTTTCCATGGTACGAATCTGCACACCCGAAGTATGGGTACGTAGCAAATGTGTCGCATCGAAATAGAAAGTATCGTGCATTGCACGCGCAGGGTGATGCCCTGGAATATTTAAAGCTTCAAAGTTGTGATAGTCATCTTCAACTTCTGGGCCAGTTTCAATCACAAAACCAGCTTTAGTAAAGAACTGACAAATACGCTCTTGTACTTGAGTAACGGGGTGAATACTACCAATCGTTTGACCACGACCCGGTAAAGTAATATCCACCGTTTCACTTGCAAGTTTTTGCGCCAACGCTGCTTGTTGTAATTGTGTTTGGCGTTCAGTCAAAGCACCGGTAATTGCTTCACGGACTGCATGAATTTGCGCACCAAAATTTTTACGCTCTTCAGGGTCCATTTTACCTAAAGCTTTGGATTGCTCAGCGAGCTGGCTTTTCTTACCCGTAAACTGCACTCGTACTTGATCGAGTGTAGCAAGGTCCTCTGCTGCTGCAATCGCAGCAAGCGCTTCAGTGGTCAGGGCTTCCAGTGACATAGTAACTCTCAAAGCAACAATTTATAAAATTAATAAAACCCCATATTCTATCAGTTTTTAAGCACGTTGATGAAGCTCTACGATCAGGAAAATTTGTTTAGTACATGGTTTTATAAACAGGTTAAGATAGTGTCATTACAGAAGAGAACAACAAACGATGTCGCTTGATCCTATTTGGCAACAACAACTTACTTTAGTTACTTATGGCAATGAATATTTACGCCACAACCTAAGTTTCCAACGTTGGTTAGAACATGCCATTTTTGACCGACATTGCTTTCAGTTTCGTGATCTAAATAGCCAACATTTACTGGCTCAGCATTTTCAGGTCTGGCTTGAAGCCTTAAAAAAACAAGGGGTCAAACAGCTCAGTCTGCATAGTTCAAAATTGCTAGCAGATGAAAAGAACCCCAACTCAAATATTGAACTGCTTGCTACACCACATATTATTGTGAGCCATCAAGCACAGCAAAAAACTGCTTGGATTTTTGGTAAAGAACTGGCAGAGTGGTACAGCGCTGAACACGATTTTATAATTCCAAAAACACAACAAAGCTCAATCCGTAGTGAAAATTTATGGCGTTTTGAACTGAATCACAAACTCAGCAAACGCATTGAAGCGGACTTACAAACGCCGAAATGGGATGAAATCGAAAACTTTACCGAACAAGAACTGTTTAGTGCGCCATTTGCACAAGGTTTAGTAGAGCCTGAGACGATAGACTTACCTTACTATGGGCAACAAGATGCCTCAGATGAAGCTCATCATCTCGCTCTTTTACCAACAGACTACGCTGCTGATTATGCACACCAAACGCTGTATCGTTTAGATGCACTATCAGCATTGATCCAAACTAAGATTCAACATCCTTACAATGCCGAAGGCCAAGTGCTCACGCCAGATGAGCAATTGAACCTACGTCATTTTGAACAAAAGGTTGATGATTTAAGTACCAAGTTTATCGTGAAAGTGGCCAATCACTATCAAACCGCCCAGCTCACACCCAAAGATACGACCACACCACTGGATGCACGTAATCATCCAACACCTAAATTAAGTGCGATAGAGAGCAAGCCTCATGAAATACACCATAAATCAGGGAAAACTGGGGTATTTGCTTTAATCGTGATTACGATTTTGATCTGCGTAGTTGGCTATTATTTTGGCTTATAAGTTATTAGCGAGATATCAAAGCGCTCCTCTCAAAGGGCGCTTTTTACGGGCTCAACTTCTTCAGGCGGTAATTAGAAGATTGAAGGGCCGGATTTTGATTTGTACCTTATGCTGATTGGCATGTTGATTAATATAATGATTAACCGAAACAACCTCGCCCTCTAGCTCCGCATCAGGTCCATACATAATTTTGACTGACTCACCTTTTCTGGGAATCATTTGTAATTCCACCGTGATACTTCCCTGTCCCATTCCAGTAATTTCTGCAAGCATATCCCGCTCCTTTTCTTTTTAATCTTTTTATTTATTAGGCATCGACCACCTTTGAGATTAAAGCAGATTTATGTAACTAAAGCTTAGAGGTTCATCTTAATCGCTGAGTATGCACTGCTATTCTCTGATTTAAACGCTAAGCTTTTCAACAGCCAACTGATCTAAAAAATGACTCACCTGCTTCGGTGTCTTTAAATGAATCCACTGTATATGTTGATATTCAGGCATCTGCATCATTTTTAGGTATTTCTGTCGGTTTTTAGCATGTGTTTTAATCATCCACCAAATAATCGAGTCCCGACCAAACATCCGCAGCAAACTTTCCCGATTATTCGAGTTTTCCCATAAATCCTGTTGTGCCCATGCCCGCTGAACCGCACGCTTCACAGAACGGTAAAGGTTGACTGGAAACGGTAAGTCCAACCAAATGACAGTATCAATTTCCGCCCATTTCACAGGAATGGCGCGGGTATAGTTACCATCGATCACATAGCCCTGTGTCGCCTTCTGTACTTCTGCCTCAATCTTGGCAAAGAACACCTCATCGGGACATTCTTGCCAGTCATCAAGCCAAAATAGATTATCCAACTCGATATAATGCAAATCTAACTTTTCGGCCAAAGCTCTGGAAAATGTAGATTTGCCTGTAGCAGAAGTTCCTACAACATTGATTCTTTTCATAACCATCTACCAAGACTCGAAAAGAGTTAAAAAAACTATATCTAGAAGTTTCAATACTTAAAACATTATTAGCAATAAAATTACAATTAAAGTAATAGCCTAAAAACGTAAACACCGATATTCTCTGCACCGACAAAACAATAATTTTTAGTATTTATTCAATTAGTAAAATATAGTTATCGGAATTAAAAAGTGTACCTAAATAGAGCTTATCGCCAAATTGCATTTGTGAGTTATGGAAATGAATATTTAAATGGTGCGGTTGATACAGAGATCCTAGATAGGCATCCATTATTATTCAACCATTTTCCAATATTACGTGATACTAAATACGGTACGCTTTTATGCGGTTCTGCTTCACATCTCTTAAGTAGGTTACAAGAATCCGGAGCCATAAAACTGAGTTTACATGTTGCTCAAGACTTGCATATGGAACTCAATGACTCTTCGATTTTTTATTTTTCAACCGATGAAGAAAGTTTCTGTATTGTTGTGCATTATCCTCATAATGAATATAAAGTTTTAATCCATAGCGATGAAACACCAACATGGCAAAGTTTTGATGAACATGGAAACAAAGATTTTTATAATTATTCCAATTATTACCAAAATGTAGAGGCATACACGTTGCACCACCCATCCCCTCAAGCAATTTCTACTATAGAACAAGACTTAAAGCCAATTAATTGGGATACTTTTTTTAAAGACACAGAAGCACGTCTTTATTTTAATGATATGGCAAAACAATATGGCAGTTATCCAATTCCATTAGATATCAATAATTGCTATGTCGGCGATTTATTCAATGATTCTATAAAAGAGCAGTATCCGATATTTCCATTCACTATCCGAAAAAATTACGCTTCGAATTTGATAGAAAATACAGCTTTATTAGAACAGCAATATTCCGCTGCATCACATTCAAAAAATGAATATTCCGATTATATTCAAATGAATAATAACGAAAGGGATACTTTTTCAGCAGCCTATAATCAACTGACCCTACTCCGCCCACTAATCTTTAAACACTGTGCAAATCAATATCAGTTTTCAGACATTAAAAATTGTAATTACTTGTCCAATATTCCAGAAACAACAAAAGATTCTTCTTTTTCTATTGAAAAAAATACCGTTCAAATTCGGACATCTAACGATGTAGTAGAAAACACCGCACACCTAAAAGACATAGAACATCAAGTAGAAACAAAGTGCGTAGCTGTAAGCTCTTTTAATTTATTCAAAATCATGAAATTTTTATGGCACATCATTTGGTGTTACTGTGCATTGTGGACTTTGGCTTTCTATTCCGTATCATGGGGAAATACTTTTATACTAACGATTGCATTTTTATATGCACTTTATAAAAGCATCATTCATTCAAACAATAAAAAAGACCGCTAAAAAGCGGTCTTTCTTTAAGTCTTAAAGACTTATGCAGCTAATGCATCTTTAGCTTTAGAAGCTAAAGCAGCAAATGCAACTGCGTCATGCATAGCGATGTCAGCAAGTACGCGACGGTCGATAATCACTTGAGCTTTTTTCAAGCCAGCGATCATACGGCTGTACGATAAACCATTTAGACGAGCACCAGCATTAATACGCGCAATCCATAGAGCACGGAATTGACGTTTTTTCTGACGACGGTCACGGTAAGCGTATTGACCCGCTTTGATTACTGCTTGGAACGCTACGCGATATACGCGTGAACGAGCGCCGTAGTAACCTTTAGCACGAGCAAGAATTTTTTTATGACGGCGATGAGCCTGTACACCACGTTTTACACGAGCCATTTATAATCTCCTTAGATGTATGGGCACATACGACGAACTGAAGCAACGTCACTCACGTGAACCATTACACAGCCGCGTAATTGACGAATACGCTTAGCAGATTTTTTGGTCAAAATGTGGCGTTTGAACGCTTGTTTACGCTTGAAACCGTTAGCAGTAGCTTTAAAACGCTTAGCTGCACCACGGCGAGTTTTCATCTTAGGCATAACAACCTCTTTTGAACACCTGTTCGGAACGTTTGCACCATTGCAAAACGACCTGCAGGTAAGGGAGCGAATATTCTAATCGAACTTTGTCTAAAACAAAAGCAAATAATCAACAATAAAAGCAAGCTTAGTTTATTTCCCGATAAGCTTTAAGCGATGAATTTATAACCGTGGTTTAGTCCAAGTCGTATAATGCCTCATCCATTCCATACTGTACCCTTATGAACGCTACACAGGATGCTTTTGCCGCACTTCGATACCGAGACTTCTCTATTGTTACGCTCAATCAATTTTGTCTGACGCTTGCCATTTTAATTCAGGAAATTATTGTGGCGTATTCTTTGTATAAAATTACCAAAGATCCTCTCACTTTAGGCTTGATTGGTCTGGCAGAAGCAATCCCCTTTATTGCGCTCTCCTTATGGGGTGGTTATTTTGCAGATCGCTTTAATAAGCAAACCATCATGAAAATCTGCTTATTCTTTGCCATTCCTCTGCCCTTGATTTTATGGGGGTTATTTCATGCTTATACCTTAAAGCAAATTGAACTCTCCACCCTGTCATGGGGTGTCTATGCCGTGATCTTTGGCCTAGGAACAATTCGGGGTTCTATAATCCATCTGCAACATCACTCAAACCCTTTTTAATTCCACGAGACATTTATACCAATGGCGCCACATGGACCACCATTGGTTGGCAAAGCGGGGTGATTATTGGGCCGATGCTCGGTGGATTTATGCTGGCATTTTTAGGCCGTGAAACCAGTTTAATTAGTGTAGCGGTACTGCTCAGCCTATGCTTCTTACTCGTCAATCTTTTAAGCAAACGCACTTTTCCTAAAATTGAAACGAAACGTGTACTACAAAGTTTAGGTGTAGGTTTTCGCTTTATTGCTAAAACTAAAATCGTCCTCTGGGCCATCTCACTCGACTTAGTTTCAGTGCTGTTCGGCGGTGTGATCGCTTTACTCCCGATCTTTGCTGAAGATATTTTGAAAATTGGGCCTGAAGGATTGGGCTATTTACGGGCAGCACCATCGATTGGTGCACTCATCACCATGATTGCGCTGACGCGTTTTCCGCCCACCCGACATGCATGGCGCAATATGCTGCTTGCTGTTGCAGGTTTTGGCCTATTCACCTTATTGTTCGCTTACTCAAACTACCTCTGGTTGTCTTTGTTTGCTCTTGCTATGACGGGTGCATGTGACAGTATTTCAGTGGTAATTCGTCAGACCATTTTACAAATTTATCCTCCTGAGAATATGCGAGGCCGTGTTGCAGCGGTAAATGGCATGTTTGTGTCGAGTAGTAATGAACTGGGAGCATTTGAGTCAGGTCTTGCAGCAAAATATTTAGGCCCTGTGATTGCAACGGTTTTTGGCGGCAGCATGACGCTCTTGGTGGTCGCACTCAGTTGGGCTAAAACCAAAGACTTATTTGGTGTAGACATCACCCAAGCCGAGCAAAAATAGTTTTAATTTAACAATATAACTTGCGAGTCTTTCTAATTCAGGAAATACTCGCAACAATTATTTAAGTCATGCGCACTGGATGCGTTATAAAAGAAATCGATCATATGAAACCACTCTTCTTGCTCGCATTATCTACACTGCCCTTTCATCTCAGTCATGCAGCTCAGCCACCATTAGAACTCACCATTCAAAAAAGTTCAGCTCAATCGGCGCATTTGACCACGCGTATTCAATGGGTAGATTTTCCCAAACCCCAATATAAAAATAGTGATTTAAACCAACAAAACCGTGCAGCGATTATTCGTGTGTATGCAGATGAAACAGGTGATGTAACCAAAGCGACAGTCCAAGAAACAACTGGACTCAAAGCTTTGGATGAAAAGCTGGTAAATGCCGTGCTTCAAGCCAAAGTAAAACCGTTTATAGAGGACGACACCGCTTTAGCTGTCATTGGTTATCAAGTTTTTAATTTAAACTTGACCCCAGATGATGCCGAAGCATGTAGCTATAGCTTTGACTCGAAGAATTGGCGTGCGCAACAACAGCAGCAAAAAGTGCCTTTTCAATATCAGGCTCAACCTACGCTTGCGCTAGATTCAACCCAGTTAAATGATCATGACCGTCAAATTAAATTTAGCTTTAAAGCCGATAAACACGGCAACATCAAGAAGCCTAAAATTATCAAAGGTTCAGGTATTTACGCGCTTGATCAACAAGTTTTACAAGCCGTTGCAAACAGCAAAGTCAGTGTTAAACGCACGGCAAGTACACTGTGGCTCTATAAAAAGTCTAAATTTAAAGATGCAATTGAATTCGATCTGAATGCTTGTCGTTAAAAATTTAGCATGACACGAGTTTTCACTCACTCGTGTCATCTCTATATCAACTTTAAACCCATTCAGCCAATATAAGCATGTGGCCAGTTGGTCTCTGAAAATAATTAGAACTGACTAAACATCCAATACACAAAAAGATAGCGTCCTATTTTTGCAATACTCACCATCACGACAAAACGAACAAAGTGTTCCTTGAGTAATCCTGCAATGAGGGTAATCGGATCACCAATAACGGGCACCCAACTGAGCAATAAAGACCAAAAACCATATTTTTGATAAATGCCCTGCGCCTGCAACATCTTTTGCTCTGAGACGGGAAACCATTTTTTGTTTTTGTATTGCTCAACTTTCAAGCCGAGCCACCAATTCACACAGCTACCTAAGATATTACCTAGACTGGCAACAGCTACCAACAACCACACTGGATACTGCGTCTGAGCCAACAATCCCACCAAGACTGCTTCTGACTGTAACGGCAGCAGTGTCGCCGCCCCAAAAGCAGAAAGGAAAAGTAGTCCTAAGGCCCACATCATTTTATGATTTTAAACCCAGCTTTTTCTTGGTTGAGCTATAGGCAAAACTTGACCAGATCAATGCAAGAATCAACAAAGACCAACGTGACCATGAATATTTATCGGCAATCGGTTCAATTGCAGCACGCAGTACCACCTGATCTTTAGTATTCAGCAGTTCAATGATTTTTTGAATGTGTACCGCTTCAGCTACAAATAGCACCAAACATCCTGCAATCCCCACAATAATACTGAGATAGATTTTAGGATTCGCTTCAATAATACGGGTTAAATTGAGGAAAAACTCTTTTTTCATTACGCTGATGTCCAAACAACCTTTCAACAAAAAAGCCACCCATCGGTGGCTTTAAAGAATGGCTTATACCTTGAAGGCGCTAAGCTTAACACAGTTCAAGTCAGCGCTTCTGTAACTAATTAACTCGAAGCGCCAACGCACGCTGAACCGCAGAACGCGCTTGAATACGCTCCCTATAAGCCTTCACATTTGGATAGTCATTTATGTCAATTTGCTGCCACTCATAACGCAAAATCCATGGGAAAATTGCCATATCCGCTATCGAATACTCTCCAGCCACATAGTTTTGACCAAAAAGCTGCTTGTCTAGTACACCATACAAGCGCTTGGTTTCATTGACATAGCGTTCAGTTGCATACGCAATACGTTCGGGAGCAAATTTATTAAAGTGATGGTTCTGTCCAAGCATTGGACCGAAGCCACCCATTTGCCACATTAACCACTGCTCAACCTCAACACGAGACTGTTCATCGCTTGGATAAAACTGCCCTGTTTTACGCCCTAAATACTGCAAAATCGCCCCTGACTCAAACACAGAAATGGCTTCACCTTTAGGACCATCTTGATCCACAATTGCAGGGATTTTATTGTTGGGGGAAATGCGTAGAAAGTCGGGTTGAAACTGATCATTTTCTAAAATATTGATGGGAAAGACTTGATACTCCAAACCCATCTCTTCTAATGCGATGCTAATTTTATGTCCGTTGGGTGTTCCCCAATAGTACAAATCGATCATGTGGTTATCCTGTTACTTTTCTCGTTTTAGTTCATATTGTCGAGGTTTGATACTGTTTATAGCATGATTCCATGCTTAGAAACATCAGGTTAAACTAAAATTGAAATCTTAAAATATGCATGATTAACTTCATATAAATAGAATAATTATCAACCAAAGCGAATTTTAAAAAAATCTTTTTTTAATCTTGAAATTTTATAGAGCATCCAAATATTAAAAGTACAGCAAACATCCACACCGATAATTGCTGTGACAACCATGCTAACCGAGTCGCATAGGTTGCTTATTTATATCACTTTTCCTAATAGTGGAGGTTTTATCAATGAGTAATTTAAGCTTAATGCCATTATTCCGTCGTAGTATCGGCTTTGACCGTTTAAACGATTTGTTTGATCATGCAATGCTCAGTGAAGCACCACATTATCCTGCGTACAATATTGAAAAAGTCGGTGATAATCACTACCGCATTGTCGTAGCTGCGACTGGTTTCAACAAAGATGAGCTCGCGATCGATTTAGAGAATCAGGTACTTAATATTTCAGGTCAACATGCTGATCAGACCAAAGACAATCATGCTGAGTTCTTGCATAAAGGCATCACACAGCGCTCATTTAAATTATCTTTACGTTTAGATGAACACATTGAAGTACAAGAGGCCAATTATGAAAATGGTTTACTCACCATCCAGCTACGACGGATTGTTCCAGAAGAAAAAGCGCCATGCCGAATTCCAATCGGACAAAAGAAATTAACAACTGAAAACACTTCGGCATAGTCAATCAACAAAATAAAAAAAGCACTGCATAGGCAGTGCTTTTTTTAAGATCAATGGATCATTACTTTTTCTTTTTAGGACCAAGCAACATACCCATTTGACGACCTTCCATTTTCGGTGCTTGTTCAACTACGCCCAAGTCAGCCACATCTGCTTCAACTTTTTGAAGTTGAGCCAAACCAAGCTGTTGGTGCGCCATTTCACGACCACGGAAACGAAGAGTAATTTTTACTTTGTTGCCTTCTTCAAGGAACTTAGTGATTGCACGTAGTTTTACGTTGTAATCACCAACATCAGTACCCGGGCGGAGTTTGATTTCTTTCACCTGTACTTGATGCTGTTTTTTCTTCGCTTCTTTCTGCTTTTGCTTTAGATCAAACAAATGCTTGTTGAAGTCCATGATTTTACAAACAGGCGGTTCAGCGTTTGCTACGATCTCAACAAGATCAAGCTCAACACTTTCAGCAGCGCGTAATGCTTCTGCCAAGCTAACAATACCTTTTTGCTCACCATTTTCGTCTACAAGACGGACTTCTTTCGCACGAATTTCATCATTCAAAGCAGGACGGTTTGATTTGTTACCGCCCTGTTGATTACGGTCAGGCTGTTTAATCGCTGTTACTCCACAATGTACCGGCCGCGTTCGGCAACGGCTGCTTTTACTAGGTCAACGAAAGCGTCGATTGACATAGTACCCAAATTTGTTCCTGAGCGGGTACGCACGTTCACTGTACCTTCCTCTACCTCACGGTCCCCAAGTACCAGTAAGTAAGGAATACGCTCTAATGTACGTTCACGAATCTTAAAGCCGATTTTCTCATTTCTCAAGTCTGAAATCGCACGGAGACCGTTTTCTTTAAGTTTAGCGACGACTGACTCACATGCTTCCGCTTGTGAATCGGTAATGTTCATCACACATGCTTGAATTGGTGTTAACCAAGGTGGCATAAAGCCCGCATAGTGTTCGATTAGTATACCAATAAAACGTTCAAAACTGCCAAGTATTGCACGGTGCAACATTACAGGTTGATCACGATCATTGTCTTCAGTGACATATGACGCATCTAAACGTTCTGGCAAATTGAAGTCACATTGGATTGTACCACATTGCCATACACGGCCTAAGCAGTCTTTCAGTGAGAATTCAATTTTCGGACCATAGAATGCACCTTCACCCGGTTGAAGTTCCCACTCCAAACCAGCAGCATCTAAAGCATCTGCTAAAGATTTTTCAGCCATATCCCAAAGTGCATCATCACCCACACGTTTCTCTGGACGTGTAGACAACTTCATTTGCACTTCTTCGAAACCGAAGTCTTTATACACATCTAAAGTCAGTTGAATGAAATCAGCCACTTCTTGACCAATTTGCTCTTTGGTACAGAAAATGTGTGCATCATCTTGAGTAAAGCCACGAACACGCATAATGCCATGCAATGAACCCGATGGTTCGTTACGGTGACACGAACCGAACTCAGCCAAACGAATTGGCAAATCACGGTATGATTTTAAACCTTGGTTGAACACTTGTACGTGACAAGGACAGTTCATCGGTTTAATTGCATAGTTACGGCTTTCTGAATGCGTCGTGAACATACCATCTGCATAGTTTGCAGCATGGCCTGATTTTTCCCAAAGCGTGAAATCAACCACTTGTGGGGTACGAATTTCGAGGTAGCCATTATCTTGTTGTACTTTGCGCATGTATTGTTCAAGTACTTGATAAATGGTCCAACCGTTTGGATGCCAGAACACCATACCTGGTGCTTCTTCTTGCATATGGAATAGGTCTAAAGCTTTACCAATTTTACGGTGGTCACGCTTTTCAGCTTCTTCAATACGTTTAATATATGCAGCTAACTGTTTTTTATCAGCCCAAGCAGTACCATAAATACGTTGTAACTGCTCATTCTTCGCATCACCACGCCAGTAAGCGCCTGACATTTTAGTCAACTTGAATGCTTTTAAAAATTTAGTATTTGGCACGTGTGGACCACGGCACATATCCAAATAATCTTGATGGTAGTACAAGCCCATTTCTGTTTCTTCAGGCATGTCTGCAATCAAGCGTAATTTATAATCTTCACCACGCGCTGTGAATTCTGCAATCACCTCATCACGTGGTGTCATTTTTTTGATGACATCATAGTCTTGATCGATGAGCTTTTTCATGCGCTCTTCAATGGCTACCATGTCTTCTGGTGTAAATGGCTTTGCGGTAAAAATATCGTAATAGAAGCCATCTTCAATGACAGGACCAATCACCATTTTCGCTTCAGGGAACAATTGCTTCACCGCATGTCCCACCAAGTGAGCGCAAGAGTGACGAATGATTTCGACACCTTCTTCGTCTTTAGGCGTAATAATTTGAAGGCTAGCATCTGTGGTAATCAAGTCAGATGCATCGACTAAACGACCATCGACTTTTCCTGCAACTGTATTTTTCGCAAGACCTGGACCGATGCTCAGTGCAACGTCCATCACAGATACAGCTTGATCAAATTGTTTTTGATCGCCATTTGGCAAAGTGATAATTGGCATAAAAAATCCTTAAGGAGTGATGCCCCGTACCATGGAGCATGTCACCGCGAGATTATGATCGAGGTATAACCTCAAAAGATAAAAACGGTGGATAAATAAAATCAGTCGAATTTTACACGTGTTATCCACAGGATTAAACCTTTTCCCCTAGAAAATTCACGTTTCGGCGCATTTTGAATTCATTTGCCAATCCCGCAGCCTCCCTAAAATGGGGGAATTGATGTGCCGCAATCCTCATCGCTACATTTTATAATGACTGTATCGGTCACTTTTTATTGAACAATGTAGCAACACAAGCATATACATATTGCTCATAAAATAGGCTAAAATCGCTTATATCGCACAGAATCCATAGATTCAGTTTAGATAAACTAAACAAAAAAGTTCAATGAATTCATCTAAAAAGCGCAACTCGACTAAAGCATAAATGCAAGATGGCTGAAAAATGCATATCTTTTAAGCAATGGAAAAATAATACTGAATTTGGAGTGATAAACATGGTCAGCGCTTATGACGAACTACCAAGAACCCCCGCAAACTTTGTGGCTTTGTCACCGCTGCGTTATTTAGAACGAGCTGCCTATATTTATCCCCATCAAGATGCCATCATTCATGGTCACCGTCATATTTCATGGCGTGAAACCTATCAACGTTGTCGCCAATTTGCTTCTCAGCTGCAAAAACTGGGGATCACTAAGAATGATACCGTCTCGGTACTATTACCCAACATCCCTGCAATGATCGAAGCACATTTTGCAGTACCCATGACAGGTGCGGTACTAAATACGCTGAATACACGTTTAGATGCAAAAACCATTGCGTTCATGTTGGAACATGCCGAAACCAAAGTCCTTTTGGTCGATCCTGAGTTTGCATCGGTTGCACAAGAAGCTTTGACTTTGGTCAAGCGTGACATTTTTGTGATTGATGTAGATGATGCTGAGTACGAAAACTGTTTTGCAGCTCCGATTGGTCAGATCGAATATGAAGACTGGTTAACCGAAGGCGATGAAAACTTTGAGTGGCATTTACCTCAAGATGAATGGGATGCCATTAGCCTAAATTACACATCGGGAACGACAGGTAACCCAAAAGGGGTGGTGTATCATCACCGCGGGGCTTATATCAATGCAGCCAGTAACATCATTGCTTGTGGCATGACACCACGTGCGACCTACTTGTGGACCCTTCCCCTGTTTCACTGTAACGGCTGGTGCTTTGCATGGACTATGGCAGCCAATGGGGGCACCAACATCTGTTTACGTAAAATTGACCCTGAACTCATTTTTAAACTCATCACTGAACACAAAGTCGATTATTTCTGCGGTGCGCCGATTGTGTTATCAATGCTGATCAATACCCCTGAAGAACAACGGGTTCACTTTGAACACCGCGTCGAAGTAATGGTGGCAGGTGCTGCGCCCCCTGCTGCAATTATTGAGGGCATGCGTCATATTGGCATCAATGTCACCCATGTCTATGGCCTCACTGAAACCTATGGCCCTTCTGCGCTTTGTGCCTCTCAAGCAGGTTGGTCAGACTTATCGATTCAAGAACAAGCGCAGCTGCACTCACGCCAAGGTGTACCGTACCCTCTGCAAGATGGCATGAAAGTCCTTGATCCAGACACCATGCAACCTGTCCCACATGACGGTCAGACCATGGGCGAAATTATGTTCCGTGGCAACATTGTGATGAAAGGCTATCTCAAAAACCCTGAAGCGACCGCAGAAGCCTTTGCAGATGGTTGGTTTCATACAGGCGATCTTGCAGTCTGCCAACCCGATGGCTATGCCAAAATTACTGACCGCTCTAAAGATGTGATCATTTCTGGAGGTGAGAATATCTCATCACTAGAAGTTGAAGAAATTCTCTATCAACATCCTGCTATTTTAACGGCTGCGGTGGTCGCGAAGCCCGATCCTCGCTGGCAAGAAGTGCCCTGTGCATTTATTGAACTCAAAGCAGGTAAAGAAACCACACCTGAGGAAATCATTGAATTCTGTAAGCAACATCTGGCACGTTTTAAAGTTCCCAAAGATGTGGTGATTACTGAAATTCCAAAAACGTCGACAGGCAAGTTACAGAAATTTGTCCTGCGCGATTGGGCCAAAGAGCGTGCAACTGGCGAGTTTAGCTAAACATTCAGCAAATCGTACAAGCAAAAATCCTCACATAAAAAAGCGACCGTTAAGGTCGCTTTTTTATGTCTAAATGGCTTAATTATCTGAAATTAAAGCCACTTGCTGAATGTAGTTAAACAACTTCAAACGCGAAGCTTTAAGTTGTTCTTCATCAGCCTGCTGTTTCACATCACGGTGAATACGCAATACATGCTGACGAATGGTATGACGTTCCGCGGCATTATAGGTTTTGGAAAACTCATTAATGACCACATCACCATCTTTGATCATACGATCAACCCAACGCTGCAATTGAGCGGTTTTTTTCGCGCCTTGTTGCGGTGTCAAATAAGACAAAATCACCGTTTCATCTTCATTACGCAACAACTTACCAATACGTAAAAATTGGCGACGACGAGCTTCATTTGATGTAATTAGTTTTACATCCAAAAGAGCTTCAATCAAACGCTCTTCAACAGGTAAGTTTTGAATTTGTTTAGTGTTCAACTCTGCAAGTTGAGAACCCAAAGATGCCATACGTTGTACGGCTTTTTTCTGTTCAGTTTTACTTGCACGTCCTTCTAAAGATTCAAAGTCTTCTTCAGTAAAACTATGCGGTCGACGTGCCACGATTAATCTGCCTCGTAAAATTTTGCTGCAAATAGTGCCTGAATCTCAGATAAAGCTTGTTCTTCATCTGCGCCTTCAAGCACCAAGCGTAAAGTGGTGCCCTTTCCTGCGCCTAGCATCAGGAGGGACATAATATTTTTGGCATCCACCAATTTGTCTCCTTTTCCAATTTGGATTGAAGAACGGAATTTGGTGGTCACTTCAATGAGCTTGCCAGATGCACGCGCATGTAACCCTAGTTTATTAATTACGTCAACAGTTGTGTCAATCATGCCCAGTGCTTCATTTCTCGATGGAGGACCTGAATAGACCATTTTGCCTCAAGGGCTTTTTTTAGTCTATCCACAATATATACAGAGCGATGCTGCCCACCCGTACAACCAATTGACACGGTCATATAGTGACGATGCCCTTCAGCAAAAGCTGGTAACCATTTATCTAAAAACTTATAAATATCTTGGAACATTTCGTGCGTTTGCTCACTTTGTTCCAAAAATTTTTGCACAGGGGCATCCAGTCCTGAATACTTCCGCAGTTCTAAATCCCAATGAGGATTGGGTAAATGTCGAACATCAAACACATAGTCAGCATCTAACGGAATGCCATGTTTAAAGCCGAAAGACTGCAAAATCAAAATCAGGTTATCTGACTGCCCCAACTTTGACAGTAAGGTATGCTTTAAATCGTGCACACTTTTATCGGTGGTATCAATATGCACGGTTGAGCGCAAATTAATCGGCAATAAAAGGGTTTTTTCTTCTTGAATACACTGGTTCAAACTTTGAAAGCGTGTCGCCAACGGATGCGGACGACGTGAAGCACTAAAGCGCGCAATCAGCTCTTGGTCACGCGTGGTCAAATAAATAATATCGACCGTACCATGCCTTTGCAATTGTTCAAACACCAAGTCAAACTCTTGCAAATCTGCACGTGTACTGCGTACATCCACACCAAGCGCCAACTGCTCAAGATTATTTTCCCGATCTAGCTTAGCCACAATCTCTGGGAGTAGGGCCAAAGGCAAATTATCAATACAGTAATAACCGAGGTCTTCCAATACTTGTAATGCAGAGGATTTACCCGAACCAGACTGTCCTGTAACAATTAAAATGCGCTTCATCTTAATCCTTTGAGAGGTGAGCTTGCCTAAATATGTTTCACTTTCAAGTTATCAATTAAACGAGTTGCCCCGAGTTTTGCCGCAACAAAAAGCACCACATCTTGGTCAAACGCATCCAATTTCTGCAATGCAGGTGTGCGTGCTTCCACATAATCCACAACAAAACCAGCCTGTGTCAATGTCGCCTTTATATTTGCTAACACATCAGCTAAAGCGGTACCAGTTTGTAGCGACTGTTCTGCCGCTTTTAAGCTTTGATAAATGGTCGGTGCCTTTTGACGGTTTTCTTCGCTTAAATAACCATTACGGGAACTTAAAGCCAAACCATCTTCAGCACGTGCAATTGCCACACCCATCACTTCAAGCGGCATATTCAAATCGCGAACAAACTGACGAATCACAGCCAACTGTTGATAGTCTTTTTCACCAAAGAAAGCAAAATTAGGTTGCACAATATTGAACAATTTCGTCACCACAACGGCGACACCATCAAAATGACCTGGGCGTTGTAGACCACACAAATCATTGGTGATATCTGAAACAGTAATATTGGTTAAACGTGGACTGTTGCCATACATTTGCTCAACCGATGGTGCAAACACGATGTCACAACCAACCTCGGCCAACAAGCGCTGATCTTGCTCCAAGGTGCGTGGGTAACTGTCAAAATCTTCATTTGGTCCAAATTGAATAGGATTCACAAAAATGCTGACTACAACCACATCACAGAGTTTTTTCGCTTCGCGCACAAGGTTCAAATGCCCCTGATGCAAGTTCCCCATGGTCGGGACGAAACCAATACTTTTTCGAGCCGTTCGCGCAGGGTTCAATGATGCTGATAGGCCTTGGATCGTGGTTTCAGTTTTCATGTTTTACAGCTCGACTTGGAATGTTTGTTCTTTCGCAGGGAATGAGCTATCTAGCACCGCTGCATGGTATGCCTTGAACGCATCCAAAATCGCCGTTTCCCCTGCTTGTTCTTTCATAAAGTTACGCACAAATTTTGCAACACGACCAAAAGTCAGTCCAAGCATGTCTTGTACCACCAAGACTTGACCATCGGTATCCACACCTGCACCAATGCCAATCACAGGGACATGTGGGAACAATTCACTAATTTCTTTGCCTAATTGTGCAGGCACACATTCTAATAATAATAAAGCAGCACCGGCTTCAACCACCGCTTTACAATCGGCAATCAATTGATCCGCAGCTTCACGGGTACGTGCTTGTAATTTATAACCACCAAACACATGGACAGATTGCGGGGTTAAACCCAAGTGTACACATACAGGAATACCATTTCGGGTCAAAACCTGAACCGTTTCAGCCAGCCATGCACCACCTTCCACTTTGACCATTTGTGCACCCGCTTGCATTACCGCTTTTGAGCTTTGTAAAGCATCATTTAGGGTGGCATAGCTCATGAACGGCAGGTCAGTCATAATCAAAGCATGCTGGTTGCCCCGACGTACAGCAGTGGTATGGTAAACCATATCTTCAACCGTAACAGGCAAAGTGGAGTCACGACCTTGAATCGCCATACCTAGTGAATCACCAATTAAAATCGTATCAATTTCAGCAAGTTCCATTGCCTTTGCCATGCTCGCATCATAGCAAGTCAGGCAGGAAAATTTGCGACCTTCTGCTTTAAATTTTCTTAAGTCATTTAAACTAATCATCAAACCATTCCTTTCAACATCTTTAGCTCGGCTAAATTAAATCTTTGCCCAATTACCTGCATCCAGCACGCTCAACGTAGGTTGTTGTACAGCAGGCAACTGTTTCAACGCAATACCATCAATGTGTAAATCTGGGTCTAAATCCAGCAATGGAATCAACACAAAATCACGTTCCATTACACCAACATGAGGCACAACTAAACGTTCATGCTGAATTTTTTCTTGTGCGTAGATCAGTAAATCTAAATCTAAACTGCGCTCACCCCAACGGCGTAAACGTACACGTCCCGATTCTTGCTCAAAACGTTGCAGCTCATCCAGCAAAGCCAACGGCGCCAAGTTTGTGCTGAGTTGCACCACGGCATTTAAATAATTAGGCTGGTCTTGTGGTCCCATCGGTGGGCTTTGATACAGCTTGGAGGTTTTTACATCTCCTAGACTGGCCAACTTGTGCACCGCTTCAGTCAAAATCACTTTAGAATCGCCTAAGTTACTACCTAGACCAATGTACGTGACGATGCTCATTGTGTCGGTCCAAAAATCACGCTGCTTAAATCACGCTGAACACGTTTACGTTTTAAAATTGGATGATCTGCACTAATCTCGGTTGAGCTGTGACCTGTTCCCTTACCAGTCTGGGTACGAGCTTCAGCGTGTTGCTTCGGTTTACGTGCACGACGACTACGCGATTCTTGCTCTTGCACCAGAGGCTCAATTTCATGACTTACCGTTTTGGCAATCGCCGCTTCTTCAGCACTTGCTTTACCACTGCGACGTGATTTTGCACGTTGGCGGTTATATTGGCTGATGGCACGTTCTTTTTCATCGGTGCTCATCAACTGATAGGCATCCCACCACTGTCCCATGCCGAGCGTACCCTCATCACCGGATTTTTCGCGAAGCAACAAGAAGTCAAAGCCTGCACGGAAACGTGCATGGCTAGATAAGGCTTGAATTTGCTGTGCTTTCGGGTTGAGTAGTCGAGTTTGCATTTCCCACACTTCACGAATGAAGGTTTCGGCAAAGCGCGGAATAATAGTCCGCGTGGCTTGGCGTTTTAATACATCAAGTCCCGCTTGTGCACGAGCTTCAGCCGCAACCATACCTTTACTGCTATAAAACTCACAACGCTCTAAGAACGGCTGCCATAACAACACCGCATAGAAAAATGCAGGGTTGATGGTTTTGCCCACTTGAATACGCTGATCGGTATTTTTAGCGGCACGTTCAATAAATGGGGTGATATTCGGTTGGATATCTGCAAATAACTGCTTCCAAATGCCGAAATCGATCAACATTGGCAACACACGATTTAAATGTCCCATCGTGAACAACTTCTGAGATTCATCATATAAACGGTGCGGCGAAACATCACGCAGTAACTGCGTCATTTCCAAGGTGAAAACGTCGAGAATTTGCTGATCGATTGAGAAACCTAATTTTGCAGCAAAACGCAAAGTCCGTAGCATTCGCACAGGATCTTCTTCAAAACGCGTTTGTGCATCGCCCAGTAGACGTAAGGTTTTATTTTTAATGTCATCCACAGCATGACAGAAATCTAAGACAACGCCCTTGCGTGGCTGATAGTACATTGCATTAATTGAAAAATCGCGACGGGCAAAGTCTTGCTCAATCGTGCCCCAATTGTTATCACGCAAAATCATGCCTTGCGCAGAGGTGACTTCTTTCTTCGGCGGTGCACGGAAAGTTGCCACTTCAACCAACTCACGACCTGAATAGACGTGAGCCAGCTCAAAACGGCGCCCAATAATACGGCAACGTCGTCCGAAAACTTCTTTTACCTGTGACGGTGTTGCATTGGTCACTGCATCAAAATCTTTGGGATTTAGGCCAAGCATCATGTCGCGGACACCGCCACCGACGATATACGCTTCATAGCCTGCCTTAGTTAATGCATCGATCACATCTAAAATGTAAGAAGGTAATTGAGCGGTTGATAAACCACATTTTGACGCGCGCAAAGTTTGCAAAAGCCGCTGTCTCCTACGCCTAAACGTAAAATTCTAAGATGACGCTAATCATATATCTAACACAATCAAAGGGCAATTTGATTATCGAAAGCAAAGCAGGATTCTGATCAATTCACCAATAAATGACACCGCTTTTTCACAAGCCCAAACGGGTTTTATTTTTTGCAAAAATTGCCGGTCCAATCCCGCGCACCTGTTGTAGCTCATCTATACTCTTAAATGGCCCTTGTTTCTGGCGATAGGCCACAATTGCCTGTGCCTTTTTTAGACCCACACCCTGAAGTTGCTGTAATTGATCAACACTGGCTTGATTTAAACTAATTTTATTTGTGCTCGACACAGGTTGAGCCTGAAGAGGAGACACAGCACGTTTCACGCTTTTAGGAGCTTGAATACGATCATCCCACGCCTGCTGCTCTGCTTTCCAGTTCAGGTAGTTCTGATCAAAAGACTGCGCATAACCACTGGGTATCCAAGCCAGTAAACTCAGTAACAACAACGCAATGATCAAGAAACTTACTTTTATTTTTATCAATTCAAGCCACCATTTTTATTATTTCAGTTGTAATTTGGCTTGCTCCCACAGTTGATCCATTTCTTCTAAGGACATCTGCTCAATCTTTTTTTGTTGTTGCAAAGCTTGATCTTCAATGAAAGCAAAACGAGTACGAAATTTATGAATCGTACTCAAAAGCGACATTTCGCTTGAGACGCCCAGTTTACGTCCAACATTGATCATTGAAAATAAACAATCGCCAAATTCATCTGCTATTTCATCGGAATTTTGCTGTTGAACCGCATCTTTCAGTTCAGCTAATTCTTCTTCAAGCTTGGTATAAGCACCGGCTACATCAGGAAAGTCAAAACCGATTTGTGCTGCATTTTTTTGAATCTGTTCCGCTTGTTGTAAGGCTGGACCATGTTTGATGCTGTCTAATCGTGACTGTGCCTTACCTTGTTTTTCCTGTTGTTTAATTTGCTTCCAAAGCTCGCCCACATCTTCGGCAGACAAAGCTGAAAACTGCTGTGCTTGAAAAACATGGGGATGACGACGAACCAGTTTTTCTGTGATGGCATGGACCACATCTTGAAAATTAAAAGCCCCTTGCTCGGCATACATCTGTGACTGGAACACCACCTGTAGCAGTAAATCACCCAACTCATCGCGCACCTCATCAGCTTTACCTGAACGCACAGCGGCTTCAACTTCATAAGCCTCTTCAATGGCATAGCGGGTTAAGCTTTCTGGGGTTTGTTGTTGATCCCATGGACATTTTTCACGTAATTCACGCATCACGTTCAGCAATTGTTCCATGTTTATCTCTCTTCAAAAATCATATTGATAAAATTACATTATGACGGCATTCATTTGTTATGCTCAATCCAATCACAACAATAACATCAAGAAAAAAAGCAACAAGGAGCCATTTCAATGCGCAGTATTTTGATTAGCGGTGCAGCCCAAGGTATTGGTGCGGCCATCGCCCGTTTATTTTATGCACATCATTATAAAGTGGGAATTTACGACATCAATAGCGCTCAAGCCCAACAGTTGGCAGCTAGCCTCGGCCCAAATGCCAAAGCAGGACAACTCGATGTTTCCAACTATCAAGACTGGCAAACGGCTTTAGCCGAGTTTGTCGCATGGGCGGGCGAGCTCAATATCTTGGTCAATAATGCAGGAATTCTATTCTCAGGGCCTTTTGAACGAACAGAGATCAGCGCACATCACAAAACTATCTCGATCAATGTCAATGGTGTACTGAATGGCTGTCATGCTGCATTGCCCTACCTCAAACAAGCGAATTTTTCCCGCATCATCAATCTTTCTTCAGCTTCAGCCATCTATGGTCAAGCCGATTTAGTCTCGTACTCGGCCAGTAAGTTTGCGGTACGCGGCATCACCGAAGGCTTAGATACCGAATGGCAAAAATATGGCATTCGCGTATTAGATGTCATGCCGTTATTTGTACAAACTGCCATGGTGCAAGATATGCAAGCGAAGAGTATTCAAAACATGGGAGTACACTTAACTGCAGAAGATGTAGCGCACCACGTTTTTCAACGTGCTGTTGCAAAAGATACGGCACTCACTGCAACCCATCAAGCCTTGGGTGCCAAAGCCAAGCTTTTATTTCAACTGAGTAAAATCAGTCCTCAATTTCTCAATCGCCTGACCAATTTGTACCTTTCCAAATAAAAAGAGCCTGCAATTGCAGGCTCTTTCTTTTCAATTCGCTTAGTTACCTTGCACCAAACGACGCGCACTAATAATGCCTGGTTGTTGCTCTAACCGCGCCAACAGTTTTGATAATTGTGATAAACCTTTAACTTCAATCAACAATTTCATATTGGCAATACCGTCTGCTTCAGAGATGGTGTTGACCTGACGAATATTGATTTGATCGGAGAAAATCACTTGGGTCAAATCTTTAAGCAAACCACGGCGATCATAAGCTTCCACCACAATTTGTACACTCTGACCACGCGTTGGCTGCATTTCCCAATCGGCTTCTACTGCACGCTCCGGTTCATTTTGAATCATGCGTAAGTAGTCAGGACACGCCACTTTGTGAATACTCACCCCACGGTTCAAGGTGATATAACCCGCAATTGACTCACCATGCACAGGCTGACAACACTGCGCCACATGCAGCTCAACGTTATCTAAACCATCAATCAGAATGCCATGCGCTGACAAGGTATGACTAGCACGTGGATTCAAAGTTGGCTTCAGCACCAGTTCAGGTTCGTCCTGATCCAAATGCATATGGCGGTTCACCTGATTGATCAAGGCATGCAGACTAATGTCACCATTGACCAGTGCAATCAGAATATCTTCACCTGCTTTGACATTAAAATGATTGCAGTAATCATTCAAATCAATACTTTTTGGATGGATTGCTAAACGTGAAAGCTCTTTGTTGAGCAGGTCACGGCCCACTTCCAAGTTTTTGCTGCGGTCTTGTTGTCTAAACCAATGGCGCAGCTTGTCACGCGCACGTGCCGTCTTGATATAACCTAAAGAGTTCACCAACCAATCACGGTTTGGCTCACGGTCTTTCTTGGTTAAAATCTCAACTTGCTCACCCGTTTTTAAGGTATAAGTCAGCGGAACATAACGCTGATTCACCCGCGCGGCATAACACTTGTTACCAACTTGAGTATGCACATGATAAGCAAAGTCGAGTACGGTCGAACCACGTGGGAGCTCTTTAATATCGCCATCACGGCTAAATACATAAATCTTTTCAAAGTCTTCAAAATCTTGAATTTGCTCAAAATTTTCAGAGTCCTCATCCGACTTATGTACATTCGCATCATTGCGCTCTTGATAGTGTTCAAGTACTGCACGCAATGAATGTAAACGATGGTTAAAAGAGCGATCGGTATTCTTACCGCCTTCTTTATAGTTAAAGTGCGAACACACCCCGAGCTCTGCTTCTTCATGCATGCTCTTGGTACGAATCTGAACTTCAAGTGACTTGTTTTCCGCAATCACAGCCGTATGCAGTGAGCGGTAACCATTGGCTTTCGGATTGGTAATATAGTCATCAAACTGATGCGGAATATGCCGCCAAATTTGATGCACAATCCCCAACGAGTGATAGCACTCAGGTACGGTTTTAACCAAGACTCGAACGGCACGAATGTCATACAGCTGATCGAAGCTCAGGTTCTTACTTTTCATTTTTCGATAAATCGAATAAATGTGTTTTACCCTGCCGCTAATTTCAGCTTCAATGCCATGCTCGTTCAAAGATGCACGCAATGTATCAATCACAAACTGAATATATTGCTCACGCTCCAGTCGCTTTTCATTCAGCAGCGTCGCAATTTCTTTATAGCGATCGGGTGCTAAATAGCGAAAGGCTAAATCTTCCAGTTCCCACTTTAACTGCGCAATCCCTAAACGGTGTGCCAGAGGTGAGTAAATGGTTAAGATTTCTCGTGCTACACGCTCTTGACGTTCTTTAGATGAAGTCGCCAATTCACGCAGTGCATAAGTTCGCTCAGCCAATTTGATCAATACAACGCGCACGTCTTCCGTCACCGAAATCAACATTTTATAAATGCCGTTTAAGTGCTCGCGCTGATTGTTATTAAAGTGATCTTCGAGGCGTTTATTCTGCTCAATGAGGTCAGACAACTTACCCATAGCCAAAGTGCCTTTGACCAGTGCATGCACTTGTTCGCCAAAATGCTCTTGTACTTCCGCCAATGGAATCACGCCTTCGCGTACACCACGATAGAGCATCGCAGCAGCCAAGGTGTCTTCATCGACATGTAAATGGGCCAGAATATCCGCCATTTCAATACCGGTATAAAAGGTATTGGAACGATGATTAACCGTGGTTTCTAACTCTTTTTGTAAAGTCAAATTGGCAACTTCTTCGAGTTGCTCAAGCTTCGCATCATCTAATATGCTTCGAACACGATCTAACCATTCAGCCAAATCATGTTGAGCTTGTTCGGCATGCTCTACAGTCGCCTCCTGAGACAACTCATTGAGTCGCCCAGGTAGTTGCTCACGTACTGTGACCATACCCTTCTCCTACACTTTTACGCTTCATATTCTTTAATCGTTTATCTCATTATCTTTTTCAAACAATGCTATCGACTCAACATGACCTGTGTGGGTAAACATGTCCATCACACCGGCTTTGACTAATCGATAACCCTGCTGTACCAACAGCCCCGCATCCCTTGCGAGTGTCGCTGGATTACACGACACGTAAACGATTCTTTTTGCACCAAAGTTAGGCATATAATGCATTATTTCCTCTGCACCTGCACGTGGAGGATCTATCAATAATGCATCAAATCCTTGATTTGCCCAAGAATGATGCGAGAAATCTTTTGTTAAATCTTGTGAAAAGAACTTCAACTGGTCAAGAGCATTACGTTCCGCATTTTCTGCACCACGTTGAACCATTTCTTCACTGCCTTCAACACCAACCACTTGTCCTGTTTCACCCACGCATCGAGCCAAAGGCAAAGAGAAATTTCCTAGACCACAGAACAAATCGAGAACACGTTCTCCTTGTTTTAAATCTAGCAAGTCACATGCCAATTTCACCATTTGCGAGTTAATGGTTGAGTTTACTTGAGTAAAGTCGTGTGGGTTAAATCCAAATGCCACATCAAAATCATTTAAACGATAATGTAAACGCATCTCTGCATGTTCATCATCCATACGCTTTAGACTGTCTGGGCCTGCAGCTTGTAAATACAACTGCCACCCTCTGTCTAACGCAAATTGTTTTAATCGGTTGACATCCTCTGTGTTTAATTTTTCAGTATGTCGCACCGTGAGGGCGATGTCACAATCCCCCATGGCCAATTCTATATGACCAATGGCCGCTTTGGCTGTTAGACTTTGGAGTAACTGCTTCAAGCGTGTGATTGAACCAAACGCTTGATCTAACACCATACAACGATCAATTGAAGTCAGTTTATTGGTTTGACGCTCTCGGAAACCCACGACCAATTGGTCTTTATGTGGCAAATAACGCACCCCAATGCGTGCTTTACGACGGTAGTCTTCACGTAAAGAGCGCAAAGGCGGCAACCATTGTTCAGGTTGAATCCCCGCAAAATGCTGCAAATGCGATTTAAGCACATCTTGCTTTAAACGAATTTGCTCATCGGGATGAATATGCTGCATATTACAGCCACCACAGCTTTTAAAATGCGGACACTTCGGCTCAACCCGAAAAGCAGAGGCTTCACTGAGGAGTTGAACAGCATCGGCTTCCTCTAAACGCTTTACCGCATGGGTAATCTGCGCTTTGACCGTTTCACCCGGCAATGCATAGCTAATAAAGACTTTTTTACCCTGCTTCTCTGCAGGATGGTCTGGATGCGAACCATAGTGCGCAATGCCGCGTCCTTCATGCGAAAGTGACTCAACCTGAAAAATATAACTGGGTTTTTGAGTTGGACGAGGTTTGGCTCTATGTTTCATGTGTACCTAAAGATGGGAAGGGGAAAAATCGGCAGCGGTAAAGGCCGTCTGCTGTGAGGTCTCACGCCACACCGACAAAAAGTCTTGATGCTGCGGTTGAGCCTGTAAAAACTGGATGGTTTGATCGATAAAATGACGGTGGTCTTGAGCGAGCAATTGCCCTTTGAGCAAGAGCCAACGCAAATACACCAACCATGTATTTAGCACATCACCTTCACAATAACTGGTGAGTTTGAGCCATTCCTGAGCCCGAACATATTCAGGTACATGATAAGCCCCATCGCCTCGTTTACCGGGATACCCCAATAAATGAGCAACATCATCCAGCTTTTGGAAATGACGTCCATTAAACATTGCCATCACATCCATCAGATCGATGTGACGCTGATGATAACGGTTCTGATAGTTATTATAGCGCTTTTGTGTGTCAATTTCGCCCTGATCGAACAAAGCAGGTGCAGTTAAACCATGATACATAGCGCGAAGCATGATTACAGGTAAGTCAAACTGAGCACCATTCCAACTCACTAAAGTCGGTAAACGCTTATCAAATATAGATAAAAACTTACTGAGAATTTCTGCTTCAGAATAGTGTTCGCGGCTAAAAGAAAAGAGTTTCATCTGGCCTTGGTCATCCAGCCACAAGCCTGAAATACACACAATTTCATGCAATGCCAAACGCTGAAAATCCATGCCTGACTCTTGACGACGCAATTTGGTCAGGGCCGCCTCCAAATCTGCTTCAGGCAAATCTAAACCATATAAATGCGCCCCCGATCTCAAATCAGTCATTGTTTCAATATCAAAGGTGAGAACAGGTAAACGCATAGCAGGACTCTCTTTTATTGTTTTATTCAGGATCGACCACAGAGAAAAGACCCGTCGATAAATAACGGTCACTACGGTCACAAATAATGCACGCAATGACAGCATCTGGATTTTCTTCAGCAATTTTAATTGATGCCCACACCGCACCACCTGAAGAAGTTCCTGCGCTAATCCCTTCTTTT
This sequence comes from Acinetobacter sp. 8I-beige, assembly GCF_902505955.1. Taxonomy (NCBI): domain Bacteria; kingdom Pseudomonadati; phylum Pseudomonadota; class Gammaproteobacteria; order Moraxellales; family Moraxellaceae; genus Acinetobacter; species Acinetobacter sp. 8I-beige. The sequence continues at coordinate 545,603 of NZ_LR732790.1, read as the reverse complement.
TGCGCCAATTTACGCATGGTTTTTTCCGCTTCAATTTGCGGAATATCAATAATCTGATCAATCCGACTGCGGTCAAAAATGGTTGGTAAATATTCTTCAGGCCAACGGCGAATCCCAGCAATACTTGAACCATCTGATGGCTGTAAACCAATAATTTGAATATCGGGGTTCATCTCTTTAAGATATTTAGAAACTCCCATAATGGTGCCTGTAGTGCCCATTGAGCTCACAAAGTGAGTGATTTTGCCACCCGTTTGCTGCCAAAGTTCAGGCCCAGTCGTTAAATAATGTGCTTCAACATTATCAGGATTACCAAACTGGTTGAGTACATGCCCTTTGCCTTCTTCTTGCATTTGCAAAGCCAAATCACGTGCACCTTCCATGCCCTGTTCTTTGGTCACTTCAATCAGTTGCGCGCCATAAGCACGCATGGCATCTTTACGTTCTTGGCTCATGTTGTTGGGCATAATCAGTTTCATCTGATAGCCACGCATCGCAGCAACCATCGCCAATGCAATGCCAGTATTTCCACTGGTCGCCTCAATCAAGGTATCGCCCGGCTGGATTTGCCCTCGCTTTTCCGCTTGCATAATCATGTTATACGCGGGACGGTCTTTGACAGAACCTGCTGGGTTGTTACCTTCTAACTTTGCCAATACTGTTGCTTGAGTGTGACTTGCCAGACGCTGTAAACGCACCAGTGGAGTTTTTCCAACATAGTGATCTAACAAAAATTCGTCTGCTTGAAAATCAGTGGATATAGTACTCATTCTTTTTACCTTGATCGAGGTGCGCCTATTGTATGGAAAAATGCTAGTCCCTGCACCCATTTAGCATGCTTTTTCGTGAAAGTGATTAAAGCACCATCGATTTTTTATAAAGCGTGCTACACTTCAAAGCATAGGGAATAAATCACTTGCACCATGTCAAATATCAATAAAAAGTTATTTAATCGTCTGCACTTAAACCATGCTTATGGACAGCTCATTGCACTTATTTTCGTGCCGATTATGATCTTGGCTTGTGTAGGTGCATTACTGGTTATTACCGAAACTTCAAATGCCGCCAAAGCCCAGCAGCGACAAATGGCGATTGCAATTTTAACGCGCTATCAGCTAGATGCGGAAGCGGCGATCAATTTGGTGAATGCCTCCCCTTGGCAGTATGAAAATGCACGTTATTTGATGCAAAAGATGTTAGATGAAAAACATCTGATTCGTGCCGCAATTATTGATGAAAAAGGCAATAACAAACTCAGCATTGGCTACCAAGACCAAGCGCCGTGGCCTGCGCTGAAAAAAAATACTGATTTTTTTGGCCCGATGAATTTTAAAGGCAATACGGTATATGGTTTACCCATCAACCAATTTACAGGCACGCCTGCACAGTTGGTGGTTGAATTAGATAACCAACCCTTACAAATTGCCCGTTATCGCGTGTTGATTGTGTTGATTGCGACAGGTCTGTTGACACTCTTATTGCTTTTACTCTGTTTAAATTTCTACTCGCGTCGCTGGATTGCGCCGATGTATGAAATTCGCATGCAGCTGCAACGTTTAAATGCCGACACCCTCGATCAGCACATGCTGATTAACAGTACCGGTGAATTACGCTTACTACAGCGCGATATTGCCAATGTGGTGAAACGCCTGCATTTTAGTTTTTTAGAATTGAAAGAACACACTGAGCAGACAGAAGACGATTTACGTCGAACCCTTGACACTTTAGAAGTGCAAAACATTACCTATCGTCAAGCGCGTGACCAAGCCATTTCAGCCAGTCAATCCAAGTCTGTATTCTTGGCCAATATCAGCCATGAACTGCGCACGCCACTGAACAGTATTGATGGTTTTATTCACCTCTTACTGCGTCAAGACAACCTTAACAATGATCAAAATCTTTATTTACAAACCATCCGAAAATCATCTGCACACTTACTGGCACTGATTAATGATGTTTTAGATTTTTCAAAAATTGATGCAGGTAAACTAGAACTCGATACTGCAACTTTTGATCTAGAAGAAGCAATTTTTGATGTTATGGATATGCTGTCTCCTCTTGCTGCACAAAAGCATATCGATATGGCCTTTTACTATGCCGACAATGTGCCAAAGCATGTGGTTGGAGATGCCCTACGCTTCAAACAAATTTTAACCAACCTAATTTCCAATGCCATTAAGTTTACTCCTGATGGCGAGATCATCGTCCGCGCAAGAATGGAACAAGATGATATTGGACAGTGCCTATTGCACTTTAGTGTACAAGACAGCGGCATCGGACTCAGTGGAACCGACCGTAAAAAACTGTTTGAGTCTTTCTCGCAAGGCGATGCTTCAGTCACACGTCAATTTGGCGGTACAGGTCTGGGCTTAGCGATTTCCAAACAGCTGGTGCATTTGATGCAGGGGCAAATTGGATTTGAGGACAACCAAGAACGCGCGCCCACCGAAAAAGGTTCCACCTTCTGGTTTACAGCCATGTTTATGGTCAATGAAGAAGATGAGTACGTTGAGCATCCTCAGTTTAGCGATATGCAAGTGGTCTCGTATTTGGCACATCCTGCAACGGCCAATATTCTGCGTCATTATCTTGAAGACTATGCTGTGGAACACATCGAATCGAGTTCAATTTTAGACTTGTTCAGCCACCTCAACAGACTGCCTCAAGATGTGGAAAATACATGGTTAATTGTTGATCACAGTGGTGATACCGAAGCCTTATTAAAAGAAATTCGTCAGCGTTATAGCGGTAACCTTGCGGTTTATGGTTACCAGATGTCACTCGATTTGACCACGCTGAATGAATATCGCGCACGACCACTATACCAACCGCTCAGTCGGAGTGCTTTGATTCAATTGCTCAGCAATCAACCACTATTTGAAGAAGACGAAATGGAGTCCTTCAATGGTCAAGGCTTACATATTTTAGCGGTGGATGACCATCTCCCTAACCTGATTGTCCTTGAAGCCCTACTAGGCGAGTTGAATGTCACGACAACAAAAGCTTTAAGCGGTCAACAAGCCTTAGAGATTTTACAAGAGCGCGCTGAACACGACAGCAAAGCTTTTGATTTGGTGTTTATGGATATTCAAATGCCTGTCATGTCGGGTGTCGACACCACACGTGCCATTCGTGCGCTGGAGTCAACCATTGAAAACCATAAGCGTTTGCCCATCATTGCCCTCACCGCACATGCATTGGCCGATGAAAAACAAAAACTACTGCAAGTCGGCATGGACGACTATGTCACCAAACCAATTCAAATTGATCAGATCATTCAAATCCTGACCCATTGGACCACTGATCGCTTCAATAAAGGCTCGCCTGTTGAAAAAGCCATCGTGATTGAAGCACTTGATCCGAAGGTGCTCGACTGGCAGCAAAGCTTACAGTTGGCCGCCAATAAAGAAGACTTAGCGGTCGACTTATTGCGTATGTTAATGGACAGTTTTGATACTGAGCTACATGAAATGAAGCAGTTGATTGAAATGGAAGATTTCCCACAATTAGAACATGTGCTACACCGTCTGTATGGTGCAACACGCTATGTCGGTGTACCCAACTTACAAGAAGCAACAGGGACATTTGAACAGTTTGTTTCAACCTTACGTAAAGAGCGTCGTAAAGCAGATGAACAGTTTGTTCAAGAAACCATAAAGCGTTTCAATGAACTCAAAGTCGTGATTGAACAAGTACAACATGCGGCACAGCAAATTTTAATCAAACATAGCCCATAAAACATTCAAAAGAGCATGGCACCAAAGACAAGTTGCGACGTGACTCTTGGTGTCATTTATCCGCACGGGAGCTATGCTATGCTCCGTGCGAGCAAAAAATAAGAGTTCTCATCATGGCTTTACTTCGCATTGAAAACAAAAATGGCATTGCCACTGTTTCACTTAACCGCCCAGACAAACGTAATGCGATGAGTTTCGACCTATTGCGCGAATTGGTTAAAACTGCTGAAAAAATTAAAAAAGACCGTAGCATTCGCTGTGTCATCCTTACTGGTGAAGCGCAAGTCTTTAGTGCAGGCATTGATCTTGCCGATTTGAACAATCCGAAGAATCGCGCCTATGCCGCGTGGGAACTGATCAAACCTGGACAAAGCCTCTTTCAAAAAGCCTTCCTGATTTGGCAAGAACTGCCTGTTCCTGTGATTGCCGCGATTGAAGGGTTTTGCTTTGGCGCTGGCATGCAATTGGCTTTAGCAGCGGATATTCGTGTGGCACACCCTGCAACCCAAATGTCGATTATGGAAAGCCGTTGGGGACTAGTTCCGGATATGGGACTGACGCGTTCTTTGAAAGGTCTAATAGGACTAGATCTTGCCAAAGAATTAACGCTTACGGCACGTATTTTCGATGCAACTTATGCCAAAGAAATTGGCTTAGTCACACATCTTGATGGATCACCGCTTGCAAAGGCTCAAGCCATTGCAGAAGAAATGTTACAACGCTCACCAGATGCGCTCATGGCCTCAAAATATGTGCTGGATGCTATGCAGCATGAGCCTAAAAAATCCTTACGTTTGGAAAAAATTTGGCAGCTCAAATTACTGTTAGGGAAAAATAGCCAAATCGCACGTAAGAAAGATAAACAACCCGACGTGCAGTATCTACCACGCCAATATAAATAACAGTATTTAAGCACTGACAATCAAAGAGGGTTCCATGAGTTTCGATCGACACACTAAAATTGCATTTCTCGGCATGGGACTCATGGGCAGCCGTATGGCCACCCGCTTACTTCAAGCAGGTTTCGAAGTCGCTGTATGGAACCGTACCCGCAGTGCCTGCGATGCACTCATTGATTTGGGGGCGACAGACTTAGCGCTACAGAATATTGCTGAATATCCTATAGTCCTAACCTGTTTAGCCGACGACAAAGCTGCACTCAGCGTTTATGAACAAATCGAACCGTTTTTGACGGCGAAGCAAGTAATCATCGACTTTTCCAGTCTTTCGGTGGAGCAAACCCTGAGTCTTGCAGCACGTGCCGAACAAAAACAGGTGCATTGGATCGACTCACCTGTTTCGGGGGGAACTATCGGTGCAGAACAAGGTACGCTAGTCATCTTTGCTGGTGGCGATGCACAGACGATTCAAGACTTGTCTTTGATTTATAATATCTTGTCGCAACGTGTCACCTGTATGGGCAACACTGGAACAGGACAAGCCACCAAAATTTGTAATCAACTGATTGTGGCAGCCAATAGCACGCTGATTGCAGAAGCGGTTGCTTTAGCAGCCAAAGCTGGCGTGGACACTCGCTTACTTGCACCTGCGCTTGCAGGCGGTTTTGCCGATTCGAAACCCTTTCAAATTTTAAGTCCACGTATGGCGACTCATCTATTTGAGCCCGTACAGTGGAAAGTTCAAACCCTGTCCAAAGACTTGAACAATGCTTTGCAGCTTGCTGCGCAGCACCAACTCGACATCCCTGTTGCAGCGCGAGCACTTCAGCAATTGCAAGCACACCAACAACAAGGCTATGCTGAAGCTGATCTTGCCTCAGTCATCTTACAAGTAGAACAAAAAGCCAAATAAAATCAGGAGAAAATCATGACCAAACTTGCTGTAAATTTATCCATGATTTTTACCGAAGTGCCGCTACTTGAGCGTTTTGCTTTGGCTCAAACCGCTGGCTTTAAACATGTGGAAATCCAATTTCCCTATGAACTCAGCATTGAACAAATTCAAACTCAGCTTATGCTTCATGACTTAAGCCTCTGCCTCATTAATGTTCCTGCAGGCGACTTAATGACCGGTGGAAATGGACTCGCAGGTGTCCCCGGCAAAGAGCTAGAGTTTCATCACGCTCTTCAGTTAGCAGTGCAATATGCCAGCGCACTCAAAGTGCCAAGTGTGAATATCCTTGCTGGCAAACAACCCCTAGATGCAGACCTACTGCCCTGTTTAAATACCTTGTCCAAAAACCTGAAACTGGCCTGCCATATATTCGGTGAACATGACATTCAACCTGTCTTTGAAATGATCAACGGCACGGATATGCCGCGCTTCTTAGTGCAAAATATTGCCCAAGCACAGGAAATGCTAGAAGCAGTACAACACCCTGCACTTAAAATGCAATACGACTGCTATCACATGGCCATGATGGGTGAAGATGTGTTGCAAGGGCTACAAGAAAATATTCAAGCTATTGGTCACATCCAATTTGCAGACTGTCCGGGGCGGCATGAACCAGATACTGCACAAATTATGTATGCAAATATTTTTGAATGGCTACAACGCAGCCGTTATGACGGTTTTATTGCGGCGGAATATCGACCAAAAACTGTTTCAACTCAGTCCTTTGCATGGAAGGCCAAATACTTTGCTGCACATCCTCAAAGTTGAACTGTTGCGGATTTGAAATTTTCGCCTAAAAACGCTATATTATAAGATGAGTTATTGTCCGGAAAAATTCCCTTTATGAATTTAGAACCATCGCCCAGCGCTTCTAATTCTCACGATTTCGCAATGAATACCCAAGCTGCCGACGTACAAGCTTGCTTAAAAGTTGTACATGAAGCCCTTGAAGATGTAAAAGCAAAAGATATTTTAGCGATTGATGTCAGCCTAATCAGCAACGTCGCTGATGCAATTGTGATTGCAAGCGGTACATCAACGCGTCACATCAAAGCACTTGCTGATAACGTTGCTGAAGAAGCACGTAAAGCAGGTTTTCGCCCTCTCGGTGTCGAAGGCGAACGTGATGCAGAATGGATCTTGATTGATCTTGGCTTTGTTGTTGTGCACGTGATGTTGCCAACAGCACGTCGTTTCTACGACCTAGAAAGCCTTTGGCGTGCAGCCCCAGAAGAAACTGTAGCCTAATATGAAAAGAGCGACCTGAAGGTCGCTTTTTTTATGTCTAATTTTATTTAAATTAAGCGATGCATATCGACCATTGGGTAACGCTCTTTCACTTGGCGCTTCACGTGGGCATAGAGTTGATCTGCTTTTGCAGGACCATAAAATTCACAATAATTTTCATAACAGACTGTCAAGACCTGCGCATATTGAGTCATGGGCAAAGCTTCGAGCACCGCTCGATCATTCAAGGCCTGATACCTATCAATCACAATGGATAAAGCCTCTAGCTGCATTTTCACTTCACGCTCAAACTCCTGCACATCAACGGCTTTGACTGCTTGACAGATATTTTGCATAAAAAACGTCAATGCATCGAGTAACACTGCTCCCCCTTGTTCGCTTTTCGATGCTTTTGCAGATGGGTTCAACAAAACCTGTTTTTCAACTTGGGCCATCTCGGCCAAGACATTTTTGAGCATGTCTTTTCGGAAGTAACGTAATTCCTCTGTGGTACAGATTTCACTCAAAAAACGATTCAGGACAAAGGAGGGTTGATCACCATATTTCGCTTCCCAGTGATTCAATACTTGATCTAAAAGTGTTCCTTGTAAGTACTGACTCAATCCACGTTCGATCGCTTGGCGTTTTTGTAAAATAGTTAATGTTTCGGTCGACATGAGCTATCCTCTTTCATTAATGACGTTTGGTCATATCATCAGTTTCAAATGTCACATCACGCTGAAACTCGGGATAAGACAGTTCTGCATGTTCGGTATAGTCCAAGCCATGTTGTTCATGTTGTTTACTCACCCGCAAACCACCAAGAACGAGGTCTAAGACTTTAAAGACGATCAACGCCACACCAAAACCCCACGCAAAGGCTGTCAAAATACCCAAGCCTTGTACCGCAATGATCCCCGCATTAAACATTTGGTTTTCAAAAAACAACCCCGCAGCCAATGTGCCCCATGCTCCACAAAAACCATGTACAGTCACCGCATCGACCACATCATCCAAGCGGAGTTTTTCCATCACCACTGGTAAAATACTGACCAGCACACCTGCAACCGCACCACTGATAATGGCATACACTGGACTCATGGTTGCACAGCCCGCCGTAATTGCAACCAGTCCACCCAAGGAGGCATTAATGGTGCCGCGCATTAAAATCGCTTTACCACGTATTAGGGTATAAACCATATAGGCAACTGCCGAAGCACACGCCGCCAAATGCGTATTCAAGGCAATCCGCCCAATACTCACATCCGCCTTCACGGTAGAGGCCGTATTAAAACCAAACCATGCCAACCATAGAACAAAACCGCCTAGCGCCACCAACGGTAAATTATGCCCTGCCAAATAATGGACCTGTCCATTGCGCCCAAACCGCCCTAAACGGGGTCCCAGCACGATAATTCCAGCTAAGGCCACCCATCCACCGATCGAATGCACCACTGTTGAACCAGCAAAGTCGATAAAGCCCATAGCTTTTAGCCAACCTTCGCCATCAAATAAGCTCCCCCAAGCCCATGCACCAAAAATCGGGTAGATCAAGCCACTGACCACCGCAGCACTCACGATATACGCCACAAAGTGAATCCGCTCAGCCATCGCCCCACTGGCAATCGTCGTGGCGGTGGCAGCAAACATCATTTGAAAGAACAAGAGGTTCCAGTGCCAGTCATCCATGGCATTGGGTGCAAAATGCGAGGTCCCTATCCAACCACTCGAATTGACACCAAACATCAAACCAAAGCCAATCAACCAAAAGACCAGGCCCCCTAAACACGCATCCATATAGTTTTTCATGAGTACATTAATGGTGTTTTTAGAGCGCACCGAACCACTTTCAATCAGGGCAAAACCTGCTTGCATGAAAAATACCAAGATGCCACCCAGCACCACCCAGACACTGTCAAGCGAGAGGCGAATTTCTTGAATATTTTGAGCCTGTGTTGGCAGGGACTCTGCGGCAAAACTGGGTAAGGCAATACAGCACACAAAGAAGAGTAAGTATTTTATTTTTTTCATGAATAATCCCCCAAAGATTATTCATCTCAATTGCAAAATCAATGCCAGTGTATCAACACCTTATAGATATTTAAAAATGATCTATGTTCGCCCATATAAACGGAGCGATTTAAACAGGGTGAAAAAACGATACACCATACAAGAAGTCAAAATGAATTTATAAGCTAATTGCTAAAATATGGCTTTTAGTTTTTATAGTACTCATCCACAGCATAATAGTGGACCTTCTCTATCCATCGACCACGATTCAGCGTTCGCTCTGTCACTTTAACCTTTCCCGCTTGAACTGTTGCATCTTCAATAAACTCTTTCACTAAACTCAAGCCGTGTTTAGGAATCACGATATATTCCGAACGGATGTGATAACAACACCCACTTTTATTGAAGGTTAAGATTCTTTTTTGTTTTGGATCGACCTCAAACATGCCCAAATTTTCATGGGTTAAGGCCGACAACTCCTCACTCAGAACAAATTTATTCTTGGTTCGATGAAAGACATAAATATCGTAGGTTGGCCCGCCATAGGCACCATAGTTACCATTACGGATGGCCATATCCTCACTCCCGTCAAAGTTAAAGTCAGCAAAAATTAATGCGCTTTGCTCTCCATAAAGCTGTACGACATTAACAGACGGTTTGTCAGTTTCGTCCAGATCCATCGTCAATTCAGCCGAGGAAAAATGCTGAAAGTGCTGTGTTGTCCCTTTTAGGTAAAGATCAATATTGGCTTGTCCATCACAGCTACTGTCCGTACAGTTCCTCGTCATTTTTACATCATAGTGCTTCGATGCATTTTTTATTTCGAAGACTTGAGCCTGAGTAGTTTGACTCAAAACGAACACACCAAATATCAACAGCAGCTGACACGAGATCTGATTTATGTTCATATTGTTTTCTTATTGAAAAGTTAAACATCATCTTAGCAAAAGCTGCAAACATAAAAAAACCACCCGAAGGTGGTCTTTATACAATCTAATAAGAGGATTAGTGTCCACCACCATTGATTGCTTTAGTCATGTCTTCAACCACTTTCTTCGCATCACCGAAGATCATCATAGTTTTTTCGTTATAGAACAAATCGTTGTCTAGACCTGCATAACCTGTCGCCATAGAACGTTTGATGACCATAATGGTACGTGCTTTATGTGCTTCAAGAATTGGCATGCCATAAATTGGAGATGTTGGATCGTCTTTCGCTGCAGGGTTGACCACGTCATTCGCACCAATCACAAGCACCACATCTGTTGCAGGGAAGTCAGAGTTAATCTCATCCATCTCTAAGATGTCTTCATAAGCCACGTCTGCTTCAGCCAAAAGTACGTTCATGTGACCCGGCATACGACCAGCAACTGGGTGAATGGCGAAGCGCACTTTTACACCCTGTTCTTTTAGGATTTCACACAGTTCTTTCACCGCATTTTGTGCACGACCTTGTGCCATACCATAACCCGGTACGATCACAACGCTGTCTGCATTTGACATCAAGAAGCCTGCGTCATCTGCTGAACCAGAACGATGGTTACGCTGTGCTTGTTCGCCTTTGTCTGCAGAAGCTACCGCAGTTCCACCCATTGCACCACCAAACAAAACGTTGATGATTGAACGGTTCATGGCTTTACACATGATGTAAGACAGAATCGCACCTGAAGAACCCACCAGTGAACCCGCAACGATCAACATATTGTTTTCAAGTGTGAAACCAATACCTGCTGCTGCCCAACCAGAGAAGGAGTTCAATAGCGATACCACCACTGGCATATCACCGCCGCCGACTGGTGCAATCCACACCCAACCGAATGCAAGTGCCAGTGCAGTCATAGCCCAGAATGCATTCATGTTGCCTGTTGTGAAGAAGTACACACCACATGCCAACATTGCAAGGAAAATCAGCGCTTGTACAGGTTTAACCCATGCACCAGAAATGGTTTTTGCCCATTTTTTCGCAGCCAATTTACCATAAGCGAATACAGACGCTGTAAAGGTAATCGCACCGACGAAACAACCCACGAACAATTCAAATAAATGAACCTTGCTCATGTGTGCATGTTGCACCCCTGCAGCAGTTAATGCAGCTTCATTTTGTGCAAATAATGCAGTCAGTTGGTTGTTATGTAGAATTGCCGCAATCGCAATCAATACCGCAGCCAAACCCACCAAAGAGTGCATCAATGCGACCGTTTCAGGCATCTGCGTCATAGGTACAGTACGTGCGCGGGCAATACCCACTATCGCACCCAGCACCATCGCACCGCCAATCATCCAAATCACAGGATGATCTGCCACAAAGAAGGTGGTCACTACAGCAATCGCCATTGCGATCATGCCGTAACGGTTACCTTGAATTGCCGTCTTCGGGCCAGACAAACCACGTAAAGTTAAGATAAAGAGGACAGCACCAATCAGGTAGAACCAATCCGCATAGTCTCGAATGAATTCCATATATTAGCCCTCTTTTTTCTTTTGCTTTGGCTTGAACATTTCAAGCATGCGAGCAGTTACTGCGAAGCCACCAAAAATATTGATACTTGCTAAGAACACCGCAATCGCACCTAAAATGCTCACCACATTCACACTTTGGAATGCAACATTCGCATCAACACCAATTGCAGGAATCCCCACCGTTTGAATCATTGCGCCCACCACGATGATCGATGACAACGCATTGGTTACTGCCATAAGCGGTGTATGTAGTGCTGGCGTAACGCCCCACACGACGTAGTAACCTACAAAGATGGCAAGGACGAAAATTGTAATTGTTTCAACCATGATCTATCTCCTTAACCACGCTTCAGCAGTACTTGACCGCCATGAGTTACTAGAAGGGCTTTTTGAATTTCTTCTTCAGGATTGATAGCAAAGTTTTTCTCTGCATCAAATAAAGTATCTAAGAAGTTCAAGACATTTCGTGCATACAAAGCAGAAGCTTCAGTTGAAACTGTAGAAGGAATGTTTGGAATACCTAAAATGGTTACGCCGTTGTCAGTCACAACATTTTCACCATTCTTAGAACCTTCAACGTTACCGCCTGTTTCAACCGCCATATCGAGGATGATTGAACCTGGTTTCATTTTGGCAACTGTTTCCGCCTTAATCAGACGTGGTGCATTACGACCTGGTAAAAGTGCAGTGGTAATCACGATGTCAGCATTCGATACGGCTTTATCCACAATAATGGCTTGATCGCGGATATAGTCTTCACCCGGCATCCAGCCATAACCGTTTTTCGCAGCATCGGCTGCTTTTTGCTGTTCTTCCGCTGACATAGGTACGTCTAACCATTTGCCACCCAAAGATTCCACCTGATCTTTCGCAGTCGGACGTAAATCTGTTGCTTCAACCACAGCACCCAAACGTTTTGCTGTCGCAATCGCTTGCAGACCTGCAACACCGACTCCCATGATCACGACACGTGCAGGTTTTACAGTACCCGCAGCTGTCATCAACATTGGGAACATGCGCTGGTACTCTGCCGCAGCAAGAAGCACTGACTTGTAACCTGATAAGTTGGCTTGTGAAGATAATACGTCCATGTTCTGCGCACGAGATAAAGTCCGTGGCAGTAGCTCTAAAGCAAATGCAGACACTTGTTGTGATGCAAATTGATCAAGCTCCGTATTACGGTACGGGTCAAACATGGCAATAACCGATGTATTTGGCGCAAGCTTTTGAATTTCAGCACCCTGAGGAGCACGTACTTTCAAAATCATTTGGCTACCGGTATAGGCATCATCAGTCAGCGTAGCACCGACTTGCTCATAAGCACTGTCGATATAAGCAGCTTTCACACCTGCTCTACGTTCAATCACTACACTATGACCAGCACTGATCAACTTTTTTACCGTTTCTGGCGTTGCGGCTACACGATTTTCACCGACGACAGTTTCGGCTGGAATTCCGATCTGCATGAGCGTCCCTCAAGCTAGTTTTTCTTAAAGTAAACATCACCCATTAGGCAATGTTTCCTCACAGGATGTTCTTATGAATTTTTGGATTCTAATGAAACTTTTTTAAAATACCACCCACTATTTATTTAATAAATACCCATATACTGAACTGGTGATTCATAAATAATATTGAGTGATATCTCGTATATTTGCTTTGAATCCGCTTAAAAATTGATTTATTTCTATTCAAATTCTGAACTACAGATCCTTTCACACTCAAATCTGCACTTTTTTTGCACAAAGCCAAGGACTTTAATTCCGCAGTATTGATCTTTTTGACCAATCCAATAATAAGAACCGCCACGTTCACATTAACCCGAACCTGTCATTCATAGAGCTTTACCATCTCCCATCGCGCAAACTTTGCAGGCATTGACTTAAATGACAGTTTTGCCCCATTTGCAAAAGCTTAGAATTGGCCTGTTCCTATTTTTCATCGATCAAAAATGCCAATGCTCAAAATTTAGCCCGACTGAAACGTGTATTTGAAATGGATTATATAAAAATACGAGGAGGGATTGATCACGTTTAAGTAGATCTGAAACGGGGAACGACCAACAAAAATGTTTTTTTCATATTTTATGGGATGATAATGGCGTGCATTGACACACTAGTCTTAAGCAGAAATGCACCATAATTGAGCAAAAACACTTTAAATAGATGAATATTTCATCAATCAGCCCCAAATGCTTGGTGTGCTTTACGAGTAAAAATGATCGAATGCAACAATTTCATACAAATTAGACGGGTACGTTCAGAATTTTTTAAAGATTTTTATCATTTTTTTGACAGGAAATTCTAAATATCATTATTTTTTGATTGTATTAGACGAAAATGCTCTCCTAAGAACAGGTCATGCTATTTTCTATGTCTTCATCTTCTACTCATTTTTTATGCAGTCTTTTCTCGCCTGTTTTGGGCTTTTGACCCAGCTTCGTATACAATTTCTGAAACGATGCATCTATTTAGCTCAAGCACGATGTAAACGTCTTTCTGAAAAAAATATTCCCTCATCAAAGGCTCATTATGAATACTTCTTTCGACATCAGTCGAGACAAATCTCTGTTCTGGCTGATGGCAATTGTCTGCGGCTTATGTGCAGGGGCAAACTATTATTGCCAGCCTTTGATTTCCTCTATTCAGCAAAGCTTTCAAGCACCAGAAGAACAAGTGGCTTTGACCGTGACCTTTGCGCAAGTTTCCTATGCTTTGGGTTTACTGTTCATTGTGCCCTTAGGCGACATGCTGAACAAAGCCAAACTGATTCCATTCCTGATGTTTGGAGCATCTGCTGGGCTGTTTATCTGTGCGACATCCACCAACTTATCGATGCTCTGGCTAGGCACCATTATTACAGGTCTCTTTTCAGTTGCAGCACAAGTGCTGATTCCTCTGGCCACGATGGCAGTCAAACCTGAAAAAACGGGAGAAGTGGTCGGTTTCCTCATGAGTGGCTTATTGGTCGGGATCTTACTATCGACCAGTGTGGCGGGATTACTCTCAGATTTATGGCACTGGAAAATGATTTATGTGCTGAGTGGCATTGCCATGTTTGCTTTGGCTCTTCTGATGAAAGGAAAACTGCCGCAACTACCAAAACTCAAAATCACCTATTTCGACATTTTTAAGTCCATGGGGAGTCTGCTGCAACAAGAGCCTCGTTTGGTGTTTCGCTCAATCACGGGTGGATTTGCTTTTGCTGCCATGAGTATGCTGTTTTCAACCATTGCCCTACTTTTAACCTCTGAGCCATTTCAACTTTCGGATGTTTTAGTCGGCGTGGTGACTTTGGTCGGCGTATTTGGTGCACTCTCCACCCAGTGGATTGGTAAATGGGCCGATCGCGGTTATACCCTTCTTTTGACTTGGGTCGGCTGTGGGACTTTAGCCCTCAGTTGGGCCTTTCTATACTTAGGCGGAAGTTCACTCATCAGCTACATCATCGGTTATGCACTGATTAACTTAGGACTTGCAACCACACACAGTTGTAACCAAAACGTGATTTTCCGTTTACGCCCCGATGCGAAGTCTCGTGTGAACTCCATCTATATGACCTTATATTTTATTGGCGGCGCGTGTGGCTCGGCGCTGGGTGTCTATGCATGGCATCACGGCGGCTGGAGCAGTACGTGTTTAGTCGGTATTACACTGGTGATAATGGCGGGTGTCTTTGCTCTGCTGGATACCCTGTACAGCAAAAGACATGGTATTGCTTAACCCTCAAAAAGACAGTTGACTCAGTAAACTGTCTTTTTATTTGAACACTTCATTTTTAGCACTAACTGACCTGAGCCACTGGGTAAAAAGGTTTGCCCAAATCGAGACTATCGGCATTATCCAAAGCTATGTACAAAAATGCGGGGAGCAAAGCCGATAAAATTTGACAGCCATCTTGTAGCTGCTTGCGGTTCAATGAACTCTTATAGGTTGAACCGCCATGCATCAGTTGATTTCTCAAGGTATATAAACGGTTAAACAGTACAAGTAAAATATCGACCGAATGCTTCTGCTGTAGCGCTTTCGCCACTTTCTTCTTTTCCTGTTCAAGCTGAGCCTTACAGACCTCTAAACCAATTTTCTTATTTTGATAGTCCCAATACCCTTGATAAGTGTATTGGTTGTCTAAGAGCATACGAATGGGTTGACTAAATTTGTCCCATAAAATGCTATAAATTCTATGATCAACATCATGCTGGCAAATTAAATGTAAGAACTGACGTAGACTCTGTTTGTCCTGACTTTGACCCAAGTCTTGTGCATATATCGCATTGAAAGAAATCCAGAGGCTGATAAATTGCAAATCGGGATCATGATCGAGCAGGAATGCTTGCTTTAACCAACTCAGCCCACGATGTATTCTCAGATTAAACTCATCACTCTGCTGTACTTTTTTAGTTTTAAAAATTTCTTCTAAAAGCAACATCGGCTTTTCCTATACTTTATTCTTCTATGTATTCAACATACTGAATGATTAAGCTAAATTCAATTCAATCCTGCTAGGACATAGTGATTGATAAATCCCGCTATTTCAGTGTGAATGTTCTATCGAAAAAAAACATTCTGTTTTCTATATTTCAATGTATCTAATGAATATTGGCTGCTCCTCTTACCATTAATTATAAGTTCTAAGCTTGATAAAAGCAGATAATACCTCTCAATGAATGTATTCCATTTTTGTGATAGTATTGCGTGCTATCGGAAATACCTGAATAAAAATGAAGCATCGAGTTTCATTTTTCGTCCACTCCCAAAGATCCTCCTATCGGTAATGAATGCATTTCAGCTCATTACATTGTGCTGTATCGTGCTCAATAAATGGATTGACGCTTTGGCTTTGCGACATCTGATTTTCATGTAATTTCCCACATATTTCTTTGCACCGCTTCTGCTCCAATACATATGTTAACTATGTCTTTGCCGCCAAAGCTGATAAACACTGATCAAGAGTCTGATTTTTTTAATGAATACTGACAAAAACATTGAAACCCCTCAATCTCCACGTATCAGTGTTGCACCGATGATGGATTGGACGAACAAAAAAATAATAATACATAAATTCAATTAGATACATTATTTAAAAATCATCATAGTGTAAATTTGGTGTAGATTCTAGCCAATTAATCAATAGTATGAATATTATTCAATTACGATTAACAGAGTGGGAAATGATTGAAAAAGTCCTGCGAGTCGCTACTTCTTTAGCTAATTGCCCTTTAAACATAAAGCAAATCTTCAATATATACACAATTATAAATGTATATCGAACCAGTGAAGTGATTACTTAAAATTAGCACAATTGTAGCAGATTTCAGCTTATATTCATTAACTCACCATAAACCCTATCCTCCAATATTTTAAAATAAAATATCAATTACCTTTATCTCTCCAAAACCCTAAGTTAATACTTTGAAATTCGAAATAGCATACTAATATATTATTTTTTTAGATCTGCCCTAACATCCCAATCTAAAGGAATTAAAGCCTTACTTGATCCTTTCCCCCATCGCTCCTTTGTTGCACCAACATATTTTTTATCTTCTGAAAAATAAGCGTGTTCAAGCAAAATAACCTGTAACCCTTCTATTTTGGTAGTTTCATTAAAAATAAATTCAATATGTTTCTCCAGTGCATTGATATCTTCATCGTTATCAATCCCTAAAATCACATTTTCATCTTTTAAAGTTGAGGGGAAGTAAGGTCGACTAATTTGATCTAAAAATAAGACACCAGGTACTGAGGTTTTTCTTGTTTCAAAGTACTTATGCAATGCAAAGGCCAGAGCAATATGTATAGCTAAGTAGTTTTGATCTGAACCAAGATCTGACATTTTAAGTACAGATTCTGTTTTATCTTCTATGATATTAATTTCAGGCTTTAAGGCATTAAAATCTAATTCTGCATTGATACATGGCGCAACCGTTGGTAAACATTGAAAATTCTCTGTTGCGAATTTAGAGATTTTTAATTCAGCTCTTCTTAGTTTGATTTCTTTAGCCCTCTTATCTATCTGAGCTTCCAGCTCCTGAATCTCTGAATATAATTCTTCTAAATCAATATCTTGATGCTCAACGCCTTGCGAAAATAATTCTAAAAAATAAGATATCTTTCCTCTAAGATGCGCTTGCTGCTTAGAACAGGCATCATACTCTTGTAATTCTTCTGTCTGCCTATACCAAGAATTAATCTGTGCATCTACTTGTGATAACTGAGAGTTTAATTCGCTCAACCTAGCATTCAAATTTTCTTCTAGAACTATTAGTTTTGGCTCTACTCTTTTAATGTTTATATTCTCATCTCTGATTTGCATTAGAGTCGATTTCAAGTACTCAGCAATCGAAACTCCTATCTGAGACTCCGATTTACAAACAGGACACTTCTCAGTGGTATTCGAGAGATTAAAATGATCTACTAATTCGAGTTTATTTAGTTGCCTAGCTACTGTTCCCTTATAACCAGAAGCCTCAAGAATCACTTTCTTAGTAGCATTTAATTTGCTATATAAACCATTAACTTCATCAAGAATAGACTTTCGGCTACTATTTAATAATGCTATTTCACTGTTAGTTGGATAACTACTAGCTTGTGTATCCATTTTTAAAATTTCTTTGAGTGCTTGAGTAATTTCATTAAAATTTACTTCATCTTCTAATTCATAACTCAAACCTACCCTTCTAGCTTCGTCTAGAAATATTTTAGCCTGATTTATCCATTCTTCTTGGGAATTAAAATTTGATTTAATTTTATTATTTTCTAATTCTAGCCGATTCTTTAGCTTCTTCAACTGCTGTTCAATATATATAGTTTCTTCATTTGATATATTAAGGTAATAGGGCAATGCAGCTAAGAAATCTTTAGATTTATCAGCATCATCCATTCCATGAAATAACAATGCTTCACTATCAATAACTTCTTTTGTAATGAACATAAAAGGGACTAAATTTCTAACAGATGCCTTACCTATAGTTTTACCTGTAAAATTATTTTTCTTTTTGATATCGCCTATACCAAAGACTTTTTCAATATATTCTTTTGCTGAGTCAAGAGTGCATGCACCATCTAAATCTTTAAATTTTTTAGGAACTTCCAGTCCTCGACCAGATCTTACAAACATTTTTGTACTAGTCTTTTGCCCAACAGGAGGTATAACTCTAGCTATAATTAATTCTTCGATCCCTGCAACCCATTTAACCCCAACACAAATACTTCGCCTACGAATATGAGCAGCTAATTCACAAGTACTAGAACCTAAACAATAATCGAGTGCCTTTATAATAGCTGTCTTTCCAGTGCCAGATGCACCAGTTATAATATTTACAGCATTTATATCAAAAGTTATTTCTCTAATTTCATCGCCTTTAGCATTAAAAAAGAAAATTTTACTAATATTCCAACGATTCAAACTGTTAACCCCATGATATCAAAAACTGCTTTCGTTGAACCTGCATGTGCAAACCAACACCCCAATCTATCAGCACATTTAACTATTTTTAATAGCTCACCATCAATCCTCTTAATTTTTGATTTTATTAAAAATTTCCCCCCAAGTGATATCTGCGCATTTTCTTTTAATTCTAAATATCCAGAAAAGCAACCAAATTGAAGTGCTTCACTTACAATATCTAAGCAACCATTCAAACGGAAACTCAAATCTAAATCATAATTTTGATTTCTACTTAACCACTCTCTTAATCCAGTTGTTTTATTAGTACCTTCAAATTGCTGAATATATTCCTCAGATAACAACAAAGGCAATGCTATATAAATTAATGGCAGATCAGGAAATCTATTACCTGTACTAACATACGACTCGACAAAAGTAGCTAGAAGCAATGCACAAAATGCTGGATTCATTTCAGCGTAAATATCATGTGAAATTCTCATTTGCTTTTTAAATGCTCAATATAGTCAGGGTGCCAACCTATCGTTAAATTAATAGCTAGTACTTGATAAGAGCCACGAACATAATATGCAGAAGACCACTCTTCAGCAATTGGTCGAATTTGATTTGGCGCTTCATTATGTGTCCATCTCAATAATTCTAGCCCCTCATTACATTTTTGGCTTTCATCACTACTTTCACAGTTTTCGCACATAGCCAAATACTTATCCTCCCAATACTCTTTCAGAAGGACATCATATTCATAAATTGTAGCGGATAGTCCTGGGTTTTTTCGAACCCATTTAGAACGTTGCTCTCTAGCTCTCCATTCCTCACGAATTGCTTTAGTTTTATCTGATTCTCTACCTTTGACTAAATCAATCTGGGCAATAAGTCCTGAATGAGGTATATGCCCCGCAGGTACGCCACTTCTCTCAAATTCAGGCAGTAACTTTTCATGCTCAATTTCGGCAGAAATTTCCATAATCTTAGATAGCAGTTCAACCCTTAAAATATATCGATCACGAACTCCACTTAAGGAATAAATTACTTGTCGGTCCCACCATTCCACTAATTTTTGCGTAATATTTTTTTTATGGATAGTAGGAATAAGTGTTAGTTTATGCTCAATAGAGTTTTCAATGTCATTAATATTCGGTGAGTTAGATATTACAATGACACGGTCGAATAAATTTTTCCTTAGCGCTTGCGACATTCCCAGAAAAGCTTCACATCCATCTTTGCGATCTGCATGTGGTAATTTTTTTTTCAGTTCCTGTGCAGTTTTTCTCTCACTAATAACTCGATTAGCCTCAATTTCTAAAGCTTGCAACAAGCTACTTCTTTCCTGAGCTGAGTCTACCAATACATTTAAAGGGTCGGCCTCACTTATTCCACTAACAACAACCAAATGAAATTTTGTATCTGGCATAGAGATTTGAGGGAGGATATCTACCCAAGCTTTAATCGTCTTCCATAATGATTTTGATTTAATTGTTAAAGAAGCAGGTTTAGCTTTAATAGAATGTTTTAATTGATATAGTAAATTTTGGCCATCTTGATCCAATTGAACATCATCTAAAGTCTCAATTGATATTGCGGCATTATCTGTTGATAAGCCAAGAAGTGCATCTAGTGCATACAAAGATTGATAGAAAAAACCTAATGCAGATGCTTCAGCTGAATGATCAGTATTATTAGCACTCATCCCTCCCCCCATATCAAAAAAAACTTTGAAAAAAGTATCTTAACATTTATAAAGCATATTTATTAACCATACTTAGTTTAAAAATTTAAATTCATTTTTCTTGTAATTGTATATTTTCATTCTCTTTCTAATATTTCTTTGTTTTTTCAATATAAAGTGATAGTAAAATATTGCTCAACTATAGGTTTTAAAGTATAAGTATCTAGAGATACTGAAACTCATATCATGTTTAAGAAGAATGTAACATCCCAAAGGATTATGTGCAGAAGTTAATGGTTAAACGCCGGCCGATTAAAGCAGTACTCTTAAAGCCGGAGTCTGGGTTCGATTCCTAGCTGTACACCAATTTAAACTTATGAAAACACCAGCCTATAAGCCGTTTATCGATTCAGTTGGAAAAACTGTTCACCATCTTAATACTATAGCTGTAGGTCTATCTGGTGTTGAATCAGGTAACTGTACCCAACCAGAAGAGCTTAATATTTCTTGGACTCCCTCAAATATTAAACATTCGAGTCGTGATGCCCGTCAATTTACTTTAAAAGCAACAATTGTATTTGTTGCAGAAGAACTAAATAGTTATAACTCTCTAATTATAAATTCTGCAAATATTGGCAATATAACTTTACCTAAAGATGCTGATAGAAGCCAAAAACATTTAGCACTAACTGATCACTTTGAAATTAATGATCCTATCTTACAGCTAGGTCCACTACTTTTGATTCATTGGCGTAATAGAATAATTCACAAAAAATCGACTGCTAAACTAACATCATCCCAAATTTCAATTTTAAAAAATTCTAATGCCGAAATTAAAGATAAGTATAAGAATCTATGTACTACAAAATTATTACAAGACTTTGAAAAGGGTCTTCCTACATTGAAAGATGTATCTTCATTAATTGCAATGACAATCAATTATGTCCATGCTGTTGAAAAGTTAATTCCTGAACCAAAATCTATAAATGACTTAGAAAGTTGGTTAAAAAATTTAGGTTTATATAGTCAATATGAGAGAGCTCAAAGAGTTTCAATAAGTAAACCAAACCCTTTAGGTTATATGACAAACTTCTTTAATACTCAATGCCCTCAATTATTAAAAGTTTACAAATCATTTTATTAAAATCACTTCACAAATATTTTTTGTTTAGCATTAAAGGGGTACTAAAATGTCGACTGCTTTATTACAAATACAAAATTCGGACACAGTCATTTGTCAAAATATTGAAGCTTTAAACGATCAGAGAAAAATACTTTCACAAAATATTCTATCGCAACTTAGAAACCTAATTGAGGGTATTTCGGTAGCATTAAAAGCCAACTCACTATATACCGAATTTAGTTACCCATTAATTGAACCAGGATTATCTTTTGTCAGAAGTCAATCTAAATATAAATTTCTTGGTAAATTTCATAAGCTACTACAGATAAGTGCTTCGCACTATACACTAGATGGTGATTCCTCAGAAAGATTAATGTTAAAGTATTATGAATACCTTTATAGAATAAGAATTTTATTAAACCAAAAATTCAATATCTTAATACTTAAAAATTTAGATCTATTCCCTATAGATTTAGATCCATCCCTTCGTGAATATCATGAAAAAATTTCAGAAAAGATTAATTCAATTAATCAAATACAATCTAAAAATCACAAAATAGATAAATATTACATCCACAAAACACGACCTTTTTATATTAATAATGAGATCTATTATGAAGTAACTTTTTATCGTGCCTTTAATAAAGTTAACAAATACGATAGAATAATCGCCTTTACAAATATAGATATTTCTAAAGAATATGCTTGCAATTTAACACTTCAAAAAGATTCAATCGAAGTATTAGGATACAACATGCCGATAATAATTATCCGCAATTGGGAAATATCAATTCGAAAATGTGAATTTAACAACTATGCAAAGATATTAGGATCAAGACTCCAAATTAACACCAAATCCAATGAATATAAATTCCTAATGGCTTGGTTAACTGAAAGGTCGGGAACGTTATTAGATTTAATAGAAACAAACGAAAACACTTACCACCAAATAAAACTACAAGCGACAGAAAACAACCTTAATAACATTCAAATTTTTAAAATCATAGATAGAGTAAGAAATTTTTGTACAAATAAATCTTCAGGTTATAAAACCCTAAGATATTTAATGTTAAAAATGAACAATCAGATAATAAAATCACAATATGATTCTCGTGGATGCCCATTACTATCCAACCTAAGCCTGTCTTATAGCTGTATTCCTTTCGAAAAAATGCCTTTTTGTACATCATTAAGAGGACATAATCCTAAATTAATAGATTTAATCGAAAGTATAGATTCTCGTGAATGTAAAGAAGAGTTTCTAGCAAGACATATAAAAAATAATATTGAACAAAAAGGCATACTTTATACCCCATTAAATGAAATACAAAATTTTAATCCTATTGAAGATTTAATTAAAAAATACAATAATCAACTTTACTACAAGCATAAAGAAAATCGAAAATTAGTGTCTGATAAAGGCCATATTTTTATTAATCAATATGAAAATGATACCTCTACTATTATAAAAAATCTTCAGGGATTTTCTGTGGAAGGAATTGCCGGCTATACTCAAGCTGTTGACCGCTGGATGAACTCCTCTCCAGTATCAATTGATGATCCAGTAAAAGTTGATGCATTGAAGCATTTATTTAGAAATTCTAAAGTAGCTATCATTTATGGTGCTGCCGGCACTGGTAAATCAACTATGGTTGATCATATATCCCATTACTTTAATGATAAGAAAAAGTTATTTCTAGCACACACAAATCCAGCTATCGACAATCTAAAACGTAAAATTAGTGCTCAAAATTCAGAATTTCGTACTATTAAAAGCCATATTAGTAAGCAAAATATGTCAACAGAATATGATTTACTTATTATTGATGAATGCAGTACCGTAAGTAACACAGACATATTAGATGTTCTTAATAAAACTAATTTTAAATTACTAATTTTAGTTGGTGATGTATATCAAATTGAATCAATACAATTTGGAAATTGGTTTAGTACTATTAAGTCTTTTATACATAAAAATTCTGTATTTGAATTAACCACTCCTTACAGAACATCTAATCCAAACTTATTGACATTTTGGGGGAAAGTAAGAAATATTGAAGATGATATTTCTGAATTAATGGTTCGCAATCAATATACAACTATATTGGATAATAATTTATTTGAAAATAAGTTTAATGATGAAATTATTCTATGTCTTAATTATGATGGGCTATATGGAATAAATAATATTAATAGATTCCTTCAATGTAGTAATTCAGGAAAATCAATCACTTGGGGAGTTAATACATATAGAGTTGGTGATCCTGTTTTATTTTCTGAAACTGAAAGATTTAGGCCTGTCATCTATAATAATTTAAAAGGAAAAATTATTGATATTTCAGAAATCGCTGGAGGGATTCAATTTGATATTGAATTAGGTAGACCACTAACTGAATTCGATGTGTATGGAACTGATCTTGAGTGGATCAGGGATTCTATTGTACGTTTCTCAGTATACCATTCTGACAATAGTGATGATGATGATGATTCATTAAATGCTTTTGTGCCATTTCAAGTAGCTTATGCTGTTTCTATTCACAAGGCACAAGGGCTTGAATATGACTCTGTAAAAATAGTTATTACTGATGCAAATGAAGATGAAATAACGCATAGTATTTTTTACACTGCTATAACCCGAGCACGTGAAAATTTAAAGATTTTTTGGACTCCCGAAACACAGCAAAATGTCCTAAAAAAATTATGCCGCCCTAATAATGCTAAAGATGTTCACTTACTTGCAAGTCGAAAAAATTTAGCAACTATAAATTAATTTTCGTTTAAGAGTTAGAGGAGAGGCTGATCTCTCCTCTATACGTGTTAAATTAAAGCCACTACAGATCCGTTCAATTCCTGCTGTATATCAAAAGCATTGGTTTCATTGCTTTTAGGCTGCTGCTGATCATCCGAATAAAACTCTTCAACGACCTCCAATCCATCCTCTCCATCCATTTCAAAATGCGCATTGGCTAAGCCTTGTCTGGCGATATGGTCTAAAGCCTCCTGATAGAACCCAGCCTGTTTACTTTGCTCATCAATTTGTTTTGCCATGACAATCGCTTCATTCACGCTAATACGATCCTTCAAAGTTAAATCCACGTAATACACGGGCTGTCGATAACTCTGAGTTGTGCTTTTACCTCGTAGCGTCAATTGCAAAGGCAAACATGACAGCAAACCATTCGATGCTGCGTGGTAATAGCGGAGTCGTGCTGCCAAAGTCCGAATACTGTTAAAGCCTGTCGTTCTAAATACAAAACTGCCAAACTCATCCGATTCATCTAAATTCACATATAGACGACCATAGGGCTTACATAACCCTCCCTGTGCCAATGGACATAGATCAGGCGATGGACATGGATGTTGCTCTACTCCTTGATTGGTTAAGCGCTGACAAGTCTCACCGTTACCAATACACACAGGTCGGCCTGTTTGTCGGTCAAATAAGCTGTACTCTGCACGTAAGTTCAGTTCAGGATCATTAAAGATCATGCGTACTGGAATGCTTCTAAGTTTTTGGTTTTGAGCTTTAGCTCGTAGTTGCTCATCTAAGGGGTGTTTGACCCAACCTTCTTTATTTTGGATTTGGCTGGTAATGGTGAACTGATCATCTTTTTCAGGCAGGTGCTTGCCATTCTTCTCCACCATCTTACCGATGCTAATCCGACCTAATATCGGTGGTGTAATCGCTAAACCTTTAATCATATTGATGTCCTCAAGTTATTTTTGACTGTTGTCTGGTTGATATGTAGAAATCATTTATTTTTCAGATGCATAAACATCAGCGCAA
The DNA here is from genome assembly GCF_902505955.1 of Acinetobacter sp. 8I-beige. Lineage (NCBI taxonomy): Bacteria > Pseudomonadati > Pseudomonadota > Gammaproteobacteria > Moraxellales > Moraxellaceae > Acinetobacter > Acinetobacter sp. 8I-beige. The sequence goes on along the minus strand of NZ_LR732790.1, from coordinate 520,335 downwards.
TTCAGTCCATTTTGTTCTCTGTAAGTACCTCGGTGCTTACAGGGAGCGGGGGCTGTTTTGCGCTTTTTTTGCAGATATGCGCTGAGTTGAATAAAGCCTTTAGTCATCATTGCAATAGATGTTGAAGCGCCGTGTGCCCTGCTTGCTTTGTGGGTACTGGTTGAGATATTCAGGGTGTGATTTGAGTAAAGCCTTGCTATCCAAGCTGATCGAGTCTTTTGACTTCTTCCATGTCACTGAGCCCGCTTTAAAGGTGGCACGCTCAGCCTCTTGCATCTGGCCTTGCAATTGGTGCTTGAGTAGCTCAAATTGCTGTTGGTATTTATCAACTTGATTACGTACTCGAATCAGTTGTTCAAACTGTTGATTGGCTTGCTCATCTTCAGATAAGTCTGTCGTACTGAGTGGCACATGTTCGGGATAAAGCAGTTGTAGAGCTTTGGCTGCCGACTCACTGGCATCCGCTTCAGGTGGGGTATCCTTTTCCACACAGTCCCAGAAGTAGCGTTCAGCATTGACGATGTGTTGAATCACAGACTCAGAACGCGTCACTTTGAAGATGCGGGTTTCATGTCCACAGATCAGTACACAAATGTGCGCTGCTTGTTTGCCTGTGACTGCTAACTGATGTTGTACTTGGCAAAGGACATAGAGCGGTACGCCATCTCGCCACAGCTTAGCCCCATATTCCCCTGCGGTTTTGCATTCCAGAATTTGGACCTCGGCATTACCCACCACGGAATAGTCCAAGTTAGCCAACATGAAATGCTTATCGGGATCAGGATGTTGCAAGACTGCATTGACCCGACGAACTTTATGCTGGGTGTGCATGCTGTAGTATTCAGCAACGAGCGGCTCTAACTGCTTGCCCCAATACAAAGGTGCATGGCCTTCGCTGTCATCTTCAATGTTTTGTTGAATCCGTCCTGTCTTGATCATCCACAGCTCTAGCATCGACATATAGGGATTGAGCCCACAAGCAGCAGCACAGTCACTGCTACCAATGCCCCTGCGTCTGACTTCCAGCCATTCGGCTTGAGTCATATTTTTAGTCTCTACGAAACGTTTTGCGGTAAACAGTTTTGGACGGTCAGCATGGATATGTGGTGTTACATTGTCTCGGTGAATTACGGCTGAGTTCATAAAGATTTCCTGTAATTGTTAAATTTTGGGCATAAAAAAAGCCACATCTGGAGATGTGGCAAAGAGGTGTCTGGATTTAAGGAAATTTACAGGATCATATTAATTTCATGTCCTGATCTTAAATCCTGAATCTGAATCGAAACTTAAACAACTAGACGTAGTGCTTGTTCGAGTCCACGTTGCTTAAGGCCTGCGCCTGCACCGAACCATGCTGAATCTAAGCGATGATCCTGACTCATGGCACGTCGCTCGTGGTCTGCAAATTCCGTGATTGAGCACAACAAGCCATAAGCGGTATCTTTGGCTGAACTGAGTTCTGCCCCACGACCATGTCCATTAAACATGCTCATGACTTTAGACATCGCTCGTCCATTCGGTTCAGTCTTGTTGTCAGCTTTGGCTGTGTGGTTGGCTTGGGTGGCGACATTGCGGTAGAACTGAATAATGCCCTCGTCTTGATCCGCATTGCTTAGGCTAGTGTTGTTAAACACGGCATCAAAGTAAGCTGCTGCTTCAGTCTGTGTGACTTTACGTTGACTGAGTTGTTTCATTTCATACATGTGTTCATCCCATGTACGCACTGAAATACCCAATTGCTGTTTAATCTTCTCTGCATCGAACTTGGTGCTGTGTGGCACTTTCACCACACCTGCACTAGAGTTTTGACCTTTTAAGGCAATCGCTAAGGTATTGTTACAGACCACCCGGATACTGGTGAATTGCGCCGTGGTTGCAAGAGTTCCATCACACGCGGTGGCTAAGAGGATGTAACCATTACTGACATCCTTGCCTTTCAAAGCAGATGTTTGCCCTGTTCTGGCTAATGCCCAGAATTTCTTGCCGCCTTTCAGAACCCCTGCGGTTTCCAGCTCAAAGCCTGATTGCTCTGTTAAATCACGATAGAATTCTAAAATCTGTTTCGGTTGCACTTCCTGATAACGCTGACTGACCACAGATAACGGGGCATGGGTATCAGATCGATACAGTACTCGTTGTTCCTCATAGGGCATGATGATGCTTTGACCCCGTTGGTTTTGGGCCATGTAACTGACATCAGAGGATTCAATGCGCCAATCCATACCTGCCTGCTGTGCCCAGACTTCAATCGGTTGGTTTTGGCTGAGTTGATTGCCTAGGCCATGCCAAGGGGTTTCACCGACATAGGCCATGTGTTCTAGTTGATGTGCCATAAAATAATCCTGATTGTAAATAATGAATATTTTGAAATGTGTGAAGAAGTAGAAATTAGATACGTGTTATTTGTGCAATGGCGGACGGCAAGCGGCCTGTGTCTGATCCGCAATCACGAGAATCACGCCGCCCAGCATGGCCCCTGCGATCCCACCAATGAAAGGTGAATAGCCCAATGACTTTGCCAACGACATGCCCAGCACAGCCAAGGTGGTCGGTGCATTGCTGAGACCTAAGCTCTGCATCATTGGCTTGATTGGTTCACGCTGCGGGAACATGGCATCTTCCATCTGATCAAAATCTCGATACGGCATAAAAAAACTCCTGAATATGGGTGCTATCGCTCAGCTGCTCATTCATCCTGAGATGAAATCAATGTTCAGCTTCTGCTTCATTCAGGTGTTATGTATCTGAAATTATTTACAATCTGTTTTTGGTTATTATTTAAGCCACAGTGGTTTAAACATTAAGAAATGAAATTGACCCGCTTTCAGCTTGGCATTATGATGGGCTTGCTGGCCTACATTGCCAGTCGGTTTTAGCAGACCGTTTCCTAAGTGCACTAAAAGATTCTTTCTTTTGGTGTGTGCCCTCGTGCTCCCCTCTGCGGTAGAACGGGAGGGGGACACCTTCGGGTGTGCTGATTCTTAGGTTCAGTCTGCTAACCCCTTTTCGTTCTGCCACCATTATTTAGCAGTAATTTGGTAGAACTTCTTAAATACCTAAGGAGTCAATCATGACTGTTTTTATTCTTGCTACGTATTCCCCGCCCGTGCTCCATTTCTATGGCACGTTGCCTGATCTCGTCGATCCGATGACGGAGTAATTCGGCAAAGCTACACCTTTGTAGATCATCAGCCATGCTCATTGGAATTGCATAATACATTGTCATTGTGATGGACAGACTCGTCTAAAACATTGCGGTCAAGCCATTGCTGCGCGCTCTATAAAGTATCCAACAACAATAATCAGGATCTAACTTCATGAATAAACAAATCAAGACCTTTCTACAATATGGGGCAATTGCAGCCTGTTTATCTGGCTCCAGTCTCAGCCATGCCGATATGAATCAAGTGATGGCACTCATCAACAATCCATCCACAGCACCTGTAGTGAAACGTTGTGAGGGCAATGTAAATTGCAATGCGTTTGTGGCACTTAGCAAACAATGGCAGATCATCCCTAAAGATGACCCACTGCGTTATTTCATCTACAGCGGTGATTTGAATGCCCTCATTCGAGAAGGCAAAGATTTACATGATCAGCAACTCTTGGACCTTGATGACTTTGCGTATCAAGTTTTTGATTATCGTGCTGAGAATTTTAATGACCGATGGCTGTATGTCAAAGGATTAAGCATTCTGAAATATGTGCAACGTACCCAGTTTGCAGCTCAGTAAGCCAGCCCTTTGGATTCACCCTCATTCTCGATTTAAAAGGACATTCCGCCATGAAAAGACTGCTCATCACAGCTGCAATTTTTACCGTACTCACCGCATGTAATAAAACACCTGAAAACACGACCTCTGCAACAGATACAGCAGCTGAATCAGCTCAGCATGAATCCGATGCTCAGCTCAATGACCATGCGGCTGAGAATCAAGCCAAAGAACGCGAAGCTGAAGCTGCTGCGATAGCGCATGACCGCTATGACCCAGACAGTATTTATGAAGGTGCTGAAAATATTGATATTCCACCACCACAACTCAAAAGAAAACTGCTGCTGGGCGAAGCGCTTGAAGTGAAGTTCAGACCTGCCGATACTTATGTTGGATTTACAGTCATTACGTCTACTGTCTTAGACAGCACCCGCTTAAAAGTGGTCTCTGAAGTTGACGATGTACTAGATAAAGTCGAAATGAACAATCCAAACTGCAAGGTCATTGGCGTAGAACCGTATACAGTCGAATTTCCTAAGCGCGTCTACTATGGCAATACCTTCAACCTGATTTTGGATGGCTGTACAGCTAATGAAATCAGTGAAGTTTATCTGTATACCACACGTGGCAAACTCACCCACCGTGCCATTGTTGAAGAATAACCTCTATGCTGATCAGATTGGTTAAACTAAAAAATACTCCCCGCCTATAATCAATCAAAATTGTTTAACTGAGATAAACAAATTTGTGAAGCAATGATCATATCGAAAGCGTGGAACGTGAAGAATCATAAAAAAGCCGTTCTAGTACGCTGAACCCTAGGACGTCTTTGAATAACATATTGATACTTATATGAAATTTTCAAGAATTTCGTATAACGTGTATTATGTTAATTTTAGGATTTCTTAACCTAAGAACATCAAATAATTGGCTAGAATCAATAATTTTTAGTATTGCAGCATCACTAAGACCTTAAAAGCACTATAAACTTGCTTCGCTCGTATTTTTTCAAAAGACAAGTATTTGATGCATCAAATACTTGTCTTTTGAAATCATTAGCACTAATATAGTTCCAATAATTAACATCTAGTACAACAAAAGGATACGTAATGGAATCATTTAGCCCAGAAAATCCAAAATTTCACGAAACTCTTCGTGAAAAACGTAATGCTCTTCATTTAACTCAAAATGAACTTGCGAGTGCTCTTGGTATTTCAAATGTAATGGTACAGCGTTATGAAATGGATAGCTCCAAGAAAAATAGTGCTAGACCAAGTCCTGCTACTATGAAGAAAATTAAAGATTTTTTTTCAGAAACCACAAAAAATACGAATAAAAGACCATTACAAAATATTGGGCTTGAGGACTTACTTACAGAACTCAAAGAACGTGGTTTTCAAGTTCAACTGAATAGCATCGTGTGATTTTTTTAGGTTATCTAACTGGATCAGCAGTTACATTAGTTCGAATTTTAGATGCTCATCCAAGCCTTATTTAAAGAATAACTTTAAAAATGGGAGCTAAGCTCCCATTTTTAATTTTGTATAAACTCTATTATGTTAGTTTTAAATTATTTTCATGGATCAAATGTACTGTCATCCATAATTACACCTTCTGATTTCAAATATGCTCTAACGAATTCATTACACCAAGTATAATTTTCTTCAGCTATTTCTGTATCTAAAAAAGATATATTAGAATCCCAGAAAATTCTGAATAACCAATACTTGAAGCTTCCATTTTCTAAATACTTTTCCTGAGTAATTTGGAAGCCTTTTTTCTCATATTTTTGCTTAAAATTTTCTAAAAAGGTTTTCACATTTGATTCATTTTCTAGAAAAATTCGATCCCCATTGAAAGGGAATGAATATGGATGATAGTTTCTAACTTCATGTGGAGTTAAATTGTGTACCAAAAGATCAACATAATTCTTAGAATTTCTTTTAGCATATTCTATAAATGTATGAATATAAGCAAATTTAGTTGGATAGTAAGCTGGATTATCATCTCTTAAAGAATTAAGTGATGAGACTCGAACATCTTTCAACATATATACTTCTTCTTCTTTTTTTAATAAATCCTCTGTTGCTTTTAACAAAAATCCAGATCGAGATTTATAAGATGGATTTTTTAGTAATACCTCTTCAATTCTTTTTAATTGGCTTCTTGGAAAACTAATAGTCACTTTATCAATAATATCGCCTAAATGATTTGGTTCAATTTCAACAACAGAAAAAAGACTACCTTTTAGATGATCACTTCCTAAAAGAACTGATATTTCAGTAGGTTGAATAAAATTATTTTGCAATTCTTGAACCATTTTCATTTTCGCCTGTCGTATTCCTTCTTCAATAGAAGATGCACTGAATGCTACTTCAGGGAGATCTGGTGCAATAAATTCATAATCATCAGAATCGTCTAAACATTTTTTAAAAAACACAGAATAAAGCATAACTCACCAGGTACGTACTTACGTAAATATTAATATATACCACTTAAGTACGTACAAGTATAGTCTTTTAATACCACTCGGATTAAGTTATTAAATTTTATATAGACATTTTAATTGGTGAATAACAACTTATGCTTATGATTCTATTTCACGAGAAATTTTCTACATCAAAGACTGGCTTTTTATTTCAATCAGCAATTTAAGCACAAGCTTATCAAACTAATTCATTCTACATAGCATGTGTAATGCTGTAATACATTACACATGCATTCTGTATCAAGGGTATGCGTCACATAGTTTGAAACCAGCACATTCCTTTAAAACGTTTACGGCACAGCCTCGACGTTTATCAATCTCATACTGCCCTTTACCAAAGCTACGCATTCTCTGTGTTTTAACTCGTAAATGCTGATGGTCTTTTTCAGGATTGACCAGATACATCGCAGTATTAATTGCATTTTGTACCTGTTCAGGCTTGTTACGGTGGATCATACCAATGCCTAAAATACCTTTTTGATTAAAGCGTTCTTTGTATTCAGGAGAGTTTGAAGTAAAAACATAACCTTTCCTCTCTGTTATGTTAGTCCAACATTGCCCAACCTGTATGGCCATACCGAAATCTTTTTGGTGCTTATGTCCATCATAGATCAGTAATACATGGCAGTGATACCCCTTTTTCTCACCCTGCTCTATTGCCCATGCGTAACCCTGTAAGTCTTTAAAGCAAGTATCTTGATTCTGTATACGGTTAATGAAGATTCGTAGGTAATGATTAAACTGTTCTATACCGACTTCATGCTGATGATCTAGTGCTATACTTAAATCAATGCGTATAAACAGCAATTTCGAGTAGTGTTTAGTCAGTTGAGTTAGGTACTCTTCTAAACCATTACGATTTCTTTTTTCTTGATTCTTAAACCCTAGTAACTCTAAATTAACATCTTGAGAATAAGCTAAAGCATTGTTCCATAAGTAACGTAATTCAAAATTACTTAAATCATCAATGCTCTTATGTCCTAACAATATTTTATCTAATGAACATACCATTCTCTTAAAGACACAGATACTTTCACTGTACTGCAAATGAAGTTTATAAACTGCTTTGAACTTGGGAACCAGATCATTCAATATATTCTTAAATAGAGTTTCATTAAGTTCATTTTTATAGATTGACTGTATAAACTGATCCACATCAATCAAGATTTTTGATTCGTTATCATTTAATAGCATTAAGCACATATAATATCCTAGTGAATGTTTAACACATACCACTAGGCATTAAGTTATCTATTACATACAAATAAATGGTATGTAATAAACCTAATTGGTTAATATAATAAATATACTAATACTAAGATATATATTCATTATATTAAAAACCCACTAAGAGCAACAAAGTAAAGTAATCTTACTTATGAGAACCAAAGCTTGTAGACCTCTGTATATTACGTGAAATCTAAGCTAGCTACACAAGCTAAAGTTACGTGAGCATTCACCCAATAGACCTGCCAAAGATAGCCGTAAATATATCACCCACACCTAGGAAATCCTTACTTTCAGAGCACTCAGAACTACTATAAAAATTGGATATAAAGCTATCCATTTTGTCTGACAATGTATGAATAGGTATCCTATAAAATAGTTTTGTTTCTTTTAACTGGATCTCTAAATGTGTAAACAGACTACTTCCTTTTCCCATTTTTATTAATTCCACATCTAACCTCTCATCAGATTTTAAAATTTCAGATATCCTTTCTATTAGTTTTTTAAAATCATATTTAGCTTGATCATCAAAAAAACCTCTCCGATGCTTTAATACCTCTTGGCGGAATTCCACATCGTAAATATTATTTTCTTTTTTATACTTCCAGTGTGATGATATAATTGAATTACAAAGATCAATTTTATTCTTAATATTAGAAGTCCTTAATTCAAAAACCTCATCAAAATAAACCAAACTAATTAAGGCACTAACTAACGAGTCTGCTCGAGCTAAATTTTTATCCCTATTATTTATCCCATCAAGTACTGAAATTATTTTATGTGACACCTGTCCTAGCCTTTTCAGCTCAAAGTCAATATATACTTTTTCAGTCGTACCTCTCCTTAAATAATCCAATCGCATAGATTGATACATTAAAATATAATCTGTAAAAATATTTGCTATTTTGTTTGGATCCTCATCAAGATGAATATTCAACTTCAAAAAAGCCTCATTCAAATCACTATTATAATGCTCTATAAAGGCTTTCTTAGTATTTAATAATGGGCGATTATAACGAAACAAAGGACTAATATTATTTTCCAATTGTGCATAACTAGGTCGAAACAGGGGTCCTGAATTTTGATTATCTATAACCTTAGAATCGTTATCAAACTGATGGTAATTAAAAAATAATACAACATAATCTCGTAATAAATCTGTCACATCCCAATCAGGAATTAAATTAGGTAAATACCAATCTTGACTTTCAAGTTGATTTAAAACATCATCCAATATTATTTCAGCAGATTCACTCCCTTTTATTCTAATTATAAATTTTTCTTTGACTTTATTATAAATACATAAAATCTCACTTAAACTCATCACATAACGAATTAAATATTCATCTTGTGAGGTAATTTTCTCAGTTTGTATATAACCAATCATATAATCCAACAAACGACGATCATTAATTAGGTCATCAATAATCCCTTTAATCTCATCTTTTTCATACTTATTCTTTCTAATCAAAAATAACTCTAACTCATGTACTAAATCGGCTTTTATAAATCTTTTTTGCTTAACAAGGAATGCATATGAAGTAGGAAAACATGCCTTAAATTTCCTTATTTCAATCTCATTTTCTATTAATCTTCTTACTATCGGATGGGCAATATCATAAATTGGATGCTTAAAATTCGTCTCTGCCATAACAACCCCCTAAAAATTCTGACTTCAATTTCTTAAATCTTTATTTCCATTTCAGCAAAATAAACTCAGTTAAATCAGGCGATCTAATTGGAGTTTTAAATGAAATCCTAAAAATTTATTGATCATTTTCAATACATTAATTTCAAATATTAGCGTAAACAATGTATTGAGCCAATAAAAAACACAAAAGTGTTTATTCGTAATTTTAGCTATCTAATTATTACATTATTAAATATGCGAGATGTATATGTCAGAAATTAAACCTGTAATAAACCTAAAAACTTCTAAACCAAAAGCTATAGCAATACTGCTTAAGGTTGAACCTTTACCTTTAAAAATTGAGTCTCTAGATAAGTTCTTCAAAAAAATTGAAGTAGATTCTGGCGATATGTCTAAGTTTGACAAAACCCAGCATACAGCAAGACTTTCAGACACTCGGATTGCTTATGATATTGATTTGCAGCGCCAATATTTATTGTCCGAAAATCCTCAATTATTTTTGATTTTTCGATGTATTGATCTTGTCAACTATATTAAAAATATGAATTTGGCTTGTGCTTACCTTGAAGACATACCCAGTACAGGCTATTCCTAGATGGGTTGCAAATGATCACTCAGTACTTGGACCGCTTAAGGAAATTATTACTCTAAGTCAAGAATCAAATAGTGATCAATATCTATGCATTCATTATTCATGTGTAATGGCTGTTTTAGAGAAATTCAGACCTTATTTTTTAGAGTTTTTAACTTTCTGGAATACACCTGCCGTACCTATCACAATCGACAACGGCGAAAAAAAAAGTCTGGCTGAGTTACTCAACACGGTCACAAGGGAATTAAGTGAACAAATACAGAGTGACACATTTAAGACATCTATCAGACAAAATACGAGAGGTGCTGAAGGTCGGATTAAAAGTGCACAAAAGTACTTACTAACTTTGCGAAACGAAAATCCGAGCTTAATCGTGATATGCGCAGATTTGATAGTCGACTCAAAAGTTAACGACGGAAATATTGATGAATCGAATACTGTTTTTGATCTATTTAAGCGTGCCTTAGGAAGGACTAAACGACTCAGTATGAAAGGTTTTATTTGGAAGTTAGAGCGTGGCTTTGACAATAATTTTTACTATCACTGCATTTTCTTCTTAGAAGCGAATAAAGACATGACAACACCTCAAATGGCAGAACTGGTTATTGAGCTATGGAATAAAAAGCTTCGTGACCAAGGCTACATCCCACTGTTATCTAGCCAACTAACGCATTTCAAAGATCTTGCGGTTGGGCATGTCGGCTCTAGTGATGATTATACCTATGAACAATTGTTCAACCTTATACGTTATCACTGCAAGAAAGACCAGTTCATCGTACATAAAAGTATGTCGGGTGAACTCACCTTTGCTACAGGACGCTCACACTCAATACGCCAGCATTTAGGTCGTCGAGCAAGCATTTAAAGATTTAATTAACTTTATTAGGTATTAATGATGAACCAAATGATTTTACCCACAATTAACAATTTTGATTTTAATACCCCCTGCAACTTAAATATCCAGCCACTAAATTTTTACTCCTCTCAACAACAAGCTTTTATTGAGATGAATAAAGATGCAAAGGCTATTGAAAGTGGAAAGTTTAAATTAACTATAAATAAGCAAATTAATCCACAAGCCATAAGTCTTATTAATAATCTCAGAATTCTTTCTCATCAAAATATGTTTTCCAATCCAGCATGTGAAATAAATCCATATTTACAGGTTTTATTTGATGAAAGCCAGAATCACATTCACTCTACTTACTGGAGCGGTCAAATGCCTAATCTGTCATATCAAGATTACTTCATTGGTTCATTTAATCGCATAGGTGAAGCCCTCACAAAAAATAAATGTGCTTTAAAATGTGCTTCTTGGAGGAAAGAACTCGCTATTCAAACCAATCAGCAAAAAACTAATACTGATAAGTTGCTTAAAAAGTACAAGCAAATGAAGTGTGAATATATTGAACTGCCCTTTGTTCCAGATCGCACTCTATGCGTTAACCTTACTCTAGAACAAAAGGAAGCCTCTTATCCCACCGTATTAAAATCATTCTTAAAAATGTGCCATGGAGCTGAGGGGCTTCAAGGCACATTATGTGATATGCAATGGCGTTTTGTTAAAGGTTTAGATGGTGTACCAACTGCTCATATTCTTATGTATGTGGTTGGTGATGATATTAATTACGCACCTCTTCTAAGTAACAGCTGGAACAAAGTCTGTATTGAAAAAGGTCTTTGTACTCACTCCTCACAAATTCAGATTCGAAGCATTCATTGTTATCAAGGTAATGGTCTTGCTAGTAAACACTGGAAAAACTTAATTGATTCTTGCCAAGCCCCCCTAGAGTTTTACCGTTACAAGGTAAATGGTTTGAGCCATGTCTGGAAGTCCTATACGGGAAATATCTGAAATTTAAATAACCTAATATTTTTCAAGGAATTGATTAATGGGAGTTTTGAAAATTGATACATCAGACTATCTATTTATGAAGTATCGCTCTATGACCATTGAACTGATGATAATTGTTGCAGACTATTATCCTCATCTTAGTAAAGCTGAAGCACTGAGAAAGGCGAATAATCAAGAGTTCCCTTTCTCAGTTTTTAAAATAGATCAAAGTAAACGTGCACCTTTTTTAGTGCACATTAAAGATCTGGCAGATATTTTAGACAGTAAGTATTCAGAAGCTTCAAAAGATTTTGCTACGTTTCATCGATGAGGCGTAGCACCTCTTCTAACTGCATAGTATTTCTTCTTGCCTTCACTGACACATAACGCTGTAAACTACTCCAAGAGTCATGCAAGCTGACCTTCTGAATCTCAGGAATCGTAAAGCTCTGTTCTGCTAAGCGTGTACAGCCTTCATGTCTCAGATCATGAAATCGTAAATCATCAATACCTAACATTCGGCATGCTTCTCTAAACTCCTTACCTAAACTTTTCGGATTCAAAGGCAGTAGCAAATTTTCATCATGCCCAAGCTTCAACATCCGTTCACGAACTTCTGACTGCTTTAACCTTTTAATCATTTCCTTACAAGGATCAAGGACATCAAATGATTTATGATTGCCTTTGGAGCCATTCGGATTCTTTAGATCATGTACTTTCCATGTAGAATGATGTGAATCATAATCCCGCAGATGCAGTCGTGTTAATTCAGCTTCACGTCTGCATGAAAAAATAGCAAACCACATAATCAAATGCATTGGATACTTAGAACCATAACGGTTTAGCTTCCATCGTTCTGTAAAATACTTAGTCAATGCAATCAGCTCATCCGTTGAAGGAAGTCGGTCTCTTTTTTGACTAGAGGATATTTGGCGTGTTTTTCTTAACTGAGCCGTAGCCTTATCAAAACCATTTAAATCAATATCCATTTCCCACATAACAGCAGCATGAGAAAGCACACCACGGATATGTAAAAGCTCATGTTGCTGTGTACTAGTCGCAATAGGCTCAAGTTCCAAATGAGGGACACCTCCCTTCCTTAAAGCAACATGCTCGGCCAAATGTACTGATTTTATTTTTGTGATAATATTGCGCGCAATTGGTAGCTTCTTAATTAAGAGCAGAGAATAGCGTTTCGTCCTTCCGTACTCGCTCCCGACTTCATCCAAATATTTATCTATGGCATCTGATAAGGTCAGATCAATCAGCTTTTCTTTGCCAAGCAAAATATCAGGATTTTCTTGAATTTCGACTTCTCGTTTCTTAACCCAGTTTTCGGCCAACTTCTTTGAGTGAAATGTTTTACTTTCAGAGAAAGTAGGAAAGCCCTTTCGATTAACTCGAATCGCAGCACGATAGTTAACTTTGCCATCTGCACCTTTCCTTGCTGTAATTGACCCCATAATTTACACCAAAACCTGTTTCTTTGATTATGGTGTAAAATTTGGTGTAAATGCAAACCGATTAACCCACCTAAACACAGGTTAAAACAGATTCTCGCAGGTTGAGAAACACAGATTAAAGGTATGATTTTTAATGACTATTATCAAAAACATTGAAAACACTCAATCTCCGCGAATCAGCGTAGCACCGATGATGGATTGGACGACCAAAGATTATCGTTTCTTTGCCCGCTTATTTAACCCGAATGTCATCCTTTATACCGAAATGGTGACCACTGGCGCGATTCTGTTTGGCGGTGCAAATCGCCATCTCGACTATAACAATGAAGAGCACCCGATTGTGCTACAACTCGGTGGCTCAAATCCTAAAGACTTAGCCACTTGTACCAAAATGGCACAAGACTGGGGTTATGATGAAGTCAATTTAAATGTCGGCTGTCCAAGCGACCGTGTACAAAATAATAAAATCGGGGCCTGCCTCATGGCAGAACCTGACCTCGTCGCTGAATGTATTGCTGAAATGCAAAATGCCGTGGAGATTCCAGTCACGGTAAAGCACCGTATCGGGATTGATGACATGCATTCTTATGAAGAAATGCTACATTTTGTCGATACAGTTGCGAAAACGGGCTGCAATAATTTTATCGTACACGCACGTATTGCCTTGCTTCAGGGGCTTTCTCCGAAAGAAAACCGTGACGTTCCCCCACTGCGTTATGAAGATGTCTACCGTTTAAAGCAAGAACGTCCAAATCTATTGATTGAGATTAATGGCGGAATCAAAACCTTTGCAGAAACGCAAGAGCATCTCAAACATGTTGATGGTGTGATGATTGGTCGTGAGGCCTATCATAATCCCTATCTTTTGGCTGAACTTGGTCAATTATGGAATTTGGATCTGCCTGATCGTTTTGAAATTATCGACCAAATGCTGCCGTATATTGCAAAGCGTATGCAAGAAGGGGCACCATTGTCGATTATCACTCGTCACATTCTAGGCTTATTCCAAAATCTTCCAGGTGCACGTAAGTGGCGTCAGGCTTTAAGTGGTGGTAATGCAAAAAGTTTTGCTGATGTCGAAAATGCGATTATCAACATTAAAGATGCAATGCAACGCACTGAAGATTATTTAAAAGAACAGTCGGTCTAATCGCAATTGAATATTTACATCATTCAAAAATTTTGCGCCATGCCAATCTGTTGAATCCAACGATGATCTGTACAGATCATCGTTGCAAACGCTGCAGCAAATATTCAGCACTTTTCTGTATCACCTGATCTGCATTTTTACGCCACGCCATCACCACATCGGACAAACTATTTTCAGCCTCCAGAGGAACTAGCCTCACCTGCTCCGGCAAAATCTCTGTAAATTCTTCAGGGACAATACAAAGCCCAATATCAGCAGCAACCAGCTGAAGTTGGGATACTTTACGGGACTGGATAGGCGCTTGCTTTGGAGTAAAACCCGCATTGAGGCAAAGGTTTGAAACTAAATAACTCAGCCCACCTCGTTCAGCATGTGGTGTCGAGACAAAACTTTCATGTCTTAACTGCTGAATTTTGATAATTTTCTCTGTGGCTAAAATATGACGTGGGTGCAAGGCTACATATAATGGCTCATGATAAAGCTTTGCCACCTGTAACTCATCAAAGTGATTTAAAACAGGTGGACGAATAAAACCGACGTCAATATTACCCGTCTTGAGCGCTAGAACCTGATCTTCTGAAGATAAAGTATTGAGTTCAAAATGGACCCCGAGATGCCTTGAGGCTTGATCAAATACTTTGACTTTTTCCAAGCTCATTATAATAGTACTTGAGTGTGCAATTTTAATGAGTCGATTTTTTCCATTTGCAATATCTTTAGAGTTTTTAATAATATGTTCTAAATTCAGTACATTATTCTTAAGCTGAATATAGAAAAACTGCCCCGCTTTAGTCAGCTTTATTTTTTTATCAACCCGATCAAAAATTTCAAAGCCAACTTCCTCTTCTAAAAGCTTGATCTGTCGACTCAAAGCTGATTGAGCAATAAATAACTTTTCAGAAGCCGCGATAAAACCGCCCTCTTCGACAATTTTAATCAAATAATTAAATTGCTTGAGTGTTGCCATTATCATCTCAAAATTAGATCAACCCTTATTTATTCTATATTAGATTAGATCATTTAATTTAACTAGACTTTACTTAAAGAAGCTTAGATATGAGAAAGATCATGGGAATATCCAAACAAATATTGGTGTTAATCTGTATTCTCAGCACCTTGGTTTTACTCCATCTTTATGATGGTTTTATCAAGAAACAAACGGGGAAAAATAAGCATCCAATCGAATTGACATCCTTAGAAGACTGATTAGCGCAATACTTAGGTCATACTCATTATGCTTTCCACACGTTAATTCTCAGTTGCTCATGATCTCTGCTGAGTCAATCGAAATATAGTATTTCAAAAATAGGTTATTCACGTATGCAAGATTTCACTAAAGCACGCTTGTCTATATTGGTAACACATTTGATTGTTTCAGATTTAAAATCATAATGATAGGAAATATATTTTCCTGTAATAAGCTCACTGACGAAGGGTTCTTTTCTAAAATAAGCCGTGGTTATACAGTGGTGTAAATCAGGCTTAGCATTGACTTTGATCTGTTCAACAAATTGACTTTGCTGACGAATTTGATCCTGTAATTTTAAAATACGATTCATATTTTGAAATTCTACAGATTGAGCAATCTGTTGTATATTTTTAAAATGACAAGCTTTCATTATATCATCATGATACTGATGCATTGACCAAACCAATAATGACTGTATATCACTCATCATTTCTTTGGCTTCATTGACCTGTTTTAAAACATAAAAATGACGAACGGTTGAATAAATAGCATATACAACGCCACAACTCAAAATGATCCCTAAAGCCACTATTTTAAAATCAAGTTTGAAACGCTCAGAAAAATGAGTCATGGAGTTGCTTTATCCCGTTATATTTTAAAAGTGCTTCAGGCGAACTCTTCTTTTAAATAAGAGCTTAACTGGTAAATTTACTCAGAGCACGCCAGTATTTGTCTTTAAACAAACTGACCTCTATTTCAAAGTTGCCTTTATATTTTTCAATCACTTGATCAATGACCTTGGATGGTTTTCTAAACTCTTTACACGCAAAATATATAGTTCTTAAGTGATTACCCGTTTCACGACCTATATTTAAATAGCCATCCACATCCTTAAGCTCTTGTAATAATGAATCTTCTATCAAATCCATCAGTTCATAATCTGTAGACGTAGGCATACCATTTGAATGCTGACCATCATAGGAGATTTCTATCAGCATCATCCACGGATGCGAAGCTTTTTGATCCCATGTTAAAAGTGTGCGATTTAAAGTCGCCAGCAACGGTACACCTTCATTGGTTTCACCTTCCAAACTGACAAATTCATCGGCATCCGTATTTGAACGGGTAATTTTGTCTAATCTTGAAATTTCACTACTTTTTAAAATTAAAATGTTTTTGAGCAAGTGAATCGGTAGCAATTCGTTTTCGGCATCTTGCTTAGACTGGACAGAAACATTGTCCAATTTGGTGACCGCATCATACTCGCCCAAATAGTTATCGAGAAAAATATACACAGCCTGTAAAAACGCATCGTTTTCAGCTGCATTATATTTATCATGTACCACGACCAGATCAATCTCATCGGGATACTCGGCTTGCTGATTAAAATAAAAAGACAAAGTCTGCTGACTAAACTCATAGCCATGCATATTAATCCCGACTTGATGAATATCGCTTTCAGGTTTAAGCGCAGTGAACTTCCACCCTGCAATCTCAGGTGCAGCTGCAATCAGCTCTTCCACAAAAACAATATTTGGAATGATGCCATCGGGGGTAAGAATTAATTCAGCTGTTTGTGAAGTTAACATGCCCGTCAGAAAAAAGATGCCGCTATGGACTTTTTCCAGTTCAGGCATCAGTTGATCAAAGAAATCTCGCTCGATTTCAGTTTTACTGCCTTGATTCACAATGTGGTGAAAATGCTGTTGATGCTGCTGAAACCATTGCCAAAATGCAGTATATGCATTTTCATTCGCAGGCGTTTTTTGTTTTTGAGAACCCCATAATTTTTTTAAAAAGCTCATTTTTCTTTTCTCTTTTTTCTATTGATTTCAATATTTTTTGTGGTCTATGGACTGTATCAATATATCGATGTATACAGTCCAATTAAACCTAAAACAGTCTTATTGTTTCGCTTTCATTCCATCTAATTTTTTCAGCACTTCCGCCACTGCCACCATCGCAAAGCTTGAAGTCATCACCACCGCAGAACCATAGCCACCACAGCGTAGGCCTGCACTTGGACACACATCTGCACTGGAAAATGGATTATCAATCGAATAGACACAGCTAATGCCGAACTTTTCTTTTGGTTTTTTACAAATCCCCATGCCACGCAACTGGGTTCGAAGCTTTGCCAACATGGGATCTTGTTCGGTTTTAGACAAATCAGCCACTCGGATTTTCAATGGGTCGAGCTTACCACCCGCTCCCCCTGAAACAATCAATGGGATCTTATTAAAACGACAGTGCAACATCAGTGCTAATTTAGCTTTGACGTCATCAATACAATCTAAAATTAAGTCTGGTCGATGTTCTAAAATTTCTTTGACGTTTTCTGGGGTTAAATAGTCATCGATCAAATTGATTTTGATTCGTGGATTGATGGATCGACAACGCTCGGCCATCACTTCAATTTTTTCATGTCCCAAGGTTGAACTCATGGCTGGCAGTTGACGGTTAATATTCGAAGCCGCAATCGAGTCCATATCAACCAGTGTTAATTCGCCAATGCCTGTACGTGCTAAAGCCTCTACTGCCCACGAACCTACACCACCAATTCCAATCACCATCACATGACTTTTTTCATAATATGAAAAGGCCTCGTCTCCATAAATTTTGGCTACACCAGCAAAACGGCGGTCATATTCATCATGTTGCAGATCAGTCATGCGTACATCTATATCGGTAAAATCGTGTTCATTTTACCTGAATACGACCTTGGATTGAATGTATCGCTACAAACAATAAAGCCCTGCTACTGACAGGGCTTTATTTCATTGAGATTAGGCTGCAATTAAATTACGCAGTACATAATGCAAAATGCCGCCAGCTTTAAAGTATTCCACCTCATTCAAGGTATCAATACGGCACAACACTTTGAACTGGATTTGGCTGCCATCTTCTCGAAGCACCTGAATTTCCAAAGTTTGATGCGGCTGGATATCATCCGACAGTCCATGAATCGAAAGCACTTCACGACCTGTCAAATTTAAGGATTGGCGCGTTTGTTCATCGACAAATTGCAATGGCAATACTCCCATACCAACCAGATTCGAACGGTGAATGCGTTCAAAACTTTCGGCAATCACCGCTTTAACCCCCAATAAGTTCGTGCCTTTGGCAGCCCAGTCACGTGATGAGCCTGTACCATACTCTTTCCCAGCAATAATGATTAACGGCGTATGTTGCTGCTGATAAAGCATAGAAGCATCATAAATCGGCAAGGTTTCTCCTGTTGGAATATAGATCGTGTTCCCACCTTCTTCACCGCCGAGCATTTCATTCTTAATGCGGATATTGGCAAAAGTGCCTCGCATCATCACCTCATGGTTTCCACGTCGAGACCCGTAAGAGTTGAAGTCTTTGGGTTCAACCCCTTGCTGTTGCAAATAGCATCCAGCGGGGCTGTCTTTCTTGATATTACCCGCTGGGGAAATATGATCGGTGGTGACCGAGTCTCCAAGCACAGCCAAAATACGTGCCTGTTCAATATTGGTAATCGGTTTCGGTGGCTGACCAATCTCTTCAAAAAATGGCGGATGGCGAATATAGGTTGAATTCTCTTGCCAAGCATAGGTCTGACTTTGAGGAATCTGAATCGCCTGCCATGCTGCATCACCATCAAATACTGCAGCATATTCTTTATGGAACATCGCGGTATTCACGCTCTGTAGCGCATGATCAATTTCAGCCTGACTCGGCCAAATATCTTTCAAGTAAACCGCTTGCCCATCTTTGCCTAGACCAATCGGTTGCGTGGTCAGATCTGTACGGATATTGCCCGCCACACCATAAGCCACCACCAAAGGCGGCGAAGCCAACCAGTTGGTTTTCACCAAAGGATGCACACGCCCTTCAAAGTTACGGTTGCCTGAAAGCACTGAAGCAACATTCAGATCATGGCACTGAATGGCTTCTTCAATGGGTTCAGGCAGTGGTCCAGAGTTACCGATACACGTGGTACAACCATAGCCAACAAGGTTATAACCCAACTCATCCAAATACGATGTTAAACCTGCCGCAGCCAAATAATCGGTCACCACTTTAGAACCGGGCGCAAGCGAACTTTTCACCCACGGTTTACGCTGTAGGCCTTTTTCAATGGCTTTTTTGGCAAGAAGTCCTGCAGCCAACATTACACTTGGGTTTGAGGTATTGGTACATGAGGTAATGGCTGAAATCACCACATCACCATGATTCAATGGATAGGACTTTCCATCAATAGTGCAAGATGGCTCCTCATGCGGTAGATTGGCTTTTTTAGCTTCAACAGCTGTGCCACCACCTTCATTTTCTAAACGCTCTTTGGCTTCTTTGGCTGGCTTGAGATTTAGTTCCATCAAGTCATGAAAAGTTTTAGGTACATCTGACAGCAAAACACGATCTTGCGGACGTTTAGGGCCTGCCAAACTGGCCTGCACTGTACTCATGTCCAAGCTCAAAGTATCGGTAAAAACGGGTTCATCACCTGCATTTCGCCATAATCCCTGCGCTTTACTATACGCTTCAACCAAATCAATCCGTTGTTGCTCACGACCTGTCAACGCTAAATAGGCCAAGGTCACATCATCAATCGGGAAGAAACCACAGGTTGCACCATATTCAGGGGCCATATTGGCAATAGTTGCGCGGTCAGCCAAAGGCAAGTCGGCCAAACCATCGCCATAGAATTCAACAAATTTACCAACCACACCTTTTTGGCGTAGCATTTGTGTGATGGTTAAAACCAAATCCGTTGCGGTAATACCTTCATTGAGTTTTCCTGTGAGTTTGAAACCGATCACTTCAGGAATCAACATGGATACAGGCTGCCCGAGCATCGCCGCTTCAGCTTCAATCCCGCCAACACCCCAGCCCAGCACGCCTAAGCCATTGATCATGGTGGTATGTGAATCTGTTCCCACCAAGGTATCAGGGAACGCAAAAGTTTGTCTCTCATCCTCCCCTAGCCATACCGCTTGAGCCAGATACTCTAAATTGACTTGATGGCAAATTCCTGTACCGGGCGGGACAACGCTAAAGTTATTAAAAGCTGATTGTCCCCAGCGTAGGAATTGATAACGCTCACCATTGCGTTGCATTTCAATTTCGACATTTTCAGCAAAGGCATCTTTATCCGCAAAATGATCGACCATCACGGAATGGTCAATCACCAAATCGACAGGGGACAAAGGATTAATCAAATTCGGATCGCCACCCGCTTGTGCCATTGCGGCACGCATGGCAGCCAAGTCAACCACAGCAGGAACCCCTGTGAAATCCTGCATCAACACACGTGCAGGCCGATATTGAATTTCCTGATCAGAGCTTCTGGTTTTTTGCCAATCGACTAGGGCTTGAATATGCTCTACTTTTACACTTTTTTGATCTTCAAAACGGAGTAAATTTTCGAGTAAGACCTTTAAAGACTTGGGTAAATGATCAATATTACCCAATGTTTGGGCGGCTTGAGGGAGGTTAAAAATTTGATAGGATTTTTCACCCACCGTGAGTGTTTGTAATGCATTGAAACTATTGATTTTGCTATATCTGGCCATTCGGTTGCCCTCCCAGTATTGGCGAATTTATTTATTATGATGTTCTTTCTTTAATGTAAGCCTGTTTAGAAAAGAATGTGTTCCCTTTTGGTTATCTTATTTTTATCGAGATTATTGTCTTATTCTTCTAAAATTTTAAATGCAACGCAGCCAATGAGTTCTGCCAGAGTTGAGTTGCTAACGACCGCTCAGACTGATCCAGTGTCTGTGCGAGACTCTCCAAAACATAAGGTAAATTTACCGGTGTATTGCGGGTGCGATGCTCGGTCGATGTTTGACAACACAACGGTGTCATATCTGGACAGTCCGTTTCAATCACCAAATGTTCACTACCAAGTGCTTGCACCACTTGATGCAATTTTTTGGCATTTGGATTGGTGATTTGCCCTGTCACCCCAATTTTAAAACCGAGTTTGACCAAGGCCTTGGCTTCTTCCACCCCACCACTAAAGGCATGAGCGATACCACCGAATTTAAATTTTTGGGCTTTTAAAATGGCAATACTTTCTGCATGTGCTTTGCGAATGTGCAATAACACAGGTTTTTGATATTGCTTAGCAAGTTCTAATTGTTCAGAAAAATAAGATTGCTGCTTGGCGAAAATTGCAGGCTGTTTATGCTCTTTTAAAAAGGTGTCTAAACCAATTTCACCCACAGCTACGCAGTCCTGCTGCTGCAAAACCTGCTCTAAATGCTGTAAGTGTTTAGTCTGATGCTGTTCGATATAAAACGGATGTAAACCTGGTGCAAGGTAAGAGCACGGAACATTCTTCCAGCTTTTTAATTGCTGATGTGTCTGAATCAGCGCATCAAATCGTGATTCAAGAAAACCAATAAGGACCAGTGCCTCTACCCCAACACGTTTTGCTTGCTCGGCCAAATGTTGCCGATCAGTATCAAAATCGGCAACATCAAAATGAGTATGGGTGTCGAACAGAGGCAAGCTCATGCTTGATTAGCTCTTGGCTTCTGAAGCAGCCTGTACGCTCTGTTTGGCTTTGGGTAAATACTCAGGCTTTAAAATTTTCTGGAGTTGATCATAGCCAAGAGTTAAGCGCGGTAAACCCACCACATAAGGGCCAATTTCATACTCGCCATATTGCAAAATCAGACCTTCAGTGCCCAAGTAATAATTGTTACTCAAGCTAAACTTCCACGCTTGCTCATATTCATCGACATTGGTCGCTAACTTAGAGTCGACGACCCAAGCACGAAAGGCTTCATGCGCTACTCTATTTAACGCCGCCTTCTGATTCGGCAACAATAGATCATCCAGACTCACCAGCTTTTGCTGCTTCAAGTCAAAATTATAATAATGCTGTGATGATGAACCATGTGCACCGCCTAAGTAGCTGCTGGTGTTCAACACCACCGTGGCCAAAGGATCTTTGGCATTTAGAATTTTCGGCTTAATCATCAAACTAATTTGATGGTTAGAACTTAAGGCTTTCAACTCTTGATCTAAACCCAGAAAAGCAGCCAAATAAGGTTGAACTTGTTTCTCTAATTTCAGTTTAGGGGTGAGGACTTGGCCCACTACCGCAGGTTCAGAACTTGCCGCCACAGCACTTGATGCCTCGGTAGCAGAACTGCTATGCATAGGCGAAATATCAATAATCTGCGATAAATCTTTCACAATTTGTTGATCAATAAAATCATCAATAAACGCTTGATTACTTTGCAAACGATCAATGTTTAATTCTGGGCAAGCATTGCCATCACATTCAGGTAATTCGAATTGTAATTTTTCGGTGTCACCGACCAGCTTTAAGGCTGTTTCTATCTCTGAAGCCGCTGTGGTTTGCGTTGCAGGAGTTTGAGGCTCTTTATCTTTTGGTTGGCAGGCTGTCAAACTGATTGCAGCTGCAAGTACGCTGATTGTAAATATTGTTTTGCTTTTTAACATAAATAACCTATTACCTTGTGAAGCCAGCTCTTGCTTTGGCCAATGCATTAAAACAACTGGGTATAGACATCGGCTTTTAATACCTGTTGAGTTTGTGCTTTCGTCAAATAAATATCAAGCTGTGTCCCATCTTTTACAATCTCATGAGTCCGATAATGTAAACCGATGCCCTCTTGGTCAAAAAACCAATCTGCTTGCCCCCAGTACAACTTCGCTGGTGCAGATTTTCTCACGTCAGGTTCTTGTTTCTTCAACCAGTCTTGATACGCTTTTTGCACCAACACATTCATCGCCAGTTGCTGTTTCGGGTGAATTAAATCTAATAATGCCACCGCTTTTTGGTTTTTACGATCCGCAACAAAGAAATAATAACGTTCCTTAACATTTACATTCTCTTGATTGGTATCAACCCCAATTTGCATGAGCACAAACTGATTGCGCTGATACGGTATACGGGTATACATCGCCAAGCTATAAGCCTTGTTACCCTTAAATTCGGCTTGCCATGTATCCGACTTTTTCACATAGGCATTAATGGCTTGCTGTAAGTTCATGTCTTGTTTTAAGCCAATTTGATCTTGAATCACTCGAGCCTGACTTTTGGCAATCCATTGGTTTAACCACGGATCTGCCGTTGTTAGACTTTGCAGATCTAATTCAATACAATTCTTGGTTTCACAAAATGGCTGTGCAATATCAGCCGCTTGTTGCTGAATATTTAAATACGGTAAGACCTCAGCCTGCTCTGTTTTAAATACCGAGCCTTTGGCATCTGCATCTGTCTCAGATTGTTTAGAGGAGTCACATGCCGTCAATAAGACAGTCAAACTCACCAATGTTGTATAAATAGCCTGTTTCTGCAACATGCGTCTTCCATGAAATTCATGATTAAAATAAAGTATCTTGCATAATAAAACAGCTTCACGAAGAAGCTGTTTTATTTTTTAACATCCCGATTAGTGTTCGCGGGTATTGCGGAACACGATGTCTGGATAGCGCTCTTGCATCAGTTGTAAGTTCACACGACTCGGTGCCAAATAGGTCAAGTGACCACCACCATCTACCGATAGTTGATCATGTGCTTTTTTCTTAAATTCATTGAATTTTTTGTCATCATCACATGACACCCAGCGCACAGTGTTAATGCTCACAGGCTCGTAGACGCAGTCGACTTTGTATTCTTCTTTCAAACGGTATGCCACCACTTCAAACTGAAGCACACCTACCGCACCGACAATCAAGTCATTGCTATTTTGCGGCATGAAGACCTGTGTTGCACCTTCTTCTGAAAGTTCTTTTAAGCCTTTTTGTAACTGCTTCGATTTCAATGGATCTTTCAAACGTACACGGCGGAACATTTCAGGGGCGAAGTGCGGGATGCCCGTAAATTGCAATTTTTCACCTGAGGTAAAAGTATCACCAATTTGAATCGTACCGTGGTTATGTAAACCAATAATGTCGCCCGGCCATGCTTCTTCTAGATGCTGACGATCACCAGCTAAAAAAGTCAAAGCATCACTAATACGCACATCTTTATCTAGACGCACATGCTTCATTTTCAAACCTTTTTCATATTTGCCTGAACAAATACGCATAAAGGCAATACGGTCACGGTGTTTCGGGTCCATATTGGCTTGAATTTTAAAAACAAAGCCAGTAAAACCCTCTTCAGTTGCTTCAACCAAACGATTTTCTGTTGGGTGTGCTTTAGGTTCAGGCGCATAGTTGCTAAATGCATCTAACACATGGTCTACACCAAAGTTACCTAATGCTGTACCAAACAATACAGGCGTTTGACGACCCGCAAGGAACTCTGTGCGGTCTAAAGGCTCATTGGCCATTTGCACCAACTCTAGAGACTCTTCAAATGCCGCCCAAGCCAGCTCACCGACTTTTTCACGTAAGTCTGGATAGTCATAACCATCACGGACTTCGATTTCGGTAATGGTTGAACCAAAACCTGCTTTATACACATAAAACTTTTCTTCGATCAGGTTAAACACCCCAGCGAAGTCACGACCTGTACCAAGCGGCCAAGTGATCGGCACACATTTGATTTTGAGAACGTTTTCAATTTCATCCAACAGCTCTAAAGGCTCACGGATTTCACGGTCCATTTTGTTCACAAATGAAATGATCGGTGTGTCACGCATACGACACACTTCCATCAGTTTCACAGTACGATCTTCGACACCTTTTGCACCATCGATCACCATCAAAGCTGAATCGACCGCCGTTAAGGTACGATACGTATCTTCAGAGAAGTCTTCGTGTCCCGGCGTATCCAGCAGGTTGATCATCTTGTCTTTAAATGGAAACTGCATTACAGAGGTGGTGATCGAAATACCACGTTCTTTTTCCATTTCCATCCAGTCCGAAGTGGCAGCACGGTCCGATTTACGGCTTTTCACCATACCTGCAATCTGAATGGCCTGTCCCCACAACAGTAATTTTTCTGTCATGGTGGTCTTACCAGCATCGGGGTGGGAAATAATAGCAAAAGTCCTACGAGCCGCGACTTCTTTCGCCAATTGATCTTTAAACATAAGAGAAATCTTCAATAGGTACACGGTGTTGTACACAACTTATGGATGTGTATCCAACCCGTAAAGTGATAACTTAAAATTGGCGCAATTGTAGCAGATTTATGAATGAGATTTTATTGATAATTTTCCCTTAACCCATCAGCTTAGTACATCGCATTCGTCGTCCATTCGGATGCTTTCCCGCTCTAGTAGTGGGTAAGAATAGAACGCTAGTGCTATCAGCTACAACCTAGATGTACAGAAACATGCTTGATCCGATCTGAACGTACACTTAATCACGCTGTACCCAATGACAACTTGGGGCAACACTTCCGTTGCCCCTCATACATCAAGCATTATTTTGTCTTGTTTAAGCCTAATCTGAGGTCATTTTATAAACTTCATTCAAACTCTGGATATACGAAACTATATTTCCCTGTTTTTATACGTTCTACTATAGCAAAAGGGGGCATAACCACACCTATTTCTGCTTTACGGTTTTCTCCCTCTAGATTTCCAACATATGTAAATTCATCATCATTAATGTGCCATACAACCCAATTATGAGAAATTTTTATTGGTTCTTCCCCTACCATAAGACCATAATCATCTGTGTCTCTGAATAATATTGTAGAAGTTCCACCCACATCAGATATGTTTCCAACTTTTTCCCAAAGATTCATTTTTATGCCAAACTTAGTGACACAATGCGCATAAAAATCGATATCATCATTAACGATATCCAATAACGTAGGAGTTGCATGGATAGGGTACACTTTTTTAAATGCTCTGATCACATCACTATTTAATTGTGTTAAATCAAAAGCAATGAGCTGGAAATATTTTTTCACCTCATTATCCAACTTTACAGAAAAAACATCACCAACCTTAGTCACTACTCTAACCATAATTATTTAATTCCAAATGTTCCCAATGTTTTGAACTGATTGAATTGAACAGCTTGGTATACGGACAACAGGACACTAAAACGAATAGATTCTAAAGAATACATAAAAAGCCGATATCACTAGATAGAGGATTTTGCGAACACTGCTTATTTTTTTATTAGACTCTCAACTGAATTAGATCACCATAAAAGCGATCAGCCATCAGCACAAATTGTAGATATCGCTTAATTGAAATAAGTTGATGATGTGTACTCAAACTCTTCTAAGCGCTTAACATCCATAGGCATACCCAACAAATAGCCTTGTAATTGCTGACAGCCTAACCGTGATAAAATTTCCATTTGCAGAGGACTTTCAACACCTTCTGCCGTCACGACTAAACCCAAACGAATCGCCAGATGAACAATACTTTCTAAGATCATTTCATCTTTTGAGCCAACGGTCAGCTCATGAATAAAACCACGATCAATCTTCAACTCATCCACAGGAAGATTTTTTAAATATAAAAAACTGGAATGTCCTGTCCCAAAGTCATCAATCGCCAAACGAATCCCCATTTCACGTAACCGCTGTAAGGTACGAATGCTGCCTTCGATATGGTGCATGGCCGTACTTTCAGTGATTTCAATAATTAAATGGTTTGGGTTGACTTTATATTTATCAAAAAGATGCTCAAGATTATTAAATAAATGCTTATGCTCAAACTGCACCGCTGATAAATTCACGGCAATCGGATACAGTTCAATTTTCTCTCGCTCCCAGATTTGCAGCTGTTTACACGCTTGCTCCAAAGCCCAATAGCCCATCTGGATAATCAGCCCCGTTTTCTCCGCGCCTTTAATAAACATATTCGGGGTCAGCAAGCCTAAAGTCGGATGCTTCCAGCGAATCAGCGCCTCGACTCCACAAATCCGTTGATCTTGAATGGTAAATTTAGGCTGGTAATACAAAACAAACTGTTGTTCTTCTACGGCTTTATATAAGTCATTGATCAGCTTAGTTTGGCTTTTCGCTTCTTGTTGGTCAAAACTGTAATTAAAAATAGAATAGGTATTTCGTCCCTGATATTTTGAGGTCAGCAT
Organism: Acinetobacter sp. 8I-beige; assembly: GCF_902505955.1. Lineage (NCBI taxonomy): Bacteria > Pseudomonadati > Pseudomonadota > Gammaproteobacteria > Moraxellales > Moraxellaceae > Acinetobacter > Acinetobacter sp. 8I-beige. Next base: position 493,067 of record NZ_LR732790.1, on the reverse strand, counting down.
CGCTGCATCGGCATTAATCAATAAATCTTGCAAATTACTACCATGTTCGGGATACATCGCAATACCAATACTGGCAGACACATTGATTTCTTTACCCGCAATCAAAAAGCTATCTTGAATCAACTCCAGCACGTGCTCCGCCATTTGGCACGCTTGCTCTGGAGTGGCCTGCTCCAGCACCATCAGAAACTCGTCCCCACCAATTCTGAGAATTTTTTCATTTTTACTTAAGTGGCGATGAATCCGAGTGGTCAGTTGAACCAATAATTGATCCCCAACATGATGCCCAAAGACATCATTTACGGCTTTAAAGCGGTCTAAATCGATATATAAAAAGGCAATGCTTTCATTGCGGAAGCGTTGATCTGTAAACAAAAAATGGGCGTATTCCGCCAAATACAATCGATTGGGCAGCTTGGTTAAATTATCCTGTACCGCCTGATTTGCCAGCTCTTTATTGGCCAGAGAAAGTTGAATATTGCGCTCTTCTAAACGTTGTTCCAGCACCGCAACAACAAATGCTGCCACCAAAATCAAACAGGTAATAAAGATAACAACAAATAAAACGATGCTTTGACCTGCTTCAAGGGTCATCACCAGTTTATCACTATGGGTTGGATAGAACGAGACTGCAAGCATGCCCGTATAATGCATACTCACGATGGTCAAGGCCATCATCCCTGCAACATACCATTGGTACAACAGTTTCTTACTGACCGCACTTTTATATCTAAAGATCAGCCAAAAGGTTAAACCCGAGCCACTGATGGCAAGCAAAATAGAGAAAACTGTCAGCAAGGGATCGTAAACACTCTGATAGCCCTCAATAATCAGCCCCATCATGCCAGTATAATGCATGCCCGAAATACCAAGCCCCATCAATACCGACCCCAAAACCAATCTTAAAAAAGGTAAAGTCTGACGCGTGGTCAACCAAATTGAAAAAACAGATGCAATAAAAGCAATAAAAAAAGAAAGAATCGTCAGTGCAGGGTCAAAATAACTATGCGTCGGCAAATCACAAGCCAACATGCCCACAAAATGCATGGCCCAAATGGCACAGCCTAAGAAAAAACTACTGAGTAAAATTAACCCTGTTTGAAATTTTTTACGCCAAGCACGAAATAATAAGCGTTCGGTCGACACTGCAAAAAAACACGCCAACAATGCCACAACAATTGAACCTAATACCAAACTAAAATCGTAATGCACATGCATCATATAAAGTGTCCGTATTAATTGCTCTTTTTCTTCATTTATATATCCTTTTTATCAAAGGCGAAAAGCATTGCTACCCGATTAAGAATCTTATACAAACAGGTTCAGGTCAAGAAAAAAACATAGAAATCTTATTAGAATTTATAGATTTATTTTACCTTGAAGATCGGTTTGGTAACCCGCCAAACCCGCATTTGTGTTTCAAATCACAATTTAAATAAAAAGCCAGTCGAAACTGGCTTTTTAATATACCTACTCAACAATTGAACTACTTTGCAGAGCCTTTTTGCAACTTGGCATAATCTAACAAGACATTTGCAGATTCAGTCACAAATGCTTCCTCTTCAGGCAATGCAGGACGCTGATTCGCTTTCATTTTAGCGCGTGCTTCAACCAAAGCTTCCATAGAAGCTTGATAGCTTTCCCAGTTTGCATAAGGCTTTTGTCCTGCAATCTGACGGCGCTTGTTTTCCGAATCTAAAGTCTGTTTTTCCAGTGCCAACAATTCAGCTTTACGTTGATCAATATCTAAAACCACACGTTTTTGATCTTCGGTCTTTTTCGAGATGTCTTTACGCTGTTCAAGATAGTTAAACTGTGGGTCGACTTTAACACGTGCTTGCGACAGCTCACCTAAACGTTTCACATACGGTGCAATGCTGCCTTCACGTTTAAACGGTGCGGTTGGAATGGTGTCCCACTCAAGCGCATTTTTCGCTTTACGTTCACCAAACTCTTCATTGTAAATATCTACCAGCTTCACGTCTGGAATTACGCCTTTGTTTTGCGTACTGCCACCCGTCACACGGTAAAACTTACGTTGCGTTAATGTCGCTTGGCCATGTGCCAAGTTGTCGAGCTGAACTTGTGCCGTTCCTTTACCAGTGGTGGTGCTACCAATCACAATGCCACGCTCATAGTCTTGAATCGCAGCAGAATAAATTTCGCTTGCAGACGCAGATGCTAAATTCACCATCACTGCCAGTGGACCTGCATAGGTTTGCGCACCATTGTCATCGTCTTCGAAAACGCTCACATTGCCGTTACCATCTCGAATTTGCACCACAGGACCTGACTTAATCACCTGTCCAAGCATGCGAGCCACTTCTTCAAGCGACCCCCCTGGGTTATTACGTAAGTCGATAATAATCCCTGACACATTCTTGGCCGCTAAAGTTTTCAGCGCATTGTTGGTATCTTCAGATACAGAGCGATATTCTGTGCCCGCACGACGTGCACGATAGTTTAAATAGAAAGACGGTATTTCAATCACACCAAAGGTGTACTGCTGACCATCACGCGTCACATTCACGGTACGTGAACGTACCCCAGCATCTTCTTCTTGAATGACGTCACGGGTAATGGTCACATTACGCGCTTGGCTCATCGACGCACCCGAGCTGAGTAAACGTATGGTGACTTTGGTACCACGTTTACCACGGATTAAACCCACAATTTCATTGCTCGGCCAACCGATGACATCCACCATTTTTTCGCCATCTTGTGCCACACCAATGATGCGGTCACCCGACTTCACCTGTCCAGACTTGCTCGCAGGACCACCTTCCACAATGGTTTCGATTTTGGTGTAGTCTTCATTGCCCCGTTCAGGTCGAATTGACACCCCAATCCCTTCCAATTGCAAAGTCGTCTGGCGGTTCAATTCCATTGCATCGACAGGTGGGAAATAGTTACTGTGCGGATCATATGTAAGCGTCATCGCATTGAGTGTTTTGTCTAACACATCATCACTTTTCACCCGTGAAATACGTTCTAACTGGCGCATATAACGCTTGGTTAAGGTTTGTACTGGGGTTAAATCTTCCGAGCTAGTGAGATCTTGTCCATTGGCCAATTCTGGGTTGGCTTTAAGCGCTTTTTGCTTCGCCAACTCTTCTTCTTTGCTGATGGTCAAATTAATCAGCTGCGAAACCAACATTTTGTTCCAATGCTGACGTTGCGCCGCTTCATTGGCAAAATACGGTGCCTTTTCACGATCCGTTTCGATATAAACGTTGGCTTGTTTTAAATTCTGCGGCTTTTTCAGCTCATCCAGCATATAGGTATAAAACTGGGTCAAACGATCACGATACTGTGCATGAATCGCATACGGTCCACTTAAGTCACCTGCTTTTAAAGCCGCACCTAAGTTTGAGCCATATTTACGCTTATAACTCTCTACTTCAGAGGCAAGAAACAGCGAATGGTCTGGATCTAAACTGTCCAGATAGAAATCGAGAATACGCGCCGATGTTTTCGCATCTAAACGTTGATTGAGATAATGTTGACGGTCAACCAAGGTCGCCAGTTGACGAGACACCAAAGCCTGCTCCTGCGACGGAACAATAGCTTGTTTGGTTACAGCGGTAGTTTCAGTCGCTGCGATGGCTTCATTAATGGCATGGGTGAAAAAGAATCCACCCGTTGCAATTGCAACCGCACAAGCAATGGTTTGAAGTTTCATAAATAATTCTTAGTTCCTTGGTTTTTGACCAAAATTACAATGTCATTTTTCGACATGAATTGAGAATATTCAAAATCTTAAACAACTTAATCTGTTTATGTCGTGTAGTTTTATCATAATCTGTGCTGACAAAATGTAGCAAATCATTGCAAAATTCGGGTATTGTTTTCGACGACCTGTTTCGCTCTCATTTCAGAGCCAAAACAGTCACTGACCAAAAAATCAAATACGGACACCCAATATGATTGGCGCATTGATGCTCGACATCGCAGGCACAGAACTTACTCAAGAAGATATTGCACTATTACAAGCACCGCAAGTCGGTGGCATGATTTTATTTGGACGAAATATTGAGTCTCCTGCACAAGTTCGCGCCCTAACCGACCACATGCGCCGAATTCGTCCTGATATTTTGATTGCTGTCGATCAAGAAGGCGGACGCGTTCAACGCTTAAAACAGGGCTTTAGCCTACTTCCAGCAATGGGTAAGTTTGGCGAGCTATTCTTAAGCGAACCTGAAAAAGCCTTAAGCTTGGCAGAACAATCTGGCTGGTTGATGGCGACAGAAGTGCTTGCCGTCGGTATCGACTTTAGCTTTGCCCCTGTACTCGACCTCAATGACATCAGTGATGTGATTGGTGACCGTGGCTTTGCCAAAAATATTCAAGACATCGCACCGCTAGCCAGTGCGTTCCTAAAAGGGATGAAGGCCGCAGGCATGGCATCGACAGGCAAACATTTTCCGGGTCATGGTTCAGTCCAAGCAGACTCGCATGTCGCAGCAGCCATCGACTCACGCACGTATGATGAAATCTATGCCAAAGATATGCAGACTTTTATCAAACTGATGCCGCAGTTAGATGCTCTCATGCCTGCACATGTAATTTATGACCAAGTCGATCCAAACCCAGCAGGTTTTTCACCGTATTGGATTCAAACCATTCTACGTCAGCAACTGGGCTTTGATGGTGTTTTATTCTCAGATGACTTAAGCATGCAAGCCGCATGTGTTGCAGGCGGTGCAGATGCACGCATTCAAGCCGCACTCTATGCAGGCTGTGACATGGGACTGGTGTGTAATGACCGAGCAGCTGCATGCGTGGCTTTGGAGGGGATTAACCAACTGGCTCTGCCAAACCAAGCTCGCCTAGAACGCATGCGTGGTCAGATTCCAAACGTCAACGTTAAATCGACGCTGCATTTAGGTGAAGATTGGGCCAAAGTACGCGACCAAGTGGAACTGTTTAGATTAAGTTAAGCACCTTATCTTTGACCATTTCAACCTCGATATTTCGGACAAAGGGACATCACAAGATGTCCTTTTTTCATTATGATAAACTCAAAATAAATCAACAGGCTTGCTCTGCATTGCCCAAACAACAACGCTAAAAAAACAAAATATCAGGTACGGATACCATGACAGATGCTTTATCGGCTCATCGCCACATCTCTTTTACTGCACACTATACAGGCTATATTTGGTATAGCATGGGCATCTCACATCCTGTATTTGCCACCCGCAAAGGGAAGTTACTGGCCAAACTGGTGCATCCACTCGAAAGCTGGGCTGAGAAACATGTCGGTGGCAGTATGCGCACGACCTTAAAACAGCGTCATCAAATGATTGATGACCACCTCAGCGCGCTGATCCAACAGTACCCAAACTTACAAGTTTTAGAAATTGCCAGTGGCTTGTCGCCACGTGGCTGGAGCTTTCGCCAACAGTATCCTGAGATTGACTATCGTGAACTAGACTTACCTGACATGGCAAAAATGAAAACTCAGGCCTTAAAACAGATCGATCAGACCAGTCCAACGGTTCTCTCCGCCGACTTATTTAGCACGGATTTTGCCCGTGCCTTTGAGGTGTTTGACCCCAACCGCCCTTTGGTGGTGGTGAGTGAAGGTCTGATCAACTACTTTAGCAAAGACATGCTCGCTCAACTGTTACAAGGCATTGTCCAATACGGACAGCAGTTTGATCAGCTATATTATCTCACTGACCTCTACCCTGAACCTGTGAAAAATAAGCTGGCTAACTTTATTTGGAGCAGTAGTAAGCTTTTAAAATGGATGTCCCGTAGCGCCTTTGGTTTTCACTTTATCAGCCCACCTGAAGCGGCTCAGTTTTTCAAACAAGCGGGCTTTCATACTGTTACTGTTCACCAACCCACTTTGGCTTTCAACAATACTCAGTCCGACACTTCAAACTTAGATCAGCAGGACCACTTAGGTGACTTGGTCTGGTTGGTGCATAGCCAATGGCAAAAGCACAATCAACCCGAGCAATAACCTTAGTCCCCATAAAAAAACAGCGATGAAACGCTGTTTTTTTATTTTTAAATTTCAATTAACTCACGGCTTCGAGCAACGTCTGTTCTTGTTTCTGACGCCCCACAAAGCGAAGCAGTCGCTCCGCGAGTCCAAAACTGCCATGTTTAAATAAGGCACGAATATACGGTCCATCTTCCGAGAAAATTAAACATTCAATCTGAAACTCGCCTTCTTCATCGCTCAAGTGTAAAGCTAAATCACGCGGATATTTAGCCGCCACAGCAGCCAACTCTGACTCAAAGCGTAAAAGTACCCCAAAGTAGTTCAAATCCACCACTTCTGTCGCAATCACCAAATCCGAGTGACGATAGTTTAAGAAGGTTTCAGGGTGTTGAATCTGAACCCGTTCTTCACCGCGGCGCTCCATATTCAGCATTTGTGCTCGACTAAAGGGAATAATCCCATCTAGATGTTGAATTGACTCATCCTTCAGAAACGTCGCAAACAAGTGCATGGTTTCTTTACGGCGTTGTAGCTGTGGCACATGGTCTGCATTGGCAATTTGCGCATATTCCATGTCAGGACATTGCAACGCAAAGTTGGCATTTTCATGTGGCAAGGTAAAACTGTCATATTGGCCACAGGCCACCAAGACTCTGCACTGTGGAATCGGCACATCGGTGAGGCGAAGCAAACGATTACAGTTGATTTCATAACGCTCTTGTTCTGTTGCGGTAAACTCCGCCATCTGCCTGAAGAACAAACGCTTGGCTGTGGGTGACATTTTGGTTTTATCCATTTTGGCATGATTGACCAAATACAAAATCACGGCCTGACCAAATTCATCCATGCGTTGTTCACGCATTAAATGTAACGACTCTTCCAGCAACATCCGCCAGCTTTTACGGGTCTTTTGCATAACGCCCATTAAAATCATACGGTCAATCAGCTCTGGTCGTTGATCGGCCAGACAAGACGCCACCACTGAGCCCAGTGACATGCCCATCACTGAAACTTTGTCTAATCCTTCAATATCGAACCAGATGCCAAGCATCTTCGCGAGATCACCCAGTTCTAATGTTCCTGCAGACAAGCCCGTATCGATATTACGAATTTGTTGATTGGCACCCATTGAAGGCAGATCAATCAGGACAATCGGACCGGCATCCAGCAATTGCTCAACACAGTATTTGTAGGAATTAAAGTTTTGAAATGCCCCACCGATAATCACGATAGGCGTGCGATGGAATGACTCTGGCCGAGCAATCGCCATGTATTCGACTTTCCAGCCCTCAATCCATGTGGTTCGTGCAGGTTCTTTAAAGCTGTTACGATGGTAAACATCAAAAAAACCTAAGCGTAAATTCGCATCATCTAGCTCGGCATCCCTTTTAATCATAGAATTCATGTTTCTTCCCTCTACTCTTGCCTATACTTTTTGTTTTGCAAGAAATGCACGATCACGCCTGTCAACGACAACAGGGTGTTCAGTGTTGTAATAATTATGCAAGGACTTCATGTCCTAAAATTCATTCTATACAGAGCACTGTTTTACACGCAACAGATTGTGCAACCGCTCATCATGTTTTAGATAAAAAACAATTTCAAAATATGTATAAGTCCGCCTCTACACTGGATTTTTCATGTAGAGACTATGCGGTCGAGTGTTAGGCTGTTACTATCTTCTGTGAAATTTCTAAGTGATCAAACCGCTATGCAAGAGTCGATTGAACAATATATGCAAACGGTAGGACAGCAAGCACGTCAAGCTTCTCGTATTTTGGCGCGTGCCTCTACCGAAACTAAAAACAATGCGTTGTCAGCTATTTATACTGCGTTAGTCAACAGTGAGCCCACTATTTTAGCGGCGAACCAAGCAGATATGAACAAAGCGAACAGCAACAACTTAGACAGTGCTTTACTTGATCGCTTAGAACTGTCTCCCGCACGCTTTAAAGGCATGTTGCAAGGCTTAAAAGATGTGATTGGCCTCAAAGATCCTGTTGGTGAAATCACCGACATGGCCTATCGTCCGTCAGGAATCCAGCTTGGTAAGATGCGCGTTCCTTTAGGCGTGGTTGGCATGATTTACGAGTCTCGCCCAAATGTGACCTTAGAAGCCGCGTCTTTAGCCCTTAAATCGGGTAATGCTATTATTTTACGTGGTGGTTCTGAAGCACTCGAGTCCAATAAAGCCATTGCTGAAGCTATTCAACGCGGTTTAAAACTGGCGGGTTTACCTGAACATGCGGTTCAAGTCATTAACACCGCAGACCGCGCAGCCGTGGGTCAACTGATTACACTCACTGAATTTGTCGATGTGATTGTTCCACGTGGAGGCAAAAGCCTGATTGAACGTATCAGCAATGAAGCCCGTGTCCCTGTGATTAAACACTTGGATGGGAACTGTCACGTTTATGTTGAAGCACAAGCTGACCTACAAAAAGCCCTACCGATTGCACTCAATGCGAAAACTCACCGTTATGGCGTATGTAATGCAATGGAAACTTTGCTGGTCGATGAAAAAGTCGCAGATGAGTTTTTACCACGTGTCGCTGAGCTCTACACTGAAAAACAAGTAGAATTGCGTGGCTGTGCTGAAACTCAGCGCATTTTAGGTGCGGCAGTCAAAACAGCAACCGAAGAAGATTGGTACACGGAATACCTCGGTCCAATTTTAGCAGTGAAAGTGGTGTCTGGTATGGAAGAAGCGATTGAGCATATCAACAAATATGGCTCACACCATACTGATTCGATCATTACAGAAAACTACTCTCTAGCTCGCGAGTTCTTGGCTGCTGTTGATTCGAGTTCTGTCATGATCAATGCCTCGACCCGTTTTGCCGATGGTTTTGAATATGGCTTAGGTGCAGAAATTGGCATCTCAACTGATAAAATCCATGCTCGTGGCCCAGTCGGTTTAGAAGGCCTGACTTCACAAAAATGGATTGTGTTTGGTGATGGTCAAATTCGCCAATAACTCATCCAGCACATTTTAAATATCTATGTTCAGCTCTTTCCAAAGGGCTGAACATTTTTTATATCTGAACACCCTCTGCAAGCACTCTTAAAACAAAAGCATGATCATCATAAGATGCACGCGTATTTTACTGATCCCCTATCGGCTGTTGTTTTGACTTGATATCCCTCTTTTTTACATTAAGGCATTTGCCAACTCAATCAGTGTCATTTCAATGCAAATGATTAAAATCTAGAGGAAATCATGCTTTTTTTGATGGTCACATTGATTGTGCATGTGATTATGTATGGGTCTAAAATGAAATATTAAAAATAAACAGGAAAGCCACAATATATTCAGCTCTTTTCAGCAGATAGCGTGTTATTTTTAAAGGGTTGAAGCTGGTGAATAATTCAGCATCATTTCATGAATAAATGAAAATCATGAACCGATAAATTTTAATTATTATTCATCAGATGGTCGATAGTGCTTAAGTCTAATCACCTAAAGTCTATCTTGGACTAAAAATATACACATGATACAACATAAAAAATGATCAAGATTGCATAAGAACGTACTGCATGAAGATCAGTTCTAGGACGGATAATTCAATTAGAATCAGGTATTAAAACGTGTCTACATCAGTATTAGTAATTAACTGCGGATCTTCATCAATCAAATATGCGCTCGTTTCTGAACGTCGTGAAGATCGTATTTTCGGTTTAGCTGAGAACTTAGGTTCTGCTGACGCTCGTATCAAAGGCATTACAGCGGGTGGTCAACCCCTTGAATTGTCTATTCCACATGCCGATCATGAAAAAGCATTGGAAACCATCTTAGAACGCCTTTCACATTATAACCCTCAAGCCATTGGTCACCGCGTAGTACACGGCGGTACATTGACCAAAGCTGAGCTTTTAACAGAAGAAATTGTCGAACGCATTCGTGCAGCAACACCACTTGCACCATTACACAACCCTGCGCACTTGGTTGGGATTGACGCCACGATGCGTTTATTCCCAGAGCTACCACAAGTGGCGGTATTTGATACAGCATTCCACCAGACTATGCCTGCACATGCTTACCGCTATGCTGTGCCAAAGTTCTTATACACTGAACACAATGTCCGTCGCTATGGCTTCCATGGTACGAGCCATGCTTATGTGTCTGAACGCGGTTCAGAACTGGCAGGTAGCTTTAAACAAGGGGGCTGGTTAACTGCACACTTGGGCAATGGTAGCTCTACTTGTGCAATTTGGAATGGGCAGAGTGTCGATACCTCAATGGGCTTAACTCCACTTGAAGGTGTCGTAATGGGCACACGCAGTGGTGATGTCGATCCAAGCTTACATAGTTTCCTTGCCAATAACCTAGGCTGGGACATTTATAAAATTGATAAAATGTTGAATAGCCAATCGGGCTTACTCGGCCTGTCTGATCTATCAAATGACATGCGTACTTTGATTGAAGCCTCTGAACAAGGCAATGAAGATGCGACTTTAGCCATTGAAGTGTTCTGCTACCGCCTCGCAAAATCATTGGCCGCACTGAGCTGTGGTCTACCACGTCTTGATGGCTTGTTCTTCACGGGTGGTATTGGTGAGAACTCGGCATATATTCGTGAAAAAACAGTCGCTTTCCTACCGCACTTTGGTTTTAACTTGAGTAAAGAAGCCAATGACAGTTTAAAACGTGGTACCGAAGGTCGTATTGATACAGGTACAGGCCCGCAAATTTGGGTTGTACCGACTGATGAAGAAGGCCGTATTGCCAAAGAAACTGCATCCGTGGCCGATGAGGTGATTCAAATTGCTGCAAAAAAGTCTGAAGACAATGTAGCGATCGCTTAAGCGGTCGCTACATTCACTCAAGTCTGTTTTAAATTCTTGTATGACGAATAAATATATGAAAACGATTTTACTTGTGCCCACTGGGGAAGGCGTCGGCTTAACATCCGCTTGTCTGGGTTTGGTTTATGCGCTGGAATGCCAAGGTGTTAAGGCTGGATTTTTAAAACCTTTTTCTCAAGAACTGAGCACGGGTGCAGACCGTACCACAGCGCTCTATCACCATGTTTCAAAAAATGAAACCGTTGAACCAATTAGCTATCACACCATTTTGCAACAACTCAGTGCAGGTGAAAATGATGAGCTACTTGAAGATGCGGTTCGTTTGCACCGTGCTATCGCGCGTAAGCATGATCTGATCATTGTTGAAGGCTTAGTCCCAAATAGCCGAGATTCTTTTGCTTCTGAACTAAATGCACAACTTGCACAAGCACTCGATGCCAAAGTCATTATTGTCAGTAATGCAGACATTAATAAACCGAGCGCGACGGCTGAAAAAGTCGATAGTCAACTACGCTACTTTGGGGGTGCCAGTTCAGAGCGAACTGCGGGCGTGTTATTGATGCGCACCAAAGGCTTGCCCGATGACTCAGCACACATTCCAGTGACGTTTGACCCAAGTCTGCGTTTAATCAGCGATACCAATAAATTTATTATTGAGCTCCAAAAGACCCATCCAAAACTCGGTTCAGACAAACTCCCTGTAATAGGCTTGGTTCCATTTAGCAACACGCTCAGCGTACCGCGCATGTCGGACTTGGCTTCACACATTCAAGCGGAATGGATCAATCAAGGCGATGCGACCCAACGTCGTGTGTTACATAGCAGTTTGATTGCATCGAACATTGAGCATGAACTACATAAATTTGTCGCAGGCGAACTGATCATTAGTGCATCAGATCGTATCGATGTGCTTTTGGCGTCCAGCTTAGCCAGCAGTAACGGTATTCCATTGGCAGGTTTGGTATTAACTGAACACCATACACCAAACGAGCAAGTGCTTGCGTTCTGCCAAACAGCGATTAAGCAAGGCTTACCAATTTTACATACAACGCTCAGCACGTTCGACACGGCACAGAGCTTAGCCAATCTCAGCAATGAAATTCCTGTCGATGATACTGAACGCGCTGAACAAGTCACTCGTTTTGTCTCGAGCCATATCAATGAAGAATGGCTAAAGGTAATGTTGAATGGCTCGTACCAACCTCGTCTCTCACCTTCGGCTTTCCGCCATGAATTAGTACAAAAGTCGATTGCCGCGAAGAAGCGCATTGTTCTACCTGAAGGCGATGAACCACGTACAGTTCAAGCGGCTGCTATTTGCCAATCTCGTGGCATTGCACACTGTATCTTATTGGCAAAACCTGAAGCTGTCGTAGAAGTGGCAAAAGCACGTGGTATTGAGCTTCCACATGACTTAGAAATTATCGATCCAGATTTAATTCGTGAAAACTATGTCGAAAAAATGGTGGAACTGCGTAAAGGGAAACTGAACGAGCTGCAAGCACGTGAACAGCTGCAAGATACTGTCGTTCTAGGCACCATGATGTTGGCACTCGATCAAGTCGATGGTTTGGTTTCAGGTGCAATACATACCACAGCCAATACTGTACGCCCAGCATTCCAACTGATTAAAACAGCGCCTGAGTATTCACTGGTCTCTTCCGTGTTCTTTATGCTGTTACCCGATGAAGTCTATGTCTATGGCGACTGTGCGATTAACCCAGACCCAAATGCCGAAGAGCTCGCTGAAATTGCGATTCAATCGGCTGATTCAGCAAAGGCCTTCGGTTTAGACCCACGTATTGCAATGATTTCATACTCTACGGGTACCTCTGGTGCTGGAGCTGAAGTTGAAAAAGTCGCTGAGGCAACACGTATAGCGAAAGAACGTCGTCCTGATCTGTTGATTGATGGCCCACTTCAGTACGATGCAGCATCGGTTGAAAGTGTCGGACGCTCGAAAGCACCTGATTCTAAAGTTGCAGGTCGTGCCAATGTCTTTATTTTCCCTGACCTAAACACAGGCAACACGACTTATAAGGCCGTACAACGCTCTGCTAATGTGGTAAGCGTCGGCCCAATGTTGCAAGGTTTGAACAAACCTGTAAATGACTTGTCTCGTGGTGCTTTGGTGGATGACATCGTGTTTACGATTGCACTCACTGCAATTCAAGCAGAACAGCAAGCAACAGCGTAAAGTAATTTGAACTGATCAAAACCATCCAACTGAGCAGTTGGATGGTTTTTTATTTTATAGCGCTCAACAATATGACCAAAGCTTAACTTCTATATATTTACGAGCATAGCCCAAACACAGATAAAACAGTAAGACTTTACTTTTCAGACACTTAAACAATATACTCAAGAGATATAATTAAATTCTAAATCATTGGTCTCATAATGAATAAAAAATGGCTTCCAATTCTAATAATGACAACATTTTCACTGACAGCATGTAATGAATCTAAACAACCCCAAACACCGTCAGACTCAACCACAGCATATAAAAACTTAAGTACAGCCAATCCAGCTGATATTAAAGCGGATCTTGATGCCCTAGATCAGATTTCGAATAAAAACTCTCAAGCCATTTTGAACGCACAAGATGCACTTAAAGCGGCTCGTCAAAATAAAGAAGTCTATACCATCCCCGCCCTGCTAGAACAACTGAAAAACCATTCTCTTGCGTTTAATACTGCACTAGATGCAACAAACTTCAAAAGCCAAGAAGGTGCTGCGTTACGTGAGAAATTTAAGCAAGTCCATTTACTTGGTGTTGAACTGGCACAAGAAAATACTAAAAGTCCACCACAGATGCAGCGTATAACAGCACTTGAAGCAGAAATCAGCGTCATACAACAAAGCTCTATCAGTGAAATGAGAGCCTTACAACGCATAGTATATCCTCAACTCAATACTGGGGCATTAGACAACACACGACAACAGGTTAAATCAGACCCTGAGCTCAATGTTAAGGCTCATACCCCACCACCCCATAGCACCTCACATCTGAGTCAAGATAATGCCGCAGACATTAAATATGATCTCATCATTCTTGGAGCTGCATCTCAAACAGCCCAAAAAAAGGCGCAAGATTCTTTTATGGGCATGCAGTATGCGATAGACAGCGGTAATAAGAATGCGCTTATGACGACTGTTAAACAAACCACTACGCAAATTCATGACCTGAATCAAAAATACGATACTGTGACACTCAAAAGTGCTGAAGTCACAGCAGCTCGTGAAAGGTTAAAAGAAGAAAATAATCTCCAAATCGAAATGGGTAATATCATCTTATCGGACTCACCAGATCGACAGAGGTTTGCTGAGCTAAATGAGAAATGGAAAAATGCTCAGAAAATGGTTGAAATGGAGATGGAAACGCTTCGAATTAAAGCTAATACAGCGTCATGATGAGGGCATCGTATCAGCTCGATTCTATTATTTTACAAAACCAACCGCAGCTCTCTTAAACAGGCAGATTTTCTTCTATCAACATATATACCATATCAATCTCTGGGCATGGATAACCCATTGAAGTTAAAGCCGCTGTCACTTGCCCTCTGTGATGCGTTCCATGATTAAACACATGCAATAATGTAGCAGCATAGGGCAGACTCATTTCTTGTCCAGCTGATGTTTTGTACTGTAAATCATGTCCAAATTTTTCCACATCAACATGTTTTAAAAAATCTATCCAGTTGTAAGCCCTGCTCTCTAACTCAAACATGAGTTTATCTTTATTCCTTTCTACGATGGTATTTAACTTCAATGTAGGAGATGATTTCGATGAGAACCGAGGAAACCATAGATAATGCTCACCAACAAGCAAGTGATTCAACGTTCCAGAAATACTTTTGAAGAAAAGTCCGCATTCAGCATTGAAATCTTCATCAGAGACATTTTTTAAAACTTGGTTTAATTTTTGAGTAGACCACACGTTGTAACGAGCGAATAATTCAAACGTTTTTAAATCCATTTATAAAGCCCTGCATGAAGTTCTCTAAAATGAGCATAATACAAAGGATGAAAAACAACTAAATATTTCATTTATAAGGCAAAATAACTTTTTTTATTTTCTTGCGCACACCTAACTTCGCTTCAACATTTGACTGAATTTCAACTTGGGCGCTTGAATAAAGAAAATTGCATTACCACATAAAATCAAAATCACCCCAATGACCGCATTGATATGCCATTGATACCCTTCCCAGATGGTCGAAATCACCAAAGCCACCAAAGGAAATAACAAAGTACTATAAGCTGCCTTGCCTGCACCAATCCGTCCAACCAAATAGAAGTAGGCGGTAAAGCCAATCACTGAACCAAAAATAGCCAAATACAATAAAGCACTCACTGCACTGAATTCCATAGCAGGGAAAAACTCGTCTTGTTTAAATCCAGCAATCAATGCCATCAGAATTGAACCGTACAACATGCCATAAGCATTGGTGGTGAAAATATCCAGACCTTGTTTTTGATGGCGCGCACTAATCATATTGCCCAGTGAAAAACCATAGGTTCCCAACACACAAAGACCAATCCCCATCAGCGTATGATTGTTTAAGGTACTCCCCACCACATCATGCCAAAATAAGGCGATGATCCCCAATCCACCCAACAAAGCCGCAGGATAAAAACGTGTAGACACCTGTTGTCCAAAGAACAGTTTAGCGTTGAGGGTATTAAAAATTACCGCCATCGAAAAAATAACAGCCTCCAAACCGCTGCTGATATATTGAACCGCATAATAGAAACAAACAAAGTTAAAACCAAAAATACAGCATGCTTGCAACATACAAAATAGATGGTCTTTTACAGCCAGCTTTTGCAGTTTTCGGCACAATACAACAAAAGTAAACAACACCAGAGCCGAAATAAAGAAGCGCCAAAATACGGCTACATTGGTCGATATTCCACTTTGTTGTTGCAGACTTATCGCAATCCATGTCGTTCCCCAAATCACCACCACCAAAGCATATAACAGCGCATTCATACTCTTTAAACCAAACTCAAACGACTCACGCTATTGTGCTTGGTTTAGGTTTCTCATTTCTTGCACCTTCTTGTGGTCACTATCATAAACTTGTGATTTTTTACTGATTTTCGGATATAGATGACAAAATGAAATCAAAGTCCTACACTGAATCTTCCATTCGGCACTGCGTATAGATGATGAAATATCAGATTCTAGATCAATTACAACAACATAAAGCTCAACTCCTCGACTCAGTCGAGTTGGGTTCAGGCATGCAGTTGGCCATGTGGCAAAACAATCAAGACCGTGTCAGTGTTTGTAGTAACCACCATACGCTCAGTATGTATATTCAGGGTGGATATCACAGTTATCAAAAGACAGCTCAAGGTTGGCATAATGGCGGTGGGCCAGATCATATGTGCTTGATGCCACAGGACTTTGAGTCAACATGGGATCTGCGCGACCCACTGACTTTTGTGCATCTGTACTATACTGAACAACATTTACAACGTGTCGCCGAACAGGTGTGGGATCGTGAACCAAGCCAAATTATTTTAAATCCGCAAAGTTTCGTAGCCGACCCACAGATCGCTATGATCTATCGACACTTTTTACTCAATGGGGCTTGGCAGAACAGGGAAAATCACTTGCAGATGAGTACTGCCACGACACTTCTGCTCAATCATTTGATTAAAAATTATAGCCATACCGAATGGCAAGTCCCTGAAGTCAAAGGTGGGCTGTCCCCGTATACCCTGAAGCAGTTATTAGAATGGATTGATCAGCATATTCAGCAAAGCTTGACCTTATCAGATTTGGCCGAGCAAACTCAGCTCAGTGAATATCATTTTGCCCATATGTTTAAGCAATCCATGCACATGCCACCGCACCAATATGTGATGCAACGTCGACTTGAACTGGCACACCAAGCTTTACAGCACACATCTGCCAATATGACAGACATTTCGGAACAGTACGGATTTAGCTCCAGCAGCCATTTTAGTCATCGCTTTAAAAAGCACTTTGGCTACTCACCATCCCAAATGCGGAAAAATTAGCACCCGTCGATAGGATAAAGTGAAGATTTGAAGCAAGACAACAGCAATATCTGTTTGAATTTCAATCGTTTTGTGTTTTTATTAGTTCAGTCAGCCTATCTTTAAATAACAATCAGAGTTCGACATTAAATTTATGCATGTTATATGAGACACGGAAACGTCATCCACAACCTACGTGGTTTTTATAAGATATTGTTTTTGCAAAATAATGAATAGATTCCAAGAGGTAAAACAGGTTTTGTGGATGACAATGGTTTTGCCTACTTTTCCCGAAAGAAAAGTAGGTCGAACCGAAGGTTAATCCTGCTATATGAATTAAAACGGTAAGCCTCAGATATAATTATTCTTTTACTTTTAATATATTAGATAAAAAGCATCGAACTCAGGTTAATATAAAAATAGTGATTATTTATTATGCAAAGTATACGGTTGCCCTGAGATTTGAAGATAGCTTAAAACAAAAAAAGAAGAAAAGCTTAAGCCTGATCTTCTTTTTGACCGTACATCCAAGTCGCTGCGATATATACACAAAAGCCCGCAGCCATCACTAAACCTGTCAACATGCTCGATGTCCTATTGTTTGATGAATGCATTATGCGAAAGTTTTATGACAACTTTATGACAGTGTTGTCATATGCCAATATTTTTATTTTTAAATTATATTCAATACCTTAAGTAATAAATCATATTCATAATCCAAATTTAGACATGAAATATTTCATTAAATTTAGATATTTTTGTCATATTTACCACCGTTTATAACCTCATTTTCTCATCAATTTTGCTCAACTATTAAACTTTCGCCCAAAGGCTTCGCAAAACATCCACAACCTCGGCATTTTGTCTTATAATTTAGCCCGCTAGCTATCAGCCCGCTCAAGAGATATTTGTATGACCACTATTATCAAGCAAGATGATTTGATCACATCGGTCAAAGACGCGCTTCAGTTCATTTCTTACTATCACCCACAAGACTTCATCCAAGCGATGAGCCGTGCGTATGATCGTGAAGAGAACAAAGCCGCGAAGGATGCGATCGCACAAATCTTAATTAACTCGCGTATGTGCGCAGAGGGTCACCGCCCAATCTGTCAAGATACAGGTATCGTCAACGTATTCGTTGAAGTGGGCATGGATGTTAAATTTGATTTAACTATGAGCTTAGACGATGCAATCAATGAAGGTGTACGTCAAGGTTACTTAGAAAACTCAAACGTATTGCGTGCTTCTGTATTGGCTGACCCAGCTTTTGGTCGTAAAAATACCAAAGACAACACCCCTGCTGTGATCTATCACAAACTTGTTCCAGGCAACAAAGTGGATATTACTGTTGCGGCAAAAGGTGGCGGTTCAGAAAACAAATCTAAACTGGCTATGTTAAATCCATCAGACTCAATCGTGGATTGGGTACTAAAAACTGTTCCAACCATGGGTGCAGGCTGGTGTCCACCTGGTATGTTGGGTATTGGTATTGGTGGTACTGCTGAAAAAGCCATGATGCTTGCAAAAGAATCGCTCATGGAAGAAATCAACATGGACGAATTACTTCGTCGTGGCCCTGAAAATAAAATCGAAGAACTTCGTATGGAAATCTTCGAAAAAGTAAACGCACTGGGTATTGGCGCGCAAGGCCTAGGCGGCTTAACCACAGTTCTAGACATTAAAATTAAAGATTACCCATGTCACGCTGCGGGCAAACCGGTGGGCATGATTCCAAACTGCGCAGCGACTCGTCACGCGCACTTCCAACTTGATGGTACAGGTGTTGCACACATTCAAGCACCTAAACTTGAAGACTATCCATCAGTTACTTGGGATTCATCAAGCTCTAAGCGTGTTGACCTCGACACCATTACCCAAGAAGAAATGAACGCTTGGCAACCAGGCGACACCTTACTTCTAAACGGTACAATTTATACGGGTCGTGATGCTGCACACAAACGCATGGTCGACATGCTGAACAATGGTGAAGAGCTTCCTGTCGACTTAAAAGGTAAATTCATTTACTACGTGGGCCCTGTAGATCCAGTCGGTGATGAAGTGGTTGGTCCTGCTGGTCCAACAACAGCAACACGTATGGACAAGTTCACACGCCAAGTACTTGAAGCGACGGGTATGTTCGGCATGATCGGTAAAGCGGACCGTGGTCCTGCAGCGGTTGAAGCAATCAAAGACAACAAAGCGACTTACTTGATGGCAGTGGGCGGCGCAGCTTACCTTGTGTCTAAAGCGATTCGTGAAGCTGAAGTGGTTGCTTTTGCTGACTTAGGTATGGAAGCGATTTACAAATTTGTAGTGAAAGACATGCCTGTATCGGTAGCAGTTGATGTGAATGGTACGTCTATTCACGCAACAGCACCAAAAATCTGGCAAGCGAAAATTGGTAAAATTCCAGTAGTTGATGCTGCAGCGGGCTAAAACTTAAGTTTTACTTTTTTGGATACCCTTAACATGCTAAGGTCTTGTTAAGGGTATTTTTTTACCTATTTTTATAGACTTAATCAAAAGATATAGACCAACAATGAAAAAATTAAATCACATCCTTTGCGGTATTACCTTATGTGTCCTCAGCACAGCGTCTTTTGCAAAACCCGCGACCGAAGCATCGGTAGAAAAGGCGCTCAAACTAGGCGATATTAAAGGTACATTAGCGCAGTCTCAGCAAGAAATGCGCCCCGTTTATGACCAGCAAGCCGAAGAAATTATTAAGAATATTTTTAAAACCTCAACACTCAATGCTGAACAACAAAAAGCAGCCAAGCAAATCGCTGAAATCACGGCATCATTTAGCAGTAAATTGATTTCTGATCCGAAATTTATGCAAATGCTTAAAAATGTCTATATGCAGACCTTTACCGAAGAGGAAGTGTTGGCCAACATTCAGTTCCTCGAAACACCTCTAGGCCAGTCTATCAATAAAAAAAGCAGTAAAATGATGAGTGAAATCATGCGCAATAGCATCGCCATGTCTGCTGAAATGATGCAAGATCCGGCTATTCAGCAGGAAATGAATCGTCAAATTGAAAAGACCCTGACCCCATTATTTGAACAAGCCAAAAAAGTACAATAGCTCACTTACCAGGTTAAAGGATTCCACAGCTTAAAGGGCTTCATCAGCTGAACATCTTCACTTGGGTCATATTTGGCAGGTTTAAGTTTTTGCGCTTTCTTTCGTAGCTCACCCGTGTGTTGATCTTCCGCTACAAAGTTGTAGCTGTTCGACTTTAACTGGGTAAATGCAATTTCTTGAATCGCAATTTTTTCAGGGATAACCGCCAAAGACCCCGAAACATCACGGCGTGTGGATAAGTTCTCTTCATCATACTTGATGAAATAAGACTGCCCTGCTTCTACGGTAAAATCGATATATTTCGGCTTTTGAAAATGGTTAATGCCCAAAGGCCGACTACTCGATAAACGATAAGTCCCTGCGGGCAATTCGACCCAATAATAATGATTGTTAAGCAGGCTTGGAACACGCTCTTTATTGATAAATAAACTCGACGCCACAATTTCTTGTCGGTTCCACTTTGAGTCTGGACGATACAGATAAACCATCGCGGCTTGTTCATGCTGGGGTTGGACACGCTGAAAACGCTGTCCTAATTTTTGGTTGACCCATCCACCTACGCTAAACACACCAATGCGATACTGCTCGATCATGCCTGGGTCATGTTCAAAATCGACCTCATGGCTGAGAGTTGATGTTAATTCAGGTTGTTCAACTGTCGTTTTTCCATGACAACCCAATAAAATTAAACTGCTTAAAAGCGTAATGCTCATTGCACGCATGACTATTCCTCACGGCGTTTTTTTATTTTGATATTGAATTTTTAGTTTTAATCTAGGCATCCCAGCCTATTGACGCAGAGTAGCATTCCCTCTTTTTTTTGAATATAAAAAAACGTGTGAAAACACTCGATTTTCACACGTTTCAGATGAATAACAACTTAAGCGGACTTTGAGTTAATCACTTTTAAATCAACTTTAGCTGCATCTTTCTGTTCGATTCTTGGTAAACGCTCTGGCTTAAATAATGGTGCAGCCGTGCCGTTAATCACGTCTTCATTCACCACAACCGTACCAACATCGGTACGACTTGGTAAATCGTACATGGTTTCAAGCAGCGTATTTTCCAAAATAGAACGTAAGCCACGTGCACCCGTATTGCGGTCTAAGGCTTTTTTTGCCACAGCCCGTAGTGCTGAGTCTTCAAAAACCAGATCAACGTTTTCCATATCAAACAAATGTTGATATTGACGTGTCAGTGCATTCTTCGGTTCAGTCAGAATTTGCATCAAAGCTTCTTCATCTAACTCTTCCAAAGTCGCAATTACAGGCAAACGACCAATAAACTCTGGAATCAGACCAAATTTCACCAAATCTGTCGCTTCAACTTGACGGAACAAATCAGACAATTTCTTGCCTTCATCTTTCTTCTTCACTTCAGCCGTGAAGCCGATTCCACCTTTTTCTTGACGCTGTTGTACGATTTTCTCAAGACCCGAGAATGCCCCACCACAGATGAACAAGATATTTGAAGTATCAATTTGAATGAATTCTTGCTGCGGATGCTTACGACCACCTTGAGGTGGAATAGAGGCAACCGTACCTTCGATCATTTTCAGTAACGCTTGTTGTACACCTTCACCCGACACATCACGCGTGATCGATGGGTTTTCAGACTTACGGGTAATCTTGTCGATTTCGTCGATATAGATAATACCTTTTTGCGCTTTTTCTACATCGTAGTCTGCTTTTTGTAGAAGCTTTTGTACAATGTTTTCAACATCTTCACCGACATAGCCTGCTTCAGTAAGTGTCGTTGCATCAGCCATAGCAAAAGGAACATCGAGAAGACGGGCCATAGTTTGCGCAAGCAAGGTTTTACCCGAACCTGTTGGTCCTACTAATAAGATATTACTTTTCGCAATTTCAACAGCATCGTCGTGTTTATGTCCACCATGTGTCGCTTTAAGGCGTTTATAGTGGTTATAGACAGCAACTGACAAGGTTTTCTTTGCCACATCTTGACCAATGACATATTGATCTAGTGCCGCACGAATCTCGTGAGGTTTAGGCAAGGGTTTTGCAGCCCAGTCACCCGACTCAACTTGTTGACTGGTTTGCACCAAGTCTAAGCATACGTCCACACATTCATTACAGATGTACGCGTCCTCGCCTGCAATCAGTTTCCCAACTTCAGACTGCGTTTTACCGCAAAATGAACAATGCTTTTGTCCTTGAGGATGTTCGGACATATTCACTCCAATTCTAAACTTTTAAAACTTATGGACGTTTAGATAACACTTCGTCCACGAGACCATATTCTTTTGCAGCTTGCGCTGTCATAAAGTTATCACGGTCAGTATCACGTGCCACAGTTTCATAGTCTTGACCACTGTGCTCTGCCATTAAACGGTTTAAACGTTCTTTAATGAACAGAATTTCACGTGCATGAATTTCAATATCAGATGCCTGACCACGGAAACCGCCTAACGGTTGGTGAATCATGACACGTGCATTTTCAAGGCAATAACGTTTACCCTTCGCACCTGCATTCAACAAGAAAGCACCCATTGATGCTGCTTGACCCATACAGTAGGTCACAACATCTGGTTTAATAAATTGCATGGTATCGTAAATCGCCATACCCGCAGTCACTGAACCACCTGGTGAGTTAATGTAAAGATGAATATCTTTATCTGGATTTTCCGCTTCTAAAAACAACATTTGCGCGACAATCAAATTCGCCATGTTATCTTCAACTTCACCAGTCATAAAAATGACGCGTTCACGCAAAAGACGTGAATAAATGTCAAATGAACGTTCACCGCGAGATGACTGTTCTACAACCATTGGAACTAAGGCATTATCGATAGTTGGAATATACATACGTTTACTTATTCCTAAATTTTTTGTTACTCAACTCATAGTCACAATATGAGGGATAATTGCTGAAAATGCAAAATATTCCCAAGTAAATAACAGATATTTTTTGCATAAGCTTTGTGAACGCAAGGCCTTTTACAAACCTAGATCACAATAAAAAAGGCGCTCAAAGCGCCTTTTTTACTTTAGCTAAACTTAGCCTTGTTGACGAGCTTGTTGCTCTTTCAATAAATCTTCGTAGCTTACAGCAGTATCCGTTACTTTAGCAGACGCTAAGATGTGATCAACCACTTGGTCTTCTAACACAACAGCTTCGATTTGCGAACGTTGTTGTTTGTCATTTTTGAAGTATTCAATCACTTCAGCTGGATCTTCATAAGAAGAAGCCATGTCTTCGATGTAAGCATCAACACGTGCTTGATCTACTTCGATTTTAGCATCAGCTAAAACTTTGCTTACCAGTACGCCTAATTTTACAGATTTTTCAGCTTGTTCTTTGAACAATTCATCTGGAAGCATGCTTGAGTCAAATGCTTTCGCACCTTGAGCACCAAACTGCTGAGTGAACTGTTGGATCATTTGTTGACGTTGACGGTCAACTTCTTGAGCAACCATAGACGCAGGAAGTTCAACTTCGTTTGCAGCTACAAGTGCATCAAAAGCTGCACCTTTCACTTGATTACGCAAACCATTTTTCACTTCACGTTCCATGTTTTTACGAACGTCAGCTTTTAACTTCTCAATGCCTTCTTCTTCAGTTAAACCGAAGATTTTAAGGAATTCAGCATCAACTTCTGGAAGTTTTTGTTTTTCAACAAGCTTCACAGTGATTTTGAATTGAGCTGATTTACCAGCAAGGTTTTCAGCTTGGTAGTCTTCTGGGAAAGTTACATCGATAACTTTCTCTTCGCCTTTCTTCATACCAACGATGCCGTCTTCGAAGCCAGGGATCATACGACCTGAACCTAAAACAAGTTTAAAGTCTTCTGCAGAACCGCCTTCAAACTTTTCACCGTCTACTGAACCTTCAAAGTCGAAAGTTACCTGCATGTCTTTTTTAGCCATGCCTTTCGTTTCAGCCCAAGAAGCACGTTGCTTCTGAAGGTTTTCGATCATTTGATCAACATCTTTGTCGTTTACTTCAGATGCTTTACGTTCAACTTCTAAACCATCAAATTTCACGTTAACTTCTGGATAAACTTCAACAGTCGCTTCGTATACAAGCGCGTCGTCTTTTAATTCAGATTTTTCAATGTTTGGCATGCCAACAGCATTGATTTTTTCTTGTTGGATCGCTTCAAATACTGTGTCACGAATAATGTCGCTTACGACTTCTTGGTAGATACCCGCGCCATATTCACGACGAACAACATTTACTGGCACTTTACCTGTACGGAAGCCGTTGATCTTCACAGTTTTAGCCGTGCGTTTTAAGCGAGCTTCGAACTGCTCGTTAACACGGCTCGTCGGTACAGATACATTTAAACGACGGGTAACACCCGAAACCGCTTCAGAAGTTACTTGCATGGCTTCCTCAATCTTTTGGTAAGAACAATTTTAAAAAGTGCCACATTATATGACAACATTGAACGATATACAAAACACCCGATTGAAACCACATATTTTTCTTCATTTATCGCTTTTTTCTTTTGAATATTTTTAAATCGCTACTGACTCAGCACAAAGTATTATATTTTTTATGGCTTTTTGTTGCAAATGATAAATATTACCATTAATATTTGCGCTAACTTTGATCGTTTTTTTCAATTTTTTTCTCGTCCATCATTGGAACTCTAGTTATGAGTAAGTTTAATCTACACCCTCTTTCATTAGCATTGCTTGGGGCAATCACCACTCCTGTTTTCGCAGAAACAACAACTGAAGATTCATCTACCCATCAGCTGTCCACCATTGTGGTTTCAGCTGCCGGTTTTGAACAAGATATTAAAAATGCACCAGCTTCCATTAGCGTGGTCACAAAAGAAGATATTGAAAAGAAAAATGCAACCAGCATTGCAGACCTATTAGCTGATGTTCCTGGTATTGATATTCGTTCAGGTGTAGGAAAAACATCAGGTCTGAATATCAAAATGCGTGGCTTAGGCAATGACTATAGCCTGATTTTAATTGATGGTCGTCGCCAAACCACTTCATCAGATGTCACTCCAAACGGCTTTGGTGAAACATCAAATGGTTTTTTACCACCTTTAGCCTCTATTGAACGTATTGAAGTCATTCGTGGACCAATGGCAACACGCTATGGTTCAGAAGCCATGGGTGGTGTCATCAATATTATTACCAAAAAAATTAGTAATGAATGGAATGGCAATGTCACTGTCAGCGGCAATGTCATGGAACATGGCAGCGAAGCCGACTCATGGAAAACCAGCTTTGTGCTCAATGGCCCAATTATTCATGATCGTCTAGGCTTACAGCTCCGTGGTAGTTATTTAGACCGTCAACGCTCAGAACGCATTGTGGCTGGTTCAACCTCACGCGACCCACGCCCAAGCAAAGCTGAAAACTATGATGTTGGTGGAAAATTACAATTTACATTAGACGATAAAAACTCTTTCTGGGTTGATGGTTTTACCTCAAACCAAACCTATGACAACTCAGACCAACGACTAGGCAACTTTTTTAGTCGCGGTGGTATTGCAGGCTATGAAGATGAATTAGAGTTCAATCGTGTACAAATTTCGGCGGGACATGATGGTAATTATGATTTTGGCCAATGGAAAACTTACATTAGTCAAAATAAAACTGAAACCAAAGGTCGTACCATTCCAACTGATGCTTTCCCTGCTTTAGCTGGCCAACCACGAACTTTGGAAAATACCGATTTAGTCCTTGATTCACATTTAATTGCACCTATTGCTAACCACAAGCTAACAGTTGGCACAGAATATAAAGATGTCACTATTGCTGATGATATTGCAGGGATGGGCAAAGAGTTTACTCAAGATACTTGGTCAGTTTATGCAGAAGATGAATGGAGCTTATTAGATAACTTACATTTCACCTTCGGTGGTCGTTATGAAGATCATTCAGGATTTGGTGGTCACTTTAGCCCACGTGCTTATTTAGTATGGAACACAACTGATGCTTTAACACTTAAAGGTGGTGTAAGCACAGGCTATAAGACACCGTCAGCAAAAGATTTATACAACGGTATTGTTGGCTATAGCGGCCAAGGCACCACACCAAGTCTAGGTAACCCTGATTTAAAACCAGAAACATCTGTTAACTACGAGCTAGGCTTAAATTATCAACCTACAGATACATTAGACTTTAATGCCACTGCATTTTTTAATGTTGTAGAAGATAAAATCGTTTCTCGGAACTTTTTGTGCACAACTAATGATTGCTCAAATTTCAACAACAACGTAACGTCTTATAGTAAAAGTTTCAATGCAGATGAAGCTGAAATCTACGGCTTAGAAACATCGCTTAAGTATCAAATTATTCCTGAATGGGATATCAAAGCTGCCTATACATTTACCGAGTCTGAAATCACTAAAGGTGCAAACAAAGGTTATGCGCTCGAATCGACAGCTAAACACCTATTTAACCTAACATCGACTTGGCATATCAATAATAGTCTCGATGTTTGGTTGCAACATGAGTATCAATCAGGACGTCCTCGTTATTTAGCTGCACCAACTGGTGGTGAAGTGAGTATTGAACAGCATACAGACAATAAATTCTCAGCTTATAACCTGTTCAATTTAGGGACAAGCTATCAGTTGAATAATAATGTTCGAATCAACGCTGCTGTAAATAACTTATTAGATAAAGACTTTACTGAATATATGGACTATATCGATACAAATGGTAATGTTCAGCAAGCCTATAAATATTTATCTATAGGTCGAAGCTCAGAAGGAACCTATTTGTCAGGTCGAAATTATTGGTTATCAATTTCATATGACTTCTAAAAATAGGCATATCTAAAGAAAACCCTGCTTTGGTAGGGTTTTCTTCTTACATACCAAATATAGATCCAACATAATTTCTACAATATTCACGTGGAAACGCCTTCAAACTTAGCTTTGAAAAGTAAATTTTAAATTCCAATAACATCACAAAAACATAATCTAATTTTCCAATTTAAATAATAATCATAAACTTATGTCTAATTCATTACATTATTACATTTATTTTTTCTACACAAACACATCCAAGCATCGACAATTCCAATGTAATAGTTACGCTACAAAAAATAAGAATCATTATTATTCGCATACTAATTTACAACGCTAGAACTAGATTCGTTATGGCCTTCATCAAAACACGTAAAAAGCTGGTTTCTTCGGCAATCGCTTCAACACTCTCTGTGGTTGCAGTCAATGCTGTTGCGCAAGATCAAATCGCGCAATTAGAAACAATTCACACGGAAGCGGCAGCAGAACAAAGTTTGAAAGTAGACAAATCTGCAAACAGCAAGTTCGTTGCTCCCCTACTCGACACACCAAAGTCTGTTTCTGTTCTTTCTCAAAAATTACTCAAAGAAACCAATTCAAATACTCTATTAGAAGCATTACGTTATGAGCCCGGTATCACTTTAGGTGCTGGTGAAGGTGGTACACCATTTACGGATATGCCTTATATTCGTGGATATAGCGGTCAATCATCTATTTATGTCGATGGAGTCCGCAATACGACATCACAAAGTCGAGATATGTTCGCAATCGAACAAGTTGAAGTTATTAAAGGCTCTTCTTCTGCTCTTGGCGGTGGTGGCAGCGTCGGCGGAAGTATCAACCTCATTCCTAAAGTGGCTCATGAAGGCGATACTTACCAAGGTAGCGTACAAGGTGGCACTGATAACTATCGCCACATTCAACTCGATGCGAATAAAGATTTCGGCAACGGAATGGCTGGCCGCGTTGTAGTCATGGGTCATGAAAATGAAAAAGCAGGACAACATGACGGTGCTGAATATGCTCGTGCAGGTATTGCAACAAGTCTAGCTTTTGGTCTAGGTTCTGATACGCGGGGCTCTGTCGGTTATTACTATTTACGTAGCAATGATGAACCAGATGCGGGTATCCCATTTAATAATGCAAACCCAAGCAGCCCACCAGCTGGCGTAACTGTGACACCAGGTGACGGTCGGCCAGTCAGTGTTAAACCAGGCACATACTATGGTTGGAAAGCGCGTGATTTTGATAAGCGTGAAAATCAAATTGCAACATTTAAGTTAGAACATGATCTTAATGAAGATTTGACGCTATCTAACATTGCTACTTATAACAAATCTAAATCTGATTATGTTTATACCAATGCCGATGACTCAAAAGGGAACATCTATAGAGGAACTGTCGCGCGCCGTGCACTCACACGTATTTTAGACACAGATGCATATAGCGACCAACTTTCTTTAAGAGGCAAATTCAATACAGGTTCATTAAAGCATTCATTTAATGTAGGAACTGAATGGAGTTTACAAGAAACCGATCAAGGAATGCATACGTTTACCAATGCAGCAGGCCAAACAACCTCTACTATTTTAACGTCTAATATCAACTCATGTAATTCAACTGCTGCGGCCCTCAATGGCTGGTGTACTAGTCTAAACAACCCTGGCAATGGTCTCTTTACCGATACTATGGGCAGCATTAAAGGACAGTCTACTACGCGTAGTGAAACGATGTCTGTATATGCCTTAGACAGTATCGAATTCAATCCTCAATGGCTCTTAAACTTAGGTGTACGTTGGGACAAATTTGAAACTGAGAAAAAATATAATAAGGATGTCTACGGAACAACTGCTGGTGCTTACAACTCAACAATCAGTATTCCTAAAGGCACAAAATACGAAAGTGACTCAGACTTTTTCACCTATCAAGCAGGCCTAGTCTACAAACCAACTGAAAATGGTAGTATTTACACCAGTTTTGCAACTTCTGCGAACCCAGTTGGCGTATTGGCTGAAGGTGACAGCAGTGACAATGCCCTAGGCACCACTGATATTATTAACAACCTTAAACCTGAAGAAGCACGCACCTTCGAGATTGGCACAAAGTGGGATTTATTTAATAATCGTGCGAATTTAACTGCTGCTATTTTCCGTACTGAGAAACAGAATACACGTATCCAAATTGACTCGACGACGACTGCAAATGCAGGGGAAAGTAAAGTTGATGGATTTGAAGTAAGCTTAAACGGTAAAATTACCGACAAGTGGGAAGTAGCTACAGGTTATAGCTATCTAGATAGCGAAATCACTAAAGCTGCTTACAATGCAATTGCTCAGGAAGGTAAACCACTTCCATTTGTGGCGAAAAACAGTGCAACGTTATGGTCAACATACCGAGTATTACCAAAGTTAACATTGGGTGCTGGTGCTGAATACCGTGATCAGGTTTATGTAAATACAACTGCACCTAAGTTTTTACCGACTTACACCATTTACAATGCAATGGCGAAATACGATGTAAATCGTAATGTAAATGTTCAATTAAATGTGAATAACATTTCTGACAAACAATACTTTACCAGTGCACATGCAGCACACTATGCATTTGAAGGTAATGGCCGTAATGCGGTATTGGCAATCAACTTCAAATACTAAGTTTGATTTCCATAAAAACTTTATGGAAATTATCTAACTTAAACTAAAATAGCCTCTCTATGAGGCTATTTTTATAACCATCAAATCAAGGATGTTCTCTGTGATTCATCATATTCCAAATGTATTATCAAAAGAGCAAGTAGCTGAATTTCGTCAATTGATGGAAACAGCAGACTGGGTTGGAGGAAAAGTGACTGCAGGAACTCTATCTGCCTCGGTCAAACAAAATCAACAACTCTCCGAACAAGATCCGTTAACACATCATTTAAGTGATTTAGTCATTCAAGCCATTTGGAAACACCCCGTTTTTCAAGCTGCGGCTCTCCCACATCAAATTATTCCACCACTTTTTAACCGTTATGATGAACATGAAAGCTTTGGTTTTCATGTCGACAACTCTATTCGCCTAATTCGTGGTACAGCTCAACAACTCCGAACTGATC
Organism: Acinetobacter sp. 8I-beige; assembly: GCF_902505955.1. Lineage (NCBI taxonomy): Bacteria > Pseudomonadati > Pseudomonadota > Gammaproteobacteria > Moraxellales > Moraxellaceae > Acinetobacter > Acinetobacter sp. 8I-beige. The sequence continues at coordinate 463,354 of NZ_LR732790.1, read as the reverse complement.
TTTCTTGCACACTATTCTTGAGCGAACCTGAAGAATATGACGGTGGTGATTTGGTCATTGAAGACACCTATGGATATCACGAAGTTAAATTACCCGCAGGCGATGTTGTGCTATACCCTTCTACTAGTTTACATGAAGTTAGTAGCATAACTCGCGGTACACGTTTCGCCTCTTTCTTTTGGGTACAAAGCTTGATTCGTGAAGATCAAAAAAGGCATATGTTATTCAATTTAGATGAAAGTATTCGTCAACTCCGAGTAGATCATGGGGATACTTATCCTGAAGTCGTGAAACTCACCAATATCTATCACAACCTCATACGGATGTGGTCTGAATTGTAAATTTTACTGTGAATTGAGTATAAACTCTTTGATCTATCCAAACATATTTAGTCGTAGAGCTCTCATAATCTCTTCAAAAACGCGAATGAAATAAACCAAATTCGTAAAATGAAGAAAAAGATTAAACACATCTCAAAAATACACGGAAATATTTCCCCTAAATATCAAATTAAAGGGAAATATTTTTTCAGATACGACTAAAAGCCATAAAAAAAGAAAAATCTTTTCGACCGAACTGGATTAAACTCTTAAATATAACGTTACAAGGTTACTCACGGTAAATCTAAGTCGTATCAAATATTTACGTTTACAAACACCCTGAAGACTCCCTTGTAAATAGAGACCATAGACACAATCTATATTCAGTAGTAGGTTGCTTTTTATTACCCACTCAAATGCAACCCGTACTATGTAAGGAGTTACCTCATGATGTTGGCTGATCCAAGTAAAAAATATCGTCGCATGTATCAACGTGTTGACTTGCCAGACCGTCAATGGCCAAACAACGAAATTACAAAAGCGCCTATTTGGATGAGTACTGACCTGCGTGATGGTAACCAAGCGATTTTTGAACCGATGGACATGGAACAAAAATTTAAAATGTTCCAAATGTTGGTGAAAATTGGATTCAAGAATATTGAAATCGGTTTCCCTTCAGCCTCTCAAATTGACTTTGACTTTACCCGTAAATTGATCGAAGAAAATCACATTCCAGATGATGTGTATATCGAAGTTTTAGTTCAAGCACGTGATCATTTGATCCAACGTACCTTTGAGTCTTTAGCGGGTGCAAAACGTGCAATCGTGCATATTTATAACTCAAATGCACCAACTTTCCGCCAAAAAGTCTTAAATGTCGATGTTGCTGGTGCGAAGCAATTAGCAGTCAATGCAGCCAGCAAAGTCAAAGAATATGCAGCACAATATCCTGAAACGGAGTGGGTGTTCCAATATAGTCCAGAATGTTTCTCTGCAACCGAATTAGAAGTTGCAAAAGATGTGTGTGATGCAGTTACCGAAATTTGGGAAGCATCGCCAAGCAATAAAGTGATTTTAAACTTACCTGCTACGGTTGAAGTTTCAACCCCAAACGTTTATGCAGACCAAGTCGAATGGATGCACCGCAACATCGCTCGTCGTGATGGCGTGATTATTTCTGTGCACTGTCACAACGACCGTGGCTGTGGGATTGCTGCCTCAGAATTGGCGATTATGGCCGGTGCAGATCGTGTCGAAGGTTGTGTGTTTGGTAATGGCGAACGCACAGGTAACGTCGACGTCGCTGCGATTGCTTTGAATATGTACTCTCAAGGTGTTGCACCAAACTTAGATTTCTCAAATATCAATGAAATCATTGCAACGGTAGAAGAATGCACAGGCTTGCCTGTTCACCCTCGTCACCCTTATGCAGGCGACTTGGTCTTCACAGCATTCTCTGGTTCGCATCAAGATGCCATTAAAAAAGGTTTCGAGTTCCAAAAGAACGAAGAAATTTGGGATATGCCATACTTGCCAATTGACCCGAAAGACTTAGGCCGCGACTATGATGCTGTGATTCGCGTCAACTCACAGTCAGGTAAAGGCGGCATTGCTTACTTGTTAGAAACAAATTACAACGTGGTATTGCCACGTCGTATCCAAATTGAATTCTCTCAAACCGTACAAAAACGTACCGATGAAGAAGGCACTGAAATTACCGCACAAGAAATTTGGAAATTGTTCAAAGAAACTTATGTGGATACCAAAGACACACATTACTCGACCAAAAACTACCGTTTATATGACAACAATGGCAAGCAAGTGGTTGAGCTTGAAGTTGAAGTGAATGGTGAAACGCAGCAATTACGTGGCGAAGGCAATGGTCCAATCTCTGCAATGTTGGATGCTTTACAGTTACCAATTGATGTCTTGAGCTACGAAGAGCGTGGTATTAGCTCTGGGGCAAATGCTAAAGCCTTGGCTTTGGTTGAGTTACAAGTCAAAGGAACAGGTAAATCAGCCTTCGGTGCAGGTATTCATGACAACATTGTGACCTCATCGATTGAAGCTATTATTGCGTGTACCAACCGCTTAATTGATCAAGGTGTGTTAAGCACAGATCAAGTGATTGCTGCTGCGGTATAAGTATTAGCAATAATAATTAGCACTAAAATGACTTTAGAAGGATACCCTCAAGTGGTATCCTTTTGTTTATTAACCCCAAAGATTTAAGGCGAATTATTCCTGTGTCTTTTCCTGCTGACTCCGTGGGTATCGTTAGTCCACAAAAGTTTACTTTTGAAGAGCCCTTAGAGCTCGAATGCGGTCGTATTCTCCCTCGTTATGAACTGATGGTTGAAACCTATGGTGAGCTCAATGCAGATAAATCCAATGCGATTTTAATTTGCCATGCACTATCGGGTCATCATCATGCAGCGGGTTACCATCATGCTGACGATAAAAAACCAGGTTGGTGGGATGCCTGTATTGGCCCAGGCAAAGCGATTGATACTTCAAAGTTTTTCGTGGTTGCACTGAACAATATTGGGGGCTGTAGCGGTTCAACAGGTCCAACTTCGCCAAACCCTGAAAATGATAACCGCCCTTATGGCCCAGACTTTCCTTTAGTCACCGTCCGTGACTGGGTTAAAACCCAAGCCATTTTATCCGATCATCTGGGTATTCAAGTCTGGAGTGCGGTGATTGGTGGTTCGCTGGGTGGTATGCAAGCCTTGCAATGGTCAGTTGATTATCCTGATCGTTTGCAAAAATGCGTGATTATTGCCAGTGCACCGAAACTGTCTGCTCAGAATATTGCCTTTAACGAAGTCGCACGACAGTCAATTTTGTCCGATCCAGACTTCCATGATGGTCGCTATCTTGAAAATGATAGCTATCCAAAACGTGGCCTAATTTTGGCACGTATGGTCGGTCATATTACCTACCTGTCTGAAGAAGCCATGAAACAAAAATTTGGTCGCGACTTAAAGTCAGGCAAATTTATGTACGGTTTCGATGTCGAATTCCAAGTCGAAAGTTATTTGCGTTATCAAGGTGAGCAATTTAGCCGTAACTTTGATGCCAACACTTATCTGATTATGACCAAAGCTTTGGATTATTTTGATCCTTCACGTGAGTATGAGCAGTCTTTAGTTAAAGCCATGTCACAGACCAAATGTCAGTTCCTTGTGGTGTCCTTTACCACCGACTGGCGTTTTACCCCGCAACGTTCACAAGAAATTGTGGATGCGTTGATCACCAACCACAAACCGGTGAGCTATTTAGATATCGACGCTGAACAAGGCCATGACTCATTCCTGTTCCCGATTCCTTTGTATGTAAAAGCATTACGTGCATTTTTGGGTGGTTCTGAACACCCTCAAGCAACTCAGGAGGCTGTGTAATGCGTATTGATCATCAACTGGCAGAAAAATGGATCAAACCTGATTCTAGCGTACTCGATTTAGGTTGTGGTGACGGTGAATTACTGGCCCATATGAGTAAAAAGCACAATATTCGCGCATATGGACTGGAAATTGATCAAGAAAAGATTGCAATTGCAGTCGGTCGCGGGTTAAATATTATCCAACAAGACTTAAACTTGGGTTTAAGCCGCTTTGCAGACCAGTCTTTTGACTATGTCGTTATGGCACAAGCCTTGCAAGCGGTAGATGCACCAGATGTTTTATTACGTGATATGGTGCGCGTAGGGAAACAGGCGATCATTACTTTTCCTAACTTTGCCCATTGGAAGACCCGTTCTTTCTTGGCACTGAAAGGAATGATGCCCGTTTCTGAAGCTTTGCCGTACATGTGGTATAACACACCCAATATCCACTTATGTACTTTCCGTGATTTTGAAGCACTTTGTGCGGAAAATAACATCAGAATTATTAATCGACTCGCTGTAAATGGGGATCAACAAGATAGTTTACTCAGTAAACGTCTCCCGAATTTGTTTGGTGAAGTCGCAATTTATCGAGTGAGCGCTCTATGAAAAAACTATTCTTAAGCACGACACTACTGGTTGGACTTTTGAGCATTCAGGCTCATGCAGATTATGTTTCCCCAACCACTTCTGTTGCGAGTCAAGCTGCACAATATTCTGTTATGGATATCAATAGCTTAATTAAAGCGGCAAAAGCAGGTCAGCCTGCTGCGCAGTTCTATCTTGCAACCAAGTATCAACAAGGTAAAGACATCTCTGCAGATGAACGACAGGCCTTTGCTTGGTACAAAGCAGCTGCAGATCAAGGTCTTTCGGCAGCTCAGCTAAATGTTGGCCGTATGCTTGCAGATGGCCTAGGCACTAAAAAAGATGAATCTTTAGCACGTCAATACTTTGAAAAAGCAGCCAGCCGTGGTGATAACCGCGCAAGCTTTAATTTAGCAATGATGGAAGAACAAAAGAAAAACTACATGGGTGCTTATCAATGGTATGAGCTTTCAACTCGTGATGGCATGCTCGACAATAAAGTGATTACACTTTCTGAAGGCAAGAAAACAGCCTTGGCGGCAAACTTAACACAAGATCAAATTCGTCAAGCACGTGACCGTGCAGATAAATGGATTCAAGCTCAATAAGCTGAATGTTAAAGATAGAAGAGCCGACTTGTGATAGTCGGTTTTTTATATCAAAGATAACTAAAACTTTTTGATATTATGATTGATTACTCTTATTTAGATACACTGATTAACGATTGTGAAATAGCAAAGCAATCAAAACCTATAAACACCTATATTTATTCAAGTAATGAAGATCTAGAAACCTTTTTCATTCTTCACAGAAAAGAGCTAATACAAGAAGATATTTTTGCAATTTATATTATTAAAGAAATCAATGGTAATTCAGAAGAAACGCGTTTCAAATTCGAACAGTTTAAACATAATAAAGAAATAGCTTGCCCAAAACTCAACCACAACCCTTCTGATGTTTTGTATGTAGGTTCTTCCTCGAAGAACGTGATAAACCGCTTAAAACAGCATATTTTAGGTGCTCATAGTAAAACCTACGCTTTAAGATTGGTAAACTGGTTTCAAGGCGAATACGAAATTGAAATTCGAACATATAAAGTCGCTTCAAATATATTACAGCTAATTGAAGACAATTTATCTCATAACTTACATCCAGCATTTGGAAAAACAGGAGGAAATAATAAATAGTTTGAAATAGAACAAAATGTAAATTTAAAGAATTATTCTCCTAATGAGTCCTAAACATAACGACTCAACACTATCCTATTCTAATGAAAAACCCTAAAATCCAACTTAATCTATGCTAGTTTCAAAAACAGATATGTCTACACAAAATTGGTTATCCCAAGGCACGTTAGTCCTCGCAAGCAATAACAAAGGTAAAATTGCGGAATTTGAAAAATTATTTGCAGAACTCAACTTACCTGTTGAAGTGATTGCTCAAGGTAAATTGAATATTGAAGATGCCATTGAAGATGGTCTGAGCTTTGTCGAAAATGCGATTATTAAAGCACGTCATGCTTCTAAAATTTCAGGAAAACCAGCCATTGCAGATGACTCTGGGATTTGCATCCCTATTTTAGATGGTGCACCGGGGATTTACTCTGCGCGTTATGCAGGTGAACACGGCGATGATGCTGCCAATAACCAAAAATTATTAGCTGAACTCAAGCCACTGCGTAAAGACGGTCAATCGATTGAAGGCATGTTTGTATGCGTTTTAGCGTTAGTACAACATGCCGATGATCCTCTTCCGCAAATTTTTCAAGGTATTTGGAAAGGTGAAGTACTGGAGGCTGCACGTGGTGAAAATGGTTTTGGTTATGACCCGCTATTCTGGTTACCCGAGCTAGGGCTTTCAAGTGCAGAAATGAGCAAAGAAGAAAAAAATAAAATCAGCCATCGTGGTCAGGCGATGCAACTGTTTAAAGCCAGTTTATAATAATAAAAATTGAAATGCGCAATGTCTTCTCCCTTTGGGGAGAATGGTGGCGAAAGATTTTCGATACTCCCCTCTATCGCCCTTGCGCAGCACTACACATCTCCAGCTAAAAGTGAGTGCTTAGATCACAGCAAATACATGCAGCAATAAACCATAGATACTCACCACGAAACAGCTGATGATTGTACCTGAAGCAATGTATTTTGCCGACGTGCCTGTACCCTGATAATACGTTTCCAAAGCCACAATATTGGCTGCTGGCGGTAAACAAAATAATAAGAACATGACCCCAATATATTGTTCAATATTAGGAATAGCGAGATAACGATAACTCAGCCCGCACAACACCGCGCCACATGCTAATTTTAACAAAGCAGTCTGACTACTTTCCCACAGGTCCGCTTTCTCAACTTTGGTGTGCCTCAACCACATGCCCAATACACACATGCCAGAGAAGCTCATACCAAATTTGGCTGCACTATAAACCACATCAATCAGATCATGCTGTGACCAATGTTGCACCCCAACGGAACGAAAAATAACAGCCAGAATCAAAGCAATCATGGGTGGAGCACAGAGCACTTTTTTTAAAATAAATGAAAAAGGTAACGGTGTTTGGCTCACAGCCGTAACTGCCCAGAGATTGCCAAAAATAGAGCCACCGATGTATAGCGCCACCATTGCTGGACTAATTTTTGTGCCAAACAACGCAATCGCAAAAGGAAAGCCTAGCCATGCCATATTGACATAACTAAAACATAGGGCGCTTAATTTATTCTCTGAAAAATAGAGGAAAAAGTAAAATAAGAGCACTGCCACTACAAAACTGAATAACATCAGACTAAAGCTACCAGCCTGATAAAACACCATGTTGTAGACAATAACAATCGGAATAAAGCAACGTGCTAAAAGACTTGAAAAGCCTGTTTTCAACCGTGTTGCCAATGGGGTGGATGCAAGCAATAAACCACTAAGAAAGGCCAACAGAGGGAGCAGCAAAGTCACTTCAATATCCTTGAAATTTCACCGAATCATCATAACACTGCTTTTTCTCAAAATCAGTGCGAAGCGATCGTTTTGTCTTGAAATTGAAACATCATCGTCACCGCAATGTCACACAAGCCTGTTGATATAGGGAAAACGAAAAATGATGAGGATCTACCCATGGCGGGACTATCAATTTGGCACGTACTGATTTTTGCAATTGTGGTTATTCTTCTTTTTGGTACAGCCAAACTTAAGAACTTAGGTAAAGATGTCGGCGGTGCCGTGAAAGACTTTAAAAAATCAATCCGTGATGAGGACGCTGAAGCCGCTCAACTCAATGAACCACGCACCTTAGAACATCAAAATAGCAACACAAGCAACTCAACCGTCAAACATTAAGTCATTGGAGTTTTGCGATGCTCAATATCGGCATGACAGAGCTTTTGGTGTTTGGCATTATCGCACTATTGGTTCTTGGACCAGAGAAATTACCTGAAGCAGCGCGCTTTGCGGGCAAGTGGTATGGCAAAGTCAAACGCATGGTCAGTAATGTGCAAAATGACATTGACCGTGAGCTACGGATGTCTGAATTACGTGAACAAATGCAAAATGAAATGAAGCGAATTCAGGAGCTTGAACAAAAGATGCAAGCTCAAATGCAACACATACAACAACAAAATATTTTGGCAAATGAAAAGCACCAAGAAACTGCCATACTCGATAATAAAAATATCTCCCATACTTATCAGTATGTGAATCAAAAGGCACCTGTATTACTGACACTTCAACCTATGAAACAAAAGTCATCTGTAGATTCGGTACCTTATTTAGGCTGTGTTCAAAATAGCTTTGAACCGATGCGGGAGGCTGTATGAAATCTAACAACTTAAGCCCTGTAGTGACTCGAGATTCAGAGCAACTGCTGCTTGAAGAAATGCCGATTACTAAGCACTTGATCATCTTAAGAGGTCATTTATTTAAAATCGTCGGTTTAATTCTCATTTTGTTTTTTTGTTTATTGCCTTTTGCCAATCATAGCTACCAAATGCTATCTGAACCCTTACGAGCACAACTTCCAGTTAGCTCATCTATGATTGCAACGGATGTTACTGCCACCTTCATGGCACCATTTAAACTGAACTTTTTTGTGGCTCTCATGCTGGCCATGCCTTTTATCATTTATCAGCTTTGGGCTTTTGTAAAACCTGCGCTATACGAAAAAGAAAAATCGCTCGCAACGCCTCTTTTGATTGGTAGTATTGCTTTGTTTTATGCTGGTGTGGCTTTCGCTTATTTCATTGCACTGCCATCCATTTTGCACTTTTTTATCAGTGTTTCCCCTGACACTGTGGCCCCAATGACAGACATCAACAGCTATCTCAGCTTCTGTCTAAAACTATTTTTGGTTTTTGGCTTAACATTTGAAATTCCTATTGTTACCTTGATACTCATCTTGATTGGGGTGGTGAGCACACAACAATTGGTTGAAAAACGAAAATTCATTATTGTCGGCTGTTTTTTTGTTGCAATGTTTGTGACTCCACCTGATGCTCTTTCGATGATTATGCTCGCGATACCGATGTGGCTTTTATTTGAGATTGGTCTCTTTTTTGGAAAATTGATTGAAAAAAAGCGAGCTGCTGAAGCTTAAGCTCCCCGATTGAAAACAATGAGCAGGCAAAATTGCCTGCTTTTTTTATGGCTAAATGTGCTACCGATCATTTCATGTTTTTGACATATAAACTTCACCACGCTGTCATATTGACGCTTTACCTTGTTTGTAACTTTCTAAAAACGACCAAGCAAAGACGCTAGGAAAAGACATGACATATCAAACGCCTTATCACGAAGATCAAGAACTCGATAACAACAACTCAAGCAATATGCATTTTCGCGATATTTTAGAAAAACACATTTCACGCCGTAGCTTAATTAAGAAAACAACAAGTGGAGCTGCTGCATTAGCATTAGCATCAAGCTTAACAGCCTGTGGAGATGATGATAATTCTACAAACAATGAAACAACTCCTCCAACCGATCAAAATGTACGACCACAGAAATTAACATTTACCCCAGTAGATAAAAATTTAAATGACTGGGTTACAGTGCCTGAAGGCTATACAGCAACTGTACTCTATGCAATGGGCGATTCGATTAACCCAGCATATGCAGCATGGGATGATCAAAATGTCCCTTCTGGTCCGAGTTTCCAATTCCGTTCAGGCGATTGCCATGATGGTATGAGTTTTTTTGGTTTAAACAACTCAACTGGCCGTTATGATTCGACTTCGTCAGAACAAGGTCTTTTGGTGATGAATCATGAATACATCAATCCGACATTCCTACATCCTAAAGGGCCAACTAAACCCAATGGCCGACGTCCTGAAGATGAAGTAATCCGCGAAGTTAATGCACATGGGGTTTCTGTCGTTCATATCAAGAAAGATAAGACGAATCAGAAAGTTGAAATTGTACAAAATTCTATTTTCAATCGTCGTATTACAGGCTCAACAATCATGGACTTTAATGGTCCAGTTACAGGTCACCCCTTACTCGCAACACAATATTCACCTGTGGGTCTCAAAACTCGCGGCACACACAACAACTGTGGTAATGGCTATACACCTTGGGGTACATATTTAACCACAGAAGAGAATTTTATCGGATATTTTAAACGTTCAGGTACCGATGAATATGCAGGTCGCTCGGACAAAGAAAAAATTGCACTCAAACGCTACGGTTTAGGTTTAAGCATCGATTATCTTTACGAAAAAAATGTAGATGGCACACCTAAAAAAGATGAGAAAGGGCAAATTATTTATATTCTTGATGGTTCAGGAAATAAAATTCCGAATAAAGATGCGCAAAACCGTACTGCTTATTTGGATACAAACTCGCGCTATGCTTGGGAAACAGCCATTGGTGCAGTTGAATCACAAGATTTATATGATCGCTGGGATGCTTCCATTAAAGGTGTAACGACTGCACAAGATTTCCGTAATGGTCCGAACACCTTTGGCTGGATTGTTGAAATTGACCCATTTGATGGTCGTCAAAATCCTGTGAAACGTACTGCACTAGGACGTTTTGCACATGAGGACTGTCGAGCAAGCCGTGCGATTGAAGGTCAACCATTTGCCTTCTACATGGGAGATGACTCTCGTGGCGAATACATTTATAAATTTGTCTCGGATGCAACTTGGGACCCAAAAGACGTTAACACGGGTTACCGAGCAGGTGACAAATACATGAACAATGGCAAGTTCTATGTGGCTCAATTTAATGATGACGGTACAGGACAATGGGTTGAATTAGCTTATGGGAAAAATGGCTTAAATGAACAAAACGTCATTTATCCATTTAACTCCCAAGCTGAAGTGCTCACATTTGCTCGTTTAGCAGGTGATACCGTCGGTGCAACTAAAATGGATCGTCCAGAATGGGTCGCAGTTAACCCAGAAAATGGCGAAGTCTATGTTACGCTGACCAACAACTCAAACCGTGGTACAGCATATACCACCGATGCAGCGAATCCACGTAACTATAGCGACCCAGAAGGCGGTAAAGGCAATGTCAACGGTCATATCATTCGCTTCAAAGAGGAAAACTCAGCGGCAGAGACCTTTGAATGGGATATTTACTTATTTGGTGCTGAAGCTGCGATGGCAGAAAACATTAACCTCTCAGGTTTAAATGATAACAACGACCTGTCATCGCCAGATGGGATGTGGTTTGACCCACGGGGCGTGCTGTGGATTCAAACCGATGATGGCGCTTATACAGACACAACCAACTGTATGATGCTTGCAGCCTTACCAGGTCAAGTGGGTGATGGTGGCGTTACAACAACTTCTAGTAACCAGACCACCCTTATGGGAGCTAAAGTCACAGATGAATACTTACGTCGCTTCTTAACAGGCCCTGCAGAATGTGAAATTACAGGAGTGACCATGACGCCTGACCACAAAGCCATTTTCATTAATGTGCAACATCCGGGTGAAGACTCTAAGAGCTACGATGCGCCAACCAGTCACTGGCCTGCAAGCCAAACAGATCGTGCAAATAAAACGGCTCGTCCTCGTTCAGCAACAGTGGTTATTACACGTAATGATGGCGGTGTGATCGCAGGTTAAGCAAAAAAACGTAGTAAATGCCGACTTATGTCGGCATCTTTTATGGTTTAAAGAATACCGCCTGTTCCGTGATTTTTCCTTTGAACTCACCCTGCTGCTGCTTTTCCAGCCAAGACCATTGTTCATGGGTCATGCGCAGGAAGTTAGAACAGCGTGTCCCATAAATAGGGCTTTGAATAAAGGTCGAAGACAATAACTCTTCCATATCCTGACTAATGCCAGTTTGCGGCAATAAGTCTGTAATAATCTTGCGCTCATCCTCCAAAATATTCCAAGCTGTCGTCTCTAATTCGCTTTGTAAGATGTTGGATTGTTGCAACATCGGTAAGAACTCTTGGGTAAAGCGCTTACGTAAATGTTTGGTTTTTTCCCAATGTTCCGTCATCAAACCATTCGACACCACATACACGCCTTTCGGAAGAACCTGTGGTGCTTCACCACGATTGCTCATATAGACCGCCTGATGCCGATCCCCCATAAAAAGATTAAAGCCCGCATAGTCACATTGTTTTTTCTCTAAGTCTTGAGCAAAACGAATCGGGGTTTGTTCAGACTCTAAAAAGGATTGAATCAAATGTCCACGAGACGTTGGATAGCTAGTTTGATCCTTTCCATCGCGAAAGTTGGTTAAAACGGCCCAACGTCCTGTTGGCGTTATACCCATCCATGTGCCGCCAGACTGCAAATCTTGCCCTGCAATAATCGGGCTATTTTCCCACTGCTTTAAATGGCTTGAAGGGCGCTGATAGAACTCATCTCGATTTGAAATCAAACACAGTGGCATCTCATCCAAGACCTGCCATGCTATTGCCACAATACACATAAACGATACTCATCATCTTTACACATTGAATGTACAACATTTTTCATCTCTTTCAGCTAAAATCTGTTCAAAACATAATGACTAGGAATATGCATGCTGACCTATCCAAATATTGACCCCGTCGCAATAGCACTTGGCCCTTTACAAGTTCATTGGTACGGACTGATGTATTTATTGGCCTTTTTGTTTGCTTGGGGACTTGCAAGCTACCGCGCGAAAGAACGTGGTTGGACACCAGATATGATCTCCGATTTGATCTTTTATGGCGCTCTAGGTGTGGTTATTGGTGGTCGTGTCGGTTACGTCTTCTTTTATGGCTTTGAGCAATTCCTTGCCAACCCAATCTGGTTGTTCCAAGTCTGGACAGGCGGTATGAGTTTCCACGGCGGCTTCTTGGGTGTAATGCTTGCCATGCTGTTCTGGTGTAAGAAATACAAAATGACTTGGTTCCAAACCCTCGACTTTATTGCGCCATGTGTCCCTACAGGGCTCATGTTTGGCCGTATTGGTAACTTCATTGGCGGAGAGCTTTACGGTCGCCCAGTTGCAGATCCAAACTTTGCACTGGGTATGATTTTCCCAACGGATCCGCTACAGCTAATTCGCCATCCGTCTCAGCTCTATCAGGCCTTTTTTGAAGGGTTATTGTTATTCATCGTACTGTGGTGGTTCAGTTCAAAGCCACGGCCTCGTATGGCGGTTTCAGCGTTATTCCTGATCGGTTATGGTATGGCCCGCTTCATCGTAGAATTCTTCCGTGAGCCTGACAATGGACAGTTGTTTATCGCATGGATGAGTAAAGGCCAATTCCTCAGTTTGCCAATGATTTTGGTCGGCGCGTGGATGATGTGGTATGCCTATCAAAAGAAAATCTATGATTGGGGCCCACAAAAGAATAATGGCTAATCCGATGAGCGGATAAAATATTGGGGGCTTCATTGCCTCCTTTTTTAGGGCCAAATTATGCTAAAGTGACATATGTTTGGTTTTTAAATACATCACTCCCATGCTCGAATTTTGGTTTAATCCCTCAATTTCTATTCTTAAAAAATTACTTATTTTTATCGCAATTGCTGTTGTAACAGGTGTGTTGTATTGGATGGATCCCCTGAGTCTCGATGCCATTTTAATGTTCTTGGGTACTGGGATTGTTTTTCTGATTTGTCGTTACTGCAAAATTCATTTTGCGGCCAAGAACCCTACAGGCTTTCTGTATCGTCTACTGACTTGGATTCCGATTGCCCTACTCTTGGCGCTGATTTTTATGAATATTAAAGATGGTGAGCTGCTGATTCCAGGTGCGCAAGGGATTGGTTTTATGGCGCTGGGGATTTGCCTATTTTCCCCCCTATCTCTTTTGCATAGCAATACTCAGTCTGAGTCCCAATAAACCATGTTGAACTTTTGGTATTCTGAACGCTGTAGCCGTCAAATTAAACTCATCATTTGTATTGCAACTTGCGTGATGATTTTTATGGCAGCACAAGTTCAACAGCTTGGCGCAATTTTTATTGGTTTGAGTCTAGTGATTGGCATTGCAACGCATCTGCTACGCGGTGTGCAATTGAAGATTGCTCAGGACAATCCGTATCGGGAAGGCTTTTCGCGTTTGGTTATTTTTCTGCCCCTAATTGCCCTGATTTGTTTGCTGGGCTATCTACCCGCTCAAGATAAAATTGCGCTTGCGCTCCAGTGTATCGGCTTTAGTGGAATTGGTTTATTTTTAGTATCGATTCACGCACAACGTGAAAAAAGAATTTAATCGGGATGCGGAGTTGCTCTACATCCCGTCAACATCTGCTTAATCCATTCGATAATAGCTGTAGTTCACATTTTGGTTACGGTAAACCGCATAACCACTTTGCTTAAAATCAGAAACCCAGCCATTGCCTGAATAAGCGGCAATATGTCCATAACGGTTTTTTGCAGTACGGTCGATAATATAAATATCACCTTTTTTAGGCTGATCAAAAGATAAATTGATTTTACGATAACCAATGCTGGTTAGGGTCTTCCCCCAATCTGCCGCAGCCACAGGATGACTCTTGAAGCGTGCACCCGCAGACTCTAAGCCAATGCGAATACTTTTAGCACATTTTTGGGTGCTGGTTTGACGGGTAATATTTCTTAAGAAACCTGTAAACTTTTCAAGATCCACACGCTGATGGTTACTAATGGCCCTTTCTCGTGCCTGCTTCGAGCTTAAAATATCCGAAGCGGTGACATTTCGCTCTGACTGAGAACGTATTATGATATTGGTTTGCGCAGGCGCATAGACGTCATTCATATTTACGTTTTGATCATAAGGCATACTAAAACCAACTCTCCTCCCAATCATTAGGGGTGTGCAACTTTTCGAGTTCGAAATACTACCCGCTCAGCATTGAACTTTCATGTCGTAAATGTAATATTTTTTTTCAAAATGCAACACAACCTTTCTAAAGTTTTCTTTTCTCTGTACTTTTTGAAACCTAAATTAACTAAAAAAATTTAATCCTTACCCAAGTCCTTTTTCGCCTTAAGCTCAAATGTTTCACCATTGGCTAATGACGTCCTTAGATATGGAATCGATTGCCCATCTAAACGGCTGCCTATTTAGATCCAATACAACTTAATCATTCCAGTTTAAATCCTGTACAAAACCACTTGAATCTGGTTTTCTGTAATAGCTTTCACATCACTTTTATATGATTAATCATCTCGCCAGACTTACTAATCTCGGGTGCGTAATAAGGCACAATTCAGTATAATCATCCGCAGATTTTATAATTTAGAGTGGAAAGAACAGGCACTTCTATTAAGAGGTCTGTTCCCCCGAAGTGTTTATTTGAGAGTTTTATGAAAACGTATTTAGACCTGCTACAACACATCCTCGATCACGGCGGTGATAAAGGCGACCGTACTGGTACAGGTACGCGCTCGGTATTTGGTCATCAAATGCGCTTTGATCTTTCTCAAGGCTTCCCTTTATTAACCACTAAAAAAGTACACTTTCGATCGATCGTGATTGAACTGTTGTGGTTCTTAAAAGGCGATACCAATGTGCAATATTTACAGGACAACAAAGTCAGTATTTGGGACGAATGGTCAACCGCAGAACAAACTGCTCGTTTTGGTCGCCCAGAAGGTGAACTGGGGCCGGTGTATGGACATCAATGGCGTAACTTCGGCGCAACTAAAAAAGCCGACGGTTTGTATGAAAAAGATGGTTTTGACCAAATTGCTTGGTTAGTCAATGAAATTAAAACCAATCCAAACTCACGCCGTCTGATTGTATCGGGTTGGAATCCACAAGAAGCGGGGCAGGTTGCTCTTCCTCCGTGCCACACCCTCTTCCAGTTCTTTGTCCATAACGGCAAACTGTCTTGTCAGCTCTATCAGCGCAGTGCCGATGTATTTTTAGGTGTACCTTTTAATATTGCCAGTTATGCACTACTCACCCATATGATCGCGCAAGTCTGCGGT
The DNA here is from genome assembly GCF_902505955.1 of Acinetobacter sp. 8I-beige. Lineage (NCBI taxonomy): Bacteria > Pseudomonadati > Pseudomonadota > Gammaproteobacteria > Moraxellales > Moraxellaceae > Acinetobacter > Acinetobacter sp. 8I-beige. Next base: position 447,709 of record NZ_LR732790.1, on the reverse strand, counting down.
TTAGGTGTGGGGGACTTTGTTTGGACGGGTGGTGATACGCATTTATATGCCAATCATTTTGAACAAGCGAAGCTTCAGTTAAGCCGTGAACCTTTAGGGCTGTGCCAACTGAAACTCAATCCAGCGGTTAATGATATTTTCGACTTTAAATTTGAAGATATCGAAATCGTGGGGTATGAATCACATCCCGGGATTAAAGCACCTGTCGCTGTTTAAAGCAGATAAAGTCGAATTCAATCTCGCCTTGAATCAGCGAGATTGAGGTTTACCCATAGATGTTCTTCCTCTCCTTGAGGAAGGATGAGAAATATGACCCAACATTTGAGCGCGTTATGGCCTTTCAAAACTTAGAAGTTGTACATGTAGTCGCAATGGATCAGCAACGCTGTATTGGTAAAGGCAATGACCTACCTTGGCATATTTCAGCCGATCTAAAACACTTCAAAGCCATTACCCAAGGTGGTGTGGTCATTATGGGGCGTAAAACGCTGGAATCGATGGGCCGTACTTTACCCAAGCGTGTCAATTGGGTCATTACTCGCGACACATCTTGGACTTTTGAAGGCACAAAGGTGGCTTACAGTATCGAAGAAGCTTTAGTGCAAGCTGTTGCCGATGTTCAAGCTTCAGAAAAACCTGACAGTATTTTTATCATTGGTGGTGGTGAAATTTTTAAACAGACCATCGACATTGCGGACCGTTTAGAACTCACGCATGTTGAACTCGATGTGCAAGGTGATGCGCATTACCCTGCTATTCCAGCAGCATTCAAAAAAGTGGCGTCAGAACAACATATTGATGACAAAACTGGAATTGCTTTTGAGTTCGCAACTTATCAAAAATAAAGCATATTCTTTTTGCTAAAAGCACGATGCACAACATGATCAAAATAGAATTTTGGCGGACACTGGGCTTTGGATTACTCCACACCCTGTTTAGTATTTTTGTCTTGTTCAGTTCAATTTGGCTGTGTTTTGCATTGTGGATTCAAGCGCCTTGGGGTTGGTTGGTCAGCCGTATTTTTATTGGAATCTGGATTGCTTTTGCGCTCAGCATTTTAGGCATCTATATTACCCAAAGCTTTTTTGGTCGTCGCCTCGATATCATCCTTTATCTCCTTGGCTTTTTACTGGCGTTGTCTTGGTATTTTAGTTTAGATGCTCGCCAAGACCGCGACTGGCAACCTGAAGTAGCAAAAATTTTGCATTATGAAAAACAAGGCGACCATGTCACCCTTCATAATGTCCGTAATTTCACATGGCACCCAGACGGCTCCTATACTGAACATTGGGATACCCGCTCTTTCGATCTAAATCAAATCACTGGGGTCAATATCATTACCTCATACTGGACGGGGCCACAAATCGCGCATACTTTGGTCAGTTTTGATTTTGCCAATACCGCACCGCTGACCTTTTCTATTGAAATTCGCAAAGAGAAAAATGAAGAATTTTCAGCGATTGGTGGTTTTTTTAGAAAATATGAGCTGAGTTTAGTGGCCTCAGATGAGCATGATATTGTGTATACCCGTAGCAATATTCGTCACGAACAAGTCTATTTCTTTCCTGTTCGCCTCGGACAGGCTGAAAGTAAAGCACTGTTTGTAGAGTATTTACATAAGGCAGACGAGCTCGCCAAGCATCCTAAGTGGTATAACACCCTCACCAGTAATTGCACCACCTTGGTGTTTGATATGGTTCAGGCCGTTTCACATGACGCTTTACCGACCGACTATCGTATTTTAGCTTCAGGATATTTACCAAACTATTTGTATGACTTAGGCGCGATTAGTCCACAGTGGGATATGAAAACATGGTATCAAAAAGCCTATATCAATCCACGTGTAAGCAAAGAAACAGAGTTAACCAGTCGTGAGTATTCACAGCTTATTCGTCAGGGCTTACCCGTTGACCAAACACGCTAAAGTCTGCAACGAAAAGCTGCAAGTTAAAACTGGCAATCAAGGACAAAATTTGCTTTGATAGTTCAGACGATACATCACAATAAGAGTCTGATCCCATGTTAAAAAAACTGATTGCAAGCAGTCTTTTAGCGAGTAGCTTAATCATGACTGGCTGCCAAACTGCACCACCTCCATCTGATACTATTGAAATGGCCAACATTCAACAACTCCAGCAACGGACTTGGATTTTGATGCAAATCGGCAATACCGAAATTAAAACAGCACCAAATGAACGTAATATTCCAAGCCTTCAGTTTTCAGCCGATAACCGCATTAGTGGTGCAGATGGCTGTAACCGCATTATGGGCAGCTATACCGTCGGACGCGATACGCTCACCTTGAGCCAGCTCGCAACCACCCGAATGGCCTGTATCAATAACAGTGCTGTCCCGCAACAGTTCCAAGAAGCGCTGGCAAAAGTGACACATTACCAAGTGTTTGGTAAAACACTGAAACTACTCGATCGACATGGTAACTTGCTGCTACAGTTTGGCTCTGCCATTCAACCACGTTAAATTGTTTCTATAAAAAGCCTGTAATCACAGGCTTTTTTAATCTGTAACAGACAACATTGTACTGAACAAATCAGCCCTTATATAAACAGATATAAACACAATTAGGATTTTAAAATGCAACAAGCACTCTTTGGTGGTGGATGTTTTTGGTGTGTAGAAGCGGTTTATTTAGAGCTTCAGGGCATACATAAAGTGACCAGTGGTTATGCAGGTGGAGATACCGATAACCCGACGTATGAAGATATTTGTCGTGGCGATACCAACCACGCCGAAGTTATTTTAATTGATTTTGATGAAACTCAAATCAGCTATGCTCAGCTGCTCGATGTATTTTTTGCCACTCATGATCCGACAACACTCAACCGTCAAGGCAATGATATCGGCACCCAGTATCGTTCAGTCATTTACTATTTTAATGATGCGCAGCGTGCTGATGCAGAACAAGCCATTGCCGACTTAAAGGCAGAAGGTCTCGACATTGTGACCGAACTCAGTCCTGTACCAACGTTCTATTCGGCTGAAGACTATCACCAGAACTTTTACGCTCGTAACCCATCTCAAGGCTATTGTAACTTTGCCATTCCGCCAAAACTGATGAAGCTGCGCTCTAAGTTTCAGGCTTTATTGAAAGACAGCCAATAACTCAAGAATTCACCATAAAAAAAAGCGACTTCAAGAGTCGCTTTTTTTTAACATCAACTTAGTTATCGCTGACGAAAGCAATATCCGCCAGTCCAGCTTCACTCGCACGAGACATCACTTGTGCGACCATATCGTAACGAGATTCTTTATCTGCACGAAGTTGAACCGTTGGCTTGGTTTCCAACTCACCCGCCTCATTAAAACGCGTTTGTAGTTCTTCCAAGCTAATCACTTGATTATCCCAAGCCACTTCGCCATTTGCATTAATGCTTACCGTAATGGCTTTAGGTGGAGGATCTACAATATCAGCCGTCGTTTTTGGTAAAGTTAATGGAATTGATGGGTTGGCAACGGTCGCTGTCACCAAGAAGATGATCATCAAAACCAGCATAATATCGATCAGCGGAATGAGGTTCATCTCATTCATGCCAGCATCGTTATCGTCACCCAATTGAAAAGCCATTAAGCTTGACCTCCAACTAAACCTTGTTGAGTCGCTTTACTTTCTACTGCCGCAGGTGCTGAGTCTTGTTGCAACATAGTATCAATGAGCAAGCCGTGTGCTTGGTCTTGAAGCTCATGTGCCAAAGTACGGTTTACACGCGCACAGATGTTATACGCTAACACCGCAGGAATCGCGACAGCCAAACCTAAACCCGTCATGATCAGTGCTTCACCTACAGGAGTTGCAACTTGCGCTAAGCCCGCTTGACCACTTTTGCCAACAGCAACAAGGGCATGGAAAATTCCCCATACTGTACCGAACAAACCAACGAACGGTGCAAGCGATGCAATCGTACCTAGAACTGAAACACCTTTCTCAGCATTCGCTTTTTCAGCAGAAATTTGACGAAGAAGTGCTTGTTCTGCAACTGCTTTACGTTGTTCAAAGTTCAGTACAGCAAACTTTGATTTTAACTTAGCTAAAGCTTGCGAAAGTTGAGCATAAGCTTGTTGTTTCAATTGACGTGTACCCATGATACGTAAAACAAAGATGGTCCACGTTGCAATCGACATTGCCAACAAGATGAAATACAGTGTCTTACTGACTGCATCAGCATGTTGCCAATAAACTGAAAAGTTCATACTCGAACTCCTGATAAAGTTAGCGTTTTGTATTCAATTCTAAATCAAATGGTTGCTCAGCCCGAATTGGATAAGCCACACCATTTTCTTTATAAGGTTTAAATTTAGCGCCTTTGACAGCTCTTAAAATCTTTTCATCTAAAGCAGGCACACCACTTGAGCGCGTAATACGGGCATTCACAATCGACCCTTTTTCATTCGCCTCAATCAGCACCACGACTCGACGGTTTTCACCTTGTAAATCTTGATTACTATAAACTGGTTTTGGGGAGCGGCTCCATTGCACACCTGAACCACCAATCGACACCGACTTAGGTGAAGTATCAGCTGGTGCAGCCTGAGTAACAAGTTTCGCTTGCTCTGGTTGCACGACAGGTTTTTCGACTTTTTTCTCTGTAATCGTCGTGGTGACTGTCGGTTTTACTGGAGTTTCGGTTGGTTTAACAACCGGTTTAACCACTTCTGCTTTTTTAACTTGTTGAACCTTTTCTACCTTTTTCGGTGGGGTCGGTTGTGGTTTTTCCACAATCTTCACTTCCTTCGGCTTAGTCGGTTCCTTTTTCGGTTCTTCCTTCGGCTTAGGCGGTAGCGGTTTTGGTGGTTCTTGAATTTTAACGAAGCGAACCTTCAATGGTTCTTTTTCAATCGGTTTGAGTTCAGGAGCTTTCATGTGGTTCACTGCCCACAATACGCCCATATGGCCCACGACAACCGCGATCAAAGCAGCAAGAACTTTCTTTTTCATCGGGTTGGGAGTCTGCATAGGAGAAATAACTGTTGAACTCATTAAAATCGGTGACCTAATTTAAGCGAAGTGGCCACTGGGTTGGTTTCCACTATAACGCTTATCGGTTAGTACAATAAAGTAGCGCAATGATAAATGAGAAGTGTTTTCATTTGCAACTATTAATTTGTCACTTTTTATGGTTTTTTCTAATCGTACTCAAACAAAAAGGCATACTTAATGCATGCCTTTTTCAGTCTTGCTTGCAACCAATTTTTTATTGGAAAACGACTGTTTTGTTACCATCAACAATAATACGGTCTTCTAAGTGCCACTTCACTGCACGTGCCAAGACATTACGTTCAACATCCTGACCCAATTCACGTAATTGATCAACCGTAAAATCATGGTTCACACGCTCTACATCTTGCTCAATGATCGGACCTTGATCCAGATCCGCTGTGACATAGTGTGCAGTTGCGCCAATGAGTTTCACACCTTTTTCATGCGCTTGCTTGTATGGGTTTGCGCCAACAAAAGCCGGTAGGAATGAATGGTGAATGTTGATCACTTTCATTTCCCACTTTTCGACAAATGCTTCATCTAGAATTTGCATATAACGCGCAAGTACCAATAAATCATTGCCTTGCATTAATTCATCAATTTCAGCATAAGCTTCGCGTTTGTTGTCCTTCGTTACAGGGACAACTTCAAACGGAATGCCAAAGTTCTCAACCGCTTCACGTAAAGTTTCATGGTTAGAAATCACTTTGGTAATTTCGCACGGCAAACCACCACGCGCATGACGCCATAACAGCTCAAGTAAGGCGTGGTCTACTTTAGACACTAGAATCCCGACTTTTTTCACGTCGCTGACCAGCGCCAAACGCCATTGCATTTCATAACGCTCTGCTACATTTGCAGCAAAAGTTTGAGTGATGCTTTCTTTACGAGACTGTAAATTGTCTAGTTCAAACTCAACACGCATAAAGTAACGTCCGCCCTGAGCTTCAGTCGCGTATTGATCAAGCGCAGTAATATTCGCGCCTTGATGATACAAAAAGCTCGATACAGCTTGCACGATCCCTGGCTTATCTTCACAAGTAATCAGTAAACGTGCTGTGTTAGCAGTTGTCATATTCATGTCAGTTTAAATCAGTAAAATGAAAATCAAGCCGAGTATTCTAGCGCTTTTTACTCAGCTGTCAAAACACCTTATGGCTTATCATCCGATTTAAATGACGCCAAGCTCGAAAACAGTTCAGATGGCCCCATCGTATCCAACAAGCGCTCATACGTCTCACGACTTTCACCACGCAAATAGGCCCCTTCTAAGAACACCATTTGACGGAGAGCCTGCCAAACCCACTTTTCTTCTAATGTATTGGAGTCAGTGATATGACCCGACATATAAAGGAAGTTGGTCCAGTTGGTCAGTACAATCCATAAATTGATAATCAGGGCTTCAATTTCAGACGACGTCATTTGCATTAAGCCTGCATCAACAAAGGCCTGATAGATTTTTTGCCCTTGCTGCATTACCTGCCCTGCAAAACGTGGATACATCTTGCGGAAGTCTTCATTGTTTTCAACCAAATGATAGACATCACGGTGTAAAAAGCGATAAGCCCACAACTGGCTGCTCAGCACCTGAAAATAACGAATTTTATCATTGGCATCTAACAGACGGTCATCTGGCAAAGCCAGCATCTGTAGCGTTTCGCCTTGATACTGTTCCATGAGCTCTTTGATAATTTCACTTTTATTGCGAAAGTGATAATACAAATTGCCCGGACTCATATTCAATTCAGCTGCAATATGATTGGTCGTAACAGAACGTTCTCCACGCTCGTTAAAAAGCTGCAAACTGAGTTGCAAAATACGTTCTTTGGTTTTCAACGTTTTAGTTTGAGACATCCTAAAATAACCATTCATTCAGTGCATTAGAAGACTAACACATAAAGTAACTTGACCAATTAGAGCAATTACTCTAAAAATTAAACATAAATTGAAATTTGAAATGGTAGTGCGGCATGAACAGTCAAACAAAAACAACTTCATTGACACCACATTCTTATGATATTCAGCACCTACATGATGTGCTTGAACAGCAAAAGCACGCTTATTTACGTTATCCATTGCCAACAGCAAAAGAGCGTATTGACCGTTTGGCACGACTTAAGCGTATCTTAGTTAAGTATCAAGATCAATTTGCAGAGGCAATTAATCAAGACTACGGCAACCGTTCCACCAGTGAAACTAAAATTGGGGAATTACTTACCTGCCTTGAACACATCAAATATTATAGCAAGCATTTAACCACGTGGATGAAACCCTCGAAACGTCACGTTTCAATCATTCACCAACCGGCTAAAGCATGGGTGCAATATCAACCTTTAGGTGTGATCGGCATTATTACCCCATGGAACTATCCTTTATTACTCTCGATTGGCCCCCTGATTTGTGCTTTGGCAGCAGGCAACCATGCCATGATCAAAATTTCCAGTTCATCGGGTAACTTTGGTCGCATTCTTGAAAAAGCACTCTCCGAAGCCTTTCCTCAAGAGTTAGTTTCCGTGACCAATGGTGGTGGTGCAATTTCAGATGCCTTTTGTCGTCTGGCTTTTGACAAACTGATTTTCACAGGTTCAACCAATGTCGGTAAAACCGTTATGGCTGCTGCGGCAGAGAACCTCGTTCCACTAATCCTCGAACTTGGCGGAAAATCCCCGGTGTTAGTACATCCTTCTATTCATTTACGGGATGTTGCGCAGCGCATTGCTGCAGGAAAACTGTGGAATGCAGGTCAAACCTGTGTGGCACCCGACTATATGTTCTTGCCTAAAGGTAAAACTGCCGAGTTCATTGAACACTTCCGCGAGTGTGTGGAAGAGATGTATCCCGACATTCTGCATAATCCAGACTACACCTCGATTATTAATGACCGTCAATACAACCGCTTACAAGGTTATCTCGAAAATGCACGTGAACATGGTGCACAAGTGGTTGAAATCAACCCAGCCCATGAAACCTTCTCCGATACACGTAAAGTGCCCCCTACACTGTTAACTGGGGTCACGCCTGACATGCGTATTATGCAAGAGGAAATCTTTGGGCCACTGCTGCCGATCATGGAATATGATCAAATAGACGATGTTATCGAGTTTATTAATAGCCGTCCGCGTCCACTTGCATTATACTACTTCGACTTTGATCAGGCGCGTGCAGATTATGTTGCACAGCGTACTCATTCAGGGCATTTCGGACAAAATACGGTTTTGACCCATGTCGCACAAGACGATTTACCATTTGGTGGCGTTGGTGCATCAGGTATGGGGAAATATCATGGTCCAGAAGGTTTCTTCAGTTTGTCGCATGAACGGTCAGTGATGTCGAATCCCAAGTTATATAGCTTGAAATTCATTCTCCCACCGTTTAACAAACCAATTCACAAGTTGATTTCAAAGACCCTTCTTCGCTAAATGATCAAGGCATGACCTATCGCACGGGTTTATGCCTAGTTTTAATGAAAATCGCTTGTCTTTTAAGCGCATTTTTGGTATAAAACGCCCCTTGAATGATTTCATCCGTTTACTTAATAACTAGCGCACAATCGGTGCTGTCTAGCAATGGAGTTCACCATGTCTAAGGTTTGCCAAGTTACCGGCAAGCGTCCAGTCGTTGGCAACAACGTCTCGCACGCCAATAACAAAACCAAACGCCGGTTCGAGCCGAACCTGCATCACCACCGTTTCTGGTTAGAAAGCGAAAAACGTTTCGTACGTCTTCGTCTAACTACAAAAGGTATGCGTATTATCGACAAATTGGGTATCGAGAAGGTTGTTGCTGACCTACGTGCTCAAGGTCAAAAGATCTAAGGAGTCTGAACCATGCGTGATAAAATTCGCCTAGTTTCTACTGCTGGTACAGGTTATTTCTATACCACAACTAAGAACAAACGTACTATGCCGGAAAAAATGGAAATCAAAAAATTTGATCCAAAAATCCGTCAACACGTAATCTTCAAAGAAGCTAAAATTAAATAATTTTAGTTTTTTGAAAAAAACGACCGGCTTTAGGTCGTTTTTTTTTGCTTTTTTTTCGTTCGACTTGTTAAACTTTTAATCTCTTTTGGCACCATTTGTGCCTTGCTTCTTTTTCACCCTTAACTTTTGCTTAAGGAGTTTTTAGTGCCTCATGACGTAGATCTCATTATATTACTTGCTGTCGGTTTTGGGCTTGCGCTCATTTTCGGCTATCTTGCCGTACGCTTACGCCTTCCCCCGCTGATTGGTTATCTAATTGCGGGTATCATTATTAGCCCCAATACTCCCGGTATTGTCGCAGACATTCATTTGGCGAACCAATTGGCTGAACTTGGGGTCATGTTCCTCATGTTTGGTGTGGGCATGCATTTTTCCCTCAATGACTTATTACAAGTTCGACGCATTGCACTGCCTGGTGCTATTTTACAAATTGCTGTCGCGACCCTGCTCGGAATAGGCGTCAGTATGATCTGGGGGTGGAGTTTTGGCTCTGCCTTGGTCTTCGGCTTAAGCCTGTCTTGTGCCAGTACAGTGGTATTACTCAAAGCACTGGGAGACCGTGGTCTACTCAATTCGGTCAACGGTAAAATTGCCGTAGGCTGGCTCTTGGTCGAAGATCTGGTCATGGTCTTGGTGCTGGTACTCTTACCCGCAACAGCAGCTCTACTCGGTGGAGAAGCCCTTGCAGGCGGCGCTGATGACAACATTTGGCTTACCTTAGGCATCACCTTACTCAAAGTAGTAGGCTTCATCGCTTTTATGCTGATCATCGGGAAACGTCTTGTTCCAATGATCATGCAATTTGTTGCTCGACTTGGTTCACGTGAACTGTTTACCTTAACCGTGGTGGCTGCTGCAGTCTCAATCGCCTTTGGCGCGTACAAAATTTTCGGTGTTTCCATGGCACTGGGCGCTTTCTTTGCCGGGATGGTCGTTAAAGAGTCTGACTTTAGCCACCGTGCCGAAGAAGAAACTCTCCCACTACGTGAAATTTTTGCCATTTTGTTCTTTGTTGCAGTGGGCATGTTATTTGACCCACGCATCTTAGTGGAACAACCTGTTCATGTGCTTGCAGTCGTTGCAATTATTATGGTCGGCAAAACCATTGCCGCTATGGCACTAGTGCTCTTTTTCCGCTACCCCATCAATACAGCCCTCACCGTCGGTGCTTCACTGGCACAGATTGGTGAGTTTTCCTTCATCTTAGCGACACTCGGGGTTTCACTTAAACTCTTGTCCTTAGAAGGACAAAACCTAATTTTGGCAGGGGCACTCATCTCCATCACCTTAAACAGCTTTGTGTTCTCCGCAATTGAACCTGTACAACGCTGGATTCGTGAGCGCTCGCATCTAGCACGCTTACTGGAACGTAGTGGTGACCCATTGGCAATGCTGCCTGATGAAGTTTCACAAGACTACTTACGTGATCAAGTGGTGATTGTTGGACATGGTGAAGTGGGGCGTCGCATTACCAAACAATTGATGGCCGAAGACATTAAAGTGGTAATTGCGGAAGAAAACCGTGAAATTGTAGAAAACCTGCGTGAAAAAGGCATTGCGGCTGTTTCTGGCATGGCGACAGACCCTGGCGTACTGATTCAAGCCCATATTCAACATGCGCGCCTGTTGGTACTTTCCCCGATGGATATTTTAGATATTCATAAAATCGTGGATATTGCCAAAACCCTCAATCCTGAGATTCAGGTTTTGGTATGTGCAGAAAGCAAAGAAGAAGCCGAAGTGATTCGTCGCGATCAAATTGGTGAAGTTTATTTTGCAAAAGAGGAAATGGCGAAAAATATGAGCAATCATATTTTAAATCAAATTCAGATTGCACATCATCAAGCACCCACCCACTAGGGAACAAACAGTGGATACAAAAAAACGCACTGTTCCGTGCGTTTTTTCTTATTCAGCTTAGCTGAAGAACTGTGGCTTTTCGTCCACCACTTCCGCTTGCCACTCGCCCACTTGTTTTTCAAGTAAGCCGTATAAAGCCGCTTGCACCATCTGCTGAGCAACGACTGTTGTCTGGTCGCCCAATAATGCTTTGAGCTCTTCATTAAACTGGATCGTGACTAAAGGTGCACTCTCCGAACCTGCGTTACGTAGTGCGAGCTCACCACCTTCAAGTTGAACCAATTCTAAAATGGCTTCTTGATTTCCAAATAATTCTTTCAATTGTTCTATAGACATATTTCCTCCATGTTCAACATGGTGGCAAAGGCAGTTGCACTTTGCTTCGCTTAGACTTATTGATATAAGGACAAATTTTCAAACTTCAAGCGCTGTTCATCGCTTTTAGAATTCAACCATCTCATTCCGAAAGCCATCGATCAACGCCGTTAAGTCTCGATGCCACTCGCGTAAAATTTTGGTATCGGGTAACCATGCCTGAGGGGTTTGAGTGACTTTGATGATCAGATTGGATGAAGTTTCTGACTCAGGTTCAGGTGTACTCGGCTCTGGCGCATACTGACACAAGCGATAAGCACGTTTTAACTCAGCAATGAAACCTTCTTTCGATAGTTGTTGCATCACAGTCACTTCAGGCGAGACTTGCCCTTTAGCTGCCATATGCTCTTCTATGGACTTCAACGTTGGGTTAACGTCATTTAAGCGGTAGTAACGGACCAACTCTTGTAGAAACGCAAGCACCGCGCCATGCAAGTGAAACACAGCAGCCTCACGGTAAGCCTGAGCTTGTTGCACATGATCAATTTGTTCTGCTTGTTGACATGAAAGTCGAGCAAAGTAGAGTTTTTGGTTTGTGCGATCAGCATGGTAACGGGCAACACGGGTCATGAAGGGTGTTCCTAAGTTTTGGCGTTTATAACAATTCTAAGAGTAATCTTTCTATACAGCAGTGCATAATAAAAATTATGCATGATCTATTTCAATAAAATAAATCTTTCTTTTTGCTATGACAGGCATTGAAATATGGATTGGACGTACATTTGTCAGTACCCAAGCCCAATACCCCTCTTCCCAATACGATGCCATCGCCGAATCAAGCTCATCTTCTCTCCATGAGTGAATCGACTCAACATCAACCATAGCAACAGCATACCCCAACTCATCATCGTCCTCGTGGGTTAAATAGTGCTTATTTTCCACAATAATCAAATCTTTGAGTGGCCATTGCTCTGGTCGCCAAGAACGGATCTCTAAGGTTTTATTTCCTTGAGAAATTTGTCGTCCCATCGGCGCAACAATCGATAAAGCTGGATAGATTTTTTTCATTTTATCCCATAAAAAAGGAGCATCCATTGCTCCTTTTTATTTATGCTTCTGGCTTCTCAGGTTTATCTTCCGCCTGTTTGACGCGAATACCCGTGCCATGCAAACGTAGTGTATTCAGCCCTTTAATGGCTTTAATCGCTTCACGTGCATGCGGCATTTCAACAAAAGCAAAACCTTTCGATTTACCTGTTGCTGCATCAAGGATTAAATTACATGATGCAACTGTGCCATATTGCTTAAATAATTCAAGCAGTTCAGCTTCAGCCACTGTACGCTCTAAATTACGAACTAAAATTTTCATCTTACAACCTTCAAAAATAGGCAAAATCATCAAAAAGCAATCGCCTACGCTACTTTCTGAACATTGCACCACAAATACCACAATGTAATCTGTTTAGTTTAATCGAGATTAATACCAAAATCTAAATTAATCGATTGGCGCTCAATTAAAGCACTCTTTACGGTTTGCTGACGAGGCTTATGATGGGTTTCCATGCTACACAAATTTCGGGTCAGATCATTTAAAAAGTAGCTTTCAACTTTACGCCCTTGCTCATCAATCACGTCTCGCGCCCATAGACTTAAATTTTGCTTGGTTAAAATCAGCTCATTCTGAGCCCGGGTCAGCGCCACATACAAGACCCGACGCTCTTCTTCGACATCATTAAAATCACCTTGGGCACGGGCATGCGGATATTGCCCTGGGGTGACATTGACCACATAACAAACTTTTTGCTCTGTGCCTTTGGCCGAGTGAATGGTAATCAGGGTGACGACATCACTATCGGACTGGCGTTCGATTTCAGAAATCGACACAGGATCAAGCACATATTCCTCAAGGAACTCACTCAACTGAGCATGTTTAGACGCCAATTGTTTGACCAGCTCAAAGTCACCTTGCCGGCGGTTCCAGTCTTTTTTATAATTTTCAGCCAATTGTGCTTCAATCGCCTGAATACCCAAACTGACACAAGCCTGTACTTCCTGTTTCAGTACCGTCATTTGCTTCATGATCAACACAGTTTCAGCTGGAATCCGCCCAAATTTCTCTAATTTATCAAAGATCAAATCAAACTCAGGCTCTAGTAAAAGTTGCTGCGCAAGACGGCTTGCACCCACATCCCCCACCCCATTCCACAAGGTGAGAAAACGCATCCATGCAATATCATCTAGAGGATTGGCAATCACGCGTAGCAAGCTCAGTAAATCTTTCACATGTGCGGTTTCAAGCAGTTTCATGCCCCCAATAAAGCGATAAGGTACATTGGCCGCAATACACGCTGCCTCAATATGCCGTGCTGCAAAGCTAGAACGCACCAAGACCATATGATCCGACCAGCGCTGTCCTTGTAAGTAGTGGCGCTCTTTAATATCGATCGCAATCCATTTTGCTTCATCAAACTCATTTGGGAAAATGTGCATGCGAGGCTTCACACCCTCACCCCGATGAGCATCTAGACGTTTATTGTATTGAATTTCAGATTGATCGAGCAGCCAATTGGAAAGGTCTAAAATTTCTTGGGTAGAACGGTAGTTTTGTTCTAATTTAAAAATTAGTGCATTCGGCACACGCTCTTTGAAATGGTGAATATTTTCAAAATCTGCCCCACGGAAACCATAAATCGACTGTGCATCATCACCTACACAGAACAGGCTCACTTTGTCTTTAAGCGGTTCAAGCAAAGCCCACTGCAAAGGATTGGTGTCCTGCATTTCATCGACCAGCATGTGTTTGCAGAGCGATGCCACATAGTCGGCTAAACCTTCTGACTGGTCGAGTGCTGAGGCCACGATCGCCAAAATATCGTCATAATCTAAAAAGCTACGGGCACGCTTGCGTGTCTCGTACTCTTTCATGATTTCCGCAATTTGATCTTTAAAAGCCAAATGCTCAGGATGCTGTTTTTCTAAGGCATCACTCAACTTTTGACGCGTATTTCGTGCAAAAGAATATAAGTCACACAGTTCTTGCGGTTTAGGCAGCTGATTGGGATTTTTCTTGTCATCTTTCCCACGAATCAGGCGGAACATCATCAGCTGATCATCTCGATCAATAATTGAAAACTGCTCTAAACCAAAGGCTTTCGGTACACGGCGCAGCAGATACATACAAAAAGTATGAAAAGTAGAAGCACGCAGCCCTTTTGCCTGCTCACCTAAAGCCAGCTCCACTCGCGCCACAATTTCACTGGCTGAACGACGAGTAAAGGTTAAAATCTGAATTTGGTTGGCAGGAATCCCTTGATCAATCAAGTATGCAGCTCGTGCCACAATGGTTTTCGTCTTGCCACAGCCAGCCCCTGCGAGCACCAGACTGTGTTGCGACTCAGTCGTGGCAGCTTGTTTTTGTTGCGGGTTTAATTCATCAATTAGGCTGGCTAAACTCATAATCACTCATCAATTCGTGGATGCTACTAGTTTAACAAATCTATGACATCAATATGAGGCTTCAGCAACGATTATCCATTTCTATCTAAAATACACCTTCAGATCTATGGCCCAGACCTTATGCTCAAATCGCTTGCTGCCTCAAAAAATTAAAACTCACCTTGCTCAGTATGATTTAAAAGCAAAAGTCGAGTGATGTCCTCACAGCTGTTTTGCAAATTCTGCTCTGCGTTTTTCAATGCTGTTGCTAAATCACAGTCAGGTTCATTGATCGAAACAATTTGACTAAACTCTTCATCAAATAATGCCTCAACATCCTCTCCGACACGTCCAGCAAAGGCAATCACTGGTTTATTCAACTGCTTGGCTAACTGAGCCACTGCCCACGGCGTTTTGCCAAACTTGGTTTGGAAGTCGATACTTCCTTCACCAGTAAAGACATAATCGGCTTGCTTTATTTTCTCCGCCAGTTGAGTTTGCTCAATCACCCACGTCGCGCCAGACTGAAGCATAGCGCCTGTAAAAGCCATTAGACCAAAACCTAGCCCACCTGCGGCGCCTGCCCCTGCAACATTACGTATCTGTAGATTAAGCTGTGTTTCCACCACATCGGCAAAATGACTCAAATTTCGATCCAACTTCTCAATCATCTCTGCGCTCGCCCCTTTTTGCGAGCCAAACACATGCGATGCACCCTGTGCTCCACACAGCGGATTAGTGACATCGGAGGCAATTAAAACTTGAATCTTTTGCAAGCGTGGGTCTAAAGCCTGCATATCAATCCGTTTAATATCTCGTAAATGACCACCACCAACGGGCACGTCCCGCCCTTGTGCATCTAAAAAGCGTACTCCAAGCGCCTGTGCCATACCACTACCTGCATCATTAGTGACACTGCCTCCAAGAGCCAAAATGATTTTGGACACGCCTAGATCCAATGCATGCCGAATCATTTGCCCCGTTCCCAAAGTTGTGGTCAGCAATGGATTTCGCTGTGCGGGCTCAAGCAGATGAATACCATTGGCTTTGGCCATTTCAATAACAGCCGTTTGCCCGCCATCAAATAAACCCCAATACGTTTTCACTCGTTGTGATGGCAAGGGCCCTGTCACCTCACATTCGACTTTTTGGCCAGCTAAAGATGTTAATAAAGCATCGACTGTGCCTTCGCCGCCATCGGCCATAGGCACATGTATACATACAGCATTAGGAATTATGTTTTGAATTCCACGCTGCATCGCCGCACAGGCCTGTTCTGCTGTCATACTTTCTTTGAATGAATCGGGCGCTAAAATAAAAGTTGTCATCATCCATAATTTTTTTAGAAAATTTAATTTATTAATAACACGATTTATAAATTTCCCGCCCGCATTTTTCTCTTTTCATTGTCCTTGGCACAGTTCGTTATCATTGAAGTTGAGTACATTTCGATAAAGTTAAAATAGCCTCAATGATTTTTTAATTTTAAACATAGAAGAGCTTTACTGTGCTGTCACCAAAACGACTACCATAGTTCATTTGGTTTTAATGCATAAATTAAACAAAGTGCGAATCAATTAGCCGATAAAATCATCATTAAACATTCAACGCTCTTTAAAAAAATAGGTGATGTATGGAACGAATTAACTTGGGAAAAGCCATACCTGAACTCTATAAAACAGTATTAGAACTCGAAAACTTATCCATGCAAAAAGTCCAACAAGCAGGTCTTGAGATTGGGTTTTCACACTTGCTGAAACTAAGAGCCTCACAGATTAACCAATGTGCATTCTGTGTGCGTATGCATACACAAGATGCCATGAAAGCAGGTGAATCAATCGAACGGATTGCCCTCATCAGTGCATGGCAAGAAAGTGAATATTTTTCCGAAAAAGAACGCGCCGCGCTGATTTTAATTGAAGAAATCACACTCATTGCTCAGCAGCATTTCCCCGATTCGGCGTATCAAGAAGCAGCAAGAATCTTATCCGATGCAGAAATTGCCACTATTGAATGGATCGCGATTGTGATTAACACGTGGAATCGTATTGCGATTTCAAGTCAATATGCCGTCAATCCATAAGCATGCCATTCAGCTTTACACATGATATAAAGCACACGAAAAAAGGGAGCCTGCATGAGGCTCCCTTTTATTTTTTAAGAATGCTTTATTCAGATTGGCTTGCTGGTGGAATCTGCTTAATGGCTGCCGCTAGAGTCAGATAATTAATCCCTTGGAATAAAATATCAAAAGCAAGGAATAAGCCCAGCACCCAAAATGGGGCATCTGGTGTGGTTAAAATCATAATGCCTGCCAGCAGAGTTAAAACACCAGAAAAAAGTGTCCAACCCCAACCTTGGAATGCTCGAAATAATATTGCATTAAAGATACGAATGACCCCTGCAATAATCAAGAAAACCGCTAAAACACTGGTCAAGACAATGGCTGTTTTCACAGGTGTAGTAAATGCGTAATAGCCCGCAACCAAATACAACACACCAAACAAAGCCCATAGCCAGCGGAAGCCACCCTCAAAAATCTTAAAGGCTGCGATGAAGTGTAGAACACCACCTATCATCATGAGCACGCCAAAGATAAACACCACAGATAAGGTGGCAAAAGGCAAAGCTGCCAAAAGGACGAAACCAAACAACACCAATAAAATCCCTAAACCCAAATACCATTTACGATTTTCATGGAGTTGATGGCGAACTAAATCATTACCGACTGTTTTCATCTTCTTCTCAAGTTTGATTTTCGTTCACTTAGTTTTAACATGTTTTGCATCGAACTTGTAGGTTTGAGTTTATCCACACAATCAATTCATGCTGTGGATAAACTCAGCATTATCCACAGTTATTTTTTCCACCCAATTTCAATCGCAGTGATCTCATTCACCAATGTTTCATCAATCGACTCAGGCATTTTACTCTGTGTTTGTGAGGTTGGAATGTGCCCAGCCATTAATTCAGCTTTGGCTTGAGGGAACAGCGGTTGTTGATTTGGATAAGCATAACCCGCAGGATACATCGGCTGTCCTGTGGCTAAGTCGTATTTATCACTGGCACCAAAGGCATGTAAAAGCTCATGTGCAAGCACGACTTTGTTTTGCTCGGTTTGCTTGTTAGATGCAAATAAATTCACCGAACCGATGCGACCTTTTTGCAAAGCTGTCGAGTGTTTCAGCTCTTTGGTCAGTGCTGGGTCATAATAGTTCAAATACAAAGTAACAGTTGGTGCACCATCTGAACCTTGATGGTTTTTCCATGCATAATAACGGAACTTTAAGCTCCACAAGACTGTATCTAATAAACTTGCCTGCTCAGGCACTTTCGGCGGTAGCTGTTTGAGTTCACGCCCAAGTTGGAAGTAAATCGCAATCGGTTGACCGCGATATGTCGCAGACATTTGCTCTAAATAACCTTGTACCCCTTTTAAGTTTGCAGGCGTCAATTGCTGTATATATTGCTGCGTTGTGCCTTGCCCGTCTGCATTTACTGGATGGAGTAATACAATAATGGGCTTGCTCCAATCTTGATTCTGATCTCGATAAGCATTTAAAGCGACCACCAATAAAATCAGTAGCAAGATTAAAATACGAAGTTTTTTCCACATATTTGATCCCCAATTTTTAATAATTTTTTATCACAATGATCAGCACATTACGTAATTTCTAAATGTATTATAGGTTGTTGTAATACAAAGTTTTCCCAAATAAAGTCGTATAATTTTCTTTGATTCGAAAATACAGCCAAAGTTTTAGCTTCTGATAAGCTGCACCATCGATATTCAGTATGCTCATGATTCAATAGAACAGATTGGTTTTCAGCACAAAAGCCCACAAATGCGGGAATCATTTCAATCACATTCAAGTGTGGTTCATAGAACTGCTCAATGTAATCTGCACTAAATAAACGTTGAGGCTGAATAGCAGTTTCTTCTTTGATTTCGCGAAGTATCGCTTGGCTGGCGGTCTCATTCTCTTCAACCTTTCCCGCGACATGACACCAATAATCACCTTTAACACGCTTCATCAATAACAGTTTAATTTCACCCTCAATTTTTGACAGTAAAACAGCGGATACAACAACAGAGTGAATAGGAATCATACATTAACCAAAATCTTTTTTTATTTATAGCTGTGCATCATATAAAAAATGCCCACCAAAGTGAGCATTTCTTGATTATTTCTAAGCAATTAAAACTTAAGCTTCAACCCATTTTCCATCATTGAATACCAATGACCATTTGGTTTGCTTACCTTCAGGCGTTTCAGAACCAATATATTGCGCTTGATTCTTACGGCTAAATTTCACCAAAGTTGGATTTCCTTCAGGGTCAGCATCAGGTGCTTGCAAAATAAACTGATACTTCGGATCAAGCTGATCGGCAACACTACGAAGTTCCGAAACTTTTGGTGCACGTGTTTCACGTACTTTCGGGAACTTACTTGCCGCCAAGAATAAACCTGCTGCCCCATCACGTAATACAAAAAAGTCATCATGCTTGGTTGAACGTAAATGTTCCATCTTAATCGGGTCTACACGCGGAGGTGCAGGTTGACCACTTTTTAAGACTTTACGTGTGTTATCACAGCTTGAGCAAGCAAAATAAGGACCAAAACGACCCGTCTTCAGTTGCATTTCCCCATCACACTTGTCACATGGAATGGTTGGGCCATCATAACCTTTGATTTTGAACTCACCTTCTTCAAGTTCAAAACCAGCACAATCTGGGTTATTACCACAAACATGTAGCTTACGACCACCATCGATCACATAACTGTCCATCGCAGTTTCACAGATTGGACAGCGTTTTTTCGACATCAAATCTGCTGTTTCTGCTGCATCATCATCAGAAAGTGCGGCAAGTGATTCAACAGGCGTTAAGTTCAACGTGCCTTTACAACGCTCTTTCGGCGGTAAGTTATAGCCAGAACACCCTAAGAAGACACCTGTGGTTCCCGTACGAATCTGCATTGGGCGGTCACATTCTTTACAGTGAACTGCTCCCACCTCTACTGGTTGATTGCGGCGCATGCCGCCTTCACCTTGCGCATTGGTCAGGCGTTTTTTAAAGTCGCCATAGAAACTGTCAAGCAACTCTTTCCAATTGCGTTCGCCATCAGCCACTTTATCGAGCTGACCTTCTAAGTCCGCGGTAAAGTCATAGTTCATGAGGTTATTGAAACTTTCATCTAAACGATCAGTAACAATCTCACCCATTTTTTCAGCAAATAGACGACGGTTTTCCAGTTTGACATAACCACGGTCTTGAATGGTCGAGATAATCGCCGCATAGGTCGATGGACGACCAATGCCCTTTTTCTCAAGCTCTTTCACCAATGACGCTTCAGTAAAACGTGCAGGTGGCTTGGTAAAGTGTTGCGATGGATCTAATTTTTCAAGCGTCAGGATTTCACCCACTTTCACCGCAGGCAATAACACATCATCGTCCGACTTGTTTTGACCACGGACTTTAGTGAAACCGTCAAAGACTAAGGTGCGACCTCTGGCTTTAAGTTCAACACCGTTGGCATCCACTAAAATAGTCGATGACAAGTATTCTGCTGGTGTCATTTGACACGCGACGAATTGACGCCAGATCAAATCATACAAACGTTGTGCATCACGTTCCACACCCACCAAACTGTCGCCTTTTAACGCCACATTCGATGGACGAATCGCTTCGTGGGCTTCTTGTGCACCGGCTTTGTTACCATAGCGGTTCGGCTTAGCAGGCAGATATTTCGCACCAAACTCGGTCTCAATATGATGACGTACCATATTCACCGCATCGTCACTCAAAAAGGTCGAGTCGGTACGCATATAGGTAATAAAACCCGCTTCATACAAACGCTGCGCCAACATCATGGTTTTCTTCACAGAAAAACCCAGACGTGTACTGGCTGCTTGTTGTAAAGTCGAGGTGATATACGGCGCGCTCGGATTCACCTTGGTCGGTTTATCTTCACGTGCTGAAACTTTGTAATCTGCGTCTTTAATGAGCTTTAGTAAAGCATCGGTATCGGCTTTATTACGTAGCTTTAAGGCTTTACCTGCTTGTTTGACGGCTTCTAAACGAATCTCATCGGTCTGAGACTTAGTGTCTGCAAAAACTTGCCAGTATTCTTCGGGAATAAACGCACGAATTTCACGCTCACGCTCAACCACCAGTTTAACTGCGACAGACTGAACACGACCTGCCGATAAACCACGAGCAATTTTTTCCCAAAGTAAGGGCGAAATCATAAAGCCGACAACACGGTCTAAAAAGCGGCGTGCTTGTTGTGCATTAACTTTATCGATATCAAGGCGTGCTGGATGCTTAAATGCATCTTGAATGGCATTTTTGGTGATTTCGTTGAACACCACACGTTGATAACGTGAGTCATCGCCACCAATCACTTCTTTTAAATGCCAAGCAATTGCTTCTCCTTCACGGTCCAAGTCCGTTGCGAGATAGACCTCGTCAACTTGCGAAGCAAGCTTTTTCAGTTCAGCAACCACATGCTCTTTGCCTGGAAGCACTTCATAATGTGCTTTCCAGTCATGCTCAGGATCAACCCCCATACGATTGACCAGTGCATTTTGTGCTTTTTCAGCTTTCTGAGCATCGGTCAGTTTGGTTCGTGTTGCTGGCTTCTTTTCTGCAGTCTTACTAGAACCACCTGTAGGTAAATCACGCACGTGACCCACAGACGACTTCACAATGTAATTCGAGCCTAAATATTTATTGATTGTTTTCGCTTTTGCAGGCGACTCCACAATCACTAAAGCACGCTTTTTCCCAGCCTCAGGAGAATCTGCTGTAGTACTTTTGGATGTGGACCGAGGAGCTTTCGCCATATTAACCGTTAATCCTGTTTCAATGGGTCTGTAAAATTAAAGTTCAGCCAAAGACTGTAAATATGCTTTCATGGCATCTAACTGGGTTGCTCTTAAGTCAGAATGCTCATCCCAATAGAGTCCCACGCAGTTTGCTTGCATATCAATAGCATAAATACCCTTTAATTCAATGGGTAAATGTTTAAACTTGTCATCACCTGTAATGAGCTCAAGCTGTTGATCAACAACGCGAGCGCGCATTAAAGGTAGGCGTGCTTCTGGAATCAGGACACTGTAGTACGCCACCATGCTGGCCCGGTTTTCCGAAGCCATTGGTATTTTCGTCCAGTCAGGTGCAGCGACTAAACGCGGGTGTAAACCCATCTTGCGCGCTTTATCACGCATTTCACCTAAAGCTTTCTCTCTTGGACTTACACGAAGTCCAAAAATCGAGCCGAGGATGAATAAGATGATAAATCCGACAACCCAAATTCCAGTATTTTCCATAGCACAACCTTTTTATTCCTTTATTAGAGTTGCATAAGCACAATATAAAACGCAAGTTTGAACGATAAAATTAATTTAAGAACATTTCATGACTATATAGAACTTCGTGTCCATTCCAATAAATATAGCCTTTATCGAGTAGCTCTTTCAGTAACATACGCACATCTGACTTCGGAAACATTTGCTCAAGCAAATCACGGAGTGCATAGATATCTTTGGGTTTATTGGTTTTTAACTCGCGCAGTTTTCGTGCAACCTCAAGCTGTACAGGGTCAATCTGTGCAAAGTTTTTAAACAACTCTTGTTGCGCGGACTGCGTATCTGCAGTTGGTTCAAGCACATCTACGACACTGTCTTTTTGCAGTTGCTGTAGCGCTTGATGCATGCTTTGCGGCTGTGTAATTGGGTCTTGTTCATCTAAATTCAGTGCCAACCACTGCTTCAACACTTTTTTACGAAAGCGAATCTGCTCATCATAGCGTTTGATGATTTTGAGATTAATCAACATCCCCACCACCCGCTGTGTCTTTTCAGGTACGAGTTGCAAAATATTACTTATTGAATTTTTTAGACCGTCCAATGTGTTCGGCTTACCTGACATTTTCCCCAAAGCATCACAATATTTTTTGACCATTTTTAAATAAGGCTGATTTTTGATGCTGTCTAAACTGGGAAGATGACGTTGACTTGGTAACGCTTCAGACTGAATGAGGATCAAATTGCTCTGAATATGCGAAGATTGCATTAAGTCCAAAAGTATTTCTGTTGTATTGACCGCAGAGATAATTTCAACCTGCGTCTCTGGCTCAAGCAAAGCCATTAACTGCCCCACCACAACGGCGTATTCAAACTCTTTTTGCTCGGCTTTGGGCGTATCTAAAATCACCACTTGACCACTGCTGATCCAAGCAGCTAATTCTGTTAAATCTTGCAATGCATACTCAAATTGACCTTGGCAATGAAACAAATACAAAGTCGGATAATGCTCCACAATCTCGCGCAACAATTTGGCCGTCGGAACATTATTTTCAAGGTCAAGAAGAACAACTTTTTGAGTCATAGGACAGTTTTTATGGGATGCACCAGAAAGCGGGTATTAGAGTAGGAACTGCATCAAAGGTCAAATGATTTCGTCAGTCAAATCGAGCTTTGAGTTGGGTAAAACAAAAAAAGAGAGAAGGATCAGCAATATCTTCACCCCACATCACAGCATTTTTTAGCCCCAGACAGCAAATGAACTTAATAATGTGGTGGACGATCGGCCATCGGGTCAAATGTTGCAATTCCATCAGACAAATCTGAAGATTCAACACGTTGATACAAAATTTGCATTTGTTTTTTTAAATCAGCAATTTCCAGCCCTTGAATCACCAATTGTTCATTGAGCTGTTCAACTAAATCATCTAAAAATGCAATTCGGACTTGCAAATCTTCAATGGGTGCGGACAATGGCGCTTGATTATCAATATTTTGTTGTTTAGACACTTCAAGTCCTCATTTGAGATTTTTCAGGAAACATTATGGCCTATATTACTTTAAGGGATGTCCAACTTGCGTTTGGTGGACCTGCCTTGCTCGACGGCGCGAACTTTTCATTGGAGCGCGGTGAACGAGTGTGTTTAATTGGTCGTAATGGTGAAGGTAAGTCTACTTTACTTAAACTGATCGAGGGAAGTTTATTACCCGATTCTGGTGAAGTTTCTCTGCAAAATGGCATTACCATTTCGATGTTGGCGCAAGACGTGCCGATGGACTCGGGCAAAGTGGCAGATATCGTGGCAGACGGTGCAGGTGAAGCCGCAGATGTGCTCAGAGCCTATCATGAAGCCAGTGATGCTTGTGTACTTGGAGACATGGAAGCATGTGACCGCATGGGTAACCTACAACATAAACTAGATCAGTTGGATGGCTGGGCTTTAGAAACCAAAGTCAATTCTATTTTAAGTAAAATGGGGCTAGACCCAGATGCCGATTTGGCCGATTTATCGGGTGGTCGTAAGCGTCGTGTGCTGCTTGCTCGTGCACTCCTTACCCAACCCGATGTGCTATTACTAGACGAACCAACCAACCACTTGGACGTTGAAAGTATTGAATGGCTCGAAAAGTTTTTACTTGATCAAAATAATTTAACTTTACTGTTCATCTCGCATGACCGTTCATTTGTAGACAGTATTGCGACTCGAATTGTTGAACTCGACCGCGGCACTCTACGCAGCTATGAAGGTAACTACTCACGTTACCTCGAGCTGAAAGCACAGCAAATGGAAGCCGAGGAAAAGCAGAATGCACTGTTTGACAAACGTTTAGCTGAAGAAGAAGTGTGGATTCGCCAAGGTATTAAAGCGCGTCGTACGCGTAACGAAGGTCGTGTACGTGCCTTAAAAGAATTACGTGAACAATCAAAAGCCCGTCGCTCACAGCAAGGCAAAGTCAGTATGGCAACACAAGACGCTAGCCGTTCAGGTAAAGTGGTCTTTGAAATTGAGAACTTAAGCGTTCGCTTTGGTCATGATGCGCCGATCATCAAAGACTTCTCTGCATTAGTGTTACGTGGTGACCGTATTGGTCTTGTTGGTGACAACGGTGTCGGTAAAACCACCCTCATTAAAGCCATTTTAGGCGAACAAGAACATACGGGTACGGTGAAAACTGGCACACAATTGGAAGTAGCTTACTTCGACCAATTACGTAATGCCCTCGACCTTGAAAAATCAGTCAAAGATAACGTTTCAGAAGGTTCTGACCATGTCGATGTGAATGGTAACCGTCGTCACATTTACAGCTATTTGCAAGATTTCTTGTTCTCACCTGAACGTGCGCGTACACCAGTCAAAGCCCTTTCAGGCGGTGAGCGTAACCGTATTCTTTTAGCTAAGTTACTACTTAAGCCATCGAACTTAATCGTGATGGATGAACCCACCAATGACTTGGATATGGTGACACTAGAGCTGCTAGAAGAAATGTTGTCCGACTACAAAGGCACTTTACTGCTTATTTCGCATGACCGTGCCTTTATGGATAACGTAGTAACCTCAACTTGGGTGTTCGATGGTAAAGGCAATATCGATGAATACATCGGTGGTTACCAAGATTACTTACAACAGCGACCAGACCAAACTGCGGTTGACCAAAAAAGTGCTGTGAAAAAAGCAGCGGCGAAAGCTGAAGCGAACGCAGCACCTGCTAAAAAAGTCAAACTCAGCTATAAAGATCAACGAGCGCTTGAACAACTGCCTGCCGAAATGGAATCACTGGAAAAAGAGCAAGCGGAAATCAATGCCTCACTTGCAGATGGTTCATTATTTATTTCAGATGCAGACAAGGCGATGACTTTGTCGAATCGTTTAACTGAAATTGATGAGCTATTGCTGGAAAAACTGGAACGTTGGGAAGAACTGGAAAATTTAACCAAATAATTTTTCATAAGCTCCATAAAAAAACTCCGCGCCACGCGGAGTTTTTTTATTTAACGTGGCTGACGATGCCCACCTCCGCTAGGATGTATGCCAGTACCTCCACCTGAATGTATCCCGCCCCCGCCAGGATGAATTCCACCACCACCTGAATGACTACCCCCTGGATGCAACCCACCTCCACCAGGCTGCCCTCCTCCTGGATGGATATGATCAGGATGTTGCCCCCCTGGATGTCCACCGCCATGACCATTAGGTGGTGGACGATGGTCTTCTAGTGGAAAGGGAGCATACCCTGTCCAACCAAACCCGTGATAATAATGATTATAATCATCATATGGACTATAGACACAGCCCGTTAAAGAAATGAATAGCACGCCGCAACTGATAATGTTTTTTAGCATTTTTATCCCCCTGTTCTTATCTTTCTTCTTAGTATTGTGAATTTCACCCAAATTAAAACAAAACAAATGTTGCGAGATGTTGAGACCATGTTCTCCACTGAGCATGAATACATCTTCGCCCACCTCATAAAAACCATCACAACTTGATATGAGAAGGTCCTGTACAACAGGTTCATGGTGAAGATTGCATCTTCATTCTTGCTTCATGCTAAACTCGAAACATTCTCTTTTCAGCCTTTATCGCAATTTATGAGTTCGAAGCCAGACTATCAACCCGGTGAATTTCAGTGGTCTTTTCTGCATCCCAAATATTGGGGCGTTTGGATTGGTATCGTCTTTCTCATGATATTGGCGATTCTCCCATGGGCAATTCAACACCGACTGGCCACCCTCTTAGGTAACCTCAGCTTTAAATATTTGAAGTCGCGACGTAAAACCACCGTTCGTAATCTGGAGGTGTGTTTCCCTGAATGGTCGGCCCAAGAAGTCCTTGAAAATGCCCGTTTAGTTTTTGTCGATCAAATGCTGGGGGTATTTGAAACGCTGAATGCATGGTATAGCCCAAAGTGGTTTACTGGCCGTGTCAGTATTGAAGGTTTAGAACATATTCAAAAAGCACAAGCAGAAGGTAAAGGCGCACTGCTTTTAGGAACCCACTCTACTTTGCTCGATGCGGGTGGTTATCTATGCGCGCAGTATTTTGAACCAGATGTGGTGTATCGCCCACAAAATAATCCACTGCTGGATATGCTCATCTACCGCTGCCGCGCCACCATTTATGCACATCAAATTGATCATGATGACATGCGTGGTTTGGTCCGCAACTTAAAAAATGGCCATGCCATTTGGTATAGTCCAGATCAAGACTTTGGTTTAAAACAAGGTGTTATGGCACCTTTTTTTGGCGTTCCCGCAGCGACTGTTACAGCACATCGTCGCTTATTGAAAATGACCAAAGCCGCAGCCATCCCTCTGTATTTTTATCGTGATGGTGATATTAAAAACCCACAATACAAAGTGTTGATTGAACCTGCGGTGGAAAACTTACCCAGTGAAGATGAAGTCGATGATGCGACACGAGTGAATCAAATTATTGAAAATCAACTCCGTATTGCTCCGACTCAATATATGTGGTTCCACCGTCGCTTTAAAACTCGCCCTGCAGGCTATGACAAGATTTATTCTTAACAAAAAAGGGCTGACTAAAAAAAGTAGAACCCGAGTTCTGCGTCCTGCAAAACTCGGGTACATGAGGTTGTGCTTTCAACGTTATTCTTGTTTTATGCGGTGGCATTCCATACCTACATCATATCCATGATGATTTCCATCAGCTTCAACTTCCATACTGGGATAATCCATTCCCGCTCCATCTGCTGATGAGACTAGAATACGGGGATACCAAATGACTAACCATTCGTCAGATTCCCAAATCCCTGTAAGCCATATCCTACACTGATGAAATCCGAGCGCCCCTATATTTACTGGAAATCTTTGGCAATTTTATCTGTAACCTGCTTACCTTCTCGTTCCGCTTTTTCAATTCCATCTTCAATCGCCTCCTGCGCTTCTTGCTCATCGGCTTCGGTTTGTTCTAGCTCTTCTTGTACTTGCTCAAACACCCGACCAGTTTGAAGCACCACATATACAGGGAAATGATCTGAGCCAATATGTGCTAAACGCTGCATCTGTACCAAGGCAAAATCTGTACTGTGAAAAACATGATCCAGTGACCAGCGCAGTAAGGGATAGTCGGCATGAAAAGTATTGACAAAATGTCTTCCGACTCGGGGGTCTAGCAGTCCACTGATCCGTTGAAAAAGTCGTGTCGTGCGCGACCATGCCACATCATTCAAATCGCCCATCACAATGCAGCTCTCATCCAAATCTTTAATCTGATCCCCGACTATCAATAATTCAGCATCACGTAAAGTAGAGTCTTTGGCTTCGGTCGGACTTGGCGGTTTCGGGTGTAAGCAATACAGTTGCACTGGCTGTCCTGACCTTAAGATGACTGTGGCATGAATCGAAGGAATTTCATCGCTCAAAATAAACTTCACTTCAATATCTTTAAGCGCTAAACGACTATACAAGTGCATGCCGTACAGATTATCCAAAGGCACTGCAACCCGATAGGGATAGTCATCTTCCAGTTCACTCAAGGCTTGTTCCCAATGTGCATCCGACTCTAAAGTCAAAATCAAGTCCGGTTGATGCTGACGAATTTGTTGCAGTAATAAGTGGTATTGAGTATTAGGCGTTAGTACATTCGACACAATTAAAGAAATCTGGCATTCTGGCTGTAACTCTGTTTTGGCAACCGTTTTCACCTGCTTTTTCCACACAAAGGTATAAGGCAACACCATTTTGAGTTGGTACGCTACTGCCGCAATTAACCCCAGCAAAATGACTTCACGCACCCAATTCCAAGGTGCATCCCAAATCAACATCAAGATAAATGCAATCAACCCCAATGCCAAATTCTGTAAGCGTGGAAAATCTGCGCCTCGATACCACCATTCATCTCGAGGAATCAGTGACCAGAAGCTTAACCAAATCACAACACATGCCAGCAACTCAACCCAGATCATAGATACCCACTCTTATATTCTTAATTTTTTGTAGATTCATAAATTAATATCAATTTTGCATGTAACATAAACAAGATATATTGCACAATATAATTGCTGTTTTCATTGTGTAGTGCTTGCAGTTAAGCGCTCTTTTGATACACTCGAATCCCCTTTTAATTTTTAACGCACCGAGGCAAAGTGACATGAAAGTAGGTCTGGTCGGTTGGCGCGGGATGGTTGGTTCCGTCCTTATGCAACGTATGGTTGAAGAGAATGATTTTGCTCATTTTGAGCCATTTTATTTCTCTACCAGTAATGCAGGCGGTGAAGCGCCTGCGTTTGGCGGTAAAACTGCCCCAGCACTTATGGATGCATCAGACATTAACAGTCTGAAGCAAATGGATGTCATTATTACCTGCCAAGGCGGCGACTATACCTCAGAAGTTTTCCCGAAGCTCAAAGCAGAAAACTGGACAGGCTATTGGATTGATGCGGCATCTACACTTCGTATGGAAGATGAAGCCATCATCGTACTTGACCCTGTCAACATGAACGTGATTAAAGATGGTTTAGTGAACGGCACCAAAACATTCGTGGGCGGTAACTGTACAGTTTCACTGATGCTGATGGGCTTAGGCGGTTTATTCCAAAACAATTTAGTGGAATGGGCAACCTCGATGACTTATCAAGCAGCATCGGGTGCTGGTGCGCAAAATATGCGTGAACTGATCTCTGGTATGGGCTATTTGTACAACAACACCAAAGATTTGTTAGATGACCCACGCTCCCCAATTCTAGATATTGACTCTAAAATTGCGGAATTACAACGTGGCGAAGGTTTCCCTTCAGCAAACTTCGGCGTGCCATTAGCAGGCTCACTCATTCCTTATATCGACAAACAATTAGACAGCGGTCAGTCGAAAGAAGAATGGAAAGGTCAAGTTGAAACCAACAAGATCTTGGGCAACCAGCAAATCGTTCCGATTGACGGTCATTGTGTGCGTATTGGTGCGATGCGTTGTCACTCTCAAGCTTTAACATTAAAGCTGAAGAAAGACGTGCCTCTCGATGAAATCGAAGATATGTTACGTAGCGCAAACCAATGGGCAAAAGTGGTTCCAAATACCCGTGAAGCGTCTATGACTGACTTAACACCTGTGGCTGTAACAGGCACATTAACAGTTCCTGTTGGTCGTCTACGCAAATTGAATATGGGCAAAGAGTACTTAGGTGCTTTCACTGTCGGTGATCAATTGCTTTGGGGTGCTGCGGAACCCTTACGTCGTATGCTCCGTATCCTGATTGACTACAAAAATACTTAAGCATTTACCCGCTAAAGTATTAAGCCGATCACACTTGATCGGCTTTTTTTTGTAACCCTGATGTTAACGTTTTACAAATAACACACAACTCGCTAATCTATAATTTTCGCTTTGCGATCTGTGACCGAGCTAAAGATTAAGATGACCGTAAATAACAAATTAAAGATAGCCATTTTAGCCATTATTGCTTCGCAAAATGTGAATGCGATCACTGTTGATCCTATTCAAATTCAGTCTGCACCTGGGGAACTGTTGTATGCAGAATTGAACTTTCACGATGCCGATC
The DNA here is from genome assembly GCF_902505955.1 of Acinetobacter sp. 8I-beige. Taxonomy (NCBI): domain Bacteria; kingdom Pseudomonadati; phylum Pseudomonadota; class Gammaproteobacteria; order Moraxellales; family Moraxellaceae; genus Acinetobacter; species Acinetobacter sp. 8I-beige. The sequence continues at coordinate 417,793 of NZ_LR732790.1, read as the reverse complement.
CGAATGCTCCCATTCAAGCCAGTCTAGCCAGCGCAGAAGATTTGATGTCTCTTGGTGTCATGCATCAGCCGCCCAGTAATCTGAACTTTTTTACCCGTCGTACCAGTGCCAGTACCGGTGTGATTACGATTACCTCTTCACGTCCTTTAACGGAAGCAGAACTGAACATTGTCGTCAAAATCAAAGAAGGCAATGCGGCACGACTACAACATATTAAAACAGCCAATAAACGCTCGGCAGCACTTCAAGCCCGCGCTAATAATAATGAAAAAGCCTTAAAACCGGTAGTGATTGTCAACGAAAAAGATATTGCACTGAACTTACCTGTCAGCACACAATTCAATAGCTTAAAAACAACAGCTACGCCGACGACAAATACAACACCCCTCAAACTCAATAACCATACCCCACCAAGCATGAGTGCGACCGCTATTTCGGCGCCAACGCAAGTTATTTCAGTAGCCTCTACACAAATTGCTGCAGCCGCTCAAACACCAGCTCCACGGGTTGAACCTATTACTCAAGCAAAAAAATCGGCAGATCCGTTGGTGCAAAAGTATGCCGATTCAGTTCAAAAATCAGATACACCTATTTCAGCACAGGCTAACCCTCAAGCCACTTCATCGACAGCAAAAACAACACCTGCTGCCCCTGCAACTACTGCACGCCAAGCCGCACCTCAAAGTGCCCATGTAGTTCGGTCGAATGAATCTCTATGGGGCATTGCATCGCGTATTGCTGCTGAAGAAAACCGTCCTGTCGGTGAAGTCATGCAACAAATTAAAGCCAAGAATGAACATGCCTTTATTCAAGGGGACGTAAACCGCTTACGTCGTGGTGCCAATCTCAATTTAACAGGTCTACAAACGGCAAAATCAGAGCAGAAAGTCTCCGTTTCATCACTTCCAAAACAAAGCTCACAGCAATCTGGCAAGGCGAAATACCGCCTCAATCAAGCCGAGATGAGTTTGGTTGCAGAGAAAGAGCAAGATTCAAGCCACGGTTCTGCCAAGAAGTCGACAGAAAAGAATCAAACATCAAACGAGTTGTCATTAAAAGTTATGACATCCCGTGAAAAAACCGTTAAATTACAGAGAAACGTAACACAATTAGAAGTGGCACTTAATCAGAAAGATCAGAGAATTCAATTACTAAACGCTCGTCTTGCACAATTGCAACAACAATTGAAAGCACAACAAACTGAGAAAAAGCCAACACACTAAAGTGTTATTTTGATTATTTGATTTTGGATGAACTTGCACAAAGACAAGTTCAAAAGGGGTAAAACATGCTTATTTATGTGATTCCATTTATCTTACTATTGGTTGTTGCCATAGTCTTAAAAAAGCGTGAGGCGAGTAAAGAAGCAGAACCAAAAACTCAAAAAGCGGTTGCTGCAAAAAATAAAGCCAAAAAAACCAGTTCGTCTAAAAAATCCCTGCAACAAACTCAAGTCGTTGAGGATGTTATTGCTAAAAAAGCCACGACACCACTCGCCACAGATCTACGTAATAAAATTGAAGGTCAAATTCGCGACCGCAATTTCTTCTCAGCTGAAGCACAAATCAACCAAGCCCTAAATAAAGACAATTCACAACACGAATTATATTTACTGCTGCTCGATATTCACTTGCTTCAAAAAGATGAGTTTGCCATTAGCCAATTGCTGAATCATTTACGTTCTTTAGAACTGGATGATATTTTGGTGCAAGCAGAAGCCAAAAAATCGGATTACGATCAATTACATCAAAATAGCCGTGACACGATTGAGTTTAAACCAACTGAAATTGCACCATCTGCACCAAAACCTGTAGAAGCAACTAATACTGCTGACTTTGATGCCTTGATGTCATCAAACAATCCTGCTCCCGCTCCTGTGCAGGCTTCTGTTGTTGAACCTGTTCAAGACATTAAACCGCTTGATTTTGATACCTCAGCATTTACCACCACAAAACCTGCTCAACCTGAACCAAGCATCGAAGTTCAAAGCTTAGAATTTGATATCTCTAGTTTAAACACACCAACAGCAGAACCAACCAAATCTGCTGAAGAACTTAAACCACTCGATTTCGGTTCACTCTCTTTAGAAAGCACGCCTGCTCAACCAGCAGAAACTGCTGCAGCCGACATCCAACCTTTAGATTTCTCATTCAATCTCGACACAGCAGCTACAACAGCGCCAGAAGTAGAAACTTCACCACTTGCTGCGGATGAGCGTCCTGAATTTACATTTGATTTTTCAAGCGAATCCACAGCTGAAGCTGCAAAAGACATCCCTGCTTTTTCTTTCGATACGGTGAGCTCAAGTGAAGCAATAGTAGAAGAAACACCAGCAGTTATTACGCCAAACCTCAGCTTTAGTCTAGAGTCTACTGCACCTGCCAATACGGTGGATCAAAGCGATCCTCTGGTGCAGTCTTTCCCTCAACTGAACGAAGTCAATGAAATACACTTAAACCTTGAATTGGCTGAGCAATACATTCAACTTGGCGCTTTCGAAGCTGCACGTGAAATTTTGGTTGAACAAGAACCAAATTACTCTACGGAACAACGTCAGCAAGTCGAACAGTTACTGAGTCGCATAGCATCCTAAGCCATTTCGTTTTAAACTAAAGCAGTCATCACCGACTGCTTTTTTTATAATGAAAAAAATTGCGCTTATCTATATGGGTGGAACCTTTGGCTGTATTGGCGAACCCTTACAACCAATGCCTGCCGAAGACTTTATTCCCAAGTTTACACATGTCTTGCCGATTCATCTCGACATTGAATGTTTTATTGCACCTGTCATTAAAGACAGTAGCGCCTGCACGGCTGCAGACTGGTTATTGCTGATTCAGCAGATTCAACAATTACAACTGCAACAATTCCAGCATTTTGTCGTGATTCATGGCACAGATACCTTAAGCTATGCCAGTGCTGTCGCCGCACACTTTATTGCAGATTCCGCACGTGTGGTTTTCACAGGTAGCCAATATCCATTACTGAATGTACAAGGCACAGATACGCGTGAATTTAGCGATGCGATTAGTAATTTGAATTTTGCCTTAGATGCCGTGATGAAACATCCTGTCGGAGTTTATCTGGCTTTTCATCAACAGGTATTGCATGCGCAAACCGCGTTAAAACGACATACCACAGAACTGGATGCTTTTACAGGCGTCATGGCTGAACAGCCGATTCCACATAGCTTAAAAACACACATAGTACAAACAGGTGATGTAGAACAATCCCACCAGTTCAATTGCCTCAATCTGATGATGCAACCTGTTGCCTTAGCGCAACAATTGCAGAATTTGAAAAACCTGCTTACAGCCCCACCACATTTCCTCATTTTGCAAGGTTTTGGAACGGGTAATTTAGCTGTGAATGCCGAGTTGATAGCACTTTTCGATGAATTTTACGCGCAAGGCTGTATTGTTATCTTAAGCACCCAAGTCCCTTTCGGCCGTACTGATCAGCGCTATGCAGTTGCCGCTTGGACAACCCAAGCCAAAATAATTGTTAGTGATTGCCTCGGGCATGCAGATCTGTATGCCAAAGCCCTTAAAATGTATTTACAATACCCCACCGCTGAAGCACGCTTCGGCCATTGGCATGATTTGGGTTAATTTGAGGTACATATGCAACGTTTTGCGATCGGCATTGAGTTTTGTGGAACACACTATCGTGGTTGGCAATCCCAGCAAACAGGTGTGATCAGCGTACAAGAGACGATTGAAAAAGTACTCTCTAAAATTGCCAATGAACCGATTAGCTTACATGGTGCAGGTCGTACCGATGCTGGCGTCCATGCCACCAATATGGTGGCGCATTTTGATAGCTCGGCACTTCGTTCAGAGCGCGGTTGGTTGATGGGTAGCAACAGCCAACTGCCAAAAGATATCTCGATCCAATGGATTAAAGCGATGGATCAAGACTTTCATGCACGCTTCAAAGCGCAGGCACGTCGTTATCGTTATGTCGTTTATAACCACCCGCAACGCCCTGCTCTTATGCATAAACAAGTCACACACGCTTATTACGCACTAGATGTAGCGAAGATGATGCAAGCTGCGCAAAAGTTCGAAGGCACGCATAATTTTGAAAGCTTCCGTGCAGCCGCATGCCAATCCAATCAACCTGTGCGCCATGTCAGCCACTGTCGCTTAATTCAACATGGTCCATATTTGGTCCTCGACATTCAGGCCGATGGCTTCTTACACCACATGGTCCGCAATATCATGGGCTGCTTACTTGAAATTGGTCAAGGTCTGTATGAAGTCGAGCATATTGAGGCTATTTTCGCAGCAGAAGACCGCAAAGCCGCAGGCATTACAGCCCCTCCTGATGGGCTGTATTTCATTCATGCCGACTATCCAGTACAGTTTGAGCTACCAAAGCAGCCGCTTGGGCCGCACTGGCTCAATATGCCTGAATAATTTATTTTTGAATCCTCCCCCTAGCCTGCTTTTTCAAAGAAGGCTAGGGGGGATTTCTTAACGCTGCTTACGCTTGCGATATTCCACTGGGGTTTCATTGGTCCAGCGTTTAAATGCACGATAGAAGGTACTTGGCTCAGAAAAGCCAGTCAAATAAACGATACGCTCTACACTTTCAGCCGTATTGGCCAAAAGTTTTTTCGCCAAACGGCAGCGATAATCAGACAAAATTTGCTGGAAGCTGGTATTCGCCTCACTAAGCTGTGTGCGTAAACGCCTTGGGGTAATACTGAGCTGAGAAGCCACTGTTTCAAGTGTGGTTTCGCCACTTTCTAGGGTTGAACCTATCGCGCGACGCACTTCCCCCACCAAATCATAGCGGGCTAATTCTTGAAGTTTTTCAATCGCTAACTGCTCATGCAGTTGCAATAATTCAGGTTCCGCCTGCCACAACGGATAAGCCAAAATACTTGGGTCAAAATATAAGCGGGTTTCTTTTTGCCCTAGACTAACAGGGCACTCATATACGCGAAAATACTCATCATCAAACGCGCCTTTACTGAAGTTAAAATCAATATAGATCGGTTCAAAGCGCCCTTCAGTAATAAATTTAAAGAACCGTAAAATACCGGACATCGCACATTCAGAAAAATGTCGATTGACCAAATTTTCAGCCCAAGGTTGTTCCCCATTGGTCAAATAACACCGGTCATCTTCAACCACCAACTTGGCATGAAAGGCATCACTGATCAAGCGCTGATAAGCCAAAGCACGCTTCAATCCCTCACCGAAGTTTTCGGATGAAATAAACAAATGCTCAATCACTTGGCCACGGTATAAAGGCAGATTTTCACCCAAATGTAGACCGATGTCTGGATCTCGGCTCACCTCTTCTGCCGCCACCCAAAAAGCGTATTGTGCGCTCAAAGGCGTACGCTCATTGGTTTCCATCTGATTTAATGCAACACCAGCCTTTGTTAAAATCTCTTCTGTTGGCAACCCTGAACGACGAATCGCTTGGTAGCCTAATCGCAATACAACCGATGCATCCGTTAGCTGACCCACGCTAGAACCTTCCTTGTATGTTCTTCATTTATACATAAAACATTAAAATTAGATTAACTGCGATTGACCGAACTGACAACAACTTATACAGTTTTTTTGTTGAAAATATTTATTCCGCTTGTTCGCTTATTTTACTGACAGATGATCAGGCAACCGCCCATTCCGCCTTGTTTTATGCAAAAAAATTGACTATAATTTGCGCCTTTCCAATTTATTCATTCAGGTAGGCTATGGCCAATAAAGAGGAACTCATCGAGTTCGAAGGCGTTGTCACCGAGACGCTTCCTAATACTATGTTTCGTGTACGTTTAGAAAACGGTCATGAAGTGATTGCTCACATCTCTGGTAAAATGCGTAAACACTATATTCGTATTTTGACTGGCGACAGTGTTAAAGTAGAAATGACACCTTATGATTTGTCTAAGGGTCGTATCACTTATCGTGCGCGCTAAGTTTTAGCGAAGCGAAAAAGCCACTTTTTAAGTGGCTTTTTTAATGTCTGCGCTCAGACTAAACGTTATACATCGACTATATTTAAACCAACAATCAAACTATAATTAAATGCAATAACAACCTAATACGCCAAAACAATAATGAAAATGACTACAATGAAGCGAGCTATTTTACTGTTCCCAATACTCTGTGTTGCTTGTGCCACAACAAGCCAAACGCAGCTCAACCAAACCTTACAACACTACATCGGACAATCGTCAGATCAAGTTCAAAATCAACTCAACCTCAATAGCATGGGCTATAAAGTACTCGGTGCTCCTGTACATACCCCCGAGAAACTAACCTACACCCTGCTACGCAATATGCCTATTCCGATGGGCACTCCCAATCTTGGGACCAGTGTCAGTATGGGTGCGCCCATTCCAACACCTTCCAGCGGTAGCCTGAATATTGAAATGAAATGCAAAATTGAGTTCAGACTGCATGATGATCTTGTGGAATCTATTCACTACATCGGCAAAGCATGTTAACAGCTATGTTATGTTGAACCATCTATATACCGTTTATCTCAAATTACTCGAAGCATACTCAAACGAACGTTCAGATATACAATACTAAAAGGGTCTTTCTCTGCTTAGGGGATGATCATGAAGCCCTTTATTGTCAGTTTCTTTAGTTCCATCTGCTTTCTACTGCTTCAAGCTTGTGGCAGTTCTCCAACGCAACACCAGACCGTCGTTTCACCCGCTAAAATTGCGCTCCCTGACTATTTAGAACAATATATCGGTCAAGATGTATCGAGCATTCGGCGCGAACTCAACTTACGTCAACTCGGTTATGAAACCTTAGGTGCGCCGATTCAAACACCAAACCAACTGAGTTACACCATTGTCAGACGGATTCAAATTCCAACCCCTATGCCCACTATGCGTAGCGACAGCAGTGTCGGTGCGATTCCTATTCCCACACATACACCATTTTATGATGTTCAGTTAGAGTGCCAAGTCCACTTCTGGTTAAAAGATAATATTGCGCAATCAATTCAATATCGGGGTAAAGCTTGCAAAGGTTATTAAATCTTGAGCATAAAAAAACGCAGCGGATGGCTGCGTTTTCAAATTATTTTTGGCTTAGTTCAGTGCAGCCACAACCGCCTGCCCCATTTCCGCAGTACCTACTTTGCTCATGCCTTCAGACATGATATCAGCGGTACGCAAGCCTTGATCTAGGACATTGCCTACTGCATCTTCAATCGCTTGAGCAGCAGCTTCTTCACGGAAGGTATAACGCAACATCATAGCCACTGAAAGAATAGTGGCTAATGGGTTGGCAATATTTTGTCCTGCGATATCAGGCGCCGAACCATGGCATGGCTCATACATCCCTTTCGCATTTTCATCTAAGGATGCTGATGGCAACATCCCAATTGAACCTGTCAACATCGCGGCTTCATCAGACAAGATGTCACCAAATAAGTTACCTGTCACAATCACGTCAAACTGTTTAGGCGCGCGCACCAATTGCATTGCAGCATTATCGACATACATATGCGATAAGTTAATGTTTGGATAGTCAGCTTCTTTCATCGCCGTTACGGTTTGCTTCCAAAGCTCCGTCACTTCAAGGACGTTGGCTTTATCAACAGAACAAACTTTACCACCACGTAAACTGGCCATTTCAAAAGCCACTTTCGCAATACGCTTAATTTCAGACTCAGCATAAACGTCGGTGTTAAAGCCTTGTTTTTCACCATTCTCAAGTTCACGAATACCACGTGGCTGACCGAAGTAAATCCCGCCTGTTAATTCACGAACGATGAGAATATCAAGACCCGCTACAATTTCAGGCTTTAAGCTTGATGCATCTGCCAATTGCGGATATAAAATAGCTGGACGTAAGTTCGCGAATAAGTTTAATTCACTACGAATTTTTAACAAACCACGCTCTGGACGAATCGAACGCTCAATGTTGTCCCACTTCGGACCACCCACCGCACCAAGTAAAATCGCGTCTGCATTTTTGGCTTGTACTGCGGTCACATCTGGATAAGGTGAACCGTGTGCATCAATGGCAGCCCCACCGAGTAGGCCCTGTTCCCACGTTAAACCTAAATTGAATTGATCATTGACTCGTGTAAGTACCTGCTCTGCGGCTTTTACAATTTCAGGACCAATGCCGTCACCAGCCAAAATCAAAATATGTTTAGACATGAAATATTCCATTGTTGGTGAGTTCTAACTCACACGATTAAAGTTTTTGTTCTACAAACTCGCCCAAGCCATTTAAGACATTGTAAGGTTTGCAAAAACGACGAATTGTTCTTTGGTTTTGCTTTAAATCGACACACAAAGGGTCAGGTGCAGACATATTCAACAAGCTTCCCTGATGTCGACTTCGCGCACGGAACATTCTAAAGGTGTAGCGTTCCGCAGGCTTAAACCGATGAATCACATGCAGCGTTTCAGCACGATCGACCGAAACAGGATAGAAGCGAATCACCAGTTCATGTTGCCCCGCTGGCACTGACAGAAACAAGGCATTCGCTTCATTCAAATCATCTCGTTTTAGACGCACGACCTTCTCTCGAATGGCCTCACGGCTGACACGATGATTTTCTGCATCCACAATTTTGATCTGATTCCATCGTTCAAATTCGCAGCTCACCGTACCAGTACAGTAAAGCTGTGCATTATTTTTACTCGCTGGGGTATCCTGAATCCGCTTTATGCTTGCCGTATTCATGCTTTGGCAGGCAGTTAATGTTCCCACCAACGCCAGTAGAGCGATACGACTGTAACTCGTCACCATTGTTCAAGCCCAACCTTTACCAGTAGCAAAACGTTTAAAATTCTTTTGCTCGATATTAACAAGAGATGGCCCCAAGCACTAGATGCATCGAATTTTCAATTAAGCATGAATTTCAGCAAACACCCACGGACGTGATGCTTTGGTCTTTTCTTCATAGGCTTTGATGTCATCTGCAACCTGTAAAGTTAACCCAATATCATCCAAACCATTTAACAAACAGTGCTTACGAAACGGATCGACTTCAAATGTGAAGGCTTCACCCGATGGTGTACGCACTTCTTGCGCATCCAAATCAATCGTCAACTGATAGCCTTCTGTTGCTACACATTCTTTGAAAAGTTGGTCAACAATCTCTTCAGACAAAATCACAGGTAACATGCCATTTTTGAAACTATTATTAAAGAAAATGTCGGCATAGCTGGGTGCAATCACAGTACGGAAACCATATTCTTCCAATGCCCAAGGCGCATGTTCACGGCTTGAACCACAACCAAAGTTCGCACGAGAAATTAAGATGCTTGCACCTTGGTAACGTGGCTGATTCAATGCAAAATCAGGGTTTTTAGGACGTTTAGAATTGTCTTGTCCTAAAAAACCTTCATCTAAATAACGCAACTCATCAAATAAGTTTTCACCAAAACCCGTGCGCTTAATGGATTTCAAAAACTGTTTTGGAATGATCAAGTCTGTATCGACATTGGCACGGTCTAAAGGTGCAACGATACCCTGTTCAACGGTATATTTTTTCATGTCTATGCTCCCAAGCCCGAATTAAAATGAACGCACATCGACAAAATGACCTGCAATCGCTGCTGCGGCTGCCATTGCTGGACTCACCAAATGCGTACGACCACCATTGCCCTGACGACCTTCGAAGTTACGGTTAGAGGTCGATGCACAGTGCTCACCGGGTTGTAATTTGTCTGCATTCATGGCTAAACACATTGAACAACCTGGCTCACGCCATTCAAAACCTGCTTCAATCAAAACTTTGTCTAAGCCTTCGGCTTCGGCTTGCGCTTTGACTAAACCAGACCCTGGAACCACCATGGCTTGTTTAATGGTACTTGCCACTTTTTTGCCTTTGGCCACTTCAGCCGCGGCACGAATATCTTCAATGCGAGAGTTGGTACATGAACCAATAAAGACACGGTCTAACTGAATATCTGCCAACGCCTGACCTGCGGTTAAACCCATGTAGTTATAAGCACGCGTCCAATCATTGCGTTGCACTTCATCTTTGGCTTGTTCTAAAGTTGGTACAGCTTGAGTCACTGGAATCACCATTTCAGGCGATGTGCCCCAAGACACTTGTGGCTCAATCTCTTCACCTTGCAATACAACTACAGTATCAAAATGCGCATCTGCATCCGAATGTAAGGTATTCCAATATGCAACAGCAGCATCCCACTGTGCGCCTTGTGGTGCATATGGACGGTCTTTGACATAGGCAATGGTTTTGTCATCGACAGCAACCATACCTACACGTGCACCGCCTTCAATCGCCATATTACACACCGTCATACGACCTTCAATCGACATATCACGGAACACTCGACCACCAAACTCGATGGCATGACCTGTACCACCCGCAGTACCAATTTTACCAATGATGGCTAAAACCACATCTTTCGGTGTTACGCCCTGACCCAATTGACCATCAACACGCACCAACATGTTTTTCATCTTCTTTTGAACCAAGCATTGGGTTGCCAATACATGCTCCACTTCAGATGTACCAATCCCGTGTGCTAAACAGCCAAATGCGCCATGTGTTGCCGTATGAGAGTCTCCACACACCACCGTCATACCCGGTAAAGTCAAACCTTGCTCAGGCCCGACCACGTGTGCAATCCCTTGACGCACATCATTAATGTCAAACTGCACCACATTAAAGGTTTTACAGTTGTCGTCTAAGGTCTGAACTTGGATACGTGAAGTATCATCTTCAATACCTGCGATTCCTTCTGAACGCTCTTTGGTCGATGTTGGAACGTTATGATCAGGGGTTGCCACATTCGCACTTAAACGCCATGGTTTACGACCCGCAAGTTGTAAACCTTCAAAGGCTTGCGGAGAAGTCACTTCATGTAATAAATGACGGTCGATATAGAGTAAAGCCGAGCCATCGTCGCGTTGTTTTACTAAGTGGTCATCCCACAATTTGTCATACAATGTTTTTGCTTGTTGGTTTTCGCCTGCCATGTCGATTGACTCCACTGGACTGGGTAATTCTTTCATTAAAATCGATTATAACGACGATTTCACATAAATCTAATTTATCATTTTTATTAATTTAAAAACTTTTTGGAATTATTTTAAATTTATACCTCTTTGTTTCAATCCCTTTGATTACAAGCCCTCACCGCTGGTTTTAATTCAAGCCCTATACGCCTATTTCTCAAACTGTTGTAGGCCTCACAGTATATTTCCCTGCTCAGCGATGCAAGGCTTATCTCCCCTATTTAGACCAATACTTTTGAAGCTCGCTTCGTTGATGTGAATAGAAAGACAGCGACCTATGCATAGACTAAAAGAGTGAAATCTACAGAAGCTTGTTTTCTCAAGTCAAACATGCCAAACAATCTACTGCATCGCCTTGCATTCAAAAACCCAATCACGAGCAATCAAAATTTCATTTTGACTTTATTAATGATAATAATTACTATTTACAAATGAAAGGCATTATTGAGAGGGTATTTATTATGGCGAACATTCAGAAATTTATAGCGAACAATCAGCGCATATTCAAAAAAACCCTAAGCTATTACATCATGCACATTACTGTGGCCATGATTGTGGCTTACTTTGTCACAGGTAACCTATGGATGGCGGTCACCCTCAGCTTATTAGAACCAACCGTTCAAGCCTTCGCATTCTTTTTCCATGAACGTATTTGGGAGAAAAAGAACCGTACTACCGAAGAAAATATTCCTGCTTAAGCCCTTATATCAAGCGCCCTCTCAACTCTCCAAAAGATCACATCAAGTGATCTTTTTTATTTTAGTCCAGATCCAATAAGCTCCCGTTCATTTTAAAGATCGCAATTCATATAAAATTATTTTATAATTTAATTATACTTTCATAACTAGATTATCCTTATGAATCTTGCAGCCTTCGAAGCTTTTGTAAAAGTCATGGAAACCGGCTCTATTTCTTTAGCCGCAGATCAACTCTTCATTACGCAACCTGCTGTAACCAAACGTATTCATAGTTTAGAAGAATATTTTGGTGTGAAACTTTTTGAGTCTGCTGGTCGTGGTGTACAAGCCACACATGCCGCGCATTCACTGCTGCCTAAAGTCAAAAACTGGCTCAATGAACTGGGTGACATTCATCACACCTTGAGTCATGAACAAGGCATGGTCCAAGGCAAACTCAAAATTGGCACCAGTCACCATATTGGTTTACATCACTTGCCGAGCCATTTGCGTAGCTATGTGCAAAGCTTTCCAAATGTCACCTTAGATGTGCACTTTGTCGACTCCGAGCAAGCGCATGAAAAAGTACTGGCTGGCGACTTAGAATTGGCTTTTTTAACGCTTCCACCCAAACTCGATGAACGTTTGCAGTACGTCACCATTTGGGAAGATCCTTTAGTTTTTGTAGCAGCGCCGTTTCATCCGCTAGCACAAATGCAAAACTTACAACTCGAAGACCTGATTCAGTACCCAAGTTTATTGCCTGCGTCACAAACCTATACCAGCCAAATCACCTTGGCAGAGTTTGAAAAACAAGGGCTGAAACCTAAAATCACCATGAGCAATAATCCACTCGAATCGATTCGTATGTTGGCATCGATTGGACTGGGTTGGTCAGTGCTTCCAAAAACGATGATTAACCAAGACCTACAGCAGTTGAATGTGAAGTTCGAAATGAACCGTCAACTCGGTATGGTTTGGCATCCGGGCAGAACCCAATCTCGTGCGGTGCAAGAACTGATTGCAATGATGAACTAAGCTTTACAGGCATTAAAAAACCATCCACAAGGATGGTTTTTTATTTTGCGCGAGCGAATTAAGAAGCACTTATGGCCAGTGCAACCAGCCCAAGCCAAATCACCAGCAAGATCGAACCTGCTACGATATTTGTACCCCCACGATTTTCTAATTCCGTATTGACGTTGCTATTTCCAAATTGGCGAACTTTGGCAATCTGCTGATCGACATGATGCTTGTACAAGGTATTCCCAAACATTCCAAATGCTACGGCCAAGCCAATATTTGCACCAGAACTTTCAATCCCCAAAAATATTTCAACCATCCCTATCGCCACAATCAAACCAATGGCCATAAAGCCATAACTGTACATTTTTCGATAAAATAACCAGACTACACCTAAGAAAAAGGCGGCAATATTAAAGCCTGCATACTGTTTCTTTGGCGTGATTTTTTCAAATTGAGTTTGATAGTAAGACTCATATTTCGCACCGACAAACAGGGCACGATCTTGTTCTAGTTGATTAACTGAAGCGACGTGTTCTAAGGGCGTAGAGTTAGGAAAAGCTTGATGATCAAAAGACATAAATTTCTACTTTTATCTTATTTTTATAAACAGAGGCAAAGCTTCGACGCTCAGCCTCTTTGAGTTCTACTTATTTTTGGATGAGTGAATCTTCATGCAGAGATTCATTCAGCTGATCTACAATAATAGCCCACTCACCATCCGATTTAATTTTTTCTGCCAAAAACTGACGTTGCGCTTCAGTCCAATACTCTGCATCAACAATCTTGGTTTGTGCGTTGAGCTGATGCGTTACAATAAACAAGGCGATGGCCTCTTCACTCGCATCTAAACCGAGTTGCTCAAACAGGTGGGTCATTCTTGGTCGTACACTCATATTTTTCTCCACGCTTATGTTCTAATTTTTCATAGTCAAAATAGCTTTAGCCAAGGTTCAACATAGCATATTTGGTTAACTTTCCAAGATCAGCCCACCTATAGCCCGATATTTTATTATTACTTTACGCACTTTTCATTTTTTACGTCGATGCCTTTCAAATAAAAAAGACTGCCCGAAAGCAGTCTTTTCAAGATACAAAAGACAGATACTTAAATCGACCAGTCTTGGATTTCCCATGCCTGCTCTTTAGCCAATACCTCTAGACGGTCATCTGGATTGACGGCAATGGCGTGGTCGGCATACTCCAGTAAAAAACGATCATTGATGGAATCTGAATAAGCCCAAGACTCGCTGACATCACGCCCTGCAAGCCATTGATCTAAACGCGTCAATTTGCCTTTTTGGTAGCATGGCGTGTTGATCACTTTGCCCGTGTATTTACCCTCAACCACTTCGGCATTGGTCGCAATAATTTCGCTAATCCCAAACTCACGGAAAATCGGTGCCGTAATAAAATCTGAGGTTGCGGTAATGCCGACTAAAGCATGTCCAGCATCGCGGTGTTTTTCAATGGCTGCAAAACCTTCGGGACGCATTTGCGGGCGAATCACTTTGTGCATGAACAGCTCATGCAGTTCAGTGAGGTAGGCATTGTCATGTTGAGTTAAAAACTCAAACACAAATTCATTATAGGCAATCGGGTCGAGCTGCCCGGCTTTGTAGTCTTCATAAAATTTATCGTTCATGGCGCGATGACGAACTGGGTCGACCAAGCCTTCATTCACCAAAAACTCTCCCCAAGAATGATCTGAATCGGTATTTAACAAGGTGTGATCGAGATCAAATAGCGCCAATTTCATGAAAATACTCGTAAAAACTGAAATTTAAGAAAAAATTTGTAAATCTATCTCCGCTAGTCGATAGAAATTCGTTAAGATCATAGCAATTTTAACATTTTTAAACTTTGCTTTTTTCGAGTTGGATACAGAAATAAAAATCCCCGATCGCAAAGTCATAAATTACACAATATTTAGGTAGCCAAATGATCGATTCGGAAGGTTTCCGACCCAATGTCGGGATCATTTTGGCAAACGAGTTTGGACAAGTTTTATGGGCAAAACGCATTGGACACAATGCTTGGCAATTTCCACAAGGAGGTATCCAATATGGAGAAACCCCTGAACAGGCACTTTATCGTGAGCTGAGAGAAGAAGTTGGCTTACTGCCCGAACACGTCCAAATTGTAGCGCAAACTAAAGGTTGGCTGCGTTATCGTTTGCCGCACCGATACATTCGTACAGATTCCGATCCCGTATGTATTGGACAAAAACAAAAGTGGTTTTTACTCAAACTCACTGCTCCCGCTCAGAACATTCGTTTGAATTTGTCTGATCCGCCTGAGTTTGACCAATGGCAGTGGGTCAGTTATTGGTACCCGCTGGGGCAAGTTGTGAATTTTAAACGCGATGTATACCGCAAAGCGATGGTGGAGCTGTGCAATCAGCTCCCTCAAAAAAAGCCTTAAAAAATCTAGACGTCCTACAGATTTTTTAAGGATCTCTTGTTATAAATAAGTTGGACGCACATTATTTTTGGAGTAGACGCGATGTCGAATATGCAACTGGATACCCTTCGACGCATTGTACAAGAAATCAATGCGTCCACCAGTTTGCATGAATCACTCGACATTATGGTCAACCATGTGGCAGAAGCCATGCATGTTGACGTTTGCTCCATCTATTTACTCGACGAACGCAATCAACGTTATTTGTTGATGGCATCGAAAGGTTTAAACCCCGATTCGGTCGGCCATGTTTCACTGCATACCAGTGAAGGCTTGGTCGGTCTGGTGGGACAACGTGAAGAAATCGTCAACCTAGACAATGCACCGAAACATGAACGTTTTATGTACTTACCTGAAACAGGTGAGGAAATTTATAACTCGTTCCTCGGTGTACCGGTCATGTACCGCCGTAAAGTGATGGGCGTGCTCGTGGTGCAAAACAAAGAGTCGCAAGACTTTAGTGAAGCCGCAGAATCCTTCCTCGTCACGCTCTGTGCTCAGCTTTCAGGGGTTATTGCGCATGCGCATGCGGTGGGCAATATCGATGTTTTTCGTAAACCGAGTAATTTACCTGCCTACAAAACTTTCCAAGGGGTACCAGGTTCAGGCGGAATTGCATTAGGTCGTGCTGTCATTCTCTATCCCCCTGCGGATTTGGCGGCTGTCCCTGATCGTGAAGCCGATGACATCAGTGAAGAATTAGAGCTGCTGGATCGTGCCCTCACCTCAGTGCGTGATGAAATCAAATCACTTGATAACAAAATGCAAGATGCCCTTATGGCGGAAGAGCGCGCACTGTTTAGCGTGTTCTTACGCATGTTGGATGAAAATGCGCTGCCAGCGGAAATTAAAGAACAAATTCGTGATGGAAACTGGGCACAAGGTGCGGTGCGTATCGTCATCGACAATCACATCGATCTGTTTGAACAGATGGAAGATGACTATCTCCGTGAACGTGCCGCGGACTTAAAAGATCTCGGACGACGGATTTTGGCCTATTTACAAGAAGCCGACTCCAGTCACCGTGAACTCACCGATGAAAGTATTCTGATTGGGGAGGAAATCTCAACCGCAGCTTTGGTAGAACTGCCAGTCGATAAAATTGCAGCCATCGTAACTACAGAAGGCGCTATGAACTCGCATATGGTGATTGTGGCTCGCGCACTCGGTATTCCAACCGTTGTTGGTGTCACTGAACTGCCGATTAATACCCTCGATGATGTGGAAATGATCGTCGATGCACACCAAGGGCGCGTGTTTATTAATCCACCTCGCCGTTTACGTAGTCGCTATAAAGAAATTCAAAAAGAAGAAGAACTGATTGCCAAAGATTTAAAACAGTATGAAACCAAAGATGCCATCACTCCTGATGGTGTCGCAGTCAAACTGTTCGTCAATACTGGCCTGATGATTGATGTGGTCCGTGGTGTACAACGCGGTGCCAAAGGCGTTGGTCTATATCGCTCTGAAATTCCGTTCATGCTACGTGATCGCTTCCCGGGTGAAGAAGAACAACGTGCGATCTATCGTCAACAGTTGAGCCACTTTGCCAACAAACCTGTGGTGATGCGTACCCTCGATATCGGTGCCGATAAAGACTTGCCTTATTTTTCCATTGAGGAAGAAAACTCAGCTCTCGGCTGGCGCGGTATTCGCTTTACGCTAGATCATCCAGAAATTTTCTCTTCGCAGATTCGTGCCATGCTCAAAGCCAGTATTGGTCTCAACAACCTACACATTCTACTGCCGATGGTAACCAGTGTCAGCGAAGTAGAAGAAGCCTTGTACTTACTGGAGCGGGACTGGGTTGCGGTGCAAGAAGAAGAACAGGTCAAAATCACCAAACCAAAAATCGGGATCATGGTCGAAGTACCAAGTGTCTTATTGCAGATTGAAGAGTTTGCCGAGTTGGTTGACTTTTTCTCAGTGGGTTCAAACGACCTGACACAATACTTACTGGCCGTTGACCGTAATAATCCACGCGTTGCCAATGTCTACTCACATTTCCACCCTGCGGTTTTACGTGCGCTCACCCGCTTAGTTAAAGAGTGTCATAAGTACAACAAACCGGTCAGTATTTGTGGGGAAATGGCGGGCGATCCTTTGTCTGCGATCTTACTGATGGCGATGGGCTTCAATACCCTATCAATGAGCTCAAGTAACATTCTGCGTGTACGCAAAGCCATTTGTCATGTCCCAATGCCAGATGCGGTCGAATTGTTAGAGCGTGCCTTGAAAATGAGTAATCCACTCATTGTGAAAAGTCAGATGGAATATTATTTTAAAACCCATGGTTTGGCCGATATGGTCAAATCCGCAACACGTATTGTGACGGCTTAAAGGTCTTTAAACCCAAAGAACGGACATTAAAAAAGGGAGATAATCATCTGAATATCTCCCTTTCTTGTGCTTGTCATAGCCTCGTTTTGCATTTTTCTTTCGGTCTACAAAGACTTGGCTTTGGTTAACTTCATGCATATGTTTAGCCACGAAGTTGTGAATCACAACTTTTGGCTCAGCTTTCTTCTTTGCCATTTTTTTTCACCTTGTTGATGTGATCATCTTACTGATGATGCGGTAGAAATTTTACGCCTTTTTGAACGTTTTACAAGCGATTTTGGCTGAACCTATATCCCCAACTCATCCGCTATTTTCCAATTCAATTATAGGTTATGGCAATGCTTTATTTTGCACTGCCTTTGATCCATATACTTAAAATGTCGCTTAGCCATAAAACTGTTCTAACAATAAAATCATCGCAATCAACATCATCAATGCCCCAGACACTCGACTGACCACCTTAGCAGCCTGTGGGCGTGTCCCCAAAACTTTCTGCGCACTAAATCCAACCAAGAAATAAACAGCCGCACAACTCATAAGGTGAATTCCCGCCAATAAAACAATTTGAGAGGTGGGCGACAAAGCGGCTTGCGGGTCGATAAAGGGTGGCAATAAAGCCAAAAATAACAGCAGGACTTTCGGATTTAAGCCACTTAAATAAACGCCTCGAATGTACCATGACTTTGACGATGCAATGGCAATCTGATCGCTGCTAATCGTTGCAGGGCGCATCGATAGGCTCAGCCCCATCCACAGCAAATAAACAGCCCCAACACCCGTGAGTACTTGAAGCAATACGGGCTGACTGGTCACCAATGTGCCCACACCCGCAGCAACAATCAGTGCCGCCATCAAATGCCCTGTTAATAAACCGGTCACTGCAGGCAAGACTCTTTTGCCCTGTATCCCCGACGAAATGGCATAAGCCCAATCTATACCTGGTGTCATCACAAACAGGATCGAAACACCCCAAAATGCAATCAAAATATTCAATGACATCCCTTTCCTCTCTTATCCATCACCGTTTTGAGGTTTAATCCAATCAAAACATGATCTGTATCAAATAGTTTTGAAAGGATATCCTTTAGGCTCTAAAATGTGCTTTCAAATATTTGTGCAATAACGCCTAAAAAGGGGAGATTCTTCCACATGGATAAAATTGATAAGAAGATTCTTGCTGAACTGCAAGCCGATGGTCGTTTGTCTGTTACGGAGTTGGCCCATAAAGTCGGGCTTAGTCTCTCCCCCTGTCACCGCAGAGTCAAAGCCTTAGAAGATGCTGGCATAATTAAAGGCTATCGCGCACAGTTGGATATCTCCCAACTCGGCTTGAATTTCTCCACCATTGTTTTTGTGACACTCAAAAATGGCGATAAAGATTCGGTGCAAAGTCTTGAAGAAGCGATTCTTAAGGTTCCTCAAATTGTGAAAGCGCAGCGACTTTTTGGTGACCCCGACTACTTGTTGCATGTCGTGACCTATGACTTGGAAAGTTATCAAAAACTCTATGATGAGCACTTGTCAGCACTGCCAAATGTACAACGTCTCATCTCTACCATGGTGATGAAAAATATTATTTCCAATCGTAGCGTCTTGTTCTAACAAGACTATGCTCTAGGGTCAGCTAAATACCTGTAATTGATCTATCTTTTTCTGAATGGCCTCGTGATTTCAAGAAAATCTGTCCTGCTCGGTGCTAAAAAGTCCTTGTTAATGAATGATGTTCAGCAAAATCGAGAAGCCTCGTTTCAATAAAAAGAAAGTGGCTAGAACATATTCTAAATTGAAGCGTGAATCATATTATTTCTCACCATTTTTTTGTTTGCTTCCCTTGATAAAAGCGCTAGATTAAATCTTAATCACATACAAAATAAGAGCATCATCATGCCACTCGAAAAAGACAAAGATGCAACCATTGTGGTCAAAGATACACCTGACCAAGAAAAGTATGAGTTTCTGAAAGAAAAAATTCGTTATAAGCAGGCCTTGCGCGAAAACTCCAAAAAAATTGACCACCAAAAAGTCCGATTAAACATCCAAGCGGATGCACTGCCAAGCAAAACCTTTTTTATTATGAATGCCTTGGCTGCTGTCATAGCAGGCTATGGACTACTGTCCAACTCGGCTGCGGTAGTGATTGGCGCGATGTTGGTTGCCATGATGCTGGGGCCAATTTCAGGTATTGCCTTGGCTTTAATTGATAACCGATGGCTGCTGTTTAAAACCGCGTTGTCGACCTTGTTACTTGGCGTTGCAATGATTTATAGCATTGGGATCATTTTAGGGCTGGTGAACTATGACCTACCTATGACCAATGAAATTTTATCGCGCACGCAGCCAACCATTTTGGATTTGATGATTGCTTTAGCAGGAGGTGCCGCAGGTGCTTTTGCCTCAGTATCCCCTCGCCTATCTGTGGCCGTAGTGGGCGTCGCCGTTGCGACAGCCTTAGTTCCACCCTTGGTGGCCAGCGGGATTTTATTTGCACATATGGAATGGAAAAACTCAGCCAATGCATTTTTACTGGCAGTGACCAACATCTTCGCCATTCAGATTAGCTCATCTTTAGTCCTTTGGATTGCAGGCTTTAGACGGGGTTCCACCGAAGAAGTGCAGAGTAGTGTCAAAGAATTTCTCAAACGTAATGCTGTTAGCCTAATGTTCTTGGCGCTTTTAGGGATTTATCTCTCACTCAACTTTTATGCGCTGCTCAATACACGGCTGTACGAAAGCAGTACCGAAGCGACCATTAGCACAGAACTCAACCATGCCAATAATATTATTGATACCATCCAATACGATAAAAAAGAGGGTTTCACTTTAGTCCGTGTCTCTATCCGTGGAGATATTCCGCCTAGCCCATCGCAAATTGCAGCGCTCAATCAAAAGCTATTGCCAGACTTGAACGATAACCCAAACATTGTTCAAGTCCGCTTTATTCCGATTGATATTATTCAGGCTGAAGACAGCCCCAACGTCAAACTCGAACAAGATGAGGCGCAAAAGCTTTCAGTACAATAACGTGCTTTAAGCTGAAAATGCTCTATGCAGCAGTCGTTCTACGTCGGGTTGTTTCATCTCAAGCATCCCGACAACCCGACCATGAAATGGACTATAACGGCTTTGAATAAAGCCATCAGCCACATAGTCTGGTGCATGCCGTTTCAGCAGGACTGCTTGTGCCAAAATCACTAAACGGCTGACCAAACTGCGCCCCATAAATTGTAGTACTTCAGGTGTCTGTTGGAACAACTGAAATAGATTTTGCAGCTCTTGTTTCAACTGTTCATCTTGCATAGCCGTGGTGGCCAAATCTTGAAACAGGATTTCAATCGATTCTACATCACGGCTGATAGCACGCAGCACATCCAAACACATGACATTGCCTGAGCCTTCCCAAATGGTATTGACTGGGGCTTCTTTAAAAATACGTGCCATCATGCCGTTGTCGACATAGCCATTACCACCAAAGATTTCCATCATTTCCCCTGTCAGCTCAACCGCACGTTTACATATCCAGAACTTCGACGCTGGGGTCATAATACGTTTCCATGCTACGGACAGCGCATCCTCCGCTTCATAGCAATGTGCCAAATGAAAACTGAGTTGCATCGCCGCTTCTGTTTCTAAGGCTAAATCTGCCAATACGGCGCGCATCAGCGGTTGTTCAGCCAAATGCTTACCAAAGGCTTTGCGCTGACGGGTATAGGCAAGGCATTGCACCAAGGCTTGTCTAAGCATGGCAGTACTGCCCACCGAACAGGTCAAACGGGTATAGTTCGCCATTTCAATGATGGTGGGAATACCGCGTCCAGCTTCCCCAATCATGATGCCCCACGCCTCTTTAAATTCGACTTCCGAGCTGGAGTTACTACGATTGCCCACTTTGTCTTTCAACCGCTGGATATGGATCGGGTTCTTGGTTCCATTCTCCAACCAACGTGGTACAAAGAAACAGGCCAGACCATCCTGTTCCGTCTTCGCCACCACCAAATGCGCATCACACATCGGTGCAGAAAAAAACCATTTATGCCCTGTGAGTAAATAGGCTTGACCGCGCCCTGACTCTGCGACTGGCACAGCAATGGTTTCATTGGCACGCACATCCGAACCACCTTGCTTTTCGGTCATGCCCATGCCTAGCCAAATCGATTTTTTCTGGCTAATCGGTACATCACGTTCATCGTATTCTGTCGAAAGTAACTTATCGCCTATTTTGGCCCACAGTTCAGGTTCGCGTTGAATCAGTGGAATACTGCCTAAGGTCATCGAGTTTGGGCACAAGTTTCCACACTCCACCTGCCCTGCCAGATAAAAACGTGCTGCCCACTCGACCCATTTTGAAGATGAATTGGGCTGATTAAACGGATGTGCATGGGTATCGAACTGACGATTTAACCCCATCCATTTATGCCATGCGGGATGAAACTCAATAGAGTCTTTACGGCGTCCGCGTGCATCGAAAGCATGCAATATAGGCGTATGCTTATTGGCGAGATCGGCATATTGATAATATTCCGCTGAACCAACGGCTTTTCCCATCTCTGTGAGTCTTGCCTGATCCTGACTGCCATAATGAGCCAATATTTCTTGTAAAACGGTATCGGTTTCAAACAGGTTATAATTTTCCAGTTCATCAAACTGATTGCTGATTTGATGGGTCATCCATGCGGTATTCATATCACTTTGCTCTTGTTATGCTGTGCTTTTCATTTCAGTATAGAGAAAAATTGTGTCTGCCATGTTCAGCTTTGTGCTATGAAGAATCCTGAGATCCAAGTCCGTCGTAGACCGCGCCAATCCAGAGCCAAGCTCACCCAAGAAGCTTTGCAAGAAAGTTTTGTTCGGCTTTTGCATGAGAGCCATGCACACGAAATTACCATTCGGGAAATTACCGATGTGGCGGGAGTCGGTTTAGGTACCTTTTATGAGTACTTTTCAAAGAAGGAAGATTTGGTTGCATTGACCATTCACCAGCATGTGAAAACTAATGCGGAGCAGCTAAAAAGTTATGCACAAAGTCTAATGGAGTTATCCACAAAATTGAGTTTTGAGGACTATTTACAGCAGATTATTCACTTTCAGCTTGATCAAATTCAGACTCGACAGTTTCTTTGGGCGCAGACTTTTTTACTCGAACGACAGGTTTCAAACATTGAAAGTTACCGTAAAAGTTATGCCATGATGGTGCAAATGTGGCACAGCATACTTAAGCCTTATATTGAAAATGAAGTGCAAATCCAGCAAATGAGTTTAAATGTGCAGCGGGTCTGTTATGGCTTTGTGTCGCAAGCCTTGTTGGTCGAGCCTGAGTTTGGGGAGTGGGATGAGCTTGAAAAAGATATTGTTCAAAGTTTAGGGAAGCTTAATTTTTAATAAAAATAACTTTTTTGAAGTTAAATATCCTTTGTGATTGGCAAAACATAGCAAAACTGCTTACAAAAAAGATTACTTATTTCAAAATGGGCTTTTCCTTAATTGCTTTTTCTTTACATTTTAATTTTAAACAATTGATATTTAAAATAATACTTAAAACCAGCTTCGTATAAGCCTATTAGGTTAAATAGACATAAATTTTAGTCTTATTAACTTAACTATTTTTTATTTCTTTTATAATTTTCAATCTTTTTCCCACCAATGTCTTATAAATTCTTAATTGAGTTTCAGTAGTACCAATAATGTATTGATCTGCATTAAAAGCTAATTTTCTATTAATTTCCTTAACAAAATCTATAGATACGTAATTTATGCCTTTTTTAAAGCGGTCGGATCTATTGATCATATATCCCAATTTAGGAGAAATCGCATAAAAAAAGTCTGCTTCATCTTCAGATGGAACAGCCATATCATTTTCGTTTATTGCTTCATGTACGTTAATAATTGGATGATCTGACGTTATAAAATCCTCATTTGTTTCATTGATTAATAAGCAATGTTTATCAATTTTTCGTGTTTCGAAAAAACTTTTTCCTAAATTCATACCAAACATATAACTAATGAACCACCAAGATTCTTTATAAATTTTCTGTAACTCTTGGTTTGCTTGACCGGCTATGATTTTATCTCTGAATGGTTTAGTTCTAGCAATTTGGTGTCCCCAATAGCTCATAAATTTACACATATTTTGAATGTCATCTAAAACTGTTAAATCGCAGCTTTGTAAGCTTTTTAGGACAACATCAACACCTTTCTCATGTGCCGTATGAAGATTTTCTATTGTATTGCTCTTAAACGCTTCAATATGAGATAGAACCTTCTCATTTCTTTTTCCTGATTTTATATATATAGATTCTGCTGCTTGTAATTGTAAGAATGGAGCTAGATAAAGTTTATGATGCTTCTGTAGTTCTTCTGGTGATTGCTTTGATATAAATAAGATTAGTTTTAAATGTTGCTCTGTAATGTACTGGTACCTATATAAGTCTTTTTCTTTAGCAATTGCTTTGACGCTGTCATGAGCTATTTTAAGTTTTTTTGTTGTATACCATACATCTGAGTTATTTAAGGACCAATTTTTTAAGTAATTAGCCCATACATAGTGATTTTCTCTTTTTAGCTCTAATTGCTTAGGTGTTAATTCCATTTTACTTTTTAGTACCATTTTAAAGAATTATTAAAATTAACATAACCTGAATCTTGGATAAGGAATTGACTTGAAAAAGAGAAAGACTAGAGCCATCAGTTGAGTTACCACACCAAACTCACAGCCCTAGTCCTTATGTTCGATAGTACCCAATTATTATGCGTCATTGATGATTTTTTTCTAAAATTCGAATCAATCTATTGGAGATTTCTAAAACAGAACTTTCAACGACTAAGAAGTCGGCCTGCTCAGCTCAGTATTTCTGAAATTATATTTATTGCTGTTTGGTATAAGTGCTCTCATTTCAATAATTTCAAAGCATTCTTTACATCATTAAAATTGGACAAAAACCATTTATTTAAACAGCTTCCTTGTTATCAACGCATGATTCATCTGATTAATGTCCATCAACTGGCTTTACATGCCTTGCATTTCGCTTTGATGAAAGATCAGCAAAGTTCTTATTTATGGATCGATTCAACAACATTAGCTGTCTGTAAAAACCAGCGAATACAACGGCATAAATCTCTAGCAGCAATTGCAACCCGTGGTAAAAGTTCTATGGGGTGGTTCTTTGGCTGTAAGCTGCATGTGCTTATGAATCAGTCTGGTGAAATGCTCAGTACAGCTTTATCAAATGGGCATACAGCAGATATTAAAATGGTTGAACAGTTAGTCAAAGGAATGACTGCCAAATTGTATGCGGATCGTGGCTATATCAGCCAAGATTTAAAAAGCAGGTTAAATGATCAAGGTATTGATTTAATTACGTATCATCGGAAGAACATGCGGACTGTTCAACTCTGTGCACAAGATGAATATCACTTAAAACAACGCAATAAAATAGAAACTTTATTCAGCTTGCTGAAAGGGACGTACAATTTAGTGACAACTAGAGCTAGAAATGTTGCAGGCTATTTAGCTGGTATGTATGCATCTTTATGTGCTTATCAAATATGTCATCAGAATAAGCCGATGATTCGGGTTATGGAAATATCGGCTTAAGCAGGATTCGGGTTAACATAGTACACACTATACAAAAATAAACTTCTAAATTAAATAATATCAGCACCTTATGATCTATAAAAAAACCGCCCTTAAGGACGGTTTTTTATTTCAATCAAACTACTTCACATCAAAACGGTCTGCATTCATTACTTTCACCCAAGCGGCAACAAAGTCTTTTACAAACTTCTCTTTGTTGTCATCTTGCGCATAAACTTCTGCATATGAACGTAAAATCGAGTTTGAACCAAACACTAAATCTACACGTGTCGCCGTCCATTTCGTTGCCCCTGTCGCACGGTCTACAATTTCATAACGGTTTTTACCCACGGGTTTCCAGTTATATTTCATATCCGTTAAGTTCACAAAGAAGTCATTGCTGAGTACACCCACACGAGCCGTCAACACGCCTTCTGGTGTACCTGCATAGTTTGTGCCGAGTACACGCATACCACCGACGAGAACCGTCATTTCAGGTGCAGTTAAACCCAGTAATTGTGCACGGTCTAACAACATTTCTTCAGGTTGTACGCTGTAATCTTCTTTGACCCAATTACGGAAACCATCATGCTTAGGCAATAAGTCTTCAAAAGAATACACATCTGTTTGTTCTTGAGTCGCATCGCCTCGTCCTGCAAGGAATGGAACTTTGATATTCACACCCGCAGCATGCGCCGCTTTTTCAACAGCTGCCGTACCGCCTAGTACAATCAAATCTGCAATACTGACTTTTTTCGCCAGACCCGCCTGAATTTCTTCAAGCTTCGCCAAAACTTTGGCTAAACGCTCAGGCTCATTGCCCACCCAGTCTTTTTGTGGCGCAAGACGGATACGCGCGCCATTGGCACCACCACGGTAGTCGGAACCACGGAAAGTTCGTGCACTGTCCCAAGCGGTATTAATCAATTCAACCGAAGTTAAACCACTATTTAGCAACTGCGCTTTTAAGTCTTCAATTTCAGCTTCAGACAAAACATAATCGACCGATGGAATTGGATCTTGCCAAATCAGATCATCATTCGGTACATCTGCACCTAAGTAGCGGGATTTTGGTCCCATGTCACGGTGAGTGAGCTTGTACCAAGCACGCGCAAACACTTCAGACAAGTAAGCTGGATCTGCATAAAAACGCTCTGAAATTTTGCGGTATTCAGGGTCCATTTTCAGCGCCATATCAGCATCGGTCATCATTGGGTTGCGGCGTACATTGGGGTTATGTGCATCAACAGGTTTATCTTCCTCTTTGATGTTAATCGGTTCCCATTGTTTCGCACCCGCAGGACTGGTGGTTTTTTCCCATTCATAAGTGAACAACAGGTAGAAAAACTCGTTATCCCATTTGGTCGGGTGTGTGGTCCAAGCCCCTTCTAAACCACTGACCATGGTGTTCGCGCCATTGCCTGTACCTTCTGAGTTATGCCAACCGAGACCTTGGAATTCTACATCCGCGCTTTCGACATCTGCCCCTAAGTTTTCAGCTTTACCATTTCCGTGCGCTTTACCTACGGTGTGACCACCCGCAGTGAGTGCGACAGTTTCTTCATCATCCATTCCCATACGGTCAAAAGTAACACGCATGTCTTGTGCCGTACGAAGTGGATCTTGGACGCCATCAACCCCTTCTGGATTGACGTAGATTAAACCCATTTGTACCGCAGCTAATGGATTTTCAAGCGATTTACGGTCTTGGTCATTGGCATAACGGTTTGCTGTTGGTGCCAGCCATTGACGCTCTTCACCCCAGTAAATGTCTTTTTCAGGCGCCCAAATATCTAGACGACCACCACCAAAACCAAAGGTTTTCAGACCAGCTTCTTCATAAGCCACGGTCCCTGCAAGAACGATTAAATCGCCCCATGAAATTTTGTTGCCATATTTACGTTTGATTGGCCACAGCAGGCGACGGCCTTTATCGGTGTTGACGTTATCAGGCCAACTGTTGAGGGGTGCAAAACGTTGGTTACCTGTGTTGGCACCACCACGTCCATCTTGTTTACGGTAAGAACCTGCCAAGTGCCATGCGGTACGCACAAACATCCCAATGTAACTGCCATAGTCAGATGGCCACCATTCTTGGCTGCTGTTGATGAGTTCACGAAGATCTTGTTTCACCGCTTCTAAATCCAATGATTTGAATGCGGTTGCATAGTCAAAATCAGGATCCATCGGGTTGGTTTTTTTATCGTGTTGCGACAGGATGTCTAGATTGAGCGCATTGGGCCACCAATCAGAATTATTGGTGCTGGCTAAACTCGTTTGTCCGCCATCTTTCTGGTGAAATGGACAACCTGATGCTTGCATATTCTGTGTCATGTCGAGCTCCAAATTTGATCATCAAATTATGATTATCATGAACCGTTTAAAGTAATTATTACTGTTCTAACATAGCCCCTTTTGATGACAATCTAAAGCGAGTTTTACGAATAAAAACAATCGGATTATTCTATGTAAATATTTAAGAAAGAAAGAATTTTAGCTTTTCAATAAGATAAGATCCGACGAAAAAATAGCAGCAAGGAAAGCTTTTGATGCGAGGTTGATGGGCATTTTCAATTGAGCTTATCGATCAAAACTCAGACAAGCCTTACTAGCAATGAGCGCGGCTCAGATTGAGCCAAAATTAAACAAAAAAAGAGGCATACTTTCGGTTTTTAGATTTTTTTTGAAAGATATTTTGGTGATGTCCTTATGGTCTCGGTGATGACTGTTTTGCCAGCCATCACCTGATCTTATACTTAAAGCGTTCATTACACGCTTAAACGTCGACCTTCTCTTAAACAGACAAACGGATTCATCAGCTTTGAGCTATTTTTCATCGCCACTTTTAAGTCAATTTCAGGTTGTTCACGACTTTCATCGGTCAGCTGAAAGGTGCGATAGTGAATGGCCATCGAGCATTTGGCATGCAGGTCTTTATGCGCTTGAAAGGCATCTTGCGGATTCATATGCATATAGCGCATCAGCTCACGCGGTTCATACGCCCCGATGGGCAGTAATGCAATTCGCGGTGCACCAAAACGTTGATGCAGCTCTTTAAAGTACGGTGAATAACCTGTATCTCCCGCAAAATAAGCATAGTCAGCGCCACAGTGAATATTAAACCCACCCCATAACGCACGGTTTTGATCGCGCAGCCCACGGCCAGAACCATGCTGTGCTGGGGTATAGACCAGTTTTAAATCATGCAGACGCGCCGACTGCCACCAATCCATTTCCAATACTTGTAAGTGCTTGGGTAAATACCATCCATTGCCTAGCCCTGTGTAAATTGGCATGGCGAAACGCTCATACAACCAGTTCAGACTGGCAATATCCATATGGTCGTAGTGGTTATGGCTCAAAAGCACCGCATGGATGGTCGGTAAATCTTCCAAGGCAATGCCAGCAGGCATAACACGGCGTGGACCTCGCCCTTGCTTCGGACTGACATGTTCAGCCCACACAGGATCGGTCAATAAGTTATAGGGCCCAATTTGGAGTAATACCGTGGCATGACCCACAAACCAAACCTGCCAATCATTTAAATCGGCATGAGGCCGATCTTGTGGCAGGCTTTTTTTATCGGCATGAAAGTGCGCATACTCTTGTGCCAAATCCACATTCCATGTCGAGGATTTACGCTTAATCAACCATTTCAGCAAGTCACCTCGGCTACGGCCCTCAGGTCGACGAACCGAATTGACAAAGCGAGTCCCGTTATAATGGTCGGAGTGTAGAAACTGAAATTCGGGCTGCCGCCATGTATGGGACATGGTATTTTCAGTCGGAATTTGATAATGGAGTTCAGTTGATTTTGGCTTCATTTAACGTCGTTATCTTTATTGCAATACACCAGTAACAGGACCAGTTTTGAAAACTGACCTCTACCTTAACCTATTCCAAGCGTCCTTGCATTCGCTCTAACCACACTTTTTTTGATTGCGGCTTCACAAAGAGTGCCACAATCTCTGGATGATTTTGTTTAATTTTTGCTTCAATGCGATTGACGCATGCTTCTATCTCATCGGTAGTGAGGTGATCTTCAAATTCTACACTCAACGAGGCCAAAACCTGTTTGGCGCCCATTTGCTCGGTCAGTAAGCCGTTGGCCGACAGTACACCTTCATCGTCTTGGGCAATTTTTAAGATATTTTGCCGTACATGCAGGTCTGCGGTTTCCCCAAGCAGCAAACCTTTGGTTTCTCGAGCCAGTAGAAAAGCAGATACCGCCAAAACCAGCCCAATCAGGATGGATGCCACCCCATCCAGTGCAAGCATATTTAAACGATGTGCCAAATAAATACCGAGAAAGGCAATCAATAGACCAATTAATGCAGCGGAATCTTCAAACAAAACGGTAAACGTGGTGGGGTCTTTACTGCGTCGAAAGGCCTCAAAATAACCTTGCTGACCTTTCGCCTTACGAAACACTTTCAGGGCAACACACCATGAAGTCCCCTCACTGACAAATGCAAAGCCAAGCACAACATAATTGATGGTCGGATTTAAAATCGGTTCAGGGTGCAAAATGTGCATGATCCCATTATACATAGACACCAGTGCCCCTAAGGCAAAGACCATGAGAGATACAATGAAGGCCCAAAAATACAGCTCTCGTCCGTAGCCAAAAGGATGATTAAAATTGGCAGGTTTATTTGACTTCTTCAGTCCATATAACAGTAAAATTTCGTTTAAGGTATCCACAACAGAGTGAATGGCTTCACTCAACATGGCAGAGCTGTTGGTCAAATAAGCCGCAATAAACTTTACCAGCGCAATGGCTAAATTACCCAACAGCGCGGCATAGACCACCAGTTTATTTGAATCTGCCATATCGATTTTTAGCCCATATGTTCAATTAAATTATATTTATGTTTTTATCATATCCAATTTCAGCAAAACGCAATTGTATTTTTATGTAGTTCACCTCTCCTGATTTTCAGGTGATTGGTATGAACTATTTTTAGTATTTAATTAATACCTTTTAGCAATTATTAAACCGGTTATTTCATATACGAAAGTCTCAAAAATCAACCCAAGATCATTTATTTTCTAAATAATTGAATCATCTTCACGGCATCATTGTTTATCGATTATACTTTACCGCAGTCATGGTAAGACATTTTTTGGATTAGTCAGTGGGTTATTTATATGGAACTTAGACACCTTCGCTATTTCATTACTGTTGCTGAAGAACTGAACTTTAGTAAAGCAGCACTGAAACTTTATACCGCTCAACCTTCATTAAGTCAGCAAATCAAAGACCTTGAGGAAGATGTCGGTGTGCAGTTATTGTATCGAACCAAGCGAAAAGTTGAACTCACGGAAGAAGGCGCTGTTTTCCTTGAACAAGCACGTCTCACCTTGGCTCAGGCAGACAAAGCGGTCACTATGGCACGCCAAGTGTCACAGGCCAAACAGCAGATGCTCCGCATTGGTTTTGTCCCTGTGGCGGAAATGAAAATCTTTCCTTATGTACTGCCCAATTTACGAGTACAAAACCCAGAGTTAAAAATTGAGTTGTTCAGTATGAACAATACTGAGCAACTACGTTTGCTAAAAAAAGGGGAGTTGGACATTAGCTTTACACGAAATAATGTCCATAGTGATGAAATTGAAAGCCAGTTTGTACTGCGTGAACCACTCATTTTCCTGTTGCCGACAGATCATCCTTTGGCCAAATATGAGCGAATCCCTGTTGAAGCATTAAATGGCATTGATTTTATTATTCCCGCAGCCGAGCAGTCACAGACTTTACACCAGACCATTTTAGAATTTGCCAAAGCCCACAATATTGAATTTAACATTGTGCAAAAAGCTGACAACATCCTATTCAATATCAACGCGATTGGCTTGGGGCTCGGCTGTACAATTTTACCCGGTTACATTGCGCCACTTAGCATGAACAACACTGTAATTCGTCCACTTGAGGTTGAGCTGCCGTATTTGGATCTGTATGTGAACTACCGTAAAAATAACAGCTCACTGGCAGTGACTAAATTTTTAGAATTACTGACTCGGGTATT
Organism: Acinetobacter sp. 8I-beige; assembly: GCF_902505955.1. NCBI lineage: Bacteria > Pseudomonadati > Pseudomonadota > Gammaproteobacteria > Moraxellales > Moraxellaceae > Acinetobacter > Acinetobacter sp. 8I-beige. The sequence goes on along the minus strand of NZ_LR732790.1, from coordinate 386,706 downwards.
TTATTTGGATATTAACCGCGAATAAATCCGCAGTGAGTCCTAATTATTCATCCCATTCGGCGCGCCACTGTTTTCTGAATAAATAGCTACGCGCCTTTCTCATAGAACTATACGCTGTAAGACAAGCGTATTTTCACCCTTTTGTTTTTCAGCGATGTCGATGACATCTCGCTTTTTCATTTGTATTCTTTTTAAGCTAGGATAGGCTAAGAAAAACAGGCTTTTGTCAGGTTCCCTACAACTGAAGTCCAAATACAAACTGATGCTGAGGTAGAAAATACAACTTTAGCTGCACGAAAAAAAAATAAAATGAAGAAGGAGAAAATTATGCCGATGCCCACTTTGCAGCGTTTAAAAACAGCAATGAAATTTCGCCCCTTCTTTTTCATTAGTTTTTTGCTAACTGCTGTTTTTTATACGCTGCTGAATACATTTACCGACTGGTCTTGGTCGACCAATTTATTGATCAGTTGGAATATTGCCGTCTCAAGTTATTTAATCAAAACCATGACCACCCTGTGGTCTGTTGACCATCGGCACATTCTGCAACATGCACAGCAGCAAGATGCCAGTAAATGGATCATTCTACTGTTAGTCATCCTGACTTTGCTCATGTGCTTAATTGCGATTGTATTGGAATTGACTCATCTTCCGAATGACCCAACCATCAAATATGGGCACTTAGCGCTGTCCTTACTCACCATTATTAGCGCATGGTTCTTTATGCATACCGTATTTGCCATTCATTATGCGCATGACTATTATCTGGCTCTCGCAGACCAACAAGATGCAGGCTTAGACTTTCCCAAAACGGCTCAACCGACCTATCCCGACTTTTTATATTTTAGTTATGTGATTGGCACTTCTGCACAAACCGCGGATGTTTCCATTACCTCACGTTCGATGCGTATTCTCAATATTCTGCACATTATTTTAGCTTATGGTTTTAATACCTCTATTCTCGCTATTAGCATCAATGTTGCGGCAGGTTTTATCACGCTCTAAGTACCCTGTTTTTCATTTTTTTGTCATCCGCTCAAATGACAACCATCCAATATAAAAACGATGATTGAAGTCCTTTCGACGACAACATCACAAAAAAAGCCCCAATCAGAGCTTTTTCAAATTACAAATCCAAAAATTAAATGAAACGTTCATTCGCCTTAAAACATACTAAAGACAAAAGCTTTAAAGATGATCGACCCAAAACAGTCAGACTCACTCTGACCATCTTCCACAGGCTATATATTTAGACGACTCAAGTTAAATCACTTGTTTAAAGTCAACATATTGCAATAAATGCTGCTGCAAGCTCGGCACATCATCCGCGATGGCCAAAGGTTGATATTGTCTGAGCGTTTCAGGTGTATGCACCCCATAACTCACCCCGATTCTCGGCATGGCAATATTACGCGCCATTTCTAGATCATAACTGGTATCACCGACCATAATCGCGCGTTCAGCAGACACACCCGTTTCAGTTAAAATTTCTTCCAACATCAAAGGATGCGGTTTAGATTTGGTTTCACTTGCAGCACGCGTTGTCACAAATAGTGCTTGGCTCTCTGTTTGAGCCAATACTCGATCTAATCCTTTACGGCTTTTACCTGTCGCCACCGCCAACTGTAAACCTGCTTCACGTAAGCCATTCAACATATCGGCCACGCCGTCGAACCAAACATCACCTTTCGAGTTCGCCACATAATGTTCGGCATAGCATTGTAAAATTTCAGTATGTAGCTCAGGCACTTGCGGAAATAATCGCTGCGCGACCTCTGGCAAACCTAAACCAATAATACTTTTTGCAGCATCAGCAGTTAAAGGTTGTGCAAATTGCTGCGCGGCAAACAGTAAACTCGCCACAATCTGCCCCACTGAATCAAATAAAGTCCCATCCCAATCAAAGATAATCAGTTCTACAGGTTTGTTCATGCTGGGGTTCCAATATTTACTTTTCTAAAGACAATTTACACGATGCATTTGCTACACGATGGCAACAAGGATTCGCCGTTGAGCTGACTGGCACTTCGCTTTAGAGCATTGCTTAAAGCACGTTCGGGATGTTCCATCAGCTCAACAAAAGATTTCTGTTACTTTGCATCTTTAAAAATAAAGATGACCAATACAGCATCATTTTAAATTAATCACAACCAACAAAAGTCATGGCTTTATCACCCCTCAAAATGAAAGGGAAAAGACTCAATCCTTCTTCTGTGCTCTTAACTGCGCCACAATACTCTGCATATCTTCAGGTAACGGCGCTTCAATCGGCGCATAACCAGGAATGTCTAAACGCATTGCATGCAGACATAAACGACGCGGCTTCGGGCCTTTATATTCCGTTTCATGACCATATTTATCGTCACCTACCAGTGGATGACCGATGCTTAAACCATGTACACGAATTTGATGGGTCCGCCCTGAAAGTGGCGATGCATAAACTAAGGTTGCATGCATAAAACGCTCAGCCACATTCCACTGCGTTTTAGACTCTTTACCTTCGCTCGATACACGCACACGACGTTCACCATTGGCCAGTTCATAACGGTGCAAAGGTGCATCAATTAACTGCTTGTCTAAACTCACCACACCTTTGACTACAGCAGCGTAAGTTTTCTTAATTTTGTGTTCACGCAACATGTCTTGCAAACTTTTTAACACACTACGCTTTTTAGAAATCATCACCAAACCTGAGGTATCACGGTCAATACGATGAATCAGTTCTAAGTATTTTTTACCTGTCGCGGCACGTAAGCCTTCAATCAGACCATAAGCCACACCACTGCCGCCATGTACAGCAATGCCCGATGGCTTATTGACAACCATCAAGCCCTCATCTTCATACACCACACGGCTGAGTAAACTCTGTGCTACTTTGTCAGAAACAGGCGCCGCATTTTCATCTTTTTGTTCATAGCGAATCGGGGCCACACGAACTTGGTCACCAATAGACAACTTAGTTTCTGCTTTTATACGCTTTTTATTCACGCGAACCTGACCTTCACGAATCAGGCGATAAATACGACTTTTAGGCACACCTTTTAAACGGCTAAATAAAAAGTTATCAATCCGTTGCCCTGCTTGATGCTCGTCCACTTCAAACCACGTCACGTTTTGCCATTGTTGGGTAGAATTCATACAGTTACTGCGACCTAAAAAATACGGAATTTGAATAAAAAATGACCATTTAGGCTATGCTTTACACAAGAAAGACTAGCTTAGCCCATAGGCAGATGGTACAAGGTTTGATATAGTCAGCGCACGGATACCACCATAAGTGAGTCAAAAGCTTAATCATTTCAATTTTAAATTGAATAGTTAAGAAAATAACTCAACTCAGCTTGGAACGGTCCCAAAAGAATTATGCCGACGCCGAAGGCTTATTATATCGGCAAAACAGCAAACTGTTAGGTTTAATTGTGCATCTGCACATAAATCAGTTTGCCCCAAAAAAATATGTGACCAACGAAGGTTGGTTTTTAAACGTAAACTGATATACATCAGATTAGTCGCTCCCTGATGTCGTATTCAGGCCACAGCGTTGATGCATATGGATCTGTTCAGTTGTAAAGGTACGATGATAATTCCGTATCAAGACACCCTATCCAAAAAGAAGGGTTGCTCTTCGAGCAAATGTGACAGTGAAAGTTACTTACATCCAATGCACCGCTTGTCCGCCAGTGAAACGCGCAGGAGACTTTAATCGTTTAAAGATTGAAGCCGTATTGCCATCATCAATATGTGAATCAAAACCGAAGCCGATCAAAAAGGCAGGTAATAAAACTCAGACCACAATCGGTTTATTTGAGATCTGAGCAAAATTGGTCCGTGATGTTTGATGTTCGCTACGTGTTTAGCGATAGTTTGCTGTGTATCACTATTAGGTGTTACACCCATGAAACGTATGTTGATTAATGCAACACATGCAGAAGAGATTCGCGTTGCACTTGTCACTGGGCAGCGTCTTTACGATTTTGACTTAGAAAATCGTACCCGTGAACAAAAAAAATCCAATATCTATAAAGGTCACGTGACTCGCGTTGAGCCTTCTTTAGAAGCCGTCTTTGTTGAATATGGTGCGGGACGTCAAGGCTTCTTGTCTATGCGTGAAATCGCAAATTCATATTACCAAGCAGACCCTCGCCAAACTTCAAACATTCGCGAATTGATTACTGAAGGCACAGAGCTTTTGGTTCAAGTTGAAAAAGAAGAACGTGGCAACAAAGGCGCTGCCCTTTCTACCTTCATTTCTTTAGCTGGTCGCTATTTGGTACTTATGCCAAATAACCCGAAAGGTGGTGGTATTAGCCGTCAAATTTCAGGTTCAGTACGTGAAGAATTGAAAGAAATGTTGGCGTCGTTAAATATACCTCGTGGCATGAGCGTGATTGTACGTACTGCGGGTATTGGCCGTTCTCAAGAAGAATTACAACTCGACCTACAGCACTTACTTGATCTTTGGGCTCAAATCCAAAACACAGCAAGTTCTGGTCCATCACCAATGTTGGTGCATCAAGAAGCAGGCGTGGTGACGCGTGCGATTCGTGACTATTTACGTGATGATGTTGCTGAGATCTTAATTGATTCAGAGCAAGCCTATAACGAAGCCTATAACTTCGTAAAAGCAGTCATGCCTCGTCAAATCGAAAAGCTAAAAACTTATACGCTAAATGAACCATTATTTGCGCATTTTGGTATCGAAAGCCAAATTCAAACAGCTTATGAACGTGAAGTTAAACTTCCTTCAGGTGGTTCAATCGTTATTGACCAAACCGAAGCATTAGTGTCAATCGACATCAACTCTGCAAAATCAACCCGTGGTAGCGACGTTGAAGATACAGCGCTCAATACCAACCTTGAAGCAGCAGAAGAAATTGCACGTCAACTGCGTTTACGTGACATTGGTGGTTTGGTCGTGATCGACTTTATCGACATGACCAAAGACCGCAACCAACGTATGGTTGAGGCCAAACTTCGCGAAGCAACACAAAGCGACCGTGCCCGTATCCAATTCGGTCAATTGTCTCGTTTTGGCTTAATGGAAATGAGCCGTCAACGTCTACGTCCTTCACTTGAAGAAGCAACAGGTTATGTCTGCCCGCGCTGTCATGGCACAGGTATGGTTCGTGACTTGCGTTCATTATCGCTTTCAATCATGCGTAAAGTAGAAGAAATTGCGCTGCGTGAACGTCATGGGGAAGTTCAAGTACAGGTTCCTGTTGAAATTGCAGCATTCTTATTGAATGAAAAGCGTCACACATTGGTTTACCTCGAACAAACTTCAGGTGTTCGTGTGACTGTACTTCCGCACCCACACTTAGAAACCCCACATTACGAAATTTCGTATAACCCTGAAGGCTTTGCACCAACCAGCTATGAACGCACAGAAGCAACACGTTCAAGCGAAAAAGAGTTGGGTTACGAGTCATCAGAATGGCATTTAGATGGTGCAGATCATGTGCATCAACATGCCGCTCCTGCGCCTGTACAACAAGAAAAAGGCAACAAAAAACCTCGTAACAACGCGCCACAACAACAAGTTGCGCAACAAGCCCCTGCCCAAACTACACCTTCAAGCAGCCCATGTGCATGGTTAGAAAACTTGTTTGTACAAAAACAAGCCGCGACTGTCGATCAATCACGCTCTGCAAATAATGCTGCTGCTGCCATTGAGCAAATGGTAAATGGCGGTGCAGTGAGCCGTGGTCAGTTTGGTCAAGTTGGCACGCCTGCTGTGGCACCTGTCGCGCCAAGCAACAATGTCTACATGAGCGCTGCACCTGTTCATGCCAAATCTGAACACCGTGAAGATAAGCATGTAGAGAAAGAAGAACGCGGCACACGCCACAACAAAAAGCGCCCTAATAAGCACAAAGAGTCACGTGAGCAAAATGCGCAACATGACAACCAAGTTCATGAAGAAATTGTGCAGGTCTCTCGTCAAGATCAACAGCGCCAAGATCGTTATGAACAACGTCCTGAACGCAATGAACCACAACGCCAAGACCGTCATGAACAACGTACTGAGCGCGGTGAACAACAACGTCAAGACCGTCCAGAGCGCAGTGAACAGCAACGTCAAGAACCGCGTGAAAACAAGCGTTCATCACGTCGCCAACACGGTGAGCAACAGCAAAACACTGATGTTCAAAACGAACAGCAAAATGCAATGCCACGTCGTGACCGTCGTAACCAACCTCGTCCAGAACGCCCAAATCGCCACCGCGACCCAAGTGTACTGAATGAGCAAGCCACTGAAACAGCGCCAGCCGTGGTTCAAGAACCTCAAGTTAAAGTTGAATTGATTGAAGCACCGCGTCAAGAAATGATCACAACAGCCCATGTGGTCAATGTCGATCAAGCGCAAAGTGAAATCGTGGCATTAACTCCGCCTGCACACACTGCAACCGAAACCAAGCCTCAGCAAGCGGCTGTTGCGAAAGCAGAAGTTGAAGTAAAAGCTGAGAAAGTGGTACAGGAGAAAGCAACTGAAGTTGTAGCAGAACCTGCTGAACAAGAAGCAGAGCAAAAACCACGTGAAAGCGTAAAACGTGCCAGCAATGACCCACGCCAACGCCGTCGCCAACAACGCGCTGCACACACACAGCAAACTGAAACACCTAAACTCACACCTTCACAGGTGCCAACTTTAGGTCAGTACACCATCAGCAGCTTGATTCGCCATGTCTATGGTGAAGACTGTTCAGTGCTGATTGAGCAGTTTGGTTTAATTCCAACCTTCAACCGTGCCCTTCAGAAATTTACTGAAGAGTATGCAGCAACGTTAAGCAAAACTGTGACAACGCCTGCTGTTGAAGCAGAGAAAAAACCGGTCACCCGTGATGTTGAAATTACAAAAGCGCAGCCTGAAGCAGAGCCAGTTCCAGTATTGGACCTGACACCGCCTGCACCTGTGTCTGAACAACGTGTTGCAAATGACCCGCGTGAACGTCGTCGTTTAGCTAAACTTGCTGCTGAACAAGCCAAACAAGCACGCGAAACAACACCTGTTGCTGAATCGTCAGCGCCTGAAACTGTAGTTGTTGCAGAAACGCCTGCTTCTGAAGCTGCACCCACTGTAACTCCAGAGGAAAGCGAACCTGTTCTTGCGAAAGAAAGCGAAGCACCCGTTACCGTTGAAAGCAGTGAAGTGAAAAGCTCGGCTGATGTAGCTGCGGTTGAAGAAGTGGAGGTTGTTGTTGCTCCGGTTCAAGCCAAAGCGCCTAGAGCGTCAAAGCAAGCTGAAAAAGCAGAAGTGACTGAAACTGTAGCGGAAACAGCTGCGGACGAGTCGGATAAATCAGACTCGGACAAGCCAGTTCGCCCACGTCGCCCACGTGGTCGTCCACCGAAAAAAGCGAGCCCGACTGAGTCGTAATTCGCCCTAGAGTTGTAAATTTTAAAAACCTAGTCATGTCAGTGGCTAGGTTTTTTTGTTATTTTCGTCAGATTAGGTTGATTGCACTAGACCGAAACGATTAAAAGAACAAGTGTAGAAACTGAGCACTATTCAAACGCATTGGATTGCATAAAATAATTAGGATTCATATGAGCCAACACCCATCACATGACCTCATTGGTATTACCGACGTTGCAGCAAAACTTCCTCAATTCATCAGTAAAGTTCCCAACTTACTCAGTGGATTAAAACAAGCATATTTACGGACCCCAAACACCCCAGCAGGTCTCGGGATTGCTTTTGAAAAAGCAGTGAAGCGCAACCCTCACGGTATGGCCTTGCTTTTTGAAGATCAAAAATTTAGTTACCAAGCCCTCAACGAATGGGCAAACCAAATTGGGCATTATTTTTTATCCATTGGAGCAAAAAAGGGTGATGTCATCACAGTGATGATTGAAAACCGTCCTGAATTGGTTGCAACCGTGATTGCACTTGCCAAAATTGGCGTTACTGCGGCTTTAGTCAATACCTCGCAAGTCGGTAAAGTGCTGGCGCATAGTATTAATCTGGTCAAACCCATTGCAGTCATCGTGGGTGAAGAATGTCGTGCCGCAGTTGATGAAATCCGTCATGATCTAAATCTCTCTGCGGATCGTTTCTATTGGTTTGCCGACCAAGAAACCCAAAAAGATGCAGGCCTTGCGCCAAAAGGTTTCAGTAATCTTGCTGAAAAAATTAATGCCTTTGCCAAGTTCAACACCCCAACCACACACAGTGTGCTGGGTAAAGATGGCTTGTTTTATATTTATACCTCAGGCACAACCGGTCTACCTAAAGCCGTTATTTTCACGCATAGCCGCTGGACATTGGCTTATGGAACCTACGGGCACGTACTCAACCTCGACAAAGACGATGTGATGTATGTCACCTTGCCGCTGTACCATGCAACAGGTATTGTGGTGTGTTGGTGTGGCGTGATTGCAGGTGCTGGCACCTTGGCTTTACGCCGTAAATACTCCACTTCTGCTTTTTGGAAAGATGTGCAAAAGTTCGATGCCTCTGCCATAGGCTATGTGGGTGAGTTATGTCGCTACCTCATGGATGCATCACCTTCAGATTTAGAAAAAGGCCACCGTGTCACCAAAATGATCGGCAATGGCATGCGTCCGAATATTTGGGACAAATTCAAACAGCGGTTTGGTATTGAAGAAATTTTAGAGCTTTATGCATCGAGTGAAGGCAATGTCGGCTTTAGCAATGTATTTAACTTTGACAACACTGTCGGTTTTTCACCCACGCCTTATGCCATTATCCAGTTTGATAAAGAAAAAAATGCGCCTGTTTATGATGCCAAAGGTGGCTGTATCAAGGTCAAAAAAGGCGAAGTTGGTTTATTGATTGGTAAAATTACCCGCCGCTCCCCTTTTGATGGCTATACCGACCCTGAAAAAAATAAATCAGTGATTCTTAAAGATGTCTTCAAGTCCGGCGATGCTTATTTCAACACAGGGGACTTAGTCCGCGACATTGGTTTCCGTCATGCCCAATTCGTCGACCGCTTAGGCGATACCTTCCGCTGGAAAGGCGAAAATGTGTCCACGACTGAAGTTGAAAACATGGTTAGTGAATATGACAAAATCACCGAAGCTGTAGTATATGGTGTTGAAATTCCGAACACCAATGGTCGTGCGGGAATGGCTGCGATTACACTGGCAGATGGCGCTGAACTGAATGAGCAGGATTTAGCTCAAATGCTCGTGAGCTTTAAAAAATGCCTCCCTGCCTATGCTGTACCCGTTTTCTTACGCGTACAAAAGCAAGTTGAAACTACAGGAACATTTAAATACCAAAAGAACAAGCTCAAAGCACAAGCCTTTGACCCGAAAAAAACGGATGAACGTTTGCTGGTCCTGTTACCCAACAGCAGTGCATATGCAGATTTAACGCAACAAGTCTTTGATAACATTCAAGCCTATCAATATCGCTTCTAAACTCGAATTGCTTGTTTTTTAGCTACCTAATCGCAAATTTGTTGTATTTATAATCAAACATCAACAAGTTTGCGATTTTTTACTTGCGCTCGATGCATATCTTGCTACAATACGCTCCATCAAATGATATGGGTCGTTAGCTCAGCTGGTAGAGCAGCGGACTTTTAATCCGTTGGTCCCGCGTTCGAATCGCGGACGACCCACCATTCCTTTGATACCCTTGATGGGTCGTTAGCTCAGCTGGTAGAGCAGCGGACTTTTAATCCGTTGGTCCCGCGTTCGAATCGCGGACGACCCACCATCTTTCTTGTAAAATCTAATTTTACAAACCTGCTCAGGTTCGAATGCTTTAAAAATTTCTTTTTTAAACTTTCAGCGAATACTCTTTCGCACACCTTGCTCAGGGTCGTTAGCTCAGCTGGTAGAGCAGCGGACTTTTAATCCGTTGGTCCCGCGTTCGAATCGCGGACGACCCACCATTTATTTAAATCCTCTTTAATTGGATTGATATGACATTTATTTAGCGACATGCTATTTAAGTCATAAAATTCGCTCGCTGTTCATTTCTTCACTATTTTTATTCTTCAGTCTTATTCTGTTGCTTTGCCCAGTGCCATTTTAACTATGAATTAGGCTCACGCTTTAATGTATACGCACGCTCTAATTTCGGAAAACCTCGTGCATACAATTTTTGGTTAGTGGCATCTAGATTATTACTTTTATCCAAATCCATTTGCAGCGTTTGCGAATCCACCACGCGATAATAAAAATTAATCCCCTCTTTACGATGCACGATCAGCTCTGTTCGCTCTTTATTCATAGTCCACGTATCACGGCGATAACTTAAGTTTGAAAAGCCAGGGCGTTGTTTTTCTGAAAAGACCTTACCCAAACGCACAATGCTACGATGCACCGTACCATCAGGTAAAAAATTGAGAATAAAATCAGCCTTCCCTGTTTCACAAGGGAAAAAATAACCATCACATTGAATTTGTGTGCGATAACGCCCAATAAACTGCTGTTCACTAATATCAAGCGTGCGAGGTGCATACTCCGAATCATCTTGCATGGTTGCCCGTCCTGCCACCTCAGTCAGCTTCTTCCCCGACTCAGCCGTAACAGCCGCGTCCTCTACCGTGCTATTTTCATGTTGTTGTGACGCCTCCGACAGCCCACCATCACAGCCAGCTAACGATACACCGATTAGCGCCACCGCTCCTTGCAGTAATGCGCCAATCAAACCCTGATGCTTTCGTTTCAACTTCATTCCACACTCACTTCCTGCACGTGATTAATCTCCATAACCATCACGAATATTCCATCCTGACCTCTGGTTTTTTCTCGGATTCAAATGACTTGCTGACTTTAAGCAGCTGGCTCAACGTCAAATAGAGCACATTTTAATCCTCATCAAAACCCCAGCTTTTATCTCTTTACATAACTTTACTTTTTAATCGACTTCGTCACCTTTAAAAATGTAATTCCATCTCCATTTTTAAACTATGAGTGCATAAAGCCACTCAGATTTTAATTTTTAAGGAGACCTAGATGGCCAATGTTGGTTTATATCGCTCAAACCGCTCAAACATGATTGCTGGTGTGATGGGTGGTATTGCTGAACGTTTTGGTTGGAACGCAAATTTACTTCGTATTGTTTTCATCACCATTTCACTGTTAAGTGCAGCATTCCCTGGAATTTTGGTTTACCTGATTCTTTGGTTGGTGATGCCGAAACAAAAAGACCAAATCGAGCATTCTCCACAGACTCAATCTGGTTATAGCAATACGATGCGTACTGTTAATCCAGATCATCGCAACCCATAGGCACACATCTTTCGTCTCAAAAAAGTTTCTTTTTATGCTACGACCACTTCCCCCAAAGTGTCGTAGCTTTTTTTTGCCTACGACACTCACATGACTTAGCGATGTTGTAACAGACGATACAACGCTGCAATCATATCAGCACGGCTAATGATGCCGACCAAAGCTTTATTTTCAACCACAGGAATATAGTTAAAAGAACGTTCAACAAAGTACGGGATCAAATCTTGTAGTTCTTGATCCGGCTGTACCGTGACCACCTGACGTTTCATAATGTGCTTGACTTGATCTTGCCAAGAGGTACGCAAATCCGTTGCCTTTTGGAACCACTCGACCACTTCATATAAAGCTAAGGTGCCGCATACTTGTTCAGCTCGATTTAACACAGGTAAACTCATTAGATTGACCTGTTTAAATTTTTCCACAGCGACTTGAATGTCTTCATCCTCATATAAACACAGCACATCTTTACTCATAATGTCCCGACAGCGTAAGTCTATATGAAAACGCGTATCGGCCTGCGCTTGAGCTTTTAAAATCAGTTTTTGTAAATCATATTCACTGATGTCGAGTAACTGTGTTTCTTGGGCTAAAACTTGATGAATATCTTCAGGTTGAATTGTGACCTTCTGGGTGGGGGTCGGGTCGGTGCTACGCGTATTGACTTGCGCCACAGTTGGGTATTGTTTCCCGAGCAAGCGGTTGAACACGATCGCAATCACGAGAAGTAGGATTGAGTTGAGTAGAACAGGATAAAACACAAACTGATACCCTAGCTCGTGTACCGTCTCGCCTCCCAGCACCGCTGTAATTGCCACAGCACCACTCGGTGGATGCAAAGAATCTGTCGTCATCATCAAAATAATCGACAAAGCCACAGCAACACTAAATGCTTCTGTTAAGTTGGAAATATAGAGTGCGCAGGTCACCCCAATTACAGCTGCAATCGTATTCCCAATCACAATATTCCATGGCTGAGCCAAAGGACTGGCTGGTACGGCAAAAAGCAACACCGAGGACGCACCCATCGGGGCGATATACCATGCATTGATCCCACCCAAAAGCCACCAACTTATGAGTGAAGACAGTGCTAATCCCAACAATGCACCTAAACCACAGAGCATTCTTTCCTTTAGCGGTAACACTTTAAAATTCGGTTTTAAGGTATTTAACCATTCAAGTTGCATATGAAACACAGCCGCCCTTCTACTTTTGCGCACTTAACCAGTGCAAAATTATACGCGGTCTCAGCAATAAGATGCATCTATTTTACATCTTAGAGATATCAATTTTGTTATTTCAATTGTTATCAGCAAAGTCTATATTTAGCGCAAGAGTTTCATTTTTATAAGAAGAAAGGTACACGTCTTGGGAAAATTCAAATATGAAGATCACCTTGAAACTTTAGGTTTATGTGAATGCCTAATTGCCCTGATTCAATTTGAAGTGAAACAAGGCAACAAAATCTCTGGTTACGATACTCATGCAAAATGGCCTAAAGAAGAGAGCCATTTGATTTATCTAAAACAATCTCTGCATTTAAAAAATCTTAATTTTCCCCAACACCCAAATGTTCAAGCTCAGGTTAATCGAGATATGCATTCTAATTGGCATACAGATGCTTACTGCACCATGCATCATCACCTTATTATTGGATAATTTATGAAAAGAATAAAAAATGACTGAAAAACTTGAAATCTGCGACTGCTTAAATGAATTATTAACACTTGAATTGTCACTTGGAAATTCAGTTTCCCACTTTGACAATCATGCCAAATGGCCTTATCCCGAGACCCATTTTGTTATGTTAGCCCATGATCTTCATACTCATTTAGAAACATTGGCATACTCAAAAAATATTTCCCACCAAATATGCAAAGATATTCATTATGGTTGGCATGATGAATATTTATGCGAAATTCATCACGACTTACTGTGTGCAGGTCGTACTAAGCCATTTTAGCAAATATAAAATTAAGTGCTGAAAAATAAATAGAGCCTTTGCCACTCCTCTGCAAAATCCTTATACTTAGAACCAATTTTTTCTTATATTTATAATGGATGCTGCATGAGTCGCGCCATATCGCATATTGATACATTCCAAGGCTTAATTCTTGCCTTACAAAACTACTGGGCTGAACAAGGTTGCGTCATTTTACAACCTTACGATATGGAAATGGGTGCAGGAACATTCCACACTGCAACATTCTTACGCGCACTTGGGCCTGAAACTTGGAACGCAGCATACGTTCAACCCTCACGTCGTCCTAAAGACGGTCGTTATGGCGAAAACCCAAACCGTTTGCAACACTATTACCAATTCCAAGTAGTACTGAAACCAAACCCAGACAATATCCAACAGCTTTATCTAGACTCATTAGAAGCCATTGGTATTGATACCCTCACTCACGATATTCGTTTCGTAGAAGACAACTGGGAATCTCCAACACTCGGTGCATGGGGCTTAGGTTGGGAAGTTTGGCTCAACGGTATGGAAGTGACTCAGTTTACATACTTCCAACAAGTCGGTGGTGTCGAATGCTACCCTGTGACAGGTGAAATCACTTACGGTCTTGAGCGTTTAGCCATGTACCTACAAGGTGTAGACTCGGTTTACGATCTTGTTTGGACCAAAGGTCAGTTTGGTACTGTGACTTATGGCGATGTATTCCATCAAAACGAAGTGGAACAATCGACATATAACTTTGAATATGCCAACGTTGAAAAATTGTTTGAATTATTCGATTTCTATGAAGCAGAAGCTACGCGCTTAATGGAAGCTGAACTTCCGCTTCCTGCCTACGAACAAGTGATTAAAGCATCACACAGCTTTAACTTGCTTGATGCACGTGGTGCGATTTCTGTGACTGAGCGTCAACGCTATATTTTACGTGTGCGTACTTTGGCACGTTCAATTGCGCAAAGCTATGTAGCTGCACGTGCCAAACTTGGTTTCCCAATGGCAGAACCACATTTACGTGATGAAGTTTTAGCTCAATTGAAAGCTCAGGTTGAAGCCGAAGCGGCTCAAGCAGAAAAATCAGCGGAGAACAAATAATGTCTAAACATACAGTTTTATTTGAACTTGGCTGTGAAGAACTTCCTCCAAAAAGCTTAAAAACTTTACGTGACGCATTGCAAGCTGAAACAGAAAAAGGCTTAAAAGATGCAGGCTTAGCTTTTGATTCTATCGAAGCCTATGCAGCGCCTCGTCGTTTGGCATTGAAAATCATCAATGTAGATGGTGCTCAAGCAGATACGCAAAAACGTTTTGACGGCCCTGCTGTACAAGCAGCTTATGATGCTGAAGGTAAGCCAACGAAAGCACTTGAAGGCTTTATGCGTGGTCAAGGCATTACTGCAGATCAAGTATCAACGTTCCAAGCGGGTAAAGTTGAAAAAGTTTGTTATTTAAAAGATGTGAAAGGTCAAAGTCTTGATGCTTTACTACCACAAATTTTACAAACTGCTTTGGACAACCTTCCAATTGCAAAACGTATGCGTTCTGCGGCAAGCCGTACTGAATTCGTTCGTCCTGTAAAATGGGTTGTATTGTTAAAAGACAATGATGTAATTGATGCAACAATTCAGGACCATAAAGCAGGTAATGTGACTTATGGTCATCGTTTCCATGCACCTGAAGCGATTACTTTAGCCAATGCAGATGATTATTTAGATGCGCTTCGTGCTGCAAAAGTTGTAGCGAATTTTGAAGAACGCCAAGCCATCATTGATCAACAAGTGAAAGCTCTGGCTGATGAAGTCAATGCAATTGCCATCGTTCCTGCTGATTTACGTGATGAAGTCACCGCATTGGTTGAATGGCCAGTTGCACTTCGTGCGAGCTTTGAAGAACGCTTCCTTGCTGTGCCTCAAGAAGCTTTGATCACCACCATGCAAGACAACCAAAAGTATTTCTGTTTGGTGAATGCTGACAATAAACTTCAACCTTACTTCATTACTGTTTCAAATATTGAGTCTAAAGATCCAACTCAAATCATTGAAGGAAATGAGAAAGTTGTACGCCCTCGTTTGTCTGATGCTGAATTCTTCTTCTTGCAAGACCAAAAGCAGCCGCTTGCATCTCGTAAAGAAAAATTAGCCAATATGATTTTCCAAGCACAGTTAGGTACGCTTTGGAATAAATCTGAACGTATTGCTAAATTGGCTGTAGCTTTATCTGCAATCACAGGTGCGAATCCTGCCGATGCTGAAAAAGCAGCACTTCTTGCAAAGTGTGATTTAACTTCTGAATTGGTTGGCGAATTCCCAGAACTTCAAGGGATTGCGGGCACTTACTATGCACGTATTGAAGGTGAGAATAATGAAGTTGCGGAAGCTTTAGGTGAGCAATATTTACCTAAGTTTGCTGGTGATGTGTTACCAAAAACCAAGACAGGTACAACGATTGCCCTTGCGGATCGTTTAGATACACTCACAGGTATTTTCGGTATTGGTCAAGCGCCTACAGGTTCGAAAGACCCGTTTGCTTTACGTCGTTCTGCGATTGGTATTTTGCGTTTAGTCACTGAAAACAATCTTGATGTTTCAATTGAAGAACTGATCAAGCTTGCTTTGGCTGCTTATGGCGATGTATTGAAAGACCACGACAAGACTTTGGCGGATGCTGTTGCATTCCTTGAAGGTCGTTATCGTGCGAAATACGAAGACCAAGGCGTTGCTGTTGATGTGATTCAAGCGGTTCAAGCACTTTCTCCAAAATCACCACTTGATTTTGATAAGCGTGTGACTGCGGTGAATCATTTCCGTAGCCTGCCTGAAGCTGCTGCTTTGGCTGCTGCGAATAAACGTGTTGCGAACATTTTGGCGAAAGAAGCTGCGCCTACGGGTGAGATTGTTGAATCTAAATTGCTTGAAGATGCTGAAAAAGCACTTTATGCAGAGATTCAAAATATCCTGCCTGTGGTTCAACCGCTTTTGGCTGCAAAAGACTATACCGCTGCCCTTTCTAAGTTAGCTGCGCTGCGTGCGCCAATTGATGCCTTCTTTGATGGTGTCATGGTGATGGCTGATGATGCGGAACTGAAAGCAAACCGTTTACGTTTACTGGCTCAGTTACGTGACTTGTTTACAAGTGTTGCGGATATTTCGGTGTTACAGCACTAAGCTTTCATTGATGCTAAAAACCCGCTTTAGAGCGGGTTTTTTTATTCTTAGAATTTAATATTTATGATATAAAATCAAAATGATAACAAAAAAACATCCATATGATAGACAATAATTTTACAGAAAACATAGAGAAAGACCCCCAACGATTATCTGAAGGTAAGGTAATTTATCCATGTTTACTAGATCCGGGTATTCACAAGATATCTTTGGAAAATTTGGAAAAAACAGTTCTCAATCCATTTCAAGATAAAAGAACACGGGCTAATTTATGCAATCGCCTAAGAGCCTTAATTCAGGAATTAGAGGCTTATCAAGTTGAGATGATAATCTGGTTAGACAGATCATTTTGTTCAAAGAAACCGCATCCTAGTGATATTGATATAGTTTTATTTCTCAATGAAGAAGACCTGAATAAACTTTTATCCGAGAAATATAATGAGTTACTTTCATTTCTAGAAAATCGTAATACAATTCGCGCCCGATATGGGTGTGACTTGTTTTTTAACACTATGAGCGAAATAGATCGCTTTCACTATTGGCGTAGTCTTTTCAGTTACAATCAA
The DNA here is from genome assembly GCF_902505955.1 of Acinetobacter sp. 8I-beige. Lineage (NCBI taxonomy): Bacteria > Pseudomonadati > Pseudomonadota > Gammaproteobacteria > Moraxellales > Moraxellaceae > Acinetobacter > Acinetobacter sp. 8I-beige. The sequence continues at coordinate 369,802 of NZ_LR732790.1, read as the reverse complement.
CTATCTGAAGCTAAAGGTTTCATTCAACTTCGAGTAAACTCTCATGAACATCTCTACTCTTGAAGAACAAATACATTTAGCTGAAGAGGTTTTGAGTAAGAATAATCAGACCTTAGATAAAAATGATCGCTTCAAAATAGCTTCGTTTAATTCCTTTAAGGAACATCTAAACAACCTCAGAAAGCAGCTCCACTATCTACAACTCCGTAGAGAAAAAGAGATTTTAGAAGTCCGCTTCATAGGTGACAAAGCTTGCAATGGCTCACTTCCATTGATGCTACATGCAACTTTATCAAAGGGTTTAGCTGAGAGCCTAATTACACTTTCTACAAAAGTAAGAACTCCTAAGAAACATGCTGACTTTGTTAACCAATCTGACTTAGATCTTCGTTTAGCAAATATTGTTTCAGGTTCAACAAAATTCATCATCAGTTTAGAAATTCAGCCAGACTTGTTTGGATGGAGTTTGTCTCAAAATACCCTTTCCTATTGGTTTTCATTTTTTCAATCCTTAGATAATCCTGAGACAAATCAAGAAATCTTCTCCATTATGGGAAACAAAGGTATTGCTAGCATTAAATCTATGCTCTCTGCTTTGAAAAGCAATAATTTAGACTTTGAAATTAACTGGGATTCACATCACAATCAAAAACATTATTGGATGGGCAACACTAAAAAAATTGATAAAGCTTTAAAATTTTTAAATGAGTTGGTAATTCAAGAACCACTTGAATGCGAGATTTCTGGGATAATACAAAATCTTGATAGATCAGGAAAAATTACTCTTGTGAATGAGGATAAAAAAATCTATCGCATAAGATTAGAAAAAACAGTTTTATCTGAAATAGAAAAGTTACGTATCAACCAGTTTGTAACATTAAAAGTAATTAAAAATATTAGTACTCACCCAACATTTGATAAAGTTATAGAAAGCTATGATTTCATTAATATTATCTAAAATCAAACTTCCAATCTGCTTTTAGAAATAGCTTTAACATCAATATTAGAGCATAGAAAGCTAAGCCCAAAACTCGAAAAGCGTGAATACTATGGTCTTCCTTTTCACAATTCCCTATACTCGAACCAACAACACGCAACAAGAAAGAACCTTATGAAATTAAAAACTGTGCTTTTCGCTACTTTTGCTGCCCTTTCTATTACAGCATGTACATCTCAACCAACGATTCCACAGTTGACAGCGGGTGTATTACAAGAAGTCCAAGATATTGAAGTTTATCCAGACACAACCAATAACAAAGCAAAACTGACCAAATTTGAAGACAAATGCGTCATCGAATTTACTGGCAACCTCAAAGCAGGTAAAGTCGTAGAACAGTGGGCGTTCCGTGACTACACCCTCATCACAGGTGGCTCAGCAACCTTTGCACTCGATGGCACAAGCACTGCAACCAAATTTGAATTACACGATGCAGAAGTACAGAAAAACTTCCTCGCACTACGTAATCACTTTGCAAAAGAAGCCTTAGCGCAATGTAACTAAGCAAATCGTCATCACTGGTGCAACATCAGTGATGACTTTCTCTCAAATGCCTTTCGCTTCGTGTCCTTTACTTCAATACCAGTCGCCATACTCTTTACATTTAAAACAACGACCACGCATAAACTTACATAATTTTAATGAATTAACTGAATGACACAATTTTCAGTCCATTGTTTATGCGCTGTTGCCGCATTGTGCGACTTTCATATCAAACGCTATTTTTGAGCTCATTTCTGTCTATGATGACTGCTGTTCTGAACTCCTCATCGGGTTCTGTCATAAGAGGTAGAAAATCAAAGATGAAAGTTTTAACAAAAACACTCACCGCTTCGGCTTTAACCACTGCACTTTTAGCCTCCACTTCCCTATTTGCAAATACCACAGCCAATACATCGGCCAATGTTCAAGTTCAAACCTCGCAGCCAAGCGTATTGCAAAACTTAAAACATGATGTCAAACATGCCGCGCATGCGACAGGTGAAGCGGTTGAGCATGGTGTCGACAAAACCAAAGCATTCAGCAAAGAAAAATGGCAAGACACCAAAGAATTTTCAGCTGAAAAATCTGCTGTCGTAAAAGATAAGGCAGGTGACGTTAAACAGTCTGTTGAGCATAACACCAAAAAAAGTGGTCACTATATAGCGGATAAAGCAAAACAAGGCCAACAAGCGACCAAACAAAAATGGCAGGAAACTAAGCAGGCTGTCAGTGGTCAACCCAAACGTGCTGACGTAAATGGGCAGGCTCAAGTGGAACTAGATACACCTGTTGCTAAAGCTAAAGTCGGTTCATCTGCGGATGCTGCTGTTGGCGTGAAGTAGAAGTTAAACTCCTCCAGAGTTGAAAGAGTCCACATGCTGGGCTCTTTTTTTAGCTATATACGTTTGCACACTACGCTTGTTTACAACCAAGCACATGAAATTCACACAAAGAGGCTTTATGCTAAAACGCTGATTTATGCACGATAGCCCAAGAGGTACACTGCTCTATGAACATGATGAAAACGACACTCTTCTGCGCTCTTTTAATGACAACAGCAGGTGTATGGGCACAAACAGAAACCACCACTCAGCAAGCGCAAAAACCAATTACACCTTATGGTAAAAACCCCAACATCTTTCATGTCTGGGCTTATAAAACGCAAGAAGGTGTGATTAACACGGCGGAAAAAGTCGGGACTGCAACAGAAAAAGGCATCCAAAAAATTCGCCCTTCTGCACACCAAGCCTTGGACAGTGCAAAAACCATCACCAACAACACCGCAGAACAAGCCAAAGAAACAGGACAGCAAGTCACCCAAAATGTGAATAAAAAGCTGCATGAAACCAAGCAAGTGATTACTGGTCAAACCGATCAACCTGCCCCCATTTACCAAGGCAGCTTGAGTCAACCGTCATCAGCACCCGTAGATGCTCCTGCGGTTCAAGCGCCTTCAGTCTCATCTCCACAGCCTGCCGCACCCCAAACAATGAATGAACCCACGATTACCCAAGCACCGTCTTCCTTTACACCTGCTCAAGTAGAAGAAGAAATTAAAGTGACTAAGCTTTAATATCAAAAAAGCCCATCAATTGATGGGCTTTTTAGTTGTCATTATTTGCTTTAATTCACCCGACGGATTGGCTGCCCTGCTTGAAAAGCTTGAGCATTTTCCACCAACTGCTGCACCATGCGCTGACGTGCGTCGACACTGCCCCACGCGTTGTGTGGTGTGATGATTAAATTCGGCAGACGAGCCTCCAATAAAACATTACCCTCTTTGGGTGGCTCAACGGTCAATACATCGGTTGCTGCGCCCGCAATCTGACCCTGTTTTAACGCATCTGCCAAAGCTGCTTCATTGACAATTCCCCCCCGTGCACAATTAATTAAAAAGGCACTTTTTTTCATTTTTGCGAAAGCTTGAGCATCAATCAGGTCACGCGTGTCATCGGTTAATGGGCAATGCAGACTGATAAAATCTGATTGCGCCAGCAAGTCATCAAAGCCCACTCGTGTTGAGTCAGCGTGTGGACGGTTCGGCAAATTACCTACTAAAACTCGCATGCCAAATGCTTCAGCGAGTTTAGCCACTGCCTGCCCCAATTCCCCATACCCTAAAATGCCCAAGGTCTTACCCGAAAGTTCAATAATTGGGTAGCCCAGTAGACAAAACTGCGAGGCTTTATTCCATTCGCCCTGCTGCACCGCGCGGTCGTATTGCAAGCATGAGGTTGCAAGGTTAAGCATCAACATTAAAGTGTGCTGTGCCACTGCTGCCGTGCCATAACCCTGACAATTACACACCACAACACCTTGTACTTTGGCTTGCTGCAAATCGATATTATTGGTCCCTGTCGCAGAGATTAAAATCAACTTTAACTGAGGGCATTGTTTTAGGGTATCGGCATCCAGCATCACTTTGTTGCTAATAATCACATCTGCGTCTTGCACGCGCGCAACAAGCGTCTCAGCATCGGTACTTGGGTAAAGGATCAGTTCATCAAAAACAGCATGCAGTGCTTGAAAGTCCAAATCATTTTTATCTAAGGATGCACAATCTAAAAATACGGCTTTCATTGCTCACGTCCAGTTGTTCTGCATAAGGATAGAGCGCTTATTTAAACCAACTCAGCCCCATTTTTCAACGTAAACACTGTCTTAACCACCTAAAAATAGCCACCACACACAGAAAAAAGCCCGCTATTTAACGGGCTTATTACGATGAATACGAATAGAAATACTGATCTGTTTAATCACATAAAACGTCAGGATCAGTAAGAGAATCAGACCACCACCGAATGTCAGATAGGCTGGGTCTAAACTTTGTGCCAGTACGCTTTGTGATGTTGAAATAAACAGTAATGTTATAAATACAGCCGACCAATGTCTTTGCATTGCTTCCACCCTATTTGATCTTTATCCGTATTGTTTAAAAGATAAACAATACTTTCATATTAAACCAAATAGGACGGAAAACAAGCGCTTGGCCTTAGACCAAAGCCCTATATGAATAAATCACATGAACACATCATAAAAACACATCTGATTCAGCATCGCTTGACACCAAAAACTGCGCTGTTTCTGGAATATCCTCGACCAAATCAAAGCCACCATATTCATCACAGCTAAAGTTAAACTGCTTATAACTAATCAGATAATAATCACTATATTTTTTCATTAACAATGGATGCATTCCAGCGCTCAATTCGGCTTGTTCATGCACCAATTTCATAATCTGACGGTCATTCATCACCACGGTATAGCGCATGTCATTATAGTAAATGTGTACTAGTCCATTACCCTTGGCAAAAATCGGCAGCAGAAACTTATGATTCAGCGCAATGGCATCTGGTGCATAGCTTTCAATCTTTTGACTGATCATGTTGAACACTAAACCATGTCCAAAACTATCCATTAACTGACAGCTATTTTCTTGCGGTAAATTGACCTGAATGCCCAGTTTTAACAGATCGGTCTGGCTCACTTGTCGATTGCTGAGTAACTCGCGAATAATGCTTTGTTTTAGCTTGGCATCAAAAAATTGACCATCTAACTCAAGCTCATTATTTTTCAGAATTCGTCCCAAAGAAAAGCGATGACGCGGCAACAAGTTTTCGATCACTTTACGGTAGTAAAACTTGCTGTTCTTTTTCACTTCACGAATTTTTTTATAAAAATACGGCGCATCAAACTCATGACGTAGAAAGTCATGTAGCAAATCAGAACTGGCTAAAACCGCAATCGCATCATGCCCTGTAAAAGGTAAGTTCAGGGTATTCAGATTCGGCACGACCGTTTGTAATTTTTCATAATGCGCACGGTCTTCAGGGCAGTAAGGGTCATAAATAACAATGTATTCACACTCTGCCGAGACATCCTTCGGCTGTACCTGCATGTCATGGTTCAGCTCAGGCTGATAGAACATGTTATAGCGGTTATCCGTCACCTGTTCAGGGTCAATCGAATACTGCGGCACCAAGGCCACCACGCGCTTAAAACCAAGCAGTTTAGAGTATTTAATCGCAGCATAACCACCCATTGACCCTGCATAGGCAATGCGGGTTTGAAAGGGTGCAATCCACGCGCGAATTGCTTCCAACATCGCTAACATCGAAGACTCTGGAAACCATGACTTTTGTTTTGGCATAATGCCAACCACATTAAAGCCAAACTTGGCTAGCGACTTTTCTGCATTGATCGACGTTCCCTTGGCACGAGTAATCAGATCGCCAAAAGAGAAAATAAGTTCGTCCGATGAACCCTGTAAAAAAATGACACGAATCTGTTCGTCTTCAAAAATAATTTGTTTCGCCATGTCCATGCTGAGAGATTTCATTCCTATAAAGTGAGGTCATGTTCGTTCCATACAGCATAAGCGATTTCATCGAACCAAATGTGTTATTTTATAGATGCAGAGCAGATAAAAAAGCGCAAAATATGACACAATCACTCCATCCTGCAGCACAACACGGGTTTAGCGCAGCTGCTGAACTTTATCAACAAGTGCGTCCAAGTTATCCACAAGAGATCCATGCCTGGCTCACCGAGCAACTGCATTTAAACGCAAATTCACGTGTGATCGATCTTGCCTCGGGTACAGGTAAGTTTCTGCCTTATCTGATTCCGCATAGTGGACAGCTCACTGCCATCGAACCTATCACCGAAATGTTGGCTCAGCTTAAACTGGCTTACCCGCAGGTCGAAACATTACAAGCCTTTAGTGACCATATGCCCCTGCCATCGCAAAGTATCGATGCGGTTTTATCTGCGCAGGCCTTCCACTGGTTTGCCAACATGGATAGTTTAAAAGAAATCCATCGTGTCCTAAAACCGCAAGGGCATTTGGGCTTGGTCTGGAACCAACGCGATACTCAAGTCGACTGGGTCAATGCTCTGGCAGAACGACTCGCTCCCTTAGAAGGAGAGACCCCGCGTTATCATAGTGGACTATGGCAAAAAGTCTTTGAACATCAACACTTATTTCAGTTCAAAAGCCTGCATCAGTTTGCACAGCAACAAACAGGTACAGTAGAACAAGTCGTCTCAAAACGCCTACTTTCAACCAGCTTTATTTCCGCAATGCCACTCGAACAACAACAGGATTTAAAACATCAGTTTGAACAAATTGTGTTGCAGTACACGGGCAAACAGCCACAAGATGAAATCAGTTTTCCTTACATCACCTATGCCTATCACTTTCAAAAAATAGCAGAATAATAGGACACCGATATGAACCCACATACTCTTTCATTGAAACAGGTTCTACTGCCGCTTCTTTTAGGTAGCAGCTTAATCCTGACAGGCTGTAACAAAGCCAATGAATCTGCTGAGCAAGACACGCTTTCGAGCGATGATAAAATTCTGCAAGAACTCAGCTCTGAACCTGTCAAAAGTTTTGCAAAAACAGCCAATGATCCACACGATATTGCGCTCTTGGTCGACTATGACCAGCGCTTTAGTAGCATGAGTGATGAAATGGAAGATGAACTCATGAAAATGCGTGAGGCAGGCACGCTCTCGGATGAATTTGCAAAAACACGTAAACAAGACAATATTCAGTCTGCACTGAATATGCTGAAAGAGCTGGATTTAAAAACAGAACAAGGACGCTACATTCAAACTCTGATGTACCAATATTGGGATAACCAAGCCAAAATCATCCAAGATAAAGCCGCAGCACCACATGATAACGTGAAAGGCCTCGGTGAGCTCATTCATGCCCAAGAGCAGCTTGAACACTGGCAGTCGCAGTATCCTAAGGCTCAAGATACGATGTCGACAGGCTACTAACTCAATCACGGACAAAGAAAAGGGATCAGATGATCCCTTTTCTTTGTATGTGTTCTAACTATGGGCGTTCAGCATATTGTGGTAATGCATCACAAATGTTGTCCCACTCGGCTTGAGATGCCACAAAAATATGCTGCGTCGGCTTTTGCTGTAACGGGGTATCTAAAGTGCCGATCCGCAAACGGTAAAACTCAGGTGTTTCAGCTTTAATACTGACAAGAGGTGAACCACAGTTGCCACAGAAACAACGCTCTGTGCCTGCACTCGATGCATATTTTTTCACAACGTCTTGACCAGAGGTCAGTTTAAAATCCGCCTTAGCAATCGGTGCATTTGTTGCATATGCCGTTCCATTGGCCTTACGACATTTTTGACAATGGCATTGAATAATATCGCCAATCGGCCCATCAATTTGATAAGTCACTGCACCGCACAGGCAGCTGCCCACATACTGCTGAAGATCCGACATCATGATGCTCCTTGAATTTTTTATTCAAATTAGCACAGCTGATTTTCAGTTGCATCGCTTATGGCGAATTTTTTGCCACATTCAAATACTGCATCACACCCTCACCTGCGGCACGTCCTGTTGCAAAACATGCAGTGAGTAAGTAGCCCCCTGTGGGTGCATCCCAGTCCAACATTTCCCCACATAAAAAAACAGCGGGATTGGATTTTAATTGTAGCTGCGGGTTCAGGCCTTTACGGCGCACACCGCCAGCACAACTAATGGCTTCTTCAATCGGACGAAAACCAGTTAAAGGAATCTGTAATTGCTTCACCTGCTGCGCCAATTTTTCAGGGTGATTCCAGTGTTCTTTTGCAACCAACTCTCGCACTAAACTTGCCTTAGCTGCATCTAAACCAGCTTTACGCCAAACATTACTTAAAGACTGTTTTTTTGTCGGTTTCAGACGCACAGCCAATTCTTGAAGCGTGACATCAGGCAGTAAATCGAGCTTCAAAATTAAAGACTGTTGTTGCTTTTGCTGTGCACGCAGCGCTCGACCTTGCTTATAGACCAAACCACTTTCTAGGCCATAATGGGTGATGACGATATCGCCCATACTTTTTTCCGCATCGCCCACCCATGCTGCGATACGTTTCAGTGGCTGCCCAAAGACGGGTTGCATGTAAGTAGACCATTCATGTTCTACTCCAGCATTGCTGGCTTGAAAAGGCTCAATTTCATCGACCTCCAACCAGTTTTGCCAAGCGCCATCACTACCGAGCTGAGACCATGACACCGCTCCGCAAGCCAAGACGATCGCATCATAGCTCTGGCTGTGCACTTGATCACTAATCAAAGATTTAATTTCAAGCGTATGCTCTTTGAGGCTGAGGCATTGATGACGATAGTAAAACTTGACGCCTGACTCAACCAAGCGTTTCAACCATGCACGTAATAAAGGCGCGGCTTTCATTTCAATCGGGAAAATACGCCCAGACGTTCCGACATAGGACTCAATGCCTAAACCTTTCATCCATGCTTGAATCCAGCTTGCATCCCACTTACGAATCCAAGGTGCCAACCATTCGGCTTGATCATAGCGACCTATAAAATGCTCAACAGGTTCGGCATGAGAGATATTTAGTCCTGTTTTACCCGCCATCAGGAACTTACGTGCAGCAGATGGTTTTTGCTCAAACACATCGACCTGAACATCATATTGGCTCAATACTTCTGCTGCCATCAAACCGGCTGGGCCCGCCCCAATAATTGCAATACGCTTTGCCATGATTTATTCAGCTTGATCCGAAGATTGCACCTGTGGGGTCTGACCTTGCAAAGCCTGAAACGCGTCAAAGCGCGTGCGATAACCTTCAGGTTTGGTGATGATCAGCTGTTGGCAGAGCTCACCACGTTCTAAATATTTAATTTCAAAATGCGTGCGCGCTGAGCTATCCGCAATACGCTCTTTTACAAATGGTAACTTCCACACCTCAATCAACTGTTGCTGTGCTTCTTCGATATATTCTGAAATATTGCTGGCTAAAGTAATTTGTCCGCCCACTTGTAAACGTGAAATCAGAAACTCAAAAAATGGCATATTCAACCAGCGCTGCGCAGGATTATGCGGTTCAGGGTTGGGATAAAGAATAAAGAACTGTTCAACCTGCTGCGGTTGCAAGGCATGTACCACCCACGGTAAAGCATCGGCATGTACCAGCTGTAAATTCTGCTGACCTTCTAAGCCATGTTGTTTCTGCATCGCCACAAACTTTTCACGGGTACGCTCAACCGCAATCAGCTTTTTCTCAGGATGATTGGCCGTAAACAATAAAGCATGTTTACCCTTGCCCGCCCCAATTTCCACACACAGTGGATCAGGACTGATCATTTGAAAATCACGAGGCGCATGCATACGCTGGGCTTGAAATTGACGAATCGGCATAATCAGATCAAACTAAGAAAAAACCGCATCAGTCTAACAACTGCCAACGTTTTTGCCTATTTCAATCCGAAAATTTTATCTGGAGTCGATCATGCCACACACTTTCCCTTGTCCCCGTTGTGGAGAAATGAGTCAATGGGAAGACAACGCCTTTCGTCCATTTTGTTCTGAACGCTGCAAACTGATCGACTTAGGTGCATGGGCCAATGATGAATATCGCCTCCCAACGCAAGATGCACCACAAGCAGAAAACTCAGAAGAATAATATGTTTAATTTCATGATATTTTTCATATTTTAAGAGAAATTGTTCATTATTTAATGTCTTAATAGTCACTTAAAAGGATAATTCGTCGACTATACTCCCCCCAAAATTGATACATGCCCACAGCATGATCAGGTCACAAAAACAACATCCTAAAGGGGGATAAGATGAACATCCTAAGTAAGACTATTGTTTTAATTGGCATTTTACTCGCGATCTGCCTATTCAGTTTTGGCATCTATATGCAAGATCTGTTGATCCTATCGGTTGGACTATTAGTGGCCTTATTCTCTATCGTGTTGGCTCTAGAAACCCAACACATTTTGAATAATCCATTTCGCAAATAAAAAAGTCAGCAGCTGCTGACTTTTTTATTTTTTAATGAGACCTCAAAGCGTTTAGCCTGCTTTTCCTGCCACAAAAGGGTTATGTTGTTTTTCAAAACCAATGGTACTGATTGGCCCATGTCCTGAAATGAACTGCGTCTCATCGGGTAGGCTAAAGCATTCACGCTGAATAGAGTCAATCAACTGCTGATGATTACCACGCGGGAAGTCGGTACGACCAATCGAGCCTTTAAACAACACATCGCCGGTCCAAAGCAGACCATAGTTTTTGTTATAAAACATCACATGACCCGGGGTATGTCCAGGGGCAAAACGTACTTCAAACGCTTCATTGCCCAGTTTAAGGACTTCACCGCCTTCAAGCCATGTCGTGACATCCACCTTTTCAGGAATAGGAAAACCATAACGCTGCGAGACTTCTTGGATCATATCCAACCAAAAGGCATCTTCTTTATGCGGGCCAATCACAGGGACATCCCACAGTTTTTTTAATGCCCCGACTGCTCCAGCATGATCTAAATGCCCATGTGTCAACCACAGCGCTTTTACTGTCAAACCCAACGCTTCAATTTCTGCTTTAAGTTTCTCAGGCTCTCCACCTGCATCAATTAAAATTGCTTCTTTACTGTCACTGTCCCAAACAATAGAACAGTTCTGCTGAAATGCCGTTACAGGCACAATTTTAACTTGCAACATAGAGTGTCAACCTCAATTCGTTTTGCTGGCTAATGTCTGCTTTAAGGCATCAAGATTAGCCTGAACCAGCGTATTGAGCAATTGCAAATGATCTCCGCGGCTGTTCAAGGCTGGAATATATTGATACCGCTCTCCACCTTGAGACAAAAACAATTCAGCATTCTGAATCGCCAGTTCCTCTAAAGTTTCTAAGCAATCCGCTGAAAATGCAGGACTCATAATTTGCACCGATTTCACTCCTTGCTCTGCCCATTCGGTCAATAAGGCATCGGTATACGGTTTCACCCATTCTTGCTTGCCAAAGCGGGATTGGAAACTGATCGCCCATTCATCTTCCACTAGGCCTAACTCTGCCGCCACCAACTGCCCTGTGATGCGGCAACGGTCGGCATAGGGATCACCCTTATCGGCATAAGGCTGTGGAATACCATGGAAAGACATTAACAGCTTTTCAGTCCCTCCATGTTCAGCACGGAAATCGCGCACACTTTGCGCTAAAGCCTGGATGTATAAAGGGTGCTGATAATAATCGCGAATAATGCTCAGCCCTGGCAAATTGCGCTGCCTTGGAATCCACTTCGCGAAAGCATCATATAAAGGCGCGCTAGATGTTGCAGAGTACTGCGGAAACAAAGGAAAAAGGACAATATGATCTTGTGGTTTTTGACTCAATTCAGAGAGCAAGGGCTGAATGCCTGGATTACCATAGGTCATCGCAGGGACAATATTCAACTCAAACTCAGGGTATTGCAAAATCAACTGTTGTTGTAACGCAGCCACTTGAGTCAGTAAAATTTCTCGCATTGGAGAATCGCTGCCCCACACCATCTCATAAGCATGGGCAACGCGTTTCGGGCGAAACGGCAAAATAAATAAACGGAGAATAATTTGCCAAAGCGGTTTGGGAATTTCAATCACCCGCTGGTCTGACAAAAACTGATCCAAAAAGCGACGCACTGCTGAAGCTGTCGGTGCATCAGGCGTTCCCAAATTTGCCAAAATAACAGTAACTTTTGCTTTTGTTGCAGTAGACATTCAGCCCTCGTGGCTCGTTTTCGAATGTCTCTACTGTAACAGTTTTCAGTTCATTATCTAAATGGATAACTACGAAGATTGAAATTGAAAAGGCCGATCCTTTTCCAATAAATTACTCTCCAAAAGTTTCGTCGCCTTCGGGGTCAACTGCCAGAGCATGCGCTGACGATCATCTCGACCCGACTGAATAATCCAATCATTTTGACGCATTTGCATTTTAATACTGTGCAAAGCACGAATATTAATTTGCGAGCGCGCAATAGCATGGGCACGAGGCATTTCTAGACGTGCATCATTCAAACCAGTTTCGTTTAAATATTCATTAATGCGTTTGGAAAAATACTCTTCGGGGGTTGGGTGAATAAAGGTTGTCCCCAAAACCGAGAGTAACTGCGCCCAAGTCATCTGCTTTTGAATTTTAAGCTCTTTGAAATTGCCATCTTGATAGGCATGCATCCGATAATCAAAGGCAAAAAACTCATGCATAGCCACTTTGGGTAGAGACAAAAATGGATCAACTTCGCGTTTACCCGCTTCAGTTTCAAGTTGCACCAGTTTGGCTTTGAGTTTATCTATTTCGTCATGCAAGACTTGAGTATTCTGCGGACGTACCCAACCGGACACAGGATAGCGCTCCAGCATCTGCGTCATATTCAAGCGAACGGCCATTTCCAAGTCACGCATGGTGCGATAAGTGAAAACCTGATCGACTTCGTTTTGGAGTAGTTTTCTAAACTCTTTGAATTTTTCACGCAGCTCAGCTTTGTCGTCATGTAAACATAACTCACGGGCATCAGGATCATCATGCATAAATACAATAATAGGCTTTTGTTTGGTGACCGCATAAATGTATTCAAGGTGCATATATCCCACCCCTGACACGGACTGTTCGCCATATTTGCTGCCCAGCAACAATATGACATAGTCACAGTCATCGATCTGACGACGTGCAAAGGCCGTTGAAAGTGGTGTCCGTTGTTCTAATCCCCAAGAAAAAAATCCCATGCCCACTAAAGTTTGGGCCAAAATGATCCGCTCTGGTTGCATCTCGCTTCCAGAGGTGGTTATAAACACTTGATAACGCTTATCGAGCATCGGTTATCCTCATTATTCTTCGCAGCATCCCATCCCCCAAATTCCATTAGATAGACACTGCGACTAACTCAAGCATATTAGGTTGCAATTTTTGACTATATATCAAAATACTCGACTTATTTGTTTAAAAATTAATCAGATATATTTGAAATAGTCCAATTTAGTTCTGGTTCAAGCAAAAGTTGTAAGATAGGTCTCAAACTTTCTGCATTATTTCCACTGACATAACATTCAATTCGAACATCACCATCATGATTTTGTTCAAATAATAACTCATTTTTGATTAAAATACGGGCTGTTTGTCGTGCAACTGCCAGTCCAGAGTCAATTAATGTCAGTTTCTGACCAAAAATAGATTGTATCGCTATTTTCAAAAAAGGGTAATGGGTACAGCCTAAAACTAAGTAATCTGCACCCTGATCGACAACGGGTTGTAAAATATCTTTTAAAGTGGCTAAACATGCCGCACTCATCTGTGCGCCGCTTTCAACAAAAGGTACTAAATCTAAGCAAGTCACTGGAATCACCGTGACTCCCGAAGGCTGTGCAAACTTTTCAACCACATCTTTAATCAGCTGCCCGCGAAAGGTCGCAGGGGTCGCTAGAACAGCTACTGTTTTGGATTTGCTTTGCAATACCGCAGGTTTTAGGGCAGGAACAAGGCCTATAATAGGGAAATTGTCGCCATAGTGCTCGCGTAAATAATCCAAACTAAAGGCTGAAGCAGTATTACACGCCACAACTGCAACCTTACAGCCTTTGCGGTAAAGCCACTCAATCGCTTGTGCAGTCAATTCTCGGATATTTTGATCATCGCGCGGCCCATAAGGCACATGTGCAGTATCGGCAAAATAAATAAATCGTTCATGCGGTAAATGCTTGGCAATTTCTTGAGCGATGGATAAGCCGCCTATTCCAGAATCAAATATCCCAATTGGCGCATTGGCTGTCGCTTTTGGCATGGGGTTGATCAGAGGGAATAAGGGCTGAATGGCACTCATGGGGACTCGTTGCAGTATAAAGTTAAAAGATCAATCAAGCTTAAACCTCAGGTGCCTAATTGCAATAGCAAATCACCACTTTGTAAGCACAGTTTGGCTTCACCTTCCGCATCTTCGCTTAGCTCACCCATTTCCACCAAATGAAAAAAAGCAGCACGCTGAATCAGTGCATTAATGCCAAAGCGAACATGCACATAAGGACGTAGCTCCCCTTGGAAGGCACGCATAAAAATGGGATGGTCTTCATCAACAATCACCACATCCTGTGTGGTCGTGGTCAGTTGTAGGTAGATTTTACCTGCAATTTCGACTTGATCGACCTGATTGACAAATAAAGGCTCATCTTCAACCTCGATTTCAATCTGCTCGACCGGGGTTTTGAGATAAAACTTATCTTCTTCTTTCCAAAGTACCGTTGCAAACAGCTCAATCATGGCTTGGCGTTTGATCAATTGACCTTCGTGCCACCATTCTCCATTGGCTAAAACCTTCAAATCCATTGTGCCACAATGCTTTAGGTGCCATTGATCTAAAGGGGGGATTGACCTTTTGTGACCGGACTGTCCACCTTTTATGTATTGTGCAATATCGGTTAAGTTTTTATTATCAGCAATAGCTACTTTTTTCGTCGGATTTGCTGAGTTGTGCTGCTTATCCATAAAATTCATGCCTGTCTGACGGAAAAATAATATGATTCAGCCAATTGGCTAGAACTCGGTTTAAACCTATACTAGCTCACAATATAAAAGACACGATGATAAATTTTGTGTCTGGGAACTAAGAACACTCATGGCAGCACCGTTCTTTGAGTCAAAACGGTTGCCACCTTTAACCATATGAGGAGTCCTACATGGAACACATCGAACGTGAATCGATGGAGTTTGACGTAGTCATCGTTGGCGCAGGCCCTGCTGGCCTTTCTGCTGCGATTAAAATTCGTCAACTTGCAATTGAAAACAACCTTAATGATCTGTCCGTTTGTGTCGTAGAAAAAGGCTCTGAAGTTGGTGCGCATATCCTTTCAGGTGCTGTGCTCGAACCGCGTGCGATCAATGAGTTGTTCCCTAACTGGAAAGAAGAAGGCGCGCCTTTAAATGTTCCAGTAACTGAAGATAAAACATATTTCTTAATGTCTGCTGAAAAGTCACAAGAAGCGCCACACTGGATGGTTCCTAAAACCATGCATAATGATGGCAACTATGTGATTTCACTCGGTAACGTGGTGCGTTGGTTAGGCCAAAAAGCTGAAGAATTAGAAGTTTCTATTTTCCCAGGTTTTGCTGCATCTGAAATTCTTTATCATGCCGATGGTACCGTTAAAGGCATCCAAACCGGTGATATGGGGATTGGTAAAGATGGTGAACCAACACATAACTTTACCCCGGGCTATGAACTACATGCCAAATACACGATTTTTGCGGAAGGCTGTCGTGGTCATTTAGGTAAGCGCCTGATTGCCAAGTTTGATCTCGATAAAGATGCAGACCCTCAACACTATGGTATCGGCATCAAAGAACTATGGGAAATTGACCCTGCAAAACACAAACCAGGTTTGGTGATGCACGGTGCAGGTTGGCCTCTAGCTGAAACCGGTTCTTCTGGTGGTTGGTGGTTATATCACGCTGAAAACAACCAAGTTACTTTGGGTATGATCGTAGATTTATCTTACGAAAACCCACACATGTATCCATTTGCAGAAATGCAACGCTGGAAAACGCATCCACTGATTAAGCAATATCTTGAAGGCGGTAAGCGTATTTCTTATGGCGCACGTGCTGTTGTCAAAGGCGGTTTCAACTCTCTGCCGAAGTTCACCTTCCCAGGTGGTTCTTTAATTGGTGATGATGCAGGCTTCCTAAACTTCGCTAAAATTAAAGGCTCTCACACTGCCATGAAATCGGGCATGTTGTGTGGCGAAGCGGTATTCGAAGCGATTCAAGCTGGCGTTGAAAAAGGTGGTGACCTTGCCATTGCACGTGTGCTTGAAGGTGAAGACTTCTTTGCAAAAGAGTTAACCGCTTACACAGACAAGTTCAACAACAGCTGGTTAAAAGAAGAGTTATATCGTTCTCGTAACTTTGGCCCAGCAATGCACAAATTTGGCACGTTCGGTGGTGGTGCATTTAACTTCATCGATCAAAATGTATTTAAGGTCCCGTTTACACTGCATGACTTAGTGCCTGACTTCAGTACACTGAAAACTGTAGATGCAGCAACAGTGAAACCGAACTATCCAAAACCAGATGGTAAGTTGACCTTTGACCGTTTATCTTCAGTATTTGTATCGAATACGGTGCATGAAGAAAATCAGCCAGCACACTTGAAACTGACTGATGCTTCTATTCCTGTGAATGTAAACCTACCAAAATGGGACGAGCCAGCTCAGCGCTACTGCCCTGCTGGTGTTTATGAAATTATGGAAGAGAACGATGGTTCGAAGCGTTTCCAAATTAACGCGGCTAACTGTGTGCACTGTAAAACGTGTGATATTAAAGATCCATCTCAGAACATTACTTGGGTAACTCCTGAGGGTGGTGGTGGTCCGAATTACCCTAATATGTAATTCCTTACGACACGGCAAAGCGGTTGCTTTGCTAACCGTGTCTCATACCCGAACATGTAATGTTAAAACGGGCTTGCGCTGAGGCGCATTTCCGAGCAAGTAATCGCTTTTAGATTAAAAAAATCCCTTCAGCATTGAAGGGATTTTTTTAATTAATAGGCATCTGACTTTTTGCTAAAAACCATCACTGTTGGCCCTATCGCGGTATGTCCAACCCCATGATCTTGATAAATTTCAATCCGATAATCGGAACACTGATAGACATATTTATTTTCAGCTTGTTTCCAGCCGTTTTGCGCCACCTGAAAGCGTTTTAATACTCGACTTTTAAAAACATCTAAATCGGTTTCATACGTCGCAAGTGGCCCATCTAGAAAACTTAAACTGTATGAAATAATCATTTTAGAATGCGGATCGTAACGAATATGCTGAACCCAGCTCACACCTGCTTTTTTAATTTGTGTATCTACACCTTGTGCAAATTCAAACTGATAATTATCGCCCCCTAAAATAACCGCTTTTGCGGTGGGATGATGCTGTTGAAATTCACGAATATGCTGTCCAATTTTTAAACCTGCAACATTCATCGTACCTACAGGAACTTCACAAGATTTTGCCCAAGAAATTGAACAAAATAATGCAAAAATATGAGCCCATAAGAACACATTTATTCTTTTCATTCTGATTTCCTTGGATGAACTTGATTTCTTTTTCTTTACTCAAGCTCATTTTAAAAGGCTAAGACAAATGTCCTAACCTTTTTTAACTAAATAATGAAATTCTTTATTGCCGTTTTCGTCTAAGCGCTCTTCTTGCAGCAAAAGTTCATGCCCAAGATGCATACAAAATTTCGGAATATCCCATGAAGTTGAATTGTCCGTTGCAAACACCTCCACTACATCTCCCGATTTAGACTTGCGAATGGCTTGATGCAACATCATCACAGGCTCTGGACAGCGTAAACCACGGGTGTTTAATTGGATGCTTGGGCTCACTTCCAAATCAGACATATATAAAACTCAAAAATTTAAAAACTTGCCAATTTTAACACAACTGCCCATTTCGCATATCTGTTTGCATAGCTTGATGGCAGATGAACCTCGTATTTAAAAGTATTGATCTAATCATTCATGCAATCCTTGCTTAATTACAATAGACAACTGTGTTTTCTACGGTATGATAAAATTAAGTTTTTTAGATATTAAGCGTCTTTAGGAAAGATCATGCACGAGGAATCAGGCCCGTCGTGGGGAATGCGTGGCTTACGCAAATGGTTAGGTACTGCGCCAGAAACTCGCGATGAACTGTTAAAGTTAGTTCAAGATTCACGTCGTTTTTTAGAACCCGACACTGTTGCGATGTTAGAAGGCGTATTAGACCTTCCAGCAACCAAAGTCCGCGAGGTCATGACACCGCGTACATCAATGATTAGCCTACAAGAAGATGATGAGTTACTCGACATTTTGCATACTCTGGTTGAGTCGGCACATTCGCGTTTCCCTGTCTTTTCATCAGATCAACCAGACAATGTCGTGGGCATTTTATTGGCCAAAGACTTATTGCCTTTTTTGACTGAACCAAACAATAAAGTGGATATACGTGCGCTGATGCGCCAACCTTTATATGTCCCTGAAAGCGCACGCTCAGACCAAGTGCTTCGCATGTTGAAAAACACCCAAACGCATATTGCGGTGGTGATTGATGAATATGGCACGACCTCAGGTTTAGTGACGTTAGAAGATATTTTGGAAGAGATCGTCGGTGAAATTGAAGATGAACACGACAAGATCGATGAAGAAGCGGAATATATTATTCCTGACAATGACCCAACGACCGCAAATACTTGGCTGGTTCAAGCACTTACACCAATCGAACACTTTAACAATCTTTTAGATGCAGACTTTTCTGATGATGAGGTTGAAACTGTGGGCGGTTTATTGCTTCAAGAAATTGGTTTAGTGAGTGATTTACAAGGTCAGGTGATTGATCTTGAAAATTGGGAATTTACCATTGTAGAAGCAGATGCACGTTCTATTCATCTGATTCGAGCCGTTCGTAAATGAGAGCTTACTTTGACAAACTGTTAACCCCCAATCCACAACAAAAACAGTTACCTTTAATTTATCCGCTTCTAATTGCCTTATTCTCAGGGGCTGTCTTTAGTTTTGCACTAGCACCTTATCATTATTGGTGGTTGGCAATCTTATCCCCTGCACTGCTCTACGCCACTTTACGCAGGCGCAGTGCAAAGCAGGCCTTTGGTATTGGTTGGGCCTATGGTTTTGGCCTATGGTTCGTGGGGGCTTTTTGGCTCTACACTTCCATCCATGTCTATGGCGATACCAACAGTGCCTTAAGTGTCGGTATGATCGGCATTATGGCCTTGGTCATGGGCTTATTCACGGCTGTCCAAAGCTTTATTTACCGCCGTTTTTTCCCTGAAACGCCACTAACCTTCGCTCCGCTTTGGGTGCTTTTTGAATGGGCAAAAACGTGGGTTTTCACAGGCTTCCCATGGCTGTTTGCAGGCTATGCCTTTACCGAACGATTACTGGATGGTTATGCGCCATTATTTGGTATCTTCGGGGTGTCATTTGTGGTCTTAGTGTTGGCCTGCGCACTGGTCGAAGTTTTAAACCGTCGCGTCTTTTGGGTCATTCCTTCTGCTTTATTGGTACTTGGTGCATGGGGCGCATCAAAAATTGAATTCGTCTCCGCAAAAAATACGCAGCCATTATCGGTTTCTTTAATTCAAGGCAATATCCCACAAGACTTAAAATGGCTCACTGAGTATCAACTAAAAACACTTGGAATCTATGCTGATTTAACCAAAACAGAATGGGGACGAGACCTCATTGTTTGGCCTGAATCCTCTATTCCGATGTTCCAAAGTGATATCGAACCCTTTTTAGCTGCAATGACAGCACAGGCCAAGAAAACCAACACGGCGTGGGTCACCGGTATTCCATACTGGGATATTTCAGGCTCTGAAGCGGCAGGTCGACCACTGTACTACAACAGCATTATGGCCAATGGTGCTGAAGCCGAAGGACTCTATAAAAAGCAACGTTTAGTGCCTTTTGGTGAATATATTCCACTATCCGGTTTACTGAAATGGGTGTTGCCTGCCATGCAGAATGATCCGTCGATGAGTGGTTTTTCACGTGGCGAACAACAGCAACAACCGCTTTCTATTCATCAGCAGCACTTAGGCGCGGCCATTTGCTATGAAGTGGCTTATCCGAACTTGACGCGTCGTAATGCCAGCCAAAGTGATTTCTTGGTGACAGTTTCCAATGATGCATGGTTTACAGGAACCGCAGGCCCTTTACAGCATTTACAGATGGTTCAAATGCGTGCCAAAGAAAATGGACGCTGGTTTATCCGTGCCACTAATACAGGCGTGACGGCGTTTATTGACCATCAAGGGCATATCGTAAAACGTGCTCCGCAAGATGTAGCAACCGTACTTCGCGGCGAACTGCCTGCTATGCAAGGTCAAACGCTGTATACCCGTTTAAGTGACTGGCCAATTTTAGGTTTCTCAGTCTTTTTACTGATCTTGGGCTGGATCTATCGTCCACGTAAAGTCGATGTTTCGTTTAAGTCTCGTCGATAATTGCTATTGTTAGATCAGACTTTTCCAAAGAAAACCCCAAGCTGAGCTTGGGGTTTTCTTTTTCAGCTATAGTAGCTTGGTGCCTACTGGAACCTCTGTATCAGGCACACACAGCACCACGCCTGCATCTGAATCATGAAAGCCAGTCACTAAGCACTCAGACTGGATAGGACCAATTTGTTTGTTTGGAAAGTTAACCACTGCCACCACCAATTTACCCAATAACAGTTCAGGTTGATAACGCTCAGTAATCTGCGCACTCGATTTCTTAATGCCAATGTCATGGCCAAAGTCGACATGTAAAATATAAGCGGGCTTACGTGCCTGCTCAAAAACTTCGGCCTGAATAATTCGCCCGACTCGGAGCTCGACTTTTAAAAAATCTGCCCAATCAATCTGTTCCATATTTCACTCTATATTTATATTTTCTACAGTATAGGGAGCGAACACTAGGATCATATACGACGAAACAGACAAGCGATCCTATCTTTCCGCCATTCTTCATGACGCAATAAAAAACCGAGCGTATGTGCTCGGTTTTTTTATCACAACTATAAATGTCAGAATTAAATTTGACTGACCAAATAGGACACCATACCGGCTAAAAAGAGCATCGGGGTATAACGGTAGAACATGACCACTTTTTGTTCTAATGCTGTAATCTGTACTTGATCGAGTGTGAGTACGGTTGCTTTTAACGCAGACCAAAAGCTTAAAACCGCCCATGTGCTGAACAGACTGATTGCAAAGAAACCCACCATAATTTGGCTGCTGCCTTCAGTCGACTGCCAGACACTTAAAATACCTTGAGCAACAGGAAGCATACTCAAAATCAAAAGAACAGATTTGAGCATCGACCAATGGAATTGGCTCATTTCATCCAACAAGGTTAATGCTTTCATTCTATTCTCCTCAGGCAAATCAGTTGCCATTGAGAACATTATGCAAGGATTTAAATAAATAAAAAGCCTATTTTTATCCATAATTTACATTATTTGTAATCAATAAATATGGGAATAATTCTTATTATAAATCTCAGCTGATGTTTATTATATTTAATATTTTAAAATCATAATCTTAGATATTAATTTTAAATTAAGATGTATTATCATTACAGTCCACATTGACATAACCTATGCACTGTAATGATATATTCAATTAAACCCAATATATAATAATTCTCAATTAAGGTTGATACTGAATATCAGCATCGGTTTCTTCGCCACCTTGCTGTCCATCTGCGCCAAAAGAATATAAATCAAATGGTCGTCCATCGGTCCCAGGTGCAACATATTGAATGTCATTATCCCAACTGTCTTTCGGATATCCACCTTTCACATAACCGCCTGGTAACCAATTTTTTGCAGACTCAGGCTTATTCACCAAAGCATCAAGTCCACCCTCTTGCATCGAAGGGTATTTATCATTGTCCAATTTATATTGATCCAATGCCGCAGCAACACCTTTGAGGGTAATGACAGTGGTGTCCACTTTGGCTTTTTCACCCCGTCCCATCACATTGGGAACAATTAAGGCTGCCAACACACCTAAAATAACAATCACCACCATGACTTCAATTAAGGTAAAGCCTGAAGCTTGGCGTCTATAGATTTTTGATTGCATGTGAATTTTCTCTTCCATCTTATATTTTTAAAATTAAATCATATTGTTCATGTTGACGATTGGTAGCATCACGGCTATCACAATCACCAAGACAATGCTTGCCATCAGAACCAACATCAGTGGCTCAAGTAAAGCCAGCAAGGTCGATATGAGCGTTGTCACCTCTCGGTCTTGCATGGTCGATGCGCGTTCCAACATCCGATCCAATTCACCCGACGTTTCACCACTTTTAATCATTTGTACCATCATCGGTGGGAAATAACCACTGCGCTCCAGCTGGGTCGCAAGGTTTCCACCTTCAGTCACTTTTTCTGCGGCATGATTGACCGCATCGCGAATCACCCAGTTATTACTTACCGCCGCGCCAATTTTTAACGCATCCACCAAGGGCACACCTGACTGGGTCAAAATCGATAAGGTACTGGCAAAGCGTGCGGCATTTATACCACGTGAAAGTTTACCGAATAATGGCAGTTTGAGCGTTAAACGATCAAAGGCATAATGCCCTGCTGTAGTT
This sequence comes from Acinetobacter sp. 8I-beige, assembly GCF_902505955.1. Classification (NCBI taxonomy): domain Bacteria; kingdom Pseudomonadati; phylum Pseudomonadota; class Gammaproteobacteria; order Moraxellales; family Moraxellaceae; genus Acinetobacter; species Acinetobacter sp. 8I-beige. The sequence goes on along the minus strand of NZ_LR732790.1, from coordinate 347,374 downwards.
CTTAAAAATCGCAGTAATAAGCCGATGCCCAGTACACTGCCCACCAATAAAAATGGCCATGCCACTCGAATAAAATCACTGGCTTTCATTAATGCAACCGTAATCCATGGCAAGGCATCTTTGCTTTGGTCAAAGGTTTTGACAATGTCAGGCACCACATAAGTCATGAGCCCCATCACGATGGCAAAAGACATCAGCATTAAAATAATCGGATAAATCATCGCGCCTTGAATTTTCTTTTGCATTGCAAAGCGATTTTCGGTGTAGTCTGCCAGCTGATCTAAAATTAAGTCTAAATGCCCTGAACGCTCGCCAGCGGCAATCGTGGCAATATACAACTCTGGAAAACGTCCAGATTGCTGTAAACCCTGCGCCAATGAGTGACCTTCCAATACTTTAGAACGTACTGACATCAATAGATTTTGTACATGTGTTTTTTCTGACTGCTTTCCAACCGCACGAATGGCTTCTTCCAACGGAATGGCCGCCGCCACAAGTACCGAAAGTTGACGTGTCAATAAAGCCAAATCATAGGCGGTAATTTGTTTTTGAAACCATGTTTTACTGCTGTGCTTATCTTTTTGTTCAACAGGATCAACCGAGACTGGAATCAGCGCTTTATCACGAAGTTGTTGCCGAATTTGACGTGCTGAATCCCCTTCGAGCACGCCTTTTTGCTGCTTTCCTGCGGCATCGAGTGCGGTAAATTGATATGCTGGCATGTTTACGCTTTCTAATTGTCCATTTAGTCATTTGGCGCTGTTGCATGTCGGCACCAAAATCATTCATATTCTAAGTTATAAATTATGTCATCACTCTAACACAACTCATTCATCGCACAACGACAATTTCATCAGGACATTTTGAGCTTTTTATGCCAGAAAATACACTTTCCACAACACCAAGCTACCGTATTCGTGTGGCTGTTCCCGTTTATCTATATGACTGTTTTGACTATAGTTTAACGGCTGAACAATACCACCAAGCTGAAGTGGGTGCACGTGTGGCTGTCTCATTTGGTCGCCAAAATGTGGTCGGTGTCATTGTTGAGAAACTCACTGATGAGAAACCACTCGATTTAGGCTTTAAACTCAAAGCCATAACTGAGTTGCTCGATGACAACGCTATTCTAGATGTTAAAGTTTTAAGTTTATTGACATGGTCAGCGCAATATTACCAATTTCCGATTGGTGAAGTGATGCATGCTGCTTTGCCCAGCTTTTTACGCCAAGGCAAACCTTATAACTTACTGGCGCGGATGTGGAAGCTGATTGATGATCATGCCGAAGACAAATTGAAGCGTTCTGAAAAACAACAAGATGCCTATAAAATTTTAAAGCTGCATCCCACAGGAACGTCTGAAAACATTTTAAATTTGGCTGGCATTGAAACTGCGACCTTAAAGGCCTTAGAAAAAAAGCAAATCACCCAGTGCATACTTGAAGCTCAAGACTTTAAACCACAAGCGATGACGCTGGCGCAAATGCCTCTCACGCCCAATGATGAACAAAAGCGTGCCATTCAAAACATTCTCAAAGCTCGTCATAGCTACCACGCTTTCTTACTGGATGGTTTAACCGGTAGTGGGAAAACTGAAGTCTATTTGCAAGTCATGCAAGAGGTTTTAAAACAAGGCAAACAAGTTTTGGTATTAGTGCCTGAAATTGGTCTCACCCCACAAACAGTGAGCCGTTTCCAGTCACGTTTTCACTGTCATATTGCGCTACTACATTCAGGTTTAAATGATTCTAAGCGCCTTCAAGCCTGGCAAAGCGCGCAAACGGGAAAAGCTTCGATTGTGATTGGCACACGTTCTGCCATCTATACGCCCCTTCCACATTTGGGTTTGATTGTCTTAGATGAAGAACATGACTTATCTTTCAAGCAACAAGAAGGCTTCCGCTACCACGCTCGTGATGTGGCTTTATACCGTGCGCACTTAGAAAACTGTCCGATTATCCTCGGTTCGGCAACGCCAAGTATCGACAGTTATGCGTTGGTCGAACAAGGTAAAATGACCCGTTTGGAGTTGGACCAACGTGCAGGTGTGGCCGTGATGCCGAAAATGCATGTGATCGATCTGAAAGTGGCACAAAAACAAAATGGCATCAGCCAACAGCTGATTCATGAAGTACAAAAGCGCTTAGACAAAAAAGAACAGGTGCTGATTTTCTTAAATCGTCGTGGCTATGCGCCTGTGTTGATTTGTGAAAGTTGTGGCTGGCAGGCCAAGTGCCCCCACTGCGATGCCAATTTTACCGTACATCGACAGCCCTATCAGCATTTGCACTGTCACCACTGCGGCACCATCCACCGCATGCCTGAACACTGCCCACAATGTCAGCATAGCGAACTAAAACCAATTGGTTTAGGCACCGCAAAAGTTGAAGAAAACCTACAAGAACTGTTCCCAAATTTTGACGTAATTCGGGTTGATCGTGACTCGACCAGTCGGGTCGGCAGCTGGCAAAAAATCTATAACAAGATTCAGAAAAGTGAACCCATCATTTTGCTCGGCACCCAAATGCTGGCCAAAGGACATCACTTTCCTTATGTGACTTTGGTGGCGATTTTAGACATTGACTCAGGCTTACTCAGTGTTGACTTTCGTGCCACAGAACGTACTGCACAGCTCATCATCCAAGTCGCTGGACGTGCTGGGCGTGGCGAGAAAAAAGGCGAAGTCTATTTACAAACTCTACGTCCAGATCATCCTTTGCTGAATACCCTGCTGGAATCGGGCTATCGCAGCTTTGCCAAGCAAACGTTGAAAGAGCGTAAAGCTGCATGGATGCCACCTTATCGCTATGCGGCTTTATTGCGCTGTGAATCCAAAGACCAAGAACTGAACCAAAACTTTTTACAAGAGCATGCGCAAGCACTGCGCCAAGCCTCCGAAAACAGTATTGATATTTGGGGGCCCATTCCTGCGCCGATGGAACGTAAAGCAGGCCGCTATCAAGCGCATATGGTACTACTGTCCAAAGATCGTGCGCGGATGCATTTTTACATTCGTCAGTGGTGGCAAAATGTCTGGCATAACAAACCGCATGGTATGAAATTGAGCCTTGATATTGATCCACAAGAGTTAAGTTAAGACTTGACGTGAATAAGGTTTAGACCTGAGTCGCGTTCTCCCTTAAACTTCCAACATAAAGAAAAAAATTTAGGACAGGGCAATGTCTCTACTGCTTCAAATCACCCTCTTTTTGGCTGCGGCACTGATGATCGTTCCGTTGGCTAAACGGCTGGGGATTGCCACGGTACTCGGCTATTTATTTACAGGCATTTTACTCGGTCCCAGTGTATTCAATGTCGTCCATGACCCTGAAGACATTCATAAACTCGCTGAATACGGCGTGATTTTCTTGATGTTCATTATTGGACTAGAACTTCGCCCACAACGTTTATGGGAAATGCGTAAATCCATTTTTGTGATGGGCAGTTTGCAAGTGATGCTCTGCGGCGTGCTACTGGCGTGCATCGTCTTTTTTGCCCTACAACAACAGATTGCAGCCAGTGTCGTGATTGGTTTTGCCCTTGCCCTCTCCTCTACTGCGTTTGTGTTACAGCTGCTCAGCGAAAAACAGCAGCTCAATACCACTTTTGGTCAGCAGTCCTTTTCCATTTTACTCTTTCAAGATATTGCCGCGATTCCGCTGATTGCGATTATCCCCCTTCTTGCGGGAACAAACTCAACCCATCATGGCGTGGCCTACTTTGCAGCGATTGTTGCTACCTTTACAGGCTTGTTTTTATTTAGCCGCTACCTCATGCGCCCTTTTTTCCGCTTTGTGGCTAAAAGTGGCGCGCACGAACTGATTACTGCAGTCGGTTTGTTTATTGTCTTAGGCGTGGTCGCGCTGATGGATGTCTTAGGCATCAGTACCACCTTGGGCGCATTTTTAACTGGGGTACTTCTAGCTGACTCTGAATTCCGTCATGAACTGGAAGCCAGTATTGCACCATTTAAAGGTCTACTTCTCGGTCTATTTTTCATGACCGTCGGGATGAGCACGCAAGTTTCGCTGCTGTGGGAAAGCCCAAGTCTGATTATTGGCGGTGCGTTATTGCTGATGTTGGTCAAACTGCTGGCGTTAACGGCCATCGCTCGCTACTTCGAGTTTTCATGGCGCAATAGTTTGATGCTGGCCACTTGTTTGGCACAAGGCGGTGAATTTGCTTTTGTGGTGCTCAATGTTGCCATGAGTGAACACGTGATTACGCAAGCCATTTTAGAGCCGATCAATTTAATCGTGACGTTGTCGATGATTCTGACGCCTATTCTATACTGGCTAATGAGTTCGTGGGTGGTGCCTCTATTCGAGAAAGAAACTACACCTGTCTATGATGAGATTCCTGAACAGCATAACCCGATGATCATTGCTGGCTTTGGCCGTGTCGGACAAATTGTGGCACGACTGGTTCACTTACAGCACCAAACCTTCACGGCGATTGACAGCAATATCGACAAGGTCGATTTCGTTCGCAACTATGGTGGTAAACTCTACTATGGTGATGCCACTCAACCCGATATCCTGCGTGCAGCCGGTATCGAACATGCCAAAGTGTTTGTGTTAGCCATTGATGATATTGAAGACTCGATGAATGTGGCACGCCATATCCGGCTCAATTATCCAGATTTAAACTTGCTGGTGCGGGCACGGGATCGACATCATGTGCATTTGTTGCGTGACTTGGGGGTAGAACATATTTGGCGTGAAACCTATTTATCGTCTTTAGGGATGGCCTATTTTGCCCTGCGTAATTTAGGCATTGCAGAACAAGATGCTTATAAGAGCATTGAGTTATTTCGCGATTATGATGAAAAACTGCTCGCACAGCAGCAAAGTATTTATAACGACGAACAGAAGGTCTATGAAACACATCGTAACGCTCTAGCCGAATTAGAACACTTATTTGAAAGTGATACGCAGCTCCGTCAAAGTCCTGTCGGCGTTGACCTACAACGCGAGTTACAACATGACCGAATAGATGTAACACGGGATGAAGTAAAATGACTTGTGTTTTACAATATCGTCACCATTAAGACAGGATATTGGAGAAATTTATGTCTGATTTGCGTCAACGCTTTTATATTGAAGATAGTCCTGTTCGTGGTGAAGTGGTTCATCTAGAAGAAACCCTACAAACCATCTTGGCGCAGCGTGATTATGCACCTGCAGTCCAAGTGCTGTTAGGTGAAATGCTCAGTGCCACGGCATTACTTGCCAGTACTTTAAAAATTAAAGGCCGTATTAGTTTACAAATTCAGGCTTCAGGTAGTTTCAAATGGGCCATGGCTGAATGTAATCACCTTGGTGAAGTACGTGCCTTGGCGGATTATGAAGCAGATCCTCGCTTTAATGCTGCCGACAGCAGCAGTACGGTATTGAGCACCCTCATTAGCCCTGTACTATTTATTAATATTGAGCCCGAATTTGGTGAGCGTTATCAAGGGATTGTGGCTTTAGACAAGCCAAATCTTGCAGGTTGTTTAATGCAGTACTATGACCTGTCTGCCCAAATTCCAACGCGTATTGTTTTGGCCAGTTCATCCCAGCGTGCTGGCGGTTTACTCATTCAGCTGTTACCACGTAACAGTGAAGAAGAACAAGAACGTGTCGACCAAGACTTATGGCCACGTCTGACCATGTTGACTGAAACGCTCAAAATCGAAGAGTTAACCGATTTAGAGTCCAGTGAAATTCTTTACCGTTTATACAACGAAGAAGAAGTACGCTTACCTGAGGTTGAAGTACTGAAATTTGGCTGTACCTGTTCTAAAGAACGTTGTGCTCAAGCGCTTGAACAAATTGGCGCTGAAGCCGTTCGTGAAACGCTAGAACATCAAAACCCGATTACCATGGACTGCCAGTTCTGTAACACGCAATATAGCTTTAGTGCAGAAGAAGCCTTGGGTTTATTTGGTGAACACTTAAGCTAAGCGCGTCATGTGCAATAAAAAAAGAGCAACTAAATTGCTCTTTTTTTATGCCTTTGTTCTCATAAAAATAAGATAATTCAAATGATTCATCACTTTTATTCATAGATATTTCACTGGTCACACCGCTTAAATTTCGTTATAAATAAACCCATAATTTTTATATGTCTTTATTTTTCTCTTCCATTGGGGTTTTATCATCATGAAATTTTCTTGCAGTCTTTTCGTACTCAGCAGTTTATGCGCCTTCTCCTGTTTTGCAGCCACCGATCCTTTGGTCGGCAAATGGAAAACCATCGATGACAAAACAGGATACTCTCTCAGTGATGTCATGATTGAAAAAGACAAAAACAATAGCTATAAAGCGGTCATCGTAAGTACGCGAGAAATTCCAGGTGCGGTAAAAATAGAAAACTGTAGTAAGTGTGATGGTGTCCATAAAAATCAGCCCATCGTCGGCATGACAACGCTCAGCCATTTGCAGTTAGACAATGCCAAAGATTCAACCTATAGCCATGGACAGCTCCTCGACCCTTTCACAGGGCTACGTTATGACGCATATGCACGACTTAGCAACAATGGTAAGCACTTACGAATTCGAGGAACTTCGACCGAAAATGGCGGTGGGCGCAACATCACATGGGTCAAATATTAAGTATCCCTCATCCATCAAAGCCCCTTTCATTGGGGCTTTTTTCTTGTCATGTTTTGAAACAATAAGGAACATATCTTTACTGTTGAAATCTATTGAAAGGCTGAATAATGATTAAAACTTAATCAATTTATTTAATCTTATTTATGCCGAAGAACCATTATGAAATACTCGGTTTAACGCGAGATGCGACCGCCGAACAAATTAAAAAAGCCTATCGAAAATTGGCACGTAAGTATCATCCCGATGTCAGTAAGGAGCCTGATGCTGAAACGCGTATGCAAGAATTGAATGTCGCCTATGACACCTTAAGTGATGAAACGAAAAAAGCAGAATATGACTTTGAACTCGATCATCCGCAAGGCTCACAGCAATTCAACCCCAATGCAGGCTTTGGCGGTTTTGAAGAGGCATTTAGGAATGCCCAAGGCGGACAACAAGCACATGATTTTTCAGGATTTGAAGACTTATTTGGCCGTTTTGGTTCAGGTTTTGGAGGGTCAAACTATCAATATCAACGCCAAAATAGCACTCGCCATAAAGGCGAAGACCAACATGCGCGTTTAGAGGTCGATATTGAGGTTGGATTCCACGGTACCACCCAAACCATTACCTTACAGATTCCCACTTTAAATGCCTATGGTGAAGCGGAAATTCAGCGCAAAACGCTGGAAGTTAAAATTCCCAAAGGCATGAAAGAAGGGCAACAAATTCGCTTAAGTGGTCAAGGACAGTCAGGTATTCAGGGTGGTGAAAATGGCGACCTGTATATCGAAATTTATTACAAAGATACGGAGACCACGCGCGTTGAAGGAGTTGATGTCTATCACCAACTGAATATCAGTCCTTGGGAAGCCGCTTTGGGGCAAAGCATCACCGCCGCACTACCCAATGGTCGGACATTACAAATTCAAATTCCGAAAAATGCCAAAACGGGGCAGCAACTCCGTTTAAAAGATCAGGGGATTCCAGCCAAAAAGGCAGGACATTTATATTTAATTTTAAACATTGTTCAACCTCCTGCGCAGAGTGAGCAAGAACAGCAAACTTACCAAGCCTTTGCTGAAGCCTTCCCTCACTTTAAGCCGCGTCAGTCTTAAGGAGAAAATTATGACGACTATTCAATATCGTGAAATTATTTTAGACGGATGTCGACACGCTGAAATTGTTGATGAACAACATAGCTTTGATTTAAAGCATTTTGCTGAAGCCTGCGGACAAAGTCCTGAATGGGTTTTACAGCTGTTGGAATATGACATTCTGCCTAACCGACCCGATAACCGCATTCACCAATTTTTTGGTGATGATGTCTCACGTGCACGGCGAGCCTATCGCTTACAACGTGACTTTGATGCCAGCTTTACTGCAGTCGCAATGATGCTGGATTTGATTGAGGAAGTTCAAAAACTTCGTCGTGAAGTAAAACATTTACATCTCACTGACCCAGTTCAAACGACTCAACACTAGTTCTATAAAGAAAGATTGGCGCATGCCTTTCTTTCTTTTTTTATTTTTGAATAAGAGGATTAGACGGCAACCATGAAACTCAAAGTTTGTAATAAAAAGACTAAGCTCATGTTTCCTGAATACCGAGACATGATTCAACAGCTTAGAGAAGACAATCCGCATTTTTCTAAAATGTTTGACGACCATGAAGCTCTCGATCAGGAAATTTGTTTACTCGAACAAGACCCTGTCAGGATTCATCGTGGAGAGATTGAGCCCCTCAAACGCAAAAAGTTGTTCATTAAAGATCAGCTTTACCGGATTTTAAAAGGAGCCCAGTTAAAAACCTCTTAAATTAAATCTCCCAGCGACGCCCACATATCCGAATAATAAATTGAACAAGGATAGCGTCAGCATGTAAAGAAACACCTTAAAGCCCATTGGCTTTAATGGTCTATGTGGAAAATCACCGAATTATTTTAATTTGGTGATTTTCTCTAAATCTTTGATGGTGCCCTTCACGGTTTGCTTGATCGGCTCATAATCGATGAACCAAAACAAATTCATATGTTGATCCGCATGCTGCTGTGCCAACATATCAATGACACTTTTTTCGCCACGCCCAACCAAATGACGTCTATAAAAATAATACAGCAGAATCAATGTCGTCATTAACATGATGCCCAACATGATCCAAAACCCTGTTGGAGACTTCAGCCCCGGAATAAACTCGAAGTTCATACCATACACCCCTGTCAACAAGGTTAGCGGCGCAAAAATCGCGGTAATAATGGCTAAAATCCGCATGTTTTCATTAGTTTGATTGGCAATGGCTGAAAAATGTAGATCAATAGCTGCTTGCACTGCATTTCTCAAGCGAATGGTATGCTTTTGAATACGTTCAATATGACTGGTTAAATCATCGACACGTACCAGCATGATATCTTGTTTTTCGCTACGCTTTTTCCCTTTCAAGTGCGAATAATTATCGACAATTTCATCACGCAATTCCTGCAAAGTTTCGATTTGTTCTTCGCACAAATTTTCCACTTGTTGGAAAGCCATATTCTCTTGTAACAGTTGATGCCACTTGGTAAAACGACGATGGCCTTGTAAAAGCTCTTGCTGCCAAAACTCCACTCGACGCGTCAGAGGAACACGTAAATCAAGATAACCATCCACCATGTTATTGAGCAGTCTCAAGGTCAAATCTAAAGGCGTTGCGGGTAGTTTTCGGGGTTTATTATGCTCTTCAATCGGACGGCTCAACACCGTTTCCATACGCTGAATATAGCTTTCAACTTCTTTATTGCCCTGCTCTCTAACCGTAATCAAGACTTGCGGCGTGAGCATAAAACTAATCGGAGTCGTCGCCAGACCAAAAACCCGTTCATGTTTTTCAGTCGCTTGCGTATCAAGCTTGATTTGATCATCAGGTGTGATCAGCTTACGAAAGATCAGTAAGTCATAATCTTCCAAAGTGTCAAAGGCACAAGGATGTTCTAAATTTAGAATGTCACGCAGATGATATTCATTCATCCACAGTCCCGTTGCTGCATAAATGTCCTGTTGCCAATGTTCTGCCCGATTGACAACATCTTCACGGCTACACTCCACCCAAATAAACTCGGCTTCCTGCTCTGCAATCGGCTGTTTCTACACATAAGTATGCTGTGCGGTGGGATGTTGATAGAAATAATAGCTTTGCATATCTCATTTATTATTGTCTGTCTTAGCCAGCATGATGCCATAAAAAAAGCCCTGAGCAAGCCAAAGTTTAAATTGGCCAAGCTCAAGGCTTTTCTAAGACAACTCAATTCACATGGCAAACACCATGTAAATTAACAAGAGATTAAACTTGTTCGATGTCTTTCATCGTCAATTTGATACGACCACGGTTGTCTACATCCGCAACTTGTACCTTAATTTCTTGACCTTCTTTCAACACATCTGCCACGTTTGCAATACGCTCGTTTGAGATTTGTGAAATGTGAAGTAAGCCATCAGTACCTGGAAGGATGTTTACAAACGCACCGAATTCAACGATACGAATGACCTTACCGACGTAAATTGTACCTGGTTCAATTTCAGCAGTCAGTGCTTGGATTTTTGCAACAGCAGCAGCAGCAGCAGCTTTGGTTTCACCAAATACACGAACGGTACCGTTGTCTTCAATATCAATTGCAGCTTTGGTTTCTTCAGTGATTGCACGAATCGTCGCACCACCTTTACCGATTACATCACGGATCTTGTCTGGGTTGATGTTGATCACTTGGAATGTCGGTGCATGCATTGAAATTTCAGGGCGAGCACGTGAAATCACTTGGTTCATTTCGTTCAAGATATGCATACGACCCGCATACGCTTGGTTCAATGCCGCTTCCATGATTTCTTCAGTGATACCTTCGATCTTGATATCCATTTGAAGTGCAGTAATACCGTTCGCAGAACCAGCTACTTTAAAGTCCATGTCACCTAAGTGATCTTCGTCACCTAAGATGTCAGAAAGAACTGCGAAACGCTCGCCTTCTTTCACTAGGCCCATTGCAATACCTGCAACTGGTGCTTTCAATGGAACACCTGCATCCATAAGTGATAATGAAGCACCACACACAGAAGCCATTGAAGATGAACCGTTTGATTCAGTAATATCCGATACGATACGAATCACGTACGGGAAGCGATCAGCTGCAGGAAGAACCGCTTGAACACCACGACGCGCCAAACGACCATGACCGATTTCACGACGCTTAGGACCAGATTCACGACCTGTTTCACCTACAGAGTATGCAGGGAAGTTGTAGTGCAACATGAAGTTGTCAGTTTTAGTACCAGCTAGGGTATCAACCATCAACGCATCACGGGTATTACCTAAAGTGGTAGTTACCAACGCCTGAGTTTCACCACGTGTGAATAATGCAGAACCGTGTGCACGGCCTAATACGCCCACTTGAACATCAATGGCACGAACAGTTTTCGTGTCACGACCATCAATACGTGGTTTACCAGACAAGATGTTGTCACGTACCGTACGGTATTTCAAATCTTCGAATAATTCGTCAACTTCAGCAGCAATGCCAGTTTCATCATTTTCAGGAACGAACTGAGCAACAGCTTCTACGTGAAGTGCATCTAATGCTGCGTAACGGTCTTGCTTAACAGCAATTGTATACGCTTCAGAGATTTTCGCTTCAAATGCATCTTTCAATTTGCCAAGAAGCTCTTCATTTTTAACTGGTGCAACCCAAGTTGATTCAACCGCACCCGCAGCAGCAGCAAATTCTTTAATCGCTTGAATTGCGATTTGCATTTCGTCATGACCGAAAAGTACAGCGCCTAACATTTGGTCTTCAGAAAGTTCTTTCGCTTCAGACTCAACCATCAATACAGCAGCTTCAGTACCTGCAACCACAAGGTCAAGATCAGATTCTTTAAGCTGTTCTAAAGTTGGGTTAAGGATGTATTCACCGTTGATTAAACCAACACGTGCGCCTGCGATTGGGCCTGCAAATGGAACACCAGCAATAGACATCGCAGCTGAAGCACCCAACATTGCAGCGATATCACCTTCCATGGTTTTGTCAGAAGAAATAACAGTCGCTGTTACTTGGATTTCGTTGTAGAAACCTTCTGGGAACAATGGACGGATTGGACGGTCAATAAGACGTGAAATTAAAGTTTCAGCTTCAGACTGACGACCTTCACGCTTACCGTAACCACCTGGGATACGACCTGCAGCATATTGTTTTTCTTGGTAGTTAACAGTCAACGGGAAGAAGTCTTGGCCTGCTTTTGCTTTTGGTTGAGCAACGATTGCAACAAGAACCTGTACACCACCCATGGTGATCACAACAGTGTTTGCTTGACGAGCAACACGACCAGTTTCTAAAACAACCGTGTGTTGACCATATTGGAATTCTTTACGAATAATATTAAACATAGACATGTATTTTTCTTTCCTGATTTTTATTCTAGTGGAGACCCCTAAGGTTTGGCATTCACATCGCCATTTCAGGCAACTGTATAAATGACAAAGCTTAGAAGCCGACCTCACCAGAGACTAAAAATATGATTTTAAGACACAAAGAAGGAGCGAAACATTCGCCCCTTCCCCATTACCTCACAGAAGCAAGGTAGACTTTCTTTTTCAGTAATAAAGCATTCAAAATGCGATAGTCCGAAAATAAAAGTTTAATCGAATTAACGACGTAAACCTAAAGCAGCAATCAAGTCGCTGTAACGAGTAGCGTCTTTACCTTTAAGGTAATCAAGAAGCTTACGACGTTGGTTAACCATACGGATAAGACCGCGACGGCTATGGTGGTCGTGTTTGTGCTCTTTGAAGTGACCTTGTAAATCATTGATTTGAGCAGTTAAAAGAGCTACTTGAACTTCTGGTGAACCAGTGTCGTTTTCAGCGCGAGCAAATTTAGCAATGATCTCTGCGCGATCTGCGTTTGTTAAAGCCATTCGATTTCTCCGAGATGCTTATAAGTTACATTTGATACAAATCAAATTGATTCTTCAAAACCAAGTTGACTGCCGTGCATCACTACAGCAAGGCATTATTTTAAGGGATCTAGCGCTATATTGCAAAAATGTTTTATGTTCGCAGTCAATTCAGCAACTGACGGCTTTGCACAAATCATGCACAATAATGACAATCCTGATTTTCAATATCAGACTCAGACCTAATAAAAACGAAAAATAGAGAGAAATTTGTGAAAATTTTATCTGCCAATACCTGTTATGTCCCCCATGACCTCAACCACGTGATTCGTTCTAAAGATGAGGTCTCTGCTACCTTGGGTGGCATGAATGACGCACAAATTCAAAGCATTTGGGCCAGTGTAGAGTCCCTATATAAAACAGGAAACTACCCTTTCATCAGCCTCTGTTTACGTCGTCAGGGACAAATATTGTTAAATCGCAGCATTGGTTATGCGCAAGGCAACTCACCCGATGGTTTAGCGGCAGATGCGAAAATTGGCACACCTGATACCCCAGTTTGCTTATTTTCCGCCTCTAAAATCGTTACAGCCATGCTGATTCATATGTTGGATGAACGCGGTGATCTGAATTTACTCGATCCGATTAGCCACTATATTCCCGAATATGGCGTAAACGGTAAACGTCGTGCCACCATTTTCCATTTACTCGCTCATCGTGGTGGCATTCCTCGCATTGACAGTAAAGTCACGCCTGAACTGTTGTTTAATCAAGATCAAATTTTAGAACGTCTTTATGCGGCACAACCCGTTTCAGCCTCAGGCACACATCTGGCGTATCACGCCGTGACGTCAGGTTATATTTTAGGGGAAATTATCAAGCGGGTAACAGGTCAAACAGCCCGCGAATTTCTTGCCGAAAATATCGAAAAACCCATGGGATTAGATTACTTTAACTATGGTCTAAAACCTGAGTATCGAGCGGATGTCGCTTTAAACTATGCCACAGGTCTACATCCACGTTTAGGAACAGACCATTATCTCAATCGGGTACTGGGTGGTGGTTTACAGTTGGCCGTCGATGTGACCAATGATGCGCGCTTTATGGACACGATTTGTCCAGCGGGCAATATTTATACCAGTGCCGAACAAGCTGGACGTTTCTTTGAAATGCTCTTGAGTGGTGGCGAATACCAAGGCAAACAAATCATGAGTGCCCAAACGGTATTTCGCTCGACATTGGCCACATCAGGAGTCAGTTTAGATCGGACATTATTAGTCCCGATGCGTTATGCCTTAGGCCCAATGTTAGGGAGTAATCCTATTGGATTATTTGGACCCATGACTGGGCAAGCCTTTGGACATCTCGGGTTTTCCAATATTCTCTGCTGGGCCGATCCAGAACGTGATATTAGTGTATCTCTGTTAACCACAGGAAAGTCCGTCGTCGGGACCCACTTACCGGCTTTAGCGAAAACGCTTTATCAAATCTCAAAACATTGTCCCAAAATCTTAAAGCACCAACGTCGCTCCTTATTTGCAACTGATCGAAGTGAAACAGATTTAGTCTGAGCATAAAAAAAAGCCCAAGTAAACTTGGGCTTTTTTGCGCTGTAGTGTTCTTTTATTTTTGTTCTTGTTGTTTTGGTTATCATTATAATAATGCGCTTTTCCGCGTCTTCTATTAAACATTCCATGTTTAATTATTTACGTCCTTATGTGACACATTTTGCCACACAGAGCTAAAGATAAAAGTCGCATTTTGCTCATCTCCATGTAAGCGATTGCTTACATTAAACTCTCAATTTCTCCACAATTGAACCTAAAGCACATTCTAAAATTCAATAAATTACATTCAATTCAATAAAAAACAAATACTTAATAAATTAATTAAAAGTTACAAACCACAATATATTGCACCAATATCTACCCAACCGTTCATATATTAATGTATTTGTATTTCGATAAATGATTGGCTATTTTTTGTCATATTATGCCAATTTAGCAGATATAAAAAAGCCTTGTAGTCTCTCCCAAAACTACAAGGCTTAGCGGCTGTAAGTTTCCTCTTTCACCTACTTCACTGTAAGTTCGCTGTCTACTGACGTTATTATTATCTTTTTGCGATTATACTCAACATTCCGTGTTGAGCTCTTTATGTGAAGCCATCTTCTCAAAATCCTCAGCAAAGCTCTATGCGCAAATCTCCTGAATCCTTGTAAGCCATTTCGTACAAAGCTCCTATTTATTTATTAAATCTTCACAATTGAATTTGTTGATTAATTTTTCTTGATAGACCACTTTCTCGGGTGGTTCGAGTCACCATAGCATGTACGAATGCATCGGCATCGACCAGTAAACTGACCACTTTTTTCGCTCGCGTAATTGCGGTATAAATCAACTCTTTACTGAGTAATTTTTCAGCCTGCCGATCTAACACCACCGCGGTATGGGTGAACTCAGAGCCTTGAGATTTGTGAATGGTCAGTGCAAAAGCCGTTTCAATATTTTTGGGTAATCGTGTCGCGGCTACCCATTTATCCAGACTGGGGAAATACACCTCAAACTGCAACTTACCTTGTTGAACGCGCTGTAAACACAGGCCAATATCACCATTTGACAAGCCCAACTGATAGTCGTTATAGGTCATCATCACCGGACGTCCCAAGTACCATTCGCCTTGTTTGATTTGTTTTGATTGTTCCAATAGACGCTGCTCGATTTGTAGATTGAGCTGTTTTAGGCCGAAATGGCCATGACGCATGGCGGCTAAAATACGGTAATCATCAAAATGATGAATCACTTTGGGCACGAGAGACTCATTAGGATTTTGCTGATATTGCTTTAAAGCCTCGACATAGCCCTGAAAGCCAAGCATCAGCAGATCATAATAATGCTGCAACTGCTCTGCAGATAAAGCCTGCTCAGGCAACAATTCGAGTTGTAAATAATCGACCTTGACCTGATCCAACTCAACCGCCTTCAACGTCGTGGCATGTACCACTTGCTGTTGAAAATTGTGCAATACGCTCTGTTTTTCGGCAGGATGCGTCATTAAGTCAAAACAAGATTGCTCTTGAATAAATTGTGCCAACTTGCCAATTCGTGCATCTGATTTGAAACGACGGCTATTGACCAAATTGACTCTATTTTCAGCCAAAGCTGGAACCTGTTGTAGATCGGCGAGCACAGAGCCAACATCGACCGAAGCTAACTGATCGGCATCTCCCAATAAAATCAAACGGGCTTGATTCGGCATGGCAGCAAAAAGCATCTGCGCCAAATTTAAATCCAGCATGGATGCTTCATCAACGACAATTACATCATAAGGTAAAGGTTGTCTGCTATGAAAACGCGGTTTCTGCGTATTCCCTAGGCCCAAAAGTCGATGTAACGTCACAGGATTTAAGTTTTTCAAATCTGGGGCAACTAAGTCTTGTAACTTTTCATCCTGAAAAGAGTTCTGCAGGGCTTCTTTCATCCGCTGCGCCGCCTTACCTGTCGGTGCAGCCATCGCAATACGAATATCAGGTAGACTTTGCTTGAGCACCGCAATAATCCGTGCCAAGGTATAGGTTTTCCCTGTGCCCGGACCACCTGTAATAATACTCAACGCCTGCTCAGCCACCATCGTCAAAGCTTGCTTTTGATAGGGGTCTTCAAGCAAATGGGCATAAGCTGAAATATCCACTTGCGTTAAGTTTTGCAGTTTTAACCGTGCTACTTGCTCGGCCAAGGACTGCTCTAAAGTCCAATAACGATACAAATATAATTGCTGCTGATCGTAAACAAACGGCGCTTTTTGTTGCTGTGCCTGCTGTTCATCCATGACCAAATCATCTAAGACTGTGACGGCTTCAGCTGCAACCGAGATACAACTCTCACCGCGTAGCATGGCTTCAAGGACCTGTTGAATCATTTCACTACGCGCTTCGGTGGGCCCTGTTTTACTCAACGGTGACTGCTGAATAAACTGACTCCAACGCGTTAACCATGTGTCTACCACGGCAGCCTGATCAATACTGGCTTTATGAACATTTTCCACACGGTTATCCTCAAAGTTATCCACAGCTTAATTCTTTGTTTATGGGTGACTAATTTCACTTAATTCAGAAGTTTTGCCTACATGATTTTCAGTAGATGTATCCTCAGCAAAATAACCCAAGATGGCATCTAGCCTTAAAATAAACTCGGGGCTGGCATACCAACTTAAAACCCCTTGATTGGGCTGCCCA
The DNA here is from genome assembly GCF_902505955.1 of Acinetobacter sp. 8I-beige. Lineage (NCBI taxonomy): Bacteria > Pseudomonadati > Pseudomonadota > Gammaproteobacteria > Moraxellales > Moraxellaceae > Acinetobacter > Acinetobacter sp. 8I-beige. The sequence continues at coordinate 330,649 of NZ_LR732790.1, read as the reverse complement.
TTCATCCCTCTCAAATAAAGATAACTCGCCTGACCAAGATGTTTTTCAATATCATAGTCCAACAAATTCACTTTTAAATAACGGTGCAAAGCCACCAAATATAAGCCCGCCTGCAACCAATAACTGGCATGTGACATATTCAATTGGATTGCATCATGATTGTAGCTCTGCTGATCCGCCCCTAAGAAGTTACTTTTATAATCGGCGATGTGATAACGCTGACCATCAAAATAAACCAAGTCAATCGAACCAGTCAGATAACGAGCAGAATTGGCTTCATTTAAGTCGAGCAGATCAATGCCGTATTCTTGAAACAATGCCTGTATGCGTTTAATCGCCAGCACATGATCGGACAATGACAAATAAAAAGGAAATTCAGCCAAGTGTTCATCGGCTTTAAGTTGCTTCAACTGAAAACCTGCATGCAAAGGCGTTTCTAGCACATCTGCTAACCACGCTTGCATCCACTGCACCAATTGAGTTTCATCATCCTGTCCAAACTCGTGTTGATATTTGCCCAATAACTCTTGCCACAGTAAGGGACTATCATTTTTAAAACGACGATGAATTTCCAGTCCCCAGTCATGCGGATCCTGAAAGTCAATATGCTCGAAAATTTCGTGCAGGAAAGTTCCCGCAGTCGTCCCCATTGGAAACTGCCGCTTAATCCACGCCAAAGGCTGACTCAGCTCCACATCCTCAAGCACAGGATGATTAATCTCGTCATCCGCACTACCCACTTTCTCGCTCAAAACCGCTAAGGCATCCATTGCCTCTTTGCGACTCAAATGCTGTGCCAACGCACTAAAACTGGTTTTGGAACGTGGATAAAAACGCTGTTCAGGAAAGGCCAAGGCTTGCAACTGAATGATCTCTTGCTGCTGGGCTGGCTGTAAACGGATCGGCTTTTCAGTCAGCAACGCCTCATCACCACTGGCAGGGTGCTCAAACAGACTGCCTGCTTGGCCACGCCAAAATGCCAATGCCGTATTTGATTTATATTCCTGATCTTGCAGTAAGGCATACACGCGGTGGCTGGCGCGGGTCAGTGCGACGTACCATAAGCGATGCTGTTCTGCTTCGGCACGCTCATTGTGTTGCTCAATCGCGGCTGGGTCTAACAGATTTGCATCATTTACCGCTACGATGCGCTGTAACTCGCTCTGCCCTGTCGTCGGATTGATCTGTTCCAGCGTTGAAAAGTTTAAGGTTTTATTCATTTCCTTAAAGTCTTTGTCGGCACCCAGCAAGAACACAATTTTAAACTCTAGACCTTTGGACTGATGAATGGTCATCAGCTGTACACCTGTGGCATTGGAGAGTTTACGTTCCAACTCCCACTCACGTTCCGCAGGCAAATGTAACTGTTTGAGATACCAATGATACAGTTTCTGCGCACCTTGGAACTGCTCACTATGCTGGCTCAACAACTCAGTCAAATGCCGTAGATTGACCACAGTCCGTTCGTTGTCTCGGCTTTGGTAAGCCACCAAGTTTTTCCACACTTTAAAGAGGTTTAAAGCGTACTGCCATGCACTTAAAAAGCCTTTGTTGATCCACATATCGCGGATGTCATCAAAATCCGCCATAAACTGGCTCAGACCGTTGGCTTGCTTTTCCAGTTCCAGTAACTGTTTTAAATCTATCGCCAACAGCCGGCTCAAAAGCGCACGGCGAACTTTGGCTTCATCAAAAGGATGCATCATTGCAGTCAATAGCGCACCCACATCTTTCGCAACCTGACTTTCAAACACACTGCGTTTAGACGGACGGTTGACTAAAATCCCTAAACGCTCTAGTTCAAACTGAACTTTGTCCAAGCCATCATGGTTTTTCGACAACACCGCGATATCATTTGCCCCCATAAACTGTGGCGGATCATCTGCCACATACAGTTGCTGTTGAATGCCTTGGTTGATTAAATCACGAATTTTCCATGCCACTTGTTGAGCTTCATTTTTTTTATCTTCAAGTAACAGCCAACGCAGCGGTACATGGTTTTCACCCTGTGCATCGACCAAAGCAGGATGTGGTCGAGTCCCTGCTTCTACAGGCTGGTAATAGACCTGCTCACCAAAGTCTTGTTGGCGTTGAAATAAAGCATCCACGACCTGTACCAGTTTTTGCACAGAACGATGGTTATATTTCAAACTATACTGCCGACCTTGCTTTGCCAAAACATCTAAACGTGCCTTGTTATAGGTCAGCATGTCACCTCCACGAAAGCCATAAATGGCTTGTTTCGGGTCACCGACCATAATCATACAGCCTTGATGATAACGCTGTGCATCACGCCAAATCCGCGCCAACATATCATCTTGGTCTTGGTTGGTGTCTTGAAACTCATCCACTAAAATGAGTGGATAGCGTGCTTGTACAAACTGGGCAAAGCGCCGGCCTTGTTCGCCCTGTAAGGCTTCTGACAAGGTACGGATTTGCTGGGCAAAAGTCGTTTCACTCTTTTGCTGCAAGACTTGTGGTAATCGCTTTTTCACCTCAGAACTTAAGTGATATTTTAAATACGCATCCAGCACATCCAAATTGAGCTCTAGCTCTGCCAATGCGTCTAAGAAACTGCGGACCTGTCGCCACACAGGATGCTGCTCAAACTGTTCCAACACATCTACAGTACATTTGTTTAAGACTTTTTTCGTCGCGAGGTCGGTCAGATGTTTTAAGGTTTTTTCAAAATGTGGCGCAAATAAGGCATAAGCCCGCTGCTCTTTCAGCGCAGTCAAAAAAGCAGGTAAATCCTGACATAGAATGCGTTGCATCAAGGCATCGGTGCGCCACTTCTTCCCCAACACCGCATGGTATTGCCCTTCGGGTGCATAATAGTCTTTCAAGCGTTCAAGCTGCGCCACATCCAGCGCAGTAAATTGATCAATGGCCTGCTCAAATTGCGTCAAATCAAGCACAGGTTTTTCCACCTGTTGAAACTGTGCCGATGCAAAGTTCAAACTATTTTCAACAATCGGCACATAGGCCTGTTCGTTTTTTAATTTTTGTTTTAACAGTAAATAATTCACCACGGGCTGTGGCTGTGCCTGAATCCACTCACGTAACACATCATGAATGAGCTGCTGAGTATAACTCTGCGCATCATCGGTGATATCCGCACGCTCAATCTTGCCACTTTCAAAAGAAAACTCACGCAGTAACTTTTGACTAAAACTGTCCAATGTCCCGACAAATAACTCATCTAGCTGATCAATCACCAACTTCAAACGCTCTTGGGCAAAACCGACCCGCTGTGTATAATCTGTGAGTACTTTGATAAAAAGCGGATCTTGTTCAGCAGCTATTTTAGCCTGTATTTCTCGCTCGGTCAGACTCTGACAACCTTCAAAATAACGTAAAGTTTCGATCAAACGTGCCCGAACGCGACTTTTCAGCTCCGCAGCGGCAGCACGGGTGAAAGTGGTTGCAATGACCTGATTCGGCAAATAGGCCCCAAGAAAAATACGTACCATCAAACTAGATAAAGTAAAAGTCTTGCCTGTCCCTGCTGAAGCTTCAATCCAATGCAAGCCCTGAAAGCTCATATCGGCAATGGGTTGATATGACATGTTCCATGTAGAGACCTGAGACTGTGCTGTCATGACTTAGTCCTCAAGGCTTTGCTGATGCAAAAATATCGGATGATATAGTTCATAGGAAAACTGCTCACAGGCATCGACAAGTAATGCTTTAGCATCCTGCTCTTGTAAAATAAACTGCCAGTCGCGGTGTGCTTTATTGGCTTCATTTTCAGTCATTGAAAAACCACTAAAGCGACCATCTTCTTCCCAAACTTTATAAATGGCGTCCATATCGGCAATCACCATCTGTTCCTGCTCATTCAGTTGCCATTCATGCGTTTTATCTTTCTCTGCAATTTTCAACAACAAGGCCGCAGGTAAAACCAAAGGCTGAGTTTGTGCATACTCCCATGCTTTCAACCAAGGTTTAAGCCATTCACGCGCCTGATTTGAACTCACGCCAGTACATAAAATGGTTCGATCACTAAACACCACGATGCGTTGATATTGCTGTCCACCCTCTCCCAAATTGACATAAGCCAGCCACAGTAAATACTCTAACCAGACTTTGGCACGGCGCTTTGCTCTGGCACTGGATGCTTCTACACTGACCCATTTTTCAGCACTAAATTTGGCTAGGGTAACATTGATCTGTAAATGTTCTCTCACCTTCCAAACTTGTTGGGTCGTGGCTGTGGCCTCGGGTGCATAACGTTGTAAACGTGCTAGCAAGCGCTGCTGTTCAAGCACGCTCATTTGCCAGACCCCATCTTGAACTTTACCAATCGGCAGTTGATCCATCAAAAGATTTGCATCCGCTTCTGCTTCATGTTGTTGTAAAAAATGACGGATGGCATAACGTCCTAAACCATCGAGCAGTAACGGTTCTTGCGTTGCAGGAATCTCTTCTGGTTTTAAGTTTTCCACGCCTAAAGTCTTGAGATACAGCCTTGCAGGGAAAGTGATGTCCTGAATCCACTGCTGACTGTCGAGCACTTGAATGTCTTGCTCTAATTTTGGATAAGGCGTATTAACCCAACTGCCCCGTTGCCCCGATGCATACTGTAGTTGTTTCGCAACTTGAAACCATTGGTCTTGAAAACGGATACTGTGCTCAGACTCAAAACCACGCGGATCAAAAGGCAATAAAGGATGGACATGATACAACGATGCCAACTGTGCAGGGACAGCCACGCCATGCTGATCAACTGTTGCGTTGGCACTCTTGGTCTGTGTGTCAGGCTGCACAATAAAAGCCATATGCTGAATCAGTTCTTGCAACACTGTAGACGGATCACGGACTTCACCATCGTTGATATCAAAGCCATTATAAAATAACCATAAGTTCTCTTGTGCCAACAACAACGCATCTAGAAAAGCCCCTTGATCATCTTCCAAACGGGAACGATCTCCCAGTTGTGGCTTTAGTAAATCCATCAGGTCAAAAGGTAAATGTGCACTGCGGTTGGGAAACTTGCCACTGTCCAAGCCCAACATCACGATCAACTTATATGGCACAGGTCGAATCTGGCCAATTTGACTAAACGTGATCTGCCCTGTGGGTTCTGCATAGTCCAATTGCGCTTCTAAAGTCTTTTGGATTTCTTCTAACACATAAGGTAAAGGTAAACTTAAACTGCGCAGTGCATGATGGTCGTGTTCATCGTAGAAACTCGCCAAGGTCAGCATACGTTCTTGTTTTTTGACCATCTTATACACTGCGGCCAAAGACTCAACACCCGCACCTTCAAACTCGCGAATATCATCCATCAAACGATTCAGCCAAGTTTCAGCAGTCGTCCGTTGTCCAATTTCATGCGCGATCATCCACTCGGAACGGTGTTTGAAATCCTGGTAAATTTCTATCAAAACACCAATCAGCTCAAAATCACTCGACTGTACTTGGGCATAGCTTAAAGTCTCATGAAACAGCACATGCTCTGGTACAGCGACGCCTAAAGCCAAACGATCTAAGGCAAACTTCAGACTATAACGATAGTCATCATCCCCTTCGGCCAAACTGCGTTTTAAATGTTCGGCATCCAATCCACGCTTAAAGCCTGCGTTGATCAACAGCTCCGTCATCCGCTCAATCATATTCATGTCTAAGCCATAACGTTGCTGCGTTGCATTTAAACTGAGCCAATCGGCAAAGTCCTCAATACTGAAACGCCCCCGCACCAAGACCATCCGTCCCAGCACAGCACGCCATGCATTTAAGGCATCGAGTTGAGTCACGCCAGCTAGCTTAATCGGCAGATAAATACTGTCTTTACTGAGTTGGTGGCCCTTTTGCAAAGCTTCACGCTCATGCGGAGGAGGCGCAAAAACACTGCGAATAAAAGGTTCTAGCTCAGTCAAACTGGGCGTCAACACTAAAATATCACTTGGACGTCGTGGTGCTTCAGCCGTGCCCTGAGCCAACCAATGCGTCAGTTGATCTTTGAGGACTTCAAGCTGTCTAAGGCTGGAGTGACAGACATGAATCTGTATCGAATCATCTTGTTCAGCCAAAGCATACTGATGCTGCGTAGGTTCTACCAAATACAGGACATCGGACTGAATTTTACCAAGTAACGTTTCTGGATATTCATCGACAAAGACATCGGCCCATACGCCATCTTCACCTGAAGAAAGGTTGGAAAGTAAAGAGAAATGGTCGCGCGCTTGTTTACCAAATCGGGTCAGTAAAGGATGGCGAGACTCTCGGGTTTCTGCATTAAAATTGAGGGTAAACTCATCAAAAAACTGCTGAATCTCGGCATCATTGGCATTTGGATTTTTTTCAATAAAACGCTGCTTCACCCGTGCGTCATAACGCGCTTTCCAGTTGGGATCGACACTGTCCGCCCAGTATTCTTGTGAAGGGTTATAGTGAAAAATAAAGATCTCGATGTACTGCCCTAATCGATGCAAAAACTCCAATTGCTTTGGTGGTAAATCTAAAACCGTAAACACCACCAGCTGAGCAGGTAACTTTTTAAGCGCAGCGTCTCGGGTCTCGGCTTGATCGAGTAAGTCCCAAAATGCAGTATCAATACGCTGAATTTGTTCAAAGTCAGCATGGAATACCACTTGCCAGAGCCAACGCTGCCATGCTTCCAATTCATGCGCTTGATTAAGCTGAAAAGCACTGAGTTCTTGATGGGTTTTAAAGAACATCTGCTCCAAATCGAGCGGCTGGTTTTTGCCCCACGCTTGTAACCAATTGGTCTGGCAACGGCAATTTTGCGGTGGACAACCTTTGGTGCAATGCCCACGATAGTCCATATAAAAACTAAATAACCGTGAAACCTGCTCCGCGACCCAATACAGCATGCTTTGTTTTTTCAGCTGTTTATCAATGCCTTGTTGCAAACGGTCAGCGCTGGCATAGATCCGCTGAATAATCGGATACAACGGATGAGCAACCTCTAAAGGATTCAGCTCGGCTTGTATAAATTCTTTTAAGGCTTGAAAGACACGCCATTTAATAATCAATCGCGGAATATTGGCTTTACGGACTTCATCTTTTTGGTCGACCAAAACCCACTGATAAGCCGACCATTGAAAACCACGAATACGATGATGAAACTGCGTGTTGGCACTGATGCCCTGCTGTTCTGCCAACTTTTGCGTTAGCCACGCCTCAACCGCAGGTGAAGGTACAATAAAGTGCTGTGCTTGCAGCACTTGAAAGGCATTTTTGGCCGGTTTAAAGACGGTTTTTTGCATGGCTTGCAACAGAACATCAATACGCTGACTTTGTATTACGTGTATTGCCATGTTTCCCCTCAAATGACCGTCTTAAGAAAAATCTACAAAAGCACACAGATTATTGACTATACTTCTGGTTCTGTCTATGTCACTTTGATGACATATTTCTATTTAAAATTTGCTTTAAAATACACACTTTAAGCAAAACTAGAATCAATGTAAATCAGGATATTTTAGGATTTAGAAGATGAAATTAGAGCACATTCCAGAAAAAATTGATCCCTCTTTAAATTTAGAACAAATCCGCGAAGAATGTTTGGACTTAGTCAAAAAGCGCGCCTATTTTTCTGCAGGTGCAGCGGTTATTCCAGTCCCTTTCCTTGATGTGGTGATTGATGTGGGCATATTGTCGCAGTTGATTCCCGAAATTAACGCCCGCTTTGGTTTAACCCCTGAGCAAGTCAGTGTCTACGACCCAGAAACCAAGCAAATCCATTGGTCAGAACTGCGTAAACGTGGCGTGGAGTTCTCTGGACTGGTGGTGGCACGTACAGCCGTGAAGAAATCCCTCAATAACATGGCAGCCAAATACATCACCAAACAAGTCACCAAATTCATTCCTCTTGGTGGACAGATGATTGCGGCTAGCTTGGGGTATGTCGTGATGAAAAAAATTGCGGAAACCCATGTGGAAGAGTCGTATAAGCTCGCCAAAGGCATTCAACTAAAACAAGCCGCTGAACAAGGTGTTCCTGTTGCAGCGCCAGTGACCCAAATTCCTTTAAGTTAAAGAACTAAATCTGTCTCTATAAAAAACGGTCAAATGACCGTTTTTTATGCTTTTTAATCTGTGTCGCGATCCGCTTTGAGCTGTTTTAAAATTGCCCTTAAGACTTCAATTCGGGCCTGTTGTTTATCATTGGTGGAAATAATATACCAAGGCGCATAGCCTGTATCGGTATGTGCAAACATATCCGCGGCTGCCTTTAAATAGTCATCCCATTTGTCGCGATTGCGCCAATCTTCTTCGGTAATTTTAAAGCGTTTATGCGGAGTGCTTTCACGGGCTTTAAACCGCGCCGCTTGTTCATCTTTATCTATCGCCAGCCAAAACTTAATCAGCACGGTTTGGCTGTTGCTGAGGTTTTTTTCAAAACGATTGATTTCCGCATAAGCGCGTTGCCACTCCACCTCGGTTGCGAAGCCTTCTATCCGCTCTACCAAAACGCGTCCATACCACGTCCGATCAAAAATAGTGATGTCATCCGACTGCAACTTACTCCAAAAACGCCACTGGTAAGGACGGCGTAGCTCATACTTTTCAGGTGCGGCAATGGTATGAATTTCATATTCTCGTGGGTCGAGCTTTTTCACAATGCGCTTAATCGCACCACCTTTCCCAGCGGCATCCATACCTTCAAAAGCGATCACCACTTTACGGTCATCACAGCGGATGGCATCGGCCACTTGTTTGGTGAGTTTTTTTAACTCTGCTTTATAGTTTGCATCCTCAGCTTGAGGGGCTTCAAACTGAGTCAGAATATCTGGTATCGGCGCTTGCTGCCATTTTAATGCGGCCTTTTTTTCATGCTCTGGACAGTGTCGCAGCGCTGTTAAAATCGCTTGTGCAAAATTGTGATTACGCAAATCTTCATCTTCACCATCAATGATTTGCCAGTCATCGGTGAAGCGCGTACGTAGCTTTTGTAAGGTGTCATATTGTTTTTTATTGCGCCAGTCTAGCCCATGCAACTTATGCCAATGCACTTCGCTCGGGTCCATATCATCCAGACGCTTTTGCAGAGACTTCCACGACAAATCGAACCAAACTTTTAAGACATCTACGTTGTTGTTTTTTAAGTCCTGTTCAAAAGCCCGCATATTGCTGACGTATTCATCAAACAAAGTGTCGTCCAAAGGCTTTGAAGCATGCATGGCCGTAGCCAACAAGTCCCCATACCAATTACCAAACCACACCATAATTTGCCCTTCGGCAGGTACAAATCGAGTATAGGGCTGCCAAAAAGGCTGTTTTAGATTAAACAGATGCGGTGGATCGGCTTTGACATATAAAAAACGCGGATCGACCCATTCGCGCAGCTGTTTCACCGCTTCGCCTTTACCCGCAAGTTCAATTCCACTGACCAAAATCACTAAACTTTTTGCATTGCTCTGATCACGGGTATTCATCAACGCATATTGCGCTTCAATTAAGTCCAGTGAAAGCTGTTCTTCATTCAGCACTGTACTGACGATCGTTTCTGTATCCATGGCCCCCTCCTTTTTTCTATTTAATCAGATCACTAGATCCTAAAAGATGATGGTCTAGATGATTTTCATATGTATCTTTTGACTACTTCTACATCAAACTGACCACAAATAAATAGTTTTTTTGTCACTTTGTCATAGCGAGTTCCGTCATCACGCACTAAGATTTAGCTATCTTTAAATAGAACTGAGACAGCAAATGTCCAAACTCGCCGCCCTCGATGAGCTTTTAGAACAGTATTACCAATTGCATTATCATCAAGATTCGGTGCTCTTCCAACGTTTACAAGATGTGCAAGTCTGGCAAAAGCAACGGATGCAACGCACGCATAACCGTGCTTTCGCAGAAAAACAGAACCTCTTGATGGCCGAGTATTTTATCAACCGTTTATATGGTGGCCCAGATTTTGACGCTTTGGCAGGACAAATTGCGCGCTTGAGCAAATATGCGCACAAAGCAGAGAAATTAATTCCTGAAAATGCCATTAAAACAGGTACCTCTGGGGTTGAGTTGGCTATTTTGGCGGTGCGGCTGGATGAACAAGTGGCGATGCAATTGCTGAAAGATCACCATCCCTCTGAAGCCTTAACCGATGATTTGATGCGCCAAGCCTATTTAAAACTAGAACAAGGCGAAGAACGCTTGAAACAGCTGTATTTACTCGATCAATTGGGTAAGAACCTCGATAAATACATGCGCTCTTTTATGGTCTATACCGCTTTTAAGATGTGTAAAGGGACGGCCAACAAATATAACTTCAATGTCATGTATGAATTTATGCAGGATGGCTTTTTAGCCATGAAACCGCTAAAGTCGGCAGAGAAATTTGTGAAAGACTTTACGGCGGTGGAACGTCAAATTATTGATAAAGTCCATGCGGGGCATTTGTATCCTTTTCAGTAAATTTCAACGAATGACTTGATAAAAATAAGCCAGCAGCAGCTTTGCTCTGCTGTTTTTCTGTATATTATTCAGCACAATTGCATGATGGTTACTGTACAACGTCCTAGAATCTGTCATCATGCATGCACTGCAACATTTACCCTATTGCTATGTTAGGAGTGACTCCCATGTCGAATGAAAATCAAACGCCTACCGCTACTCAAGAGTCGGCACAAAACACAGACAAAGTGAGTCCATTTTTAACTGAACCATTACCTCAAGGCACAGCGCAAGGTCAGCAACAGTCCTTACAACAACAGCTAACCAATACGCCTGTGACAGGTTCTGTGCCTAAATACAACCTGCCTCGCGGTGCCAACACAGGTAACGTGGGCAGTACCACACACTTTGGTTACCAAACAGTCAGCAGTGATGACAAAGCCCAAAAAGTAGCGGAGGTTTTCCACTCGGTTGCCAGCAAATACGACATTATGAATGACTTGATGTCTTTTGGTATTCACCGTCTATGGAAACGCTTTGCGATCAATATGTCAGGGGTTCGTCGTGGTCAGCGCGTATTAGATATTGCTGGTGGGACAGGCGACTTGGCTAAAGTGTTTAGCCGCGAAGTTGGCCCTACAGGTCATGTGGTACTTTCAGACATTAATGAATCAATGTTAAATGTGGGGCGTGATCGTTTAATTGATGCAGGCTGTACCAATGTTGACTTCGTATTAGCCAATGCTGAAACCCTAGAGCCGTTTGAAGACAACAGCTTCGACCTACTCACGATCTCGTTTGGTCTACGTAATGTGACCGATAAAGATGCAGCACTTGCAGCGATGTACCGCGTGCTTAAGCCAGGTGGTCGCCTACTGGTATTAGAGTTCTCTAAACCTGTGTTTGAGCCTTTTTCAAAACTGTACGACCTATATTCGTTCACCGCACTGCCGATCATGGGTAAAATTATTGCCAATGACTCAGAAAGCTACAAATATTTAGCCGAGTCCATTCGTATGCACCCAGACCAACGCACGTTGAAAGGCATGATGGAAAATGCAGGCTTCCAAAACTGTGACTATCACAACTTAACCGGTGGTATCGTTGCTGTACACCGTGGTTTTAAACTTTAAAATTAAACGTTTAAGGGCAAATTATGTGGTCGATTCTGGCACTCGGTGCAGTTGAACGATTAATTCATCATGTGATTAATTTGGATGCGATCACTCGCATCCAGCTCAATGAACTACAAGGCAAGATGTTACGTGTGGTGATCGCGTCCCCGCAACTGTCTGTAGATGTGTTCTTTGACCAAGCTAAAGTGCGCTTAGAACCTACCGTTACGGGGCATAGTGAAACAGCGTCCATTTTTGAACAACGCCCTTTTGATCAAGCTCAGTCTCACACCCCAGCAACCGCAACTTTAACGGTGGCCAATGTGGTTGAGCTGCTCAAGCTTTTACTGGCGGATGATGTCGGCACTATCCCCCTGCAAGGCGATTATCACCTTCTGCAAGATATTCAACGGATTATGCAACAAGCTGAGCCTGACTTGGCTGCGCATCTAAGCCCGTGGATTGGCCCAAGTTTGGCGCATGAATTGGCCAAAATCCAACTGGCACCGAAGCACATCAAACAGGCCTTACAAAGTCATTTGTTCTTTGCTGAAGATGCCTTAAAAGAAGACAGTGGTCTATTTGCCCCACGTTGGCAAATGGATGATCTGCATCAAGACACCCGCATTTTTAATCAAAACTTAGATCGTGCCGAAGCCAAAATTCAACAGCTTCAAGCACAGATTGACACTCAAGACTCAACTCAAAACTAGGTATTTACATATATGATTCCGCACGTTTCACGTTTACTCGAACTTTGGCGCATTGCCGCGCACTATAGACTCGACACGTTGTTTCCTGCGGAAGAATTGCCTGAAAAAGCACGCCATGCATTGGGTGTAATTCGTATGCACCCTGCGGCATGGTCCAGTCGTGAACGAAAAAATCCACTGAAGCTCAAACTGGCTTTAGAGGAAATGGGACCACTGGCGATTAAAATGGGACAACTACTGTCTACTCGTCGTGACCTGATTCCACCTGAAGTACTACAACAACTGGTTTTACTCCAAGACCGTGTCAAACCGTTTGGTTCTGATGTAGCGAAAATGCGCATTCAAGAATCACTGAAAGCCGATGTAAACACACTGTTTGCACGCTTCGATGAACAACCCTTGGCAGCAGCCTCGATTGCTCAAGTACATACGGCCGCTTTACATGATGGGCGCGAAGTGGTGGTGAAAGTCACCCGTCCCGCTATTCGTAGTCAAATTTTACAAGACTTTGAAATTTTAGAATGGCTAGGTGATTTTCTAGAAAAACGTCTAGAAGCCGCGCGTGCACTGCACTTATCTGAAATTATTCAGAACTATCGTCAAGTCATTTTAAATGAACTGGATTTGACTTTAGAAGCCGACAATACCCGTCGTATGCGCCATTATTTTACAGGCTCAAGCATGATGTATGTGCCTGAAGTCTATATGGACAGCAAAGACGTGATGGTGGCCGAACGCATTACGGGCGTTCCCATTTCAGATATTGAAACCTTTGAAAAGCTGGGGATGGATCGTAAAGATCTGGCGGAAAAAGGCTTAACCATTTTCTTTACCCAAGTCTTCCGTGACAACTTTTTTCATGCCGACATGCATCCGGGCAATGTCTTCGTTGAAACCCTAAACCCAAGCCAACCCCGCTATATTGCGCTGGACTGTGCCATTATGGGTGAGTTGTCGAAGCATGACCAAATGACCGTGGCACGTATGCTGCTTGCGGTCATGAACAGCGACTTTATGCAACTGATTCAAATCGTGCATCAAGCTGGTTGGATTCCACCGGGCACAGACCAAGATGCACTAGCACGTGAAATGCGTCGCACGGTCGGGCCAATGGTGTCCAAACCTATGCATGAATTGGACTTCGCGGGCATTTTGATTCAAGTTATGGATATTGCACGACGCTTCCATTTGGAAATTCCACCACAACTGATGCTGCTGCTTAAAACCCTCGTACATGTTGAAGGTTTAGGGACTGACCTTTACCCGGAGCTGGACATTTGGAGTTTAGCTAAGCCAATCCTGACCGATTGGATCAAAGCGCAAATGAATCCACAAAAGAACCTAAAAGAGTTAGGACAAAAAATTCCGGACTTACTTTTAGGGGCACAAGACTTCCCAACGCTGTTGGTCGATAGCTTAAATGGTCTCAAAAACCAATCAGCTTGGCATGCTAAACAGCTCAATGAACTGCAAAGTATGCGCCTACAAATGGAGCATCAGCAAAAACGCAGTTGGATTTTTGGCAGTCTCATGGCCATTTTGCTGTCGATTGCGATTATCTCGCCTTGGTTTATTTCAGTGATTTTAATTGTACTCACCAGCTTACTGGCGGTGTGGCGCGTGTTTAAATAGACGCTTTCTGCTGTATTAAAAGCCTGAGTCTCTCAGGCTTTTTTATGTTTAGGTTTTATGTAGGAAGTGACTCCCAAGTCATTCTTGGATCACTTTTGCCAATGCGCTCGCTCTCTCGCAAGTTAAAATGACAATACATATTGTCTATTTTGAATGATCACGATGACTCAAATCCTGCAAAAACACCCTCCAGCTTTAAGCATTCGTGCAGGTAAATTAGCACGTCAACTCATTCAAAGTGAAGGCTTACAAGCTGAACAGGTCGATATTGTACCCGGTGCCGCAGGTGGGCCCAAAGGCATCGGGATTCAAGGTTTAGACCAAGCCATTTTTGGTGAATTCTTTGCTCGTGCACCGCAAAGACGAACGTTGATTGGTTCATCCATTGGCAGTTGGCGCTTTGCCAGCATCTTAGCGCACGGTGCGAAAGCAGGTACCGAACGTTTAGGTGAACTCTATACCAACCTCTATTTTGACAAAAAAATGCAGCGTCAAGAAGTCAGTGATATTTGCCGTGGCATGCTGCTCGACTTGGTGCAAGGCAAAGAAGCGGAATTGGTCAATCATCCCGATTACCACCTCACAGTGCTGTCGATTAAAGCACAGCACATCTTCCAAAGTGACCAAGTTCTCCCGCTATTGGCCTCTGTGGCAGGTATCATCGGCACAACCGCTGTTTCGCGAAAGCATAGTCGCCACTTTATGCAACGGGTAATTAGTCAGCCCAGCAATGGTAAACAATTTAAAGTGGAAGATGATTTCCTCACTCATTATCACAGTCTCACCGCTGCAAACGTTCTGCCTTGGCTGATTGCTTCAGCCTCTATTCCAGGCGTGATGGCCGCAATTCGCGATATTCCAGATGCGCCACAAGGCAGTTATCGCGATGGTGGTCTGATTGACTATCACATCGATCTGCCTTTTGAGAGTCAAGGCATTGTGCTTTATCCGCACTTTACGGACAGCATTACGCCGGGGTGGTTTGATAAACTGTTTAAACGTCGCGCCAATCCTGAAAATCAAGCCCGTACGCTACTATTGTCTCCGTCCCAAGACTATTTACAGAGCTTACCTTTAGGACGCCTGCCCGATCGTAAAGATTTCACCCTCAAAGGGCTCGACCAAAAACAGCGCATTCAAATGTGGAACCAATGTATTTCTGAAAGTCAGCGCTTAGGTGATGAGTTCTTGGAAATGGTGGAAAAACAGCATTTTGCACAGGTCATACAAGATTTATAAACAAAATTTGCGCATGAATGTAATCTTGTTTAATCTGACCAAATAAAGAAAAATCGAGATTACATTTTTTCTATGCTAACAATAATTTTAAGTGAAAATACTTTTTTATTAAACCAACACCCCCTTAACTTCCCCATTCCAACAGAAAAATTGATTTCTGTACTGGATACAACGCATCGGGTTTTAAACTGCGAAACCAATACAATCTATGTTTGGGATGAACTTGGTATCACAGCCTATGCTAAACAAGATCATCTTATTGATACAATTGATGTTTCATTTAAACGTCGAGAAAATGATGCCGCTCCAAAACATGCCTTTAAGGGACAATTCCATTACGGCCAACATGAAGCAATCTCTTATTTTTTTAAACATCCTGAGTTACGTATTCCTATTTATGAAGGCGACCGCAACAAAGCCTTAGTTGCACATGACGTTTATGCATGGTTTCATGGCGATTTAAAAAACCAGCAAATCGATGGGATTAGTTTCTCAGCCTATATTAAATCTGAAATACCAGAACCCTTAGCCTTAGCTCCAGAATATGCCCATTTTCAAACCCTATGGTCAAATTGGCTCAATGCAATTCATAGTATCGTTCCCCAACACAATAATTATTATAATTTAAAGCACGGTATACAGCGTCAAGACATTCAGGAAATCCACATGCAAAATGAGATGCATATGCCTGAAGTTTTAACCAGTTTTTATAAAGTTCATAATGTGTATTGGAATCCGGTTACAGCTATCTTTACTTTTTTTGTGAAGGGCTGGAATTACGATTTACTACCTTTTGAAGATATTTATAAGCATTGGCAACATAATGTTGAACTCAATACTGGAGAAAATCTCGATCACTCGAATTACCCAAATTATGATGTTCGAACAAAAATAAGTGACTATACCAATCCCAACTGGATTCCGTTTGCAGAAGGGAGAAATGGTGATTATTTAATGATTGATCTTGATCCTAGTGAACAAGGACAATATGGTCAAATTATTGAATTACAAAATGAATCTTGGGAACGAAATGTTATTTCAAGCTCTTTAGAGGATTTCATTAAAATCAACATCGACCAATTAAAAAAATCTGATGATATTCGTTACGCATTCATTTTAGACAATGGTTAAATCATTCGATCTATGATTCCTAATCACTCCCCCCACTTCGCCATCATCGGTGCAGGAACCGCAGGATTAGCCACTGCGATTTTACTGGTTCGACAAAATATTCAAGTCAGTATTTTAGAGAAAGCCTCGGAACTTGAACCTGTCGGAGCAGGACTGTTACTACAGCCCTCAGGTTTAGCTGTTTTTGAGCATTTAGGCCTTTTAGATGAGGTTTTAAGACTGGGTGCAAAAGTCACTGGGCTCAAAGGTCAGTTGCCGAGTGGCAATTTACTGGTCAATAGTCATTATCAACAAGCGCATCCTGATTTTTATGGTGTAGGTATCCATCGAGCAACCTTATGCCATGTTTTAGAAAATAAATGCCGTGAATATTCCGAACTGATTACTTGGCAAATGAATACCGACATTCAAAAATTAGAAGAAATATCCAATCAAATTCGAGTTTTGGGTACAAAAGATGGTGAAGCATTTGATCAAGCTTTTGATGCTGTGATCATTGCCAATGGCGCACGCAGCCTTTTAAGACCGAAAGAATGGGTAAAGGTTGATCAAGCTTATCCTTGGGGAGCCAAATGGACAATTGTTCCCGAATGTCTTGAATTAGATACAGAAATTTTACATCAGTTTCATGATCGCTCTAAAATCATGATGGGAATCTTACCGACAGGTACAGTGCCACATGAACCCAAGCAAAGACTGTCGAGTGTATTTTGGAGTCTTCCAAGCCATCAGCTAAATAACTTTCTACACAATTCACAAGCTTACTCAGACTGGTTAAACCAAGTGTCTAAGCGTTGGAAACCTGCTGCAGATTGGTTAGAACAAGTCATTTCCCAGCCTGAACAAAAATCACAATGGTTGACGGCAAATTATCGTGATGTGGTGCTGTCTAAGTTTGGTGAGGGTCGTATTGGTGTCATGGGTGATGCAGCACATGCGATGAGTCCACAACTGGGGCAAGGTGCAAATATGGCTCTTTTAGATGCATGGGCTTTGGGGCAAGCGGTTCAAAGTGTAAGAAAAAATGAAAACATTGATTATGTTCAACTCTGGCAAACGTATCATCAACACCGTCAAAGTTCGACGGCGTTCTATCAATTTTTAAGTCGTTTACTCACACCACTTTACCAATCTGACCTATGGTGGGCAGGTGGTTTACGTGATTTAAGCTTTGCTTGGATGTATCGAATCCCCTATTTCCGTAAAGAAATGGCGGTGACGATTTCAGGTTTAAAATTAGGCATGTTCAGTCAAATGAACTATCGGGATATTGCAAAACAAAACAATCATTCTGTGTAGAATGCGATGACAATCATCGTCATCCGCTTTGGATGGGTGACTGATGGTTGAATTTCTAAAATATATCAATTAAGCCGCTGTGAGATAACTGTAGAAAGTTTCTCCTCTATTCTGTTTAAATCACGTAGACTATAGCGCGCTACGTTAACATCGTAACACTCTCAATATTTATTCGCTTGGTGAAATCTTATGAACAATTTGCAATGGCTCGATGAAGTAAAATTTAACGAACAAGGTTTAGTCCCTGCCATTGCACAGCATCACCAAACGGGACGTGTCTTGATGGTTGCATGGATGAACCGTGAAGCTTTGGCTTTGACGGCTGAGAAAAACCAAGCCGTATATTTCTCTCGTTCACGCAACAAGTTATGGCATAAAGGCGAAGAATCTGGGCATTTTCAAACCGTACATGAAATTCGTCTCGACTGCGATGCCGATGTAATTGTGCTGCAAATTGAACAGCACGGCGGAATTGCCTGTCACACAGGGCGTGAATCATGCTTCTACCGTAAACTCACGCCAAATGGCTGGGAAATTGTGGATGCACAGCTCAAAGACCCGAACGCGATTTATGGCGAAAAATCGAAAAATCCACATACATTGGCAATGAATGCCTCAACGGCTCAGTCTGAGCAAGTTGAAGTTTTGTCCTACCTCGGTCAAATGATGGCTGAGCGTAAAGCAGCTGATCCTGACTCGTCTTATGTCGCGAAGCTGTATCATAAAGGTCTCAACAAAATTTTAGAAAAAGTCGGTGAAGAAGCGGTTGAAACCATTATCGCGGCTAAGGATTTTAAATCTGAAGCCAATGAAGACCATAAAAATGATTTGATCTATGAAGTGGCAGATCTTTGGTTCCATACGATTGTGGTTTTAGGCTATTTCGACTTAGACCCTCAAGTGGTTCTTAATGAATTGGCACGTCGTCAAGGGCTTTCTGGTTTGCTTGAAAAAGCCAACCGCAGCCACTAAGTTTATTGCCTGTGTCGAATATCATCAAACCGAGCGCGACTTATGAGCAAGCCATTGCCATTGATAACGCGCGTCTGGGCAAATCGTTTAAAGTAATTGCTTATGCAGGCACAGGTAAAACCACCACACTGCAAATGATTAGCGATGCCATGCCACAAAGTCGTGGTATGTATTTAGCGTTCAACAAAGCCATTGCCAGCGAAGCGCAAACGAAGTTTCATGGCAATGTCGACTGCCGAACCTTCCACTCGCTCGCTTTTCGCAGTGTTCCACGTGGAGTGACCGACAAACTTCGTCTGCCTCGTTTAAGTCCGAGTTTTATTGCCAAAGAATATCGTCTTGAACCGATTACCCTGAGACGGATGATGGGCGGACGTTATGAAAAATATGTATTGATGCCGTCACGCTTGGCCAGCCTTGTGGCGAATGCCGTGAGTCACTTCTGTTCAACCAGTTCTCAGTACCCAGCACCGCGACATTTACAAGCACCGAGCTGGTTGCATCCCGATGATATCGATTCACTACAAAAGCACCTCTACCCTGCCATTGAACGACGTTGGTTAGAGTCCATCGATCCCAATCATCAGGCTGGGATTGGTCACGATATTTATTTAAAACTGTGGGCGTTGTCTGAACCCAATATCCCAAGTGACTATGTGTTGTTTGATGAGGCACAAGATGCCGATCCGCTGATGTTGGGCATCTTACTGAAGCAGCGTAATACACAAGTGATCTATGTCGGAGATGCACACCAACAAATTTATGCATGGCGCGGCGCAGTCAATGCCATGCAACAACTGCCTTTGCCTGAGTCACGCCTTACCACCTCGTTTCGTTTTGGTGAAGAGATTGCATTGCATGCCAATGCTATTTTAGGCGCCTTGAATGAAACCGTGCCGCTCATGGGCAACCCTCTGCTCAACTCCAAAGTGGTCAACAAACCCCATACCAAAATGCGCGATGCGATTTTATGTCGCACCAATGCGCGCGCCATGGAACTGCTGCTTTCAGGATTAGTTCATGGCGACAAAGTCAGTCTACAAGCCGACCATGTCAAACTGAACCGCTTTGTCGATGCTGCCGCAATGCTCAAACAAGGCAAGCGCGTCACCGATGTGCCTGAACTGGCCTGGTTTAATTCTTGGCATGATGTACATGAATACTGCGAAACCAATGACGGCAGTGACATCAAACCTTTAGTGAAATTGGTGGATGATCATGGCACCGATCCACTCAAAAAAGCCCTCGCGAAGATTACGCCGATTGAACAAGCGGATTATATTATTTCCACCGCACACAAAGCCAAAGGCTTAGAGTGGAACCGCGTTCACATCGAAGATGATTATCAGTTTAAGGTCAACGACAAAGACCATAAAATTAGTGATGAAGAGTTAAGACTGCTTTACGTGGCCTGTACACGTGCTAAAGTAAGTTTAAATATCCATCACATTTACGATCTGATGCAGCAGCTTAAAAAACAAATGCCAAGCTCATTACGTAAAGTTGCTGGATAGTCGAATGTAAAAATAGTCACAACCGCTGCGGGTGTTCTATGAAAATTCAATCGATTCACCTGAAACACATCCTGCATTTTGCTGACCTTAAAGTCGATTTTTCTTATCACGATAAACCCGTCACTTTAATTTTAGGCGATCAAGCCTCAGGCAAGACCTCAATCTTACGTTTTAGCTATCAGGCTCTGACTTGGTTTGCGGCCCGTTATAAAGATTTACGCTCTGCAGGTGTGGTGATGTTAGATCACGACATTATGCTGAACCGCCTACAGTCCAAAATTGATATTCAAGTTGCTGTGCCCGCTGAGTTATATGCTCTCAAACCTACGGCAGCCGATACTGCGACCGAACCTTATACATGGCAACTTTACAAAACCTTAAACCAACAAGGCATTGGCATCAGTCGAGTTGAAACCTTGGAACTCGAACAACTGGTCAATCTATATCAGCAGGCAACGTTACAAGATCCGCTGCAAGGTTTACCGTTGATTGCGTATTATCCTGCGGAACGTTTTGTCAATGAGATGAATATTCTCAGCAAGAACAATCCCCTGATTTTCCAACATGCACATGCCTATGAAATTTCAGCTATTCCCTATACCACCTTTGCGCGCTTCTTTGAGTGGTTTCGTGAAATCAGCGATATTGAAAATGCGCAAACTGCACAGTTTTTACAAACGATATTGCATCAGCCCAAAAGCATGCCACCCGATATTCCCTTAAGCTATAAACTGGCTCAGGCTCAAGCACATATCCAGTCGCCCAGCCTACAAGCACTCAAGCAAGCGTTAGCAACCGTTCTGCCCGAAATAGAAGATCTTTATCTGCAATATCATCCCAAGTTACAACTGATGGTACGCTACCATGGCAACAGCATGCTCTATCAACAGCTGTCCAATAGTATTCGCAACTGGGTAGCGCTTGTTGGCGATATTGTGCGACGTTTATGCCTACTCAACCCTGAAAGCCTGTTCCCTTGTTTAGAAGGTGACGGCGTACTGTTGATTGATGCGATTGATCATCAATTGGATCAAAATATGGCGCAAGTCATTTTAAAACGTTTAAATCAGGCTTTTCCTCGACTACAAATTATCGCTTCAGGCAACCGAAGTGAGTTGCTGGAACAAGCCAGCGAGTTTCAATGCCTCAAACTGGAAAATAAGCAATTAAGTCCTATCCAACTCGAACCACTGCAACATCAGTTCGATGTGATTTACCAAAACCTTGCCAATCATGAAGCAACGAGTGGAACTATCGAACCGATTGCGGCTGAACCCCAAGATTTAAGTGTGGCTGAATTATTCACACAGATTCAACAGCAGCTTTCTCCCGAACAGCAACAGCATTTGATTGCTTTACTCAGTGCTGAGGATGATGCTTCATCGGCAAATCCATTAACTTAGCCTGCTTAATAAACATAGCCATTTAAACCCTCAAAAACAGGCGACCAACGGTCGCTTTTTTTACATTTCTTGCACTGAGAAAGTGCCTGTCATCCACCAAGAAACGACCATCACGCGTATAATGTTTTGCGTCAGCGCAAAAAAGATTGATGTTGTTTTAGTCATGTTATATGATCGGTTTTACTTGCAAATTTCTAACTGAAATCGGATTTTGCTATAACGCTTCATGAGTTGCGCAACACAACTTCATTATTTTTAAATTTCACATTGGCTTTCAAGATTGAAACTCTTGGGCTGCTCCTTGCAGTCCTGTAATCCTTGAAAGATGAGATTCACCAATAGGTTTCGACCTATTCACGACAATGGAAACGAGTGTGCTACCGATTATTATATTGTTACCGTTAATACTTGGCACAACCCTTGTCTCATTACTGAAGCAGAGCTCACGCAGGTTAACCGCCTTCGCAGCTGTTGGGGTCAGTATGACAAGTTTAGGCTTATTACTGACCCAAGCACGAGAGGTGTTTAATGGCGCTGTCATTACGCAGTCATGGTCATGGTTGCCGCAGCTTGGAATTGACTTCAGCTTCCGTCTAGACGCATTAGGCCTCCTCTTTGCCTTACTGATTAGCGGCATCGGAACGCTCATTTATATTTATGCCTATTTTTATTTAGGCCCAAAAAATTCTCTCAATAAACTCTATCTACTGCTCATGTTGTTCATGGCAGCCATGTTCGGGATTTCACTCTCCAATAATTTAATTTTACTCCTCGTTTTTTGGGAGTTGACCAGTATCTCCTCTTTTCTGTTGGTCGGTTATTGGAGCAATTACGACGCGGCGCAACGTGGCTCACGAATGGCATTGACCATTACGGGTATGGGCGGATTAGCCATGCTAGGTGGTTTCATCTTACTCGGCCAAATCACAGGTACCTACGAGATTGATCAAATCTTGACGATGACAGCACAAATTCAAAGTCATGCTTTATTTGTTCCTACGTTGCTGCTGATTTTACTCGGTGCTTTTACCAAAAGTGCACAATTTCCATTCCATTTTTGGTTGCCCAACGCGATGGCAGCCCCAACCCCCGTGTCTGCTTATTTACACTCAGCAACCATGGTAAAAGCGGGTATTTTCTTGGTGGCACGACTGTTACCCATTTTTGCAGGTGCAGCACTGTTCCATAATTTGGTCACCTTTATTGGCCTGTTTACTCTGTGTATGGCTGCATTTTTTGCCATCTTTAAAGAAGACCTGAAAGGTTTATTGGCCTATTCAACCATCAGTCATCTCGGCTTGATCATGTGTCTCTTGGGGATCGGATCACCATTAGCTGTGGCTGCGGCTATTTTCCATATTATTAACCATGCCACCTTTAAAGCAGCGCTGTTCATGATCGCAGGTATTATCGATCATGAGTCAGGCACACGTGATTTACGTAAGCTTAGTGGGTTATGGCAACTGCTACCTTATACTGCGACTTTGACGATGGTCACTGCAGCGTCGATGGCCGGCGTGCCCTTGACCAACGGTTTCTTATCTAAGGAAATGTTCTTTACTGAGCTGCTTAGTAATCTATCTGGCCCTGTGCTCATCTGCTCCGCAATTGTCGCGACACTGGCGGGGATTTTTGCAGTGGCTTACTCTGTGCGTTTGGTGCATGGGGTTTTCTTCGATGGCCCAGTGGGCAAACAAGTTCCGAACAAGGATGCACATGAGCCGCCGTTTGGCATGCGTGCACCAGCTACTTTACTAGCGTTTCTGTGTATTTTAGTCGGCTTATTCCCTGCCCTATTGGTTGAAAAGATAGTCAACAGTACAGCACGTGCCAGCACCCAAGTGATGAATTTTGAAGGCACACATCTTGCTCTATGGCATGGTTTTAACATGCCATTGTTGATGAGTGCTATTGCCTTGGTCGGCGGTCTGATTTTCTATTTTAGTCTGGCTAAAGGTGGCAAAATTCGAGAAATTGATCTTGATCCATATTTAGGTCGTCTACAAGGTCGAGTTGCCTTTGACTTATTCCTTAAGTCACTCCTGCTCAACTCGCGCAAATTTAAACGATTTACTGAAAACGGCAAATTACAAAGTTATATTCTTTGGATTGTGATCTTCAGTATTGCCGTAGTCGCACTTCCGTTTTTAGGACAAGGGCTGACCACGGGTAGCCGTGAACTTACCCATGCCCCTGCTTTAGCGATTGTATTGTGGCTACTGTTATTCTCTTCTTGCTGGATGATGTTGTGGTTCCACCACGAACGGATTAAAGCAGTATTGATCAGCGGTGCGATTGGTTTGGTCGTTACTATGGTCTTTATCTGCTTCTCTGCGCCTGATTTGGCTTTGACACAAATCACCGTCGATGTAGTAACCACAGTACTGTTATTAATGAGTTTATCGCTTTTACCGCAACTCACTCCCTATGAGTCAAGTGTGTCACGTCGTTGGCGAGATGCCCTCATTGCGATTGGCGGCGGGCTCGGCATTGCATGGATCACATGGCTCATCTTGACCCGTGATCACAACTCCATTTCATGGTTCTTCATGCAGCAATCGATTCCATTAGGCGGCGGAACCAACGTAGTCAACGTGATTCTGGTCGACTTCCGTGGTTTCGATACCTTCGGTGAAATTACAGTACTCGGTATCGCAGGCATTGGTGCACTGTGCTTAATGGATGGTATGCGTACTCACGGCACGACTATGACCCAAGGTCTCAGTTACCGTTTTAACCCCTCTCCGTTGATGCTTCGTATTAGCGCATCTTGGATTTTACCCATTGCCTTGGTGGTCAGTCTGTATATCTTCCTGCGTGGACACAATCTCCCTGGGGGTGGGTTTATCGCGGGTTTAATTACCGCTTTGGCCTTGATTATTCAGTACATGGCACTCGGTCAAGATCATGCGGAACAGCTGCTCAAAGCCAAGTCAGGTCGTTTGTATGAAATCTGGATTGGAACAGGTCTGGTCATTGCAGGATTAACAGGCTTAGGCGCATGGTTCTGGGGACGTCCCTTCCTCACCAGTGCACACTTTTATGTGTCGCCACCGATCTTAGGCGAAATGCACCTAGCGACAGCTGCACTGTTCGATGTCGGGGTCTATATCACGGTTGTGGGTGCGACCATGCTGCTTATTTCCGTACTCGGGGACTCGCGTCACTCTAGTATGTCTGGTCCAGTACCAAAGGGGGATTAATATGATTAGTTTAGAACTGTTACTTGCCTCCGCTATTGGTCTGTTGACTGCCACAGGCATCTATCTGATTTTACGGGCCCGTACCTTCCCTGTGGTACTTGGCTTGGCCATGATTGGTTATGCCGTCAATTTATTTTTATTTGCCATGGGGCGACTTCAACTTAATGCGCCCGCGGTACTCACGGAAGCCAGCAAAGCCACTGACCCTTTACCACAAGCTTTGGTGTTAACCGCGATTGTGATTGGCTTTGCTACCACGGCGTTTATTGTACAACTGGCTTTACGCAGTCGTTATGAAACAGGAACCGACCACGTTGACTCTAAAGAAGAAATACCACAAATTGACCCACGTGAGGATGAGCCATAATGAATGACTTCATCCAATTTTGGACCGAACACACCCCAATTTTTAGTATTTTAATTCCTGCCATTACTGCCTTTATTTTGGTGTTATTGGGTAATCCAGGATCAGGTTCTTTAGCACAAGACTGGCGACAACCTTGGCGTCGAGGTATCAGTTATACCTCTGGGCTGTTGGGCTTATTTACAGCGATCAACTATCTGATCTTTGCCAGCTCAGGGCAAATCAGTGTTTATAACCTGAGTGAATGGGCTGCACCATTTGGTATTGTTTTGGTCCTCGACCAACTGTCTGCCCTGATGCTGGTTTTAACCTACGGCTTAGCTGTTCCAGTGATGTGGTTTGCTAGCAAAGAATGGGATGAGCGCGGCCGTTATTTCCATGCCATGTGCCATTTCCTGCTGATGGGGCTAACCGGTGCCTTCCTGACAGGCGACTTATTTAACCTGTTCGTATTCTTTGAAATTTTGTTGATGGCCTCTTATGTTCTGTTACTGCATGGTCAAGGCAAAGCCCGTTTTCAACTCGGCATTCACTATGTCACCATTAACTTGTTGGCATCAGCCCTGTTTCTGATTGGTTTGGGCATGATTTATGGTAGCGTCGGCAGCCTCAATATGGCGGATGTTGCACGTCTGATGCCCTTGTTAGAAGGTGATCAACATCGTATCGCCGTTGCTGGCGGGCTGTTGTTGTTTACAGTCTTTGGCATTAAGGCAGCCATGCTACCTGTCGGTTTTTGGCTACCGAAAACCTATGCGGTTGCAACCACTCCTGTAGCAGCCCTGTTCACCATCATGACCAAAGTCGGTATTTATGCCATTTTACGTGTTAATGGTACTGTATTTGATGATGCAATTAGCCGTGAAATCCTGCAATACATTCTATTACCGATTGGCTTAATTACCTCAGTCTATGGTGTGATTGGCGCGATGGGTGCGGAACGCTTACGTCGTTTTATTGGTTTTATGATTTTGTCTTCTGTGGGCACAATTTTAATCGCCATTTCCCTGTTCAATACCTTGGCATGGGCAGCGGCACTGTATTATTTGGTGCACAGTACCATCATTGCGGCAGCTTTCTACATTTTAAGTGGTTGGATTACCTCTCAACGTGGTGAGTTTAAAGACCATTTTAAAATTGCGCCGCAAATGAAACAGCATAAGGTGGTGGCGTTAACCTATTTCACCATTGCCTTGATGATGGCCGGTTTACCACCCTTTAGTGGTTTCTTAGGCAAAGTGTTTATTCTTCAAGCCACCGCACACTCACCGTATCAATTGCTAATTATTGTGACCGTTTTAGTGGTGAGCTTATTGAGTATAATCGCGTTTACACGTGTGGGTTTCGTGATTTTTTGGCGCGCAACCAAACCTGAAGACAACCCTGATGAAGCTGCTTATGCCGCTTACCAAGCCTTGCCTGATCAAGCACCGAAGCGCAATGACAAAACCATTTATCTATTGTTGCTAGGTTTAATGGCTTATATGGTTTTTGCAGGTCCGATTCAAAAGTACACTTACCAAACGGCTGAGCAAATCCAAAATAATGCGCTCTACGAACAGGCTTTACTCAAAACTGATGAGCATGGACAAACCATTAGCGTACAACCTTTCGACAGTGAAAATTTACCCGAGACCAAATATGGTGGCGAACGTGTGGATCCAAATGCACATTTGATTCCATATTTAATTTCAGAAGAGACACTGAAAGGCGAACATATTTCCGAATACAAAAAACGCCAAATGCAACAGCAACAACAGGCTGAAGTGAATCCCGATGCTGAAAGCCTACAACCGATGGTGGAGCCTTAAACATGAAAAAAACGTCGTTTTTGGAGCGTTGGTTACCCCACCCTTTTGTCTCGGTGATTGTTGCGCTGAGCTGGGTGATGTTGGCACATAGTGTCGACGCAGCCAGCTTAGTGATGGCATTTTTACTGGCCATTTTTATTCCGCGTCTGATCAGACCATTCATTACTTACACTCCAAATATTGAATGGAAAGCGGCGGTGAAACTATTTTTTGTGGTGTTATACGACATTGTCATGTCGAATATTCAAGTGGCTAAATTAGTCCTTGGTCCGATTGATCGTCTACAACCGAAGTGGTTTCGCGTTCCGCTGGAAACACAACATGAGGAAGTAAACACCTTACTGGCGATGATTATTACCACCACACCAGGCACAGTTTCAGCAGGGATTGATCAAGATCGCGGGGACATTTTAGTTCATGCCCTCAGCACCGATGATGAAAATGCCGAGATTGAAAATATTAAAGCGCGTTATGAAAAACCGTTGATGCAAATTTTTGGCGTCGAAGCAGGAGACAAAGCATGACCATTTTGCCTTATGCCCTCGGCATTTGTTTAATCGCCGTCACCATTTCAATGTTACTGTGCTTAATTCGCTTAATCATCGGCCCATCAATTGTAGACCGACTCTTAGCACTCGATACACTCTTTTTAAATGCAATCTGCCTCATTATTATATTAGGCATTTACTGGGCCAGCACTTCATTATTTGAAGGTGCTCTTTTGGTTGCGATGCTCGGCTTTGTCTCTACAGCCGCTTTAGCACGCTACTTCACCTCAGGTCATGTGATTGACTAGGAGAGAGATCGATGCAACTTACGATGGAAATTTTAGTCTCAATTTTTCTCATGATCGGTACTTTCTTCATGCTGGTCGGAGGAATTGGAATGGTACGCCTACCCGATTTATTCATGCGCCTGCATGCCCCAACCAAGTCCAGTACCTTAGGCTTAGGGAGCTTCTTGATCGCGGCAATGATCTATTCTGCATTCCAAGGACGCTTTGGTTTTGCTGAGCTGTTATTAACGCTGTTTGCCTTCTTAACTGCACCTGTATCGGCGAATTTGATGGCGCAAGCGGCGCTACATTTACGCTTACGCTCGCTGAGTGGTGACGTTCCAGAAGCACTCAACCGTCCACTACCTTGGCAACGCACTCGTCGCAGAGCTTTTAGCAATAAGCATGAAGACACTGAACATCGTCTTTAAACGCTTGTGGTGTTAAGGAAATAAAATAAATACATTTTAGCGCTTCAGCATTGACATGGTGGTGTTGCGCTAATTTGAACATTGTACTGATGATAAGGTTCAAACTTATTAGATAGTGTCACATCCAGCACATTGACCAATATAGGTGGGCTGATCAATCTACTCAAAAATTAAAATGATCAAAGTGTTCCCCCTAGTGAATCATTGCCCATATCAATCCAGTCCACAGCAACTTGATGGTCAAAATAATCCCTAAAAGCAACCTCCTATTCCCCTATCATAATCCTATGCAATATCACTCAAGTCTTAATCTAGCTCCAGCCATTACTCCGCATAAAAAAAGCCACCCGAAGGTGGCTTTTTGATTCAGTTAGACTGAATTATTCATCATCTTTGTTTGCTTCGTCAGCAGGTAAATCCTTTACTGCTTCAGCAATCAGGCCAAACATATAGTTACCATATGCATTGGTTTTATCGTAATGGAAACGCAAACGCGGTGTAATACGTGTCTTAATACGACGGCCGAGTTCGTGACGTAAGAAACCAGATGCTTTGTTCAGCACATCTAGCGTTTCTTTATTGGCTGCTTCACTTTGCTCATCGCCAAGCTCACGACCCATCACAGTCACATATACTTCAGCATAACCTAAGTCTGGACTAACCTTCACCGCAGAGATGGTCACAAGACCACCTAAGCGTGGATCTTTCAACTCTTGGCGAATTAGTTCAGACAACTCACGTTGTACTGTATCCGCCATGCGCTTAAGACGTTGACTACCCGCCATTAAAGACTCCGTTTGATCAATTGAACATCATAGACTTCGATCTTGTCTTTTTCTTTGATGTCTTTATAACCTTTAACCGCAAGACCACATTCCATACCTGCGCGAACTTCTTCAACCACTTCTTTATAGCGACGAAGTGACTCAAGCTCACCTTGGAATACCACCACGTCATCACGAAGGACACGAATTGGTTTATTACGGTGTAACATACCTTCAAGTACCATACAGCCTGCTGCTGCACCAAACTTACTTGAGTGGAACACTTCACGTACTTCAGCCACACCCAGAATAGTTTCACGGTGTTCTGGCGCAAGCTTACCGCTCATCGCTGCTTTCACATCATCAATCAATTGGTAGATGATTGAGTAGTAACGAATGTCGATGCCATCAGCATCCGCTTTTTGACGCGCTGCGTTATCCGCACGTACGTTAAAGCCAAGAAGAACAGCTTCAGAAGATTCCGCTAGTGTCACATCAGATTCGGTGATCGCACCAACACCTGAGCCAATAACACGGACTTTAACTTCGTCTGTTGCAAGGTCAGCAAGAGCAACGTGTAATGCTTCCAATGTACCACGTACATCAGTTTTCAATACCACATTGACGATAGGCACATCTTTCTTGCCCATAGACGCCATGATATTTTCAAGACGCATTGCGCTTTGACGCTCAAGACGTTTTTGACGCTCACGATCCATACGCGCATCGGCAACTTCACGTGCTTTCTTCTCGTCATTCACAACAAGAACTTCATCACCCGCCATTGGCGCTTCAGGTAGACCTAAAATTTCAACTGGAATTGAAGGACCTGCAGATTGAATACGTTTACCGTTTTCATCTGTCATCGCACGTACGCGACCATAAGATGCACCCGCAAGAACAAGGTCACCTACTTTCAATGTACCGTTTTGAACAAGGATAGACGTTACCGCACCACGGCTGTTGTCTACACGTGCTTCAATCACGACACCTTGAGCAGCACCTTCTTCAGATGCTTTCAACTCAAGTAATTCAGCTTGGATTGAAATAATATCTAAAAGCTCATCAATACCTTGACCTGTATGTGCTGAAACCATTGCAACAGGAACGTCACCGCCCCATTGTTCAGGAACGATTTCTTTCACAGTCAATTCATTCAATACGCGATCTGGATCAGCAGATTCTTTATCCATCTTGTTGATTGCAACAATAATTGGTGTACCTGCAGCACGTGCGTGATCAATCGCTTCAGCTGTTTGTGGCATTACACCATCATCCGCTGCAACAACCAATACCACGATGTCTGTCGATTTCGCACCACGTGAACGCATTGCAGTAAATGCTGCGTGTCCCGGGGTATCTAAGAATGTGATAATACCTTTATCCGTTGTTACATGGTACGCACCGATGTGCTGAGTGATACCACCCGCCTCACCAGCTGCCACTTTTGAACGACGAATGCGGTCAAGTAACGATGTCTTACCATGGTCAACGTGACCCATGATGGTCACAACAGGAGGACGAGTCGTTTGAGCGCCACGTGCTTCTTCTGCTGCTTCAAGTAAGTTATCTTCAGCTTGCGTATCTGATACAAGAACTGGGTTATGGCCCATTTCTTCTACGATTAATGCTGCAATTTCTTGGTCAATCGCTTGGTTCTGAGTAACAAGCTCACCCATTTTCATGAGTGACTTAATTACTTCACGTACCTTAACTGCCATTTTCGCAGCCAAGTCAGCAACCACAATGGTTGAACCAATTTCAACATCATAAACTTGCTTTTTAACAGGTTTTTCAAAACCATGCTTGTTTGCAGAGCTTGTTTTCAAACCACGTTTATGCGAGTTATCACGGAAAGATTGCTCTTCACCACGACGACCACCTTTCTTCGGTGCACGTGTAGCTGGCGTATTGGTACCACGTTTGATATCGCGGTCTTCTTTCGCAAATGAGTCTTCATATGCTTGACCAACCAGACCCGCAGCAAGTGGAGAATCATCCACTACACGAATGGTCGCAGTTGCATCTTCGTTTGAATACTTAGATGCCATTTGACGCATTTGTTCAAGTGTACGTTGCTGCGCTTCTTCAGCTGCCTTACGACGTGCTGCTTCTTCAGTCGCTTTTAATTGAGCGGCTTGAGCTTCACGTGCTTTTTTCTGTTCAGGTGTTTCAACAACTTTAACTTGTGCTTTAACCACAGGCTTATTGTTTGATTTACGCTTCACAACTACCGCAGCTTTTGCTACTTCTTGCTTCGTCGTTTCTTGCTTTGCAGCAGCACGCATCGCTTCAAAGTTTGCAGCCGCTTTATTTACTACTGGAGTTTCAGCTTTTGGTTCAACCATAGCTTGAACGTTCGCACGAGCTTGTTGCTCAGCTTGCGCTTTTGCCAAAGCTTCCGCTTTAATTTGTTCTGGATCTGGCTTGGTAAATGTATGTTTCTTGCGAACTTCTACATTAATCGTTTTTGCCTTACCTGAGGTACTCGCTACTTTAGCGGTACTGGTCGTTTTACGTTTCAACGTGATTTTTCCTGCCTGACCATCGTCTTGACCATGAATTTTCTTCAAATGGTGCACGAGGGCATCTTGTTGTTCAGTAGAGATTATATCGTCCGATTTACGCTGTGGTAAACCAGCATCACGAACCTGCTCTAGGAGCTTCTCAACAGGGCGGTTCACACTGAGAGCTAACTCTTGTATCGTCTTATCCGTCATGTAGATCTCCTAGTTAAACCATGATTCGCGCGCTTTCATAATAAGTTGACCCGCTTTCTCTGTACCCAGACCTTCAATATCAGCAATATCGTCAGTCGCTTGGTCAGCCAAGTCATCAATTGTGATGACACCACGTGCTGCAAGTGCATAAGCAATCTCTTGCGTCATCCCTTCCATTGCAACGAGTTCCGCGCTTGGATCTTGGATGTTTTCTTGCTGCTGTAATGCATCAGCCAATGCAACTTCTTTGGCACGACTTTGAAGTAATTCAACAACTTCAGCATCTAGCTCGATTTCGTCAAATGTTTCAGCTGGAACATAAGCAATCTCTTCTAAAGAAGTAAAGCCCATTTCAACCAATGCCATTGCCAAATCTTCTTCAATATCTAGACGCGATACAAATAGGTCTAAGTATTGTTGTGCTTCATTTTGCTGACGAGCATGATACTCATCTTCAAGCATCATGTTGAGTTTGTAACCTGTCAGTTCAGAGGCTAAACGTACGTTTTGACCTTGTGAACCAATCGCACGCGCCAATTGATCGCTAGTTGCGAAAATAATGTCCGCTGTACGTTCTTCTTCATCAATCACAATACCCGATACATCTGCTGGCTCTAAAGCACTCGCAATGTACTGCGCAGGATCATCAGACCATACAACAACATCAATACGCTCACCGTTCAATTCTTGCTGAACTGCTTGGATACGTGTACCACGCATACCAATACATGCACCCACTGGATCAATACGATGATCATTGGTTTTCACAGCAATTTTAGCACGAACGCCAGGTTGACGCGCTGCCGCTTTAATCTCAATGATTTCTTCAGAAATTTCAGGAATTTCTTTCTTCATCAAAGCGATGAGCATTTCAGGTTTGGCACGTGACAATTGTAGTTGAGCACCACGACCTTCACGATTCACATTGAACAAAATCGCATTTACACGTTGCTTCGGACGCAAAATTTCTTTTGCAATCATTTCTTCACGTGCAAGATACGCTTCAGCATTGTCACCAAGGTCAATGATAAAGCCATCTTTGGTTTGCTTTTTCACTTCACCGTAGATCAACTCACCCACTTTAGACTCGTAGGCATCTGCAATCAGCGCACGTTCAGCTTCGCGAATCTTTTGAACAATCACTTGTTTTGCAATTTGCGCCGCAATACGACCGAAGTCAATTGAAGGCACTTCAAGCTCACGAATATCACCAATCGACCATTGTGCAGGATCAACATCTGAAATCGCATCTTGACATGCTGGCATCTCATGATCTTCATCCGCAACCACTTCCCATTGACGGAAAGTGCTGTATTCACCCGTTTTACGATCAATCTCTACACGAAGCTGAGCTTCTTCAGAGTTTGTTCCTTCGTAAAATTTCTTTTTAGTCGCAGCAACAAGCGCTTGTTCTAAGGCTTCGAAAATCGCTTCACGAGGTACACCTTTTTCATTACTAACCGTTTCAACTACGGTAAGAATTTCACGTGCCATAAGCCACCTATTCGTTCAGATTCTTATTTATTAAATGAATTAATCTTGATAGACCAAATTGGCTTTATCAATATTATTACTATCGATTTCAAGCACCTGTTGCTTTTCCACTTCGACTTGAATCATTTCAGCTTCAAGATCTACAGCAACCAATTTAGCTTGGAATTTACGACGGTTATCGACCGCACTGATCAAACGGAAAGCGATCTGTTGACCAATATATGCAGGTAATTGTTCAAGTTGGAAAAATGGACGATCCCAACCCGGAGATGACACTTCAAGTGCATATTCACCTGAAATTGGATCATGAACATCCATCATTGCGCCGACTTGCTGGGTCACGCGTACACAGTCTTGTACGCCGATGCCACGGCCCTGCTCTTCTTCACCATCTTCATTGATGATGGGTTCTGCATTTTCGTCGACAGCTTTGTCGATATAAATGCGCAATAAAGAACGTTTTCCTTGAGGAAGGAATTCAATCCCCCAAAGATCAACACCACAGGCTTGCACTGCAGGAGCAATTAAGTCTTGGAGTGCTTGAGTTTTATTTGATAGCTTCATTTACTCTCGTCATTTTTGTGCGATTCAATGGCCGAAACAGACCACTACAAGCCAATACAAACTATAGTAGTAGTGGAACATGACACTTTGACTTTCACCGTATCCGGCTCACATCGACACTACACGATAGCCAATAAAAAAGGGCGTAATCGCCCCAATTATTGCACAGAAAATTAATATCCACTGTGCAAAAAGGCCCACCTTGTTGTGAGCCTCTTTTTAGAAACTTGGTAGCGGGAGCTGGATTTGAACCAACGACCTTCGGGTTATGAGCCCGACGAGCTACCAGACTGCTCCATCCCGCATCAACGTGCAAAAATTATATACAAATATGAACTATTTTTCAATCTAAATACTTCGTACTTGCTCTGATTTAGTTGCACCTAAATCAAATTGGTAGCGGGAGCTGGATTTGAACCAACGACCTTCGGGTTATGAGCCCGACGAGCTACCAGACTGCTCCATCCCGCAACAAAACGCAAAAATTATTCAATTTAATCACTTAAACTGCTTATTTTAGTTTGCATCTAAAATAAGATTGGTAGCGGGAGCTGGATTTGAACCAACGACCTTCGGGTTATGAGCCCGACGAGCTACCAGACTGCTCCATCCCGCAACAAAACGCAAAAATATTCTTAACTTAATGACTTAAGTTACTCACCTTAGTTTGCATCTAAAATAAGATTGGTAGCGGGAGCTGGATTTGAACCAACGACCTTCGGGTTATGAGCCCGACGAGCTACCAGACTGCTCCATCCCGCATCAACAGAATTTGCTGCATACACCAACTTAATCTTCTGGATTCATAAGTTGGTGCGGAAGGGGGGACTTGAACCCCCACGCCCGAAAGCACTACCACCTCAAGGTAGCGTGTCTACCAATTCCACCACCACCGCAGCTGTGACGCATTCTAGTAGCATCGTCACAAAAAAGAAAGGACTAATTCCAATTATTCGCTTGTTTTAGGTGCAGCTGGCGAAGTTTCAGTCGATTGTGCAGGTGCAGAACTTGTCGTTTGCACTGACTTTAAGCTATAGGCATCTGTGGTTTGCTTTTTGGCAAACACAGCCAACGACAAACTGGTGATAAAAAACAAGGCCGTCAAAACCGCAGTCAATCGGGTCAAGAAATTACCTGAACCTGATGCACCAAATACAGTTGCAGCACCGCCACCACCAAACGAAGCACCAGCATCTGCACCTTTACCATGCTGGACCAAAATCAGCACGATCATCAACACAGCTAAGATAATATGTACTACCAGCACAAAAGTTTGCATGCTGAACTCCTAATTATTTTGTATTTGCAAATGCTTCGACAATTTTATAAAACGACGTTGCATTTAAAGATGCCCCACCGACGAGTGCACCATTGATATCTGGACAGGCCGCTAACTCTACTGCATTTTCAGCTTTTACACTACCACCATATAAAATGGCCATGTTCCCGCCATGACTGGTAATTTGCGTGAGGCCTTCACGGATTTTCGCATGCATGGCTTGTGCATCTTCTGGTGAAGCAGTTTTTCCTGTACCAATGGCCCAAATTGGCTCATAGGCAATCACAATATGAGGCCACTGCTCTGCCGTTACCACACTGGCTAAGTCGCAAATTTGTTGTAAAACCACTACTTCTGCCTGACCAGATTCACGCTGTTCTAAGCTTTCACCGACACAGTAAATGACTTTTAAACCCGCATTTAAGGCATTTTGAGCTTTCGCATTTAAAATTGCTGCGCTTTCAGCAAAATATTCACGACGTTCTGAGTGACCAATTAAAACATATTCAATTTGACTATCTTTGAGCAGTTCTGCACTCACCTCACCAGTATATGCACCCATGTTACCAAAACGCGATACATCCTGCGCTACAGTAAAAACTGAACGTGCAGCATTCGCCAATTCAGCCTGCATTGAAGTCAAAGCCAGCGTCACAGGCGCAAGCCCAATATTACATTTTTCTTCTGCTATTTCATTCTCTTGCAAGAGCTGTTTAAATTCTTGAAGCAATTGCTTGGCATCTGCCTGCATTGGGTTCATCTTCCAATTGCCGACAACCCATGGCTTAATCGTCGAACCCGACATACAGCACCCTATTCAAAACAGTTCATTAAAACGGCCTCATTCTACACGGTATTTATTTTTCAAAGATAGTTTTCTTCTAGAATTTCTTCGGCAATCAAAATAATACGAATGAAAATAAAGACATCTTTTTGTAAAAAAATCGCCTGCTATCACGACCAGTTCATGCTTTTAATCGATATTAAGGTGGTGACAACACTTTCAGATATGGTATTTTTGTGCAACAAAAGTATAATTTTACGATACCAATTATAAACAATTGAGAAGTTAAGGATCTGGGGAATGTCAGTATCAAATGGTTTGCCTAAGTTCACAGGCTTCATTCGACGCTTAGTCGAAGACGGACGCATGACTGCTGAAAATATGCAGCAGGCAATGCTCTCTGCAAAAAAGGCTCAGCAAGACATCGTT
Source organism: Acinetobacter sp. 8I-beige (assembly GCF_902505955.1). NCBI lineage: Bacteria > Pseudomonadati > Pseudomonadota > Gammaproteobacteria > Moraxellales > Moraxellaceae > Acinetobacter > Acinetobacter sp. 8I-beige. The sequence goes on along the minus strand of NZ_LR732790.1, from coordinate 294,645 downwards.
CCTTATCTGATTGAAAATCATAAACTCTCCCCACAAATGATCGCTGAGACGATTTCTTTGGAGTTTGGAGAGCCTGTTTTTGACTTAAGTGTCTATGATTCTGTACAAATTCTACGGGATCTGGTCGAAGACAAACTCATCACCAAGCATCGTGTATTGCCGATATACCGTCGTGGCAATATTCTCTATATCGCTACCAGCAATCCAACCAACATGGATGCGATGGACGCGATTCGCTTCAATTCTAAAATGAATATTGAAGCGATTATTGTTGAACATCCCCAGCTTGAAAAACTGATCGAACAAAATTTTGCGCAGGCTGATAGCTTTGAATTTTCTGATGAAGATATTGATTTAGACTTAGAGCAAGACCCTCAGAACTCTAATGACGAAGAAGACGATTCACCTCAAGGCGATGAAGCACCGATCGTCAAATACATCAATAAATTACTGATCGATGCGATTCGTATGGGCGCATCAGATTTACACTTTGAGCCTTATGAGAAATCTTACCGTGTCCGTTATCGTGTAGATGGGGTTCTGCGTCACATTGCCAGCCCACCACTACAACTGGCGACTCGTCTTGCTTCACGTTTAAAAGTTATGTCACAAATGGACATCTCTGAAAAGCGCGTCCCGCAAGATGGTCGTATTAAATTAAAGCTGTCAAAAAGTAAAGCCATCGACTTCCGTGTCAACTCACTTCCAACCTTGTTTGGTGAAAAATTGGTTCTGCGTATTCTCGATCCATCTAGTGCTATGCTAGGGATCGATGCTTTAGGTTATGAACCAGACCAAAAAGACCTATTTATGCAGGCTTTAGACAAACCGCAAGGCATGTTGTTAATTACTGGCCCGACAGGTTCAGGTAAAACGGTATCGTTGTATACAGGTTTGAATATTCTAAATAAAGAAGACACCAATATCTCAACTGCGGAAGACCCTGTTGAGATTAACTTAGAAGGCATTAATCAGGTCAATGTGAACAATAAAGTCGGCCTCACCTTCTCTGCTGCGCTGAAGTCCTTCTTACGTCAAGATCCTGATATTGTAATGGTGGGTGAGATTCGTGACCTTGAAACGGCTGAAATCGCGATTAAAGCCGCGCAAACAGGTCACATGGTCATGTCGACACTCCACACCAATAGTGCACCTGAAACCCTGACACGCTTACGCAATATGGGGGTTCCATCTTTTAACATTGCGACCTCGGTCAATTTGGTAATTGCACAACGTTTAGCACGCCGCTTATGTAGCCAATGCAAAGCCTCTGTCGATATTCCTGAACAAAGTTTGCTCGAAATGGGCTTTACTCCAACAGATATCAAAGATCCAGACTTCAAAGTTTATCAACCGGTGGGGTGTGCTGAGTGCCGTGAAGGCTATAAAGGACGTGTTGGTATTTATGAAGTTATGAAAGTCACGCCAGAAATTTCAAAAATTATTATGGAAGATGGCAATGCCTTACAGATTGCTGAAGCATCTGCAAAATTAGGATTTAACAATTTACGTCGTTCAGGTTTACTCAAGGTTATGCAGGGGGTCACTTCCTTACAAGAAGTGAATCGTGTAACCAGCGAATAGTTGAAATATTGAAAGAATAAGGATAAATGCATGGCTGTCAAAAAAGCACAGATGATGCCAACCTTCAATTATGAAGGGATTGATCGTAAAGGGGCAAAAATTAAAGGGGAATTGCCTGCACGTAATCTTGCCCTCGCCAAAGTTACTTTGCGCAAACAAGGGATTACCATCAAGAGTATTCGAGAAAAGAAAAAGAATATTCTTGAAGGCATAATGAAGAAAAAAGTGACGACACTGGACATCACAATTTTCACCCGACAGCTCGCAACCATGATGAAAGCGGGTGTACCGCTGGTACAAGGTTTCGAAATTGTGGCTGAAGGCTTAGAAAACCCGTCTATGCGTGAAGTTGTACTGGGCATTAAAGGTGAAGTCGAAGGTGGTAACACCTTTGCTGGAGCACTCAAAAAATATCCGCAATATTTCGACAATTTATTCTGTTCATTGGTTGAATCAGGCGAACAATCAGGTGCACTTGAGACCATGCTGGATCGTGTGGCGGTCTATAAAGAAAAAAGTGAATTACTAAAACAAAAAATTAAAAAGGCCATGAAGTACCCAGCAACCGTGGTTGTGGTTGCTGTGATCGTAACCATTATTTTGATGGTCAAAGTTGTCCCAGTGTTCCAAGATTTATTCAGCTCCTTTGGTGCAGACTTACCTGCATTCACCCAAATGGTGGTAAATATGTCTGAATGGATGCAGAAATACTGGTTCATTTTGATTATTGTCGTTGGTGTTGTGATTACAGCTTTACTCGAAACCAAAAAGCGGAGTAAAAAGTTTCGTGACATGTTGGATAAAGCTGCACTGAAAGCCCCGATTTTTGGTGATTTAGTCTATAAAGCAATTATCGCGCGCTATAGCCGCACGCTGTCTACCACCTTTGCTGCGGGTGTGCCCTTAATTGATGCCCTCGAGTCTACAGCAGGCGCAACCAACAATGTGGTCTATGAAGAAGCTGTGATGAAGATTCGTGAAGATGTCGCAACAGGGCAACAGCTTCAATTCGCGATGCGTGCCACCAATAAATTTCCATCAATGGCCGTACAGATGGTGGCGATTGGTGAGGAGTCTGGTGCGCTCGATGCCATGCTGGATAAAGTTGCAACTCACTATGAAAACGAAGTCGATAATGCGGTGGATGGCTTAACGGCAATGATGGAGCCTCTCATCATGGCAGTCTTGGGTGTACTTGTAGGTGGCCTAGTAATCGCCATGTATCTACCAATTTTCCAAATGGGTTCTGTGGTTTAATGCAAGAAATAATTTCCTATCTGATCAATACTCCAATGGCGCTTTATTTCGCCGTTGGAGTTTTTAGTTTGTGCATCGGTAGTTTTCTGAATGTGGTGATCTATCGCACTCCAAAAATGATGGAACAAGAATGGCGCACCGACTGCCAACTTCTGCTTCATCCTGAACAGCCTATTATTGATGAAACGAAACTCTCGTTGAGCAAGCCTGCCTCGACCTGCCCCAAATGCAAAAGTGCCATAAGCTGGTATCAAAATATCCCTGTGATTAGTTGGTTACTGCTACGAGGAAAGTGTGGCACTTGCCATAACCCGATCAGTATTCGCTACCCTGCGATTGAACTCCTGACCGCCATTTGTGCATTGGTCGTGGTTGCAGTATTTGGCCCAACGATCCAAATGCTGTTCGGTCTCGTACTCACGTACATTTTAATCGCCTTAACATTTATTGATTTTGACACTCAGCTTTTACCTGATCGTTATACCCTCACCCTTGCAGGTCTGGGTTTAGGGGTCAATAGTTATGCGATTTACACCACACCGACTGCAGCCATTTGGGGTTACATCATTGGTTTCTTATGCTTATGGATTGTCTACTATCTGTTTAAGCTCATCACAGGCAAAGAAGGCATGGGCTATGGTGACTTTAAGTTACTTGCAGCTTTAGGTGCATGGATGGGCCCTTTGCTGCTGCCGCTGATTGTGCTACTTTCCTCTTTCGTAGGTGCCATTATCGGCATCATCCTGCTCAAAGTCCGTAAAGAAAATCAGCCTTTTGCTTTTGGCCCATATATTGCCATCGCAGGATGGATTGCCTTTTTGTGGGGTGAGCAAATTATGAAAATATATTTAGGCAATTAAAATAATATGTCATTTATTTTAGGTCTGACAGGCGGGATTGGCAGTGGAAAATCTGCCGCAAGCCACTGGTTTGAACAACAAGGCATACAAGTGGTCGATGCCGATGTCGTTGCTCGAGAAATTGTTGCTGTAGGTCTGCCTGCACTTCAGCAAATTCGAAGCAGCTTCGGCGAGTGGGCCTTACTGGACAATGGCGAACTGAATCGACGCGCTTTACGTGAACACATTTTTCAGGACCCGTCTGCCCGTAAGCAATTGGAAAAGATCACCCACCCTGCAATTCGTCAGTCCATCATGCAACAATTACAAGCTGCAACCAGCCCTTATGCGATTTTGGTTTCACCGCTACTTTTTGAAACTAATCAGCATGAACTGACGCAACATACGCTTCTGATCGATGCTTCAATTGATATCCAGATTCTCCGCGCTTCACAGCGCGACCATCAAACCATTGAGCAAATTCAAACCATCATTAAAGCGCAAATGTCCCGTGAACAAAAACAAGCGTTGGCCGATGATATTGTGGTAAATGATGGACACTTGGAACACTTATACGCACAACTCAGACCGTTGCATTTAAAATATTTGGCCCATTCAGAAGCCTAAAAAAAGCAGTCAATTATGACTGCTTTTTTTGTTGTGCGAGTTGAGCTTTCAGACTGTCTTGCCGTATCCAACGCCACGGCTGCAAGGCCCCGACACCCATTCCTGCAAGACCACATAAAATCGCAACACTCAAAGGCTCATTGAGCAAAGGAACCGCAATAATCGCAGCAATAAAAGGCGCCAAAGTCACAATACTGCCTGTTTTAAATGCCCCCAAACGCTTAATGGCTTCCACATAAGTGAGGGTCGCCACGATGACCACAAACACACCATGAAATACCACCTGAGCAATCAATTGCACAGGTTGCACATGCGCTATGGTTTTGGGTAGGAATAAAACATAAATCGGCACAAAAATAATCGCAGCCCAAACCGCAACACCAGCCATGGAGTGCCATGCCGACAGTTTCCATTGTCTCAATAAAACGGTAAATGTTCCCCACAGCACAGCACTGAGGAAAAACAAGCCATCACCTAAACTAAAAGCAATACCTGTTTCTTGATACATCAGTCCACTCATGGCCGTCAGTGCGAGCAACATAATACTGAGGCTGAGCCAAGTATGCCGGTCAAATGGTTGTCGAAATAGCAGATAAGCTGCAACAGCTGTACAAAGTGGAATGCAGCCATTGAGAAAGATCGCAGCATGTGCCGCAGGCACATAATGAAAAGCGCTATAAGCGGTGATGCAGTAACACACCCCTCCAATCATCGCCAAAATAAAAGGCTCTTTCTTCCACAAAAAGGCGGTATCTTTTTTATAGATCAAGATTGGCATTAAGATGGAAAACGCCAAGAGAAAACGTAAGGCGGTAATATCCCACGCACCAATACCCCAATTGGCACTGAGCCGCGCCGTTAAGGTAAATCCCCCCCAAATACACATGGTGATGGCAATAAATACATAGCCTTGTTTTTGAGGGGTCATCATTGTGTTTACATTGAATCAGGAATTAAAAAATCTTAGACATTACGTTGACGGCATGCTTCATACAAAGCCATACCCGTTGCTACACTGACATTCAAACTTTGTAGATTTCCTGCCATCGGAATATAAACCGTTTGATCGCATTGAGACTGGGTAATTGGACGCAGACCAGTATCTTCAGCACCCATCACCACACATACAGCCGTTCCAGTAAAATCGAACTGTTGTAGCGGCAAAGCTTTTTCATCCAACATGGTACCGACCACACGCACATTAAACTCATCTTTAATTTGCGCTAAAGTCCGAGCCAAATTGGTCACTTGGATAAATTTAACTTTTTCAGCACCACCTGCCGCAACTTTGCGCGCGGTCGGGGTCAAACTTGCAGAACGATCACGAGGCACAATCACGGCCTCAACGCCCATTGCAGCCGCGGTACGGATACATGCGCCGAGATTATGCGGATCGGTGACTTGATCTAAACCCAGTAATAAACAATTTGGCGATTGTTTCAGTAAGGCTTCTAAATCTTTTTCATTGAAAACTGGATTAGGACGGACCGCAGCCACAACTCCTTGGTGGAACGGCAAGCCAGCCATTTTTTCTAATCGATCACGACCCGTTTGTTGTACGCTAATACCAAACGGTTCAGCCAACTCAAGTACGCGCTTTAAACGCTGGTCATCACGCCCTTTTAAAGTAAAAAGCGTCAGTACACGTTCAGGTTCAAGTTCCAACAATGACTCCACCGAATGAACGCCATAGAAATATTCAGGTTTAGCCATGTAGGACCTCTAAAAGATAAATGACCATCGACACGATGTGCCAAAAATAAAAATCCTGTAAAGCTGACTTTACAGGATTGCTGTGCAACGGATAGTTTAACCGATTTCGCTTGAAATTACTTGGCGAGTATCGGTTGAAAGCTTAACCTTCTAAATGACACACGTAGTCCAACACTTCGTCGGTTTCAATTTTAAAACGACTATTGCCAGGCACATAAAAAGACTGACCTGCGCGGAACAATTCGCTCTCTTCGCTGTCAGCAATTTGTACACGACATTCGCCTGAAATAATTTCCATACGCTCTGCTACATGTGTTTCAAACGTCAAAGCTTGCTCTGTCGGAAGAATAACCCCTAACGTTTTTTTGGTGCCATCTTCAAATTGCACAGTATGACTGATGCATAAACCGCCAAAATAAACATTGGATTTTTTAATGACAGAGACATGGTCGAACTGAGTTGACATGCGTACACTCCAGATAATGCGCATTTATATTCGTATTGATTCGCTAGTTTAAAGATGTGCGATTAACTAATCAATCGATGTTTTATTCCCCTCAATCAATATTTTGTTAAAGTCCGACCATCGTACAATTGCCTCACTTTCTAGCCTATTTTGGCGTGTTTTTTGCCGATGCGATCCGTTCCCTGAGTCGTACTCTTTCTGTATACATCGCATACCCACATGTTTGTGCTGAGTTTGCTATAAAAGTCGGATTAAAAAAAATCTGCTAGGTCGACTTTCAGATTCACGCTAAAATAAGCCGACTTTGCACAAAACGAATAGCGTTGCCGTCTTGTCGGCTGAATAAAACTTCACTATCTTAAACTAAAACTTTTCGCAGCTCGGATGCGTTTATGCTGACACATTTAACTTTAATTAATTTTGCTTTAGCCGATCACTTAGCACTTGATATCGATCAAGGTTTTAATGTCCTGACTGGGGAAACAGGTGCAGGCAAATCATTATTGCTAGATGCACTGTCCGCCTGTCTGGGAGAACGTACCGATACCAACTATGTTCGTTTCGGTTCAGACAAAGCCGATGTCACCGCTATTTTCAGTTATCAAGAGCACAGCCCTGAAGCCATATGGCTAAAGGCACATGAGTTAGATGATGAGTCCGGAGAAATTCATCTAAGACGGGTTATTTTTGCCACTGGCCGCAGCAAAGCATGGATTAATGGTCGTCCGAGCAGCTTAGCTGAATTGAAAGAAATCGGGCGTTTGCTGGTACAGCTGTATAGTCAACACAGTCAACAACAGCTATTAGAGCCGCCTTATCCAAGACGCTGGTTAGACCTCTATCATAACTTCTACCCAGAAGCGCAAGCTGTGCGTGAAGCCTATAGCACATGGCAAAAAGACATTCGTCAGCACCAAGCAGCATTGGATGCTCAAGCCACGCGTAAACAACGTATGGATACTTTGAGTTTACAATTAGAAGAACTCGAAGATGTGGTGCAAATCGACTATAAAGAGATTGAACAAGAATTCGACCGCTTGTCGCATCATGAAAATATCATGCAGGACTGTAGTTATGCCGTTACGGCCTTAGATGATGCTGAACAAAATATTAATCAAGAAATTTCCAGTATTATTCGTCGCTTAGAATCACATGCAGGACGTAGTGAACAGTTGGCCGAGATTCATACTTCTTTGCTGAATGCACAAAGTGAGCTTGACGATGCCACGGCTAATCTCCGTCAGTTTATTGACCGTCAAAGTTATGACCCAGAACGTATGGAAGAGTTGAACACCCAGCTTGAGATGTTCCACCGTTTTGCCCGTAAGTACCGCACGCAGCCAGAACACTTAAAACAAGAACATGAACAATGGCAATCTGAACTGGCACAACTCCATTTATTAGAAGACCCAGAAACACTTGCTGAGCAAGTTGAAATCTCGTATGTGGACCTGTTAAGTAAAGCCCAGCACCTCGACCAAATTCGTCGCGATGCAGCCGCACCATTGGCAAAATATTTAACCGAACAAGTCAAACAATTGGCTCTGCCTGAAGCGCACTTTGAGTTTAAGTTTGAACCAATGGAGCAGGTTTCTAGTGAAGGCCTAAGTTTTATCCAATTGCTGTTCACTGCCAACAAAGGCATCCCACCGCAACCTTTGGCCAAAGTTGCCTCAGGGGGGGAGTTGTCACGTATCGCGTTGGTGATGCAAGTGATGAATGCTGAAAAAACTGAAGCTGAAGTTTTAGTCTTCGATGAAATTGACGTCGGCATTAGTGGTGGCACAGCCGAAATTGTTGGTCGTCTCTTGGCCGACTTGGGTTCGCATGTGCAAATTCTGTGTATTACCCACCAAGCTCAAGTTGCAGCACAGTCCGACCAGCACTTGTTGGTGAAAAAACGTCAAACCGACCCTGCCAGTAGCACCATTTTAAACTTAGAAGAAGATGAACGTATCGATGAGCTCGCACGTATGACAGGTGGCGTTGAAATCAATGACACTACGCTACAACACGCCAAGCAATTACGTCAGTTGAAGTTTCAATCCGCCTAATTTATGTAGACTGGATCACAAAAAAAGATTTGGAGAAAGTGCATTAGTCTAGTAACGTGGTAGATAACAACATTTGACTAGAAGCATTTTAATTTCAAGGAGAAGCCTTTAGGTGAGCAAACAATATCTGACGCATCGCTGTCTCATTGCCCCACCCGATATGGCAGATGAAGTCTTTGCCCATACCGTGATTTATTTGGCCCGACACGATGAGGAAGGCGCTCAAGGCATCATCATCAACCGCCCCTCAGGACTTTCAGTCAAAGAACTGCTCAATGATCTTGAAATTGAAGCCGATCACGTACGACCACACGATGTTCTACAAGGTGGGCCTTTGCGTCCAGAAGCTGGCTTTGTTTTACATACGGGCCAGCCGACATGGCACTCTTCCATTGCGGTGGGGGAAAATATCTGTATCACCACATCTAAAGATATTTTAGATGCGATTGCGCATAATGAAGGTGTAGGTCGCTATCAAATTGCTTTGGGCTATACCAGTTGGACCAAAAACCAATTGGAAGATGAGCTGTCTCGTGGTGATTGGTTAGTCTGCGATGCTGATATGGATTTGATTTTTAATATTCCTTATGACGACCGTTGGGACGCAGCCTATAAAAAGCTCGGGCTGGACCGAACCTGGTTGTCTTCTGAGATTGGACATGCCTGATTTAAACACACCTCAAATGATTATGGCATTTGACTTCGGTACACAAAAAATGGGCATGGCAGTCGGTCAAGCATTGATTGAAAGTGCAACGCCTTTGGCTTTGTTTCCAATGAAAGATGGCATCCCCAATTGGGATGAACTGCATAAAATTATTAAACAATATCAACCCAATGTATTTTTAGTCGGTTTACCACTCAATATGGATGATAGCGAGTCGGAATTATCTGCTCGAGCACGTAAGTTCGCACGTCGTTTACGTCATCAGACCAATATTGAAACATGGATGGTGGATGAACGCTTAAGTACTCGTGCAGCCCGTGATGAGCTGAGCCATTACCATGCGCAAGGTCGAGGAAAAAAACTTTCTGCTGATAGCCTTGCCGCAACCTTGTTTATTGAAAGCTGGTATCGCGATCCTGAAGGTCTTACGCCTTAACAAGACTTTCTTAAAACAGATGACATGGGTTTTATGATTGGAGTTGTACCTCAACACATCAAATAGCGTTCTAAAAAAGCATCCTCATCGGATGCTTTTTTTGAAATGAACAAAGGCCAATTTAGTACTGTGACTCGGTAATATGTACCGTTACGGTTCTCCCCGCGACAAAGGCCAATTCATTTTTAGGGATATCATCCAGTGCAATTTTCACAGGAACGCGCTGCGCTAAGCGTACCCAACTAAAAGTTGGGTTTACATTGGCCAATAAACCTGTACTTGTAGTTCGTTCACGATCTTCAATGCCTGAAGCAATCCCCTGCACATGCCCTTTTAAGATGTTTGAGTCGCCCATCAACTGTACAGTCGCAGGCGCACCGAGATAAATTTTATTTAACTTAGTTTCTTCAAAATAACCGACCACATAAAGCTGCGAGCGATCTAATAATGCCGCTACCGCTTGCCCCACTTTGACATAATTCCCTGCTTTCATCTCAAAATTAGACAGTGTGCCATCGGCTGGTGCCACGACTTCGGAGCGGTTTAAGTTTAATTCAGCCAAATGTAAATTACTGGTGGCTACATCGATTAACGCCTGTTGCTGCGCAATATTGGCTTTGGCCTGCTGAATCGCCGCTTGCATTTGTTCATGTTCGGCATGCGATTGATCTCGTACGGCAAACATCTGATCTTGTTCTTGCTTTGAAATAGCACCGTCCATCAAATTAGCATAGCGTTCCGCATTTTTATCGGCCAAGTGGCTATTGGCTTGTGATTTGGTCAAATTGGCCTTGCTTTGAAACAGCTCCGCTTCGGCGGCGGCCAAACTGGCTTTGGCTTTAGCCAAGTCTGATTTGGCTTGTTCCACATCAAGCGCCTGACGTGCCACATCAATTTTAAACAGCACCTGCCCTTGTTTGACGCTTTGATTATCATGCACTAAAACTTCTGTGACTAAGCCTGATACATCGGAAGACACTTGAATCACATCGCCACGAACCCGCCCATCACGTGTCCACGGTTCAGCATTATAATAATGCCAAAGATGCACGAGCACTGCGATCGCGATACCCGCAATCAGCACTAAAGTGATGGGACGACTCAGTTTACGCCAATCAAAGGATGCCATTTCTTTTACCTCATTCATTTCAATCAGATGTGAGCTTAGGCAAAGCTCACGATAAAACCCCAATGGACCATGCCAAGCACTGTAATGTAGAGGCATAAATAAAAAATACTGGGTAAAAAAATCCAGCCTTTGTCGACCCAAGGATCGGTCACCCGCATGAGTAACCGTAATACGATGTAGGCCAATACCGCCTGAATGACCAAAACTGGCACATACACACCATAGATATTAAGTTCACCCATCGTTATGCTCCCAGCAAACGAACTTGTGACATTTCGTCCCATGTCGCATGACAAAGACTGCTTTGAATATTATTCAGTGAAACTTGCAAACGCCGAGCAATACTTAGGTCTTGCATCTGTATAAGCTCGGCCTGAATGATCTGAATTTTGTCCAAAATGTGTTGTCTGACCTGTAGGTCGCTATGGTCTAATTCTTTCGCGTGAAAATAAGCATCCATTTGGCTTTGTAGTTCTTGTAGATGCAGCGTGATAGAGACCTGCATAGGCATTTTTTCAATCAGTTCTTGCACCCGAGTTAAATCAATCACCGCACTGGATTCAATCAGGGCCAAATTGATTTTTTGCTTCAAGCGATCGGACTGTACCAACTTGGTATTCAATACGCCTATCCGATCCAACATACTGCGCAAATGCACTCTAAATTCCACCCCATAAGGCAGGTAAAGCGCTTGTCTTATCGCTTTATAATGTAAAGACAGGATGCGCTTGGCGGTAATGTCAGGCGACATCGCACGTACTAAATGAATCACATAGACAGAAATAATGGGGCCAAGCACCGTCCCAATCGATGCATCAAAAAACATTACTTGGTCAAGGTGATAACGGTTTTGCAGGTTTAAGCCCATGACCACACCCATTATCAAAGGTAGCGCCAAACCTGTGAGTGGTGGGTGTAAAAACAACATCAGACAGTACATACAAAAAGGGGCCAACACCACAGCCAACATCCAAAAAGCGCTAATGTGCGGAAAGATGCCATAAGCATAAATAAAGACAATAATCGCCGCATACAGACTGGCACGGATAAAGATTTTTAAGGCAGGAACAGGATTGTCCATACTGGTGAGAATACAGGCACAAATAGCGGCCATCTCTGCCATCATAAAACCCGCTTTCCAACCACTAACAATCCAAAAGCCAGTCGCCACAAGCACCACAATAAAAGCTGAAATGCCGCCACGTACGGCTACACCATGATCTCGATGTAAGTTGGGATAGTTGGTACTAATCGGGGTCACGATTGCGGGTAAGCTGTCATCCCCCTGTTGGATACGCTGCCAAATCAACTTAATGGCACGTATATTTTGGATGAAATGACGCACATCCATTTTTAAACTGGCCAACATGACTTGCTGCTGTGGCAAGGCACTGTCAAATACGGCTTGGAAACTTGACTCAAACTGCTCAGGTAGCTGGTTTAAGTCCTGCTCTAAAATGACCTGATCACTTTGTAAAAATTTTACAATCTGTGCATGCGCCTTTTCTAAAGCTGGACGGTAGCGTGAGTCAATGTGATCTAACTGCTGAATTCGCTCGGCCATGGCCACCAAGTTCGTCACCAACATACTGAGTTGATGCAGCATTTCTTGGAGCGGTTTGGTCATGCCCTGCAAGGTCGATTTTTCATAGCTCAAGTGCACGGCCATCACATGAATATCGGCAATATCCCGCGTGATATGACTAAGCGTAGTGCTGTAATTAATGGCCTTAACATCATCTGTCAGGATCTGATCAAAAACCGCTCGGGTGTCTTGAAAAGTCTGTGAAACACGGGTTTTGACTACGGGACCAATATGCATGGGAAACAGTACCGCATTCACCACTGCACTACACAGTACTCCCACCGTGATTTCAATACAGCGCCCAATCGCCATATCAAACATGGAAGTGGTTTCAATGTTATAGACAATGTTGTAGCAAATAATGACCGTGGTATAGCCCGCCAACATAAAAATATAGCTACGCGGCGTCCGATCCAACAATGAAAAATATAGACAAAACCCGACCCATGTGGCTAAAAATAATGTGAACAATTCTGGGGTATTGATCAGGTTGGGCGTGACTGCAATCGAAACAATCGCCCCCAACAATGTTCCCAACACCCGATAAAGACTTTTTGAGGAGGTCATACCCGCATATGGGTTTGCGATGACGAAGACCGTTCCAATCGCCCAAATGGGATAAGCCAAATCTAATGAAAATGCGACATAAAGTGAAAGCATGCCTGCCAAAAAGGTTTTCGTCGCAAAAATCCAGTCCAATTTATTTGGACGGAATGCGAGTAACTGTTTGGTGAGGAACATAAATTCATCTCTAAATGCGCTGAATGACAACATTTAAACAACTCTTCAACACAGCATTGCTCAGACAAACAGCATCACTTCGTCCTCACCTCATGCGAAGACGGATGAAAAAATGATTCAAATAAATGAAGTCTTTTACAAACATGGTCAAAGACAGCGCCATGTTGAAAGGAAAGAAAATAGCTCAATAAATAACAAAATCATTATTCATTAAAAGACATTTATAATGATAATTTTTCCAAAAATATGGATTTTTGTCAATTAAAATATCTTAATATGATAATCCACATGTTTTTAAGATCATATTTCACCCTTTTTATTGCATTACAAATGCTGATAAAAGTCCACGAAAGCCATGCACCCAGAACGAAAGCCATGTCGAGTCTAGGGTTTTTGTTATATAGTAACTGTCGCTCAAATGGCATTTATTTTGACTAAGTAGGTTCTTATGGCACTTTCAAGTTTCGGTAAAATTCTCACTGTCTTAGACCTCTTTTCTGTGTCACGCCCGATTATCAATGTCGATATCATCAGTGCCGAACTGGGGCTATCACAACCCACCAGTTACCGTTATTTAAAGGAATTGGTATCTGCAGGACTTTTACAGCGCTTAAGCGGAACCAGCGGTGACTATACTTTAGGCTCTCAAATTGCTGTTTTGGACTATATCTCTCGAACCACAGACCCACTCTTACAAATCAGCATTCCTTTTATGCAAGACATCGTTGAGCGAACGGAGTTTTGCTGTATCCTCACCCAGCTCAACGCAGAGCACTGTATTGATCTATATGGTGAAGTCTTTAAAGACCTTGAGTTATTTTCTTATGGGCGTGGTTGCCCACGTCCCGTGTATTTGGGTTCATCGCCTAAAGTAGTGATTTCACAGCTCAGCAAAGCTAAAATTATTGAATATTATCAAAAGTTTTCGGCTCAACTGGCCGAGGTCAATTTTGCCGCGAGCCAAGATGAATTTTTACAGAAAATGAAAGCCATTAAGAAACAGGGCTATTATTTTTCCAATGGCGAGTTTGACCCCAACCTTGCCAGTCTGTCTGTACCAGTCAAATTTTCACCCAAAGATACACCGTTGGCACTGACCTTATTGGCTTCAAAAAATCGGTTTGAATTTGTCGATCTGAAAAAAATGGTTGAAATATTAAGACATAGCGCCTTACAGATCGAACAAAAATGTCATCTGCTGCATAATATTGAGGCTTAACTCAACTTAGCTTTGAAGCACTGGATAGAAATAGCGAAAGGTTAAATTCAGACGTGGCTCAGTGATTTTGCTGGATTTCATCAAAGCATGTTTCCAGTAGCGCTGGGTCTGTCCACGCATCACGATTAATTGTCCGCTGTGCAACATCAGCTCGATTTTTTCCTGTTTAAACTTGTGCTTAAAGCAAAACTTACGGGTTGCACCAAAACTGAGTGAGGCAATCACCACATTTTCTTGCTGCGGCGAACGTAGTGAAGGCTCATCATCACTATGCCAGCCCACGGCTTGGCTGCCATTTTCATATAAATTGGCTAGACATGAGTTAAATGAATGTCCCACCAATTGCTCAATATGTTGTTTTAAACGAAACAAAGCGGGATGCCATAACTGTGCTTGCTTGGCACTACCCGAATAGTGATATTGGTACTCGGCATCGCCATACCACACCACTTTTCGCTCCGTGACATAACGTTTGCCATACAGTACGACTTCGTCAGGTCGCCATGCCAAATGTGCTAAAAAATAATCCAAATATTTCGTACTTTGCTCCGCAGTTAAAATCAAGCCCAAGTCCTGCACCTGCCCATCGAATGGGAGCAAGTTTGCTTGCGGTTCAGGGCTAAATAGATCTAAGGTCATGACTTTTCCTCCTCTGTAAACAGTTTAACTGAATTCAGAACGACACAAATCAAAACAAAGTCACAGCTTGTCGCCTAGCCTCCTTATGCATACACTCATGTGAACTTTCACAATAAAAAGAAGCATGTATGAACCTTTGGCAGTTGTTTCAAAAGCTTCGCCCCTTTGTCCGCCCCTATCGGATATTGGTGATTGCGACCTTGATTCTGACGCTGATTGGTTCCTTCACCGCGCAGGTCAATGCCCTGACTTTGCAATATGCCGTCGACAGTATCAACCGTCTGGTCGAACAAGGCCAAGGACTGACCGAAGGCCTCCATATTTTGATCACCATTTCTGTGATTTTACTCAGCAAAGAAGTCATTAGTGCCTTGATCCAGTTTGGTCAAAAGTTTTATGGGGAAAAGCTCCGCATTCTGGTATCGCAAGATTTGGCGCAAAGCATTATCGAAAAATTTCTCAGCTACCGTTTGGCCTTTTTTAATGCCGATCAGAACCAAGCAGGTAAGCTACAAACGCGGATTGACCGTGGCATTGGCTCACTCACCCGTCTGGTACAAATCTTTTTTATCGATATTTTGCCACTTTTTAGCAGTGCCATTGTGGCACTCGGGCTGATGTACTATGCCAACTTCTACGTCGGTTTAGTGGCGACCAGTATTATCCCGATTTACTTTTGGTTGACCTTTCAACAAGCTAAGAAACTGGGCGGATGGCGACGTAATTTGCGTGATGGCCGTGAAAAAAAGAGCCAAGGCATTCTCAGTATTATCCAGTCGATTAGCGTGATTAAGTCCTTTAACCGAGAGTCCATTGAGTCGACCAAACAACTGAAACTGCAAAAAGCACTGACCGATAACCAGATGCAAACGCGTCAGCTCAGTTTCTTATTTGATGGCTTAAAGACCTTTATTGAACAAATCGGGATTGTGTTGATCATTATCCTCACGGCGTACTTTGTGCTCGATGGACAAATGAGCATTGGTATGATCATGTTTCATATTTTGCTGTTCAATAATGTCTCCGCCCCAATTCGTTCATTGCACCGTATTTATGATGAAGTGAATGATGCGATGATTTACGCGGAAAGCTTTTTTAAGATTTTAGAAGCAGATGATGAAATCGAGCAAAGTGGTACGCTCAAACCCACAATTCAGGGTAAATTTACCCTAAAGAATGTCGATTTTTTCTATCCGAATGGTCACCATGCGCTTAAACAAGTCAACATGGAAATTCGACCAAATAAAATCACAGCGTTGGTGGGCTTATCTGGTGCAGGAAAATCCACTTTAATTAGCCTATTAGATAAATTTTATCGGCCCGAAGCCGGAAAAATTGAGCTCGACGGAATTGATTTACAAGACATCGACACCGCCTATTTACGCGATCATATTGGCCTTGTCTTACAGAAAAATCACATTTTCCAAGGCAGTATTTTAGACAATATTCGTTATGGAAAAATCAATGCCAGTGATGAAGAAGTCTACGCTGCCGCAGAAAAAGCCTCTATTCATGAACAAATTTTGCAGTTACCCGCAGCTTACCAATCTGACGCACTGATGCTTTCAGGTGGACAACAACAGCGCATTGCACTGGCACGTATGTTCCTCAAAGACCCACCGATTATTTTTCTCGATGAACCGACCGCCAGCCTCGATGCGATTGCTAGCGAACAAATTAAACATAGCCTCGATGAGATCAAACAAGGGCGAACGGTGATTATTATTTCGCATAGTTTGTCACAAATTATCGATGCCGATTATACCTATGTCATGAAGGAAGGCTGTATTGCTGAACATGGAGAACATGAAGCGCTGTACCGTCAGGAT
The DNA here is from genome assembly GCF_902505955.1 of Acinetobacter sp. 8I-beige. NCBI lineage: Bacteria > Pseudomonadati > Pseudomonadota > Gammaproteobacteria > Moraxellales > Moraxellaceae > Acinetobacter > Acinetobacter sp. 8I-beige. The sequence continues at coordinate 277,860 of NZ_LR732790.1, read as the reverse complement.
GGGGTCTATAAGGAAATTTTCGATGCCATGGCCAAGAGCCTCAATATTGAAAAAATTGCCAAGACTTTTGAAGATGATACTGAGGAAGAAACGCATAGTTAGTTCTGGCATAATTTTTTAGAACTAGAATAGGCTTATTAAATAAAGAGTTAAATATGAAAACCGATTTCGAAAAACTATTAGAGAGCAAACATATGCTTGAATTTTTATCTCCCAACCCCTTTGAAGAGATTTTAAATTCAGTTACTAACATGTTTATCCAGCAATCCCCAAGTGTTCAACTGCTTCAATTTAAAATCGCTGGTGACCCTGATTGGTTAAGTGGTGCAAAACCAGCTGACCATCGGAATGATGTGATTTTAGTTCGAACAGGTTTTGCCGTCATGTGTGACTTTTCACTTCAAGATAATGAGGGAGTTTATGATTTAAAGGGTGTATTTACTTGGGTCGGTGCAAATTTAGATAATAAGCCCATCACTAAAATGTGGATGGATCTGGATGGTCATTTAAACGAATTTGGAAAAGATGGGAAACTTCAAGCAAGAATCTACGAACTGGATGCATAAATAACTGATCAAAATGCGGCTATAAGTAAAATTTTTACATTGATATATGCCAAATCATCAAACAAAAACTCCAGCAATTTTGCTGGAGTTTTAAATATAAAAAATACTTAAGGCTGTTTTAAGTAAGGCCAAGCCGCTTTGAGGTAAATAAACATCGACCACAAAGTCAAAATTACCGCGGTATACAACAATGCATAAGCCAACATTTCAAGCGGCTGCCAATTCAGTAAGAACACGGTAATTGCAATCATTTGAAAAGCGGTTTTATATTTCCCGACCGTAGACACAGCTACATTAGTACGTGCACCCAATTCTGCCATCCATTCACGCAGTGCTGACACCGTAATTTCACGGGAAATAATCACAATCGCCGCAAATGCCATCGAAATTTCTGGTTTCCACTGCACCAACACGATCAGTGCGGCTGCCACCATCAATTTATCCGCAACAGGGTCTAAGAAACGCCCAAATGCAGAGGTCTGATTTAAAGTACGCGCCAAATAACCATCGAACCAATCTGTCACCGCTGCAACGACAAAAATAGACGTCAACAAAATATGACGAGACATACTTACCGCTTGTTCAGCGATACCCATTACAGGGGGCCAATAGGCCACCAACAAAAAGACCGGAATCAAGGCAATACGCGCCAAGGTCAAGATATTAGGAATATTCAGGATGCGACCTGTAGTCATAAACACCGCCCGTTGTTTCCCTCATGTACGATGAAAATGCACACTTTTTTGAGGTTTAATCCATCGTTAATAGCGCCCACTTTATACGAATTGACCTGAGGTGTCACTAGGCAAACACGGTAACTGTTTGACGTGAAATTGCAATTAAACGATTCTGATCATCCCACAAATAGGCTGCTTCGGTGGAATATCCATCCGCAGCATATTGCGTTTCAACGTGGTACTTCATCCAATCGTGTAACTGATTTTTCAGCGGATGCACATAGGTCAAATGCCATGTCAGCGAACTGGCGGGTGCCATGCTTTTAAACATCGGTAGCACCCCTGGTGGCCAAATATCCATCGATACCATGAGGTCGGCTACGGTCATGTCTCGATTTTCATGTAAGTCTGGATTAAACCGATACCAGCCTGAAAAGTCAGGCTTTGGACTGGCTGTACACGGATACTGTCCTGTCACCCAAACCATATCCAGCTGCTTAAAACACTCAGGTGCAAGCGGATGATGCGGCGCTGTTGTAAGACCATCAACCGATGGAAACGCTGGTGCTACAGGTTCTTGATGAACATGGATACTCGATTCACGCTGTGTCCCGAAGCTTGCCACTAAAATACTTTGAACTGCATCATCCTGCCATAAACGTACTTCCAAGGTCGTAACCGACTTACCTTGACGTAGAATCTCGCTGGTTAAACGAACTTTGGCCTGTTGTACTGGGCCAACAAAAGTCACGCTACAACTGAGTAAATGCTTCGTGTCATCAGCAAGAGTCAACAATGCTTTTTGCATCATTAAACCTGCGACCAGTCCCCCATAGATCGTGCGTCCTTGTAACCAACCTGTAGGAATATCAATCGATTCTCGTTCTACTAAGGCTTGATAACTGTGTTGAAGTGACATGTGGCATCCTTATTTTAAATTCCGTCCATATCTTTACAATACAATTCAACCAATGTGAATGATCAATGACCCATGCGTCAATGAGCACTTTTGCCATCGCAGTAGATGCTGTGCTATTCATGCAAGACTTTATAAATAGTACGCGCCATCACTTCGCCCAAACCGGGGACTAGGGTTAAGTCTTTCTCGGAGGCCTTCAACACCCCTTGAATCCCGCCAAAGTGCGTCAACAAATCGCGGCGGCGTTTCGGCCCCAAACCCGGAATCACTTCCAAAATCGATGAACCCCGTTTTTTATCGCGTTTGGCTCGGTGCTTGGTTATCGCAAAGCGATGCGCCTCATCACGCACCTGTTGAATCAAATGCAACGCTTTATGATCTTCAGGCAACTGAATTTTAGTTCCATCGGTAAAGTGTAGGGTTTCAAGGCCCGGTTTACGCCCCTCGCCTTTTGACACCCCGACCATAAAGGCCTCTAAACCTAGCTCTTGCATGACTTCCATCGCCATATGCAACTGCCCTTTACCACCATCAATCAGCAGTAAATCAGGCAGCATGGCTTTTTTATAACGACGGGTCAGCGCTTGACGCATTGCGGCATAGTCATCACCCGCGGTAATGTCTTGAATTGAAAACTGACGATAATCGCGCTTACGAATGCCGCCACTGTCGAATACCACACAGGAAGCCACGGTTTCTTCGCCCATGGTATGTGAGATATCAAAACATTCGATCCGATCAATCGGACGTCCCACCACTTGTTCAAGCTGATGGAAACGCTCATTCAGCTCAAAGTGATTGGCCAATTGCCCTTTGATCGCATGCTGCACATTCATCTGTGCCAGCTCTAACCACTCTGCACGTGTCTCACGCACGCTATGTTTAATCTGTACTTTCTTATCAAACTGTTGTTGTAACGCTTGTTCCAGTTCTTTTCGATCGGGCAATTCGACATTTACAATCAACTCACTGGGTACTTCATCCGCTACTTGGAAATAAAAGTTCGCTATGAAGTCGGCCAGCATTTGCCCCAAATCATCTCCGAGCATATCTGGAAAATAACTTTTTCCTCCGAGCATTTTCCCGTTGCGCACATGCATAATCTGCACACAGGTCACCCCCGCCTGATAGGCAATCGCTAAAATATCGGCCTCACCTTTGAGCTTATAAATAGCTTGTTGTGACTGGACATCCCGCAGCAGCGCCATACGATCACGGTAAAACACCGCTTTTTCAAATTCTAAGGCTTCGGCCGCTTGCTCCATTTTCGCAATCAGTTCTTGATTCAGCTCTTTGGTGTCCCCTTGTAAAAAACGAATCGAGTTATCGACATCATTTTTATACTCTTCAGGGCTAATGAGTCCTACACACGGCGCTGAACAACGTTTGATTTGATACTGCAAACAAGGACGCTTACGCTGTGAAAAATAGCTATTTTCACACTGACGAACATTAAACAGCTTTTGCAAAACCAACAAAGTATCCCGTGCATTATAAGCACTCGGATACGGCCCAAAGAACTTTCCAACTTGGTGTTTGCCTTTGCCCCGACCCGATGCAATCCGTGGATACGGTTTGTCGGCAGAGACAAAGATATACACATAGGATTTATCGTCCCTGAGCATAATGTTATACGGAGGACGGTGCAGCTTAATCAGGTTTTGTTCAAGCAGCAGTGCTTCAGTTTCGGAACGAACGACTAAGGTTTCGATGTCATAAATACGCGCCACCAAAGCCTGCGTCTTCGGGTGCTCAATGGTTTTGACAAAATAACTCGAGACACGATTTTTTAAATTTTTCGCTTTACCCACATACAGCAGTTCACCGTCTTTGCCGAGCATGCGATAAACGCCCGGCAGTGTGGTCATATTGGCTAAAATTTTTTCGATATGTTCTCGTGCGTTTTCGTTCACAGGATTCCCTAATTTTCTCGGCTCGCCGTCAACTGTTCTGCTTAGGCTTAGCCTTTGATCTGTCTTTTAGATTGGGCAGATCTGACACATTTCAAGCTTATTGCTAGTGCGTTTCAAAACCAGTCCGCTGGTAAAAGACATTGATACTGAGATTGAAGGCTTACTCCAAATCCATCGCTTCAAAATCGATCCGTTCAAACACACCTTGTTCATTGCGGGCAAAGTGACTTCCCGCAGGCGCATTTAAGTGAGCAATGATGTCCGCATCATAGTTGGCAATCACATTGACCTCATAAAAACCTAAATTTTCAGGGTCTTCAATATAGTCATCTCCTTCTTCACCCGATAAAAACACCCAACCACTTTCATCGCTAGATTGTGCTTCTTCACGGTACATATAAGCCACTTTTAGGCCTTGCACCGTAATCATATCTGATGCGATACAACTCCCCATATGCGGCACTAAAGTTTGAATTTGTGTCGGACTCAATTGATACGACTTCATAAGAATATCCTTCAACGGCAAGTAGACGTTTTGCATGTGGAGGTTTGTGGGAGGAACAGAACTCAAGTTTATTTTACTTTAGTCTTCACGGCATATTTGAGCAAGGCTTTCACTCGCTTAGGCCCGTAAAGCATACAACTTGCCTAAGACTGTATTTATGACAATTTTAACGCAGCTTTAAACGCTACTTTGTCTTTCGGTGACACCAAAATGGTTTTGGTTTGGCTCTGTTTCAAGTATTCAATCTTTAGACGATCCAAAGACAAAGCAGGTGAACTGATGGAATTATCTGTTTCAGAAACCGACTGTATCGCGCTTAAGGGAATGATCCATTTAAAACAGAGACTGCGAATTGTCAGTTGCTCCTGATCGACCACATAGCGGGTACTCCACAGCGGCCACCACAGCAAAACAATAGTCAAAGCATAGACCACAACGAACAAAAGATTTTGCATCAAAATGCCTTTGCCATAGGTGGTTAAAATCAATTGGGCCAACAGGCCTGACATCGCAATAATAAACCCCAAAAACCACCAGTCCATCTTCGAACGAAACTTTTGCACCTTGAAACCTCATGCTTTATCTAAATTATAAGTTGCGATCTTAAAAATGACACAGATACGCACTCATGTTGTTTTTAGTTTTAACTGGATAAAGCATAAAGCCATGCGTGGTTCGAATCCACTGTAAGCCTTGAAATAAATAGAAAAATCAAAAGGGCAGATAGGCTTCCCCTTTTCTGCCCAAATAAAAAACGCCCCTCAGGGCGTTTAATGTGCTTTAAAACACATAAGGTCGAACAAAGATCAAAAAGAAAATTCCAAGCATCAAGAACCACTTTAAGAAGTAGTACAGTTGACGGTTGGTTTTCTTCAAAGCTTTGGCTTTGATCCGCACTTGATAGACATAACCAAAGACTTTATTCAGCCCACCCGTTTGATCCCCTGCTTCATTTGGAGAGCTGGCAGCGGTCATAATTTTTTTACCAAACCAGTGATTGAAACGTTCCATAAAGCGTGTCTTTAACGGACGCTCGACATCGGCAAAGAAAATAATGCGGTTTTGGTCGGTCTTATTTTCTGCATAGTGAATATAAGTTTCATCAAAGACCACACTTTCACCATCACGCCATGAATAGCGCTCACCATCCACATCAATAAAGCAGCGGTCATCATTCGGTGTGATCAGCCCCAAGTGATAACGCAATGAACCCGCATAAGGGTCACGGTGACGAACCAAACGGCTGTCTGGTGCCAGTTCAGTAAACATCGCGGCTTTAATGGTCGGCAAGGTTTTCAGCAACGCCGTCGTTTTTGGACAAAGTTCAGCAGCTGACGGATGCGCAGAGTCATACCATTTCAGATAAAAACGCTTCCAGCCTGTTTTGAAAAAGGAATTAAACCCTAAGTCATCATAACTGCTCGATGCTTTAATTCCGCCTTTTTCATATAAAGCTTTTGCTTCATCACGAATCATTTCCCAGTTTTCATCCAACACCCTTAAGTCTTGAAAATGCTGGGTGTCGATATACGGCTGATTCGGCACCTTTGAAAACATGTACATGAGGTAGTTTATCGGCGCAAGAATCGTTGAGTGATCGAAAAATTGACGATAAAACGAGTGACGAACCTTCCCACGTTGCTGAATATAAAGTGCAGAAAGAATAAAAATCGCCAGAATGATCCACTTAATCATATGAAGACCTGGAAACTAAAGAAAACGAAATAAAAGAAAAAGACCGGTATTCGGTCTAGACTGCGAATTGTAACATAGGCTGCAAAGTACGTCCTATTTCCAGCTTTTCATCACAAGTTTTCATTCTGTTTGGGTTTACCTGCAAGTGTAGCATTGACTAAATTGCCAAAATCGGCTCAAAGATTGACTTGAAATATAAGGACGCTGTCTAATCATTTTTTGAGCACTCATCCATAAAAAATCTTAAATGAAACAAAAACTTCACTCTATTTAGACCACATCATTTAAAAATACATCACGCAAGCACACGAAATAATTGAATAAAAATAGATGACCCTTGCGTCACGGCTTGATACAACTTGTTATGTTCTTTTTCGATATAGTTATCGTAAGATTGGCGGAGCATAGATGTACGTAGGAATGACGTACTCGCTTCACAACATCAACTTAGAAGTCCTCCAAAATAAAGGAGATCAGGCATGATCCACGCTGGCAATGCCATTACCGTCCAAATGCTTTCGGACGGAATTGCAGAATTCCGCTTTGACTTACAAGGTGAGTCGGTCAACAAATTTAACCGTGCAACGATTGAAGATTTCAAAGCTGCAATTGACGCTGTTAAAGCAAACGGTGACATCAAAGGCTTAATCGTTACTTCGGCTAAATCTACATTTATCGTTGGCGCAGATATTACTGAATTTGGTGCAAACTTCGCTCAAGGCGAACAAGCGATTGTGGATTGGGCATTGCCTGTTCACGACATCTTCAACGCGTTTGAAGATTTAGAGATTCCTAAAGTTGCAGCGATCAATGGTATGGCATTGGGCGGTGGCTTTGAAATGTGTCTCGTGTGTGACTATCGTGTGATGTCAGACGTGGCTCAAGTCGGTCTTCCTGAAATCAAACTGGGCATCTTCCCTGGTTTCGGTGGTACGGTTCGTTTAAGCCGTCTAATTGGTATCGACAATGCAGTTGAATGGATGGCGATGGCTAATCCTAAAAAACCAGCTGCTGCACTGAAAGACGGTGCGGTTGATGCAGTTGTTTCTGCGGACAAACTACAAGACGCTGCGATTGACTTGGTTAAACAAGCCCTTGCTGGCCGTGTAGACTGGAAAGCAAAACGCCAAGAAAAACTTGACCCAGTTAAATTGAACCCAATCGAACAAATGATGGCGTTCAACTCGGCAAAAGGTGCAGTTCTTGCAAAAGCAAATCCTGCTCAATACCCTGCGCCTAAACTTCTTCTTGACTCATTACAAGCAGGTGCAAGCCTTCCACGTAATGAAGCACTTCAAGCTGAAGCGGCTGGTTTTGCAAAAGCAGCGATTACACCACAAGCAAATGCGTTAATTGGTCTATTCATCAATGACCAAGTGGTGAAGAAAACCTCGAAGAAATATGAAAAAGGTGCGCACCCTGTAAACCAAGCGGCTGTATTGGGCGCGGGTATTATGGGTGGTGGTATTGCTTACCAAGCGGCAAGCAAAGGCACACCAATCATCATGAAAGACATTGGTAACCCGCAACTTGCTTTGGGTATGAAAGAAGCCAATGGCTTACTGACCAAACAAGTTGAACGTAAGAAAATGAAACCTGCTCAAATGGGTGAAACTCTTGCGCGCATTCGTCCAACTTTAAGCTATGACGAGTTTAAAGAAGTGGACATCGTGATTGAAGCAGTAACTGAAAATCCAAAAGTAAAAGGCATTGTACTTGCTGAAACTGAGAAGAATGTTCGTGACAACACGATCATTGCTTCAAATACTTCAACAATTTCAATCACACGTTTGGCTGAAAACCTACAACGTCCTGAAAACTTTGTCGGTATGCACTTCTTTAACCCAGTACACATGATGCCATTGGTAGAAGTGATCCGTGGTGAGAAGACTTCGGCTGAAGCGATTGCGACCACTGTGGTTCTTGCTCAGAAAATGGGTAAAACACCAATCGTTGTAAACGACTGCCCAGGTTTCCTTGTCAACCGCGTATTGTTCCCTTACTTCGGTGCATTTGACCTGCTATTGAAAGACGGTGCTGACTTCCAACAAGTCGACAAAGTCATGGAAAAATTCGGCTGGCCTATGGGTCCTGCTTACCTAATCGACGTTGTTGGTATCGACACGGGCGTTCACGGTGCAGAAGTCATGGCTGAAGGTTTCCCTGACCGTATGAAGCCAGACTTCAAAGGTTCAATCGAAATCATGTACGAAAACAAACGTTTGGGTCAAAAGAACGACGTTGGTTTCTACAAATATGAACTTGACCGTAAAGGCAAAAAAGCCAAAGTGGTTGATCCAGCTGCGTATGAGCTTGTTGCTACTGTGGCAACTGCGGAAAAACGCGAGTTTGATGCTCAAGAAATCATTGACCGTATGATGCTTGCTTTCTGTAACGAAACTGTTCGTTGCCTAGAAGACAACATCGTCGCGACTGCTTCTGAAGCAGACATGGCTATGATTATGGGTGTAGGTTTTCCTCCATTCCGTGGTGGTCCATGCCGTTACATCGACCAAACAGGTGTTGCTGAATATGTTGCACTTTGCGACAAATACGCACACTTAGGTAAGGCTTATGAAGCGCCACAGATGTTGCGTGACATGGCTGCTAACAACAAAAAATTCTACGGTTAAGGAGCAACGTGAATGGCTACTTTAAATCCACGTGACGTTGTCATCGTTGATGGCGTACGTTCAGCAATGGGTAAAACCAAAAACGGTATGTTCCGCAATGTACGTGCTGACAGCTTATCGGCTGAATTGGTTCGTGCTTTAGTTGCTCGTAACCAGTTTGATACGAATGAAGTTGAAGACCTGATCTGGGGCTGTGTAAACCAGACTCTAGAACAAGGGATGAACATTGGCCGTAACATTGGTTTATTGGCTGACCTTCCAAAAACTGTGGCAGGTCAAACAGTTAACCGTCTTTGTGGTTCATCTATGCAAGCGCTGCACACCGCTGCTGCACAGATTGCAACCAACCAAGGTGATATCTTCATCATCGGTGGTGTAGAGCACATGGGCCACGTAGGCATGATGCACGGCATCGACCTCAACCCAGAAGCATCTAAGCACTATGCAAAAGCGTCTAACATGATGGGCTTAACTGCTGAAATGTTAGGTCGTATGAACGGCATTACCCGTGAAGAACAAGATGCGTTCGGTGTTGAGTCTCACCGCCGCGCTTGGGCTGCAACGCAAGAAGGTCGTTTCAAAAATGAAATCGTAGGTGTTGAAGGTCATGATGCCAATGGCTTCAAAATCCTTTGCGACATCGACGAAGTGATTCGTCCAGATGCAAACCTTGAAGCATTCAAAGGTTTACGTCCTGTATTTGACCCGAAAGGCGGTACAGTAACAGCAGCAACGTCTTCAGCTTTGTCTGATGGTGCTTCTGCAATGCTACTGATGTCTGCTGAACGTGCTCAAGCTTTAGGTCTTAAGCCACGTGCTGTGATTCGCTCTATGGCGGTTGCAGGCTGTGACGCTGCGATCATGGGTTATGGTCCTGTACCTGCAACTCAGAAAGCGCTTAAACGTGCTGGCTTAAGCATGGCAGATATCCAAACCATCGAGTTAAACGAAGCGTTTGCTGCTCAAGGCTTATCAGTCATGAAAGGCTTAGGTGTGTATGAGAAGCAAGACATCATTAACTTAAATGGTGGTGCGATTGCACTGGGTCACCCATTGGGCTGTTCTGGTTCGCGTATTACAACGACATTGTTGAACGTGATGGAACAACAAGATACGCAAATCGGTCTTGCGACTATGTGTATCGGTTTGGGTCAAGGTATCGCGACAATCATCGAACGTGTTTAATATTTAGTTAAATACTGAGATAAAAAGAACCCCGCTTATTGCGGGGTTTTTTATCAATTCTTAAAATCAACATACTGAAATGTATTCATTTAAATAAAAAATTTATTAATTTTTAATATTATTTATGCATAATGCTCAAGCAAATTTATCAAAATCAAATAAGAGCACTTATGAAAAAAATTGTATTACCCCTTATTGCTAGCTTGGCATTTACTGGTTGTGCGACTACAAAAATTTCGCCTGAAGCACGTCAACAATTAAACCAAACACAATCTAAAATTCAGGTAAAGCCCGTTGCGATTTTAGTTAACTCCTGCTTGCTGACCAATGAATTAGGTAAAGATTTAGTGCTAAACGAACCATCGCAGCTTACAAGTGAAAAATTTATTCAAACATTTACACAGCAGTTAAACCACCACGGCGTAAAAGTAAGTGAAACTGCAGCTCCATTCATTTGCGGGGCAATGTCAGAAGAACAACTTAAAAAATATGAATTTCAAACAGCCCCAAACATAAAGCGAGCAGCAATCAGTACATACCCTCTTCTAAATCAGAGGAATAGCAATATGACTACAGAACAACATGCAGCCGTTTTAGCATTAAATCAATTCATTACTAAGTCAGATCAAGTGAACTTAGCAAATACTCAAAATACAAAAAACAATCTAGCAAGCCCTAAACTAGATGATGCGACGATTAATACATTAAAAGACTGGTCACAATCTGACTATATTTTTGTGGTATCACTAGATGGATTAGATGCTTCTGTTGGCTCTAAATTTGCCTACGGCGCGTTAAGTGTGGGTGTTACACTTGCAACAATGGGCGCAGGTGCAGGATTAGTAACAGCATATTTACCCAAAGAAGGTCAGCACTATTCTGTCCGTCTTTTAGACTTAGATAAACAAGCATTTGTGTGGAATAAATATGACATGCTTAAGGGCAGAATTTTCTCTGCTAAAAACCATACTGTTCAAGCTGATGCAATTTTAAATCCGTTATTTGAAACTACGACAAATTAATCGCAATATCATCCAAAGCAGTATAAAACTTTCAGTTAGATGAAGTATGGCGAGTAATAGAATATATAAACCTTCTATTCTACTTACTCGCTTTTTAATTTACCTCAACACTTCTATTTCCCATCAACTCAACTTAGCTCTAAATTTTGTGCCAACAACGTCGCAAAATGCTGCTTAATCCGATTGCCCTGCTCATCGACCCGATGCAGCTCCCCAACATTTTCATTGTATTTCACAATCTTCCAACCCTCGTATAGCGCACTTAGCTCTCCTGCTTTAAACGCAAATGGAAAGTCAGGCTGCGCAGGAATATCATCGGTATCCATCGCACAGACAATCAAGTTAAATCCATTTACATTTGTGGCTTGTTGCATCTGCGCAATCAATGGTTTCACAGTTGGCGCTTCTAAAAACATCATCACTACCGTACAGCAAATAAAGTCGTATGTGCCGGTAATGCTTGGGTCAGCATTTAAATCCCGCTGTTGTACGTGAATATTTTGAATGCCTTCGGCATCTATAATTTGCTGTAATTTTTGCAAACTTTGCGGATTAACATCCCAAGCATCCACCTCAAAGCCCTGCTGGCTTAAGTACAGCGAATTTCTCCCTTGTCCACAGCCGACATCCAAAGCCCGACCACCGTGTAAATATGGCGTAGCCGCCAAAATTTCTGAGTGCGTAGGTGAAAGCTGATATTTCTTATAAAAATAATCCTGCGGGGTACAGTAAAACTGTAGTTGACACTCTATGTCGTCGCTGGTCGAAACAATTTTGTGCCATGCTTGAGGCTGAATAAACGGTGGCTGTTGCTCAGCTGTAAATAGATGTTCAGATTGCACTTGACCAGCCTCATCTAAAAAAGCAAAGCTCAGCTCACCTTGATAAATCTTTAGCTTGGCCCACGTGCCTGCTTTGGTATTGTGTTGATTTTTAAACCCTTGCGGAATGGTCTGCGCAGTCCACACAGGCAGTTCTTTATAACAAATCAAGTCTTGCATCAGCCAATTCCCACCCTTGTTATGACGTATTCGCTAGTCCATAGTTTTTATCGAAGCTTGTATGATCATATCCAGTTCCTACTCAAATGAACATTCATTCAGTGACTAGAAACAGTAGATGGATAAGAAATAAAATCTGTTGCCACGGCATTGAGCAACTCATCGAACTTTCATGACTTTAAACTTTTGAGCTTTGGCGCCTTTTTGAACATTTTAATGATAGGCTTAAAGACAATAAAAATTCAGCTTAACTATATTTCAAATGATTCGGAGTCTATCGATGTTTTCATCACCTTTAAAAACCATCATTTGCTTAGGCGTCATGGCAACATTTTTCACAGGCTGTACCACCAAAACCCTGATGACCAAAGACAATAAAACCTATACCCGTACCAACAAAGTGACCTTAATCGAAGACCAAGTGGTGGCTTTTGGCAAACCCGCTCAGCCTCTGCCGAATTTACCTGCGCATAGTTTAGTGATTGCAGGCCAACAAAAAAGTTATGTCCTTACCCAAGGTGGGCCTCAATTTGTCAGCTTGATTGGAAAACTGGACCCGAAAAATATTCAAGTCACCCGAGAACTGAGTTTCTATTCAGAAAAGAATGATGGTCATTTCACAGGGACTCTACCACTGTCTTATGTGAAACTCAAAGAGGACATCAGTAAGAAAGATCTGGAATTTTTTATTCAAAATGGCGCGAAGGAATGTTCAAGTTCCAGTGATGAACGCATGTTTGCACAGCGTTTCTGTTTCGAGATCAAACTGGCAGGTGTGGTTTACCCTGCGGCGAACAATTTAGCCTCCTTAAAAGCCTTGAGTAAGCCTTATCAGGTGAGCATTTATACCCATCAAGAGGAAAGTTATAAATCGAAGTCGGGCATGAATCCTTTTGAAAAATTAGTGTTACTGCCTTTTGCCGTCGCAATTGATGTGGTCAGCCTGCCCTTCCAAGCAGCCGATAAAATTTTTGATTAATTCAATACAAGCACAGCGCCTAGAACGAATCAGGCGCTGTGCTGTTTTGTGAAAGATTTAAATTAAGAGTTCACCCATCAACCAAGCCATATACTTTTCTTTGTCCATAAAGTCAGGCGCACTGCCTGTATCTAAACTGAAGTACTGTTGGTTGAACTGAATCACGATTTGTTCGGTGTGGTGCCAGTCTTCGATCATTTTGAAATATTGGTTGAAGAAAAAACGATTCTTCCCCCAGTTGCTTAAACGTTCTAATTTTGGATAGTTTTTATTTTCTACAAACTCACTATACACATGCTGAATATCATCAAAAACGTGTATGGTTCTCATGACTCACCTGCCTGCACTGAAAAGTCGTCATCGTTGTGATGCTTTTACTCTAGCAGCCAATTTTGAACAAGAGATGACAGTCCGCTTACACGACTGTCATCTTTGCACGGTGTTATAACTTCTGTTCCACCTCTTTTTGGGTCTGTTTTTCGACCTGCTGCATTTGGCTATTCAGTGCCAAAATCTCTTTGTACAGCGCATTAAACTGCTGTAGTGGTGCATCTTCATAAAACATAAAGGTGTTATTTTTCTTTTCCCATTGGTTATTTTTCAGCACCAAGAAAATTTGATCCGCTTTGGCTAAATTCTGCTGTTCAAGACTAAACAGGCGGGTGGCTTCATGGCTTTTTTCACTGGCTTTCATGCTGTCGGTCAGTTGATGGCGGAACCGCGAAGATATTGCTAAATCTTTGGCCTGAGCAATGGCCTCTTTTTGACGTTGTTCAACCTGCTGTGCATAGCTATCGACAACAGTATGTACGTCTTTCAGCATTTGCTCCGTTTCAGCATAATTGTTCTTTTTGTCTTTGCTTAATCGGTCAATATTTAAAAATTGATCCCAATTTAAGGCTTTTAAATCTCGCAGATATTGATTGCGCGCTTCGGCATTTTGCAGCATATGACTGAGCACAAACTCCGCCATAATTTGATAGTCACCTGTCAGACGTGGGTCTTTTACATCGACTTGAATTGGTGTGGTCCAATCTTGAGCTTGTTTGTAAATTTGTTCGGTCTTTTCATACAGCACCGTTTCATAGCTTTGTAGCTGCTGCTGCTCTTTTTGTTGTTGAGAATACTGATAAAACATCCAACCAAAAACGGCACTGGTCGCAAGAACTAAAATCAACACGATACGTCGCATGTTCAGCTTCCTCTTCATTTCTTTTCATCATAGCAAATAAAGGCACATGATCAATATTTCAACATGTTATCGATATTTGAGGACGCTAAGCCCGTACCTTCCCCAAGTGGATGAGGAATGTACGGGCGATAAACGAATAAGGACGTGTTACTTTGCTGGAGCTGTTCTCGGCTGCTGACTATTCTGTTGAATCCCTTGCATAAAATTCCGATCAATCTGCCCAATCGAAATTTGTTCACGGGCAATTTGTACATTGGTCGCATTACGGTCAATGCCAAACGGCTGTAACATAATATACAAACCTTCAGTTGGATTAGACGACTGCAAACCAGCGGCGATGTTTAAGACATGTTCACGTAACAAAGGAGGCACAGAATTTAGATCTGCGGTGACCGCAAGGGGCAAAATATCGATGTTTTGAGTGATGGTCGGATCGACCACAAAAGATTGTGCATCATCCTGCAACTGAACTATACGGTGCTGCAAGGCTTTACGAATATTTTCATCCTGTTGATAAGGAATCACACCCGTTTCAGCACGTAGCTCTGATTCCGCCATGGTTTTAAAAGTCGGTAGACTCACGATCTCACCATTGGCTTGCAGCAAAGTCGGCATAAAAAGAAGAGCGTAACAAAAAACGGGAAGAGAATTTAAAAATTTCATAAAACAATCCCAAACGATAAGAGATGTAAAAAGGCATGCTCAAACTGAGCGCCTTCACTCTATTGTATATTTTTCGATCTTTATGCTGCGTAGTTGTCAGATAAACGGTCAAACCCAAAGGGTTCAACTGATTGAATCCATAGTGAAACCGCTTTTTTTAATGGCCCTGCTTTAAATTTTATAACTCATCCCCATCATTTCCTTAATTGCTCTTTTTACTATTTTTGAGAAATCCCATGCGTGTAGATATTTGGTCAGATGTTGTTTGTCCTTTTTGTTATATTGGCAAAAAACGTTTAGAAGCGGCGGCTGAACAAGCTGGTGTTGAATTGGAAGTGCACTGGCACAGTTTTGAACTGGATCCAGATGCACCAGTACGCCAAGAAATTTCGAACTCAGAACGTCTCGCACTAAAATATGGTCGCACAGTCGCTGAAGTTGAAGAGATGCAACGTAATATTGCCAAAATGGCTGCGGAAGAAGGCATTGAATTTAACTGGGAAAATGCCAACTCAGGCAACAGTTTCAATGCACACCGTATAATTCACCTTGCTCAAAGCCATGGTTTAGGCAATGAAGCTGAAGAAGCCTTTTTCTTTAGTTATATGACGCAAGGCTTACCGATTGGTGAACGTGAAACCATTGAAGATGTGGCCTCTCGTATTGGCTTAAACCCAGTTGAAGTAGATGATGTGCTGGATTCTGACGAATACGCAGATTTCGTGAAGTTTGACCAAGAAGTGGCCCGTGAACAACTGAAAGTAACGGGTGTACCTTTCTTTGTTTTCGATCAGCGTGTGGCTTTAGCGGGTGCACAACCACGTGAAGTCTTTTTACAAGTCCTTGAAAAAGCACAAATGCCAGCAGAAGAAAATAATGCGGCACAGTGTTCAGATGAGTCTTGTGAAACACCCAAACAATCATAAGGATACTCGATTCAGAGCTTAACTGAGCCCTATCCATAGATAAGAAAATCCCCGACCTTCGGGGATTTTTTATAAGTTAAAAAAATGGACTTGTGTTTAATCGACCAAGAAACTAATTTTAAGATTGACCCGATATTCTACAATTTGGTTGTCCTTAATCACCACTTTTTGTTCATTGATCCAAGCACCTTGAACATTCTTCACCGTCTCGGTGACTTTTGCGATCCCTGTCTGAATCGCATCTTCAAAACTTTTAGCACTGCTTGAATTGACTTCTACCACTTTTGCAATGGCCATCTGTTTGTCCTCAGCTATTGTTGTTTTTGCCTGTTCATCTTAGGTGAATTTTTAATCAAAAATAGATGACTTAAACATTCCACAGCAAAAACTTACACAGTGTGCACAATCAAAAGACTTCAGAGTGGTGAATATTTAAACAACTAATCATGTAACTCTACGTCCTTTTTCAGGTCTCATTTCAGACAAAAAAGTCCTACTTTCAAGCTTCATTTCAAACTTGAAAATCTAAATTTTCACTTTAAATTTAAACAGCTTAGCACTGGAGTAAAAACTCTACACCAAACTAGAGCATTTATTCTAATTTATTGTTTTTTAACAATAAATGAACCAACCATTCATCTTTTAATGGCCTAAACCAGTGCTTAAATCGATCATTTTTTGATATTATTCATGCGAAATTTATCTTTTTAAAACTCCCAGTCTCCTTAGTGAGACCTCCTTTTTAGAGGAAATATCATGAACGCTGTTAAATATGCTTTGGCTGTCGCTGTAATGGCTCTTTCTGCAACTGTTTCTGCACAAGTTGTTTTTGTTCCAGATTTTCCTGTAAAAAAACCAGCAGACACTCAAACGGCAACGGCTGATGCTCCTGCGGCTGCACCACATCAAGAAGCGTAATTTGCGCTGACTTGGTCAAAAATAGGCAATGTTGATTGCCTATTTTTTTGCCCAAAATTGCAAAGAACTGACAAAAAATTTCAGCTATGAACCCTCTAGGACAAAAATATTTAATCCAATCTGTGCTGAAATCGAAATTATCTACATTTTTCACTACCCTTTTCTCGTATCACATGCAGAATAATTTTTGCCTATTTATTCTTTTCTAATTATGATCAAACAAGAAGACCCAATTCCAAAACCGATAAATTAAATGCACTCAATAGCACATGCCTATGCAAAATTTACAAGCCCTCATCCAAGGCCGTATTACGCCCCAAGCCATTGACCTTGATCAATTGATTGCGTTTGCACAGCAGTATACGCAGCCGACTTCAGCCGAATATAAATTACTTGAACTGGCCATCAATATGGTTTTGGCAAACTACTTGGAACAAGCACAAAAACAACTTTAGAGTTCAGCGCATGAAAGCAATCGAAAAAGCACTGCTGATCAAAGAACTGCATCAATTGATTGATGGTTTGGAGCATCAACCTCTGTCTTTTTTTGAAATTGCGCGCTCGAAAAAACGCATCCGTGAAATCTTTGCACTCTGTGATGAACCCATTTTTCAAAAACAACTCGAAGCCTATAAGGTGCTGACTCAGCCTCAAGCTGTAGCTGAACGCTGGATACAACAAAGTCCCTACCAGCATGCCTACATTGGACTGTTTCAATATGAGTCTGCTTTAACCGATGCCTTAAAACAGCAGACGGCTTTCGCATGGGGTGTTTTATATAAATCAGGTTTAGGTTGGCAAATTGCTTTTCAAAGCACCCCACCTAAACTGTATAGCAGCCCATGGCACATAAAGTTTGAACACGCTTACCAATGGTTTTTGAGCCATGTACAAAGCGCTCAACAGCCCGAGAACATACCTTTTATTACGACACCAGAAATATCCGAAGAAGTTGCAAAAGTTGCAGAAGTTGCAGAAGTTGCAGAAGTTGCAGAAGTTGCAGAAGTTGCAGAAGTTGCAGAAGTTGCAGAAGTTGCAGAAGTTGCAGAAGTTGCAGAAGTTGCACGAGACCAGTTTATCCTGCCCGTTACAACCACATTCCATAAAAAAACTGACATAGGGCATGCACAGGACAATGTAGTTACCAATGCTTTTGTTTTCACGGGTATTGAGCTTTTAAGCATTGCTACAGGTGATGATACATTGGCTAAACAGCCCCAAGATTCTGAGTCATTGCTCACCGAAGTCAGCCCAGATTCTGGTCTGGTTTTATCTGAGTCTGAAGCAGAGCTTCAAGTCGAAACTGAAATACAACCTACATTTGACAGCAGCCCAAATGCAACTCAAATTGAAGAAACGGAACTCAGCTCTTTTAAACAAAGCACTGTAGAAGAAGTGATCTCTATTAATGCTATTGAACTAAGTATCAAACAAGATAAGGAACCTGAAAATCAGTTCGATATCGTACAAACAGATTTAGAGCCTCAACCTGAAGTATTAGCAGAAAATCATTCACTTCTCAGTCATCTGCCTCTTTTAAGTGATGAGCCATCTCAACCTCAGAAAGAGTCTATAATCGATGCTGTTGCACCCATTCGATTTGACCTTAAACCAAGTGCATCTATTTCAACGCTTGCCATTCAGGACTTTATCCAAAGGCGATCGATCTTAGCTGAACCACAAGACACAGACATTTCATTTGTATCTCATCAGCAAAATCCACTTGAAAGCAAAGCGACAGCACCATGCCCTGCTATGCAGAGTAGCCATACAGACAACACAGAAACAATGGCACTTGCTGCGCCGCAACCCATACTGCCCACCCAGATTCATCTGGGGCAATATCAAGCGCAATTGCACACGCTGCATCAACCAAATTTAGACCCTACGCTGTATGGCCTCGACATTTCAGGGCACACCGAGATCAGTCAAAATATCGAGTTTCTGATCCACAGCGACCAACTCGATCACTGCTTGGACTATCCCATCTATTTGGCAGAACAGACTAATCAGCACGGAAGGTTTATTAGATATCTGGCTCTATTCGGTGCTGATAGTCCCACGGAAGCCATTCGCCTAAGTCAACAATTTGCCCAGAGTTGTCAGCATCAAGTCGCAGCCATTCGCGAAATTGAATGGGACCAGCTACAGGGTCACATGCATGATGTATTTTCAATTTTTCAGCTGTATACCCAACAGGCCAAACTGGTATGGCATATTGAAGACTACCATCCATTTATTCTGGCCGATCTACTCAATAGCCGTAAATTCATCCAGTTTGAAGAAAGCCCCGCGGACGTAAATACGCCCATTTTAGTGTTAAAAGAACGACAAAAAATTCGAGTGATTCATGGTCAAAAGCGGGTTGAACTCTCACGTACCGAGATCGCCTATCCATGCTTGGTCTTAGACCGACAACACGGCGTCAGTTGGCAACTGATTCAAAATACGATTTCCACTTTGCCTAAACCTATCACCGTGTTTCAATTATTTGATTCTATTCAAAAACAACTGAGCATCGAGTTGTAGAGTTTTGTATTTTCTACTTGTGTTCTTATGTGAAATTTACAACACTAAAACATCGAAGAACAATAAAGTACGAAAGCATGCTAAGAACTCAACATGTGGGATCCATCTCTTTATTTTTCTGCCTAAGTTTAGGTACATACGTCAACGTGGCTTGGGCGGAAAGCAATACCAACAGCACACAACATTTTGTGCCGCCTCACGACGTGGCTGAAATTGACAAAATCGCATCGCCCCCCAAAGGTAGTGGACTTTTATACCAAATTCCACAGTGGATCGACTCACTTCCAACCGTTCTACCTGAAGAATCGGACGAGCTGATTGTGCCCACGACTGATCTCACTGAAGAACGCACATGGGTCGACCGCCAGCAAAAAGAAGTTCGAAACTGGGCAGACCGAACAGCCGCCAAAATGGACAATTGGTTTGGTGAAACTGATCCTAAAAAACCGGCTACAGCCACCTTACGGGTCTTGGTCGATAACCGCTGGAATAAACATGATGAATATGATGTAAAACCGCGTATTCGGGGTCGAGTCAAACTTCCAACTTTAGAACATAAACTCAGTGTCGTATTTGGGGATGACTCATTAGATAATGAACTACAAAACAATGTTGCAATTACCAATGAAAATCCACCCAGTGCGAATAACGATAAAACATTTGACCGCCGCCAAACCCGTGATGCCAATAGCTCACTGGCTTTAAGATGGTCGCAACTGTCAGATCGTCTGCCTTTTGAAACCGATTTCGACTTGGGTGTACGTTCAGGGGATGATATCTATGCGCGTATCGAGTTATCGAGAGAATGGAAACTCGACAATGATTTTCGTGCGTATGCTGAACAGATTTACCGTTATGGTATCGACAGTGAAAATTATTTACGTACCAACCTAGAGCTGACCCATGCGCGACCCAATCAACCCTTTTTATCCAATCAGTTCAGTCTGACCTATGCCGACGAACAAGATGATGATCTGCTCTGGGATAACTATAGCTTTAGACAACACCAATTCTTTCATGGCAATCGTTTTAACTACGGCATTTACACTGGCGGTTTCTACAACAACGACGACCTGCGCTTGAACCGTTGGGGGCCTTTTGTCTCGTGGCGTCAACCCTTCTTACGCGAGTGGTTTTATATCCAAGGCGATTTAAATTATTTTAACGATCACCGTGAAGACCGCAGCCATTACGTCAGTGCTTTGGTGCGTTTTGAAGCTTTATTTTAAGGCCGTGGTGAAGCTTTAGCCTAAACTGTGGATAAGTTCTCACTTATCCACGGATATCCACATCAGCTTCTTTTCCGCCAATTTAATCGATGCATTTAACAGATATTAAGGCGCTTGACCCAATGGGTTGACATAAAAAAGCCTATCTTAGCGATAGGCTTTTTTTAAACATTTAATAGCTTATTGAAGCAATAAGCTGTTAATCCGTTTGATATATTCGGCAGGATCATCAGGTAAGCCACCTTCAGCAATCACCGCTTGGTCAAAAATTACATTGGCCAAGTCATCAAACTGTGCCGAATTTTCTAATTTTCTTACCAATGGATGCTCTGGGTTAATTTCCAAAATTGGCTTGCTTTCAGGTACGGCCTGACCCGCTTGTTGCAGCATACGAATCAGTTGTGGAGAAAGTTCTCCCTCACCTGTCACCAAGCATGCAGGTGAATCGACCAAACGTGTGGTCACACGTACTTCTTTGGTCTTGGCTTTCAATGAATCAGACAATTTTTCAACCACAGGTTTAAACTGCTCTGCGGCTGCCTCAAGTGCTTTCTTCTCTTCGGCATCTTGTAAATCACCTAAGTCGACTGCACCTTTCGCCACGTTCTGCATTGGTGTGCCATCAAACTCATGCACAAATTCCATTGCCCATTCATCGACACGGTCTGCCATGAGTAAGACTTCAATGCCTTTTTTCTTAAACAGCTCAAGTTGTGGCGAGTTCTTCGCAGCATTGAGACTGTCTGCAGTCACATAGTAAATCGCTTTTTGCCCCTCAGGCATACGCGCTTTATAGTCCTGCAAAGAAGTGCTCACCGCATCATTGTTTGAAGTTGAGAAGCGTAAAAGTTTTAAAATACGCTCACGGTTACCCAAGTCTTCGCCCAAACCTTCTTTCAACACTGAACCAAATTCACGGTAGAAGGTTTTGAACTTCTCTTGATCTTTTTCATCTTCCGATTTGGCTAAACCATCCAACATGGTCAATACACGGCGTGCATTCCCTTCACGAATGGTTTTCACATCGCGGCTTTCTTGTAACAGCTCACGACTGACGTTTAATGGTAAATCGGCACTATCGACCACCCCTTGAACAAAGCGTAAATAGTTTGGAATCAAGTTATCCGCGTCATCCATAATGAAGACCCGTTTTACATAGAGCTTAATTCCTGCTTTGGCTTCACGGGTAAAGATATTCGCAGCAGCTTTACTCGGTACATACAACAACTGCGTATATTCGGTACTGCCTTCAACACGGTTATGCGCCCATGCCAGTGGGGCTTCAAAATCATGGCTGAGATTCTTATAGAACTCGACGTACTGCTCTTCGGTCACTTCATTTTTATTACGTGTCCACAGAGCGCTGGCTGAATTAATCGCTTCCCACTCACCCGTTTTCACATACTGACCCGGTTTTGGCTCTTCACCTTCAACCGCTTCTTCTTGCTGCCAAACCTCTTTTTGCATCTCAATCGGCAGGCTAATGTGATCCGAGTATTTATTGATAATTTGCTTCACTTTATGAGGCTGTAAATAGTCCAACGCATCTTCACGCAAATGTAAAATAATATCGGTACCGCGGCTGTCTTTGTGGATCTGCTCGACTTCGAACTCACCCGTGCCCGCACTGACCCAACGTACCGCCTGATCAGCATGCACACCTGCACGGCGTGATTCTACGGTAATTTTGTCAGCCACAATAAAGCCTGAGTAGAAACCTACACCAAACTGACCAATCAGTTGTGCATCTGATTTTTGGTCACCTGTGAGCTTAGACATAAAGTCCTTGGTTCCAGACTTAGCAATCGTACCTAAGTGGTCAATCGCTTCTTGTTCAGTTAAACCAATCCCATTATCTGAAATGGTCAGTGTTTGATTGGCTTCATCAAAGCTGACGCGCACATGTAGGTCTGGGTCATTTTCATAATATTCAGGATGATTAATGCCTTCAAAACGCAATTTATCGCAGGCATCGGACGCATTTGAGATCAATTCACGTAGGAAAATGTCAGGATTTGAATACAGTGAGTGCGTCACTAAATGTAATAGCTGAGCCACTTCAGCTTGGAAACTATGTTTATGTGCGTTTTGCTCGCTCATCAATCGCTCCTTAATGTATTAAGTCTTATAGAGAATGCTTAATGAATTGGAGTGAGCGATACGTTTTTCAATAGCAATCACAAGTTTTTTTACTTTTTTTAAAATGGACCTTGACGGTAAATACGACCTAAATTCAGCTCTAACTGCTGCTGGCGCATTTTATACACATCCATGAGGCAACTTTGTGAAGCACCACAACGGTCACGGAGACTCAACCACTTCACTTGCTCATCCTGAATCATGCCACGTGTCCCCATCGGAACAAGACGTTTTAAAATGGTATAAGTGGTGGCCATTTTCACATCGGCGTCATTGATTTGGCGATATTCACAAATCGCATGTTCTGTCGTCGTTTTTGCTTTATCACAATTAAAACTTGCCGCTTGAGCATGCATGCTACACGCCAAACCACAGACTAAACCGATCCCGAGCATAGATTTCATTTTTATAACTCTCTTATTCTGTTTCTATCCATTCTATAGATGATTTTCTTTTAATACTGAATCATCGTGATTTATTTCAACGTTGACCACTATTCAACTTTAGTCTTTGCATAAAAAAACCCCATCATCGATGAGGTTCTTAAAAAGCTACTTTTGATTATTAAAATTTGTAGCTATAACCGAGGGTATAAATCACTGGATCGATATCTAATTTGAAGTTTTCAACCACAGTTTCAACTTTTGGGTTTAAGTCCGCATAACGAACATCAACAAACACACCCCAGTTTTTTGCATCAGCAGGTTGGTAATTAAAACCAAGTTGAGCAGCATAGCCGTAGTCATCTTTGACTTTAACTTTAGTTCCTGAGAGTACACCTGAAGTTTCTTCATCCCAAGCAATAAATGCTGTTGCACCGACACCAATATAAGGCGTGAAACCTGTTGAATTTTTAAAGTTATATTTTGCAGTCACTGTTGGCGGCAAATGCTTCAGTTTTACAGCATTGCTACCATTTACTGTCACGTCATGGCTAATTGGTGTCGCCAATAGCAGCTCTGCAGAAATATTGTCATTAAAGAAATATTCAACCGATGGCGTAAACGCGAGTTCGCTATCTGCTTCAACCGTTAATGTACCATTCGCAATTTTCGTGTCCTGCGTTGGCGCAATTGCAGATCCACCGACTTTGACTTGCCATTGACCTGCCATTGCAGCAGATGCAGAAAGACCCATTAATGTAATTAGAGCAATTTGCTTCAACATTTCAAACAACCTCTGTTTGTAAAATAATTAATATAAAAATTAACATTAACTCATCATAAACAAGAGTGTAATTAATATGCAATTATAATAATAATGNGACGAGTTGGAGAATCATATTCTACGTGTGAAGTATTAATTGTAATACCACGTGCTTTTTCTTCTGGTGCAGAGTCAATTGCAGCGTAGTCTTTCGCTTCGCCACCGAATTTCTTCGCACATACAGTTGCAATTGCAGCTGTTAAAGTTGTTTTACCATGGTCAACGTGACCGATTGTGCCCACGTTAACGTGTGGCTTATTACGTTCAAACTTAGCCTTAGCCATGTTCATCTTCCTCGTTTACGTCGAACACAGGTATAAACAACTCAGTATCGACACATCGCCTAAAAAATCAAACACCAAATACTTGAAAAGCAGACTAATAAGCCTGCTTCTTTAAAAATTTGTAGAAATTCTACTAAACTGTAATCTGGAGCTCTTATCGAGATTTGAACTCGAGACCTCTCCCTTACCAAGGGAGTGCTCTACCACTGAGCTATAAGAGCAAATATAAAACTTCAAATGGAGCGGGAGACGAGGGTCGAACTCGCGACATGTAGCTTGGAAGGCTACCGCTCTACCAACTGAGCTACTCCCGCACGATGTTGGTACAAAGACCACTTTCTTGAAGTCTTAAAATTGGTGGTGAGGGAAGGATTCGAACCTTCGAAACTTTCGTAGCGGAGTTACAGTCCGCCCCCTTTGACCGCTCGGGAACCTCACCATTTTACACTTACTTCAGTGTCGCTCTTTACTTAACTCACTCAACTCCCTAAGATGGTGCCGGCACACGGATTCGAACTGTGGACCTACTGATTACAAGTCAGTTGCTCTACCAACTGAGCTATGCCGGCGTTTCTTAGTGTTTCGTACGTTTCGTATCGGAACGGTGTGCAGTTTAGCAAAACTCAAAATCCTTGCAAGTGTTTTTTTCAAAAAAAACGTCAAAAACTCACAAAATCAATCCGTTTGACGATAATTCAACCGCTTTGATCACTGCGCGAGCTTTTATTTGGGTTTCATTCCACTCAGATTCAGGATTTGAGTCGTAAACAAGCCCCGCTCCTGCCTGAACATAGACCTTATTTTCACGAATAACGCAGGTACGAATCGCAATCGACATGTCCATTTCGCCATGCCAGCCTAAATAACCAACAGCACCACCAAAAATTCCACGTTTTACGGGTTCTACTTGGTCAATAATTTCCATCGCACGAATTTTTGGTGCACCTGAAAGTGTACCTGCTGGGAAAGTTGCTTTAAAAACATCCAAAGCATCTACATCATCACGAACTTCGCCTTGCACATTGGAAACAATATGCATGACATGCGAATAACGTTCGATCACCATTTGATCAGTCACTTGCACTTTGCCAATTTTCGAGACGCGACCGACATCATTTCGACCCAAGTCAATCAGCATTAAATGTTCAGCAATCTCTTTTTCATCCGACAGCAAGTCTTGTTCAAGCGCCAAATCTTCTTCTTTGGTTTTACCACGCGGTCGCGTACCTGCCAGCGGACGCACGGTTACAATCCCATTTTCAAGGCGAGATAAAATTTCAGGGGAAGAACCGACAATATGAAAAGGCTGATTATTTTCCAAAGTTTGCCCCTGTACCAAGAACAAATAAGGCGATGGGTTCAAATGACGTAGCGCACGATAGACTTGTAAAGGTTCACCATCGAAGTCAGAGACCATACGGTGCCCTGGCACCACCTGCATCACATCGCCCGCACGGATGTATTCTTTTACCGTTGCAATCGATTCTAAGAATTTGGCTTTGCCCGTGAGTGACTCAAAATGTGGCGCGGTATGCGGCGTGGCTTTTAGACTAATGGGCGTTGCGAGTAAATCTTCCAATGCATCCAGTTGCTGCTGAGCTTGGCTATACGCGTCCACATCAACCACATCGGCATGCACAATCAAGAATAAAGTATCTTTTAAGTTATCAAACACAATCACTGTTTTAGACAGCATCATCCAAATATCAGGCAAACCCACTGGGTCTGCTTCTGGCGCGTTATTTAAACGCGGCTCAATATAACGTACGGCATCATAACCAAAGTAGCCCACCAAGCCACCCGTAAAGCTTGGCAGAGCAGGTAAATCAGCTTGAGTAGGTACTTTATACTGCGACTGAAAATCCCGGATGAATTGAAACGGATCTGTACAGGGTTGCTTTTCTATAGTGCCGTCGGCTTGTTGAATGGTCAGCTCACCCGCGTTGCATGAGAACACGGTAGATTCACCTAAACCAATAATAGAATAGCGTGCCCAGTTCTCCCCACCTTCCACAGATTCAAACAAATAGGCCTGTTTATGCTCTTTTAGGCGCGCAAAGACCGACAATGGTGTCTCAGTATCGGCTAAGCGCTGACGATAGACTGGAATCAGGTTATAACCCGCTGTTTTGAGTTGATCGAATTGTGTTTGCGTTATCATGAGTGTTCTCTATTTTTTCAATATGGCGTGATCAGTTTTTTAAAATTAGTGCTTGGAGTTTCGCCATCGAAAAGTCATATGTTTACTCATGTTCATTCCTTCGTTTGCAAAGTTACCCGATCAGTTCACACAGATTATCCACCACTTGCTGTGGCTGACAGTCTAAAATATTTTCACCATGATTATAGCCATAGCTGACCACAACACAATCAATACCCGCACGGCGTGCAGCCTCAACATCATTGGATGAGTCCCCAATCATTAAGGCCTGATCTTTGCTTTGTGCATATTGCTCAACACAGTGTAACAATTGACGCGGATGCGGTTTGCGCTCTTCGAAACGATCGCCGCCGATGACATCAGCAAAATAATGGGTCATGCCTAAATGATCGACAATAGCACGTGCAGGCGCTTCAGGTTTATTAGTCACGCAAATCATGGTTTTCTTTTGTGCCAAGCCCCATTCTAAAAACTCAAGAATGCCGTCGAAAGGCTGAGTTTCCACACATGGGTCGGCATTATAAATTTTTAAAAACGTCTCCAACAATTGTTGTTGCTGGGCAGGATCAACTTTACCTGTTAAATGTTGCAAGGTACTTTGACAAAACAGCGCTGTTCCCTTCCCAACCCAGACCCGCACCTGCGCTTCAGTAACGGTAGGCAGCTGCAAAGCATTCAGGCTCATATTCATCGCACGATGCAAATCTGTTGCTGAATCCACCAAAGTTCCATCTAAATCGAAAAGTAAAACCTCTCGCTGTGCCACATTTGCAATATTCATTCACCCTCACTCATTTTTATCATGTACTGCCCAAAAACAATCAAGGCATGCTTGTGCATGCCTTGATTGTAGTGTGATCTGCATTTTATTTGAACATCAGCCAAGCAATAATCGCTAAAATAATCAAGACAATAATCGAGATTAACCCCAGCGAGGCATTTTTCTGAGTTTCAGCCTCTTGTTCAACCTGTACTTTTGGAGCCTCGTTGTTCTCAACCTGAGGCACGCTAGGCGCAGTCAAATCCACCCCTGCAGGAATAGGCGCGGGTTTCGGAATACCGACATTTTGCGGCATACCGTCACGCGTTAAACTCACATTACCATCGCGTTCTTTTAGCTCAGGCATACCCTGATCGCTCATATGCTGTGCTGCCGTTTTCGGCTGTTCTGGCTCAACAATAGGCGCATCAACACTCACTTCCGCTTGAGCCGTTTCTGAAGCAGCTACCGCTTCTGATGGCTGGCTAATCGGCGCTTCAACCACAGCTGCACCCAAAGTTGCCGCCTCTACCGATTCCACCACGTCTTCTAACGCTTTCGCAGGCTCAAAGACCGAAAACTTTAAGCTTGCAAACTGGACGATATCACCCTGCTTCAACAACGTTTCTGCCGCAATTTGCACATCATTCACATATGTGCCATTTGAAGAACCCAAGTCTTGTAGCCACAAAGCCTGGTCTTTCAGTAAAAAGGCCGCATGTTTACGCGAAATTTCAGATTGTTGTAATAAAATATCCGCTGCTTGATGACGACCGACCAACATATCACGATCAATGCTAATTTCCTGACCCGTTAATTCGCCAGTAATTGCTTGTATTTTCCAAGTCATGACTTATCTCTCTATGTGCTGATTTATGATAACACAGAGAATATTCTTTACCATTCCACCTTCCCTCGCAGATGAATGGCAGGACAGCTAGGCTGAACCTATCGAGATATTCTCAGTATATCGCCCAGGGATGGAATAGCTTGTCGATACCACCTGTGCCATGTGTGCCACACGAGCACCTTGAACATTTTGCATCATCAAGTTCAAGCCAATCTGAGAATGAATCCTTGGGTATAACTGACGCGAGGTGGTATTTTTAGGAACACTAGCAATCGGCTGTTTACGAATCGCAGGCTCAATGGCCACAGGCGTTGTTTCAACCATCGGTTGCGTTGTGGTTGGACTGCTTGGCACTTGTTGATACGATTGTGGCAAGGCCGGTTTGGTTGATGTCACAGGCAAACGCTGTTGGAAGATATCATCGACATTTTCAGGCAACTTGGCAAAGCTACCATCTTTATCCATGGCCAACTGCAAACTATAAAGCTGACTGTAGCGCTGCTGAGAAAGGCGACGTGCAGACTCCCCATCTCCCACAATCGTCGGATGAATGAAAACCAACAAATTGCGTTTCTGATCTGACTTGCCATCTGAACGGAACAAACGCCCTAACCCTGGTATTGCACCAAGACCTGGGATCGATTGGCGTGAATAAGATGTGTTATCTGAAATCAAGCCACCTAAAACGATGGTATTGCCATGTTCCGCCAAGACTGAGGTTTTAATCGCACGCTTACTGGTGACCAAATCCTGCGCTTCACCTTTATTGGTTTTGACATCCGAGACTTCTTGTTCAATCTCTAAGCGGATGGTGCCACCTTCACCAATATGCGGCACCACCTTAAGCGTCACCCCTACATCTTTACGTTCAATGGTGGTGTAGGGGTTAGCCGTACCTGAAGAGGTGGTAGAAACTGAGCCTGTTACAAAGGGCACATTTTCACCCACGACGATATAGGCTTCTTCATTGTCCATAGTGACAATCGATGGTGTAGACAGCAGATTCGACTTGGTATTACTTTTTAACGCTTGGATCATCGCGCCATATAACTGACGCGAGCCATCACTGCCTTCTTTATAATCCCCAAGGATTAACGAACCACCCGCGCCAATTGCACTTGCAGCCCCCGCACCGCCACCCGTTAAATAATTCGCAGCAATACTTTTGAGACTCGAACCAATATTGTCAAAATTGATAATCCCAACACCACTACTTAAATCACCCATCGCCCATTGCACGCCCAATTGGTCGGCATCGTTACCTTCCACCTCGAGAATAGTCGCCTCAATTAGGACTTGCTGACGGCGGGTATCCAACTGCTGAATGGCAGACTCGATTTCACGCATCAACTGAGGGTCTGCTTTGACCACCAATGCATTTTGCGAACTATCGGCAATAATACTGACCCCATTACTGTTAAAGCTGGAGATGTTATTCTGATTGCGATTGGACTGGCTATTTAAGTTAATACTTGGGGTAGAAATCTGTGAAGATGAACCTTCACTCGAGCTATTACTTTGGTTATAGCTCGAATTACTATTGTTATTGCTGTCGTTAGACTGGCTAGAATTAACAGCCTGCCCTGAGACCAAACCTTGTAAAATTTCGGATAAGCTTTTAGCGCTAGCATATTTTAAGCGGAACACTTTCAAGCCCCCCAAACGCTCCGCAGCAGGCACATCCAGCATCTCGATCATTTGGCGAATGCGTTTACGCGTCGCGGTATCCCCTTTTAGAATAATCCGATTGGTACGGTTATCTGCAATGATCCGTATTCTGGAACCTTTTAAATCTTTGATCGAGCCCGTTCCGCTCATACTTTCTAGTAACCCAATCATTTCTTCAGCCTGACTCGACTGCAACGACACCGCTTCGATGTCATTTTGTCCCGTCCCATCCAAATTACGGATGATGGTCTCAAGCTGATAGATATTGCTGGCGCGATCAGACACAATCAGTGCATTGGTGCCATTCACCGCAGATAAATGTGCAAACTGCGGCATCAATGGACGCAGTGCAGGAATCAGGTCATTGGCATTGGTGTTTTCCAGCCAAATCACCCGCGTCACAACCTGATCGCCTGTGGCGCGGTGACGAACATCATAGGGAATGCCAGAACTTTTGACATTACTGTCAGGCACAATTTTAATGGTCCGACCAGAAGGAATCGCGACCACACCGTTGACATTCAAGACCCCTAAGAACAAGTCGTAGACTTCTTGCTTATTCAACGCTTTGTTTGAAATCACCGTGACATTGCCGCGTACCCGTGGATCAACTGCAAAGTTTTTCCCAGTGATATCCGCAACTTCATTAATAAATGCAGTTAAGTCCGCATCGCGCAGATTAATTTTCCATGTTTGTGCATAGCTGGCTGTACTCACCATGGCAAGCAAAGGCGCTGCGATTGTCAGTGCCCAAACAGGGCGGTGATTCAATAAAGCCATAAATCCAAGTCATTCCTAACTAATATTGGTGATGTTCGATCACTGAAAATTCTGTTGTACCGTAATGATACGATCACCACGTTTCACTTCTATTTTTACTTGTCCTTCACGGCGCGCACGTTCTAACAACTGCGCGTCGTTTTGCCCCTGTCCGATCGTTTGACCATTTAAAGACATAATTTGATCCCCAGCCTGCAAGCCTAAACGGCTTCGCAGTGCAGCTGGTGTTTGCTCAGTGACTTGATAACCCTGCCCTGTGTTATTGGTATTTACACCCAAATCTTTTAAATATTGCTCACGATCTTGTTGTAAGTTCTGTACTGCTTGGCCTAATGCTTGCTGCTCTTGACTCACAACAGGCGCTGCAACGGGTGCTGTTGATGGGGGCACAATTTGCTGATCTAAATTATCAATCCCTTGAAAGAACAATTCTCGGGTTTGCCCACTGTTATTTTTAAGAATTGCGCGATCCCAATACACCTCTGCCAAATAATAAGCGCTGCCTTCGATGTTTTCCCCCACTCGATAACGCTCTGCCACATTATTTGCCTTAATCACAGCAGATGAGAACTGACTGGGTTGTCCAACCACCACCCCTTGTAGCTGTAAATTGAGCTGATCATCTGCGGGATTCTTACTTTGCTCTGCAAATAACGCAAAATTGGTAATATTCGGAACTTGAGGTTGCTGCGAACCCAATTCAACGCGTGGCATTTGCATGACTTGTGGTGGCGCCACCCAAAGCCAAAATAAGCCAGCCAACTTCCAGCATAGTGCCAAGATCAAAAGCATTAAGCACAGTGGTGCTATACGTTCAAACTGTTTGAGATTTAACTCTGGTAATTTTTGCAGCTCGAAACCCATTAAAAGCCCCCACTAAGTAAAGGCTGACGTGAACTCACCACATAACTATCTAGGCCTGCTTTGCCTTGATATGACGGGACATTCAACATAAGACGCTGGGTTAATTGCACATCTAACATCAGACTTGGGTCGATGGTCAGGTTCATCAATTTTTGTTGTCGTTGATCGCGTAAATCGACCATCAGCTTATTTTGCTCCTGCGACAAACGACCCGCCAACGATGGAATCTGCATTTGTTGTGGGCGCTGCGCAAAGATATACATGAGTTCGCCGCCTGCCCATTGTATCCCCCCATCCACTTGGTCAAATCCCTGCTCTTTTTTATAATTAAAATCAATTTCTTGTAACTGAATCGCATTACTCGGCCATTGCCAATTGGCCAACGACTTTAACGTTTCGGGTGCAATTTGTCCGTTTAAATCACGCACCATTATTTTTTTTCCAAACCCATAGGCCAAAACGCCTTCAAGCTTGGTATTGGCACTATAAATTTCGAGATTGACCCCTGCACGAAGGAGCAGCAAATCTAAAGGTCGGGTAGTCCAAAGCACAGTTCCACGCAATTTTCCAGTTTGCCAATCGGCCTGTCCATGCCAAATATTACCGCTGACGTTATGTAAAACTTGGTTGTTTTTATAAAATTTTGCAATAAGCCATGCCGCAGGAATTTGCAGCAAAACAAAAACTAAAAAGGCAACGACTGCAAACATCCACCACGTGATGTATTTAGGTTTTGTGATTCTCCCACCACGAACTTTCAATTATTCTTCCTTGCTTCATTTCTTGTCTTTCTTTGATAGACATTATGCATAATTTTACAACAACACCAAACTTTAACTATAAAAAAAACCAAGCAGATGATGCTTGGTTTTTTGAGCTTATGTCACATCTGTGACAAGGTGATGACTTAGATTAGAAAATCTTCAAGCTTCGCACCTTTTTCTAACTGAGCCACTAACCAACGTGGTTGCTTACCACGGCCAGTCCATGTCTCAGCAGCATTGCCTTTGTTACGGTAACGCGGTTCAACCGACTTACGTGTGCCTTTTTTACGCTTAGTCGCGCCAAACTCTAAAATTTGTTCAATGCTTAAGCCTACATTTTCCGCAATCGCGTTAATTTGGGTATAAGCATCTTCAATTGCTTGATCTTTTTTAGATGCAATTAAAGCTTCCGCTTCGATTTGTAGACGCTTTAACTCTTCTACGGATAAATTACTAATATCTGGCATTACATTAACTCCATTAACCAACATTTTATTTACTGAGCCTATTTAATAATATTTTGATTAGACCAAAGACTCAACTCATCCATGACTTAAACAACAATACTTAGACAGTATTTATATAGTCTAGCGACTTTTAAAATAAATAAAAAGATATTTATATTTGGTGACCGACCGTTAACTCAAATTCTTTGAGTTTTTGACGCACCAGTTCAGGAATTAATGTTTTCTGCATATTGGTTTTATCGACGCAAACAATGACCGCTTCTGCTTCCGCAACTAACGCTTGTTGCTGTTCACTCCATAATAAATAGTGCATACGAAATGCACTATTTCTGAGTTCTTCAATACGCGCACTAATTTTTAATTGGTCTGGATAAAATACTGGTTTTAAATATTTGCACTGATTTAATGCAACAACAGTTAGCACATCAGCAGATAAAATACCCGTATGTTCAATATAAGCCAAACGAGCACTTTCAACATAACGATAATACATTACATTATTAACATGACCAAAGGCATCCATATCTCCC
The DNA here is from genome assembly GCF_902505955.1 of Acinetobacter sp. 8I-beige. Taxonomy (NCBI): domain Bacteria; kingdom Pseudomonadati; phylum Pseudomonadota; class Gammaproteobacteria; order Moraxellales; family Moraxellaceae; genus Acinetobacter; species Acinetobacter sp. 8I-beige. The sequence goes on along the minus strand of NZ_LR732790.1, from coordinate 244,835 downwards.
CAAGCCACGTGTTGAGTATAAACCAATGGGTAATCTAAAACGCTCTGCATTATGCACCTATATTTTCATTTCTACAAAATTTGCATTATTTTCAAAAATTAAATTTAACTGTTTAATTAAATCTTCATCACCATTTAAAGTCGATTTGATTCTTAAATAGTTCATTAATACATTATCTGGATATAAACTTAATAACGCATCTGCCTGCTCTTGCATGCCTAAAGCAGTATAAATATGCCACTTGGCAAAACTCAAAACCGGCACACTCGTATACTTCGCCTCCCATGCTTCAATGTGTTGCTGCAAGTCCACATAATCGGGTTGCTGTTTCAAAAGTTGCTGCTGGAACCACAAATAAAATACTTCCGAATTAAACTGCTGATTGAGCAAATAAATCGACAAGTGTTCGTGCTGTTCACTCATGTCTGGCATACGTGCTAATAACTTAAGCCACAGCAGTTGAACATCATAACTGCGGCTGAAAATCTGATCAGACAAGTCCAAATAACGTTGTTTTAAATCCTCTAAATTTTCATAATTGGCTTGATCAAATTTTATCAACAAACGCTTCAGCCATGCTTTTTTCACATCTTGATCTAAATGACCATATTGGGTTGAGCGTAAATACAGCCATGGAAACTGAATCGCAAAACGCCCCCATAGCTCTTTTAAACACGCTTCATAAGCGGTTTGCACATCTTTAAGCCAAGGTGAAAGTTCATGTTGATTGAGAAACTCAAGATGGGTTAACACTTGTTCTGCATCTTCTTGTGCTAAGAACAGCTCAATACGTTGCAGTTCAGCCAACTCAAAGGCCATAGCATTGCTTTGGCTCAAAGCGCTTAAGGCTTCAGGGAACTGCTCCTGCATCAGATATAAACGTGCATCGATAATACTTTTGAGCAAGCCCGACTGCGCGAAGGCATTTTGAATAAAGGCTTGTTGATCTCGGCCTGCATCCAACAACCAAATCACAGCCAGTTGTTCATAAGGATGCAAACTTTTAAAATCAAAAACAGTTTCCGCTTTGCGTTTTTCTCGACTGAGATAGCGTTTTAGCCCCAACCAAACCAAATGCAAGCTAAAACTGAGCAGCGCTAGCGCAATAAATACGATCCAGAGATTGGTTTGCAACTGCCAGTCATGCCAAAACACGTAGACATAACCTGCACCATGCCCATAACTCAAGACACTCAACGCAGCAATTGCAATTAAACTCACCAAACCATAAGCAATCAGTATTTGTTTCATTCCATTACCCCAACAACGCACGCGTACTTAAAATAGGCGTTGGGACAACCACCAATGTTTTCAGCTTATTCAGTTGTTTCAGTAGCTCTTTGGCTTTAGGGTCAGGAAGTTGTTGGATCAACAGCATCACTTCAGTTAAGTCTTTTTGATATTCAGTATATTGCCCTGAAGCTAAGGCTTGGCGTGCCAACAATAAGCGTAACTGAGCTTCTTTAAGCACGATTTGTCGTTGCATTAACGTTGTTGCAGGTGCTTGCGCAGGTTCGAGCCTCAACCATTGCTTCCAAAAGGATTCGGACGTATCGCGCGTGGTGTTTAACTGAGGTTGTTGTATTTCTCGACTTAAAGCCTGATCAATCTGTTGCAGCTGACGGTTAATCAGCGCTTGCTGCTCATTGCGCTCAGCCACAAACTTCTGAATGGTTTGCATATCTCGCGCTATGACCTGATGCAAACTTTGCTTCAACGCCACAGCCAAGTTATATTTTTCCAGCTGCATATCTAAAAAAGCCAACTTATCGGTGGCCACCACATACTGCTGTTGCTTTAAGGCAAACTCAACCAAGTCCAGTTGTTGCTTAATAAACAAAATTGGATCAATGCCCTCAACCACCAATTCGGCAGGTTGACTACTCATCGCATTCACTGTTGCAGGGTTTTGTTTCAACGATTCTTTTTGACGCTGCATAGCCACGACTTGATCGTTCAAATTGGCGCTGCGCTGTTCGATTTGGTGCATTTCATTGAGCAAAGTAGCTTGCTGTGTACTCAGCCCCCACACGTCATAACTTAGCTTCGCAATCCACGCCAATGCAGCCATCAATACAATGATAAGAATCTTCTTCATGCGTTCCCTTGCTCACTTTGTAACAACTGTACAATCGTGGCTGTCTTTAAATCTTTCAGTTCACTCATTTTAAACGGCACATGCATTTGCTGTTGATACTGCTTCAAGATCTGTGCCAAACGCTCACCCAACACCAAAAAGTGTCCTTGTTGTAGGAGCTGAATATTTGAGTCCAGCAGAGCTAACCAATTCAGCCAACTAGCCTCACTGCTGATCAGTGCGACGTAGTGATTATGTTCTGATAAACATTGAATTAGTTCAGCCTGTTGCTGCATCGTTTCATTTGGACAGCGACGCTCATACAAAACAAAGTTTAGTATAAGACGCCCGTGTTGCATTAAGGTGTCCATCATAAACTGACGCCCACCTTCTCCTCGCCAAAACGCAATGCTCGCATCACTGGCCAAGTTCTGCAAAACAGGCAGTTGTAACATCCCTTCAGAGGTTTCCACCTCAGGCACCACACTGTCCAAACCATATTCAGCCAAAGCCTGCGCTGTTTTTTGTCCGACTGCAATCCATTGAATATGCTGTAAATCGGACACCGTTAAACCGCTTTGCAGCAAATGTGCCATACCAAACTGCACAGCACTGGGGCTAACCACCACAATCACTTGGGTGTGCGCTAACTGCTGATACAAGCGTGCCAGATCATGATCCCATGCTCTAGGCAACAACTCCAGTAACGGCAATGGATAGACCTCAACAGCCTGTTGCGCTAGTGCTTGAGTGAGGCTTGCCGCGCGATCAACAGGGCGCGTATTAATAAACAGCATCGTTAAGACATATTAGTGATAAAAGGCTTTGAGTAAGTCGCCTGCACCTTGAGCCAATAACTCTTGTGCAAGGACAACACCCAAATGCTCAGCTTCAGCGGCATCACCCGCCACTTGTGCTTTGAGGAGCGTTTGCCCATCGACACTCCCCACACGCCCTTCGAGCTGAATGCGGTTGTCTGCTAAAGTAGCATAGCCTGCAATGGGTACCTGACATCCACCTTCAAGATAAGCATTGAAAGCACGTTCAGCGCGAACACAGGTATCAGTGTCTATATGTAATAAAGGATGGATTAAATCCAATACCGCTTGATCATTTGCACGACACTCTAACCCTAAAGCGCCCTGACCCACGGCAGGTAAACTCAACTCTGGTCGAATGGTATGACAGATACGTTCTGCCAACCCCAAGCGTTTTAATCCAGCACTTGCCAAAATAATAGCATCGTACTGACCCGCATCTAGCTTAGATAAACGTGTTCCCACGTTGCCTCGTAAGTCGATAATGTCTAGGTCAGGTCGTTGCTTTAAAATTTGGCATTTACGGCGTAAACTCGAAGTGCCGACCTTTGCTCCTTGTGGCAATGCATCAAAACTCACATAACTATTCGACACAAAAGCATCTAAAGGATCTTCACGCTCACAAATGACGGCCAGCGACAAACCTTCAGGCAAAGCCATCGGAACATCTTTCATCGAATGCACCGCCAAATCAGCACGACCATCCAACAAAGCTGCTTCAAGCTCTTTGACAAATAAACCTTTGCCACCAATTTTTGCCAATGGCGTATCTAAAATTTTGTCCCCTTGGGTAACAAAAGTCACCAACTCTACTGTGAGCCCCGCATGCAGTGCTTCTAAACGAGCACGAATATGTTCAGCTTGCCAAAGAGCAAGCGGGCTTTGTCGAGTAGCGATCTTTAGGGTTTTCATAAATTTTAGTATGTGCCAATAAGAATGAAACTATCTTAAACTGAATTTACCCCATTGGAAATGTATTCAGCCCAAAGCACCCCCGTCTCATCAGCAGCAGAGCCATTTAATTGGCGTGCTAAAGCTTATGTAAGCGCTCTCGCAAGCCCGGTAAATGCCGTCGACTCACTGCTAGGCGCTCATCTAACTCACGGCAACGCACTTGATACTGCCCAGAGTTGACCACTTCAAGCCCTTCTAAAAAGTGAACTGAAACCAAGGCATTACGGTGAATACGAATAAAGGCCTCCCCAAACTCATGCTCTAAGTCTTTTAAGGTTTCATCAATTAAGACACTGCCGTTTTTGTGGCGTACCGTGACATATTTTTGATCCGCCAAAAAATAATAAATATTTTCAATGGGAACCAATTCCACACCACGATAGGTTTTCGCTGCGATTTGATGTCGCTTTACGTTAAATTCGTCCATATTTTCTTTTTGTTTTATCTCGCTCATTTGAGCTTGGGTTAATTTAGTGAGGTGACCAAGCACCTGTTGCAATTCCTGTTGCATCACTGGTTTTAATAAATAACCTTCAGCATGTGACTTAAATGCATCGAGCGCATGCTCATCATAAGCTGTACAAAATACCAAAGCAGGCATCGGCTCAAGCTGACGCAAATAATGCGCACAGGTCAAACCATCCATTTCTGGCATCTGAATATCTAAAAGTACCACATCAGGTTCATATTGTTGAGTTAATTCAATTGCTTGTTGACCATGTGAGGCTGTTGCCACCACTTGATGTCCGAGCTGACTCACCAATCTAGACAAACGTTCGATTGCTAAAGGCTCATCATCACAAATTAGGATGTCCATTTATCTCCTCCCCAACAGTCACCTTGTTTATTTTTATAGGTTCACTGCGGCTTATTTATATTGATACTGCACAACAGTGGTATACATTCCCTCCCCTGCATAGGTTTGAAAGCTCACAGTTCGCCCAAAATAGGCCTCTAGACGCTGCTTCACATTTTCAATGGCAATACCATGTCCTTGTCGTTTATGAATTGTTTCCTTTGTAAATGGGTTAGTTATGACGATATTAACTTGATTTTGCAATATTTCAATCAGTACACTTATCGTACTCTTAGTTAAAAATTTTTCAACACCATGAAAAATACTATTTTCAAGTAAAGGTTGTAAAGTTAAGAGTGGAATTTGTACCTGCTTACACAATTCGGCATGCTCGATTTTCCATTCAACCTGTAAACGATCCCCCAAACGAATTTGCTCAATCGCCAAATAACGTTGACACAACTCAATTTCATCACTGAGCTTGACCAGTTTTAACTCTTGGAAACTGGCTCTAAACAGACGCGATAGATTGAGCAACATCTGTTCGGCTTTATCTGGGTCAATCGCAATTAGGCAAATCACATTGTTTAAACTATTAAACAAAAAATGCGGGTGAATACGGGCTTGCATGGCCTGCACCCGTGCATTCAGCTCACTATTTTGCTGCCTAAACCACTGTTCTCTTAGGTACAAATAACGAAAGCTAAAACTTCCCAACAGCAAACCATAACCCAAATGCAAAGCCACATCATTCCATAAGATGGCTGAAGTCAAACCATTGAAACTAAAATTAGCTCCAAAGAAGATCAGTATATTAAGGCTCAGCGTGGTCATCAACACAATGATCTGCAATAGAAAAAAGCCTGACAATAAAGTCATACCCAGACTCAAATCTTGCAACTTTTTTTGTCCATATTGCATTAGCGCAGCAAAAGACAGTAAAACCCAATTAATGTACAGCATATAGGCTAGTACATGCTCAAATACTAAAGCCGACCAAGACTGCGCTTCAGCCAAAGCCAACAGCATAGCCAACAAATTTCCACCAACAAATAATTCCAACAAATGCGGCCATTGCACGATTTTACTAAATAAATAAGAGATATTTGGCTTAGCCATGCTGGAAGTTAAACTTTGCGCATCTTGAACTTCGGCAAGTTGTCTTGAATTTGTTATACTCATGCGAGTTCTACCGCTTTTTATCTTATTGAGCCGACATGACCACATCTTCTAATTCCTCAAATCCGTCACAAGCCCAAACTTCGGGTATGTGGGGCGGTCGTTTCTCTGAAGCTACTGATGCCTTTGTTGCTGAATTTACAGCATCTGTACAATTTGACCAACGCTTTTATAAACAAGATATTGCAGGTTCTATTGCTCATGCGACCATGCTTGCAAAAGTTGGCGTTCTGACTGAACAAGAACGCGATGACATCATCAATGGCTTAAACACCATTCAAGCTGAAATCGAAGCGGGTCAGTTCGAATGGCGTATTGACCTAGAAGATGTGCACATGAACATTGAGTCGCGTTTGACTCAACGGATTGGCATCACAGGTAAAAAGCTCCACACAGGTCGTAGCCGTAATGACCAAGTGGCAACCGATATTCGCCTCTATGTCCGCGATGAAATCGATGCCATTTTAGAATTACTAAAAAAATTACAAAAAGGTATTTTGAGTATTGCTGCTCAAAACACGCATACCATTATGCCAGGCTTCACCCACTTACAAACAGCACAGCCTGTGACTTTTGGTCACCACCTACTAGCATGGTTTGAAATGTTAGTGCGTGACTCTGAGCGTCTCATTGACTGCCGTAAACGTACTAACCGTATGCCTTTAGGTTCAGCAGCACTTGCGGGTACCACTTACCCAATCGACCGCGCATTTACAGCAGAGTTACTGGGTTTTGAAGCCGTTTCTGAAAACTCACTCGATGCAGTATCTGATCGCGACTTCGGTATTGAATTCAATGCTGCGGCGTCTCTGATCATGATGCACTTATCACGCATGTCAGAAGAACTGATTCTTTGGACGTCTGCACAGTTTAAGTTTGTAAACATTCCAGACCGTTTCTGTACTGGCTCTTCAATCATGCCACAAAAGAAAAATCCAGATGTTCCAGAGTTAGTGCGCGGTAAAACAGGTCGTGTCTATGGCGACTTGATGAGCTTATTAACACTCATGAAAGGTCAACCGTTGGCGTATAACAAAGACAACCAAGAAGACAAAGAACCTTTGTTTGATGCGATTGATACCGTGCGTGGCTCGCTCATGGCTTTTGCAGACATGATTCCTGCTTTGGTGCCAAACATTTACATCATGCGTGAAGCAGCGCTGCGTGGTTTCTCAACGGCAACTGACTTGGCTGATTACCTTGTAAAAAATGGCGTGGCTTTCCGTGATGCACATGAAATTGTGGGTAAAGCCGTTGCTTTAGGTGTACAAGAGTCAAAAGATCTTTCTGAATTGACTCTTGAACAACTTCAACAGTTCTCTGACTTAATTCAAGCGGATGTGTTTGAAAAGGCACTGACCCTTGAAGCGTCAGTCAATGCACGTAACCATATTGGTGGAACTGCACCTGCGCAAGTCGAAGCTGCAATTGAACGTGCCCATGCGCGTTTAGAAAAACTTTATGCTCAATAAGGACGTCTAGATATGACTCGACAAGTTTTTTGCCGTAAATATCAAACAGAAATGGAAGGTTTAGACTTTGCACCTTTCCCTGGCGCAAAAGGCCAAGAACTTTTTGAAAGCATCTCCAAGCAAGCTTGGGGAGAATGGTTAAAGCACCAAACCACTTTAATCAATGAAAAACGCCTAAATGTGTTTGAACCTGATGCGAAAAAGTTTCTTGAAGAACAACGTGAGAAGTTCTTTAACAATGATGAAAGCTTAGAAAAAGCAGAAGGCTTAAAGCCTGAGGCGTGATAAAGCGTTGCACATTTGAAAAGCCCCAACATCGGGGCTTTTCTTTTTATTCATACAATGTTCTATCTAAGCACAGGGATGACCAACCCCCAAATAGATGACATATTGATGACCCAATTACGCTATAAAGCCGTTATTTGTATCTAAATAATTAAGTGTAAACATAGCGCTACACAACCATTGCAAAACTCAACATTACACTACAAGAACCTACATGACGCAGAAAAACATCTTTCCTATAATGGCATTCAAGGATAGAGGGAAACCTCTTATCTATAACGATAAATATCCCCGATTTTAGTCTCAGATTTCCCCCAAAGTCTGAGATTTTTTTTATCTAAAAATTAAGCAACCATTAAAAAGCACAACCGAAGTTGTGCTTGAAAAATAAGATTCACTTTTTTTTATTTTTGGATATGTTTTTCAACTTCTTCAAAACTGGTATGACGCACATCCAAACCTTTCACCATGTAAATCACTTGCTCAGAGATATTACGCGCATGATCGCCAATCCGCTCTAATGAACGTAATACCCACATCACATTAATCACACGGGCAATATGACGCGGGTCTTCAATCATATAAGTCATCAAAGTACGCGTTGCAGATTGATATTCACGGTCAATATCGGCATCGGCCATCATCACACGTAGCGCTTGTTCTGCATCTAAACGTGCAAAAGCGTCTAGGGCATCATGAATCATGACACGAACTTGGTTGCCAATATGACGCGTTTCCATATAACCGCGAGGAGATTCACCGTCTTCACATAAGCTTTGCGCAATACGAGCAATTTTCGCTGCTTCATCACCAATACGCTCTAGGTCGGTATTGGCTTTCGACATCGCAATCACCATACGCAAATCAATCGCAGCAGGATGACGACGCGCCAAAATCAACGTCAAAGCTTCATCAATTTCACGTTCGAGCTGATTCACCGCATTGTCTTTAAACTGAACATCGACCGCTAAGTTGGCATCGGTGTCGAGTAGCGCATGAATTGCATTTGCCACTTGTTGCTCTACCAAACCACCCATGGTCATAAATTTGGTGTTCACATCCTGCAAATCTTCATTGAACTGCGAAGAAATGTGATGGTTTAAAACAGGACTATTTGGCAAAGGACGTACTCCACAGCAACATCATGAGGGACTAAAGATTGAGCGATATTAAAGCATAGCAATTGTGAAGATTTGATGACAAGACCCTTTTATAAGCGTGCTTTGTCCACCAACCATGCATTCATTTCTTGAATATCTTGTTCAGTCAACTTACCCACAGATGCCTTTAAATGCAAGACATTGATTAGGTAGTCATACTTGGCATTGACATAGTCTTGCTTGGCCGAAAAGGCATTGCGCTGTGCCAGTAAAACATCGACCATGGCTTTTAAGCCTTCTTGATACTGCTCTTGTGAGGCACGAGAGACGAGGCTGGATGATTCCATGGCAGCTTTACGTGCTTGCAACTTGGCTTGGTCTGTTTCCACTTGCAAATAAGACTTTTTCACCTCGGTATTGGCTTTACGGATAGCGGCATCCAGTTCAGCTTCAGACTTTTTGACGTTGACGGCGGCTTTTTGAATCGACTTCTTGGTTCGCCCCCCCGTATAGACATTCCAATTCATCTCAATACCAATCTGATCAAAGTTACCTTTGGCCGACATAATATTCTCAGGAGTCTGCTCACTATAACCATAGCTTCCTACGGCTTCAATTTGCGGATACAACGCAGCTTGTTCAACCCGTTTTTGATCTTCAGCATAGCGCTGTTGCAAGCGTGCCTGCTGAATGCCTAGGTTCTGTGCGAGAGCTAAATTAGTCCATGCTGAAAGTTCTGCAGGATAAGGCTTTTGAAACTGAAAGTCTTCACGTAGCACTGCCAAGTTTTCTTGATAAGGCCCAATAATTTGCGCCAGTTGTTCCTGCGCCAAGACCAGTTGTACATGCGTCGCAATGCGGTTAGCCTGTGCGCTTTGGTATTGAGCATTAGCTTCACTCACATCACTTTTTGCCACCAAACCTTCTCTGAGTTTGGCATTCATCATATTCAGTTGTTCAAGTAAGGCTTGTTCTTCTTGTAAATTGGCTGCGGTTAAACTTTGTTGGCGCAGTACATTAAAATAGGCTTCCGTCACGTCTAAAATGTGTTGCTGCCGCTGTAGCTGTAAATTGACTTCACTTAAACTGAGGGAGGTCTTGACTTGTTTCAATCCTTCCCACGCATCCCAACGAAAAAGGGGTTGGCGCGCCGTAATCGCCACTTGTTTGGTGGTGGTCGTATCAGGCATGGAAAGAACAGAACTCACCTGCCCAATGGGTTGATTTTTTCGAGTCACATTCCCAGACAGACTAATGGTAGGTAGTAAATTGCCTTGTGCAATGCCTAAATTGAGTTGATCGGCCTCATATTGGAGTAAATTGGCTTGCCAGTTGGGATCATTGACTTTGGCGCGTTGTAAAGCGTCGACCAAATCCAAGGCATGACTCCACGGCGCGAAAAACAACACACAGCTAGCTAGGACACATTTAATCTTCATTGTTTTTGGTCCACCTTTCCGCCTCACTGGCCTCGTTCTGAGCAACGCTATACTAAAACGAGTTGTCATTTTTTTCGTATATTTTTTATTGCACTGGTTACAATAGCGCGCACTAATCTGTTCATTATGAAGTAAATATTAAATAGTGTCACAGCCCGTTCAACAAACTCATTCACAATACTACACATTAAAAATTCCATTCCCCCTATAAAATGAGGCATGGAGAAAAGGAGTTTCTCTATTGTGTTGTCGCTGAACTGAGTTTTTTGATCGAGTCGCTGTGAATCATTCTTCTTTATTTTCGCTTAAACCTTACGCACTTATTTTCATGTGCGCGTTGCTGGCTGCCTGTCAGAAACCTGAACCTGTGAGCTTTCAAGAGCCTGCACAAATAGAAGCGTCTTCGACTCAAACCTTGGACTTAACCGACTTGTGCCAAAAAATTGACAAAAACATGTCGGAAATAGATGCACAACGTACGACTTTTGCTTTAGAGCAAATCAATCAAGATCTTAAGCTGTGTTTACCTTTACTCGGCTTTCAACAACAAAAGCATTTATTGGGTTTATCCAATAAAATGTACCATGACTTTTTGGCGGTTGAACGTACACCGCAACAGCAGCGCGCTTTTGAAAGTTATGCCCTAGAAATGGCTCAGCATCCGACCATTCAACAAAGTCTTTTTGAGCAACTGACCATTCGTGACCAATACCTCATCAAACATCAAGGACAGTCTTATGTCGAATTGTTTGATGCAGGCGAAGGACAAGTGCATTACCGCCGTAGCCCTGAGTATTTAGCCAAAATTTTTGCGCCATATCTCCCTGTCGCGGAGCAAGAGTTTATTGAACATCTGGCAACACAGAATCAATACCCTGCCGTGATTGGAAGTCAGGTCAAAATTGATGCCAAAGAAATTGCAGATCGTGCGCTGTATTGGGAAAGCTACTTACAGCAATATCCAAAAAGTAGCTATCACCAAGATGCACGTCATCTGTTGAATCTATACAGCACCCTCTTGTTTATCGGACTGGATACTCAACGCGTTTACGACGGCTATACCGTACAAAGCAATTATTTGGAAGAAATTGAGTGCCTTGCCGCATTAAAAAATTCAATAGTGACGGATCAAGCGCGCTTATTTTTAAAGTTTGTGGCGCTCAGCCCTGAACAAAGAGCGGCTCAAATCATCTTGCCTGCTTCCGCTCATGTGCAGCACCTCGGTGCAGATCAACTATTACAAAGACAATTGGCGCACTTTATTCAACTGCGTATGGTCCAACCCGATCAAGGCAAAGACTGCTTAAGCGATGCCATTTGCTTAGAACGTTGAACAGATCTCCTTTCACACTTTGAATAAAAAGGTCGCTGTTTTTAACAACAGTGCATGTTAAGATGATGCATCGCTTGACGGAGCGCGAGTAATTGCTCGCTGAGATCAGCTAAGACTTTTCAATAAAGTTTTGAAGCTGAGTACCGTTGAACCTGATCAGGTTAAGACCTGCGTAGGAATCAAGCCATCTAAAAACTGAACGCCTTTCATTGAACTATTTCCAGTAGAAATACATCCGTTGCATTTGTATCACCAAATCAACAACACACAGAAATAGCTTCAATTGCCATCGTTTTTGGTCGTGCTTGATTCGTTGATGTCATTCATAAGGATCATTGCAATGAACCATTTAACGAATCTTTCCGCTGAAATTTCAGCACAACATGAACAAGATGCCAAAGATCTCACCCGTATCTTGCCTGCCTCTAAAAAAGTTTATATCCAAGGTTCGCGCCCAGACATTCAAGTCCCCATGCGTGAGATTGAACTGACCGAAACCCCAACAGGCTTAGGCGGTGAGTACAATCCACCAGTGATGGTGTATGACACCTCGGGCGTGTATACCGATACCAATGTCAGTATTGATCTGAACAAAGGTCTACCAAATGTCCGTGAAAGCTGGATTGAAGAGCGCAACGATACCGAAATGTTAGATAGCCTCAGTTCAAGCTTTGGCCAAGAGCGTTTACGGGATATTCGTACCGCTAATATCCGCTTTGCGCATATTCAAAAACCACGTCGTGCCAAAGCAGGCCATAATGTCACGCAGATGTATTATGCCAAACAAGGCATTATTACTCCTGAAATGGAATACATCGCTATTCGTGAAAATCAGCGTCAACGTGAAGGGGTCGATGCACGTCAACACGCGGGGCAAAACTTTGGTGCGCATAACCTGATGGAAATCACGCCTGAATTTGTGCGCAAAGAAGTGGCTGAAGGGCGTGCGATTATCCCTGCCAATATTAACCACCCTGAAATTGAACCCATGATCATTGGCCGAAACTTCTTGGTAAAAATCAATGCCAATATTGGTAACTCGGCTCTCGGCTCTTCAATCGATGAAGAAGTCGCAAAAATGACGTGGGCAACTCGTTGGGGTGCAGACACTATCATGGACCTCTCCACAGGGAAGAACATCCATGAAACCCGCGAATGGATTATCCGTAACTCACCTGTTCCGATTGGTACCGTACCTATCTATCAAGCTTTAGAAAAAGTAGATGGGGTGGCGGAAGACCTGACATGGGAAATCTTCAAAGACACGCTGATCGAACAAGCTGAGCAAGGCGTAGACTATTTCACCATTCATGCGGGTGTCTTATTACGTTATGTACCGATGACAGCAAATCGTCTCACTGGTATCGTCTCTCGTGGCGGCTCAATCATGGCGCAGTGGTGTTTGGCCCATCATCAAGAAAACTTCCTCTATACACATTTCGATGAAATCTGCGAAATCATGAAAGCCTATGACGTGTCATTCAGTCTCGGTGATGGTCTACGTCCAGGGTGTATCCAAGATGCCAATGACGAAGCACAGTTCTCTGAATTACGCACTTTAGGCGAGCTGACCCATCGCGCATGGAAACATGATGTGCAAGTAATGATTGAAGGTCCGGGGCATGTGCCAATGCATATGATCAAAGAAAATATGGATCTACAGCTTGAAGTCTGTCAAGAAGCACCCTTCTACACTTTAGGGCCATTGACCACCGATATTGCCCCAGGTTATGACCATATTACTTCTGCGATTGGTGCGGCGATGATTGGTTGGTATGGGACTGCCATGTTGTGCTATGTCACGCCTAAAGAACACTTGGGCTTGCCGAACAAAAAAGACGTCAAAGATGGCATCATCACCTATAAAATTGCAGCACATGCAGCAGATTTGGCCAAAGGTCATCCGGGTGCGCAAGTCCGTGATAATGCTCTATCTAAAGCGCGTTTTGAATTCCGCTGGGAAGATCAGTTCAATCTCAGTCTTGACCCAGACACGGCGCGTAGCATGCATGATGAAACCATGCCGAAGGAGGCGCACAAATCTGCGCACTTCTGTTCGATGTGCGGTCCCAAGTTTTGCTCGATGAAAATCACCCAAAACGTGCGTGATTATGCACAAAACCAGCAAAACGCTACACTGAATAAAATTCAGCAAGAAGAGGTCGAAACTGGTCTCGATAGCATGAAAAAACAATTCCATGCAAGCGGACAAAACTTGTACCAAAAAGTGTAAGTTGATAAAAAACCTTTTGTAATCATGTGATTCTCAGTTAGGATGAAATGATAAATTTCATCCTGATTGCGCTTTATGAACATAATTAAGCAAGCTACATATCACCGTGAAGATGTCCAAATTGTAGACAGAACCTTTGTTTTTCAGGGTTTTATTCAAGTAGAAAAAGTAAATTTACGTCATCGCCTGTTTAATCAAACTGAGTATACCTCTGTGATTTCACGTGAGCTCATTCAGCGCCCTGAAGCTGCTGGTGTCTTGATTTATGATGATGCACAACAAAAATTTGCCTTGATTGAACAATTTCGTATTGGTGCTATGGATGACCAAGATTCAGCTTGGCAATTAGAGATTATTGCAGGAGTACTCGATGGTGATGAATCACCAGAAAGCTGTATTCGCCGTGAAGCATTAGAAGAATCGGGCTGTCAGATTGAACACTTACAGCATCTGTTTAGCTTTTATCCTTCAGCAGGTGCCTGTGCGGAACTGTTTCATCTGTATAGTGCTGCGGCCGATTTACCCGAACAAGGTGGTGTATTTGGTATGCCCGATGAAGGTGAAAATATTTTATTACACCTGATTGATTATGCGCAGATCGATACATTACTTTCCAATGGTCGGCTCAGAAATGCGCCTGTCATAATGGCCTTGCAATGGCTACAACAACAGATTAAAACGACAAGGAATGTCTAAGGGGTCAGGCATGACTTTAAATAATGAGAAAAATTGGACCATTATCCAAATTTCAGATACGCACTTGATGGATCAAGATCATCTGGAATTTGTCCGTATGAATCCAGAGCAAAGCTTTCATCATGTGATGCAACATATTGTTGAGCGTCACCCACAGCTGAATGCCATCGTCCATACGGGTGACTTGGCACAAGTACCTGTGCCTCGAACCTATCAACGCTATTTAGACTTTATGCAGAGTTTAAAGACACCGTTTTATCAGGTTCCGGGCAATCATGACAATGTCGAACACTTCCCTTTTCATCAACAGCAAAACAAAGTTCATGTGATTCACTTCGGTCCTTGGAGCGTGGTTTTACTCAATAGTGCGGTCAAAGGTAAAATCGATGGCTGGGTCGATGAAGCACAATTGAAGCAACTGGAACAAATCCTACAAGAATTTGCCCAGCAACACATTGTGATTGCCTGTCATCATCATCCTTTTGAAATGCAGTCAAAATGGATTGATCAACATAAACTCAAGAACACCCAAGACCTCACTGCGGTTCTTGCGAAATACCACAATGTCAAAATTGTGCTGTCGGGACATGTCCATCAAGAATCATGGCGTGAATGGCATGGTATTCAGTTTTACTCGACGCCGTCTACCAGTGTCCAATTTAAGCCTTTAAGCGATCATTTCGCCTTAGATGAGCAGGCACCAGGTTATCGTATTTTACAATTAAACGCAGACGGTAGCCATGAAACCCACGTAGAACGTGTCTTACACGCACAGCAAAAAATAAATGTTGAAATTTCAGGTTATTAACTTTTCATTTTTATCGTTTTCAATTACCTTAGTTGCTCTTACGAAAAAGTGATCAATTTAATCCAAACATCAAAGACTATCAAAATACTTAAAAAGTCTATATGATGACGACCCCCGAGGGTTAATCTCCTCGAGGGTGGATAAAAACACTTGCATATCACCATATTTTTTGCGTATTAAAGATACGTATATGATGAGGATTGCCCTAAATGGCGAATGACAACCAAAATACTGTCTTAGACGAACAAACTGATGTTGTAGATGAAAAATCTACAAAACGTGTGCGCAAAACTAAGCCTAAAGCGACTGACGGTGGTTCTACTGCAAGCTTATTTGGTATTGAACCTTATCAGCCGAAAAAAAATGAAGAATACATGTCTGAAGGTCAGCTTGAGCACTTCCGCCAAATTTTGTTGGCATGGAAAGCAGAGCTGATGTCAGAAGTTGACCGCACACTCAACACCATGCAAGACGAAAACACCGCTTTGCCTGATGTAAATGACCGCGCGACACAAGAAGAAGAGTTTGCAATTGAACTACGTACACGTGACCGTGAACGTAAACTCATCCGCAAAATCGAACAATCAATTGAAGCGATTAAAAACGATGACTATGGTTTCTGTGAAACCTGTGGCATCGAAATTGGTCTGCGCCGTTTAGAGGCCCGTCCAACTGCAACTTTGTGTATTGACTGCAAAACACTGGCAGAAATCAAAGAGAAGCAAAATAACGGTTAACTGTGACTGTTGATAACTCTCCAGCCAAGCATCGCTTGGCTCTTGCGCAGCGGCGAAACGATGTTTCGCTAACTCGCTACTCAGGTCGGTTTGCGCCATCGCCAACCGGCCCTTTGCATTTTGGGTCACTCATCACAGCCGTTGCCAGTTATTGCGAAGCAAAAGCACATCAAGGCACATGGTTGGTTCGTATCGAAGATACCGATATCCCGCGTATTTACCCTGGCAGTGAAAGCCACATCTTACGTTGTATCGAGGCTTTCGGCTTTCAGCCCGATGCGGAGACCATTTTCCAAAAAGATCGTCTCGACCTATATGAAGACGTGATTCAACAACTGCATCAACTCAAACTGGTCTATGCCTGTCAGTGCACCCGCAAAATGCTCGGTTCTAACCACATTTATGCAGGCACCTGCCGTGACCTTGCTCTGCCTTTTGAGCAACAAGCCATTCGCGTCAAAGTGGAAGATGTCGAAATTTGTTTTGATGATGCTCTGCAAGGCAGACACTGTTCACAACTGGCACATGAGCTCGGTGACTTTGTACTGAAACGCCGCGATGGCATTATCAATTATCAATTAGCAGTCGTGGTGGATGACTACCTACAAGGCATCACCCATGTGGTTCGTGGTGCAGATCTATTGGATAATACCGAGCGCCAAATTTATTTAGGTCAGCTCTTAGATTACCCGCGCCTTAGCTATATGCACCTGCCTTTGGCCATGAATGATCAAGGGCAAAAGTTATCTAAACAAAATATGGCACAGGCACTGGATCTTAACCAAGCACCCACACTACTCGCTCAAGCGATACACGCTTTAAATCAACCAGCTGTCGAGCTAGACACCCCTGAACGAATGTTGCAACAAGCCATCGCACAATGGGATGTTTCGCTGATTCCACACCGTACTACCCTGCACGGTACCTATTTATAGCAAAACGATTGCGGCAGAAACTCAATACTATGCATAGCACTCAACGTTCCAATTGAAGCAAATTCAAAAAATTTAGACCATTACAGTCACATTCATCATAAAAGAATGATGGATAGATGTGCTGATGAGAAACACAATTTAGGAAGGACTCAAACGCTATCCGCATAACGAAAAGTGGGTTTCGTCTGCGGATAGCATGATGAAAGAACAACCCGCTTAGAAGCTGGATTCTTCTTTGGTTGGATTGGCACTTTGTGTTGTTGCATCAATTTTCAAAATCAAACTGATCATCACTGCACACATAATCAGTGATGAACCGCCATAACTAATAAAAGGTAGCGTCAAACCTTTGGTTGGCAGCATACCCATATTCATACCTGCGTTTACCAAAATTTGCAGTAAGAAAATAATCGATACCCCATATGCCAAATAACCCGCACGCAGGTACTGATTCTTCAGCGCACGATGACCCACCTTGATACAGCACAGCAACATAGTAAAGGACAGAATCAAGACCGTAGTGATCCCGAAAAAGCCAAACTCTTCGCCTAAAATGGCCAACATGAAGTCGGTATGCGCCTCAGGCAAGTAGGCCATTTTCTGTACACTGTGGCCAAGTCCTACACCAAACCATTCACCACGCCCAAAGGCCATCAAGGCATTGGAAAGCTGGTAACCAGTGCCTAGCGGATCTTCCCAAGGGTTTGAGAAAGACATTAGACGTTCAAAACGGTAAGGCTCAAACACAATCAAAAAGACAAAGGCCGCAAAAATTGCACCAAAAGCCATACCAAACTGAATCAACGGCGCGCCAGCAAGGAAGAAGATACCGAGCATCATCAAACTAATCACCACGGTTGCACCCAAGTCGGGCTCCGCGATAATCAAACCCACCGTCAACAGCATAATAATACCGAGACGGATCAAACCTTTGATGTTATTTCTTACTTCTTCGGCACGGCGTACCACATAGTCCGCTGTGAAAATCGCCATCATCACTTTGGCGACCTCAGAAGCCTGTAACGTAAAGCCCGCAACACGAATCCAGCGGGTCGAACCATTGACCTCCGTACCGACAACCAATACGGCGGCCAGCAGTAAGATGGTCAAAATCCACAGCGGAAAGGTGTTGTTGAACCAAACATTGAGTGGAACTCGGTATACCGCATAGGCCAAAACACCAGCCACCGCGATTGAAATCCCGTGACGAAGGACATAGTGAAATGAATTCTCATGAAGGCGTTCAGCATAAGGCATCGACGCAGATGCGACCATGATCGAACCTAAACACAACAACGCAATGACGCAGAAGATCAACACATTACGTGGTGTCACTTCGCTGGGTACACGCGGCGCCCAACGGCTATAAAACTGGTTAATTTTATTGATCGTTGTCTGAGCAAACTCAGCCATCTCAATTTCCTTATTATTTTTAGTGGAGTTCTTGCACACAAGCGACAAACTGATGTCCGCGCTGTGGGTAACCACTGAACATATCAAAACTTGCACATGCAGGTGACAATAACACGACATCATGGGCTTGGGTATGGGCTTGGCAAAGTGCAACCGCCTGCTCTAAAGTCTCAGCATGCAGTAAGGTGGTTGTTCCTGCCACAGCTTGTTCAATCAACGCCGCATCTTCACCAATCAACACAGCCACTTTCACGTATTTGCTCAAAGCCTCACGTAAAGCGCTAAAATCTTGTCCTTTGCCTTGACCACCTAAAATGATCGCGACTTTACCGCCTTTGGCTTCAATCGCAGCACCTAGGCCATCAATCGCAGCCAGTGTTGCACCTACATTGGTGCCCTTAGAGTCATTATAGTAACGGACACCCTCAACTTCTTTCACAAACTCACAGCGATGCTCTAAGCCTTTAAAGCTTTTCAGCGTTTCCAACATCGACTCAAGCGGAAGATTGATTGCCTCACCCAAAGCCAAGCAGGCCAATGCATTGGCCACATTGTGTGTGCCTTGAATATACATCTCTGCGCTGTTCAATAAACGTGTGCGGCCACGGGCCAACCAGATCGTACCATCGTCATCTCTTAATACACCGTACTGATTCATATCAGGTGCATTTAAACCAAAGCTTTGCATTGGCGTAGCATCAGGTACCAAAGGACGCGTAAGTGAGTCATCACGGTTATGAACGACTTTCTTCACGCCTTGGAAAATGCGATGCTTCGCGGTGTGATAGCCCATCATATCGCCATGACGGTCAAGATGGTCTTCACTCATATTCAGCACCACCGCAACTTCAGCTTGTAAATTTGAGGTGGTTTCTAACTGAAAGCTGGATAGTTCTAGAATGTATAAATCTGGCTCATCTTTGGTTAAATCTAACGCTGGGCGACCAAGATTACCACCTACCGCGACTTTTACACCTGCATGTTCAGCCATCAGACCAATCAAGGTCGTCACGGTACTTTTTGCATTCGACCCAGTAATGGCCATGATCGGCTTGTCGGTTACACGGCGTAGGATTTGAATTTCACTCACCACGGGAATGCCTTTGGCAATCGCGGCTTGAATTTCAGGTAGTTTCGGATCGAGCCCAGGGCTAATAACGATTTCTTCAGCAGACAACAACAGTTCTGCGTCAAACTGACCAAAACTGGTTTGTACCTCTGCTGGAATTTGGTCATGACCGGGCGGGGTCGATCGAGAGTCCGTTACTGCAACGCGGTAGCCTTGGTTATGTAAAAAATTGACCGCTGCAACACCAGAAATGCCGAGCCCTGCAACGACCTTAAGTCCACCACGTTGTATTAACATTTTCGCCCCATGCTTGGTCTGAGATTTATCTGCGGAAATGTTAGCACTTTGCTGTTTTGAATGCTTTTTCTGTTTTGACTTTCCTGCACTTTTTTTGTGTCAGTGCGTAAAAAAGCCGCCCCTGTCGGACGGCTTTTTTATTTGTGAGCAAAAATCGTTTTATTTCCACTTCACCGCTTGAACTTCAGGCTTTTTCGCATTGCTGTCTTCTGTTGCTGGACAAGCACAGTTTCCGCCACACCCACCAGCCATTGACGGCCTTAACCACGTCGCCAAACGCGTCCAACCACGAGCCTCACACAGCGCGGACAAGGACATGAAAACTGAACCCGATGTCTTAGGAAATACTTTCTTAAATACCACCACTGCACTCCAGATCACTAGAGCAGCAACAATTAGAATTTCAATCATCTCAATCTCCTCGCCTATTTAAGCCGATTAGCCCAAATAGTGCGTTGCAATTTGATAGGTCAGGAATGACATTAAATAAGCCAAACCAAACAAGTAAATGGTCATAAAACTCACGGTTTTCCATGAACCTGTTTCACGTTTGACCGTCGCTAAAGTCGCCAAACAGTGCGGTGCATAAACAAACCACACCAATAAAGACAGACCAGTCGCCACCGACCAGCCGAGCTCACCGCCACTACTGATCAGTGAAGCCAAACCTTGTGACATGGCATCTTCATCAACAGCGGATAAGGCATATACCGTACCTAAAGCTGCCACCACCACTTCACGAGCTGCCATAGCAGGAATCAAAGCAATACAAATCTGCCAATTGAAACCCAGCGGGGCAAAAATCGGTTGCAGTAAATGACCGAGCATACCGGCAAATGAATAATCAATTTCAGGTAAAGTCGCGCCTTCAGGGGCTTGCGGGAAGGTACACAAGAACCACAGTAAAATAGACAACGCGAAAATAATGCCACCCACACGACGTAAGAAGATCTTGGCACGGTCAAGTAAACCAATCCAAATATTCTTCAAGTCAGGGAAACGATAGCTTGGCAACTCCATCATCAACATATGTTGTGACTTGTCTTTATGGAAGAATTTCAGAACGAAAGATACACACAGTGCACTCACAATCCCGGCCATATATAAAGCAAACAACACCAAACCTTGCAGATTGAAGATCCCCCAAACAGTTTGTTCAGGAATAAAAGCAGCAATTAACAAGGCATATACAGGTAAACGTGCAGAACACGTCATTAACGGTGCCACAAAAATCGTGGTCAAACGGTCACGCGGATCACTAATGGTACGCGATGCCATGATGCCCGGAATTGCGCAGGCAAAGCTAGACAACAATGGAATAAAGGCACGCCCAGAAAGACCTGCTTTAAACATCAGCTTATCTAGCAAAAACGCGGCACGCGGTAAATAACCCGACTCTTCCAATACCAAGATAAAGAAGAACAAAATTAAAATCTGCGGTAAGAACACCACGACACCACCCGCACCCGCAATAATCCCGTCCACCACCAAACTGTTAAGTAAAGGGTGGCTAATGGATGCACCAATGGTTTCACCTAGCCAACCAAAGAAGGTTTCAATCCCATCCATAAACGGCGCTGCCCAAGCAAAAACGGCTTGGAAGACAATAAACATCATCACTGCAAGGCTAACTAAACCCAAAACTGGATGTAGGAAAATCTTATCTAGAAAATCAGTTCGCTTGTCTTCTTCATCGACGTACTGCACAGCGTCATGTAATAAATTTTCTACTTTCTCATGTGCAGTGTCGCCTTTTAAACCCGTCAGCTCGGTATAAGGCACGGCATATTTGCCCTGCTCTAAAGCGCTAAGCAGGCTTTCAATACCCGAGTTACGCACCGCAACGGTTTCAACGATCGGCACACCCAAGCGCTCAGAAAGCTTTTGGGTATTGATTTGCATGCCACGGCGACGTGCTTCATCCATCATGTTTAAAACGATTAACATTGGACGGCCCAATGCAATCAGTTCAATCACTAAACCAAGGTGAAGTTTGAGGTTAGTTGCATCAACGATACATAAGAAAGCATCTTGCTGACCTTCGTCTGCAATTTTCCCCATCACCACGTCACGGGTAATCATTTCATCAGGACTAGTCGCATCTAAGCTATACGTCCCTGGCAAATCCAGAACGCGAACTGCTTGACCCGAAGGAAGACTAAATTGACCAACTTTACGCTCAACCGTTACACCCGCATAGTTACCTACTTTTTGGCGTGTTCCAGTGAGATGGTTAAATAACGAAGTTTTACCGCAGTTTGGATTACCTACAAGGGCAACACGCAAGGCATCACTCATCTAGGTGCTCCTTCGACTTGAATTTCAATTTTTTCAGCTTCAACTTTTCTTAAGGCGAAACGTGTAAAACCCACTTGGATTAAAATTGGATCGCCACCAAAAACACCTTTGGTAATCACCTGTACTTTTGTACCTGCGACAAAGCCTAATGTTTCAAGACGACTAGCCACCAAATCAGTCTGAGCTTCGCCATCCAAAGTATGATTCACTTTGTTAATGATGGCAGTTTGTTTGACTTTTAAATCAGATAAACGCACCGCATCCAACCCTTTAATATTTTGAACAGTATACAAACAAATGAGAATAATTACCAAATCAGATTCGATAATGATTCGCATCTGTTATAACACATCGACAAGCGAGAATGATTACACTACATTGAATAAAACTCCTATTCCTTGTTTTTGTCTTTCCGTGATGATGTGCTTGAGAGCTTTATGTTAAATAAAAAACCGCGTGTGCCTGCGCCTGTTCAAATTCCAACTCAGCTCAGTTTTTTACACGGCTTTAAAGATTATCTCATTGCACAAACCGTCAGCCCACACACCCGAAATGCTTATCTCTCTGACTTATTGCAGTGCAGCGAGTGTAGTCACGTGAGCATGCCTGAATGGAGCAGTGATGATGTCGCCGATGTTCTGCTGACTCTCACCAAGCAAGGTAAAAGCCCGCGCTCCATTGCGCGCTGTCTGTCTGCTCTGCGTTCTTTTTTTAAGTTTCTACGGGAACAAAAACTGCGTTCAGACAACCCTGTCGCACTACATAAAACACCCAAAATTGGCCGCGCACTGCCTAAAGATTTGTCTGAGCAAGACGTGGATGCCTTAATTCAAGCCCCTGATATTGAAACCGCTCTTGGACTCCGTGATCGCGCCATGTTTGAAGTGTTATATGCCTGTGGACTACGCGTATCTGAGCTACTGAATCTACGCCTAGACTTAATCAATCTAAAACAAGGCTATTTAAGAATTACGGGTAAGGGCAATAAAGAGCGGCTGGTGCCTTTGGGTCAAATTGCAGTGGAGTGGGTCGAAAAATACTTAATTGAATCACGTCCGCAATTATATAAATCTGCAACTGACTATCTGTTTCTCACCCAACATGGTGGCATCATGAGTCGACAAAACTTTTGGTATGCCATTAAGCGTTATGCCTTACAAGCAGGAATTCAAGCAGAACTTTCTCCACATACCTTACGACATGCTTTTGCAACGCATTTACTCAATCACGGCGCCGACTTGCGTGTGGTACAAATGTTATTGGGACATAGTGATCTGTCCACGACACAAATTTATACCCATGTCGCACAAGTGCGTATGCAACAACTGCATGCCAGCCATCACCCAAGAGCTTAAGGTCTTGATCATCCATAACTTAAGGCTGTTTTTAGCACGAAGACTACGAAGTATTACCGAGTCCTGTACTTTTTTTGCTATGCTTGGCGCTCTGTTTTTATAAAGTCAAAAGAAAAAGGGTTATCTATGTTATTTACCCGTAAACCATTGTTCATTGCCTGTGCCATTGCTTCAAGTGTTCTATTTACAGCATGTTCAAATAACACTGAAGAAAAAAAACAAGACTCTTTAACGGCAAGCGCGCCAGCCACAGGTGAAGCGTCAACTTTGACGGAACGTAATGCAAAGCAACGTTTAATTGATACCCTTCAAAAGCATTTCAAAACAGCCAATATCAATGCCAAAATCATCGATATCAAAACCACTGAAGTGCCAAATTTATTTTGGGTCAATCTTGAAGGGATGAGCTCGGTTTATACCACGGCAGATGGTAAATATATTATCCAAGGTGATGTGATTCGCTTGGGCGATAAAACACTCCACAACGTCAGCGATAACCTGCAAGCTGAAGCCAACAAAAAGCTTCTAGCAGGGCTCAAAACTGAAGACCTACTGGTTTATAAAGCCAAAGGCAAGACCAAGCATGTGGTTTATGTCTTTACCGATGCCAGCTGCCCTTACTGCCATAAACTGCACGAGCATATCCCTGAAATCACGGCCCAA
Source organism: Acinetobacter sp. 8I-beige (assembly GCF_902505955.1). Taxonomy (NCBI): domain Bacteria; kingdom Pseudomonadati; phylum Pseudomonadota; class Gammaproteobacteria; order Moraxellales; family Moraxellaceae; genus Acinetobacter; species Acinetobacter sp. 8I-beige. The sequence goes on along the minus strand of NZ_LR732790.1, from coordinate 220,878 downwards.
GGCATTGAAGTGCGTTACATTGCATGGCCGCGTGGCGAACAGTTTATGCCAGCCATGGAAAGTGTGTGGTGTAGCGCAGACCGTCAAGCTGCCTTTGATCAAGCGATTTCAGGTGCTCAACTTCCACCGGCGACCTGTAAAAATCCAGTGCGAGATCAATACCAGTTGGGTCTGAACATGGGCGTAAATGGGACACCTGCGATCTACAATGAAGATGGTGAATATCTCGGTGGCTATTTGGCCCCAAGTGAATTATTAAATCGCCTTAAATAACTAATTTTTATTTGTTATTTAACTAATATTTATAGTTGAACATAAAATGATTTCTTTCCTAGAGTCTCACAGTTTTTTTAGCTATGATCTAGGCTTGGTTCAATATATATAAGTAAATTGGAGTGTGACGTGAAACCAGTTCGTCTGGCAATCCTCGGTCTTGGTACTGTGGGTGGTGGTGCCCTTAAACTACTAAAAGAAAATGCTGCTGAGATTAAACGTCGCACCGGTCGTGAAATTCAAATTACCTATGTCGGCACACGCCGCCCTCGTCCAGACTTAGATTTAGGCGATGAGGTCAAGCAAAGTGCTGACTTACTCGACATTGTGCGTCAGCCTGATGTCGATGTTGTGGTTGAAGTGATGGGTGGCATCCATCCTGCATATGAAGTGATTAAAGAAGCCATTTTGCATGGCAAACAAGTCGTCACCGCGAACAAAGCTTTACTTGCTGAACATGGTAATGAGCTGTTCAAACTGGCGGATGACAATGCCGTGCAAATCGCCTATGAAGCTGCGGTTGCAGGGGGCATTCCCATCATTAAAGTGATGCGCGAAGGTCTAGCGGCAAACAAGATTAATTGGTTAGCGGGTATCATCAATGGTACAGGCAACTTTATTCTGACTGAAATGCGTGAAAAAGGTCGTGCCTTTGCCGACGTATTAAAAGAAGCACAAGAACTGGGTTATGCCGAAGCTGATCCAACTTTTGATGTCGAAGGCATTGATGCTGCACATAAACTCACGATTTTAGCATCGTGTGCTTTTGGTATTCCGCTACAGTTTGACAAAGTCTATACCGAAGGCATCAGTAAAATCACAGCACAAGATGTGAAGTATGCTGAAGAGCTGGGTTTCCGTATTAAGCACTTGGGGATTGCGCGTCGCGCAGCGAATGGCATCGAACTTCGTGTTCACCCAACCTTGATCCCTGCGGAAGAACTGATTGCCAATGTCAACGGTGTTAAAAATGCCGTCTTGGTACAAGCTCATGCTGTCGGCCCAACCTTGTATTACGGTGCGGGTGCAGGCGCAGGTCCAACCGCTTCTGCGGTCGTTGCAGATGTCATTGATATCGTCCGTGATATATCTTATACCGAAGATGGCGCTGGAACAATTCCACAATTGGCCTTCGAAGCACTGACCAATGTGCCAATTTTAAGCCGTGAAGAAATGACCACCGGTTATTACATCCGGATTAATGCAGAAGATCAAACTGGCGTCTTGGCGGATGTGACCACGATTCTCAGTCGTGCGGGCATCAGTATCGATGCCATCATGCAACAACCACGCTTAAAAGACCTTATTCCAATCGTGATTTTGACTGATCCAGTCGTTGAATCAAAAATGGACGAGGCACTTGCTCAAATTCAAGCCTTACCCGTCATTCATGGCGAAATCGTGCGAATTCGTTTAGAATCGCTTGATAATTAATCGGGTTGAGGAAAAGAACGCTCTTCTCTTCCTCACCAAGCTCTACACACAATTGGAACATCATCATGTCGAATGCCAATCGTTATACTGGTTTAGTTGACCGTTATCGCGACCGTTTACCAGTGTCTGCAACTACTCGCGCTATTTCTTTAGGTGAAGGTAATACGCCACTGATTAAACTCGAGAACATTCCACGTTTAATTGGCAAAAATGTTGAAATTTATGTGAAGTACGAGGGCTTAAACCCGACTGGTTCATTTAAAGACCGTGGTATGACCATGGCGGTTACTAAAGCCGTTGAAGAAGGCTCAAAAGCGATTATCTGTGCCTCTACAGGTAATACCTCAGCTGCGGCTGCGGCTTATGCAGCACGCGCAGGCATCAAAGCGTTTGTGTTAATCCCAGAAGGCAAAATTGCCATGGGTAAAATGGCGCAGGCGATGATGTATGGTGCCATCACCATGCAAATCCGCGGTAACTTCGATGACGGTATGCGTCTGGTCAAAGAAATTGCCGACAAAGCCCCTGTAACCATCGTAAACTCAATCAACCCATACCGTTTGCAGGGTCAAAAAACCATTGCTTACGAAATCGTAGATGAGTTAGGTCGTGCACCAGATTACCACTGCTTACCCGTGGGTAACGCAGGGAACATTACTGCACACTGGATGGGTTATACCGAAGCAGTTGCCAACCAACCTGCAGATCAATTTGAGCAAGTGATTTACGACGCTGAAACAGATCAATTCACGGGTCCTAAACCTGAAGGTTTACCAACCATGGTTGGTTACCAAGCAGCAGGTGCTGCGCCATTCCTACGTGGTGCACCCGTTGAAAACCCTGAAACTGTTGCAACGGCTATTCGTATTGGTAATCCACAAAGCTGGAACCACGCTAAAGCGGTGGTTCGTGATTCTCAAGGTTGGTTCGATGAACTGACTGATGCTGAAATTCTAGAAGCACAGCGTTTACTTTCAATGTATGAAGGTGTCTTTGTAGAACCTGCTTCTGCAGCATCGATTGGCGGTGCAATCCGTGACATCAAAGCTGGAAAAATTGCGGAAGGTTCTGTGATTGTCTGTACCGTGACAGGTAATGGTCTGAAAGACCCTGATACTGCGATCAAACAATGTTCTGATGCGGTCATGCTGTCAATCGATGCAACCTTAGAACAAGTTCGCGATTCAATTCTTTCAAACATGTAATTGAGAGAAGACAAAAAAAGCCCTGCATATGCAGGGCTTTTTTATGACTCAATTTTTGTTGTTGAGTGAACAAAAACAAAGTCGGGTTAAATACGTTTTGGTAATTGGCTTGCCCAGTTCATTAGGCGCGTTGCATCATTGGTACGTGCTGCAGATGAGTCTGCGCCCAATAACACCACCACTGCTGGACGGTTATTTAAAGTGGTATGCATCACCACACAACGACCGGCTTCATTAATGAAACCTGTTTTTGAAATATTAATATTCCAACCACCATTACGAACCAAGGCATTGGTATTGTTTGATTTTAATACACGATAGCCCAAGTTAAAGTCATAGCTGGCTGTGGTTGAGAACTGACGAATCAGACCATACTGAGACGCGGCATTGACCAAAATACCCAAGTCACGTGCTGAAGCCACATTACCTGGATGCAGACCAGTCGATTCCATATAATGGGTTGAATTCATACCCAAAGATTTTGCTTTGGCATTCATCGCCGAAACAAAGGCTGAGCGACCACCCGGATACGTCCGTGCAAGCGCTGATGCTGCTGGGTTTTCTGACTTCATTAATGCAAATAACAATGCCTCTGCACGGTTCATACTGTCCCCTGCACGTAGGGACGAGCTTGAACTTTTACAACCCGAACACGAAAAGTCCGCTTGCTGTAAAGTAATGTTTTCAGACATATTTAAACGCGCATCTGAAATCACCACCGCCGTCATCAGTTTAGTAATCGAGGCAATCGGCAGCGCGGTATTACTGTTTTTACTATACAGTACTTCACCTGTATTGCCATCCATCACCAGTGCTGCACGAGCATTGACACTAGGTTGGTTTGAATATTTCGAGGTATCGAAAATTTGTACCGTTTTCGAGGTAGTATTGTTCGTCACCACACCGTTAGAACTGCGAATACTGGTGGTGACTTTTGTTGAACCCTGAGGAGCGTACTCTTCAGGATCTTCCATTAGATCATCATTCAGAAGCTGTTCTGCATCTGCTGCAGACCAACTCATGCTTGCTTGGCTAGGCCCCGAGCTCGGGTTCATCACCAAGTCTGCAAAGCTATGGGTACTGACCGTCATTGCAATCGACCATCCCAATAGATGCATTAAAAATTTATTTGATTTTTTCACTTTTCTTCACTCAACTTCATAACCCATAAGATACATTTGCGTATTCACGCCAATATGCCTTACATTTGTACACAATACGAACAGCATTGCCGTCGACAGCGTGCATATCTTTTCAAATAAGCCTAAGAATAGGATTGCTAATTTTGTCGTTTCATTGCAAGCTTATTTTGCTTTATGTAACAAAAAATATGGTTTTTATAGTGAGGAAGAGCTAGGTGATCACAGTTTTAGTGGTAGATGACCATGAGTTAGTACGTACAGGGATTTGTCGAATGCTCGAGGACCATGCCGATGTTCAAGTCATTGGCCAAGCTGAATCTGGTGAAGAAGCAATTAACCTCGTTCGTCAACATCACCCAAATGTGGTTCTGTTAGATGTCAACATGCCAGGTATTGGTGGCGTTGAAACCACACGCCGCTTACTGCAAACCGCACCCGAGACCAAAGTACTGGCAGTCAGTGGCCTAGCTGAAGAACCTTATCCTTCCCTGTTACTCAAAGCTGGCGCTAAAGGCTACATTACCAAAGGTGCACCTGTGACCGAAATGGTACGTGCCATTAATAAAGTGATGCAAGGCGGCAAATATTTCAGCGCTGATATTGCTGAACAACTGGCCAGTTCTTATCTATCGGATACACAAACCTCGCCTTTTGATGCTTTGTCTGAACGTGAAATGCAGGTGGCGATGATGGTTGTGAATTGCATCAGTGCACAGGAAATTTCTGACAAGCTTTTTGTCAGCGTAAAAACGGTCAATACTTACCGTTACCGAATTTTTGAAAAGCTCAACATTGACAGTGATGTGAAGCTGACTCACCTTGCTATTCGTTATGGTTTAATCAAACCCTGATGCAAGCTGACTAACACCCACATGCTGCAATACTCAACCAATATTCAGTTAAATCAATACCGTCTAGGTGTTTGGTATGCGTCTTATCGACTGTTTATTGGCTGTTGTTTGTTGTTGGTTTATCTACTGACCTATGAGCAGTTGTTTTCAAATTATCAATATCCAGTATTGTATCGTTCTGTCCTGATTGGCTTTATTTTTATCAGTGCCTTTCAGCTATTGAGCCTCAAGCATGTGCGCAAGCGCATACCACTTCAGCTCACCTTGTTGTTTATCGTCGATGTCATTAGCCTCAGTTTACTCACTTTTGCCACCGATGGTCCGAACTTACAGTTAAGCTTATTGTTTGTGATCACGATCTTTGCCGCTTGTGTATTGGTCGATAAACAAAAAGCGCTCATCATTACCTTGATTGCTGTAATTACACTGGTTTATCAACACTTTATTGGAACGCTATTTTCAATTAGTTCATTGAATACCATTGGCAACAGTGCCGTGCTCGCCTTTTTGTTCTTTGTGGTTTATGGGTCTGGACAAATTGCAGTACGACGTTTTCAAGTCCTTGAAAATTTAAACTTCTATCAGTCCCAAGAACTGGACCAACTGCAAAACATTAACCGTTATATTTTAGAGCAAACCGAGCTCGGCTATTTGGTGCTCGATGAAAACTGCCACATGGTGCTGAGTAATCCTGCCGCATGTACATTATTGGGCATCTCCCCGATTTATGCCTATGACAAATACCCCTTATATAAGGCACAACCTGATTTATTTGAACTACTCAAATTCGACCAACTGAAAAATGGGGAAAAATTCCAATTTACATCGCAACTGAGTCGCTTTCAGATTCAGATCGAAATTCAAAAACTTCAAGTCCCGAATCAGACACTGACCTTATTCGTGCTGCAAGATGCACAAAAAATTAATCAACGTGTACAACAACTCAAGCTGGCTGCACTGGGTCAACTTTCTGCCAGCATTGCCCATGAAATTCGCAATCCATTGGCTGCCATCACCCAAGCCAATGAATTGATGCAGGTGAACGATCCTGAGCAAGCCCTGTTACATAACATGATCGCCAAACAAGCCTCACGGATTGATAAAATTATTGGCGATACACTGAGTATGGCACGCAGTAAAGAAACCTATCCGACCTTGATTGATGTCGCTGCTTTTTTAGAACGTTTTATCGTTGAAGATTTGCCCGATGTCAAAGATCAAATTGATTACCGCATTTCCGATCCAGCTCAGATTCAGTTTGATGAACAACAACTGAGACAAGTGCTGATCAACCTGATTCGAAATGCCATTCGACATAATGCAGCTGAAGCCGAGCATATTCACATTCGAGTCTATAGCTATAAAAACCTCGTCCATATTGAGGTCTGTGATTTTGGTGAAGGGGTCGCCACTCAGGACCAAAGCACCCTGTTTCAACCGTTTTTTAGTACCTCAATCAATGGAACTGGGTTAGGATTATATTTATCCCATAGTTTCTGCGAAGCCAACCAAGCTAAGCTATACTATGTAGAACAAAAAATAGGGGCATGCTTTCGGATTGAATGCCCTCGTATAAACAATGACGTGTAATTTTTGGGGTTAAACGTGGAAAAAAAACCACTTGTTTTATTGGTGGATGACGAACAAGACTTATGTACACTGATGCAAATGTCTTTAAGTCGGATGGGAATTGATACACATATTGCCTATCGCTTACAAGAGGCGGTTCAAGCCCTGAAAACGCATCAATACGATGCCTGTCTAACCGATCTGAATTTACCCGATGGTAATGGCCTGAGCTTGGTCGATTTTATTGCTCAAAATTATCCTAATTTGCCCGTTGCAGTGCTGACTGCTTACGGCAATATGGATATTGCGATTGCAGCACTTAAAGCCGGTGCTTTTGATTTTGTCAGTAAACCAATCAACCAAAAACATTTAGAGCAACTTTTACAAAAAGCCTTTAATCAGCCCATCAGTCAGCTGCATATCCAAGAAGATACGCTTGAACATCGTCTGCTGATTGGTCAATCTCTTCCTATTCAACAGCTACGCATCACCTTAAAGAAAATTGCACGCTCGCAAGCCCCTGTCTTTATTACAGGTGAGTCAGGCACTGGCAAAGAAGTCGTGGCGAATCTGGTACATCGCCTGAGCAATCGTAATGAAGGGCCATTTATTGCCATTAACTGCGGTGCCATACCGACTGAACTGATGGAAAGTGAATTGTTTGGACATCGTAAAGGCAGCTTTACAGGGGCGACTCAAGACAAACAAGGGCTGATTCTGTCTGCGCATGGCGGCAGTTTATTTTTAGATGAAATTGCTGAGTTACCGCTCACTATGCAGGTGAAGCTGCTGCGCGCGGTACAAGAAAAACGTATTCGTCCCATTGGGAGTGACACCGAAATTGATGTCGATTTCCGTGTGATTAGTGCCAGCCATCAAGACTTAGAAGCACTGGTGCAACAAGGCAAGTTCCGTCAGGATTTATACTTCCGCATCCATGTCATGGACATTGTACTGCCTGCCCTACGTGAGCGTGGCAATGACATTATTCTTTTGGCACAACATTTCATTCAAAAAATCTGCCAAGAATGGGACATCCCAGTCAAACCACTGAGTGAACGTGCACGTGAGTTTTTATTGGCCCAATATTATCCAGGCAATGTGCGTGAACTACGCAATATGATGGAACGTGCTATCACCTTAAGTGATGAAAGCAGTATCGACTTACCACACTTGCAAACAGCCCCACTGCGACCGATTGCTCAGACCCACTATGCCAATGCCACGCAACAAGGTACTGTTGGCAATGATCAAATCAGTCATGTGCCTTCGCGTAAATTGCCCGAAGAGGGTTTAGAGCTGTATTTAGAAAAAATTGAAAAAGAAATTTTGATGAATGCGCTCAATCTCACCCATTGGAACCGAACACTGGCGGCTAAAAAGCTCGGTATGTCTTTCCGTTCTTTACGTTATCGCTTGAAGAAATTCGGGCTAGATGGCGAAGATGATTCCATTTAGAGACTTAACGACGGTTAATTAGAATCTCTGCCACATGTTCAACATAGCTTTCATCTTTGAGTTCATGTGGCATTGGATACACCTGATTTGGCGCAATCCCTACCCCTTCAATCATCCGACCACTTGGGGTGTAATAATGCGATACCGTCATTTGCAAAGCTGCACCATTCGATAACGGAAATAGTTTTTGTACCACGCCCTTACCATAACTTTTTTCACCAATCACCCACGCCCGTCCATGCTCCTTCAGCGCAGCGGTAAACACCTCCGCGGCCGATGCAGAGCGATCATTAATCAGAATCCCCACTTTTAAGTTTTGAAACTCGAGGCTTGGTAAAGCTTGGAACTGCTGATCACCCTCGGAACGACTTTTAGTCGAAACAATCACGCCTTGGTTTAAGAATAAATCGGCAGATTCAACTGCGGCAGACAACAGCCCCCCGGGATTATTTCTGAGGTCTATCAAGACCGCTTTTAAACGCGAAGACTGATGTTCTTCAATCAGTTGCTGAATTTCATTGGCCGTATCCTGTTGGAATACCCGCACCTTGAGCACCAAAACTTGGTTATTCAACAGTTGCGCCTGAATATCGGTTTCAACCTTTTTGGTTCGGACTAAATTGATCGGCGTTGAATTGGCTTTTAACTGTAGGCTGATAGTACTACCAATCGCCCCACTAAGTAATTCATTGACTTGAGCATGGTTGAGCTTGCGTAGCTCTTGATCATCCACTTTAAAAACGGAGATCCCATTTTTTAAGCCCAGTTTGCTGGAATCTGAGTCAGGTTTTAATCCACGAATCAGCCATTGTTGTAAGCGAGAATCAAACTCTAAGCTGAAGTCAACTGAAGCCAAATCCCCTTCGGTATATTGCACCAGTTGTTTATATTCTTGAGGAGATAAATAGCTAGAATAACGGTCTAAGCCACTGACTAAACCTTTAATGGCCTGTTGAAATAGTGCTTCATCACTACGTTCAGCCACATAATTGTCTTTGACTAAACCGTAGATTTGCACAAATTGTTGAATTGATTCAATCGGAACCTCAACATAACCTTGTTCTAATTCATCATCAAAAGCGGGTGCTGCCGCAGTTTTTGCAACAGCCCCCATCGGGTGGATCAGACTCAGACCTAAAGCAATCACTACACCTATTGAAGTCCACGATGCTTTTGCCATTTACCCACCCAAATTGATTTATACGTCTAATGTAATTAAGTTACGACCTTGCATGTCTGCTGGAACAGGAAGATGCATCAAGCTTAACAAGGTTGGTGCGACATCGGCCAATACGCCACCCTCAGCAATGGTTGCTTGAGTTGGACCGACATAGATAAAAGGCACCAATTCTGTCGTATGCTGGGTATGCACCTGACCACTGTGATAATCCTGCATTTGTTCAACATTACCATGGTCAGCCGTAATTAACATATGGCCTTTTTGTGCCATCACCGCTTCATAGACACGGCCTAAGCATAAATCAACAGCTTCAACGGCTTTCACAGCAGCATTAAACACGCCCGTATGACCAACCATATCGCCGTTGGCATAGTTCACCACCAATAGATCAAACTCGCCTGAGTTAATCGCAGCCACCAATTCATCGGTTACTTCATAGGCGCTCATTTCTGGTTTGAGGTCATAAGTAGCAACATTTGGCGAAGGAATCAAAATACGTTTTTCACCTGGATATTCATCTTCACGACCACCACTGAAGAAGAACGTCACATGTGCATATTTTTCTGTTTCTGCAATACGCAATTGAGTTTTACCAAGGTCTGAAAGATATTCACCAATCGAGTTTTTTAATGCTTCAGGCATATACGCCACAGGTGCATCAATACTGGCTTGGTAGCGTGTCAACATCACAAACTTAGATAAGTTTGGTACGACTTTACGCGCAAAGCCTGCAAAATCTTTTTCAACAAATGCTTTGGTAATTTCACGTGCACGATCCGCACGGAAATTCATAAAGACGATGCTGTCACCATCTTGAACTTTCACGGCATCACCAATGCGTGTTGCTTTGACAAATTCATCCGACTCATCTGCGGCATACGCCAAGGCTAAACCTTCAACTGCTGTAGCTGCAGTACGTGTTGCTTTAGACTCTGTAAGTAAACGATAGGCTTGTTCCACGCGGTCCCAACGGTTATCTCGATCCATCGCAAAATAACGACCAATCAGACTCACAATACGACCTTGATTTGGATATTGAGCAAACAATGCATCTAATTTTTCTAAAGAAGGCTGTGCACTGCGTGGTGGGGTATCGCGACCATCTAAGAAGGCATGAAGGTATACAGTTGCACCGCGTTTTAACGCAAGTTCAGCCATGGCAACAATATGATCTTCGTGTGAATGAACCCCACCTTCAGACAATAGCCCCATGATGTGCAACGCACCACCCGCGGCTTTGGCTTTTTCAACGGCATCAACCAAAACTTCATGTTCGAAAAAAGCACCCGTACGAATGTCTTTGGTGATTCGGGTAAAATCTTGATAGAGCACACGACCTGCGCCCAAGTTCATATGGCCCACTTCAGAGTTGCCCATTTGGCCATCTGGCAAGCCCACGTCTTCACCAGAACCTGAAATTAAGCTATGCGGATGCTTTGCTTCAATCGCTGTTAAATTCGGTCGATTCGCTGCTAAAAATGCATTGTCTTCGATCGCTTCACGGTGTCCCACACCATCCATAATGACCAGTACGTGAGGGATTTTGCCAGCAGTTGCATCCGCCATAATAAGCACTCTTTTTTTGTCTACAAATTCATCGCTCTATCTTACCGAATTTTCGGTCAAGACTCTATGCAGGCATGATGGTTTAACACCATCATCCGCATTGTTTTCTTCAATATCGTACAGTTATCGCGCACGTTGTAATAAATAACCACCTGCGACAAACATCAGTAAAATCGGCACAAAAACAAACCATGCGGGTGAAGGTGAATAAACCAAACTTGCATAACCCAAGAAGTCTTGCAGGTAAAAGAAACCTAAGCCTGTAAACAGTGCAATGACCAAACGAAAGCCCATCGATTGTTGGCGCAGTGGCCCAAAAATAAAGGAACAGGCAATCAATACCAAAGCAATTAAGGCAAATGGAGACGCCACTTTTTGCCAAAAAGCCAACTGATAAGTTTTAGGCACTTGGCTGTATTCATGCATATAGCTCATAAAACTGACCAATTGACTCGGTGAAAGGTCTTCAGGATCAATCGTCACCATGTGCACATATTTCGGCTGCAGTGCCAGTGCCAAAGGCGTTTCAGCGGCCTTTTGTGCCGTAGCATTGCCTGTCGGTAGTAAATCAACTTGGGCGGTATTTTCTAAAATCCAACGACCATCTTGCACAAACTGACCTTGCTCAGCATTTAAAACGCCTTTCAAGCGAGCATTATTGTCAAAGTCGACCACTTGCACATTTTTCAGCTGACCTTGAGAGTTGGCATAATCGACATAAATAAAACGCTGCCCTTCTCGTGTCCAGTAACCACGTACCTCACCGAGCTCAGCCGCTGTTCGATGGCTTTTCACACCTTTGGCTTGCTCATTGGTGTATGGAATCACCCATTCACTTAAAGCGAATGACAGTACCACCAAAATTAAAGCTGAACGAATCACCCAACCAACAATCCGCCAAAGACTCACCCCCACCGAGCGCATCACAATCAGCTCACTGTTTGAAGCCAAAGTGCCCAGTCCCAGTACCGAGCCAATTAACGCGGCAATCGGTAGAATCTCATAGAGATATTGCGGCGCCCCCCACAGTACGTAACGTAAAGCATCCCAAGCGCCATAACCTTCTTTAAGAGAGCCCAACTCACCCAAATAGGTAAACAGAATTTGCAAGACCGATAAAATAGCGGTAGCACCCAGCATCGCCATCGCGGTGGTTTTGGTCACATGTTTTGCGACTAAACGACGTGCGAACATGATTAAGACCCCGCTCGTTGTAATGTTTTCTTAATTTTCGGGGCCAGCTTTTGTTTACGCGAAAACAAAGCCGCTGCTATCGCATAGATCACCAAGATCATTGGATAAGCCCAAATCCCCATTTCTTCTTTACTGACTCGGGTTTTAATGGCCATCAGCGCCACGATTAAACTGGCAAAAATAAGCAATGCAGGGAACAGCTTTAAATAACGGCCTTGGCGTGGACTCACTTCAGATAAAGCCACAGCGAGAAGCAACGCCACTACAATGGCAAACGGTACAAAAATACGCCAACCCAACTCACTCGCCACAACAGGATCATTACGATTATCCCAAAGTTTCATGGTGGACAATGCTTCAACATCGGCACTTTCAAACTTTGCTTCTTTATCATTTTCTAAACGTAGGCGATAAGACTGAAACTCGGCTTGGCTATAACGCGGCTGTCCCGGATAAATTTCATAACGGCGACCTTGCACCAAATCCACAACATTGGCTGGATCGTTTTCAATTTCAACCCGCGTGGCTTCTTTGGCCAAAATCATCACATCAGGCTTACCTTCTGCTTCAGCGCGTTGATAGAAGAAGATATCTTTGAGGTTTTTACGGTCTTCGGATAAGTCACCCGCATAAATGGTATAAGGCCCCGATGAAATAAACTCTTTGGGTCGAACCAAATCAAAACCGGTACGCACCGCCTGACTGGTGGTGAGCTGCTCAAACTGACGAACACCCCACGGCGCCATCCAAAGCATCAGCACGGCTTGAACAGCAAGAAACACCACAGTCATAGGAATCAGCAGTCGCCCCAATTGATTACGACTGACGCCACTGCCATTGAGTACCGCCATTTCATGATCGACATACAAACGACCAAAAACCAGCATCAGCCCAATAAAAAAGCCTAAAGGAAGAATCAGCGTTAAAAATTCAGGCAAACGATAGCCAATAATGCTAAATAAAATACCTGCATCTAAGCGACCCTGCGCGGCTACGCCAAAATACTTGATCAAACGACCGCCCATCATGATCAAGGTCAATAAGGCGATCACAACCAAGGATGTCGACACCACTTGTTTGACCAGATAACGCCGAATAATCAAATTAATTCTTCCAAAAATAGGTGAATAAAAACTAGCGCTAGTTTACCTGAATAGTGAAAATATAAAACCTGTACTCTTGTTGCACTTTGCAACTCTATTCATGTTAATGTTTCAGTGGTTTAATCATTTTCAAACTTTATAAGGCTTAAATAAAACTTATGAAACTCTCTATTAATACGTCATTCACAGAGAATACGTCTAGCCAATTTTTGTTGATATTAGTAGATTCTGAAAACACGCAACACCTTGCAAATGCTTATCAAATTAATGATTTAAACAACTTAATTGAAGCGACTCAGTTTAAAGCCGCATTCAATGAAACCTTGAGCCTCATTGGTCAAATTCCAACAAGCCCCAATGCAGCCTTGGTCGGGGTGGGTAAAGCCGCTGAATTACAAGCAGCAAAGCTGGTGAAAATTGCTCAAACTATTATCAAAGCTTCACAAAAAAAATTCAAACACATCAGCCTTGACCTTTCAGCCCTTCCAACTGAACTCCATTATTTATTTGCCCTCAGTTTGACGCAAGCGGCATATGCTTTTAATGAATTCAAATCGAAAAAAGCCGACAACGTACTTGAACAGATCAGCCTGATTGCCGCCGAGTCGCCGCTGAATGCTTCTCAACTTAAATTGATTGAAGCCGTGCAATCTGGTCAAAGCTTTGCTCGTGACTTAGGCAACCGTCCGGGCAATATCTGCTTCCCTGAATATTTGGCAGAGCAAGCCTTAGAACTGGCAGCCCAATATCCTGACCTACTCCGTGTTAATGTCCTTGATGAGCAGCAAATGGCTGATCTGGGCATGCATTCCTTCCTTGCGGTGAGCAAAGGTTCAGACCGCCCAGGCCGTATTATTACCCTTGAGTATCAAGCTGAACGTCCTGAAGCCCCAGTGGTCTTGGTCGGTAAAGGAATCACCTTTGATACAGGTGGCATTTCATTGAAACCGGGCGCTGGTATGGATGAAATGAAATATGACATGTGTGGTGCAGCATCGGTTCTAGGGACACTCCGTGCTCTATGTGAATCGCGTTTAGCCATTCATGTCGTAGGTACGATTGCTGCAGCTGAAAATATGCCTTCAGGCAAAGCTACACGTCCGGGTGACATCGTGAGCACCATGAGCGGTCAAACCGTTGAAATTTTAAATACCGATGCAGAAGGTCGTTTGGTGCTGTGCGACACATTAACCTATGTAAAACGCTTTAACCCTGAACTGGTCATTGATATTGCAACATTAACGGGTGCCTGTGTCGTGGCACTCGGTTCAGTCTTAACGGGTATGTTTACCCCAGACGACAAACTGGCGGCCGAACTGTCTGAAGCAGGTCAAAATAGCTTTGACCGCGTCTGGCGCATGCCTGTGATTGATGACTATCAAGAACAGTTAGACTCTCCATTTGCAGATATTGCCAACATTGGCGGGCCTAAAGCTGGTGCGGTAACTGCAGCGTGCTTCTTGCAACGTTTCACCCGTGATTACCGCTGGGCACATTTGGACATCGCAGGTACAGCATGGAACTCGGGTGCCAATAAAGGAGCAACCGGTCGCCCAGTACCCTTATTGATGCAATTCTTAGCTCATCGTGCGCAGTCTAATGGCTAATATTAGCTTTTATCTGTTTGAACAAAGTCCTGAACGACAAGTCGAAAGTGCTTGTCGTTTATGTCGAAAAATCTTGCGTCAGCCAGTGCGAATCTGGCTGTATGCAAGCGACCCTGAACTACAACAGCAATTGGATGAACGTTTGTGGAGTTTTGATGACACGAGCTTTATTCCACATGGCATTGATCAAATCGATGCGCGCATTTGTATCTCAGCCCAACTGCCTGAGCAATCCGATTGGATTGTGTTCAATTTTAACGATCAAGCTCTTGAACAGTTCGAAAAATTTAGCCACATTATAGAAATTATTGAAAATAACGAATCGGCCAAACAACAAGGTCGTGAAAAATTTAAACAATATAGACGTCTCGGGGTTGAAGCTCGAACCTTCAAGCTTTAAATGATTCCCCGTCTAAATAAGGAGATGCGTAGTGGCATTGAATGTTGGTCCAGATTTTAAACAGCGCTGGTTAAATGTACCTGATGCTGTTCGTCAGGCCTTTATTGATGACCTGAGTCGCGTCTGCGATGTACTCAAACCTGAAACAGGTTTACACAGTTGGATTGAACAAGACCAACGCGCTCAAGCTGTCTCGACCCAACGAATTGAACAAGCGTATGCCGATCTGAAAGCACAGCTGATTGAAGAAGCGCGAATTCGTAAACAACAAGCGTTGGAAAAATCACTGGCAGATAAACGCGCAGCGCAGGAAGCTTATGCGGAAAGCCTCAAAAAAGACGAAATCCGTCAGTTCAATGAGCAAACCCAAGCTTTAAATGTGATGCGTCAAAGTGTCGATCAGGAAATTTCGAGCTACACCGCACGCTATGAGAAAACGCCTGAACAAGCTCTGGACTATGCCAAAGGTAAATTTGGCATTGATGATTCACAAATTTTGTCTGAGTTAGAAAGTGTGCGTTTACGTTTAGAGCTTGAAGCGGAAACCTTAATTGAAGAGTCCGTCGCCAGCTATCGCAGTAAGCTACAAGCCGCGGCTCAAGAGGAAATTAACTATATTTTAAAAAATTCAAACTTTTCTGATGAAGTGGTGTCCAATTCTGCTTAACAGGCCTAGGCTTCCACTCAAACTCACTTCGGTGAGTTTTTTTATGCACCCTTGTTTTGCTCGGCTGATGTGGTCTGTCTCGATCTCAAACCAACACATCAACCATAAACGATAAAGTATTGCCCACACCATAACCAATCGCCAACAAACTACCAATCCAAATCAGGCCACCAGTCACGTTGTACCACATAAAAGTCGCCAAGCTCATATGCCCTGCGCCCGCAGCAAAAGGGGCGAAAGAACGTACAAAAGGAATAAAACGTGCCACTAAAATGGTTTTACCGCCATGCTTTAAGAAATATTGATTGGTCTTCATCATATATTCGGGTTTCAGCCAACGCGAATGCTGATGGGCAAATTTAAAGCCCAGCTTCTGACCCGTATAATAATTGACGATATAACCCAATACCGCAGCAATCATCATCAAAATACCCATGGTATGGATATGGATTAAATCCGAGCTGGAACATAAGGCACCAATGGCAATTAGTAAACTGTCACCCGGCAAAAAGAACATAAAAACGAAGCCCGTTTCTGCAAAAATAATCAGAAAAAGAATCGCATAAATCCAAAGGCCGTATTCTGCAAGCAGTACGGGCAATAATTGTTCTAGATGGAGAAAAAAATCAATCATTGTCACCTATCCGTGCAATGAACTGCGTACTATCTTTCATCATACTCAATTGCTTACCTATTCATTTCAAAAGAAAAACTCCCTCATTTTGGGCAAATAGGGAGCTCATCTTTTGTCTATTCTTGCTGCAATCTAAACGATTTTTCTATTTCAAGAAACCATTTTGTGCCAAAAAGTCTAAACTAATTTTAGATTGTGAGGGAGTTTCCGCAGCTTTATCACCCATCATCAGCCGTTCAATGTAGCGTGCTAACACATCCACTTCAAGGTTCACTTGACTACCTGCCTTCCACGTTCCAATGTTGGTTCGTTCAGCCGTATGCGGAATTAAATTGAGGCTTAAAATACGCCCACGCAAATGATTAATGGTCAAACTGATCCCATCGACCGTAATCGAGCCTTTTTCTGCCAAGTAACGTGCAATTTCGGCTGGCGCAGTCACTTCAAAATAAAGCGAACGTGCATCTTCACGCACAACGGTGATTTCACCCACAGCATCAACATGACCTGACACAATGTGTCCACCAAAACGTGTGGTGGGCAACATCGCCTTTTCCACATTTACACGTTGGCCAACTTTCCAGTGGGTCAGTGTGGTTCGGTTCAAACTCTCACGTGAGACATCGGCAGTATACCAGTGCTCACCCCAGTCAATCACCGTGAGGCAAATGCCATTGGTGGCAATCGAGTCACCCAAATGTACATCTGACATATCAAGATCCGTACCAATGCGTAACCGCACATCGCCACCGACATTTTGTACGCTTTCAACTGTGCCCAGACTTTCAATGATCCCTGTAAACATTTCTTATTTCTACCTCTATATCTTTACCACAGCGCCAACTGTGTCGTGACCCCAGATGTATCGACCCCACCCAATTCGGCATAATGGTACAACTGCCCAAGCAGCTGACGAATTGGCGGACCTGACTTGGCATGTGTATCAGTGATCACAATAAACTCTAACACACGCGCACGCTCAGACTGACGCTGTTTACTCACGCGATAACGCGGTACATCCTGCGTTAATAAAGTCACGCGACCTCGCTCCAAATTGGCTTTGAGCAAGTCCCCCGCTTCAATATTACCATCGGTTGAATAACTGGTCAGAATGTAACGTGCATTGATGGTGGACAGTAATTTTTCATATGCCTCTTTGGCATACTTTGACGAGTTATAAGGGCTCGGACGCTCTTTGCGCCACGCACGGTCAATTCCGCTTTTAAAACCTTTGGTGTCTGGTGTTGGTAAATCTACCTGATCCCATAGTGTTAAAGCATTTAAAACATGATAGTTACTGCTGTAGGCATGCTGGTTATAGGGTGGATCTAGATAGGCTACATCGACCTCAAAACTACTCATTTGGTTGGCCAAATGCTGCGCATCGACACACCACATTTCAGCCATCGGGTTCTTTTGCTTATTATCACCCACTTCACTAAAACGGCTTGGAGTCAACCACAGTAAGGATTCAATCCGCTCTAGCGCTGTTTGGGTTTTACCCCCCCAACCGTGGTGGAAGCTTTTAAAGACACCTGAAGTGTTACTGACAAAACTTGCAGAATACAGCAGCGGTGCCAGTAAAGCAGACATCTCCACATCATCGATTGCCCCTTGTGCCTGCCATGTGGCAATTTGCTGACGAATCGCATCGATACGCATGCCGTTGCGACGTTTGAAGAACAAACGATCTCGGCTTGGATCATAAATCTCATCATTTCGCGGACACAGATTATGCGTTACCCAGCCCTTAACTTCAGGCAAGCGGTTTAAATAATCAATGGCTTTTTGATAACCACCCAACTCTTTAAATGCAGGCGCTTCGGTACAAGCCAAGATGGCATGGTTCAACGCATGGCTATACGGTTCCCAGTCATTGGCAATCACGCGATAACCATTTTGACGCGCCAAACGCGAGACCACGCCCGAACCTGCAAAGAAGTCAGCAAAAATAGGCGCACGACCATCTGCACGGTTTAAAGTCCCTGTACTCTCGAGTGCCTCTAAAATCAGATGCAACAGACGGCGCTTATTCCCCAAATAAGGAACAAGTTGATGAAATAGATATTCATCGGTGGTACGTGCCGCGTGACGACGTTTATGATAAACCGTAGACTCTGAACTCATAATGACTCTTGAGAAGGGATAAGCGTTAAGCGCACATCGTCACCCAATTGTGTGACATCCATAAGCTTAAAGCGGAGTTGCTCTGCCATCTGAGAAAACTCAGCATTGAACATTGCACGTGCAGACTGACCCAATAAGGTCGGTGCTACATAACTAATCATTTCATCGACCAACTTTTCTTGTAAAAAAGCCGTCGATAACGTTGCACCCGCTTCAACCATGACATCGTAAATTTGATGTGATTGAACCAACTGCTTTAATAACTGATCTAAAGGTTGTACAGCAAACTGTAGCACGCCTAAATCAGCCAATGCTTGACGATAAGGCCCCATCACCATCACAGTATCAGGCTGTTGTAAAATTTGAGCCGTCAGCGGCAAGCGGCCTTGACGGTCCAACACCAGACGTTTCGGTTGTACAACCGTTGTCAGATCCGCAACACTCGGAAGCTGTCTGACATTGAGCTGAGGATCATCGGCCAATACGGTTTCAATCCCCGTGATCACGACACCAGAAATGGCACGAAAATGCTGGACATCCAACCGTGCTGCTGGGCCTGTAATCCATTTCGACTCACCCGAAGCCATCGCTGTTCGACCATCTAAACTAGAGGCAACTTTTAAACGCACATAAGGCATGCCAGTAGCCATGGCTTTTAAAAAGCCCGCATTCAACTGATGCGCTTCGGTTTGGCAAATGCCGACATCGACCTCTATGCCTGCTTCTTTTAAAATTTGTACCCCTTTACCGGCCACCAAGGGGTTAGGATCTGGACAAGCAATCACAACACGCGCCACACCTGCCTCGACCAAACCTTTGGCACACGGCGGTGTACGCCCATAATGCGCACAAGGTTCTAAAGTGACATAAGCCGTTGCGCCTTGGGTCTGTTCGCCCGCTTCACGCATCGCAAAAACTTCTGCATGTGGCTGACCCGCTTTAGGGTGATAACCCGTCCCCAGCAACAGCCCATCTTTCACAATGACACAGCCTACATTTGGATTTGGCTTGGTGCTGTATTGACCTTGCAGTGCTAAAACAATCGCTTGTTTCATCCAAGCTTGGTCAGCGTGTAAAGCACTAGACTGTAATTCAGACATGGATGCCAACTCGCTTAATGTTCACGTTGTTGCATTTGTTCAATTTGGTGACGAAAGGCATCGACATCTTGAAAGTCTTGATAGACCGATGCAAAACGCACATACGCAACATGATCCAATGAAAATAAAGATTGCATAACAATTTCACCAATGGTACGTGATTTCACATCACGCTCACCTAAACGGCGAATTTGCAGCTGAATATCACTCAAGACGGTTTCAATTTGCTCTTGCGTCACGGGACGTTTTTGTAAAGCATGCATCAAGGAACGACGCAATTTTGCTTCATCAAAAGGTTCACTTTTGCCATCCGACTTGATCACACGAGGCATGACCACTTCATAACTTTCAAAGGTTGTGAATCGTTCACCACAACTAATACATTCACGACGACGACGAATTTGACAACCTTCAGCGGCCAAACGTGAGTCGATCACTTTACTGTCTTCAGCGTTGCAAAATGGACAATGCATAGTGGTTAAATTGAACAAATTTGAATGGTTTTAGAGTGTAGCAAAAATTCGGTGTTTTGTAGAGTTTTACGCTAGATATAGAAAAAAACAGCCCTTTCGGGCTGTTTCACACAATATATTGATTATACTGTTTATTTATTATTCTATTGATTAGTCCACACGTTCGCCATGTTGGCTCAAGTCTAGGCCCATACGTTCATCATCAGATTCAACGCGAATTCCAATCACCAGATCAATCACTTTTAAGATAAGGAAGGTTAATACTGCTGAGTATGCAATCGTTGCCAATACCCCTTCAACTTGAACCCAAAGTTGATGCATCACATCACTTGGTGCTTTGTCGCCCATGATGAAATCGCTTGCAAAGAATGCCGTTAAGATTGCACCCACGATACCACCCACACCGTGTAAACCAAACGCATCTAAAGAGTCATCGGCTTTTAAAGCACGTTTCAAGGCACTGATACCCCAGAAGCACACCACACCACCGATTAAACCCATCGCCAGTGCACCGCCGACAGTCACAAACCCTGCTGCTGGTGTAATCACTACCAGACCAGCAACCGCACCAGATGCAGCACCAAGTACTGAACCTTTACCACGTGCAACTTTTTCAGTAATTAACCAAGAGATTGCCGCTGCTGCTGCTGCTACTTGAGTCACAAGCAATGCATAACCTGCTGAGCCGTTTGCGCCCAATGCAGAACCACCATTGAAACCAAACCAACCGACCCACAGTAGGCTTGCACCCACAACGGTTAATGCCAAGTTGTGTGGAGCCATTGATTCACGGCCTAAGCCCATACGTTTGCCGAGCATGTATGCAGCAACCAAACCTGCCACACCTGAGTTGATGTGTACAACGGTACCGCCGGCAAAGTCGAGTGCGCCATCATTTGCTAACCAACCACCGCCCCATACCCAGTGAGTAATTGGTGCATAGACCACGACTACCCAAATCGAGATGAAAGCGATAAATGCGCCGAATTTCATCCGTTCTGCAATTGAACCACTAATAATGGCAACGGTAATGATGGCAAAGGTCATTTGGAAAATAACGAATAGAACTTCAGGAATCGTTCCTGTGAGTGCATCTGTGGTAATCCCAGTCAGCATGAACTTATCTAAGCCACCAATAAAGGCATTACCCTCACCAAAGGCCAATGTATAACCAATGATGACCCATGCAATACTCACCACTGCCGCAGCAACAAAGCTATGCGCCATGGTGCTTAAGACGTTTTTCTTACGAACCATACCGCCGTAGAATAACGCTAAACCTGGAATGGTCATTAATAAAACCAGTGCTGTGGAGACTAAAATCCACGCCGTATCACCTGTGTCTAATGTTGGTTCTTCTTCTGCAGGTGCGGGTGCTTCTACTGGAGCAGCAACGGCTTCAACCGCTTGTACCGCTGGAGCAGCCACATCCGTTGTTTCAACCACTGTGACTTGTTCTGATGGAGTTGGCGCTGTTGCTGCTTCTTCAGCCCAAGCAACAGAACCACCTAAAAGTGCGCCAGATAAGCTCAGCGCGAATAGCATCTTTTTCATTCGTATCCCCCAACCTAATTTGTGCGAGTTATGTGTTACTCAGCAAACTTCATGCCAAATTAAACGGCATCGGCACCTGTTTCACCTGTACGGATACGGATGACTTGCTCTAAATTTGTGACGAAAATTTTACCGTCGCCAATTTTTCCTGTACTAGCCACACGTGTGATTGACTCAATCACCGCGTCGACCATTTCATCACTGATCGCGATTTCAATTTTTACTTTTGGTAAGAAATCAACAACATATTCAGCGCCACGATAAAGTTCAGTATGACCTTTTTGACGACCAAAGCCTTTGACTTCAGTTACCGTGATCCCTTGAACACCAATTTCAGACAGTGCTTCACGCACATCATCCAATTTAAACGGTTTTACAATTGCAGTTACGAGCTTCATGTTTGTTTTCCTTCGGCTTATTTCACCAGTAAGGTTTTATGTTCAAATTTCATGCCAAAAATTCTTAGGTTGGGGGGAAAAGAAAGTCTGACATGAGTTTTCTTTATACCCTATTCTATACATTTAAATGCGTTTTGAGCTTCAAAATTCAGGTTTTTTAGTCGAAGATTTATGATTTTTTTACAATCGATGAAATCATATTTCATCTGAAAGGCTATAGAGTCAGAAGCAGCAATGGTACACTGCTGTCACTTCTCCAACTGTTGGATATAGAAATGATTGAAACTTTATTACAAGCCATACTGGAACAAGTCGAACAACCTAAACAAGACTTAGAACATAATTTACGCGCACTGCTCAATGAAGCAGTCACCAAGATGGATTTGGTTTCCAAAGATGAAATTGAACGTCAACGTACTGCACTGAATAATGCCAATTTGCGTTTAAATGACTTATTGAAACAAGTGGAAGCTTTAGAGTTACGCATTCAGAACAAAAAATGAGCACCTGTTTGGTGCAACAAAAGACGCATAACGAATTAAAATAATGCACTATAATGGAACAAAAGATGTCTTTTGCCAAAATTTACACTCGAGCTTTGCTCGGTTTACACGCACCTTCGGTTGAAGTTGAAGTTCATCTGAGCCAAGGGCTACCCTCTTTAACCATTGTGGGGCTTCCCGAAGCAGCCGTTCGGGAAAGCAAAGATCGGGTGCGCTCCGCCATTATCAATAGTGGCTTTCAGTTTCCGACCAAACGCCTCACCATCAACCTTGCGCCCGCAGATCTGCCCAAAGACAGCTCACGACTGGATTTGCCTATTGCACTGGGTATTTTAATTGCCTCTGGTCAGCTCCCCGAACAAGGAACTGAAAATTTTGAATTTATAGGTGAGTTGGCACTTGATGGGCAACTGCGACCAATTTCAGGTACTTTAAGTATTGCGATTGCCTGCCAGCAAGCTGGACATCAACTGATTTTACCTGAGGCCAATGCGCAAGAAGCCTCTCAACTGCCCAATTTTCAAGTATTTGCAGCGCAACATTTAAAACAAGTCTGTGAGCATCTGTCGCAAAACCATCTCATCCAACAGTTTCAACCCACGGCGCTAAAAGCCTCCCAACATTACAAATTTGATTTGGCCGATGTTAAAGGTCAACTACGTCCGAGACGTGCCTTAGAGATTGCGGCAGCAGGTGGTCATTCTTTGCTATTTAAAGGACCGCCAGGAACAGGGAAAACCCTATTGGCTTCACGTTTAGCCAGCATTCTACCGCCCTTGAACACGCAAGAGAATTTGGAAGTGGCAAGTATTTACTCGGTGGCCAATCATCAACATCCTTTTGGGCAGCGGCCATTTCGTGCACCGCACCATACAGCTTCTGCGGTTGCCTTAGTCGGTGGTGGATCACAACCCAAACCCGGTGAAATCACTTTGGCACATAAAGGCGTGCTGTTTTTAGATGAATTGCCTGAATTTGACCGCAAGGTTTTGGAGGTTTTAAGACAGCCGATTGAAGCCAAAGAGATTGTGATTTCACGTGCTTCACGGCAAATCACCTTTCCAGCCAATTTCCAACTGATTGCCGCAATGAATCCGTGTCCCTGTGGTTATGCTTTTAATCAAGATAGCCGTTGCCAGTGCTCAGCCGAGGCGATTAAGCGCTACCAAAACCGCATTTCAGGGCCTTTGCTGGATCGAATTGATTTACATATTGATGTACCACCCTTGCATGCTTCTGAATTGCAAGACACACAAGCCGTGGAAGACTCGGCGACTGTACGTGAGCGCGTGATTCAAGCTTATCAATGGCAAATGCAGCGCCAAGCTTGTCTCAATATGGCATTATCACCCAAACAACTCGAACAATTCGCACCGCTAGATGGACAAGCGGCTTTAATCTTTGAAAAAGCACAACAGCGTTTAAATTTGTCTGCTCGGGGTTATCACCGTATTTTAAGAGTGGCCAGAACCATTGCAGATTTGGCCCAGTCAGAGCACATCCAAACAGGACATTTGACCGAAGCTCTCTCCTACCGACAACAAAACGCCTAAAAGTCGCTAAACTCCACATAGAAAAACCCCTCTAGCCCTAAGGGCTAGAGGGGTTTTGAAGATGCTAAAACTTAGAAAGTTTTAGTTAAAGTAAATACTGCACCTGTTTCTACACCACGTGCTGTCGCATGATCCAGATCATCAGTATCAATATTGGTTCCTACCGCTGCCAATTCTGCTGTTGCGCCAGGAATAGACTGGAATGCATAGGTCACACCCACTTTCCAATCGACATAATTGTCATCATCACCAAATGAATATTTATCTTCATCACTCACCACGGTATAACCCACATTCGTGACACCACCAAAGCCCGTTGAACCAAATGGAATCGCATAACCAGCATTGATGTTCCAACTGTCTGTATCTGCTGCAACATAGTCATTGGTATAGTTCACATTGGTCAGTAGACTGTCCCCTTCAGTGAAGACACTCGCAAAGGTTAATTTGCCATAAAACTCTAACCAGTTCAGATCATCTGCGCTTGGATAGTTGTAGTACACCATACCCACATCAAGCACTGGCTTGCTGGCAAAGCTTTCTAATGTTGTTGCAAAACCAATCGATGGATCGAGTTCTAAACTCGGTGAACCTTCGCCAAAATCAACATTTGAACCCCAAAGACCCAAATACAAGCCTGAGTCATGTGCCAAAGTAAAACCCGCTTGTACCGCTGGATCATTTTGGGTTTGAGTTAAACCACGGAAACGATAGTCGGTTGTTACAGCAGCACTTCC
This sequence comes from Acinetobacter sp. 8I-beige, assembly GCF_902505955.1. NCBI lineage: Bacteria > Pseudomonadati > Pseudomonadota > Gammaproteobacteria > Moraxellales > Moraxellaceae > Acinetobacter > Acinetobacter sp. 8I-beige. The sequence goes on along the minus strand of NZ_LR732790.1, from coordinate 196,150 downwards.
GCTAAAAGAGAAACCAAACGGTAATGCTGGCTCGTCATCTGCGAAAGTGAATGTAGAAGCTGATGCCACCACAGCTAAAGATAATGCTTTAAGTGCAAATTTCATTGTTTGATTCCCCCACATCGTATCCGACGTTTTTTGGTTATTTCGATAAACTCATGTAGGTATTAGCAATAGCTATGCCACATTCAATTCAACATCAGACACAACTTTTCCAATATTATTTTAAATAATTGTTTTTATTTAATTTATGTAAAATATAGAAAATTGCGCTCACACTCAATTTGATCGCCAAACATCTTCGCGGTGAATTGAACTCAAGCTCCTCAACCAAACATAATTGTTTACAATATGCGCTATTTTGAGACTCATCTTTGGAACGTACGTTTTTAAGTGCATAAAAAAAGTGCATCCCCAACCGATACGGATGCACTTTTCATATCTACAACATTTAGAAGTTGTAAGTTAAACCCAGTACCAGATGGTCTTCTAAATCCTCGCCCATACGATTATGTACACCATAAATATAATCCGCAGACATCTCGATACCTGTCTCTGCAAAGGGTCTACTCAGCCCTAAGCGAACTTCATTAACAGTAAACTTTTTCTCTGTAGTAAGTATGGCATCATCCTGCTGACGATAAATCGATGCACCAATTGAACTATTGAATTGAAAGTTTTGTGGAAGGGCATAATGATGTGCAAGGCTTAAATAGGTATCGCCTGCATTGGCATAGCTCACATCCACTAAAGCCACCGTGACGCCTACATCAAAGTCTTTATAGCTCAAACTATTTACAAACTCCGCTCCAGTCGTACTTCGGCGTTCTGTGCGATCTTCACTATAGACCGAACCGCCATCATTATATAAATAAGTCACAATATGTGAGCGGTAGCTTAAATCTGGACTGAGTGTGCCTGCATAACCAATATAAAAGTCATGCTCAACACCGTGATCTTTGCTGATATCCGCGGCATCATAATTCAGTGTCGAACCCCAATAACCTGCATACAGACCCGATGCATGTTCATACTCAAGCCCAGCCTGCAGGGTAGGCTGATCATTCTCAACACCGCCACGATAGATATACTGACTGAGCACAGCAAGGCTTCCACTGAGTCCACCTTCTGAGCTTTGTTGCTGGGGCTCACTTGCGTTGACCGACATACTGCCAGTGAAAAAAATTAAAAATAGTGCAATTTTATGTGAATTCTTATGCATTTAAGCTCTCAAAATCTCTTTAGACATGAATCATTTACTGATTCCATACCCATAAATTTTAAAGCTATTTTTTAACAATGGGTCAATTTTTCCTAGACAACTGCTGTGTAATTCATCGTTTGCCAATCTGGCTATGGGTTATTTTGAGCTGATTCCAAAAGCCCAGAAATAGCTGAAACCTTTGATTCATAGGCTAAAACGACTTCACAGTCTATATATTATATTCTGCGATACATATCAAAAAACAGAATGAAGAAGAGAAAAATAATTTGATGTTTTATAAAGATTTATTTTATTAAACCAAACATTTTAACCAAAATAAAAATATTTCAAACATATCACTTACAAAAAAATGCATTACTTTAGTTGAATATGTTAAATAAAAATGACAATTTTTCAGCGATTACTTATACAATTGCTGTTCTCTTTCCATCCAATTTGTATAAGGTTCGCTCCCCAATGCAAAACACAAAAAAATTAGCATTAGCAGTTTTAGTACAAACTGCACTTATATCAACAGCTTTTGCGAGTGAGCAAAGTGAATCTAAAGGTTTCGTTGAGGACGCTGAAGGATCAGTGTTATTTCGTACTGGTTATTTAAATCGTGATAAAACCAACTACCGTGACAATACTACGGGCTTAGAAGAACAAGTAGACGATACAAGTTCTGCAGCTCAAACCGCGATGGTTAAATTCGAATCTGGTTATACCAAGGGTATTGTTGGTTTTGGTGTTGGTATTATTGGCGATGCTTCATTTAAGCTTGGTGATAACAATAATGCTGGTAATGGCATGATCCCTCAGCACCCAGACGGCTCTGCATATGACCATTGGGCACGTGGTGGTGGTATCGTAAAAGCACGTATTTCAAATACTGAAGTGCGTTATGGTACACAAGTTCTAGACTTACCTGTACTGGCAAGTAACACTGCACGTTTAGTGCCTGAATACTTTGAAGGTGTGTTAGCAACAAGCCGTGAAATTAACGGTCTTGAGTTAACTGCAGGTAAATTTACCAAGAACCAATATTCAGACCAAATCAAAAGTGATGGTAATGAATTAGATCGTGCTGTAGTTTGGGGTGCAAAGTATAAATTTAATGATGCACTCAATGCATCTTATTTTGGTACTGACATCAAAGACCGTTTAGATCGTCATTATGTGAATGCCAACTATAAACAAGCGCTTGTGAACAATAGCTCATTGACCTATGACTTCAGTGGTTACCATACAAAATGGGATACTAAAGCTGATGGCAGTGCGTATACATACTCGCATACGACCAGTGATCTAACCGACTTAAGCAACAATATTTGGGCTATTTCTGGAACCTATAACACAGGTAACCATAATGTCATGATGGCTTACCAACAAAACACTGGTAATACTGGTTATGACTATGGTTTGGGTAAAGGTGTGGGTGATGGTCATCAGACTATTTACCTACCAAACTCTTACCTTTCAGACTTCATCGGTAACGATGAAAAGTCTGTACAACTTCAATATACCTATGACTTTGCAGGCTTAAATGTTCCTGGCCTAAGCTGGACAACTGCATATGTTTATGGTTGGGATATTGATGTTGCAGACTTAAGCAACCGTTCACAATTGATTGTAGACAATGCTACTGAGCGTGAATTCTTTAACCAAGTAAAATATACCGTTCAATCTGGTTTTGCTAAAGATGCAAGCTTACGTTTACGTCACTCGTATTACCGTGCGAGCGACGAATATCAAGCTGGTAACTACATTGGTGACACCAACGAATGGCGTGTTTGGTTAGACATTCCTGTGAAATTCTTCTAATTTCTACGGAAAAGCTAATCTAATAAAAAAACCTGCACAATGTGCAGGTTTTTTTATTGAAGCCTACAATCAAACACAGTTCAATTGAGGCTTCACAGACAGGCTTATTTTGCTGCTTCGATTGCTTTAAGCACTTCTTGCTTAGCAACTTCAGAACCTTCCCAACCTGTTAATTTAACCCACTTCCCTGGCTCTAAGTCTTTATAGTGCGCGAAGAAATGTTCAACTTGTTGGATCAGTAACGGAGGAAGATCCGTATACTCTTTAATATCTTTATAAATTGGTGTTAATTTGTCGTGTGGAACTGCGATCAATTTCGCATCGATACCACCGTCATCTTCCATGTTCAATTTACCCACAGGGCGGCAACGAATTACTGAACCTGGTTCAACTGGATGTGGCGTTACAACAAGTACATCTAATGGATCACCATCTTCAGACAAGGTGTTTGGTACATAACCATAGTTCGCTGGGTAGAACATTGCTGTACCCATGAAACGATCTACAAAAAGTGCATCCGAATCTTTATCAATTTCATATTTGATTGGTGCTGCATTTGCAGGAATTTCGATGATCACGTAGATATCGTTCGGTGCATCTTTACCCGCAGGGATATTGCTGTAGCTCATAACATCACTCTTTAACAAGTTAAATCTTTTAAAAACCGCATCGATTATAACGGTTTTTGAGAAAAAAATATTTCTGCGATTATACATCCACTGGGTGAAAATATGTATGTTTCGCGCTTAGCCCATCGTCAGTCGAATGACCAACAATAATAAACAAATAGGACACAATAGTGACAAGAGCCAAACGATCGTACGGAGTGTCGACCAGTTGGCTAAATAGCAAATCCCATACAGCACACGAAAGACAAGGTAGGCAATACCAAACGTCATGGTGACCACTTGCGGAATCACCATATATTCAGCCATTAAGATGGCTGCAATAAATAACGGTAAACTCTCAAAGCTATTTTGTTGTGCTGCATTAGCACGTGCTGCCAGACCAGTCGTCTTGGCGAGAAATTCACGCGGATGTTGATTATCTTTGGCGCGAAATCCTGCTGCTTTTTTAGCAATGATTGTAAATACGTACGGTAATAAACAAGCAATTAAAATGAGATAAATAATCCCGCTAATGCTTTGCATTGGTTTTTTCTCATCAAGATCATTTTGAAGGCTATCATAGCATGGCATTCCGAGGATAAATTTGGTTAAATTATAGTGTTTTTATAATTTGCCGATGAGACTCCAGCATGGCTAGCCCTGATCAAAAAGAAATGTTCGACGTGCTCGAAATTCAGCGTCAACATCAACGCCAAGTGGATCGTGTTTTAAAGATTGTGCTTCCCGTTACTGCATTTTTATTGGCAGTCATTTGTGCCAATATGAATATTGGTTCGACTCTTGGCACACTGGTCATGCTGATCATTGCATTTTGGATGGTTGGGATTAAACGTCAAAACCTATGGTCTTGGTTGCTTGTAGTGACCGTCTATTGTCTGATCGATAATGTCCTGAGCTTCGGTAGTTTTGCTTTCCCAGCCTTTAGTCGTCAGTGCGGTACGATGCTGACCTTTGTTGGCATCTTGGGTATTGGCCGTCCCTATATTGATCGCTGGTTAATGAAAAATTAAATTTGAACATAAAAAAAGCGCCTGACGGCGCTTTTTTTATTTGAACTTAAGCTGTTTTACGTAAATCTTTACGTAGGATTTTACCTACGTTTGATTTCGGTAACTCATCCAAGAATTCAACATAACGCGGACGTTTGTAGCCCGTTAAGTTCTCTTTCGCAAAGGCCAAGACTTCTTCTGTAGTTAAAGATGGATCTTTCTTCACCACAAACAGTTTTGGTACTTCACCTGATTTTTCATCAGGTACACCAATGGCAGCTACTTCCAGCACTTTAGGATGCTTTGAAACCACTTCTTCAATTTCTGAAGGATAAACGTTAAAGCCTGACACCAAAATCATGTCTTTTTTACGGTCTACGATTTTAATATAACCACGAGCGTCCATGACACCAATGTCACCCGTACGGAAGAAACCATCTTCAGTCATCACTTTAGCTGTTTCATCTGCACGGTTCCAATAGCCACGCATCACTTGTGGACCACGGATTGAAATCTCACCCTGTTCACCCAGTGCAACTTCCTTACCATCATCATCCAAAATTGCAACTTCAGTTAATGGCAATGGAATACCAATTGTGCCACTGAACTCTTCTGACGCTGGCGGATTTGCCGTTGCCACAGGTGAAGTTTCAGATAGACCATAACCTTCAATGATGTTGGTTCCCGTAATTCGCTTCCACGCTTCTGCGGTAGAAGGAAGGACAGCCATACCACCGCCCATCGCCATTTTCAATTTGCTGTGGTCGAGTTGCTTAAACTCTTCATTGTTCACTAAAGCATTGAATAGCGTATTCACTGCTGGGAAGAATGATGGTTGGTATTTACGTAACTCTTTCATCACCGCAGGTAAGTCACGCGGGTTTGGAATCAAAACGTTGGCTTGGCCTTTGTACATACCGTACATCGCACAAACCATGAACGCAAAAATATGATATAGCGGTAATGCACAGAAAATGCGGTCATCAGGCTGACCGTCTTGTGCACCAAATTTACTTTGGAAAATACCATCACACTGCAACATGTTCGCCACAAGATTGCGATGTGTCAGTTCTGCACCTTTAGATACCCCTGTAGTGCCGCCCGTGTACTGAAGCACGGCTGTGTCACTTAACGTTAAGTTCGGACGCTTATAATTGCTCGCGCTGACTTTCGACATCGCTGCGTTAAAGCGAATATGGCCAGGAATATTCCATGCTGGAATTTGCTTACGCACTGAACGTAATACAAAGTTCACCAGTGTGCCTTTTAATGCACCTAACATGTCACCTACAGAGGCAATCACGACATGTTTAACTGGCGTTTTACCATTAATCGCTTGATAAACAGAGGCAAAGTTTTCGATGATCACCAAAACTTCTGAACCCGAGTCATTTAACTGATGTTCAAGTTCGCGCGCGGTATACAGTGGATTGACGTTAACCAGTACTAAACCTGCACGGAATACACCCAAAGCAACAATAGGATACTGAAGAACGTTCGGCATCATTACAGCGACACGTGAGCCTTTTGCTAGACCCAAACTTTGTAAATACGTTGCAAATTTACGGCTTGCTTCTTCTAACTCATTAAAAGTGAGCACTTTATCCATAAAGATAAAAGCATCACGAGAGCCAAATTTTTGGAAATTTCGTTCAAAAACATCTACTAATGACGTGTTTTCTGGTGGCAATTCTACAGTCTCTGGAATCCCCGTTTTTTGGTATTCTGCGAACCAAATTTTTTCCATATCGCCCGATTCTCCTATCAGTAATCCTTAAATTTCAACTATTGTTCTCAATATTAAGCGCTCTTTATTTAACTTCTGTTGCTTAATACTGCATCCATTTCCCGCATACATACCATATATAACGTATTTTGATCAATGGATGCTAGTTTTATCTCTGAACTAACAGTTTATTTGCTTTTTGATAACCACGTGGTAATAACTGCCCTTTTGATGCTCTTTTGCCTATGTATTTTTGCAAGTCATCACCCTTCAATTTTAATTGCTGCTGTCCTGCAACGACTTGCAGTATTTCATCTAGCGTTAATCTTGTCATGAATACAATTTGATCTTTCTCTTCAAGTTGTATCAATTTATTACCTTTACCTTTATTCAAAATAGGTAACTCTGACAACTCTAAAATCAACAAACGACCCGTTGAGGTCAATAAGGCCAAATGGGTGGCTTGATCAACACTGGTTAACGGCATGACTGTGGCTTTTTCAGGTAAAGTTAAGAAGGCTTTCCCTGCTTTTGCATTGGTATCTAACTGTTTTGCCTGTGTTTTAAAACCATACCCTTTGCTACTCAGCGCCACGACTTTGGCTTCATCATCAGCAATGAAGACTTGTTTAAAACCAACGCCACTGGCTGGAGACAATTTTGAACTCAACGGTTCGCCCAGACCACGCGCGGAAGGTAGGCTATTAATGGCTAGTGCATAACTACGCCCTGACTCATCCAGCACATACACGCGCTGATTAGATTTGCCTTGCGCATGACTGAGGTATTGATCGCCTGCACGGAAGTTCAGGTTTTCGGCATCAACTTCATGACCTTTGGCTGAGCGAATCCACCCCGCTTCAGACAACACCACAGTCACAGGATCAGCAGGCATGAAGTCTTGCTCACTCATCGCCGTCGCTTCTGCACGATGCACGATTGGTGAACGACGGTCATCGCCGTATTTTTTCGCATCATCTTTGAGTTCATTGATGATCAAAGCTTTTAAAGACTCTGGATTGGCCAACTGTTCACGAATCAGTGCAGCTTTGGCTTCTAACTCTTCTTGCTCACGGCGCATTTCCATTTCTTCAAGTCGAGCCAAATGACGTAACTTGAGTTCTAAAATGGCTTCAGCCTGAATATCATCAATATTAAAACGTGACATCAACTCCGCTTTGGGCTGTTCTTCTTCACGAATAATACGAATCACTTCATCAATATTTAAATAGGCAATAATCAAACCGCCCAAAATATGTAAGCGTTTTTCAATTTTATTCAGGTGATATTGCAGACGACGGGTGACGGTTTCCTTTCGAATTTCAATCCACTCCAGCAAAATACGACGAATCGATTTCACTTGTGGACGGCCATCCGCGCCAATCATGTTCATATTGACCCGATAGCTCGACTCAAGGTCAGTGGTGGCAAAAAGGTGACTCATCACCGCTTCAGCATCAATCCGATTTGAGCGCAGTACAATTACCAAACGGGTTGGATTTTGATGATCCGATTCATCACGCACATCGCTCACCAAAGGCAGTTTTTTCGCCTGCATTTGATCTGCAATTTGCGAAATAACTTTCGAGCCTGACACTTGATAAGGCAAGTCCGTGATCACAATTTCATTTTTTTCGATGCGATACACCGAACGCATACGGTAACTGCCCCGACCTGTACTTTGTATTTTTAATAACTCTTCAGGCGGCGTAATAATTTCTGCTTTGGTCGGCAAATCGGGTGCAGGAATATATTCTGCGACTTTTTCGTCGCTTAAATTTGGATTGCGAATTAAGGCAATGGTACCTTTCACGACTTCACGCAGGTTGTGTGGTGGAATGTCCGTAGCCATACCAACCGCAATGCCTGTGGTGCCATTTAACAATATATTCGGAATACGTGCAGGTAAAGTCACTGGCTCTTTCATCGAACCATCAAAGTTGTCCTGCCAGTCACAAGTCCCCTGTCCCAGTTCAGACAAAAGCACTTCACTATACTGAGATAATTTGGCTTCGGTATAACGCATCGCCGCGAATGATTTCGGATCATCGGGAGAACCCCAGTTACCTTGACCTTCAATAAATGGATAACGATAACTAAAAGGCTGCGCCATCAGCACCATCGCTTCATAGCAGGCCGAATCACCATGCGGGTGATACTTACCGAGTACATCGCCAACGGTACGCGCAGATTTTTTGGGTTTACCACTGTGTTTCAGCCCCAATTCACTCATGGCATACACAATACGGCGTTGTACAGGTTTTAAACCATCGCTGATATGCGGTAAGGCACGATCCATGATCACGTACATGGCGTAATTGAGATATGCTTGTTCAGTAAATTCTGCTACGGAACGGTTTTCTGTCGCTTGATGCGCAAGGTTCGTCATAACAACCTGTCATCCTAATTAATCGTTTTTTGTTTAAGTTCTTATGCTATGTCGCAGGCTCTGCCTATACAAGTGAAAGCGTACACCACTACGACAAATTGCGTCTTTAGATGTTCCTAGTGTCGTAAAATTATCCATTTTTTTTAAAATGAGCAACTAATTATTTTGAAGTTCAGTTCCTGTGTTCATCTCTGCTCATCAATGAAAATGGTTAAGCAACTTCAGTCTTCTCAACTTGATCGATACGATCGACAAAAAAATCGGGGCATCCGCGCCCAAAATGCGACACAACCAATTGGGTAGATCACATCAATCAAGTCGCAGCTATTTTAAATAGCCTCATCATACACGGGGCTAACTTTTATCAAAATGCAACGTTGAGAAGCCACATTTTGGCCGAGCAGATTGAATTTTTTATTGCTGAGTTGGATCTTGTTATCGGTTATTTTCAAATCTATCATCTAGATTTTATGTTGAAGTGTATTGAAGACTGAGAGTCTCAGCACATCTGACTCTCAATCTTCAGCGCGGACTAAATTACAGTCCAATTTCTTCCAATGTTTTGCCTTTGGTCTCTTCACCCAAAATCAAAATTACCGCTGCAACCGCAAGCAACACTGCGGTAAACATCATGAAAATCGCACTAAATCCATTACTCTGTACCATCATATGTGTCACCACCATCGGTGCGACAATGCCGCCCATACGACCAATGGCTGATGCCCAACCCGAACCAAAAGCCCGGATATTGGTTGGATATTGCTCTGGGGTATAGGTATACAAGACGCCCCATGCACCGAGGTTAAAGAATGACATCAAACAACCCCAGAACATGATCATGCTCACAGTGTCAGCTTGACCAAAGAAATACGCGGAAACTGCACACATGCCAATAAAACCAGCCAAGGTTGCTTTACGTCCCAGCTTTTCGACCAGCCATGCTGCGGCCACATAGCCTGGCAGCTGTGCCAAAATCATCACCAAGACATATTCAAAAGACTGAACAATGCTATACCCCTGCTTCACCAGCAAACTCGGTAACCATGTAAAAATGCCATAATACGAGTAGACAATACCAAACCAAATCAACCATAACATCAAGGTTCTACGCGCAAATGCCCCCGACCAGAGCTGGGTAAAAGACACGGTCTTTTTCTCTGCCACCGGTTTAACAACGATATGCTCGATCACTTCCACACCGCATTGACGTTCAATCTGCTGCACCAAAGCATGCGCTTCCACAATACGACCTCGGTTAATGAGATAAGGAATTGACTCAGGCACTTTGAACCAAATCACAATGGCGTACAGTGCAGGAATTCCACCGATTAAGAAGGCCATATGCCAGTCAAATTTTGGAATCACAAAATACGCCACCAATGCAGCGCAAAGCCAACCTAAGCCCCAAAAACTTTCTAGCAGCACGATAAAACGCCCACGCACCTGCGCAGGAATGTATTCACTAACCAAGGTCACCGCTACTGGCAACTGTCCACCTAAGCCTAAACCCACAATAAAACGAAACACCAATAACCACGTTAAGTTCGGGGCAAAGGCACAGGCTGCCGTCGCTAAACTGTAAATCACTAGGGTCGCGGCAAAAACTGTTTTACGTCCGATGCGGTCGGCCAAGCCCCCTGAACACACTGCACCAATCGCCATTCCGACAAAGCCAATGGAGACCACCCAACCTTTTTCGGTTGGGCTCATGTGCCAGTCTTCGGCCATTTTTGCCAAAATAAAAGAAATCAGCCCTGTGTCCATGGCATCGAACATCCAGCCCAAGCCAATGACCCACAACAAGGTGTAGTGAAATTTACTGACCGGTAAACGTTGTATGCGAGAAACTAAATCCATAGCTCGGCCTCTAAAGCGGGAAAAAGATAGCGGGCTGCTTTCTCAACAGGCTTTATCATTATGTGCTTTTTTTATACAAACAAGGCAGTCAAATCACTGCTATTTTAGCTCGCATCTTTCGACGAAGCAGATTGTTCATCATCATCTTGATAAATGAATTTTGGCATTTCTAAGCCAAAGTAAATCGCGATTAGACGTAAGCTAAAACCAAAGATCAAAGTCGAAATCACGGTCAGCTCAAGTGATAAACCGAGCTGAATGCAGCCCCAATAGAAAATCACCGCGACAAAAGAAATACTGGCATACAGCTCACGGCGGAACACCAAAGGGACGTCATTACACAAAATATCACGTAAGATACCGCCTGAGACCCCTGTCAGAACTCCTGCAACCGCAGACACCACAAAACCATGTCCCATTTCTAAGGCAATTTGACAGCCAATGATGGTAAAACCGATCAGGCCCAAAGCATCGAGGACCAAGAAGATATTACGTAAATGGCGCATCCACTTAGCAATCAAAATCGTCATAAAAGCGGCAAAACACGTCAGCATCAGATATTCAGGATGCTTGACCCAAGTCAACGGATAATGTCCCAACAACACATCGCGGACAGAACCGCCACCCAGTGCTGTGACACAGGCAATAATCACCACACCAAACCAATCCATACTACGCCGACCCGCCGACAGTGCACCTGTCATTGCCTCTGCTGTGATCGCTATAATATAAATAATAGTGAGTAACATCGCCTGGATTCCATATAGGCTAATTGATGCGCGCTATTCTAAGCCAAATTTGCTTAAAATTATAAAAATTGTGCACAACATTGTTTAAATTTTTTCTCTGAACCGCAGATGCACGCTTGTTTCATGGTGATTTGCATTTCAGTGGTTGGATCTAAAAAATACCATGCCTCGGCATGTTTCACAAAATGTGAAATTTCATGATGTATCTGTGGCGATTTGCCATCATGATAATGGGCTTTGAACTCGACCATGGCATGGTTTTTATCGAGTTTTTCATTGGCCTGCACGACGCCTAACTTCACCCATTGGTTGCTTCGACTCCACTCCGCAATTGCTGCAACATCTAGAACCTGTTGCTGTCCCAACGCTGTGGTTTGCACAATGTAATCAATTTGCTGTTTGGCAAAAGCACTATAACGTGAGCGCATAAGTTGAGTAGCGCTCTGCGCACGACTTTGTCCCAAGTGCAAAGGCTGACAGCACTGTTCATATTCACCCTGTCCACACGGACACTCAACATTACTCATGATTTTTCCATAAAAAATAGCTCGACATTGCGAGCTATTTTAACCTGTTCAAACCAGATTACGGTTTGTTTTAAGATGATTCCTTGTGCAGATCTGACTTTGGAATCACATGCACTTTTTCAATTTTGTGCCCATCCATCGTCACCACTTCAAAAATACAACCATCTGCTTCAAGGCTAGAGCCATTTTCGGGTAAACGACCTAAATGAAAGAGGATATAGCCTGACAAGGTTGAGTACTGATCGGACTCATCGACCAAATCACGATCCAACAATAACGAGACATGACGAATATCAGTAGAGCCATCCAGCATCAAGCTGCCATCTTCTAAACTTTCAGCCACATTGTCTTCAGCATCTTCATCGGGGAACTCCCCTGCAATCGCTTCTAATACGTCAATCGGCGTGGCAATCCCTTCAATCGAGCCGTACTCGTTCAAGACCAAAGCCATTTGCAACGGTGCTTGACGCAGTTGTTCCATCACCATCAGGACTTGCGCATTTTCATGCACAATCACAGGCTCACGTAAATGTTTATCAAAATCGAGTACACCCGTTTCAATATATTCATTCAAAACTTTATGGGTCAGCACCACACCTGCGATGTTGTCTAACTCGCCCCGTGCCACGATTAAACGCGAATGCGTAATACTGAGTAGTTGTGATTTGATTGAAGCTTCTTCATCCTCTAAATCAATCCACTCCAACTCTGGACGTGGGGTCATCACGGACTTCACTGGGCGTTCAGACAAACCCAGCACCCCTTGCACCAAGACACTATGATAGACCCCATTTTCAGGATCAAACACTTCATCCGCATAGGCGCGAGTTGCCAGTACATCTTCAGGCTCAGAGGCATGATCACTACTTTTACCGCCCAACATTCGCAGCACTGCAGATGCAGTTTTATAGCGAAGGTCTGTAGTGGTGACCATTTTTTCTTGATTACGGCGCATGGTTTGGTTGATGAATTCAACAATCACCGAGAAACCAATCGCGGCATATAAGTAACCTTTTGGAATATGGAAACCAAAGCCTTCTACAATCAATGAGAAACCGATCATCATCAAGAAGCCGAGACACAAAATCACTACGGTCGGATGTTTGTTGACAAATTCCATCAAGGCTTTCGATGCCCACAACATAATGCCCACGGCGATAATCACCGCAATCATCATCACAGACAGATGTTTAACCATACCGACTGCGGTAATCACCGAGTCTAAGGAAAACACAGCATCCAAAACCACAATCTGAACGATCACCATCCAAAACACAGCATTGGCTGGACTTTCTTCTTTCTGAACCACTTTGGCGTCAATGCGTTCATGCAGTTCCATGGTGCCTTTAAACAGTAAGAACACCCCACCAAACAGAAGAATCAAATCCCGTCCTGAGAAAGGATGATCGAAGATATGGAACAGCGGCTCGGTCAGTGTCACCACCCAAGCAATTGAGGCCAACAGCACTAAACGCATTAAAAGTGCAAGGATCAAACCAACAACTCGAGCCGTATTGCGTTGTTCTGGTGGAAGTTTCTCCGCCAAAATCGCAATAAAAACCAAGTTATCAATCCCCAGCACAATTTCCAGCACCACTAAAGTGAGTAACCCCACCCACGCAGAAGGATCAGACATCCATTCAAATATCATGTGATCTGCTCCTGTCGAAGGGAAATATATGGCGCATAACGCAACTTAAGCGGATGAAAAGGAAGATTCAGCACCAATGGCTGTAATTTTTTTTCGGAAAACTGAAGATGTCTTGAGCGACAACTACCACTACCCATGTTCGTTCTTGTGTTGTAAAACAGGAAATAAGTATAGGCAAGATCTACATGAAATTCATCTTTTTTTCAAAAGTGCACTGTTTTAAAAGATTTAACAAATTATTACCCGATTGTTAGATTAAATACAGCTTGCCGTCACATTTCTTGCTTAAACTAAGAGAGAAAAAGTAGATAAAGCAAAAGGTAAAAACATACGCCATGAATAGTGAATTAAAAATATCCTCTCTCAACACTGAAGTAAACGTTCAAACCACTCAACCTCTGATCGCACTTTATTGCGGTTCTCGTTCAGGCAATAAACCGATTTATCAAGAAAAAGCGATTGCACTGGCACAAGGCTTAGCTAAACAGGGTTTTGGTCTGGTTTATGGGGGGGCCAGCATTGGCCTCATGGGACAAGTGGCCGATGCCATGATTAGCCACGGCGGTGAAGCAGTCGGCGTCATTCCAGAATTTATGCTGGATTATGAAATTGCGCATCACCAACTGACCGAATTACATGTTGTACAAACCATGCATGAGCGCAAAGCCTTAATGGCCGAACGTGCAAGTGCCTTTGTCGCACTACCTGGTGGTTTAGGCACTTTTGAAGAAATTTTAGAAGTGGCAACCTGGGGACAACTGAACCAACATCAAAAACCGATGATGATTTATAACGTCAATGGTTTCTATGACGCACTGATTACCCAGTTGGATCATGCAGTAGAAGAAGGTTTTCTACCGCCACAGCACCGCGCAAAACTGATTGTGTGCAACCATGCTGAACAGATTTATTCAGCCATTGCCAACCTCGGCAGTCCAGCACACTTTGCCATTTAAACCCTGTTCTTAATGCCATAAAAAAGCGAGCCTAGAGCTCGCTTTTTTAACATGTGCGGTTATTGCCCATAATGAGTAACAAAGTTATAGAACCACGGCAGTGTGGTCGCCAGAATCACGGACATGGCTAAACCAAACATCAATTTCATCGCATCTTTACTGACGTTACGCGAAGTGCGGTGTTTGTTCACTTCATCAAAAATCATCGACATTGCAAACTCACGACCTGCAAGTAAACCTAAGAATACCCATGTGGTACTCATTGGAATATTGCTCCACTCTTTGAAGACCAACAAAATCAGGGCATACATAAAGTCAATAATAGTCGCTGCACGAATATCAGTGACACCTGTTTTGGTATCGACAATCTTCTGAATCGCACCACCGCGTTGGTACAAAATCACCGCCAACAACACCACAAAGACCGTGATGGCAAACAGTAAAAATGAAAACGGCACTTGACGGGGTACATAGACGAAAATATTGGCCAAATCTTGAATCAGCCACTGACTCCACAGAAAAGCCGTAGAGACCCACTGTAGTCCGATCCAAATATGCGACGGTTCTTGGTTACGAGTTTTCGCAAAATACTTCGCGACTTGGCGCATCACAAAACGATAGACAATAATCGCAACCACAAAGGCCACCGCGTAGCCCATCATCGATTTCACCATCATCGAGCCTAAACTTGCAGGCGAGAAAATGGTTAAAACCAAGAAAGTGGTACTGACGGGAATTCCGTATTTGGTTAAAAATAACAGTAAAATCGGTGGCACAATATATAGCCACGTGACCCCACCCTCAGGAAAAGGGATCGTTTCTAAACGGCCATATGATGCATCTCCCACACCGGATGCATACCAACCATAAATCAACACCACCACCAAAATGGTACTGATAAAGAGCCAAAGCACCCACCATGGACGATGTGCATTGGATGAAATAAACGTACCTAATGTCTGTGGCACATCATTTCCGACGATAGAATAAGCGGCTAAACAGAAGCCTATCACCATCAAAATTTCGATTGTCATAAAACCAACCTTTTGAATAATTTATTCCAAGACAGTGCCCTTGGACGTTTGCCAAAGATTATGACGGTTTTATTTCATTTTCATGACATCCCTGTCATATATTTTTTGTAGCGCCATAAAAAAAGAGCACCGTAGTGCTCTTTTTTCAAAGTCAAAACTCAGTTTTTTAATTGAGTTTGACTTCATAAACCGCTGTACTACCACTGACTTCATTTCCCACCACCAACAGCGGGTGACCATTTGGTGAATTCTTCGCCGCGATGAAAATCAAACCTTCTGGGCCTAAGTCACCTTGCTTCGTGACTTCTGTTTCATTGGTATTGCGATGGTTCAGATACTGAACAAATTTAGCCTGATTCGGGTTGCTAATGTCATACACCATGATGCCACTAGCACGCTCAAGTCCAATAAAGGCAAAGGTCTTTTCACCAATTTTACCCAACGTCACGCCTTCAGGTTCAGGGCCTTTATTGTCACTACGGTCATCAAATTTAAATGCTTCATGATTGCTATTAAATTGATTTGGAAACAACTCCGCAATTTTTCGCTCAAACTCACTCCCCGAGTCCCATACAATCTGCTTGGTTTCAGGGTCGACAATACTTACCGAACGGCCACCATAGGCATATAATTTGTCATAAGTCAGACGACCATTTTCATCTAGCTTCGGTAGCCCTGTCAGTGTATCTTTTTGATAACCTTGCGTCCAGCTAATGGTCAAACGTCCAATTTGTGAATCTTTAATTAAATTATCCGCGCAGACTTCTGTTGCGTCAGCCATTTGACAAGGTTTAAACACCTCGGGGTTTAATTTTGCCCCTTTCACGCCCGGTGCAAGCTGACGTAAATGCGCGGCATAATCACCTTTGGCGTCAAAACCTGCTTTTTTAAACAAATGTTTGATGCGTATCTCTTCAGCATAACCAGCATTTAAGTCCCCGCCTTCAAAGTATTTGGCTTCATCCCTTAGCCATTCACGGGCATCCCCCTCATTGGCCGTGACCAAATAGGTTTTGCCGTTGGCTTGATATTGAGCAATGGCATCGGGCATATACATGCCATATAGACCCGGCCAAGAGCGGATATTAATCATGCCGGCATCTTTTGCACATTCTGTAATACTACGCCCCAAAGAGTCTTGACCAATAGCACAGTCACGGTCACTTCCATCCAAGGCATTTTCAGGCAAACTATGGTCCTTGTAGCCCATCGGGAAAAGATCAACAAATTGATTTTTTGCTAGGTCTAAAACCCCAATGGCATTATTTTCCTGCAAACTGACCCATGCTTTTTTACCATCAGCACTGACTGCGATGTACTCAGGCTCTAGGTCTTGTGCAACGGTGGTCGTTTGAATACCTGCGGTCGCTACATTTGGGTATTGACTGATGTCTGGGCCAAAAATACGAATGCCTGCATCTAATAAGTCTTGTTTACGGTCATTCCATGCGTGGAAACCCGCAATAGTTGCTGTTGGTTTTTGAATATCTGAAATATCAATAATACTGACCGAACCTTCGGGATCGACTTGATACCCTTCATTCGGTTCCGCTTCATTCGCTACCAGTACTTTTCGACCATCAGGCGTGAAGGTCAACATATCTGGCAAAGCTCCCACGTTGACTTGGCTGATAAAAGAGAGATCCTGTGCTTTAAAAAAAGCCACAATACCGGTTTGGGTTTTATCCTCAGCCTGAACCGCAAGCGCGACGATGCCATTATGCACCGCGACACTATTCACTTCGGAATTAGCTAAATAAGTTTTGGCCTCCAAAGATTGGATATATGTCGGTTGCGCTGGTTGGGAGAAATCTAAAACATCGACCATGCCTTTTTGTGCATTCACCACGAACAGACGCTTACTCGCAGCATCATAGGCAGGGATTTCAGCTGCACTTTGTCCAAATATCCCCGACTCATAATTTGCAAGATGAACCAGTTCGATACTATTCGGCGTGGCTTCCTCTACCACAGGTGGTGGTGTGATGGTTTGCTTATCATCACTGTGATTGCATCCTGCTAAGCCCAACCCCATGCATGCTAAAAAGACAGCACTATATGTTTTATTCATCATGATCTAAATATCGGTTCAAATTTGACCAATGTATGACGCACGCGTTGCAAACACATGACGTGGAGATGTCAATTTGATGGCATGTGATAAATGCACATTCGCAACAACAGTCCAACTTAAATTAAGCTAAACTGTTTAAAAATTTCACTTTGTTGTATCTATGAACCAAACGCCGACCCATCAAGCACTCGCTCCTGAGTACCGTCTTTTGGTACTTCTGGTTTCGATTGGCTTTTTTATGCAAGGCTTAGATACCACCATTGTGAATACCGCTCTACCGGCTATGGCAGCCAGTCTGAATGAAGACCCGCTGCAAATGCATAGCGTGGTAGTGGCCTATGTGCTTGCCGTTGCTGCCTGTATTCCCTTGAGTGGCTGGCTCGCCGACCGTTTTGGAGTGCGCAATACCTATTTCAGTGCCATTATCATTTTTACCCTTGCCTCGCTGGGCTGTGGCTTTTCTGAAAGCTTAAATGAGTTATTGTTCTATCGCGTATTACAAGGCATCGGTGGTGCATTATTGCTCCCTGTTGGCCGTTTAGCCATGCTCAAAGTCATTCCGCGGACGCAGTTCTTATCGGCCATGAGTTTAATGAGTCTCGCGGGACTGATTGGCCCTCTGATTGGTCCAACACTCGGGGGCTGGTTGGTCGAAGTCAGTACATGGCATTGGATTTTCCTGATTAACCTCCCCATGGGGCTGTTAGGTGTCCTGATTAGCTTTAAAGCCATGCCGAATGTCACTGAGCAGAATGTACCGCGTTTTGACTTTTGGGGTTTTATCCTGTTGGTGATCACCATGGCAGGACTATCTCTAGGGATTGAAAATTTTGCCAGTCCGCACCTGACTTTATGGTGGAGTATGGGGCTGATTGTGCTGAGCTTGGTGACTGCGCTTTGGTATGCCTATCATGCACATACCCATCAAAATGCGCTATTTCGCAGCAAACTGTTTCGTAACCGCATTTATGCCGTGGGTATTTTAGGTAACTTCTTTGCTCGCCTCGGTGGCAATGCTATGCCCTTTTTGATGCCACTCATGTTACAAGTGGCTTTCGGTTTTGAACCCTTTGTGACGGGGCTTTTGATGATTCCGACAGTGTTGGGTTCACTGGCATCTAAACCCATCATTCGTCACTTGATTCAGCGCTTTGGTTATCGCCATGTGCTTTTGGTTAACACCTTGTTGGTCGGCGCATGTATCGCCAGTTTTGCCCTCAATACCGCAGACACCCCAACCTGGCTGCGCGCACTGCATTTCTTTGTTTTTGGCATGCTGAACTCCCTGCAATTTGTGTCTATGAATACCCTCACGCTGAAAGATTTACCGCAACAAGATGCCAGCAGTGGCAACAGTTTCTTGTCGATGATCATGATGGTGTCGATGAGCATTGGTGTGGCTCTAGCAGGTACTTTGGTCAATGTCTTTACGGCATATTTGGGCACAGATCACATCGTCATGGCATTCCATAACACCTTAATTGTTTTAGGCTGTATTAACCTGATTACCGCGGCCATTTTCTGGCACATCCCCAAAGATACCGTGGATGAATAACAGATACAAAGTGCCGCCATTCACTGACCATAATCATCATGGTCAGTTCCGCAAATTCGAGCTATGATGATGAGCTAAAAACCAATACCTGCAAAAGCATGTCCGCTAGAAAAAAAGTTTCCACGCCGTCAAAAACCTCATATCCCTATTACATACTTGCCTGTGTAGTGATGCTATGTGTCGGACTGGGGATCACCTATTTTTTCTTGCAGAACAATGTCGCATCTGCCCAAGAGTATCCGGTAAAAGGCTTTGATGTGTCTCATCATCAGGGCGACATCCAATGGCAATCGATTTCTCCCCAAGAGTTTAAATTCGTCTATTTAAAAGCCACCGAAGGGGGCGATTTCAAAGACCGTAAATTTCAGGACAATTGGCTCAAAGCTCGTGAACAAGGCTTTTTAGTCGGGGCTTATCATTTTTATCGTTTATGCCGTGATGGCCAGATTCAGGCGCAGAACTTTATCGAAACTGTACCGAAGAAAACCGATAGTTTGCCACCTGTGATTGATTTGGAATATGACAGCACCTGTATCAACACCTATACCAGAGAACAGCTGCTCAAAGAAATTCAGGTCATGCACGACCAACTCTATCAACACTATGGATTGCAACCCATTTTTTATACCTCTAAAGCATTTTATAATATTGTTTTAGTCGATGAATTTAAACAAACTCCCCTTTGGATTCGTGAATATCAAGGCCAGCCTGAGCTCAAAGGCAATCCGAAATGGACCTTTTGGCAACACACCAGCCAAGGTCAAATTAAAGGCATACCAACCTTGGTGGATCTCAATGTATTTCACGGCTCAGAACAAGATTGGATCAGCTTTTTAGAGCGCCAAGGGCTTTATCAACTGCCACAAAACTTACCGATCAAGTAAGCAGTTTCAAGCCCATCATTGAAGTTCAAATACAAAAATACCAAGTCAAATTCTGTCGCTTATGCCGCATAGAGGACTACGCAATCGATCTGAATAGTGCAATACTGACTTAGGTTTCAACATTAAAATTCAGCATGCGAAAAATCATTCACATCGACATGGATGCCTTCTATGCCTCGGTGGAGTTACTTGATCGTCCCGACTTAAAGCATTTACCTGTGGTGATTTCTTCACACCATCCTCGTGCCGTCATTGCAGCCGCATCCTACCCTGCACGTAGTTACGGACTCCGCTCTGCCATGTCGATGACTCAAGCCAAAAAACGCTGCCCTCAAGTGATAGTAATTGAACCTAATTTCTCTAAATACCGTGCAGTCTCAGAGCAAATTCATACAATTTTTGAGCGTTATACCACACTCATTGAACCGCTTTCCTTAGATGAAGCTTATTTAGATGTGACGGAAAATTTACAACAACTGGCCAGCGCCACAGAAGTTGCTGAACGCATCCGTGCTGATATTTTTCAGAGCACAGGACTGACCGCCTCTGCGGGTGTTGCACCGAATAAGTTTCTAGCCAAAGTTGCTTCGGACTGGAATAAACCCAATGGTATCTGCGTGATTAAACCCTCACAAGTTCAGCAGTTTATTCAGCACTTGCCGCTTAAAAAAATCCCCGGAGTGGGTAAAGTCATGCAAGAAAAATTACATGCGCTCAAACTTGAAACTTTAGGTGATTTACAGCATGTGGATGAAAATATCCTGATTCATCATTTTGGCAAGTATGGAAAACAGCTCTATCTATATGCACAAGGGATTGATGAGCGTCCTGTACAAGCGGAAAGAGAACGTCAGCAAATTTCAAAAGAAACCACTTTTGATGATGACTTAACCCTTGAACAATGTCTCCCATTTTGGCCCAAGTTGATTGCACAAGTCTGGCAAAGCTTAGAGAAAAAGCAACTGTATGCCCGCGGTGTCACCGTCAAACTGAAACTGAAAAACTTTCAAACCCTACAGCACAGTAAAAGCTTCAAAATGCCATTAAAGCATCAAACTGAACTGCAAATGACCTTAGATATCTTACTCAAAGAAATGCAAATCACACCGGATCAACAATTTCGTCTTATCGGTGTTGGGGTCTATGCTCTTTCGACTCAAGAGCCTTTACCCCAGCTCTCTTTATGGTCTGACTGAATGCTCAATGAGTCACTTTTTAACCAAAAGAACAAAAATAATGCAATTTAGCATTCACAAACTGTGTTTTTAGAGTAATCTAATGACGCGCTGCATTTATCCATGTAACCGCTGAGATGCTAAAACTTACCTTTACTTTTAGCATACGTCCTGTGATTGGCGTGACGATCAAATCCGAAGATTACAGGACATCTCTGATATTTATCATGGTATTCCCCCTTATATTGCAGAGCAGCGCTCTAGCATCAGAATAATCCAATATTTAAAAATATACTTTTATAAAGCCCGCATAAGATTGACCTATTAATCGTGTTCCTTCATCTTTTGTAATTCCCACGTCGAGATATTGAATCCATCCTCTGTTCGCATGCGCTTATAACAATAGATAGGATCTTTCACGCTGTAAAATTCTGTACCTGATTGAAAGCCAACATCGTAGCCATCTGTCATACATCAGTTTGTGGTAGGCTATTGAGCTACATTATTATGTTCTATTTTTATACTCATAACACAGGATGCATACATCATGACGGTTCAACGTTTGCATGTCTCAAATCGTTTTTCTGAAGTTGCGATTGCTGGTAACCTCGTTCATTTGGCAGGTCAACTGGCGTCTGACTTTGATCTCGATATTAAAGGTCAAACCCAACAAACATTCGACATGATTGACCAATTTTTAGCTGATGCAGGCACAGATAAAAGTCATATCTTATCGGTAACGATTTATTTGAAGAATATTGAACAAGACTATGCAGCTTTCAATGAAGTATGGGATGCTTGGGTTGCAGATATTGATGCATTACCCCGTACCTGTGTTGAAGCTAAACTTTATGATCCACGAGTATTGGTAGAGTTAACCGTTGTTGCAGTGAAACCTGCATAAAATACACACATCATAAAAACATGAGTTTTCATGTTTTTATGATGTGTACTGAGATTCAATTAGCCAATCAGACGTAATTTTCGAGTTTGTGCTGCATTATAGTAATCATATTTTTTGGCCTCATGCGTATCTTTAGTCAAACGTGACGAAGCATAGAGATCGCCATAAAAATCTTCACGTAACTGATGATAGTCAGGCACTTCTTCATAACGAATCACTTTATAGCCAGCCATATCGAGGATCGCATCCTGAAACTGTGCCTTTTGTGGACGTTTCAGTGAAAGCGGATCTTCTAAAGCAACCACTGCCAAAACTTGTTGTGCACTATCCACAATGACAAAATCAGCCACCAAATTGCGGTATTTATTTCGTGTACGCGAAAATTTTGTAGTGAGTAAGGCATCATAAGATACATGTGCCAGCACAGTATGATGCGGTAAAATTTCTTTCAAACGAGTATAAGTCAGTTGTTCATGCATACTAAAAATAGCACGTTGTCTTAATGCACTATCTTGCTGCTTGGTCTTAGGGATCAACGCTTTACTCGCTAAAATCATGACCAGTATCAACAACACGCTACCAATTACCATATAAGTTGTCATATTTGTATCCTTTTCATCTTTATTATAATTTTCGGTATCACACCGATTTTTATCCGATCAGTATAACCTACTGACCATTTACCCAAACCACGCAATAAAAAAACTAAAGCTAAAATCAAACAAACGCTGATAAAACTAAACAATTTTTTGCAATGTCATTCGTTGTAACACGTTTTGTTTTAATCCGAATGAAATTTTGGCTCTTTAGCCTATCTACACTGTAATAGAGTGATTCATTCACGTGCAATATGATTCTTCGGATTGACCCAATTTTCCCGACGGATGGCAGAAAAGCCAATCACTAAGCTATTTTTCTAACGCAAAAAAAAGATTGATCCTAAAAAAGGATGCCGTAGCATCCTTTTTTATATTCAATTGCCATTAAGCACGTGACTTAGACTTTGGTTTTGACTTTGAATGTCCAAATGGCTTCTTGGCGTCACCTGTTTCACGCGGTGGCAAACCTGTATGCTGCGTTAAAATCTGACCGCGCTCAGGACGCTTTTTGGTATTCGATGGACGCGATTGATTTTTCGCTTGTTGGTTACGGCTATCACCATTACGTTTTTGCGAATCACCATCCACGGTTGAGTTTTTCTTCCGAGCAGACTGATACTGACCTTCTGTCCCTTGCGGTTGATAGGTTGGAATCAAATGCTGTTTCGAGTTACCAATCAAGTCTTGGCGACCCATTTCTTTTAAAGCTTCACGTAATAATGGCCAGTTGTTTGGATCATGATAACGTAAGAATGCTTTATGCAGACGACGACGCTTCTCACCTTTCACAATATCCACATCTTCAGTATATCGCGCCACTTTTGCTAATGGGTTTTTACCGGTGTGATACATCGTGGTCGCTGTTGCCATTGGTGATGGATAGAAAGTCTGTACCTGATCGGCACGGAAACCATTCTTTTTCAACCAAATCGCCAAATTCATCATGTCATATTCAGTCGTACCCGGATGCGCTGCAATAAAGTACGGAATCAGATACTGTTCTTTACCTGCCTCCTTACTGAAACGATCAAACATTTGTTTGAAACGATCATAGGTCCCGATGCCCGGTTTCATCATCTTAGACAATGGACCTTTTTCGGTATGTTCAGGCGCAATTTTTAAATAACCACCGACGTGATGCTGAACCAATTCTTTGACATATTCAGGGTTTAGTACCGCCAAGTCATAGCGTAAACCTGAGCCAATTAGAATCTTTTTGATGCCTTTAATGGCGCGTGCTTTACGATATAACTGCGTTAAAGGTGCATGATCCGTATGTAAGTTTTGACAAACACCCGGATAAACACACGATGGTTTACGACAGTTCTTTTCAATTTCAGGGTCTTTACAGTGCAAACGATACATGTTTGCTGTAGGCCCACCCAAGTCAGAAATGATGCCGGTAAAACCCGGTGCAGTATCACGAATCTTTTCAACTTCACGTAAAATCGATTCTTCTGAACGGTTTTGAATGATGCGTCCTTCATGTTCTGTAATCGAACAGAAGGTACAGCCACCAAAACAGCCACGCATAATGTTGACCGAAAATTTGATCATGTCAAATGCAGGGAAACGCGCATCAGCATAGACAGGATGCGGTAGACGTGCATAAGGTAAATCAAACACATAGTCCATTTCTTCCGTCGTTAACGGAATCGGTGGAGCATTTAACCAAACATCACGCTCGCCATGCTTTTGTACCAAAGCACGCGCATTTCCTGGATTGGTTTCAAGGTGTAAGATACGGTTGGCATGGGCATATAAAACGGGATCATCTGCCACTGCTTCAAATGCAGGCAAACGAATCACAGCCAGCTCACGCGGCGGTAATTTATGTTTAATTGCCTTTGAAGACGGCTGTAACTGCACAATTTGTGTATCAGGATCGAGTTTATCCCCTTCACGAACAATTTGATTCGTCACAATTTCTTTTTGGAAATTTTGGTATTGGGTTAAAGAGTTACCCTTATCTTTTTCAATTTCACAGCCATCTAAATCTTCAGTCATCACATAGGGATTGATGATCGGATCAACACGGCCAATGGTATCCACATCATTCGATGCGATTTCCACAAACTTGGCTTTAGATGGACGGTTTAATTTATTCACGATAAATGCCGTGCCGCGAACATCGGTAATTTCGTGAATTTTTTCGCCTTTGGCTAAGCGATGCATCACCTCAGTAATTGAACGCTCACCATTACCATACATCAAAAGATCGGCTTTTGAATCCATCAACACTGAACGACGAACTTTGTCTGACCAATAGTCATAATGTGCAATACGACGTAAAGACGCTTCAATTCCACCCAACAATACAGGTACATCTGGAAATGCTTCACGTACACGTTGGCAATATACGGTTGCTGCACGGTCTGGACGTTTATTGGGTAAATTATCTGGCGAATAGGCATCATCAGAACGGATTTTACGATCAGCCGTATAACGGTTGATCATCGAATCCATATTCCCAGCAGTCACACCCCAAGCGATATTTGGCTTACCCAAAACGCGAAATGCTTCAACATTCGTCCAATCAGGTTGTGCAATAATCCCGACACGGAAACCTTGTGCTTCTAACGTACGGCCAATAATGCCAGAACAAAATGATGGATGGTCGATATAGGCATCACCACAGACTAAAATAAAGTCACAACTATCCCAACCGAGTTGGTCCATTTCCTCGCGCGACATCGGCAAAAATGGCGCAGGTTCAAAACATGACGCCCAATATTTGTCGTAATCAAACAACGCTTTAGGCGCGGTCTGCATAGTATAAGCAGTAGACATGGCTAGCAATTCTCGGCTGGCAGATGAAAGATCTCAAATAAAGATCAAAGATGAAAGCCGATCATTTTACCATGAATTACATTCAGCTTGCTTGGTTAAAAAAGCATCATATACAGCACGTTATCATTTATTTTTTTATGCAAACGTAATTTCGAAGTTTTTATTTAAAAAGAAACAATTTGACAGTGAAGAGACAAAAGCTGGCCCTTCATTCCTTAAAGAATAAAGACTAAGGTCCAATCACTTGGGACAGCAAGCAATACATCGAGACCCAACAGATTCCACTAAATTATCCAGCAAAGAATGAAAAATTAACATCAACTATAGCTATGCCGATCTCTCAGAATATCCCTCACTTTATATAGTTTTTATTTAAGATCTCATCCATTTCCCTGTAAGATTCTGATATTTAGATTCATGAAAGATGCTGCTAAAAATAAACACCATCTTTCATCATGTAAAAACTCAAATCAGTTGAGTTCTTTCATACCAACTTTATTATTTTTGAGCGGTCGATAAGTCCATAATCAACTTTGTCGCTAAATATAAACGCGGCACAATACTTTCGACCAGAATATATTCAGCATTATTCGAATGTGCACCATCACCAGATAAGCCCATGCCTTCTAAAATCGCTGCTTTCGAATTTAAGCCAGCAAATGCGGCATCTGTACCACCACCTGTTGCTTCAGCTAAGACCTTCATTGGTAAGTTAAAATCATTTTTGTAAATAAGCTGTGCTTGTTCAGCCAATTTTTTTGCCTGTGGATTTGCCATTAAAGGTGGGCGACGCATTTCAAACTTTAACTTAACTTCACTATCAGCTAACTTTTTACGTTTAATCCTTTCCTGTAATACACGTTCCACTTGCTGAAAATCTTTAACTTGCAAAGCACGAACATCTGCTTGTGCAGTCGCAAGGTCTGGAATCACGTTACGCACTTTACCTGCACTCGCTACAGTCCAGTTTAATTTCAACCCTGTTTTAGGATTCGATAAATCTTGTAACTGTAAGATTTGATGTGATAATTCTGTCAGTGCATTTATGCCTGCTTCAGGCTTAACCCCTGCATGTGCAGATTTCCCGTGAACCTCTAAATATGCTGCACCAATCCCACTGGTGGCTAATCGTAAACTACCATCTTTACCACCACCTTCAAATGACAAAACTACATCTTGGTCTTGTGCAGTTTCAGTAATCAGTTTGCGTGAACCTGGCGAACTGATCTCCTCATCGGAGTTAAGTAAGACTGTGATCGTGCCATAATCTTGATAATTCATCTTTTTCAAAAGATCAAGCGTATGAATAATCGCAGCAACTCCCTGTTTATCATCTAAAATTCCAAGGCCAAAAACTTTATCTCCTTCCATTTTAAAAGGTTGGTCTTTCAACATTCCAGTTAAATACACCGTATCCATATGAGCAATTAGCATAATTTTACTGCTGCCTTTACCCTTTAAAACAGCTTTTACCATTGGACCAGTCTGTTGGGGCGTATCATCCATACGATATATATCTTTAGCTTCTACAATACTGACCTCAGCACCTGTCGTTTTTAATTGTTCGGCGACATATTTTGCGATCTTATTCACGCCGACAAGATCTTTACTCCCCGACTCAATATTGACTAAAGCCTCTAGAGTATTTAAATAATTCTTTTTTTCTGACTCAACCAGATGTTTGACCTGATCATTAGATACAGCATGTACTTGCCCAAAAGCTAAACAGCTCAACAACGCACATGAGATTAAAGGAAGTTTTTTCAGTTGATATTGAATTTTATTAGACATACTCATTATTCCATTTAAAGATATTGCTAACAAACTATGAACATTTGATCGACTATTCAATATTTTTAAAAATCTAAAAATAAAAATGTTAGATAGATTAAATGTCATGATCGATAAATAAGTAAATCAGTATGTAGAAACCTATCCTAAACCTCAATTAGACGATTGATTCGTTTATTTTTTTATTATTTAACCTTTCGTGCATAAAAAAATCCCCCTCAGCTATAAGCGGAGGGGGATTTGAATTAATGAGCTGGCGATGACTTACTCTCACATGGATAACTCCACACTACCATCAGCGCTAAGAGGTTTCACTTCTGAGTTCGGGAAGGGATCAGGTGGTTCACTCTTGCTATTGTCGCCAGCACATTTGTTAATTATTTTTAAACTTATTCAAGACTTTCAGATTCTACCGCTTGGGCTAAATCCTTGTTTCTCAACAAGTTTTAATCAACATCACCGCCGATGGATGTGCATTCTACAGCATTTCTAATCCCTTGCAACACCTTTTCTCAATAAATATTTTTGCATGTTTATTTTTCAAACTTATAAAATCATAAGTAACTGTTATTTATGTAAAATATTTTTTAATAAATTTACCTACTTCCGACCTAGCGCCATAAACCGCACCATCACATTCGCACAAATTAAACTTAATATATTGTTTTAATTCATTTAAATAAAAATATATCGAAATAATATTTAAATATTTTATTTAAATCGCTGTTTCTTTCTACTTTTTATGGTGAATATCCACTCACAATGCTGTTTTCTCAGTCAATTTCTATCTTAGAACCCAAAACAGCCATTCTATTTCTAGAATGGCTGTTTCCGATCATTACAATATATTTAGAACTTCAGACTGATACGCGCCCAATAATTACGTCCAATATTGTTGAATTGTTCTGTTGCAGCATAACCAAAGCCTGAACTTCCAAGTTTATTCAAATGCTCGGCATAGTTTTTATTCAGCACATTATCTATTCCGACTGAAAGGTCTAGATCTTTTTGGATATTATAAGTCCCATTTAAAGACAGAGTTCCAAAACCTTTGCTGTCTTCTAAATCGTATCCTATGATATTGCCTTCTCGATAGCTGGTACGATCTTGTGCTGCCACCACACGCCATAACAAACCGAGATTATATTTCTCTTGCACATAGCGTAGATTGAAACGCCCTTCTAATGGTGCAATTTGCGGTAAAGCGGTGTGATCCGTCGTATTTTCACCCCATGCATACATGGCACTGATGTCCGCTTGAATTTGATCCGTGAACTGGTAAGCCACACCTGCTTCAGCACCCGCAATGGTTGCATCGACATTTCGGCTTTTGGCTTCCAACCGCCCCATTGAACCTGTCGGAGTATATGCCACTAATATATAGTCTTGGATCAAACCTGCATAAACTGAAGCCCAAGATTTAAATGCACCCTGTTCATATTGATAACCTGCATCAAACTGCGCGGTTTTTTCATTCTCTAAATTGGCAAAGGTCGTACCTGTACTTTGATGGTATTTGGTACTAAACAATTCCCAATAATCAGGTACACGCTCTACATAACCTAATCCTGCGTAAGTTTTGACATACTCTGCAAGTTCACTTTCAATTCGAATAAAACCACTTGGCAAGGTTTCTTTACGCTCTGTATCTGTGGCTAAGTTATCGATCTTCGCTTGATCGACGCGTGCACCTGTCACCAGTTTATGCTGATTATTGAATGCATAACTCAGCTCACCGAAAGCCCCATATGACTCAAATTCCATATTGGTTTTAAAGGAAGAATTCATACTCGGCATAGCATACATAATCATATTGCCGCCATGCTTATTGCGCTGCGAGTCTATTCCTGTCATCAGGCTGACTTTGTCCCATTCAGAAGTCATTGCAGCACGCGCATTCAAAGTACGACGCGTTACTTCCATTTCCATCTTATTTGGCACAGTCATCTGCATACCATGCATCGTCATGGTCATTGTCGGTGGTGTTCTTAAGCGAAAATTATCCATGACATGATCGTTATAGCTATAGTCAACTTGCGCTTCGACTTTCTTGATCACCTCGCCAATGTTTTTCTTTTCAACATGTAAACCTAGACTTTCACGAGCAAACTTAGAGCCATCCATGCTACGTCCAGCATAGACCGCCTCACCATCACTCTTCCCACCTTTCAGCTCTACCCATGTGTCCTCATTTGGAGTCCAGCCCAGCGCGAGATCTGTATTCCACTTTTCCCAATCGGACGGAACTGTATTGCCTGCTCCATCTTGATAGCTATCTGCAATCGAACGATTGGCATTTAAACGTGCGTATTTCGTTTCATCACCAACAGCGGCTTCAACATTCTGATCCAAACGACCATAAGAGCCAAGCATGACACTGGCTTGCCCGCGATAAGGTTTCGCGGAAGTGAGCTGCTCCGGCTCACGTTCAAAAATAACGGTTGCGGCTGAGCCAGTATGCGCATACTGAACGGTTTGTGGCCCTTTTACGACTGTGATTTTGTCGTAGCTTTCAGGGGAGACATAAGAAGCTGGATTATCCATACGGCTTGGGCATGCACCTAAATTTTCCGTACCATCTGTGAGGATTTTAATACGTGAGCCAAACATACCGCGGAAGGTGACGTCACCATTCGCGCCGCCATTTTTGATTTGGTTAAAACCCACAATACTTTGTAGGTAGGCTGCACCATCAACCGCAGGAATTGGCTGAGTGGGTTGTTTAGGGTCGGCATGTACAATCAGACCATGGGCATCATTGCCCTGCTGAGCCGTCACCACGATAGGCGCTAAAATGTGTGCGCTGTCTGCGTCAGCGGCAAATACTACGCTTGAAAAACAAGCAAGAGAAATCGCAGCCGCAAGAGGCTGTAAAAAGAATGTAGGCTGAGCCATTTTTATTCTCACTGAATCTATAAATACAACTAGGCTAGAGTCCGTTAAGACCCGAAAAAAATATGTCTAGGTTTATACAAACAGTGGCGGTGCTCGCCCTTGAGGTAGTAAAAAGAGTTGTTGCAGTGCAAACCAAACATGCGCAAAGGCTTTTTGGAATGCAATTAAACGGATTTGAATACGGTCAAGTACCGCTTTTAACTCTAAATCAGGCGGCAACACAAGATTGCCATATACCGTACAGTATTGGCATTGATGACTTGCATCATGATGATTGTGTTCGGCAGATTGTGAACTGAGTTCATGCTGAGCCTGCATTTCATGATGATGTGTGGAATGCTTTTCAGCATGAGAACGGAGATGTTCAACTGGTTTGAGTAAAAGCGCACGCGAAATGGTTTCACAGACCGGCGCAATTTGATATTGCGTCGGGAGCAAAGGCTGTAAAAAAACAGCAATCTGTAAAAACACGGCTACACAAGACAGTAGCAACGCAGCTCTAAAAAACAATCCATTCCATCCGAATTGAGAACGCGGCCAGTATAACAAAGCCCAATCGAAATTGGGCTCACTTTAAAGATGATTTTTAAGCAAAAAAACTTAACCGCGTTTCACAGCTACTTTGTCTTTTTGGCGCTGACGAGTCAATTTTTCTACTTTTTCACGTGCACGTTGACGCTTCAGTGGTGACAAATAGTCGACGAACAATTTGCCATTTAAGTGATCCATTTCATGTTGAATGCAAACAGCGAGAAGTTCGTCAGCTTCGATCTCAAATGCTTGACCTTCAAGGTTAATTGCTTCGATCTTTACGCGTGACGGGCGCTCAACTTTGTCGTATATTTGGGGAACTGATAGGCAGCCTTCTTCATAGGGCTGCGTTTCTTCAGTCAATGGGGTAACTTTGGGGTTAATGAATACCAAAGGTTGATCTTTATGTTCAGATAAGTCCATGACAATCAACTGAATATGACGATCAACTTGTGTCGCGGCAAGTCCAATGCCTGGCGCTTCATACATGGTTTCAAACATATCTGCAGCCAGCTGACGAATTTCATCAGTAACTTCTTCGACGGGTTCTGCAATGGTACGAAGACGGGGATCAGGAAAACTTAAAATAGGTAATAAGGCCATACTGCGTCCTCAATTATGCCATTGATCAAAAAACCAAATGAAGGGAATGCTTGATCAAAAAAATGTGTGTAATATCGTTATTATAACGCAACTACATACATAATTTTAGGAATTATGATAATGAAAAAGGTTTTTATGGGCATGCCATCTTTTAGTGCCTTGGGGTTTAAGCAACACATGTTAGCACTTGCGGTTTGCGTAAGTGTTGGCGCAGGCGTCATTTCAACAGCTCAGGCTGCGCCTACACGAAATTACAATCCACCTGCTTTAAAAGCCAATGCACCAAATGTTTATGTGGTGAAAAAAGGCGATACCCTGTGGGATATTTCTAAACGTTTCCTAAACAATCCTGTGCGTTGGCCTGAAATTTGGGCCAGCAATAGACACGTCAAAAATCCGCATTGGATTTTTCCGGGTGACCGCTTACTGATGTGTACTCATGAAGGCCGTCCAATTATTGGTAAAGACCAAGGCGATGGCTGTGAAGGGATCATTCGTCGTTATACAGGCGGCACTAAACTTCAACCTCAAGCACGTGTTGAGTCCTTAAACAATGCCATTCCTGTCATTCCACTGGAATACATTAAAAACTGGCTTGAACACAGCACGATTCTTTCCGAAGAATCTTTGGAAGGTACACCGTATATCGTCGGTGCTGCCGATGAGCGTGTGATTGCAGGTAAAGGTCAAACCGTTTATGCACGTGGCCAAGGCATCGAAGTCGGTCAACGCTACGCAATTTACCGTGAAGGCGAACCGTACATTGTGACGGATGCAGAGGGCAAAAAACAAAATCTAGGTCTAGAATTGACTCAGGTTGGTTCAGCCATTGCCATTCGTGGTGAAAATGACATGTCCACTTTAGAAATCACAGATTCGTATAATTCTGAAGTACGTCGTGGTTATCGCGTACTGCCTGAATACGACGCCATGCTTCCAACCTTGTTCTACCCAACACATGCACAAGATGTGACTGATGGTGGACAAGTGATTCGTGTTCAAGGTTCGATTGGTCTAGCTGCGAAGCATTCAGTTGTAACCATTGACCGTGGTACAGTGGATGGCGTTCAATCGGGTTATGTGTTCTCAGTGAGTCAAAAGGGTCAAGAAATTCGTGATCCGAAAACCAATGAAAAACTGACCCTTCCAACGGAGCGTATCGGCAACATCATGGTCTTTAAAACCTTTGACCGTGTCAGCTATGCTTATGTGCTCGACAGCGAACTGCCAATGAACTTGGGCGCGAAACTTTCTCCATCTGTTGTGGATGAATAATCCGTTGCCTTAAGGTGTATACATGCTGAACTCTTTATCACATGAACAGATTGCAACAATCACCCTGTGGTATTTAGTTCAGCATTCTTTATCGAGCTTTCAAAAACTACAGCAGCATTTTGGCACAAGCACAAAAGCTGTTGCTGCCTCCAATCTTCAGATCTGGCCAAATCTCGGCTTACACAAAAGTCATCTACAACGTGTCGTAGAAATTCAAACACCTGCTGGACAAACCAAATTACAAACTTTACTGCATGACGTCCAAGCCAGTTGTGATTTTATTTTGCTTGATAGTGAAAGTCATTATCCCTCGCAGCTGCTGCCCTATTCTGATCGACCACCCATTTTATTTGGTCAGGGCAATCCACAAAGTTTACTCCAACCTCAAATTGCTATCGTCGGTAGTCGAAAACCCAGTCCGCACGGCAAACAAGTGGCTTATGACTTTGCTTATTACCTCGCCGAAAAAGGCTTTTATATTTGCAGTGGTTTAGCTGAAGGCATTGATGCAGCCGCACATCAGGGCGGTTTAAAATATCAACGTACCATTGCAGTGATGGGCACGGGCTTAGATCTCACTTACCCCTCCCAACATCAAACACTGCGCACACAAATATTAGAAAATAATGGCTGCATAATTACTGAATTTTTACCGCATACACCACCCTTACAGCACAATTTCCCACGGCGCAACCGCATCGTCAGTGCACTGAGTTTAGGGGTTGTGGTTGCAGAAGCCGCACTCAAAAGTGGCTCTCTAGGAACTGCCCAAAGAGCCGCAGAGCAAGGGAAAACTATTTTTGCGATCCCCGGTCATATTTACAGTGAACACCATCAAGGCTGTCATCAACTGATCCGAGAAGGGGCGATTTTGGTTGATCATCCTGAGCAAATCATTGAAGACTTGGCACTCCCCACTCAATGGCATAGCCAATCCCAGTCGCAAGAAACCACCCCAAGCGCTAGTATTGAGATCCCATCTGATTTACTCGAACTTTATAATCAACTGGATTGGGTGGGACAAAATATGGATCAACTTAATTTCAAACTGAACACCGATATTGCCACACTCACCAGCCAGTTAATGGAACTGGAGATTTTGGGGCTCGCACAACAACAGGCTGGCAATTATCTGCGTTGCCGTTCCAGCCAATAAGGTTCACAATAACCCTTTATGAATCAATAAAAGGTACAAAGTGTAATGATTACCACCTCTGTGACTGAAGCGGCGCAATGTTTAAAACAAGGTCAAGTTTTAGCATATCCAACAGAAGCAGTATGGGGTTTAGGCTGTGATCCGTATAACGAACAAGCCTTTCTAGATATTTTGCAGATTAAGCAACGCCCGATTGAAAAAGGGGTAATTTTACTGGCTGGGCAAATTGCTCAAGTTGAACCACTTTTAGAACATTTAGATCCCCACATCCGTCAACAAGTGATCGACAGCTGGAGTGATCGTAGTCCATCAGAACGCGCAACCACGTGGTTGCTACCTACAAATGAACATATTCCGACATGGATTAAAGGCAATCATCCTAAAGTTGCTGTACGGGTAACCACACATCCGATTTGTGTGGCACTTTGCAATGCCTTTCAAGGCTTCATAGTCTCAACCAGTGCCAACCCTGCTAGATTGCCACCTGCTCGTTCACTACAAGATGCCAATCACTACTTTGCACAACAAGTGAATTATCTGAATGGTGACCTAGGCTTGAGCCAAGAACCGAGTCGCATACTCGATGCCGAAACTGGAGCAGTGATTCGTGCCTAAAAGCGTGCTATTTCTCAGGATTTTTAATGAAAAATAGATAAAAAAAAGCTCAGCCATATAGGGATGGCTGAGCATAAAAAAGGATGTGTAATCACATCCAGAGGGTCTGAAAACTGATGAGCAAACACTTAATGCCCGTTTTGACATTGGCCTAAGTTTGCAGTGCGCGTATTATGTAGCAAATTGCATTTCTAAACAAATAGATTTTTTATATTAAAAACAGCGTTAAAACGCTGATTAATGGAGATAATTAAAATATAATTCAAATTATCTACCTATTTTTAATCAGCTTTTGCATACATTAAATACATTAATCATCTAAAATAGCATTAATAAATTAACTTATTAATGAATTATTCTATTAAAAAAATAATTTAAATGGTCGTTTTCCAACCAATATCAATCCATCGAGTTTGCTAAAGGTGTCGTTTTTAATGCTGTTTTACGCTGTGCGAGTAAAATACCACAGATAATGACCACACCACCGACCGTATGATAAACCGTCCACGCCTCTTTCAACCAAACATAAGCAATCACTGCGGTAAAGACCGGCATCAAGTTCATAAAAATACTGGTTCGATTCGGCCCTAAATGGGTAATGGCCAACATCCATAGTAAAGGGGCAACTAAGGAAGGGAAAATGCTGGCATACATAACACTTGCCGCATTTTGACTATTGATTGAATCGAGACCGAAATAGGCAATGAAAGGCAAATGGTAAAGCAGTGCAAAAAAGATCTGCACATAGAGGCTCAGCATCAAGGGAATTTGCAATTGCCACTTTTTCAAAAACACCCCATAAAAGGCATAGAAAAATACCGCAACCACCATCAGGACATCACCCAAATGCCCACCCGATTGAACTAAGCCCGCAAGATTGCCCTGCCCAATGATATAAACCAAACCTGCAAAAGATAAAATACTCCCGATCATCGCAAAACGATTTGGAATATCTTTTAAGATCAGCAGTGAAACAAAAATGGTAAAGATCGGAATAAAGGCATTAATCAGTCCCATATTGGTCGCGGTCGTATAGTGCGCTGCGGTGTAGGCTAAGCCCTGATACAACACCAGACCAAATGCACTTAGCACTGCCAACTGACCTAAATGCGCTCGGATTAATGCCCACTGCCGACATAAAGGTCGCACGACAAAAGGCGTTAAAAGAATGAAGGCAAAGAACCACCGATAAAAACTAATACTGACTGGCGAAATGAAATCAGCTACATAACGCGTAACGACAATATTGATCGACCAAATGAGTACGGCAATGATAGGGAGACTCAAAGCCCAATACATACGTTGTGGTGTGGTACTCATTCTTTTTCCCGTTTAGCTTTTGTTTGCAAAATTTAAATGAATGGTAAAACATTTTTATGATTTATTCGAATATCATTTGGGTATCACACATAATTGATACATTTATCTTAAAATATAAAATTCATAAAAAACATAATATTAAGACAATACAAAACTATACATTTCAATAAATTGATGCATTTCAGCAACTTCACTCTACAAAAACACCATAGAACAATGTCAACGATCTCTGCATCGTATTGATGCTGTTCTAGCGAACGTATTTTTTAATTGATTGGTCATTGCTCTTAGACTCTGGCCTACAAAAACATATTTCCCGATAGAAGGATGTCGTTATGAAAAAGTTACTTTTAACCACAGTTTGTATGGCCACACTTACTTTGGCTGCGTGCGAAAAAAAAGGAACTGAGCCAGCCGTTGAACAAACGACGTCTGCATCTGAAGCGACCTCAACCGAAGCAACCACTATCGTTGCTAATCATAGCAATAACAATATTGCCGATATTCAAGCCGATTTGTTAGCCGTACAAACGCTATCGAATGCCAAAGCTCAAGAAGCCGCCGCGTTTCAAAAAGAAGTGAGTGCAACCTTAGAGAAAAAGGATCCCGCTCAAATTAAAAGTATAGTTGAAAAAACAGAAACCTATGTGAAGCAATTTAATGATGAATTAGATGCCTTAACCTTAAAAAGTGCTGAAGTAGATGCTTTACGTGAAAAAATGCAGGACGCCAATGATCTGGGTGTAGAGCTCACCAAAGAAAGTACAAAAACAACACCAGATAGCGCGAAAATCACTAAACTTCAAAACAAAGCGACTGAATTGCAGAAATCGATCATTGCTGACGTAACGGCTTTGGAAGCGAAAGTCAAAGCAGCTCCAGCGTCTTAATGACCTCCCTACCCTTTAAAGCAAGCCTCGGCTTGCTTTTTTGTTGCGATCAATCCACAAATGGGCGTGACTTTGTCGAACGCTTCCAACACAATAAAATGCACATCGTATAAGGACACGCAAATGAGCACTTCGATTTATAACATTCCTGTCAAATCCATTCAGGGCGAAGACATCAACTTAAACCAATACCAAGGTAAAGTTCTCTTGGTGGTGAATGTGGCATCTAAATGTGGCCTCACACCGCAGTACGAAGGTTTAGAAAAACTCTATCAAGACAAAAAATCACAGGGTTTAGAGATTCTAGGTTTTCCTGCCAACAATTTCTTGGCACAAGAACCGGGTTCAGATGCTGAAATTCAAGAATTCTGCTCTTTAAACTATCAAGTAGATTTCCCGCTTTTTTCAAAAATCTCGGTTGCAGGGGATGATAAGCATCCGTTATATGAAACGCTCACCCAAGCGGTACCTGAACGTATCGGTGAAGGCCCTTGGTGGAAAGACTTGGTGGACTATGGTTTAACACCGAACGAACCACCTGAAGTGCTGTGGAACTTCGAGAAATTCTTAATCAATAAAAATGGCGAAGTGGTTGCGCGTTTTGCACCGGACATTACGGCCAATGATCCGCGTATTGTCGATGCTATCAATGCTGAATTGGCCAAATAAGCCTGAAGCTGTTTATAAGCAGTCGAATTTAACGGCTGCTTATATTTTATTTTTTTAAATGAGTAATGACATTCGAATCGGTTCGATCTTCATGATTTCTTCTTTATTTTGATCATTTTACAACACTTCATTCACGATCAATCAAACACTTCACTCTATGATGCATCTATCCGCTCAAGACAACCCGAAGTGAAGCTCATGTATACATTTATAAAAGCAGCAGTTTTATCTATCTCAACCGCATTGATTGCCCTTCCTGCACTAGCAGCACCACAAGAACAACATCAGCAACATCAAACCGCGCAGTCACATGGACATGCGCAAAAGCATACTTCAAATGGACATCAACAGCCGACTCAAACCACTGTCAAAAAAGCCAACCATCCATCTCAAGATTGGAAAGCCGGTCAAAAACTCCCAAGCGCTTACCATAGCAATGTCTATAAAGTAGATCACCAAAAATACAAAAAACTCAGCAAACCCGGTAAAAACCAACAGTGGATTAAAGTGAATGGCGACTATGTACTGACAGACATTCGCAATCATTCCATTATTAAAATCATTGCTGGTTAAACTGCTGTAAATGAAGAGTGCTCAGGCACTCTTTTTATTTTAAAAAGTTTTGTTATGACTTTGAAACCCAGCATTTTATCTACACATTTTGCCCTTATATTAAAAAACACATAGCCCAATACTGATTTGATGATGAAAAAACTTTTACAAAACTTGGTTCTTCCTTTTGCACTGTTTAGTTCAGGCATCCTACTCATTGGCTGTGAGCAAGCAACAGAGCCGAATCAGCAAGACATCCAGACTGAGACCTCTGAGCAACACCAATCACCGAATACACAAAGCCCTGAAAAAGCTGAACTGAAAAGTGGCAACATGCTCTATATCGTGCGTGATGTGGCAGATATGCAATTAAAAGCAGGTGAATACGTCACTCAGCTGCAAGAAACCCAAAGTGACTTGCAGGCCGCAATTGAACAGCATGATCAACAACAGTTGCAACACGCAGCAACAGCTTTGCAACAACAGCTCACAGGTTTCAATAATGCCTTGAATGGACTGAATCTTAAAACCCAAGAAATCAATGATATCCGTGAAAAATTACTGTCTGCCAACCAACAAGTTTTAGCTTCACCTTTTTTAAATGGACAGGTGGATTTTAGCCAAGTCGACTTTAAAAAGATGCAACAGCAAATGGGCACGATCCAATCTGAAATGTTGAAACTGGCTTCAATGATGATTCCTCAGCAAGCTGAGAATGATAGTTCAAACACAAACCAATCTTAAAACATGTAAATATTGGTGCTTTCAGCAATAGAGTAAGAGAAAATGACTGCAACCATTTTCTCCTAATTTGATTGAGGCACGATTTCTCACATGCAGCTGATTATTTTTATGGGCATCCAAGCTTCGGGAAAATCGAGCTATTATCTGTTGAATTTGGCACATAGCCATTTGCGCATCAACCTCGATATGCTGAAAACACGGCATCGTGAAAAAATCATTTTTGAAGCAGGACTAGCCTCAAAAACCAAAATGGTGATTGACAATACCAATCCTACGTTAGCCGATCGGGCGCGTTATATTGCCAGTGCTCAGGCCGCAGGCTTTGAAATTGTTGGCTACCTCTTTGAGACTGAGCTTAAAGGCGCACTAGAACGCAACCAGTTACGTGAAGGCAAAGCCTGCATTCCTGAAGTCGGGATCAGAGCCACCGCTCAAAAATTTGAACCACCACACTATGCTGAAGGCTTTGATGCACTGTATAAAGTTCGGATTCTCGGGCAAGGTGAATTTTCAATTTTACCCATACAGATTTGAAGCTTTAATGAAAAAACATTAACTATTTCTCATTTTTAAGCTACCATGTACAAATAAGAAACACAGAAAAACATTTTTATAATGAAAAAAGTCATTCTTGTGATCGCCTGTTTAGCAATCATCGTCTTTGGCGGGATGCACTTTTTAATGCCTGAAAAAACCACGCCACACTTAACCCAGTTTTTTTCTAAAGAGCATAAAGAGGTTCAACGTATTCAGGACTGGCTCAAATACAAACAACAGCAGCAGTTACTTTTGGTCGATGTTACAAGCCCTGTCAGCCCCAAACAACAAAGCGCTTATACTGAATACATCAAACAAAGAATTGAACTCAACCAGCAAAATATTCAGCGCCTGCAACTCAGCCGCTATCAAAGCAAAGCGTTTAAAGAGCTACAACAGCTCGAAATTCATGCGCTAGAGCAATGGAATACCTTATTCCAAACGCATATTGTAGATGCCTTCGTTGAACAACAACATTTCACTGAAATTCCAGCCGAAGAATACCAACAATTTGATGCTGAAGCGCGCTATGCCTTACAAAAGCAAGAAATTTTGGTCTTCGAACACTTACAACAATTGCTGCAACAAAACAGCCCATATCTGTCTGACATCGATCATAGCCTGCTCAGCGATTGGCTTTATTACCAACTGATGCAACATGAAATTCATCCGGTTATCTCTGAATGGTTGGAAGTCGAAACAGATATGCCTCGCCGAAGCCGTCAAGATGCGATGCAAGACTTAAGGCTTTATAAGAGGTTTAACCCGAATACTGATGAATATAAGTACATCATGTCACTCGAAACACAGCTTTGGCATACCGAACACCCATCTTCAAATTTGCGTGTACACCCCTCCAATACCATGCCAAATTCGGATATCGAAATCGATTCAGAGATTGTGATTCCTGAAGATGAGCCTCAGGTTGAACAAATCAAAAAATTGATCGAGACGCAGCACAATAGCGTTAGCCGCATGATGTTCAGCCAATTGCGTCAAAGCTTTTTGAAATAAATTTAAAACAATGCTTTGAGCTCACACCTCATCAAAACGAAGACTGTTCCTGAGTTTTGCTCTGTGCTAACCAATCTTTAAAGGCCTTTTGCATAGCGTGACGCTCATATGGCTTGGCTAAACGTGCTTCCATCATTGAAAAATCACCTTTGTAAGCTGCTTCAATCATGGCTTTGGTCAGCTCCTGAATACTTGCGCGACCCCGATGTTCATATTGTAATATTTCTTCTGAAGTCAGCACCAAGTCCCAACACGACACTACTGAGCTCATGTCGACTGCAATACTCAGATAATAATGCTCAAAATCTTGGTAAAGTTCCCAAAAGTGGGATTCATGCGCAATCAGGTTCATCTTCATCTTCGCTTACAGAGAAGCTTTCAAAATATAACTTCTGTTGAATAAAAGATATGCAACTTTAGATGACCTTTGATAAAATCTAATGTTCTAAAAGTGGTTGTGTTAGCCACTTTTAGAAAACTAAAAATACAAAGTTAGATGAAGGTTTTGATGAAATTTTAAAGGACAGTATTGCAGAGAATCAAGAGTTTAGGATTTCTACTATTTCCTGAACTTTGTTAGACAAGTTTTAATGGCTTCAATCAAAGAATTATTGAAATTTATTTTCTTTGCATTAACCCAATCTGGATATTGCACATGTAGTTTCTTAATTGGATCCCATATGTGATAGCCTTGCGCTACAGAGCTCTCTTTATTTAATAAGGATTTTAAATCCTCCACACTATTAATATTACTTACATCTATAGTCTTTCCCCTTACCTCTACAAATTTTTGACCATACTCAATTTGATATATAGTTCGATTACCCATAGATAGCTGTAATGGATCATAAAAATAAAACT
Organism: Acinetobacter sp. 8I-beige; assembly: GCF_902505955.1. NCBI lineage: Bacteria > Pseudomonadati > Pseudomonadota > Gammaproteobacteria > Moraxellales > Moraxellaceae > Acinetobacter > Acinetobacter sp. 8I-beige. Next base: position 155,181 of record NZ_LR732790.1, on the reverse strand, counting down.
TAACATTGAGATTATGATTTTGTTCTACAGATATAGGAAATAGAGTTTTATTATTAGCAGGAATCCAAGCTTGTCGACCATTTCTAACTTTATACTTTCCTTCATTTGTATCTAAATACAATTTAGCTTTAGAAATATCCGAATCTTGTATAACTTTAAATTCATTATTCAGTTTGTAATAAAATGACATATCTAGTTTTTCTAAATGTGTATCATATGCTTTTAGTAAAATAGGATTTTTACTAGCATCCAATATCTGTATATAAAGTCCATTTCTTAGAGATAAATAAGCTCTGTAAATTACTACAGTTTTATCCTTATAGTTATTAAGTTGGAAACTGGATAAAGATGTATCATATGAGTAACCACTCTTTTGAGCTTTATAGTTATAAAATTCTAATTTCCCAGAAATATTCAAACTTGTCTTTCTTAGAAAATTTTCTAATGTTAACCATAGAGCTAAAAAAGCAACAATTATACTTAGCCCCGCAGCACTGGTTAACATATTAATAAATATTTCTTTATATTCTTTTTCTGAAGAATGTAATCCCCAAATAAAACAAACTAAATAAGCTAAAAAACTAATAAGTAAAAAAATTCTTAAAAATATAGCCACTTTATCTTCCTTTTATTTTTAATTGTTTATAGCATAAAAAAAGCCACCTTTCGGTGGCTTTTTTAATCTCAAACCGTCTCTTATTGAGCGCGGTTTTTGATTTTGCGGATGGTTTCCAACTGAGCAGCAGTTTCTGCAAGAGCAGCCAAAGCAGCAGCCGAGTCCAAGTCGCTCTTTTGATTTGCAAGCAATTGTTCAGCGTGTTTACGCGCTTCAAGAATTGCTGCTTCATCTAAGTTTTCTGCACGGACTGCAGTATCTGCAAGCACCGTAACAACATGCGGTTGAACTTCTAGAACACCACCAGATACATAGATTAACTCTTCTGTACCGTTTTCAAGCAGAACACGGATTGTACCCGGCTTGAGTAAAGTTACTAGTGGCGCGTGACCAGGCATAATACCTAACTCACCACCAGCACCTTTAGCAATTAGCATCGTTACAGTGCCAGAGTACAAAGACTCTTGAACACTTACAACATCACACTGCATAGTCGACATGAGAATCTCCTAAATTAGGTAACTAATTAAAGTTTCTCAGCTTTAGCAATTACTTCGTCAATACCACCAACCATATAGAACGCTTGTTCTGGAATGTGATCGTATTCACCAGCTAAAAGACCTTTAAAGCCACGAATCGTTTCTTTAAGCGGTACAAGTTTACCAGGAGCACCAGTAAACACTTCAGCTACGTGGAACGGTTGAGAGAAGAAACGTTGGATTTTACGCGCACGGTAAACAGTCAACTTATCTTCTTCTGCAAGTTCGTCCATACCAAGAATCGCGATGATGTCTTTCAATTCTTTATAACGTTGAAGAACGTTTTGAACTGAACGAGCAATCTCGTAATGCTCAGCACCCACTACGAGTGGATCTAACTGACGTGAAGTTGAGTCAAGTGGATCGATCGCTGGGTAAATACCAGAAGATGCGATGTCACGGCTCAATACTACAGTTGCATCTAAGTGAGCAAATGTAGTTGCAGGCGATGGATCTGTTAAGTCATCGGCAGGTACGTATACCGCTTGGATTGACGTAATCGAACCAGACTTAGTCGATGTAATACGTTCTTGAAGAACACCCATCTCTTCTGCAAGTGTCGGTTGGTAACCTACTGCAGATGGCATACGACCTAGAAGTGCTGATACTTCAGTACCTGCTAGTGTATAACGGTAGATGTTGTCTACGAACAATAATACGTCACGGCCTTTGCCGTTTTCGTCTTTCTCGTCACGGAAGTACTCAGCCATGGTCAAACCAGTCAACGCTACGCGTAAACGGTTACCCGGTGGCTCGTTCATCTGACCGTAGACCATTGCTACTTTGTCTAGAACGTTTGAGTCTTTCATCTCGTGATAGAAGTCGTTACCTTCACGAGTACGCTCACCAACACCAGCGAACACAGATAAACCTGAGTGCGCTTTAGCGATGTTGTTGATCAACTCCATCATGTTTACAGTTTTACCAACACCGGCACCACCGAACAGACCAACTTTACCACCTTTAGCGAACGGGCATAGTAAGTCGATGACTTTAATACCAGTTTCTAAAAGGTCAGTAGAAGCTGCTTGCTCAGCATAAGAAGGTGCTTGACGGTGAATCGGTAAACGCGCTTCTGTCGCAACTGGACCAGCTTCGTCGATTGGGCGACCAAGAACGTCCATGATACGACCCAAAGTCGCTGTACCCACTGGTACAGAGATTGGAGCGTTAGTATTCGTTACGTTCAAACCACGCTTAAGGCCTTCAGTAGAACCCATTGCAATAGTACGAACTACGCCATCACCAAGTTGTTGCTGAACTTCTAATGTAGTTTCAGTGCCATCAACGTGGAGAGCGTCATAGATCTTAGGAACGCTGTTACGTTCAAACTCGACGTCGATAACCGCGCCGATGATCTGAATGATACGACCGCTACTCATTGCTGTCTCCTCAATTCAAAATAATGTTAAACGGCAGCGGCACCACCAACGATCTCAGAAATTTCCTGAGTAATCGCGGCTTGACGCAGCTTGTTATAAATAAGTTGTAGGCTCTTGATCAAATCACCTGCGTTGTCCGTTGCAGCTTTCATTGCAACCATACGAGCTGACTGCTCACACGCGATGTTTTCGATCACGCCTTGATATACCACAGACTCGATATAACGAACCAATAAGCCATTTAAAAGCTCTTCAGCTTCAGGCTCATAGATATAATCCCAACCGTATTGACGGTTAAGGGTCTTGTTTTCTTCAGCAGTTGCTAAAGGAACAAGTTGTTCGATTTTTTGATTTTGAGTCATGGCATTGACAAAGCCGTTTGACACAAGATAAATACGATCTAACTCGCCTTTATCAAACGCGTCTAACATCACCTGTACAGAACCAGATAACTGTTCAAGGCTTGGTGTATCACCGACATTTGTCGTAGCACCCAGCACTTTACCGCCGTAGTTTTTAAAAAACGAAACCGCTTTTTGACCAATTAAAGCAAATTGAACTTCAATTGACTGCTCTTGTTGCTGTTGTACGTGTTTAACCACTTTTTTGAACAAGTTAATGTTCAAACCACCAGCAAGGCCACGATCTGAAGACACAATGATATAGCCAACGCGCTTCACAGGGCGTTCAACCATATAACGGTGTTTGTATTCAGGATTCGCTTGAACCAAGTGAGCAATTACACGGTGCATATTTTCGGCATACGGACGGCCTTGAGCCATGCGCTCTTGCGCACGACGCATCTTAGAAGCTGCTACCATCTGCATCGCGCGAGTAATTTTCTGCGTGCTTTTGATACTAGCTACTTTGGCGCGAATTTCTTTTAAATTTGCCATACGCTTAACCTAGTATTCGAAGGCCCTTTCGAGCCCTCGAAGGTTGATCCGTGAACCAAACCAAAACTAAATCCAACTGAAGTTGAAATTAGTAAGTTTGAGTCGCTTTAAAGCTTTCAATACCTGCTTTGATTGCAGCTTCGATGTCTTTGTTGTAATCACCAGTTTCATCGATGTTTTGCATTAACGCAGCATTTTCTGAACGGAAGTAAGAGATTAACGCAGCATCAAAGTCTACGATTTTCTTCACTTCAACGTCAGCCATGTAGCCTTCGTTAGATGCATAAATTGAAACAGCTTGGTCAGCAATTGAATATGGAGCATATTGTTTTTGCTTCATTAATTCAGTTACACGTTGACCATGTTCAAGTTGCTTACGAGTCGCTTCATCAAGGTCAGAAGCGAACTGAGCAAACGCTGCCAATTCACGGTATTGCGCCAAAGCAGTACGGATACCACCAGACAATTTTTTGATGATCTTAGTCTGCGCTGAACCACCAACACGAGATACAGAGATACCCGCGTTCACAGCAGGACGAATACCTGCGTTGAATAATGATGTTTCAAGGAAGATCTGACCGTCAGTGATCGAAATTACGTTCGTTGGTACGAATGCAGATACGTCACCCGCTTGAGTTTCAATGATTGGTAATGCAGTTAATGAACCAGTTTGGCCTTTAACTTCACCATTCGTGAATTTCTCAACATAGTCAGCAGAAACGCGCGAAGCACGTTCAAGAAGACGAGAGTGAAGATAGAATACGTCACCTGGATACGCTTCACGACCTGGTGGACGACGTAATAACAATGAAATTTGACGGTAAGCAACAGCTTGCTTAGACAAATCATCATAAATGATTAGTGCATCTTCACCGCGGTCACGGAAGTATTCACCCATTGTACAGCCAGAGTATGGAGCCAAGTACAACATTGCTGCTGGATCGGCTGCAGCTGCTGCTACAACAGTGGTATACGCCATAGCGCCAGTTTCTTCTAGCTTGCGCACAACGTTAGCAATAGTCGATTGTTTTTGACCAATAGCTACGTATACACATTTAATGCCAGAGTTTTTCTGAGCGATGATCGCATCGATCGCCATCGCTGTTTTACCAGTTTGACGGTCACCAATGATCAACTCACGCTGACCACGACCTACAGGGATCATTGTATCTACTGATTTATAACCAGTTTGTACAGGTTGATCCACTGATTGACGCCAAATTACGCCTGGTGCTACTTTTTCAACAGCATCAGTTAATTTTGCATCAATTGGGCCTTTACCATCAATTGGGTTACCCAAAGCATCTACTACACGGCCTAAAAGTTCTGGACCAACCGGAACTTCTAATACACGACCTGTGCAACGCGCTTTTTGACCTTCTTGAAGGCTTAAGTAGTTACCTAAAACAACGACGCCCACTGAATCCTGTTCTAGGTTCAGTGCCATACCGTATAAGCCGCCGTCGAATTCGATCATTTCACCGTACATTGCATCAGCAAGGCCGTGAATACGCACAATACCGTCGGAAACCATAACAATGGTCCCTTCGTTTTTAGCGGTCGCGCTGGTGTCCAGATCGCCGATACGCTGTTTAATGAGCGCACTGATCTCGGATGGATTCAGTTGTTGCATTGCGCTATACCTCAATCTTTTTAAAGTTCAGTCTTCATATGCAATTAAGCAAGAAGACGAGTCCGCATTTTTTCTAGCTTGTTAAGCGCAGAATCATCTATCACTTGGTCGCCTGCACGAATAACAACACCAGCAATAAGCTCTGGTTTAACTTCTACAGAAACATTTACCGCAGCTTCGAATTTTTTCTCTAAAGCATGTGCAAGTAGTTGTTCTTGTACAGAAGTCAATGGGAATGCAGATTCAATGACTACATCCACAGTATTGTTATTCTGTGATTTGAGCTGCTCGTATTCAGCAGAAATTTCAGGAAGAAGCGCCAAACGGTTGTTTTCAGCAAGCAATGTCAAAAAGTTTGACACTGCTGCAGTTTGGTCTTCGCCTAATACTCTTGCAAAAAGACTTACCTGCTCAGCAGGAGTAAGCTCAGGGCGAGTTAAGAAAGCTGAAAATGCTTCGTCTTGCACCGCAGCACTGAGCAAGTTCAATGCAGATGACCAAGAGTCAGTTGCATTTTGCTCAGAAGCGTAAGCAAATGCTGCTTTAGCGTACGGGCGTGCCAACGTCAAGAGTTCAGCCATAATCCGCCTCTCTTAAAGTTTAGCAGCCAGCTGAGTCAGCATGGCATTGTGAGCTTCAGCATCAACTTTTTGGCTAAGAATTTTCTCAGCACCTGTTACTGCAAGATCAGCAACTTGTTGACGTAATTCTTCACGAGCAGAATTGATTTCTGTATCAACAGCTTCTTTTGCTTGTTGACGAATACGCTCACCTTCAGCTGACGCTTGAGTACGAGCTTCTTCTACCAATTGTGCACCGCGACGGTTCGCTTGTTCGATCAATTGAGCCGCTTGCGCTTTCGCTGCATCTAATTCAGCTTTCACTTGAGCTTGCGCATCCGCAAGATCAGCTTTTGCTTTTTCAGCAGCGTTTAAGCCATCAGCGATTTTACGCTGACGCTCACTAATCGCATTGATTAGTGGTGGCCATACAAATTTCATGCAGAATGCGACAAACATCGCAAATGCAATCGCTTGGCCAATCAATGTGAGGTTGATATTCATTGCTATTCCTCAATAGTTTAATTTAGGAATTAAGCTGATTAACCTACAAATGGATTAGCAAAGATGAAGAACAAGCCAATACCAACACCGATCATAGGCACAGCATCAAGAAGACCCGCGATTAAGAACATACGAGTTTGAAGTTGTGGAGCCAATTCTGGTTGACGTGCAACAGCTTCAAGGAAGCGACCGCCTAAAAGACCAAAACCAATCGCAGTACCTAAAGCACCAAAAGCGATCAAGATAGCAGATGCAATTGCAACTAGACCTAAAGTGAGTTCCATGATAATTCCTCAGAGGTTAGGTTTATACCAAATTAAATTAAAAAATTATGCGCCCAACCATCCAGTGATAGTTGGGCATTACCATTAATGCTTTTCGCTTGCCATGCTCAAGTATACGATAGTCAGCATCATAAAGATGAATGCTTGTAGCGTGATAACAAGAATGTGGAAGATCGCCCAAGGCACAGACAACGCCCATTGGATCCAGAACGGTAATAATGCGATAAGGATGAAGATTAACTCACCTGCATACATATTACCGAAAAGTCGTAGAGCCAATGAAACTGGACGTGCAAGGAATGTTACTAATTCAAGAATTAAGTTCACTGGAATCAATAACGCTTTTGCAACTGGGTTACTTGGGTTAAATGGGTTAAGTGCTAATTCGCCAACGAAACCACCAATCCCCTTTTCGCGAATACTGTAGAACAAGATCAGTACAAATACAGATAAAGACATACCTAGGGTAATGTTTGGATCTGTAGAAGGTACAACCTTGAAGTAAACGTGATGAGGATCCATACCAAATACACTTGCACCAATCAGTTGAGCTGTATACGGAATAAAGTCAACTGGGATTAAGTCCATTGCGTTCATGAGGAAAATCCACACGAAAATGGTCAATGCAAGTGGCGCAATTAAGCGTGATTTGCCATGGAAAGTGTCGCGAACACTTGAGTCCACAAACTCAATGATCATTTCAATTGCAGACTGGAACTTGGTTGGAACACCAGAGTTTGCAGCTTTCGCTACGCACCAGAACAACAAACAGAAAATCACACCAAGAGTGATAGACCAACCCATTGAATCCAAGTGAATAGCAGTGAACCCCATCTGTTGAGCTTCTTCAGCAGTCTCAGCCAACTTCCATGAACCGTCTGGCATTTTGCCATACGTCATATTCGTCAAGTGATGCTTGATATACTCGGTCGAAGTAAGGGCATGTTCTTCAGCAGCCATAAATCACACCTGGTCAATGTCAAATACAAATAGAGAGAACGAACATCGCGTGCTGCTTGATATCTCGTTCATCTCCTAAAAAACTTTTCAATTTTTTGTAGTGCTTATTAAACTCGTTTTTGTTGACGCGACACCCAAAATGGAGCAACCCACGTCATGGTTTGAACGAGCATAAAACCACAAAACAACGCCACCGCTGACAACGGTTTGACATTGCTTAAAATTAAAATGAAACCAACAATCACAATTGCAAACTTACCCATCATGCCTTTATACATGTTCGCAAGAACTTGTTTAGAAGCGCGAGCTCCTGCTGCTCGAAACGACTGCCATGAAAAATAGCAAGTCGCAAGCCAACACACGAGCGCACCTAATGCTGCACTCAGGGCTGCAGTTGAGTCTTTTACGACCCAGCCGATCAAGGCTGAAACAGGAATCATACATGCTTGTAAGAGGACTAAAGCTTTCGCTAATCGTCGGTCAATCAAGCGACTAGTTCGGCTCATTATTTATTCACTCACAACAATCATGCTTGACAAGTTTAGCTGATGATTATTTTTAATCGCAGGCATTATAGAGTTACACCCCTGAACATGCAATCTTTTCCCGACCTAAGTCGAGTTTTTTTCTATGTTTAAATTGCTTTTAAACTAATCAATTATTGTTCAATTTTTGCGTTACTTTCGCGCATTTAGCACACATTTATGCACATGATCAGCCAATTGCTTCCATGCGCTGACAAAATCTCCTGCCCCAGTCATGCTTTCATCAACGGCTTGGAAAACCAATGGGTTCAACTTTTGATATTGTGCTTGACTGGCATGCACTTCAGCCAAAAGGCACATCTTTGAATAAGGGCGGCTGTCATTTAAGTATTTGATTTGCGCAACCGTAGGCGCAATATGTGGATCATCTGTCAATGCGCCTGCAAAGCGTAAGTTTAAAGGTCGCTCCATGTATTGATAGGCATCATGAAAAGACCAATATGGGCGAGCTTGGGTACTTTGACTATATATAGCTGAGGCTTGCAACATTTTCTGAGCAAAGATTTTGGCATTGTTCCAGTAGCGCTCCTTATACTCAGGCATCTGCTGTGAACGCAGGCCTGCAATAAAGAAACCGATACGTACCGCATTGTTTGGGTCAAGCCAAACATGGGTATCGATGGTATTTTTTAAGGCATCACCACGGGTATTTCGTAGTGGTAAGGCATTAATAATGCCTGAATCTAAAATAGAAACTGCTTTATCATTGGGGGTCAGGAGTTTATCCAGCGGTGCTTCATGTGCTCGTCCCAACCAAACAACCAAACCTGCATCCTGAATGATTTTACGATGCATTGGGGTCAAACTCACATCATGTCCAGATTGATCGGCTAACAATAAGGTTGGTTTTTCAATGCCTTTAGTCACTTCCTGTGCAATCAAGTAAATCGGCTGTGTAGAAACAACCAAGTCTTGCGTCCAAGCAACACTACTAAACAGCGCAAACGCAAAAAAAGCCAAGAAACGGGACATGGGGAGCAATCACTAGAAATACAATTAGTGTTATAATATAACAAATCGACAAAAATACCTATGCCTAATCGAAACTCTCTGCGCTTCATGTTAAGATTTAATGTCGTTTTTCTTTTATAAATTTTGCACTTGAGGTTTGTTATGAGCGCTTGTTCTCACGAACACCACCATGCTTTACATGATGTGCATGGTCATCACAACGTTGAGACGCGTTTGGCTGAAGCAGAAGTCTTGTGCGCAGCAACTGGTGCGCGCTTAACCCCCTTAAGAAAAGAAGTTTTGGCACTGATCCTAAATGCGACAGGCCCGATGGGTGCATATGATTTGTTGGCTAAAATTAAAAGCAATGCCGACCGCCCTGCTGCCCCACCGACGGTGTACCGCACCTTAGACTTTTTATTAGAAAAAGGCCTCATTCACCGACTCACCTCGATTAATGCCTATATTCCGTGTTGCCATCCCCGTGAAGGCCATCAAGCTGCCTTTCTCATTTGCACTGATTGCAAATCAGTGACAGAGGCCTCTGCACAAGGATTATTACAACAACTCGATGCACTTTCCGCAGCCGATGGTTTTACGGCACAACATAGCATTATCGAAATTTCAGGAATTTGTCAGCAGTGTCGCCACAAATAAGCCTCGATCCTGTTCTGGTCGAACTCTCCCAAATTAGTGTTCGTATCGATGAACGCGACATTTTAAAGCATGTCGATTTTGTCTTACATGAACGGGAAATTGTGACCCTGATCGGCCCAAATGGTGCGGGAAAATCCACGCTCATTAAAGTGCTGTTGGGTATTGTGCATCCTAATGCTGGCAAAATTAAAACGACAAAGCCACTCAAATTTTCTTATGTACCCCAAAAATTTAATCCCTCACATAGCCTACCGCTTAGGGTGAAAGACCTTTTGGCTTTGGAAAAATGTGATCCTGTAATCAAGCAAGAAATTATCCATGATACTGGGATCAGCAAACTTGAAAATTCCAAAGTACAGCAGCTTTCAGGTGGGGAACGACAACGCGTTTTACTGGCTCGTGCACTGTTACGTCAACCCGATATTTTGGTTCTCGATGAACCGATGCAGGGCTTAGACATTCAGTCTGAGGCTGAGCTGTACGACTATGTGCGCAGTTTACCCGCCAAATATGGTTGTGCTGTGCTCATGGTTTCACATGATTTGCAGTGGGTCATGCAAGGAACTCATCGTGTGGTGTGTTTGAATAAACACATTTGTTGTAGCGGCCTGCCTGAAAACGTGCAACAACACCCTGAGTATCAAGCTATTTTTGGTACCAACCGCGTGTTCTATCAACATCATCATGATCACTGTGCACATGGTGATAGTGCAATGCCTTGTCAGCATGACGCTCGCCCACACATTCACCCCGAACCGGAAGCTTAAGTCATGATGGAATGGTTACAACTGCTGTTGCCTGCATGGATTATGGGCACGCTTCTGGTCTTTTTAACTGCGCCACTGGGCTGTTTGATGCTATGGCGCCGCATGTCATTCTTTGCCGATACCATGGCGCATGGCACGTTACTGGGTGTCGCGATTGCAGGAGCAATGGCATTGCCTCTGTGGATGGGTGTGGCTTTTATTGCGGGGTTGTTGGTGGCGATCCTTTGGGTTTTGCATGATCCACGGTTACCGAATGACGCCTTACTCGCACTCTGTTCTGCGACCTTGCTCTGCTCGGGTCTGATGTTTATTCAACATATTCCAAGTTTAAGACCTGAGCTACTCAGCTATTTATTTGGTGATTTGCTCACGATCACATGGGCAGACCTGCCCGTTTTTGCCACTGTTATTGTTGTTGCATTGGCAGTGCTTTATAAAAGTTGGCAAGCTCAAATTCAAATCGCGATCGATCCTGATATGGCCGTCAGTGAAGGTGTCAGTGCGAAATGGCAACGTTTGATTTTTATGTTGCTACTGGCTTTATTTACCATTTTAGCGCTTCGTGCAGTGGGTTCTTTACTGATGGGTGCCTTGCTTGTCATTCCAGCACTTACCGCTCGACTGCTTGCCCACTCTCCAAAACAAATGGTGATTTGGGCCTTTGTGATTGCGCAAATTGGGGTGACGGTTGGTTTATGGTCCAGTGCAGGACTGAATACCTCTACAGGACTCAGCATTGTTTTAACCATGTCGATTTTGTTTGCGTTGATTTTTATCGCGCAGAAGTTTAAAAAACTGACATAACTAAATGAGCCATAAACGTTATTTTATCAGCGCATGCCTACTCGGACAAAAAGTTCGTTATGACGGCAAAGACTCCTTAGTCTCTCAGTTAGTTGAAGCCTTGCTCGATAAAAATTATGTCAGCTTATGTCCTGAAGTCAGTGCAGGACTTCCAACCCCGCGTCCCGCAGCAGAAATTCGCCACGGGTCAGGTACTGATGTTTTATTAGGCCACGCACAGGTTTTTTCCTCAGATGGTCATCAGATTAGCGATGTCTTTATTCAAGGTGCTTACAAAGCTTTAGCACTAGCACAAGCCAATCACGTTACCCATGCTGTACTCAAAGCCAATAGTCCATCCTGTGGCAGTGATGGCATCTATGATGGCTCATTTACTGGACAAAAAATTGCAGGGGAAGGAATCACTGCCGCCCTATTTCGTCAGCACGGTATACATGTGGTTACCGAACAACAGTTTTTAGCAGAATTGACGCGAACTAAACTTACTGATGAACCAAACTAAGCAATCCCGCCGCACAACTAAATAACACCGCAAAAGTACGATTGAGATATTTTTGCTGTCGCGGTGATGTTAAGAGTTTTAAAACTTTCGCTGCTAACCCCGTATATCCTGCCATCACAATCAAATCAATCGTAACCATCGTGACGGCCATCACCGCATATTGACTCCACTGCGGTTTAGACAAATCCAAAAATTGCGGTAAAACAGCCAATAAAAATACGATTGCTTTGGGATTGCTCATATTGATCAAAAAGCCATACATCACCAATTTAGAGCGCGATTTATTCGGTTGTTCTTGTTGAATTTCAATCGATTGGATGGGTGCCATCCATTGTAAATAAGCCAAATACAATAAATAAGCCACACCAAACCACTTCACAGCCCAAAATGCCCAAGGCGTTGTCGCAAAGAGCACCCCTACCCCAGCCGCCACAATACCGATTTGTACCAACAAGGCGAGTTGTAAACCCAGCGCATTCCAATAACCATGCCGAAAACCATAGTTAAGGCCACTCGACATTGACGCAATGGCCCCTGCCCCTGGAGAAATACTAATGATCCAACATGCGAGTACAAAGCCAAGCCAAATTTGAAATGACATAGTGGTATTGAGAAAAAATGACCTTTAGATTATATGATCTTTCATACTTTTAGGGTTTATTATTCATCAATGAATTTATCACTTAAGGCTATGAAGCAGAAACTGCATAAGGCACAATAAGTACAGCCAATAGAAATAACAATTTTTTTAGGAGCCATGAATGACCGCCCAATCTGTAATTCTACCATTACCTTCAGATCATGCCCGTTTTATTGTTTTACGTTTAAAAGATTTAAGTATTGAAGAACTTAAAGAAAAATTAGAAGATTTATTTTCAACTCGTGATCGTCTTATTACCCAACATCCACATGCGCAAATTAAAACAGCGGTTGCTTTTGGCCCTGAACTTTGGGCACAACTTCATCCTACAGCGCCTGTAGGGTTTAAACAGCTAGAGCCCATTTATGGCTCTTTCAATATGCCTGTTTCACCTGCGGATGTTTTAATTCATATTGCGTCTCAGCGTACCGATATTTGTTTTGCCCTTAGCCAATCCTTCTTTGAAGGCATCCAAGATAAAGTTGATGTTTTAGATGAACGAGTCTGTTTCCGCAATTTTGATGGTCGAGATTTGACTGGTTTTATTGATGGTACTGAAAACCCGCAGTTTCCTGATGATCGTGCTGCAACGACCTTATTAAGTGAAGATGCAGGAGTATTCGCAGATGGCTCTTTTATCTTTGCACAGCGCTATTGTCATGATTTGGAAAAGTGGAAAAAATTAAAAGTTGATGCTCAAGAGCAAGTCTTTGGAAGGACAAAACTTGAAAGTATTGAACTAGATGATGACGTTAAGCCTGAAAATTCTCACGTTGCACGTGTCGTGGTTGAAGATGATGAAGGCCAAGAAATGGAAATCCTACGTCACTCGCTTCCTTATGGCGATGGTAAAGGTGAGCAAGGTTTATTTTTTATTGCCTATACGAAAGATTTAAACATTATTGATGCGATGTTACTGCGTATGTTCGGCACCAGTGGTGATGGAATCCATGATCGTATGCTTCATTTTGTGGCTCCTGTGGACGGTGCTTATTATTTTGCGCCGAGCGAGGAATTGCTGGAAGCAGTGTTGCAAGGGTGATTTTTAAATGCTTAACTATAGTAAGGGTCTACTGTAGTTAAGCTAATCTTTTACAATTCGGCTTTCCATACGCTATTTTTCATCAACTTCCCATCTTTAATATGTAATGCAATATTATATTGAGCAGCCCCACCACTACTTAATGAGTTGATTATGTATAAATCATTGTTTTTCTGATAAATCTGAAAATCAGCAAGTTCATTCTTACTACTGAGCCCATCTTTTGGAAAAAAATAATTTTCCAATTGATCTGAATTAATAATAATTTTTTGATCTTGGATCTTAACTACAATTCTGTTCAACTGAAGAAAATTTACAGTAGGGAGGTCACCATCCGTACCATAAAAAGCCTTCCCTTTATACAAACTATATAACTCGCTCCCCTTTAGGCTTTTGGAATAATTTTTTGAATTCAAATCCGCATCCTTCGATGAGATCTCAACTGTATATAAAGAATTCCTATATAAAGCAGTTTTAACATCATATTTTTTTAATTTTATTTTGCTATAACCATCAAATCTATTAATTCTATTATTATAAATATAACCATTCACACCAGACGATGAGTTAATAAAACAAAAATTATTCACAATATCATCCACACATGAAACTATTTCTCCATTCTTCTGTTTAGATATAACCTTAGAACTCAAATCTGCCGATTCACGAACATTAACATAGCCATCTTTATCTTGAATCAATCCAAAATCAGCATAAATACAACTACTAATCGTCATTAAAAAAGGGAAAAATATGTAATTCATTTTATTTTTTCTCATTTAGGGTAAGTTCCTTTTTTATCGCGAATGTATTTAATTTTTATATTAGGATATTGACGCTGAAAGTTTATGATTTTTTCTGCCAAATTTTCAACATCCTTATTCTGCGCACGAGTACAACCCATTGTAACGCGCCAGCCCTGCTTTTCAGCGTAAGGATCTTTTAAGCCAGAACCTCCTCCATGAACCCAACGAGCCCTTGTATCAGTACTACGAATTTTTGTAGTTCCATATGCTGCCCCCAATTGACTTGTCCTAGTGCCACCAGAAATAATTGTATAAAATCCAGTGAACGTCCCATCGGCATTACTTTTAGCTTTACTAGACACTCTACTTCCTGATTTGAAGCTAAAAAGCTTGTTACCTAAATGATCATAGAAAACAGTATATCCTTCTTTGGGCTCTTCAAATGGGCCATAATCCATATCTTGAAATGTATAAATAACAGCCATCCCATCAGATATTTTCACTTTCACATCCTTTGTATTCCCATTCAATTGCGTTTTATTTTTATCAATTTTTGGAGGCTCTTTTACCTTTTGATTATTAACCGCTTCTTTTGCTACTGGAGTACTCAACTCAATCATATTATTAAATTGTTGAGCACTGTTACTAATACTACCCGTCGGCTTCGCTGTGTGATTTTTCGAAAACTCAAGAATATCTAAATTTAAATTACCTAAACCAATATTGTTAAAAATTTGGTTTAAAGCACTATTAGATGGTTTGTGCCTCAAGTATTTATTTATCTTTAGCTTCTTCCCAACTGCAATATTATTTATGTTACTTATCTTATTATCTTTTGCTATTTTCTCTATAGTAGTGCCGAATTTTTTAGCAATTCCTGCTAAGGTGTCACCCGATTTCACACTATAGCTTTCACTCACACCAAAAAATAGAACCTGACCAACCTTTATCTTGTTCTTATCTTGAATATTATTATCTTCTATAATTCTATTTACAGTTGTAGCATTAGATTTAGCAATTTTTTCTAGAGTATCCCCTTTTTTTACAACGTATCCTGCTGTAGAACTAGTATGTATTAAATCTTTGTAATTATCAGGAAGTATAATAGTAATTATTTCATCACCAATTCTTGAAAGTATAGATTTAGACTCTCCTTTTGAATTTGTTTTCCCAAAAATAACATTTATTTCTGTTTCATTACCCCTATCCATTGATAAATGTGAAGGCTTTTCATTACTCGAATTTTTAACAGTTGCCAAAATATAATTTTTATTCTCAACATCTGAACCATTATTATCCGTTAGTTTAATTTTGGTTTCTACCTTTTGCTTCAGTAGAGCTGTTAATAATACTAATTTCTGTTTGAAAATTCTTTCATACGCTCTAATTGCATCCTTCCTCCATTTGAAATTATATGCTCGCTGCTTACCACGATCATCATTATAATATCCCGGACCATCATGATGAAGCATATATATTAATTGCCAGTACTTCTCATCACTAGGCTTAAACCCCCAATTAATAGCCAGCTCTTTATTAAATAAAAATGCAACCAAAACACCATATGATCCGATAGTTGCATCAAAAACATTGTTTCCTCTCATATCAATGTCTACACCAATCAGCTCTTTAGCTCTTTTTCTAAATGCATTTGCTGTATCCTTTGTATATTGTGCAAGTCCTGCGGCACTGGTGGTTCCAGCCGCTGCATCTGGATTAAAGCCAGATTCTGCTAAACAAATTAATAAAGTATAAGCCGTTTCCTTATAATCAAGGTTATACCTCGAACATAGCGAAATAATAATGTCGACTATATTCTTAAAGTTAACCTCTTCAATATCACCATATATTCTAGAATTTCCTTTATTTTTTTTATTGGTTGGTATAGGAATACTGATCAAAGAGTAATCTACAATTTGCTCATCTGTATAAGCATAACCTTTTTTTGGACGCAATATCTCATATATATTAGACATTATTCTTCCCCATAAACTGCATTAGCAGATATAACTTTTATTCTTTTTATTTTCATATTATCTATAATTTTTTTAGCGTCTTTTTTTGGAGTAACAACTCCATTTAAATTTAAAACAACTGGTTTTCTAAATTCATTAACCTCTTCAACAGTCATTGCATTGACGTTATTTGAGATACCTTGATTTATGACAACAAAACTATTTCCTTCATGCTCTATACATGAAAAACTAATAGGGCTTAAATACCCTTCTTCTAAGATTATTTTTTCCTTATTATTTATTTTATCTATTATTGGTAAGTTAATTACGGTTTTTTCATCAATTAACAATTTACTACTTTTACATTGTCTAACGATTCCTCCACTACCTCTATCAACAAGTCCCTCCTCAGAATCATAACAACTCGAAAGAATTTTAATTCTTTTCTTTCCACATTTTATTTCTTTTGATTCATATTCTTTATAATTTAAACTCCCCCCATCTGATAAATCAGAAGAGTTACACCCATAAACCACTATAGATATCAAGAAAATAACCAAAAAATTATTCTTCATTTATTTCACCATTATCTTCATCAATTAGCGGAAAATCTATATGATTAAGCTGTTCATACTCATACGTTGTTTGTGGTTGGAACCAAATGTCTTGGGTTACTTCTTCAATAATTTCCAAATTCAAATCTTCATCACTTGATGAGGAATATCCAGTTACTGTCATACCATTATCGTCTGTCACTCCTAAAATTTTTTGTCCAGATGGTAAGGTTAATTTATATTTTTGTCCTTTTACTGGATTATTTTGCTGATCCCTAACAAGAAAATTTCCATAAAACATACTTGGTAATTCAGGAACCTCATAAGATACTTTTGCCCCACCCACAAAGCTATGCTGACCCGCCTTACTTTCAAACTTTCCACCTGTTGTCGTAAAAATCCCATCCCCATTAATTTTGAGCTGTGAACCACCAGCAGTCAGTACAATTTCCTTCGGACTGGTTATTTCTATTTTATCTTCAGTTGAAATCAGCTTAATCACCTTACGCGCAATCGCTTCTATCGCATCATCTTGCGCCTGTAATTCAACTTTTCCTTTTGCAGCAAACGCCTTTAGCCCTTTTTGTGCAGCAAATAAGCTCACCTTATCCTGTGCATGCGCAATAATATTCTTCTGGGCACTTAAGTTAATGGACCCCTGTGCGCTTTCAGCGATGTCTTGCGAAGCCTGTAAAACAATATCTTCAGGCGTCGTTAAGGCAATACCATTGGGGGAAGCCAACAGCATTAAAGCCTGACGAAAGATTTTCGCTTGAGCTTGTTTCTGAGTATCCTGCGTTTGCTCTGCCTCTTGAGCATATGTCTCCATAAAACCTTGCATGGAGCCCAATGCCTGCATGGGATGAACATTCAGTTTGCTGCCTTTATTAAAGCTTCCACAAGCACTGGTCAGGTCAAAGTCTTTCATCTCGACATTAGCAATCACTTTGCCTACATCTTTTAAAGCGGCGAATGGATCCGCATTCAATTTTTCTTTCACGCCTTGCAACTGACTTTTCAAAGCATCTGTGCCATGTTCTTCGAGGTTATCAATAAAGGCTTTTAAATTTTCTATTGAAGCCTCTGCATCCCGAAAATAATCTTTAAATTCATTGATCAAATTGTCTGTGTCTTGACCAAATTTTTGAATATCCTCAATAAAGCCACCACACGTTTTTAATGCCGAAATCGGATCCTGACTGACTGCGGTTTTAAATAAACCAACGGTTGCTTGGAGTGCTTGATTGGCCCCTTTTAACTCTAGAGACTGAATCAATTTAGGCAAACGATTAACCACATTCAGTGCATCAGTCTGTTGTTTAACAGCCAAAGTACTCAGCATGTACATACTGTCATGACCTTGCTGTAAGATAGACTGGGCTTCTGACGCAGCCAAATGATCTGCGACCGCCTGATCCTGTGCATAGGTACTAATCAAGAGGCCTTTGCCTGCACGCATGGCCCCCCATTGATCCGTTCTTAACTCAAACCCCTCACCACGCCCGTCACTATTTTCAGTTGCTTTTGGATGACTGAGGTTACCGAGATTGAGTTGACTCGCTCCATGACTGCTGTGTAGCTGCACACTAATTTGCCCTGTCGTATCATCAAAACGCAATTGGTTAAAGCCTTGCCCTGCAACCTCTTGTGAACGAATCCCACTGAGTTTTTTTGTCGCAGGTAATGTCCCTTTCACATCAAACATGGTTTGGTGGCGCTCGGCTTCATGAATTCGCCCTACGACAAAGGGTCGATCGACATCCCCCTCAAAAAAGTCGATGACCACAATTTCTCCAACACGCGGATGAAAACGTGCGCCATACCCCTCACCCGCCCATGGGGTCAATACATCGACCCAAGCCGAGTCCGTGTCATTGTCATTTGCACCCGCACCACCATCATGAGCATGGTCATCACTACGCGTAAACATAAAGCGAACTTTAATCCGTCCCCAAGCATCCACATAAATTTCTTCCCCTTCAGGCCCGACGACTTTGGCCCGTAAAGGATGGGCTGCTGGACGGTGTATCCACGCTTGATATTCAGGAACAATTTTGACCTCACGACGTACGACAAAGAGTTCATTGGCTTGTCGTTCCTCACTCAGACCTTGCCAGCGACTTTCTTTTAGTAATAAATTGATTTGCTGTAATAACTCTTTGGGTAAATTATTTTGGTTATAAAAAACTTTGCCTAAAATGAGAAATTCACGCTCTGCGGACACATGCTGGTCTATTTCAGGATGATCCACCATTTCAAACCAATAACCAACTTGTGCATCTCGAACGCTACTTTTTGCTGTGAAATATTTGGCCTGAAGCTCGTGATATTGGCTCAGTTGTTGGTTGAGACGATCTAGTTGACTGCTATTGGCAGACGTGGCCTGATCCTCACCTTGTAGATCAGCCGTCCATGCTGGACTGACACACCAGACTTGTTCCAGACCCAAACTTTCATTGTCTTGTTGATCACTGTGCTGATGTGCACTCAATACAGCCTGACTCTGATCTTGAGCTAAATGTTGCGCTTGCCAACGCTGCGCCTGTACCGTGGTGGATTGTAAGTGACGTTCAGCAATAAAACTGGTGATGCTATCAAAAGGCTCAGTGGCATGGCTGCGGTGGAAACGAATCGTACGGCGGCCCAGTGCTGTAAAAGCTTGATTATCATCAATCAAACGAAGTTGCTGTGACTGAATCGGTTCGGATGAACTGAGCACCATCGGAGCTTGTTCATCAATCAACCAATTAATCCCTTCACTCCGCCATAGTCGAGTGAGAAACTCAGCGTCGGTTTCATTAGACTGCATGACAAAGGGTCGTACATCATAATCACGACTCAAACCCTCTAAGTTCAGGCTTAAGCTGGCTGCAAATAGCGTGCTGTGACATTGCCATTCGCTAAACAGAATTTCAGTAATTTCACGAACACTTTTGCTCATAAACACACGACTGTTTCTGCGCTTATGCCACAGCGCTGTTGCATCTTCAATCGTCAGTTTATAAACAGTTAACGCGCCATCACTTTGCCCCTGACTGGCACTGGTAATCACCCCCGTCAGACGAGAAAGCTGCCCCACATCCGTGACCTGATCAACCGCGACTCGCCCACCAATGAACTGTTTTAAAGGCAAATAAGCATTGGTCGATAAACATAGGATTTCAGCTTTTAGGCCCTGATTAATGCGATGTTCACCCTCAATCCGCTGAATAAACACCTGTGTGTTCAAAGCCGGATTGGAAAAATGAATATGCAGAGCACGTTTTTGCGAGCCAAACCCAAAGGATTCCAGCATTTTATAAATAGAATTGAACATGATCATTATGAAGTTATTGGTTTTTATACTTGTGCGCGGAGTGTACAAAATGTCTTTTTTTTAATCTAGTAAAATAATGTTAATGAAGACGCAGCTCTCAAAAAACAAAAAGGAGCATTACGCTCCTTTTTGTTCAATCTCATTTTCAGCTTTAGAAGGCAACACGTTTATAGTGACGATACTCTGGCTTCCAAAAGTTTTTCTCAATCGCGTGTTGCAATTGCTCATCACTAATAATTGGGGCTACACCTGCATCCATTGCTGCTTTGGCCACTTTGAAGGCTATCAGCTTAGAGACTTTCTGAATTTCATCAATCTCAGGCAATAAATCTGCTGTAGGGTTGGTCAACAACGGTGAGCAATCTGCCAAAGCATTACTCGATGCAATCAGCATCGAATCGGTCACACGGGTTGCATTGGCCGCAATCACGCCCAACCCAATGCCTGGGAAGATATACGAGTTATTGCATTGCGAAATATTATAAATTTTGCCTTGATAGTTGACTGGAGCAAAAGGACTGCCTGTCGCAATCAAAGCCTTGCCGTCCGTCCAGTGAATAATATCCGCTGGCACTGCTTCAACACGCGACGTTGGGTTAGACAGTGGCAGCACAATCGGACGATCACAGTTCGAAGCCAAAGTTCGAATCACTTCTTCAGTGAATAAGCCTGGCTGACCCGATACCCCAATCAACACGGTAGGTTTGGCATTTTTCACGACATCGAGCAGTGAAATCACCTCTTCAGCATTGCCCCATTCCGCAATCACGTCTGGCTTTTGTGCCAATTTACGTTGGAAATCGAGTAGATTCGGCTGATTTTCAGTGATCAAACCAAAACGATCGACCATATATACGCGTGCACGTGCTTCGGCATCAGTTAAACCTTCAACCTTCATCTGTGCAACAATTTGCTCAGCAATCCCACAGCCTGCTGAACCCGCACCTAAGAAGGCAACGGTTTGATCTTTGAGCTGTTTACCTGCCGCACGTGATGCAGCAATCAAACTGCCCACAGAAACGGCTGCGGTACCTTGAATATCATCATTAAAACAACAGATTTCATCACGGTACTTATTCAATAACGGCATGGCATTATTTTGCGCGAAGTCTTCAAATTGAATTAAGGCTTTCGGCCAACGACGCTTGATCGCAGCAATGACTTCATCGACAAAGGCATAGTACTCATCACCACTGATACGCGGTTGATTCCAACCCATATAAATCGGGTCATTCAGTAACTGCTGATTATTGGTCCCGACATCGAGGGTAATTGGTAAAGTGTAAGCTGGGCTAATACCCCCACACGCGGTATATAGCGACAATTTTCCAATCGGAATACCCATCCCGCCAATGCCTTGGTCTCCCAAGCCTAAAATACGCTCGCCGTCGGTAATCACAATGACTTTGACATTTTTCTTGTTGATGTTATGCAAGATGTCATCAATATGCGCACGGTCTGGATAAGAAATAAATGTGCCACGATGGCGGCGATAAATATCCGAGAAACGCTGACAGGCCTCACCCACCGTTGGAGTATAGATAATTGGCATCATCTCACTTAAATGGTTTTCAATGAGGTGATAGAACAAAGTTTCGTTGGTGTCTTGAATATTACGCAAGTAAATGTGCTTATTGATCGCATCATTAAAAGCACAATATTGTTGATAAGAACGCTGACTTTGTTCTTCAATACTTTCTTCAACATGTGGAATTAAACCATGCAAGTTGAAGCGAGTGCGCTCTTCTTCCGTAAACGCCGATCCTTTATTTAACAGCGGCAACTCAAGTAAGGTATTGCCCGCATAAGGGATGTATAAGGGTTGTTTTGTCTTTAAATATTCTGTCGTCATTACCTATCTCGTTATACATAGATTTAGATGAACCTATGGGGAGAATCTATGCATCTAATTCAGCTACTAGCTTAGCGCCATTTGCGCATCTTTTTATATTTATAAGCGTGATGCAATTATCAAAGCGATTTAGTCTGAAAATAAAAATCAAACCGACTCAACGTAAAAATGACGTTTACGGCAGTCTTTTCGGTCAAATAGCGCATGGATAAAATTTGAACTTGAATAAAGCTCAAGCTAAGCTAGCGCTTTTATTTCTTCTTTATATTAAAAATGATCATCAAAAAACTGATGTTGTTAAGCCTCACGTGTCTTTACATCACGCAAATGACAGCATGCCAATCTATTTCTACGGCGCAAACTACAGTGAGTGATAAAATTACAGGACTATTTGCTCATAACGAAAAACTGCCTGAAATCGATCCCAAAGGCATTGTCGATATCAGTAAAGCCACCATCGAGCAATATGAGCAACTCAGTGCAAATTTACCCTTGAACCAATGGGTCTATTTGGAGAATGAAAAACAAGGGATTTATCAGCTACAAAACAAATCGACCGAAGGCTTTGTGCTCTCGCTACGTCTGAATTGTAAAATCAGCAGTCATCCGCCTACCTTTGAGCTTCAAGATGTGCAAGGCAAACGTATCTTATACGGCTATGATAAAGAAGCAGGACAGATTCAGTTTTTACTCGACAACAAAAACTATGGCAATCCCTTTGATCCATTTCAACGCCAAACCCTGAGTCGTTTTCAACAACAGCTTGCCAGTGCCAAAGTAATTAAGCTCTTTCATGCCAGCAAACTGTATCGTTTTCAAAACCAAAATGCGGAACTCCTAAGCAAACCTGTTTCATGCCGTGAAAATAGCTAAAACGGGGCTTATTTGGGTGGGTTTAAATGTGACATATCCACAAATACACCGGTCAAACGGCGCACAATCGGCAGTACAATGAGCACTACAGGATAGGCCACCACCCAAGACATCATCCATGCGGACAGCCAAACCTGTAGGAAATTGTCCACCCAACCCAAATTGCGCCAAAGATTGATCATCGAGATAATGCCACTCATAAAAAATGAGATAAAAAACGGCAAAATAAACATGGCATATTTTGCTGGTAACTTGGGAATATTGCCAATGATCATCGGTCGCTGTTCAGACACGTTTTATCCTTAAAAGTATGCGTTTTGGTTCTCATCATACTGCGCTTTTCATGTTTATTGCAGCGCAATCGTTAGCAGTTTTTGAACATTTTTTATTCTATGAAAATGGATTCACCTAAAGACGTGGAAATTTGCTATATTTAGCGTTTTTCTGCGACATTAAATTTTCGACTGAATATGAACACGGCAATCCAAGCAGCTCTCGAGCACGCAGTACAAAACCTTCAAGCTGAAGGTATCCTTCCAGCAGACTGGAACAACAGCAGTACTTTGACGCGTACCAAAGACCGAAGCCACGGGGATTTCGCGTCCAATATCGCGATGATTGCCTCTAAAGCTGCGGGTATGAAGCCTCGTGATTTAGCCGAAAAAATTCTTGCTGCGCTGCCAGAAGTGGCGGACATTAGCAAAGCAGAAATCGCAGGTCCTGGCTTTATTAACTTCTTTTTAAATGCCGACCAACGCTTTGCTGTACTTGATCAAATTCAAGCGCAAGGCAAGCAATTTGGTCGCACTCAAGCCAATGCTGCGAAAAAAATACAAGTAGAATTCGTTTCTGCCAACCCAACGTCTAGCTTGCACGTTGGTCATGGTCGTGGCGCAGCCTATGGGATGACGGTTGCAACCTTGCTTGAAGCCACAGGTGCAACCGTAGACCGTGAATATTATGTGAATGATGCAGGCCGTCAAATGGACATCCTTGCAACATCTACCTATTTACGCTACCTCGAATTAACAGGCCAAGAACTGGTTTTCCCTAAAAATGCCTATCAAGGCGATTATGTTAAAGAAATCGCGCAAAGTATTATCGATGCTGATGGCGATGCCTACGTCCGCCCTGTAGCAGACGTCTATAAAGATGTCCCTGAAGATGTGCAATATGCAGAAGAACTCGATGCTGAAGGCAATAAAGTTGTCCTTTCAGGCGACAAAGAAAAGCACATTGATGGTTTAATCCATAATTCACAAAGCTTAATCGGTGAAGCTTACCGCGTATTCCACCAAGCAGCGCTGAATGCGATCTTAGATGACATCAAAGATGACTTGGGCGAGTTTGGTGTAACCTTTAACCAATGGTTCAGCGAAGCCTCATTGACAGACAAAATTGATGAAGCTTTAGAAACTTTAGAACAACGCGGTTTCTTATACGAAAAAGACGGCAACATTTGGTTCAAATCGACTGAATTTGGCGATGAAAAAGACCGTGTTGTGAAGCGTCGTAATGGACAAACCACTTACTTTGCTTCTGACATTGCTTATCACCTGAACAAATTACAACGTGGCTATACCGATATCATTGATATCTGGGGCTCAGACCACCATGGCTATATTTCACGGGTCAAAGCAGCCATTGATGCCTTGGGGTATGACTCGAAAAAACTGACTGTGCTTTTAGTTCAGTTCGTCAGCCTATGGCGTGGTGGTGAGATGGTACAAATGTCATCTCGTTCTGGTCAGTTCGTGACTTTGCGTGACCTGCGTAAAGAAGTGGGCAATGATGCTGCGCGTTTCTACTACGTGATGCGTAAGTCTGAACAACACATTGACTTTGACTTAGACCTTGCAGTTTCACAAAGCAAAGACAATGCGGTGTACTACATCCAGTATGCGCATGCACGTGTCAATCGTATGGTCGATGTGAAAGCACCTGAAAAAGGCATTAGTTTTGATCGTAGCAAAGCAGCTGATTACGATGCGACCTTATTAACTCTTGATGCTGAAACTGAAATTCTTGCCAAACTTGCAGCCTATCCTGAAATTGTGCTTCGTGCTGCAAATAGCTATGAACCACACCAAGTGGGTAACTATTTGAAAGAACTCGCAGCGTTATTCCATGGTTGGTATAACTTGGATAATACAAGAATTATCGACGAACAGAATATTGCCCTTTCGCAAGCCCGTTTATTACTTTCAATAAACGTACAACAAGTTTTGCGTAATGGTTTAGAGTTACTAGGTGTGTCTGCACCTGAAGCCATGTAATAAGTGAAGCAAAGCTTCACACATGGCTGCAAGACCGAAAGCTATACTTGAGGTAACGATGTAAAAAGCAACGCTTTGCACATCGTCACAAGATGAAGGGCTTTGCCCGAAGTAGCCATATCAACCCTGATATATTTCTCGCTTTGTGAAACTTGAATTTTGCAAAGCGATTCTTTATTTTACGACGACGCCTCTTTTAATTCCTTGAGGCCAAGTACTAAAATAAAGAAAAGAATGGGCCAGTCCCTCATATTGATTAGAAGAAAAGAGGTTTCCACGTGTTTGGAAAAACGCAGCGCGGTGTATCTGAAAGACCGAACAAACCCAAAAAGCCACTGATTCCAGCTTGGCTCGGTACACTTGTGGTCATTTTAATCGTGCTCTGTTTTGCTGTAGCACTATTACTGTGGAAGCCTTGGGCACCAGTGAAGCCGAAAGGTCAAATCACTTCGGAACATTATCAAGAAGAAACCAATAAAGACTACCGTTTCTACGACTTACTGCCACAGCAGCAAGTGACGCCGATTCCAGATCAAGCCATTCCTGAAACCAAAGACAATCCAAGTACCGTGGTGATTGTTGAAGCACCTGCTGCCGAAGAAAGCACCCCTGCTGAACCGGGTTTAACCGAAGCAGCACCGACACCGCAAGCGCCAAGTTTTATATTGCAAGTCCGCAGTTACCCTGACCCAGACAGTGCCGATGCACGTCGTGCAGAAATTATCTTAAATGGTCTCTCTGCCGATGTCGTCAAAACCGTTGAAGGCGGCCAAACATGGTATCGCGTGATTTCAGGGCCATATGACTCGCAAGAAGCCGCGGTGATTGCACAGCAAACCCTACAACATAGCGGGATTGATTCGATTGTGGTCAAGCGCTAAAAAATAAAAGGATGCCTCGGCATCCTTTTTTATACTCTGAGTTTGGAGAGAAAATTTTGAATCAATTGCGCAACGTGCGCCGCATGCACATAAGCCAAATCATGTTGTCCCTGTGACACGATGTGCAATTCTGCATGTGATATTTGACGGTGTAAGGCCTGCCCCACCGCAACAGGACTAATCGGATCTGCATCGCCCCAAATCAGCAGAACTGGACACTGGATACGCTCCAGACTGTCCGTCAAATCAGACTGATGCTGAATAAACCAATCAGGAACCGTAAAGCTCTGTTGATAATCCACTCTCCAATCCGCCACCTGAAAAGGACTTAAATCAATGCCGCCTGAGGTTGCCACGAGCACCAAGGCCTGCACCTGCTCAGCTTTTTGTAAGGCAGCTTGTACTGCAAAAATGCCACCCATCGATTGTGCAATGACCACAGAAGGCTGTTGGATTTGATTCAATACATCGTCTTGTAAGCTCTCAAAGCTCTGCACATTCATTTCATCAGGATAACCACCAAAGCTCGGATAAGCGACGACCATGCTTGAATCATCCTGAGGAAGGCGCTGTATGACAGGTTGCCAAAATACGGTATTGCCCGATGCACCGGGCAAAAAAATCAGGTTCAAATCATCACCACCCACTAGAACCCACTGAGCTCCTTGGCTTTTTTAAAGGCTGGGCGCTGCTGAATACGCTGTGCATAAGCAACCATTTGAGGATTATGGGCTTTTACCCGCTCTTGCATTGCCACTACAGGAAAGCTCATTTGAATATCGGCAAAGGAAAAATCACCTGCAAAATATTCATGTTGAGACAAATAATTTTCCAAATATGCACTGTGCTCTTTCAAGCGTGGATTAATAAAGCCACCTTTCACCCCATCACAAATTTTATTGGCAAGCGGTTTAATTAGAAAGGGAACATGCTTGGGTACATTACTCATCACCAAGGTCATAACCAAATATGGCATCAACGAGCCTTCGGCATAATGCATCCAGTAGTTGTATTGCATTAAGTCCTTTGGATTTTTCGGTTTAAACTTATGTTCTGTATCGTAGGTGGCTTGCAAGTATTCTAAAATCACCGCAGATT
The DNA here is from genome assembly GCF_902505955.1 of Acinetobacter sp. 8I-beige. NCBI lineage: Bacteria > Pseudomonadati > Pseudomonadota > Gammaproteobacteria > Moraxellales > Moraxellaceae > Acinetobacter > Acinetobacter sp. 8I-beige. The sequence continues at coordinate 128,348 of NZ_LR732790.1, read as the reverse complement.
CTGCAATAACCAAATCACCATCGGTCAAAACGGGGGCTTTACCTAAGGGATGAATGTTTTTTAACTCAGGTGGCGCAGCATAGGTCGGTAGGCGTTTATAAAACTTCACCTCATACTCCAACCCTAACTCTTCCAAAGCCCATAAAATGCGTAAAGAGCGTGAATGTTCCAAATGGTGCAGAGTGATCATTGTTTTACCTTTTTTAATTAAAATCTAGCACTCACTTTACGCTAATATTTGGATTTTGCACCTATCGATACACATGAATATCCAGTCGCACAAAATCCTTTACCGCCTATAAAAAACCGTCAAACGAGTTAAACAATTGAGGTTTCAATCTCGACGGAACGTAATAAAGTTTTAGTGACCGGTGTTTTTTGACAGATGTCTAAGATTTTTTGGCGCACTTCTTCTGTCAATGTTTGCTCAAACGACAAACGACGGCTGATCCATTCTCGGCCTTCTTTATTAGCATTAAAATCTGCTTCGACACTAAAAGCCCCCCACTCAATCTCTTTGTGCTGCGCATACATACGTAGGGTAATCATGGTGCAGGAAATCAAACCTGTACAAATAAAGTCATAAGGTGCAGGGCCTTTATCTTGACCGCCAAAAGACGCTGGTTTATCGGTAATGAATTGGTGTCTCCCACTACTTACTTCACCAGACCATGCTTCGACGCATGTTTTGACTTCCGCATTCGCAATTATTGCCATATTTTTATTATCCTATTTTTCATTGATATTATTTTGAATAGGTTTCAAGTATTGAAACTGTCCACCTATTCTGTTGTTGAACGACTTTTCGCAGTATTCAAAACACTTATTTTGAAGCACGCATTTGGTCTGGAAATGCTGGAGCTTCCAAGCGCGGGCCTTCATAGTCAGGAATTGAACCAAAACGTTCATCTTGCGCAATCCACTGATCACGCGCAATTTTTAATTCTTCTTGAGTCCGTCCGACAAAATTCCACCACAGTAAAATTGGACTTTCAAATGGCTCACCACCTAACAGTAACAAGCGACTGCCAGCATGGATTTCAATTTCAATCGCACTTACACCCTGCTCGAGTACCACCATATTGTCTTCTGTCAGTTCATGCCCATTAACCGTGGCCGTTCCTTCTAAAGCCATAAAGCCATATTCAAAGTTAGGATTGAGCGTTAAACGGGTTTTGGTACTTTCTGCTGCGCTTAAGTCCACCCCTAATAGCTCGGTATAAACACTCACAGGTGAGGTCGTATTTAAAAACTCTCCGACCAAAACGGTAAATTCCACCCCATCTTTTTCCACCACTGGCAGTTCTGGATAGTGATCGAAACGTGGTTCAACAGCAATTTCTGCATCGGGCAATGCAATCCACAATTGTGCTGCATGCATTTTGGTTTCTGTATCTGGTGCGACTTCCGTATGGGAAATCCCGTGTCCTGCGGTCATTAAATTGACCTGTTTTGGACGAATCAGCTGTTTGCTGCCCAAACTGTCGGTATGCATCATGGTGCCTTCAATCATCCATGTAAAGGTTTGCAAACCGATATGTGGATGTGGGCCAACATCTAAACCGTCCCCTTGAGGGAAGGTTACAGGGCCTGCGTGATCTAAGAAACACCATGCGCCAATCATTCGTTTATGACGACTTGGTAGTGCACGTTTGATGACCGTCCCTTGGCCTATTTCCGCACTTCTCAGTGGAAACTCTTGAATGAATTGATTTACGTATTTTTCACAGTCATCCGAATGTGAAAGTTCAGTATAGTTATTATTCGTCATGTGCTTACTCATTACAGATCCATATGTCCTAGATCATAACAAGCAGATTCCCAACTGCACATCCCTAAAAATAGAATGCTGATTCTTAAACTTGGGACAATATCTTGTGTTTTCAAAACTTAACTACAAGGCAATGCGTGGATGTAAAAATGTTGTTACATCTTTCTCCCTATATGCCTTAGAGCATCCCCCCATCTTTTCAAATGTTTATATGCGCATAGACAACCTAAAAAAGCCTCAACTGATAAACACTCATAGAATTTGATTAAATAGCATTCAGTTTTTGTAAAAATTTAGATATTATTTACCAAGCAATAAAAACTTTATTATTCAATAAAAATAGGCTGAAAATTAAGTGAAAATCAAGAGCATTGCAAAAATTGATAATTTTGGAATTTTTAAAAACTTTGATTGGGACACTCATCTTTCTACTAATCCAACTCAACAGAACCAAACTTATGACTTCAAAGATATCAATATTTTTTATGGTCGCAACTACTCTGGAAAAACTAGCCTTTCTAAAATTATCCGAGCGTTAGAAACTAAAACACTTTCACCCAAATACGAAAATCCAAATTTTAGAATTGAGCTTTCAGATAGTTCTATCATTTCTCAGAATAATCTATCGGCATTTGCTCACCCAATTCACGTATATAACTCTGATTTCGTTAGAGAAAACCTAAAATTTATTCATGATGAAAATGCAAATATTGAATCTTTTTCAGTGACATTAGGCGGTGACAATCAACAAATTGTAAATCGTATTCAAGAATTGAAAGATGAATTAGGCTCAAATGAAGAAAATACTAAATCTGGTATCTTTCTTAATATTCAGAATAAAGAAAATGATGTAAAAAATGCTAAAGAAAATTACAGTAATAAAAATCGTGATTTGGAAAAGTTACTTACAGATAAAGCAACACGTAATTCTGATTCAATAAAAAATCAGCATCTTTTATTTGGTGATATTAACTACACTATTGCGAAACTAAAGCAAGATATCGTCTTAGCTCAAGATACTACATTTCAAGTCTTAACTGATGATCAAATTACAGAAAAGAAAGCATTAATAAACCAAACTGAATTAGCTGATCCTTCAAAAATCTTAACCTATAATCTAGATTTCTTCCCAAGTGTTACATCAACAAATAAAATTATAGAAATAATTATTGGTGGTGATCAAAAAATCCCAGAATTAGTTAGCAATGATGATTTAAATATATGGGTTCAAAGTGGTCATACCTTACATAAGGATAGAACAACATGTGCTTTTTGCAGCAATACGATTTCTGAAAAAAGACGAGAAGAGCTAGGGCAACATTTTGATCAAGAAACAGAAAAGTTACAGCAACGTATTTCAGCTGGTATCAAGCATTTAGACACCTTGCTAGAAAGCCAAGATCTAAAAATTAATTTTAATATTGATGAATACTATCAACATTATCATAATAATCTTTCTGAATTAAGAACTGCTTTAAAAACTTCCTTAAAGAAACAAGAGTCTTCTATCAAACAACTTAAAACATTATTAGAACAGAAAAATAAGAAGCTATTTACTAAGTTAGAAGCAATTTATCCTACTGACTATTCTGAAGAAATTAACACCATTCTTAGAAAAATTTCCGATATTCGAAATAACTGTATTAAGCTGAATAGTGAGCTAACAACTCAACAAAAAGAGGCTAAAACTGCTTTACGTATAAACCATATTTATCATTTCTTACAGGATATTAATTACACTCAACAAAATACAGATATAAGCCTAGCTTTTGAAGCGATTGCTCCATTAGAAACAGAACTCACAACACTTCAAACTCGAAAAACTACAATTACTACTGAAATAAAAAGTGAAGAAGACAAATTAAAATCTGAAGGAGAAGCTTGCAAGCGTATCAATGATATTTTACAGCATGATTTTGGACATCAAGCAATTAGCCTAAAAGCTATTGAAAACACGCATGCTCAAAATATTCATTTTGAAATCCAACGCAATGGAATAAAAGCCCATAATTTGAGTGAAGGTGAGCAAAGCCTCATCTCATTTTGCTATTTCTTAGCAAAAATCCAAGATGATCTAGATCAAAATAAGAAACCGATTATTTGGATAGATGATCCTATTAGTAGTTTAGATAGTAATCATATTTTCTTTATCTTTTCTCTTATTGAAGAAAAAATTGTAATTAATCAAAAATTTGGGCAACTGTTTATTTCAACACATAATTTAGAGTTTTTAAAATACCTAAAACGGCTCAATGGGAAAAAATGGGGCAATATACAATTTTTTATTGTTAAAAGGAATTTTGACTCCTCTGCTATATTCCAAATGCCAATCTATATGAAAAACTACTTTTCAGAACTTAATTTCTTATTTCATCAACTATATCTCTGTGCAAGTGAAGAAAACATTAACGACCAAAACTATAATATATTTTATAATTTCCCCAATAACGCAAGGAAATTTTTAGAACTATATTCTAATTTTCATTATCCAGATGGATTTTCCAACACCGATACCGAAAAACTTCAATTCCTTTGGGGCGAACATTTAGTATTTACATTTACTGATAGAATCAATAATGAATACTCTCACTTGGCAGGAATATTTGAAAGATCCTTTACACCTTTAGAACAACCTGAAATGCATAAAGCTTCTTTTGCTATTCTAAAAAAAATTATTGAGTTAAATCCAAGACAATACGAAGGTTTCTTAAAAAGTATTGGAATAGAATCGACTACATTAGACCCTCTTTATATAAAACTAACTACATCAAAAAAGAGCGCCTAAGCGCTCTTTTTTTAACATAATTTTCGTTAGAAAATTATTCCCATTCAATCGTTGCTGGTGGCTTAGACGACACGTCATAAACAACACGAGAAACATCTTTAATTTCGTTCATGATGCGTGTCGAGATTTTATCTACAAGATCATAAGGAAGATGTGCGAAACGCGCTGTCATAAAGTCAACCGTTTCAACCGCACGAAGTGCAATCACCCATGCATAACGACGACCATCACCTACGACGCCAACAGATTTCACCGGTTGGAATACAGCAAAGGCTTGCGCAGTTTTATCATACCAACCGCTGGCACGAAGCTCTTGCATGAAGATGTCATCTGCAAGACGTAAAATGTCTGCATATTCTTTCTTCACTTCACCCAAAATACGCACGCCCAAACCTGGACCTGGGAATGGATGACGATATAGCATTTCAAACGGTAAACCTAAAGTTGTGCCTAAACGACGCACTTCATCTTTAAACAAATCACGGATTGGCTCAACCAATTCAAAAGCTAAATCTTCTGGTAAACCACCCACATTGTGGTGAGATTTAATCACATGCGCTTTACCATTTTTGGTTGCAGCAGATTCGATCACGTCTGGGTAAATCGTACCTTGAGCAAGGAAGTTTACACCATCAAGTTTTCGCGCTTCTTCAGCAAAAACTTCAATGAACTCACGACCAATGATTTTACGTTTCTTCTCAGGATCAACTTCACCCGCTAAGGCAGTCAAGAAACGCTCTTCAGCATCGGCACGAATTACACGGATACCCATGTTTTTCGCAAACATGTCCATCACTTGCTCGCCTTCGTTCAAACGAAGCAGGCCGTTGTCAACGAATACACAAGTCAATTGATCGCCAATCGCACGGTGTAAAAGTGCAGCAACCACTGATGAATCAACACCACCAGACAGACCTAAAAGAACTTTTTGATCGCCAATTTGTTGACGTAATTGTTCAACACGTAGGTCAATGATGTTTTCAGAGTTCCACAGGCTACGACAGCCACAAATGCTGTGTACAAAGTTCGATAATAACTCTGCACCTTTTGCAGTGTGCGTTACTTCTGGGTGGAACTGAATCCCGTAAAAACGACGCGTTTCATCAGAAACCATCGCCACAGGACAGCTTGGTGTGCTTGCAGTGATTTGGAAACCTTCAGGAATCGCTGTCACTTTGTCACCATGGCTCATCCAGACTTTAAGTTGGTCTTTGGTGTCTTCAAGATCACCAATCAACTTGTCACGAACTTGGATGTTTACTTCGGCATAACCGAATTCATGTACTGTACCCGGCTCAACTTTACCGCCAAGCTGTGCAGACATGGTTTGTAAGCCATAGCAAATACCCAAAACTGGTACACCTAAGTTGAACACAACTTCTGGCGCACGTGGGCTGCCTTCTTCGTGTACGCTCTCAGGACCACCTGACAAGATGATACCGTTTGGATTAAATGCACGAATGTCTTCTTCAGACATGTCATAGGCATACATTTCAGAATATACACCAGCTTCACGTACGCGGCGTGCAATAAGCTGGCTATATTGAGAACCGAAATCCAAAATAAGGATACGATCTTCAGTAATTTGAGTATTGGTAGTCATGACAAACAACTATGAAAGGCAAACGAATATAAGCGCCGTATTCTAGCATTTTTCCGCGCATAACGCACATAATTCGGACAAGCTTTATACAACGCTTAAAATCCAATGGTTTTTATATCGAAAAGCACGCTTTCGCGTGCCTGATGTTTATTTCAAAACTTTTTCTATTTTAACGACTTCAATATCCGTCGGTTTATAACGATGTGTATCGACCTCGCCCACAACCTGCACTTTATCGCCTGCTTTAATATTAGATGCTTTCCATAAATCGTCATCAATATCCAACAAAATAACCCCTGTACCATCGCTGAACTCGTAGTGGTCTTCATTGAGATGTTTCAGCAGTGTCCCTTTTAAAGTGACCGCCGTTTCATCTTTGAGCTTTGCAATGGCTGACACAGAGACATGATTCTTTGCTGCTTCTTGTAAAATGATATGGTCATCCTTAGCCCATGCACCAGCGGCAAGACTTAAACTTGTAATACATAATCCTATTTTAAAAAGATTTTTCATCTTATTTTCCTCATGTTTTATTGATCTTGATCAAAACAAAAAATGAACATCCACACCGTACTTTTTTGTAAATAAAAAAAAGCAGCATCCTGAATGCTGCTTTTCATTTTGAATTATTTTTCAATCAGATGATCTAGACTCATTTTTCCTGCACCATGCAGCATTAGAAAAAATAAACCACCCGCCATGGCAAAGTTTTTCATAAAGTTAATGCTGTCTTGCGCGCCATCGTGAAAAATAAACGCAGTAATTATACTAAATAGACCTAAACCAAACGCAGCAAAGCGGGCTTGAAAACCAAATAACAGCGCTAAGCCACCACCAAACTCAACTAAAATGGTTAAAGGTAATAGCGCTCCAGAAACACCCATAGACTCCATATACCCTACAGTTGCGCTATATGCTGAAATTTTCCCCCAGCCTGCAACAACAAAAATATAAGCCATCAGTACACGGGCAATTAAAGCTAAAACTGCATCGGTATGAGGTTGATTGACAATATTTTTGACCACAACATTTGGATTAAACATTTTTACACCTTTAAATACGTTTTATTTGAAGTTATAGCTATCTTAATGTTCTCTATTTTTAGAATAAATATCCATTTTCATCACGCATCGTTTCAAAATAAGAACACCAATAGCTAAATTTATTTACGTTTTAATACTGACTTCTGATAACGAGACTGCTAGGATTTCCGCACTCTTTTGCTTATTTGTGCCCCATGGAACTGATTGATTTTATATTACATGTCGATGACCATCTGCTTGAGTTTATCACCAACTATGGGGTTTGGATTTATGCAATTTTGTTTCTCATCATCTTTGTGGAAACAGGTTTGGTGGTCATGCCCTTTCTACCCGGCGACAGCTTATTGTTTGCCGCAGGTGCCTTAGCAGCATCCACAGGTGCAATGAATCCGTGGACTCTTGGTGTTTTACTTTTTATCGCAGCTGTACTGGGCGATACGCTGAATTATCACATTGGCCGTTATATTGGACCGCGCGTTTTTGAAATCGAATCCCGTTTCATCAATAAACAACACCTGATTAATACACAAAAATTCTTTGAAAAACATGGTGGTAAAACCATTATTTTTGCCCGTTTTATTCCTTTTGCACGAACCTTTGCACCTTTTGTGGCTGGCGCAGGAAAAATGGACTACAAATTTTTCCTGTCTTATAACCTGATTGGTGCATTCTGCTGGATTGGTTCATTCATTACTTTAGGCTATATTTTTGGTAATGTGCCTGTGGTCAAAGACAATTTCACACATCTGATTTTCGGCATTATTATTATTAGTGTCTTGCCGGGGATCATTGGTTTTATTCGTGCCAAATTAAAGAAAAAATCAACCACTGAAGCTTAAGCAAAAAAACGCAGCATCACGGGAAACATACACACCACCAACAACATGGCCGATCCTTTATATAAGAGATCGGCTTTTATTTGTTTGGACTCACCCGATAAAATGGCACGGCCAAAAGACATCCAGAACAGTGCCGTTGGCAATAACACCAGACTAAACACCGCAAACACCAAAAAGAAATTGGTGGGATTATCCCAAGCTTCATAGGGAAAAATACCCGCAGCAAATAAGACCGCTTTCGGATTTTTCAAAGTAGAAAAAAACAATTGTTTGGGTCGAATCGAGGTAAAACGTTGATTATGTTTTTCTAAGTGTGAACTTTTCCATAAATGAAAAGCCAGCCAGAACACATAGACTGCACTGAGTGCATGTAAAAGATCAATCAGATAGGGCCAAGTCGGTGTACTGAGATGAATCAGGAGTGCCCATAAATTGATGGCATAGAAATACCCAAACAGTTCTGCGGGTACAAGTAAGCTGGTCTTCGCCAGACCTTGCTGATGTGCAGAGCTTGCGAGTAAAGCATTGGTTGGTCCCGGAATCATCAAGACAGCAATCATTGCCAATACAAACAGCCAACTCTCAATCATAAACATCCAACAACAGCATTAAAGATGCGCAATTTAGCCGAAAAAGAGCAGTTTCCTCAAGTCAAAGCCGAAAAAAACACAGAACCCATGAGGTAGAAGAGTGCCCTGTAAAACGATAGTCCGTTGTTTTATTAAAATTATTTTCGAAACATTTTGCTAAGATTTTAATGACTGCTGAAAGGTTGAACCCTTCAGCAGGATGAATAAATGCGGCATTAATTCGCCTTATTTTGCACGGTAATCGCACAGCCTTTGAATTTTGCAGCTTGTACAATCGCTTCTTGCTGCCCCAAAAGTCGTGAAATTTCAGTTTTTTTGGTATTCGATGATTGTCCCATATTTACCGAAACGCTTGGACCAAAGCCCCAACCGCCACCATGACTCCATCCACCACCCAGACCTAGACCCACGCCGACACCAGTGCGTTTCGCAGTAGGTACACCTGCATCTAAATATTGTTGAATCCGAATATATTCCGCTTGTAACTGTTGGCAGTTCAAAGCTTGATACTGTGTAGGAGAGACATAAGTCGGTTTAACCGTTGTGGCACAGGCGCTCAATAACAGCGTACTGCCCATTAAAAAAGCAATTGTGATCTTTTTCATGCTGAATCTCGCAGTTTATTATTCTCAATCTCATTGAACAATGATTGATAGGCCTGCGTCAATTTATGATCGTGTGCCAAATGAATTAAGGGTAAATTTTTGTGATGCGATTCTTTCATCAGCACCGATGGGGGCAACATACTTTCTAGTACAGGAAGACCTTCATCCTTCAGCTGTTGCACCACTTCACGCGGAAGTTTGGCCTGCGCTTGGAACTGATTCACCACAATGCCTTCAATTTCCAAATGATCATTATGATCGTCTTGAGTTTCGAGCACATTTTCGATCAAAGTTTGCAGTGCACGTTTAGAAAAGACATCACAATCAAACGGAATCAGGACTTTATTGGCTGCAATCAGTGCCGACAAAGTAAAGAAGTTAAAGGCTGGCGGTGTATCGATATAAACACGATCATATTTTCCAGCAAGCTGTTGTAACGCATCACGCAGTTTATAAATTTTATGTTTTGACTCTAAAGCATATGCCAATGCCCCAAGGCTTGGGCTGGCTGGAATCACATCCAAATTTTTAAAAGGGGATTGATGTACATAACTTTCTAAACCTTTAGCTCGCCCTTTGAGGATCGAACCAATGGCACTACCCAATAAACTTTTATTTTGAGTCGTTCCAAGCACTTCTTCAAAATAGTTTTCAATATTGGGTTCTAAAGCTGGTTTATCTGCAGAATACGTTGCGTCATCGCCCAATACATACTGACTCGAATTCGCTTGCGGATCGAGATCAATCAGTAAGGTTCTTAGGCCTTGATGTGCACTAATTGCCGCCAAATTTACTGCAATACTGGACTTACCGACACCACCTTTTTGATTAAATACCACACGTGTATGCATGAAATCCCCTCCCTCTTGTTATTTTTCCGCTATACATAGCAGTGTAGCGCAGAACAATCGCTGTGCCGATGATTATGTCTAACAATTAGCCAAAGTTTGGTTTAATCATGACTAAACCTAAAATGGAAATCATCGCTACCACCGCCAAGAATAAGCCCGCTCGGCGCTGTGTAAGTAAAATGCTGTCTTCTTTTTTATACGCTTTCGACAAAGAGGACAACATCACTAAAAATAAAACCACTTTGGCATAAAACCATGTTTGCACATCAAAGTTTTTCATCACTAAAAGGACAATCCCGGTCAGTACAATCACCAGCATGCTTAAGTGCTGAAGGGCAACAAAAGCCGTTCGACCTGCTGGATTGGGCTGATTGCCTTGGACGCCTTTAAATAGCGTCATGGCACGCGCCAAAATCACGACACAGGCCAAGCTGACCGCACTCATATGCACGATCTTAATCAATAATTGTGTTTCCATGACTGAATCTCTGCTTAGCTTTTCGGGGCATGTGCGCAATTTGGACTAGAAGTGTCTTGTCCTTGCCATTCTTCAGGTAGAAAGGCATGAATAGCCAAAGCATGAATTTTACCTGGACTGAGTAACTCTCCTGCTACCGCATAAATTTTTTGATGGCGTTGAACTAAACGCAATCCCTCAAAACTCTCACTCACCACGATCACTTTAAAATGTGACTCTTTCCCTGGAAAATAACCGCCATGACCAGAAGATTCATTCACGACTTCTAAATGTGATGGGGAAAGCTGTTGTAAGCGTTCAATCAATTGCTGCTCCAAGCTCATACCTGTCTCCAAAAATAATGATTCGTTCAGAGTATACCTGTTCCTTCGAGATGTTGAATGCGTAAAACCCTTTCAGTAGCATGAGGCACAACTTTTCACGAGCAAAAGTTAAAAAAATCTCAAGACATCGTCTAAAACTGGCTTTATTTTATGCAATTAAACTCAGCTTTTTCATAAAGCTATTGACCCTGAACTTGCTTGCTGTATCATACAGCGCTATGCGGGAATAGCTCAGTTGGTAGAGCACAACCTTGCCAAGGTTGGGGTCGCGAGTTCGAGTCTCGTTTCCCGCTCCAAATTTTTTTCAGTGTAAGTTTTAGCAAAAACTGCTCAATACGCGGGAATAGCTCAGTTGGTAGAGCACAACCTTGCCAAGGTTGGGGTCGCGAGTTCGAGTCTCGTTTCCCGCTCCATTTTTTAGTGTAAGTTTTAGCAAAAACTGCTCAATACGCGGGAATAGCTCAGTTGGTAGAGCACAACCTTGCCAAGGTTGGGGTCGCGAGTTCGAGTCTCGTTTCCCGCTCCAAATTTAAAAAAGCCCTCATCGAAAGATGAGGGCTTTTTTATGCATTTCTGAACCTTACTCAAATTAGTATACCAACTCTGACAATCAAAAAATGCTGAATTAAGACATCGAACCAACGAGAGATGTCTAAAAATAGAGCATCCCTCGTTGTAAGAATCCATCCTAATACTGCTGCTATACAATGAACTTGGAATTATATTGTTCTTATTTGGGAACTCATCTCACGCATTCAAACACATTAAAACTTCACCAAATCCCCTTTCAGTGCCACACCCGCCATAGCGGTACCTTTCGCACATTGGTAAGTCGTCGTACTCCGTGTTTCATTCGACTTATAGAAACTCACCAGATTGGTCACAGCATTTGCACCACTGGCTTTGGCGGTATTCTGGAATTGAATTAGTGCTGAACGAAGTACGTGATCACATGAACTTTCCGCAGATTTGGCAAAACCATTGGTCTTTTTATTGGTCACTAAGCCTTTTTCAATCACCTTGCCGCCCGACTTGGTTCCCGCCAAATAAAATTTTACTGAGCCATCTAGCACGCCATCTGCAACAGCACGGTTTACAGCTTCTTGAAATTTAAAATCATACATTTTGTCAGCCGCTTGAGCCGATGCAATCGCTCCTAAAGACAACACAGCGGCTGCACAGATATTTTTGAATAACATGGTTCTACCCTTATTTTATTAGACACGTTTAAAAATCAGGGAGGTATTAATCCCCCCAAAAGCAAAATTATTGCTCATCATCGTTTGCGTTTCTGCTGAACGCATGTCTGAAACAATATAATCCAGATCGCCACAAGCGCTGTCAATCTGATCTAAATTTAACGTAGGCACCAACTGATTGCGTCGCATCATTTCAATACAAAGCCACGCCTCAATGGCGCCGCACGCCCCCAGCGTATGCCCAAAATAACTTTTTAATGAGCTGATCGGTTTTTTACCCAAGATACGTGCAGTCGCTTGTGATTCAGCAATATCCCCCTGATCGGTCGAGGTACCATGCGCATTAACATAATCAATATCCGCGGCAGTAAGCTGTGCATCTTTCAATGCCAACTGCATACAACGTCCCATCATTTCGGAATCAGGTCGAGTCACATGCTGACCATCAGTATTGCTGCCATAACCGACAATCTCGGCATAAATGGTGGCACCGCGCGCTTGAGCATGTTCATATTCTTCTAAAATTAAACAGCCTGCCCCTTCACCGACCACCAAGCCATCGCGGTCTGCATCAAACGGGCGCGGCGTTGCCTCAGGTTGGTCGTTTTGCATACTGGTTGCTAACAACACATCGAACACGGCTGAACCTGCGGCACTGAGTTCTTCTGCCCCACCTGCGATCATCACGGTTTGTTTGCCATATTTAATCGCTTCATACGCCTGACCAATGGCCATGGAACCCGAAGTACAAGCACTTGAGGTTGGCAGCGTTAAACCTTTTAGGCCAAAATATACCGTCATATTGACTGCACTGGTATGCGACATCATACGGATGTAGGTCGTGGCATTCAGTTGACTCATATTGTGCTCAATCAACATAGAGCCAAACTCACGTACAGCATCTACACTGCCCGCAGAGGAACCAAAAGCCACGCCTGCATCACCACTTTTTAAGATATCGGCATGCAGTAAGCCTGCATCTTCCAATGCTTTTTCAGCACATACAGCAGACATTAAAGCAACACGTCCCATGCCACGGGTCACTTTACGGTTAAAATGTTTGGGTACGGTAAATGACTCAACAGGGCCAGCCAATTTACTGCGTAAATCAGGATAAATTTCCCAGTCAGGCATATAGCGAATGCCACTTTTACCTTGTGCAAATTGCTCAAAAATTTGTTCTGCGGTTTCACCCAAAGAGGTAATCCCAGACATGCCTGTCACAACAACACGTTTCATTAGATTAAGCCTCCATTGACTGAAATCACTTGGCGAGTGATATAACTGGCATCATCACTACACAAAAATTTCACAGCTTTTGCAACTTCTTCCACCTGCCCCATGCGTTGCATCGGAATCATTTTCAAAGCATGTTCCTTTACTTCTTCGCTCACCATTTCAGTTTCAATCAAGCCCGGAGCCACACAATTCACCGTGATTTTACGTTTTGCCAACTCGAGTGCGAGTGCTTTGGTCGCACCAATCAAGCCTGCTTTGGCAGCACTATAGTTCACCTGACCACGATTCCCCATGATTCCAGACACTGAAGACAAGGTCACAATACGTCCGCCCTTTTTCAAGCGAATCATCGGCATCATCAGGGGTTTCAGCACATTATAAAAACCGTTCAGAGAAGTCGAAACCACGTCATCCCAGTCTTCATCGGTCAATGCAGGAAAGGCGCCATCACGGGTCAATCCTGCATTCAGCACCACCCCATAAAAAGCACCATGCTGCGCAATATCTTGCTCCAAAATGGCAGTAATATTTTCACGATCATTCACATCAAACATCAACACATGGCTGTCTTGACCTAAGGCTTGAATCTCCTGTGCCACTGCTTCGGCTTCTGATTGTCTTGAGCGGGCATGTACCGTGACATCAAAGCCTGCCTTGGCCAACTCCAAAGCAATCGCTTTACCTATTCCACGACTCGAACCCGTGACTAAAATTCTTCTGCTCACACTAATTTTCCAATGATTTCATTCATATTTTCAGGCTCAAATACGCTCAACATGGCGCTGAACCGATGTTCTTGATATTCAATTTCACAATTAAACTGCCCCAAACCTTCATGCAGATAACTTTGTTCTACCCGAATCCGCACAGTTGCACCCAAACTAAAATAGGCACAAGGCAACTGCATTTTACGCGTTCCCAATAAAAAGCCAATTTTCGGTGGCAATCCTTTAGTTTGCCCTTTATGGCCTGCATAAGCACTAATGGTCTGCGCCATCAGCTCAATGCTGCTCCATGTGGGTAAACCTTCTGGCCCACAAAACATCAAATCAGGTGTGATGTGAAGTTCTGCAATCGCAAACTCATCATTGGCTTCAATCAAATGACTCACGAAAACCATCGGTTTTTCATGAGGAATAAACTGTACTGCATCCATCATGGCAAAGCCGTCCCAAAAATTAAGCTGATATTGCTGCCACCAAAAGCAAAAGAATTACTCATCGCATAGCGAATCGGTGCATCCAAATGTGGAACACGCACATAATTTTGCTCAGCCAAAGCATCGTCCAATTCACCTGCATGATGCAGCGGCAACCAAGATTGATCTAATAAAACTTGCTGACAAATAAAAGTTTCGATTGCACCCGCTGCCCCTAGACAATGTCCCGTTTTATGTTTGGTGCTGCTCAAGGCCACAGCTGCATCTGAGAAAACGGTCTGTACCGCCTTAATTTCCATCGCATCATTTTGCGGTGTGGAAGTGCCATGCAAATTTAAATAATCAATATCGCTTGCTTGCAGCTGTGCAGCGTCTAATGCTTTTTGCATCGCCTCCGCAGCCCCTTTCCCTTCTGGATGTGGTGCTGAAATATGCCAAGCATCCATTGACTCACCACTCGATAGCAACATTACAGGGGCTGGTGCTTTCGACAATAAAAACAGTCCTGCAGCTTCACCAATATTGATGCCGTCACGGTTGGCACCACAGGGCTGACAAATCCCGTTTGATAAGCTTTCTAAACTATCAAATCCATTTAAGGTCAGCTTGCATAGGGTGTCTATTCCACCGACTAAGACCGCATCAGCCAGATCTGCATTTAGCAGACGTTGCCCCACCGCCAACGCTTTAGCTGCCGAGGAGCAAGCGGTAGAAATGGTATAGTCAGGCCCTTCCCAGCCCAAATACTGTTGTAAGGCTTTCGCTAAACTGCCCATTTCTTGCTTTTGGTGCTGTACAGACTGTGGTGCTGACTGTTGAAACTGGACTTTTAAAACTGGTTCATTATCCGCGATGCCTGAGGTTGACGTGCCGATAATCACCGCAAGACGTTGTTTGGGAAACTGTGCGGTATAAGTTCGAATTTCGGTTTCAATTTGTGCCAAAGCCGTTAAAGCAAAGCGTAAATTCCGTGAGTCTGCACTGCTTAAGCTTGCAGGAACTGCTTGAAGCAAGGCTTGGTCAGATGCGCCAACCCAAACCGTGCGCCCCGCGATCAGATCCTCTCGTTGCGACAAGGTATTTTCTGTGTGTGTTAAGGCATGTTGAAGCTCAGCGGCATTTTGTCCCAAAGCCGACAACGCCGCACTAAACTGAATGCCAACAGCTGAAACAGATTGTACATTTTTAGTCATGATGGTCACCTTGATCATCTTCTAAAGTATTGCTCACCGCGCTGATCACCATCTGATAAGGCACTTGCAGATTATCTAGTTCAATTGCCCCCTCATTTTGCTGAATTTTCAACACGGGCTGCTGCTGCATATAAATGGTATCAGCTTTCTGTACGACCGCATTTTGAGCAGCATGTAACCCAGCAAAATTTGGATAGGTCGCATACAGAATATCGCGCACCACATAATCAAAAGGCAACCGTTTCATTGGATCAATCCGCTGTTCAACGTCTACCTTTTGACCATCAAAGCTGAGCTTGAATAACTGCTGTCCTGTAAGGCTAAGTGCCAACATGTCAAGCGACTGTCCCCGTTGCTGTTGGTACAGTAAAAAGCTGAAACTCTGGGTTTTCCACTGCACTTCGATTTGATCTTGACGTTGATAATTTTGCGCAGCCCACTGCGGGGTCGCGAGTCCCTGCGCCTTGGGGATCCAACTTTGGCAGGCACTACAAAGCAGAGCACTGACTAAAACCCAACTGACGGTCTTTAAACGCAGCTTAAGTTTCATCGGTCAGCGACCCTTTGTTGGGTTGTTCTTCTCGGCAATATTCAGCCAAAGTACTTAAGCGTTGCTTGGCATTACGATGAATCGGATTGCTCGCATCCCATGCATAACCTGCCAATAAAGATGCAATCATACGGCGAATTTTCTCATCTTGATTTTTTGAAAACACCACATCCTGAAATTCACCCGAATACCATGATTCGACATAGGCACGGAACACTTGAATACCTTTACGCAATGGCTTCTCATATTGCTCCATCCAGTCTACTGCCTGACCTTGCAGTACTTGCTCGACTAATGGCACGGCTAGACTGGACGATTTCAAGGCAATCGTTACACCCGAAGAAAAGACAGGATCGAGGAACTCGCCCGCATTACCCAGTAGCGCATAATTGTTTGATGCCAAATGTTTCACATCGGCAGAATAACCCACCAAAGTACGGACAGGAGTATCATGTTTGGCATGACGCAGTACATGCGACAAGCTGGCATCATCGGCTAAAATACGTTTCTGCAAGGCTTCTAAATCATAGTCTGCACTACCGTCATAACCGTATTTTTCAAAAAAATCTTGCTCCGCCACAATGCCAAATGAAGAACGTCCATCAGCAAAGGGAATCAGCCAATACCATGCACGGTGGTCTTTTTCATGCACAGTAATTAAAATTTTCTCACGGTCAAACTCAGGGTCATCCAACAAACCATCTTCAATATGGGTAAAAACTGCACGGCGCACAGGAAAGTCCGACGGGCTTTCTAAGTCGAAAAATTTTGGCAAAATGCGGCCAAAACCGCTGGCATCCAACAGGAACTTGCCTTGAATTTGATAGCTGTCGCCTTGCGCATCTTTGACCGTCAAAATCGGCTGAGTGGATGCTACATCGACCGCCAAAACTTCATGACCAAAACGGATGTCCGCGCCCATTTTTTCAGCTTGCTGTGCCAAAAGCTGGTCAAAGTTGGCACGTCGTACCTGCCATGTGGTCCCCGGGCCTTCACTAAACTTTTGAGTAAAGTCATAAAAACTGCGCTGCGTACCTCTTAAAAAAGCCGCGCCATTTTTAAACTGAAAGGCATATTCGTCGGCATGGGCACGCACCGTTTCCAATAAACCGGCTTCTTCTAAAAACACCATACACTGCGGCAATAAAGACTCGCCAATGGAAAAACGCGGAAAATATTGCTTTTCGATGACCGTTACTTGATGGCCTTTTTGGCGCAGCAAAGCTGCGGCTGAACTGCCTGATGGCCCCGCCCCAATAATTAAAACATCTGTCTGTTGCATGGTGCTCATTGCACTGTACCCTTTGACTCAGCTCTTTGGCTGATATTGTTGAACCACCACATGTTTTGCATCGGAGGATGTAAAAAGTGTGGCATAAATAAATGAAAAAATAACGCCCAGCAACACCGTTAAGCCGAAACTGTGAATGGCGTAGGTATGACTAAAGGACAGCAAACCAAAGCCAAAGAACGTCGACATCATGCACAGGAACAGAGCCATACCCACCACCTGCGGGTGATCATGTCCGTGACGGTAGAAAATCGCATAGTCCACCCCAATTCCAATGATCAAGAAAGTACCCATAATGCTGAATAAATTAATCTCGACACCCAACCAGGCTTGAATCGCAAAAGTGGTCATTAAGGCCATGCTGACAGGCAACACCAAAGGCAGAATGGATTTTTTGCCATAAAATGCCCCTAAGCCAATGGCTAAAATCAGCAAAGCGCTGAGCAATAGCCACTGTGCCTGCTCACGATGTTGCTTAAACAATTCAGACAGTTGATGAACTGGACGTAACAGCTGTACATCAGCATTCTCAAGCTGCTGTACGGCATGTACATCATGCACATTTTGCAGCATCACTAAACGTTGTGTCGGACTCATCTGCAAAAAATGCAAGGGATGGTCTTTAAAGACTGCTTCGGTCAATAACGGTTGGTCTTTTAAATGCGCTTGCCAGTTTAAAACATCCGCTGCATTGAGCTGTAACGCTTGCGCATATTCCACTAAAGCCGGCGGAGGAATCGCCTGTAACATCGCAACATTCTGTTTTTGCTGCTCAAGCGATGGAATCCACTGCCCTAAAGCTTGTACAGCATCTAGCTTGCCAGCCTGCTGCAAGGGCGCAAGCTCTGCCAACAGTTGCTGTTCACGTTGCTCTAACTCTGCTGGGGTTCTGCCCTGTACCACAAAGTATTCACTGCTTTGCTGTTGCATAAAACGCGAACGAATATATTGATCTTCCTGCTTTAAGGCGGCATCCATACTTTGCAAATTGCGAATGTCATCATTGCTTTTCAGGAAGGCGAGGCTGCTGCCTGTCACCAGTAGAATCATTGCAATCATGCCATAACGCAGTGTATTTCGACTCTGCACATAACTGCGTGCTTTGCCAATAAAGCCCAAAGCACGTATCGCAGGTTCCGCATTCAGCGCAGGCAAACGTGGTAGCAGTAAAATACTGGTCACCCATGCGGCACTCAGGCCAACCATAGAAAAAACCGCAATCTGTTTAAAGCCTGGAAATGGGGTAAAACTCAGCACCACATAGGCCAACAGCGTGGTCATCAGCCCCACAAATAGACTCGGCAGCAATGGTTTTAAAACAGCAAATCCATCCACCTGTCGGTGCTGAGACTGCATAGCCATAAAGTAAAATGAAAAATCGACACAGACCCCTATCAGACTGGCGCCAAAGACCAGTGTCATCAGGTGAATTTCACCGAAAACCCAATACGTCACCGCAAAGGCCACCAAGCTGCCTGTGCCGACCGCGACCATTTCCGTCAGCATCGGTCGTATCGAACGGAAGCCAAACCAAACCAGCAGTAAAATTCCGATGGTCGAACCTACACCAATGGTCGAGATTTCCTCTTTTGCAGAGTTAGTGCCGAACTGTGCAAACAGCAGCGTACCTGTCCAGTGCGGTTTGACCTGCAACTGGCTAAACTGCGAATTGATATGTTGAATAAATGCAGCGGTCTGCTCTTGGTAGGCAATGTTATAGGGACTGTTGTTGAGCTGAAGTACCATCAAACGAGAGATACCCTGCTCATCACGAATTGTGGCGAAGCCCTGCTCTAAATTGATATCGGCATTGCTTTGTAAGGCACTTAAACCGACTGCATAACGCGGAAACAGCAGTAAAGGATCTTGCTTGAGCATTTCAGCCGTGATTGGCATGCCCGGACTCATCAGTTGTAATAAGCTCTGCTCCATCAACGCAGCATAGTCCTGCCCCTGCACAAGCTGCTGATCAGTCTTGGATAATAGCCCTGCTTTGTGCTGATACAGCGCTTGGGCAAATTGATCGGGATCAAGCTGTGGACGAACAGGTAAAAACAGTTGACTTTGATTAGCTTGGGTTTTAAGTGCTCGTGTTGCCTGTTCTAATTGCTGATCCGTTTTGGCATCCAACACCACAAAAACTTTATCATTTAACTGCTGACTCACATATTGCTGTGCTTGTTCCAGATGAGCATCTTGATGAGCCTCAGGCAGCAAAGCAAAGATATTGGTTTCAATCTTGATACCTTTATTCAGCCAAGCCGCGCCCAGTGCCAAAGCAATGACACACAAAATCAGTAACCAAAGGGCGCTAAACTTATTTTGCCAATTGGAAAAGCGCATTTTCCGCAGCCGTTAAAGTTTGAGGTTGAGCCGTTTGCTGACTAAAACGAATGACGGTGCGGTTATTGGCCTGTTCCAAAATCGTGATACGGTCCACATAACGCTGACCTTGCGCATCAACTTGAACAAAAAGCTTTTTAAATAGACCACTTTTCGGTGTCAAACTGACATTCCACTGCGTTGGACTATAATTGGCAGACACCACGTTGAAGTTTTTAGCGAGCGCCGCTTCATTGCCCGACATCAATTGTAAAAACATCGTTGCAACAGAGCCATATGGAGTTTTGTCGACTTCAATTTGACTAGAAGTACGCTGCGTCTTTTGTATCAACTTTCGCGGTGTCACCACCAAATCTGCTTTGACGGGACTTTGAATCTGCCACAGCACCCCTTGGTTTTTGCTGAACAGCACCGTGCCTTTAGACACATAAGTTTTATTCAGAGCTGCCAATTTTTTCTGCTGCTCAAATTGGGCACGCACCACAGGCGTTGCACCGAGTTGAGCAAACACCTGCTTCAATTCAGTATTTTGTGCATTCACTGTAGGAGCAAGCAAAGTCATCACACTGGCTACACACGCAACGAAAATCGTCTTAAAGAATTTGTATCGAATCATGTTTGCATTACTCCGCTTTAAACTCAGGCCATGCATTTAAACAGTCCAACAACACCTGTGGTGACTGGAAGCACATTTCACGTTTTTCAATGTGTACCGCCACTTGCGAAGTAAAGCCCTTGGTCAACTTTCTGCCTGAAACCGCATCGAAAATCAGATATTCAATTTTCAAACGATTTTCCCATTCTTTCAAAACAGCACGCACACGAATTTTTTGCTCAAACTCAATGCCCTGCACATAACGCACATAGCTTTCAATCACAGGCCATGCATAGCCTGAGTCACGCATCTGGTTATAGTTATAGTGAAATTGATCTAACAGTTTGCATCGTGCAATTTCAAAATATTTTAAATAATGACCGTGCCACACCACATGCATGGTATCGACATCATGAAAGGGCACTTCAATAATTACATCAGCATACATGCTCATTTCCTATGAATATTGAACAGCAATGCTGTCTAACAGTTCTAAATCTTCAAAGCGATTGACCAATGCCTGAAGTTCATGTTGCAAAGGACGATCTTCCTCTACATAGGTGAAGCTCTGAAGCACCCAGTGTTGAAATGCTGTTAAAACAGGGCTGAGTTCTGTATCTACACCTTTGAGTTTGACCGCCTGAACCGCTGAACAGCTGAGTGCCGCAATCACTTGTTCGGTCAGAGTAATCACTCGGCTGGCATCACGCGCAGCAATGGTGCCCATGCTGACTTTGTCTTGATTATGACATTCAGTTGAGCGTGAGAAAATCGATGCCGCGAGTGTCTGTTTCAAAGCTTCTGCTGTCCATGCCGAAACCCCGATTTGCACTGCTTTAAAGCCATGATTCAGTGGTAAACGTTCAGCACTTGAACCAGTTAAATTGCGCGGCAAACCATTATTCATTTTATAATCCACCAACTGCGCCAATTGACGATCCATCAAATCGGCAATATTGGCAATCATGATTTTCAGGCTGTCCATGGCTTGGGCAATATGTCCGCCATAGAAATGTCCGCCATGCAGTACCCGCAGGTTCACTGGGTCAATCAATGGATTGTCATTACTTGAATTCAGCTCATTTTCAATAAACTGACGCAACCACAGTTTGGAGTCTTCAAACACTCCAATTACATGTGGCGCACAGCGCAGTGAATAACGGTCTTGCAGACGCGAACTTTGGTGCTCGGTCTGTACCTCACTGTTTAACCATTCGCGTAACTGAGCTGCAATATGTTGCTGTCCTAGATGTGGTTTCTGCGCAAACAAGACTTCATCAAAATGGCTTGGATTGCCCTCTAAGGCCAAAACATTCAGTGCAGTAATCAAAGTACCGGCAAAAGAAATCTGTTCTGCTTTTTTATAGTTCAGGCAAGCAATCGCGGTCATGACCGCTGTACCATTCATTAGGGCCAAGCCTTCTTTAGGACGCATCACCAACGGCTGCACACCTTTTTCAGCATACACTTGTGCAATCGGTACGATCTGACCTTGATAGTACACATCGCGCTCACCGACCAAGGCCCCCGCGATATAAGACAAAGGTGTCAAATCCCCACTGGCACCCACCGAACCTTCTGAGGGAATCACAGGAATGACATCTTCATTCAGCATCCAGACCAAACGCTGCAACAAGGCATGCGAAACACCCGAATAACCGCGTGCCAAAGAACATAAGCGCACCACCACCACAGCTCGCGCTGTAATCAGGTCTAAGTTTTGCCCCATGCCACAGCCATGAAAACGAGACAAATGTAGTGGCAGCTCATGCACTTGGTGTGCTGGAATTTCGACTAAGCACGAATCGCCATAACCCGTAGTCACGCCATAAATGACGCCTTCGTCTTGCAACAGCTGATCGAGGAAATCTGCGCCACGTTGAATCAATGCTGTCCATTCAGCAGAGTTAGGCAATGCCACCTGTTTTTCTTTACGTGCTACAGCTACAACATCTTCAATACTGAGCGGAGTTTCCCCAACAATTAACACAAGACTTATCCTTTATTCCAAAAATTATAAAAATTAAACCATTGATAAGGCGCGCGTATGCAATGCTGCTCCAACAGTTCCACATACTGTCGCGTGGTTTGTTGCATGGCCTGTAAACGCTCTTTCCGTGGCCAATTTAACTGCTCCGCAACTTTATGAATATGCACTTCAAAATGTGTATCAACTCGATAGCAAAACACCGCCAACACTGGGGCTTTTAATAAACTGGCCAGAATCCAAGCGCCTTGCGGCCATAGTGCCTGCTCGCCTAAAAAGGCAACTGATTGTACCCGATCCGACTGCACAGGTACGCGATCTGCTGCCACAATCACCCATTCACCTTGATCCAACTTATCCTGTAAAATCAGTGCTGTTTCTATTCCCAACTCATCCACCGAAACCAAATTGACATCAGCATGTTCATTCAGTTTTTTTAAAAATTCATTGAACTTGGTGGCATGTTTTTGATACACCAACACATTAATTTTCTGCGAATGCTCAGCTTTAATTGCACGCAGTAATTCAATATTGCCAAAGTGTGACACCACAATGATCGCGCCTTTTTGATAGTGCGAACGAAAGTGTGCATGACCATGTAGCTTTAAGTTCTGCTCAGGAATATGCCCAAGCCAACCCTCAATTTTATCTAAAATACATTCGCCAAATTGCATCAAATGCGTATAGCTGTGCCAAAGCTGCGGCTCAGCTTGAAACGGCGACTGCACACCTGCAAAATGATGCAGTTTTTTTAAGTACAACAGGGAAGCCTGACGCGCGGTATTGGAAAAAAGCCAGTACCATAAAATCACAAAGTACAATACGACTCGGCACAGCCAGCGCCCACCCAAACGGTAAAAACCCAGCATCAGCATCAGCGGCAACATCCCGCCCCGCTCTTTCACGGCGCTCCATTTCTGCATATGCTTCTTTGACCGCCTTAGCCTTTGACTTTCTGATAAATCAGTTTGGGGAAACGCAGCAGCATGCCACCCAATAAGCGGCTATGCGCGCGCGCCATACCCAGATTGTCACGCCAAACATCGAAATGTGAAATGCCGCCTTCAGGGTAAATCACATGCGTGGGCAGATTGATAAACGGCACATTATCCCATTTCAAACGCACCAAAATTTCAGAGTCAAAGCCCATACGCGGTTGAAACTTGGCTGTATTTAAAATGTTCACTGTCTGCGCTAAAGGATAAACACGAAAGCCACACATGCTGTCTTTAATGTCAAAAGATAGACTATTAATCCACACCCAAATGTGCGTTGCATAGCGGCCATAGAGACGTTTTTTTGGAACAGTCGCATCAAAGATCGGCTGACCAATAATCATGGCTTCGGGATGCTGGATAGATGTGTCTAAAAAGCGTTGCACATCCTGCCAATCATGTTGTCCATCGGCATCCAGTTGCAAGGCATGACTATAACCAGATTCAAACGCATGCTTGAGGCCCGTAATCACTGCCTGCCCCTTGCCCTGATTGTGGGTATGTTCAACCAAATCAACCATTGCGTAGTCATGCGCGAGTTGATGTAACACCGCCGTACAAGCAGCATCACTGCCATCATTCACCATAATAATCGGTAACTCAAAAGGGCTTAAATGTGACAATAACGCAGCCAAATAATGCGGATGGTTATACACAGGAATCACAAAGCAGTGTTTCATTTTGTCTCTCGGCTTAAACGTCTGAAGGGATAGCAAATAGCAAACGTCCTGATGCCAATATTTTGTCATCGTTTTTTAGCTCAAAACTGATCTTATGTGCTTTACGACTGAGCACAAGTTCTACCGTTTGATAGGGTTGGATCAGCCCTTGAAATTTTAACTGCTCAAAACCATTACACCACAGTAAATCCGCCCAGTTTTGTTTGGCAAAATGCTGGATAAATCCTATTTGGCCTACACCAGGGTAAATTGGAAAGTTCGGGAAATGTCCTTTAAAACACTCCAACTCTGGAATAAATTCTAAAGCATAACTGATCTGCGTATCGTGAGATTGCTGCATCAACACCACAGGCAAGCTCATCGGCTGAAAGAGCGATTTTAAATACTGTTTATTCAACTTCGATTGTGCATTTTGTGGCATTTGCGTTAAAAACCGCCACTGCCGCGGAATTGCGATACTTTCCAACTTCTGTTGTAGTTGTTTTTTCAGTTGTGCAGTAAATGCAGCTTTGCCCTTTTCGATGAGCAACCCCCTTGCATCCTCGGTCAGTACAACCACCACTGCCAAAATCTGACGTTGTTCTTTTTCATGAATTAAAACATGGCACTGCTGTATTTCGACCAACTCAGCAATTTTCGCTTCAATGGCATCGAGACTTAAACGCTTTTCTTCGAGTTTGACAATGCGATCCAAACGTCCCAATAACTGAAACGGACTTTTAGGATTCTGTACATCTGCAACCTGCACTTTATCCCCAGTTAAAATCCAATCCGCGCTAAAGGCATGGTTGGTTTTAACGGCTAACTCTTGCTGCTCGGCGCAGTTAATTTCGACATTGGCAAAGGGGGTCCATAGCGCATCATCTGCCTGACGGTGGGCGATCCCGCCTGTTTCAGAACTACCAAACACTTCCGTAATCGGACAGTTCAGCAAAGGACGCACGCCTGCATCCAACTTTCCACCAGAGGAATAGACCCTATGGCAGTCTTGCAATACCACATCTGTGGTCCAGCGCTTCAGCAAAGCAGGACTGGAAATTACATAATTGGGCAGCTGCACATGGGCAATTTTCTTTTGAAGATCGACCACATCCTCAGGAAAAGCCAGTTGTTTTTGATAGAAACTGCGCCCACTGGCTAAGGGCCACAACAGCTTAAACAACAAACCATAAATATGTTGATGGCTCACCGTGGCAATGGCTACCGCCTGCTCAGGTAAATCAAAACTGGCTTCCAAACCACAGACTTCATTGAACAACTGTTGCAAAGTGCGGGGAATCTTTTTCGGCTGCCCAGTTGAACCCGAAGTATAAAAATACAGCTGCGCCTGATTGAAAAAGGCGGCATCAAATTGAAGCTCGAAGGTTGACGCTACTGTCGACGGCAAACGTTTTAAAAAATAAATCTGCTGCCCAGCCAATTCTTTTTCTAAGTCGCTGACCCGATGCGGCGGCAATAGCACTTGCTTGCCTGCTTGCAAGGCTGCAAACAACAACACTAAAAACTCGTAACTGTCTTCTTGCCAAAGCGCCCATACAGGCTGTTCCAACGGCTGAATTTGCGCAGCCTGTTCAGCCACATCCAACCAAAAAGTGTGAAAGGAAATGAAACTTGAGTCCGCCTGAATACACAGGGGACGCAATGAATGGAGATGATGTTGAAAATGACAAGACATAAAATTTGTTTTTAAAACCGTATTTCTAATCGCTATAGTTCGAGGCCACTTTTTCAGCTGCCCTGACGGAAATGCTGTTATTTCTGTACTTGATGCAGTCGCTGCTGGCGTTTGCGCAACACAAATTCACCCAGCAACAACCCACCCATCAAAATATAAGAGATCAAGCCGTTATACAGCACCCAAATCTTCATCGGTGCAAAGAAAACGGTGATCAAGGCAATGATCGCATTGATGCAGAAAAACCCACACCAAACTTTGGTGACTTGACGGGTCCATTCTACCCCTTCTTCGGGCAAATTAGGCTCTGCCAAACGTGCAAAACGTTCAATCATCGAAGGCGGTCGAATCAAGGTGCTGGCAAAAATAAACAGCGCCCCGAGACTCATAAAGACAGGATAGAGTTTAAGCCACGCATGATCTTTTAAAATCAAACTCAGCCCGCCACATAAAATGGCAAAACCTGTCAATGGCCACAGCAGGGCATTGCCCCTACTGAATAGACGCAAGACGCCCAGTGCAATCAATACCGCACTGACCCAGACATACTGTCCATGTGCTAAAGCATAAGCTACAAAAAAAGGATAGAGGATCAATCCGACCCCTGCTATCCCTTTTAAAATATTGTTCATGCAGCCGACATATTCTGAATCACGACCACCACATCTTGCACGGTACGCACATTTTTAAAGTCTTCAGGATTGACTTGTTTGCCTGTCAGCTCTTTAATTTTAACAACTAAATCAATGGCATCAATACTGTCGACATCAAGGTCTGAAGCTAAGTTTGATTCTAACTGCACCTCTTCAGGCGCAATTTCAAACAGCTCTTCCATCCACTCACGTAATTTTTCTAACACGGTTTCTTGTGCAAGCATAGCAACCTCTTATGCTGTTTTCTGTGCTTCAACCAAAGCCACTAAACTTTGAATTGATTTAAAATATTCTTTGGTATCTGCTGACTCTGCATTCAGATGAATGCCATAACGCTTTTTCAATGCCAAACCCAGTTCTAAAGCATCAATCGAGTCCAAACCCAGACCATCACCAAACAAAGGTGCGTCTGTATCAATGTCTTCAATACGGATGTCTTCAAGGGCGAGGACATCAATAATCATTTGCTTTAATTCATCAGCAAGATTGCTCATTTAGGGATAACTCTTGGTTAAAAAACCACTGTAATTGTTGATTTAATTGACGCACATTTTTGGGATTGACCGTTACATCATCCAATACGTCTTCCACTCGGATCGCATCCAACACTTTTACATGGATATGAAAAGGCTGTTCTGGAATGTGATACCACTTTTCATTTTTGGTCAGGGTTGATGGTGTGCAGCTAATCAGCACGGGGCGAATCGGCACACCTGCACGCAGGGCAATATTGGCCGCACCACGCTGAAAGTCGTTTAGCTGCTCACCTTTTGCTGTCCGCGTCCCTTCAGGAAAGATCAATAAGGACGCCGCATGATCTTGCTGTAATTTTTGTACGCAGTCCTGAATAAATTGTTCGGAACCTGCATTTAAAATATAACCCGCACTTTGCACAGGACCTTTGGTAAATGGATTCGACCACAGCGCCTGCTTAACCACGCAGTTTGCTTGTTCCATTAAACCAATTAAAACCACCACGTCAATCAGTGTCGGATGATTGGCAATCACCAACTCCTGCTGGCTGTGCTGTAGTTTGTCTAAGCCTTCAACTGTATAGGTCATGATGCCCAGTTTCACCATCATTTCGGTGAAACCTTTAAAACTGTGCTTAATCACCTTTTGAGTGCGCTGCTTGCGAAGCTCAAGGTCTGCTGAGCTCAGCTTGACCAGAGGTGCAATCAAACCACCAATCGCCACGCCGCCTAAGCCAAAGCTGGCAAAGCTAAATCCTGTCGCTCCAACGCGCCAGACATAGTTGGCTTTTTGCTTGATTCGGTTTAAGTTCAGCATTTCGTCCACGCTTCAGATTCAGTTTGATCAGGATTAGTCCAAAACGTGTTAAATGCTAAAGCCTGCTGATAGGCTGGCGTTGAATCTGTATGCTTTGGCATCAACATCAAATTTGCAGGCGCTAATGAAATCATCGCTGCCATCGCAAAAGCAGCAAATGGTTGATGCTCGATATATATGTCTGGCAAGGCTTCATCATAATACACCAGCAAAACCTGACGAGCTTCTGGCCTTGTTTTTAACCACGCATAGGCTTCAATTAGACCATCATTCCACGAACCCGCCAAACTGGTCGCAGGTGTCGCATCCTGACATAAAATAGAATATAAGCCTGAAATTGCATTATGGACCGAGGTTGAAAATTGAGTCGGTGAAGGGGTTTGCTCGCTTAACACATCTTCTAAAATATTTAGTGTTTTTGCTTCATCGCCATATTGCGACACCCAAACAATATAATCAACATTGTGGGTGTCTAAAGTCTGCATTGCGCTATTCAAAGCCAGCTTTGCAAGACGCGATAAGCGTCGGCGTTGCATCGCAGGAATGTACTCTATAGCTGATAATTCTTGATCAACCAAGCTCATATTCAAGCGGGATACGTGGAGTTGCATCATCATGATCAGTGTTTAAAAGTTGACAAATTATCAGGCGCGCAATTATAGCACTGAGCCACATTTTTCACAAAAAATAACAAGCGCTGACGGGTTCAAAAAAGGAGGATACAGCTACCCTGATCCTCCCCCTTAAAACAAGAGCGACTAAAGGTAATATTGCGTTCTTTTCTTGGCAAATTTATCCAATTGTTTTAAAAAGCCTTCGAAATAATCCTTCTCTTTTTCCTCAGTACGATAGCCTGCATAGAGGGTGCGACGCAAACCTTCAGGCGCTACGCAGTCCAAACGACGCGAAGTCACCCAACCCTTTTGTTCATATTCGTTCACCACCCAATCGGGTAATGCCCCAATGCCACGCCCACTTGCCACCAGCTGAATCAGCATTTGGGTGAGGTCGGTGGTGCGGATCTGTTTCGGCAGGATATTGGCCGGAATAAAGAGACGCGACATAATATCTAAACGGTGCTTATCCACTGGATAGGTCACCAAGGTTTCTTCTGCAAGTTCTTGCACGGTAATATCTTTAGCACGAACCAAAGGATGGGTGTTGGATAAAACCAAACGCGATTCGTACTCAAAAATCGGGAAATATTCCACCCCTTTTAACGCAATCGGGTCGGCCGTAATCAATAAATCAAATTCACCTGTCTGCAATAACTCATGCGGATTGGCCTCAAAACCTGAAGCGAAGTCCAGATCAACATCTGGATATTGTTGGCGATATTGATTTAACAACGGCATTAACCAATCGAAACAGCTATGACACTCTGAGGAAAAAGTAATGCGTCCAGTTTGACCATGCACAATACGGGTAATGTCGCTTTGTGCAATTTGTACCTGCGGTAATACTTCATCAGCCAGTTTTAATAAACGCTGTCCCACATTAGAAAAGCTAACTGGACGGCTACGACGGTTCACCACCTCTACCCCAAACCACTGATCTAACTCACGCAACTGGTGCGACAAAGCTGAAGGTGTTAAGCATAGGTCTCCCGCAGCAGCCACCAATGAGCCATGCTCTCTTAAAGCGGTTAAGGTTTTTAAATGGCGGAGTTCTAACATCTGGCGCAGCCCAATTCTTTAATCTTGATGAATACGATATAGCTTAACCTATAAAAGTGACATTTGATTATTTTTTCTCACCTTAGTTTATACTTAATTAGTTTATTTCACTTTAATATTTATGATCTACAACGAAAATATTCGCCCCATTTACAGAATATGAAAAATTTAAGCATTTAAATTCATAATCTTCATGATCCGTGCATGAGCACCAATGGAAGTAAGGCTTTCTTTTATAACTATTGATGACTTTTAAGACTATCTCTTTATCATGCCTAGGTTGAATCGCGATTCCTTCAGTTTTTGAGAGGTACAACGACCGAATTCAGCCCACCAACTGTCCTACTTAACTCGTGGCTATGCATCGAACTCTTGTGATATGTCTACTTTGATATAACGAAATCATTTGACAGCAAGCAGCATGCTCTTTTACCTGAGTTAAATTCAGTTCAAATATTGAGAACTGATGATTCTGATCTTCTATCCAAATTGAGTGGCTAAAGCGCTGAAAAAGCATAACGTGCTGACAGCAGAACTTCTCACAACCCTAGTCTTCGGGCTTTTTTATGTTCCACGTGAAGCATTATGTAAATATCGAATAGAAAGTCGTTTGTCTCTCAAACTGGTGAGAAGCCAAACAGAACAGTAAAAACAAAAAAGCTTCCGACTAGGAAGCTTTTTTTAAATCTTAGATTTAACCATCAATGGTGAGCTTTAAAATCTCAGCTTTGGTATAACCCCGTTCTTTTAAAAGATGTTGAATGGCTTTTTTCTCATCTTGATCTTCAAGAAATTTACAGCGTTGGATCAAACGCATATCGGTCTCATACTGAAAATTATGACGACACTCCAATTCCTTATTGGAAGGCGTAGTAAAAAAATGAAGCACAGCTAGATACTCTCTTTCATGCTGTTGAAGTGGCCCGCCTTCAACGAATACCTATCTAACACAACTGTTAAACACCCTTTGGGTAAATGATGACGAATCTCGCTCCATTATGCAAGTTTGGGCCTCTCAAATGTTCTCTCTACTCATCTACAGCGCTCAAAGCAGACCTTCATCATCTACCAAAGTCGATTTTAATCATGAAAATTCATCAGCTCATCCTGAGAATTCTTCATCCAATCGCCGTTGATCCGCTCGTTAGACGTTTTAAACTGTCTGGTTTAAATAGATAAAAATCATTCAATATGTCGAAGCTCGAACGTCAGAAACTTACCCTCCCCACAGGTCATGACAAACTGCTCTTGCATTCCTGCTGTGCGCCTTGCTCAGGTGAAGTCATGGAAACCCTGATTGAATCGGGTATCGATTTTTCTATCTTTTTCTATAACCCCAATATTCATCCTGTAAAGGAGTACTTGATTCGTAAAGAAGAAAATATTCGCTTCGCAGAAAAACATCACATTCCATTTATTGACTGTGATTACGACACAGATAACTGGTTTGCACGTGCCAAAGGTATGGAAAATGAACCAGAGAAAGGGATCCGTTGTACCATGTGTTTTGATATGCGTTTTGAACGTACAGCATTATATGCAGCAGAACACGGCTTTAGCCTAATCAGCAGCTCTCTCGGCATTTCCCGTTGGAAGAATATGCAGCAGATCAATGAGTGCGGCCACCGTTCTGCTTCACATTATGCAGGCATTCACTACTGGGACTACAACTGGCGCAAACATGGCGGTGCGGTACGCATGCTGGACATCAGCAAACGTGAAGAATTTTATCAACAAGAGTACTGTGGCTGCGTATACTCACTGCGAGATAGCAACCGCTGGCGCATGAGCCAAGGCCGTGAACGCATCAAACTCGGACAAAAGTTCTATTCCAATGCCATGGATCAGGACAGCTGATTTCAGCCAGCAGCCTCCACATACCAATTTTTCCAAGAGCTGGTTCCACGCACCGCAATCGACACGGTCGGAATCAGCTTTTCTTTTAAGATCTTGGTTTGTCCAACGGCTTTGGCTAAGCGTGCTTTGACTGAATGAATGCATTCCCGGTCACCAAATTCACAGCGGTCTAAGCTGGTTCCACCACAGGGCCCATTGGCCAAGCCTTTGGGACAAGTTTCAGGGCAAATATACAAGGTCTCGCCTAAACGGCATTGACCACAACTCTCACAGCCCACCACCGCATGTTTACTCAAATGTTCTGTTTTCAGTAATGCTTGTTTGGCACGCGAGCGATCCCAAACATTGAAATTAAAAATAAACCGCCCCACCCCTTTGGCCAATTTAGATTCAAATAAAGCATCATGCATCAAATGCAGATGTTGGTACTTAATAATCTGACTTGAGGTCGCAGGCCGTGAATAATAAGCCAGCTTCGGATGAAACTCTGTACCAGTTTGCACCTGCCAAAGCGTATTCCAAAGTCGTTCACACTCAGCAAAACTCAAGTGCCGATATTCTTCAATATAGCCTTCTAGAAACACTTGCTCTTCAGGCTGATGGCAAGCTGATAAATGCACCCCCGCAAAACCCAAATGTCGACACATTAGAATCTGTAATGCGCAGCGCACATAGACGCGATCACTTAAACCCTGTTCTTTTTCCTGTTGCAACACCTGCAACATATGCGGGGTGATCACAATGCCGGCCACTTTATGTTTCAGCATAAACTTAGCCCGTGCCAAGGTCAGTGGCATGACGCAGGCTAACATTTTCTGAGCATACTGATGCTGCACTAAAAATGCATGCGCATCCTGTAAAGCAGCCATGTCATAGCCCAATTGGGTAATCACATAATCAGCCCCTGCTTTCATCTTTTTATGCAGTTTCAGATATTGCGCCTCTTTTTCCGCTTCAGCATATTTAAACGGATTAAACGCCACACCAATATGAAAACCGCCTTGGCGTTTGGCTTCCATGACAGCATTCACCGACTCCAAATAACGTGTTCGGGGTTCTAGGTCGTGGCTATAGCAGTGCTGTTTTAATTTATCGCCAGTTAAGAGCAACAAGTTCTTTTGATCCTGTGTTTTTGCATTCTTCAAAAACTGCTCCAAGTCTTGTATATCCCGTGCCTTCCCCGAAAAGTGAATGACTTTTTCAATCTCTTGTGGATACTGTTTGGCGACTTGCAAAGGTGCTTCATCATCATCTGCATGTACCCGATCGGCCAGCGCCATAGCCGCAGGAAAGCCTGCAAATTCAGTTTTGACAGACCACTGGGCTTGGTGTGCGCTTAAGTATTCAACCAATACGCAAAATTGTTGCTGTGCAAAATATTGAGCAAGTAAGGACATCACAGAAGAAATAATCCAGAGGATTAAAAAAGAAGAATTATAGTACAAATCAAAAATAGATGACGAATCGTCTGATTATTCACTACGGCATATTCAATATTTTTTGACTCATCCTCCACCCGATGAGTGAACGCAAATATCCACCCCGGTCTGATTCATTAGTTGCAGTACCCTGCTAAAACTAAACCTAATGGTCAAATTCAAAAAAGAAGGTACTCCAACGCTCAACCACACGCCGCCCATAGCACAACATTTGTCTAGACCCCTTATTTACTACGCTGATTGATTTATTTTCGATAAGATTGTTCTTTTTTATGCTTTTCAATCGCTTAAAGACTAAGCACATTTCAGCTTTTTAAAATAAAGGCATCTTTTCAAGCTGGGACTGACTGTGTATAACAATGGACGACTCAAGGAAATGATTCGCACATAGGCAAAAGCCTGAAAAAAGCTTAAACTATGTGCCAATGAAAACAAATGATATGTCGTCCATGGCGACAACGATGAAGGTGAAGGTTGATGCCGCTCAATACCGTTGAAGAGCTAGTTGCAGATATCCGTGCAGGTAAAATGGTCATCCTGATGGATGACGAAGATCGTGAAAATGAAGGTGATTTAGTTATCGCAGCGACCCATGTTCGCGCAGAAGACATCAACTTTATGATCACCCACGCACGTGGTTTGGTGTGCTTAACGCTCAGCCGTGATCGCTGTAAACAATTGAATCTTCCATTGATGGTCGATGCCAATGGCGCACAACATGGCACCAACTTCACGCTTTCCATTGAAGCGGCTGAAGGTATTTCTACAGGAATTTCACCTGCAGAACGTGCGCATACCATTCAAACGGCAGTAGCGGCACATGCCAAACCATCAGATATCGTTCAACCAGGACATATTTTCCCATTGATGGCTCAGCCTGGTGGCGTTCTACACCGCGCAGGTCATACCGAAGCAGGTTGTGATTTATCTCGCCTAGCAGGTCTAGAGCCTGCATCGGTCATCTGTGAAATCATCAATGAAGATGGCACGATGGCGCGTCGTGCCGATCTTGAAATTTTTGCTGAAAAGCATGGTTTAAAAATTGGTACCATCGCAGATCTGATTCACTATCGTATGACCAACGAGCAAACGGTTGAACGCATTGATCAGCAAAGCATTGATAGCGAATATGGGACGTTTGACTTATATCGTTATCGCGAATTAGGCAATCCAGATATTCACTTGGCTTTGGTGAAAGGTGAACCGAAAGAAGGTGTAACAACCGTTCGTGTCCATGGTTTCAACCCTGTTCGTGACCTGCTCAAGCTCAACAAAAAAGACGGCGAGCCAGCATGGAATCTCGACAAGGCCCTGCAAGAAATCGCAAGCAGCGATCGGGGTGTTTTGGTTTGGATTGGTCAACGTCATTTACAAGACTTAGGCCCAGCCCTAGACAGCCTTACAGCACCAAAACCAACCAAATCCAATGCTGCTTTATCTCAGCAGTACCAAACCATTGGGGTGGGCGCACAAATTTTACGTGATTTAGGCGTAGAAAAGATGAAGCTTTTGAGCTCACCTTTACGCTTTAATGCACTCTCTGGGTTTAATTTAGAAGTGGTGGAATATATCACCGCACATCAAACAACTTAAAAAATCATCGAGGTTGCTATGGCAATTCGCCGTATTGAAGGTATGTTACATCTCGCTAGCGAAGGCCGTTATGCGATTTTAGTGGGTCGTTTTAATAGTTTTGTTGTCGAACATCTATTAGAAGGTGCAATTGATACATTGAAACGTCATGGTGTATCAGAGGATAATATCACTGTTGTTCATGCACCAGGCGCGTGGGAACTTCCTGTCGTGGCTAAAAAATTAGTGGCGTCTGAACGCTTCGATGCCATCATTGCACTGGGTGCTGTGATTCGTGGTAGCACACCTCACTTCGACTTTGTTGCAGGTGAATGTGCCAAAGGTTTAGGCGTGGTTGGCCTAGAATCTGGTCTTCCAGTGATTAATGGTGTATTGACTACGGATAGTATTGAACAAGCGATTGAACGCTCGGGTACAAAAGCAGGTAATAAAGGCGGCGAAGCTGCTCTTACTGCAATTGAAATGGTTAACTTGTTAAAGGCTATTTAACGCTATGTCGCAAACATTGCAAGCAACTTATGCAGCAAAACGTAAAGCACGTCGCTTTGCTGTACAAGGAATTTACGAATGGCAAATGAGCCACAATCCAGTCCATGAGATCGAAGCACGTACGCGTGTGGAAAATGCCATGCACAAAGTGGATCTGAGCTATTATCATGAATTGTTAACCCAAGTGGTTGCCAATCATGAAGCATTGGATGCGCTCTTAATCCCTGTGCTTGATCGCGAAGTTTCTGCGCTTGACGGCGTTGAACTTGCGACCCTTCGTTTAGGCGCATATGAACTCAAGGAACATCTTGAAATTCCATATCGCGTGGTTTTAGACGAAGCGATCGAGCTTGCTAAACATTTTGGCGGTGCAGACAGCCATAAATACATCAATGGTGTATTAGATCGTTTAGCAACAACTTTACGTGCAGCAGAAAAGCAACAAGCGAACTCACAGTAGTAGATTTGTTGTATGGCTGAGTTTTCGATCATTGATACCTATTTTAATCGTAAGAGTCCTCATTCTGTCGATTTAGGCGTCGGTGACGACTCAGCCTTGCTCACACCACCACCGCAGCAACAATTGGTCATTTGTGCCGATACCTTGGTTGCTGGACGTCACTTCCCGCTTGATACCAGC
The DNA here is from genome assembly GCF_902505955.1 of Acinetobacter sp. 8I-beige. NCBI lineage: Bacteria > Pseudomonadati > Pseudomonadota > Gammaproteobacteria > Moraxellales > Moraxellaceae > Acinetobacter > Acinetobacter sp. 8I-beige. Next base: position 92,917 of record NZ_LR732790.1, on the reverse strand, counting down.
CCACATGCGATTGGCTGGAAATCTGTCGCGGTCAATTTATCTGATATCGCCGCAATGGGCGCGAAACCTCAGAGTATTTTACTGGCCTTGAGCTTACCCCAAATTGATCATGACTGGCTCAAAGGCTTTAGTCAGGGGTTATATGATTGCTGTGATCAATTTGGCGTGAGTTTAATTGGTGGAGACACCACCCAAAGCCCACATCTCACTATTTCCGTGACTGCACTGGGCTGGGTCGATATCGGTCAAGCCGTTACTCGCTCTGCCGCTCAAGTGGGTGATTTGATTTGTGTCAGTGGTACTGTCGGCGATGCTGCTTTTGCCTTACAACACTTAGGCCACCCTCTCCAACAACGTTTGGACTACCCCACCCCACGCTGTGAACTGGGGCAAGCACTCAAAGGCTTAGCGCACAGTATGATTGATGTGTCGGATGGCTTAGCACAAGATCTCGGTCATATCTTAAAAGCATCCCATGTGGGCGCGACCCTACAACTTGATCAATTGCCCATCAACACCACGCTACAAGATTTAACAGGAGAACAACAATGGCAATATGCTTTGGCGGGTGGCGATGACTATGAGTTATGCTTTACAATAAGCCCGCAGAATTATGAAAAACTTTTGCAACAACAAAACCATAGCAGCATCAGTGTGATTGGAAAAATTGATGCTGAAAGTGGTCTGCGTTTTCAACAAAATGGCTTAGACCATTCCTTGCAATTTAATGGATATCAACACTTTGCATAAGCCCCCTATCCTCTTTCGTCAGATGTCTTGGTATGACCGTTTCATCGTGTTTTGCGGTGTAGGGTTTGGCTCAGGGTTAGCGCCCAAAGCACCTGGAACGTTTGGTTCTGCCTTCGCGCTACTGTTTGTCCCGATTTGGCTTGCAATTGGCTTATCCAACACCATTATTGCCATATTCCTCATGTCTCTGATTGGTATTTATATTTGCGGCCATACCGCCAAAGTGATGGGCGTACATGATGATGGACGTATTGTCTGGGATGAGTTTGCTGGCCAGTCCATCACCTTTTTACCTATTCTATATTTAGGGCAAATGAATTGGCTGTGGCTACTGCTGGGTTTTGTTTTATTTCGTGTTTTTGATGTATGGAAACCTTGGCCGATTCGCGTCATTGACCAAAAAGTCGAGGGTGGTTTTGGCATTATGCTCGATGACCTGATTGCAGGACTATGGGCTGCACTTTGTATTTGGATTTATTTTTATTTCACTGTGGCTTAGGCCATTTTTAGGATTAGAACATGTCAACGACTGTTATTATTCTTGCTGCAGGTAAAGGAACACGTATGCGTTCTTCTTTACCCAAAGTACTACAACCACTTGCAGGACGTCCTTTACTTGGTCATGTCATCGACACTGCAAAAAAATTAAATGCAGCCAATATTATTACAATTTATGGGCACGGCGGAGCACGAGTTCAAGAAACGTTTACTCATGAAAAGATTGAATGGGTGGAACAAGCAGAGCAACTCGGAACTGGCCATGCGGTGCAAATGACACTCCCTGTCCTTCCACAGGAAGGTAGCTCACTGATTTTATCAGGTGATGTACCTTGCATCTCTCAAAACACACTACAAAAATTACTCAATGCAACAGCCGAGACAGGCATTGGCCTAGTGACTTTAACTTTAGCCAATGCAACAGGTTATGGCCGTATTGTGCGTGAGAATGGTCAGATTCAGGCGATTGTTGAACATAAGGATGCGACCACAGAGCAGCACCAGATTAAAGAAATTAATACAGGTATTTACTGTGTCAGCAATGCCAAATTACATGCGTGGTTACCACGCTTAAGCAATAATAATGCGCAAGGTGAATACTACCTCACGGATATCGTTGCAATGGCCTTAGCCGATGGGATGCAAGTCGCATCGGTTGAGCCGGAACAAGCCTTCGAAGTTGAAGGAGTCAATGATCGCATTCAGCTTGCCGCATTAGAGCGCCAATTCCAAATAGCCCAAGCCAAAAAGCTCATGCAGCAAGGTGTGCATTTGATTGACCCTCGTCGCTTTGACCTTCGTGGACATTTAACCGTTGGACAAGACGTCCGCATCGACATCAATGTGATTGTTGAAGGCGAATGTGAATTCGGCGACCATGTAGAAATTGGTGCAGGTTGTATCATCAAAAATACCAAGATCGCAGCAGGTACAAAAGTTCAGCCGTATAGCATCTTTGATAATGCTATGGTTGGTGAAGATGCGCAGATTGGTCCTTTCGCTCGTTTACGTCCAGGTGCAAAACTGGCGGCTGAAGTGCATATTGGTAACTTCGTTGAAGTCAAAAACACCAGCATTGGCTTCGGTTCAAAAGCCAATCACTTTACCTATTTAGGTGATGCTGAAATTGGTGCAGGCTCGAACATTGGTGCTGGGACTATTACCTGTAATTATGATGGTGCAAATAAATTTAAAACCATCATTGGTGATGCTGCATTTATTGGTTCCAACAGCTCATTGGTTGCACCTGTCACGATTGGCAACGGCGCAACCGTCGGCGCAGGTTCAACCATTACCCGTGATGTTGCAGAGAATAGTTTAGCGGTAGAACGCTCTAAGCAAGTTGAAAAAGAAAACTATCAACGTCCACAAAAGATGAAGAAATAAGAGGATTAGATTATGTGCGGTATTGTCGGTGGCGTTGCAGAACGTAGTATTACCAATATTTTAATTGAAGGTTTAAAGCGCCTTGAATATCGTGGCTATGACTCTGCTGGTTTAGCGCTGGTCAATCAAGGTCAAGTTTTACGCGAAAGACGTGTCGGTAAAGTATCCAATCTAGAAGAAGCCGTTAATCAATCGGGTATTCTAGGTTCTCTGGGTATTGCGCATACACGTTGGGCAACCCATGGCAAACCCACTGAAGATAATGCACATCCGCACATTTCAGGCGATGTTGCTGTAGTCCATAACGGTATTATTGAAAACTATCAAGAACTTAAAGATGATCTTGAAGCTTTAGGCTATGTATTTACCTCACAGACCGATACCGAAGTGGTCGCTCACTTGGTGAAGGATGCTTTAAAGTCAACTCCAAGCTTGCTGGAAGCTGTGCAACAAGTCGTGCCTCAGCTTAAAGGGGCTTATGCACTGGGTATCGTACATACTGACCATCCAGATGAACTCATTACCGTGCGTGAAGGTTCACCTTTGGTCATTGGAGTCGGTATTGGCGAAAACTTTATCAGTTCAGATCAATTGGCTTTACTACCTATTACCAATCGTTTTATTTACCTTGAAGAAGGTGATATTGCTCGTTTAACCCGCAATAGCATTGAAGTTTTTGTCGCTGGTCAACGGGTCGAGCGCCCAATCAAAGAATTAGATGCTGCCGTCAGCAATGCATCTAAAGGTGAATATAAGCATTACATGCTCAAAGAAATTTATGAGCAACCCGAAGCGATTCAACAAACCATTTCTCAAGCTCTAGATGGCAATGCACTGCGTGAAGATTTTCTTGCCAATGCAGTCGCTGATTTCCAAAAAATTCAGCAAATCCAAATCATTGCCTGTGGGACCAGCTACCATGCAGGGATGATTGCCAAATATTGGTTTGAACAACTGATTGATTTACCGTGCCAAGTAGAAATTGCGAGCGAATTCCGCTATCGCAGCCCTGTCATTGTCAATCACACGCTTTATGTCTGCATTTCACAGTCTGGTGAAACCGCTGATACTTTAGCCGCACTGCGTGATACCCAAAAGCGTGCTGCAGCAAAAGGTGCTGACATCACCACCATGACTATTTGTAATGTCGCAACATCATCTATGGTACGTGAGACCAATCATAGCTTGCTTACACTGGCGGGTCCTGAGATTGGTGTAGCATCGACCAAGGCGTTTACCACGCAGCTTGCAGCACTGATGTTATTGGTCCTAAAAATCGGTACAGTTAAGAAGAGCATTTCTGTACAGCATGTGGCTGAGATTACGGCTGAACTTTGGCATACCCCTAAAGTGATTTTAGATACCTTACGTAATGACCCTGAAATTTTACGTTTATCTGAACTTTTCGTAGAGAAGCAGCACTGCTTATTCTTAGGTCGTGGCACGAATTTCCCGATCGCACTCGAAGGGGCATTGAAACTCAAAGAGATTTCATATATCCATGCTGAAGGCTATGCCGCAGGTGAACTTAAACATGGTCCGCTCGCTTTAGTCGACAACGACATGCCTGTGGTCATTCTCGCACCGAAAGATGACATGCTCGATAAACTCAAATCGAATATGGAAGAGGTTCAAGCCCGTGGTGGTGAACTCTTTGTCTTTGCCGATGAAAATAGCGGCATTAAAGCCAAAGACCGTCAGCATGTGGTTTATGTACCAAGCATTAGCCCAATATTGGCGCCTATTGTTTATAGCGTACCTGTACAACTGCTGTCTTATCATGTTGCAGTCCTTCGTGGCACAGATGTCGACCAACCTCGAAACCTCGCTAAATCGGTCACTGTAGAATAATTATTTAAATAAAGGCTGGGTATCCAGCCTTTATTCTTTATCTAAATAGAGAATCGCATATGTCGCAACTTACCTGCTTTAAAGCCTATGATATTCGTGGCAAGCTCGGGACAGAGCTGAATGAAGAAATTGCCTATAAAATTGGCCGTGCCTATGGACAAATTTATCATCCCAAAACTGTTGTCATCGGTTGTGATATTCGTTTAACTAGTGAAGGTCTCAAACAAGCCACCATTCAGGGTCTAAATGATGCTGGGGTGAATGTCCTTGATCTTGGTATGACAGGTACAGAAGAGGTTTATTTCGGCGCCTTTCACCTAGATGTTCAAGGCGGTATTGAGATTACGGCGAGCCATAACCCTATGGATTACAATGGGATGAAATTGGTTCGTGAACAAGCGCGCCCTATTGGTGCAGATAGCGGCCTGGCGGAAATCCAAGCCTTAGCAGAATCGGGAACATTTACTGAAGTCACGCAAAAAGGCTCAACCACACCTTATAATATTCTGCCTGAGTTTATTGAACACCTTATGGGGTATATTAATCCTGATAAAATCCGCCCATTAAAATTGGTCGTGAATGCAGGAAATGGCGCCGCAGGTCATGTCATTGATGCGATCGAAGAAAAATTCAAAGCATTAAATATCCCTGTTGAATTTATTAAAATTCACCATGAAGCAAATGGTCATTTCCCCAATGGCATTCCCAACCCAATTTTAGTTGAAAATCGTGATAGCACGCGCCATGCCGTGCTTGAACATCACGCAGATATGGGCATTGCATGGGATGGTGACTTCGACCGCTGTTTCCTTTTTGATGAAAAAGGACAGTTCATTGAAGGTTATTATATTGTTGGTCTTTTAGCACAAGCCTTCTTACTCAAACAATCAGGCGAAAAAATTGTCCATGACCCACGTCTAATTTGGAATACCTTTGATGTCGTAGAGAAATATCAAGGTATCCCTGTTCAGTCGAAATCAGGGCATTCCTTTATTAAAGACAAAATGCGTGAGCACAATGCCGTTTATGGCGGCGAAATGTCTGCACACCATTATTTCCGCGATTTTTCTTATTGCGATAGTGGAATGATTCCATGGTTGTTGGTTATTTCTGTGTTGTCCGAAACGGGACAATCTTTGTCCTCATTGGTTGAAAAAATGATCAAAAAGTTTCCTTGCTCAGGGGAAATCAATTTCAAAGTCGCAGATACTCAAGTCACGATTCAAAAGCTTTTTGATCACTTTGCAAATCACAATCCAAGTATTGACCACACAGATGGCGTAAGTTTAGATTTTGGTGCTTGGCGTTTCAATGTACGCGCATCCAACACCGAACCATTATTACGTTTAAATATTGAAACTCGTTTAGATCAACATCCAAAGCCGATGCAAGACTATGTTGATGAATTGACGCAGTTGATTCAAGATTAATTTCTCGGTTTTAAATATAAAAATAGGCACTTTTAGTGCCTATTTTTATTGTGCGGAAAAATATTGTAGAAAACTATGCTTTGTAGCCTGTTGGATTCAACTTCTGCCAATTCCAACTGTCTGCCAACATATCTTCTAGTTTATATTTTGGTTTCCATCCCAGTTCACTCACCGCTCGAGCATTATTCGCAAAAGATGTTGCCACATCACCTGAGCGACGTGGCGCAATTTCATAAGCAACAGCCACGCCATTCACTTGCTCAAAAGTATTTTTCACTTCCAGAACAGACGAACCGTTACCTGTACCAATATTCCACGCACGACAACCTTGAGCGGCTAGTCGATTATTTAAAGCACATAAATGTGCATTTGCTAAATCAACGACATGAATATAATCACGAACACCCGTACCATCAACCGTATCGTAATCATCACCATAAATTGAAAGTTTTTCACGACGACCAACCGCAACTTGCGTTACATAAGGCATCAAGTTATTTGGAATGCCTTGAGGATCTTCGCCAATACGACCACTTTTATGTGCGCCAACTGGATTAAAATAGCGTAAAAGTGCGATTGACCAACGCTCATCAGCAATAGAAAGCTTTTCTAATAATTGTTCAACAATCAGCTTAGTATAACCATAATTATTGGACGGCATACCTGTTGGCATCGTTTCATCCAAAGGTGAAATATTCCCTTCATCATAAACTGTCGCTGAAGAACTAAATACCAAATTAAAGACATTGGCACGTTGCATTGCTTTGACCAAGCTAATCGAACCCGAAATATTATTTTCAAAATACTTCAATGGGATTTTTTGGCTTTCACCTACTGCTTTTAACCCTGCAAAATGAATCACCGCATCAATTTGATTTGCAGAGAAAGTTTGATCCAAATCATTTTGATTACGAATATCGCCCTGAATAAACTTAAGCGTTTTTCCAGTTAACTCCTGAACACGTTTTAATGACTCTTCCGAGCTATTTGAAAGGTTATCGAGCACAATCACATCATGTCCAGCTTCAAGGAGTTCAACACAGGTATGTGAACCGATATAACCTGCCCCACCAGTCACTAAAATATTAGCCATCTAATTTTCCTAATAAAATTTTTAACAAACCCTGAGTCGAAACATCTAAAGCAGATAAATCTTGTTGTTGGCCATTTAAAATCGGTAGTAACTGGTTGGCAATTTCCTTACCCTTTTCAACGCCCCATTGATCGAAAGGGTTAATATTCCAAAGTACAGACTGTACAAATACTTTATGTTCATACATGGCAATCAACATGCCCAAGCTATAAGGATTCAGCTCTTGCATTAAAATAGTTGTACTAGGCTGGTTGCCCTCATATTTTTTATATTCAGGTAAAGAGGCCAATTCGCTTTGATCCAGCGCTTGATTACCAAATGCCAATAAACGTGACTGGGCTAAACAATTGGAAAGTGCTAAATGATGTTGTTCAATTAATGCCTCAGCATTATCCACATAGGTAAACTGATTTGCGTTATAACGTTGTATCGGTGCAATAAAGTCACAACTCACCGAATGGGTGCCTTGATGCAATAGCTGATAGAATGCATGCTGTGCATTCGGTCCAACCTCTCCCCACACAATCGGACAAGTCTCCCATTCAACCTTTTCACCATTACGTTGGATCGACTTCCCATTCGATTCCATCTCAAGCTGCTGTAGATATGAAGCAAAGTATTTGAGGCGACCGTCATAAGGCAAAACAGCATGTGTCTGAATATCTAAGAAGTTATTGTTCCAAGCGCCTAAAAGCCCCATCAAGACAGGAATATTCTGCTCAAAAGGAGCATGTTGAAAATGCTGGTCAATTGCATAAGCACCCGCTAAAAACCGCTTAAATGCATTCACCCCAATGGTTAAAGCAATTGGAAGTCCAATACATGACCACAGAGAATAACGACCACCTACCCAGTCCCACAATAAAAATTGGTTCTCTGGCGCGATACCCCAAGCAGTCATTTTTTCAGGCTTGGTCGAGACACCAATAAAATGGTGCTTTAAGGTTTGAGCCTCTTGACCTAATGCTTTTTCAAGCCACAGACGTACCGTTTGCGCATTGGAGAGGGTATCAATCGTACCAAATGACTTTGATGAGATAATAAATAATGTTGTTTCTGGACGCAGCTTATGCAGAAGTTCTGAAAGCTGACTGCCATCTATGGTTGAAACAAAATGCAGATTTAAAGGCTTTTGTGTCGATTTTTTAAAATCAGATAATGCATGGCTGACCATCAGTGGTCCTAGGTCAGATCCCCCCACACCAATATTCACCACATCTTGAATCACTTCACCCGTCGCACCCCGATATTGGCCCTCGTGAATTTTGTTGACCAATGCATACATTTTTTGCAGTTGTTCATGAACCTGATCGGCAATAGCTTGATGCTGTTGATCGCATTTTGGTAAACGTAACGCCCAATGCATGGCTGAACGGTGTTCAGTATAGTTAATCTCTGTACTTGAAAATAAGGTTTTAATCCAATTGGTTAAATCTCGTGCCTGCGCCCACTGTACTAAAGAATCAACTACGGTTCGATCAATACGATGTTTACTAAAATCAAAAATAATCGGCTCTAATACGACAGAGAGCTGCTCAAAACGAGTTGAATCATCTGCAAAAAGATCATTCAGATGATGCTGTTCAAAATGAGCTTTCAAGCCCTGCAGTCGGGCAATGGCTGTATTAATATCTTCGACGGGATACGGTTTATTTTGATTCTTCATCGCCCGACTCCCTGATAGGCAAAGCCTTGGGCTTTGACATAGTATGGATCATAAATATTTCGACCATCTAGAATCAGTGGGTGCTGCATTTTTTTGAGTAATTCTGGATAATTGGGACTCCAGTACTGCTTCCAAGCGGTTAATAAGCACAAAGCATGTGCTCCCTCAACGGCCTCATATTGATCGGTACAGTAAATCAAATCTTCTCGATGCCCATAATGTTTTTCAATTTCGGCCAATGCCTGAGGATCATGCAATTTGACCACCATATTTTGTGCCCAAAGTGCTTTTAACATGGCATGAATTGGAGACTGCTGAATGCGAGACGTGTTTTCTTTAAATGATGCCCCCCAAATCGCAACAACCTTACCAGCTAAATCCCCATGATAGTAATTCCATAATTTACGAAAGAGAATTTCTTTTTGCTGCTCATTGATATCCCAAACTTGCGCCAATAACTGGCTCTTCGCTCCAGTACCTGAAACAGTATTTGCTAATGTTAAGACATCATGAGAAAAGTTTTCACCGCCAAAGCCAGCTCCTGGATAAAGATATGATGCACCGATTCGACTATCCGCCGCCAAGCCTTGACGCACATGCTCAATATCAATGCCTAGCTTCTCAGCCACCACGGCTAAATCGTTAATATAGCTGATGCGGGTTGCCAACATGCCTGAAACACTGAGTTTAGTAAACTCGGCATCTAAAACAGGCATAAACAAATATTGTTGTTCTCTTGGAAATAAAGGACGAAGTAACTCTCGAATTTTAATTTGGCTTGTTTCGCTTGAGCAACCTACAGTCAACTGTTTAGCCTGTAGTAAACTTTGCAAAGCGTTACCCTCTTGGATCACGTCCGGCAAATACACCCAATCATCATCCGCTAAGATTTTTTCAAATTTCTCAGTACCATGTAACCCTAAGGTAGACGCATTGATCATCAATTTAGCATGAATAATAGGCCGCTGTTTGAGTTCTTTTAGAATTTCAATGCCTTGCGATTCTTCTGTCGGACTCAGACTAAAAAAGTAAGCATCGATATCGAGAGGAATCGCATTAAAATTGCAGTATTGCAGAAATCCACTTTTTTCTTGCTTATGGAGTAGATTTATAACAGCATCATCTTGTGTATAGGCTTGCTCTGAAGCCGGCCTTTTTAAGATATCGCACCAAAAGACCTGATGTCCACATTCAGCTAGCAATGCCGCCATAACACCTGAATACAGGGTTTGTCCAAATACTGCAACTTTCATAAGAGTTTCCCGCTGATCATTAAAGCTCTTGGATAAGCGCTTTAAATGCCTCACCCAACATCGGGTGATCAACCCCATAATGTAGAACGGCTTTTAAATAACCCAGTTTACTGCCGCAATCAAAAGTTTGACCTTTCATACGATAGGCTTCAACCGTATTGGTCTGTTGTAGCATAGCAATTGCATCGGTTAATTGAATTTCGTTGCCTGCACCTTTCGGTGTTTGTTCCAAAAGTTGCATAATCTCAGCGGGCAAAATATAGCGTCCGACCACAGATAAATTAGAAGGTGCTGAACCCACTGCTGGTTTTTCAACAATACCTTGCATCACTATACTTTGACCTTCATTGGGTACAGAAGCTACATCAACAATACCATACTGATCAACCAAATGGTCAGGCACCGCTTCAACCATAATTTGTGAAGCATTTGTTTCATTAAAACGCTGAATCATTAAGCTCAAATCATTAGTTAGATCAGCATCTTTAACTAGAACATCAGGTAACAGCACAGCAAAATCATCATTTCCCACAATCGACTTTGCACATAAAACTGCATGTCCAAGTCCTAAGGGTTGCGGCTGGCGCACACTGACTACGCTGACATGTGGAGGCAGAATATCCTTAATCTCTTTGAGTAAATCAAATTTTTGCTTCTGCTCAAGCGTTGTTTCAAGCTCAAAGTTACGATCAAAATAATTCTCAATCGATGCTTTAGATGAATGCGTGACTAAAATGATCTGCTCTATACCCGCCGCGACAGCTTCTTTCACAACGTACTCAATCGCTGGGCGGTCAACGACTGTCACCATCTCTTTCGGAATGGACTTACTTGCAGGTAAAAAACGGGTGCCAAGACCCGCAACAGGAAGAATGGCTTTTTTAATTGTCATCACAGATCCAGACATTTGCGTTCATTAAATCATTAAAGCTTAGTTTACCTTAACTTCACTGCTACGTTGATAACCATCGACATAATGTTCTAACTGAGCTAATGCCCAGTCAATGTCTTGATCAATCGCAGTTAAGCCATAAATGCGTTCGAAAATCGGCAATAATTCATCTAAAGAGAAATGCTTTTCAAATGAACGTAAGATTCGACTATGCTCAGTTAACTGTGTATCTTCATGATCAATTAGCAACTCTTCATATAACTTTTCACCTGGGCGGAGTCCAGCATACTCAATCGAAATATCCCCCAGATCCGACCCTTCTTCACGAACTTTCAGACCACTCAACGCGATCATTTGACGTGCTAAATCTTGAATACGAACAGGCTCGCCCATATCCAACAAGAAAACGTCTCCACCTGTACCCAAAGCACCAGCCTGAATGACTAATTGTGAGGCTTCTGGAATAGTCATAAAATAACGCGTCACGTCAGGGTGAGTCACTGTAATTGGGCCACCTTTTGCTATCTGCTGCTTGAACAGAGGAACAACGGAGCCTGAAGAACCTAATACATTCCCAAAACGGACAATACTAATTTGGGTTTGCTGCTGCGCTTCTGCCATCGCTTGACAGTAAAGCTCAGCCATTCGCTTAGACGCTCCCATTACATTGGTCGGACGAACAGCCTTGTCTGTTGAAATCAGTACAAAAGTCTCTACACCTTTTTTAATCGCAGCATTCACACTAAAAGCTGTACCAATAGAGTTATTTTTTAGTCCTGCAATTGGATTACACTCGACCAATGGAACATGCTTATAAGCCGCTGCATGGTATACAGTTTGTACATTATACTGCTCAATCACACGCTCAAGTTTAGCTTCATCCAATACTGTTCCTAAAATCGGAATAATTTCTATTTGTGACTTAAGACGTAATTCTTTATCAATACTATACAGTGCAAATTCACTAAGCTCATAAATAACTAATTTCTGCGGATTATTCTTAATAATTTGTCGACAAAGTTCTGAACCAATAGAACCACCTGCCCCTGTGACCATCACTACTTTATATTGAATATTTTTGGCCAATAATTCTGGAATCGGCGGAACAGGATCACGCCCAAGTAAATCAATAATGTCTACTTCTCGGATGTCCGAGACTTTAATATCCCCATCTACAAGCTTTGTAAGCCCCGGGATTTCTGTAATTTTAATATGTGCAGGTTCAAGAAATTGAACAATTTCACTTTTTCGCGTACGCCCTACAGATGGTAAAGCAATGAGAATTTCATCAACTGTTTCTCTTTCCAGACGTTTAAGCGCATGTTCAGCATTATAAACTTTTAAACCACCAATAATTTGCCCTGATAACGACTGTTCATCATCAATAAAAAATAAAGGAAAATGTTCATCTGAACGATTCAACATTGCCGCAATTTGTTGGCCTGCATATCCAGCCCCATAAATCACGATTTTTCTTTTTGGAATATCAGTTTGCAAACATGCCCGCACAATAAATCGAATAGCACCACGGCTAAACCAAACCCAGGAAAACATGAAGAAACCAAACATCAAAGGAATTGATGTCGGAATAAAAGCCTCTGTACAATATGCCAGCCCAAAAAGTCCAAGGACAGTTAATCCTGTTGCAATCGCTAAGCGTGTAAAGAATACCTCATTGAATGTACGAACAATAAAATGATATGTTCCACAAATCAATAACATAGTGATTGCTAAAACACTTACCCAGAGTGATCCGAATGAGATATTAGGAACGACTTCTGCCCCTAGGTTAAATTCACGTAATGCGTAGCTCAACCAAATCAAGACAGGAAAAACTAAAAAATCCAAAAGGATTAAAAATAATTGTTTGGCATATCGTGGCGATGTAACCAAAGGCAGAATGACTGATTTCACAGGGTGAGTCTTCTCTATGCTATTTATATAAGTAAACTAAATGTGTTTTTAAGTTATTTGCTACCCACAAACAAATGTAAAAATGTAAAGTGAATGCAAAAGCGAAGCATTCACTTTACATCAGAGCATTTAAATTCTAGTAAGTACTTGTTCAATAGCAGAAATAGTTTGATTAATACTATCTTCACTCAAAGTTGGATGAACTAAAAACATTAAACTATTTTCACCTAGTTTTTGCGCATTCTGAAGTCGTTGAGCAGGGCGCCAAGGCGTATTGTCAAAAGCATGCTCTAAATACACTTCTGAACAAGAACCACTAAAGCAAGGAACACCTAATTCAGCAATTTCATTCATAATACGATCACGAGACCACCCTTCCGGTAATTGATCTACATTTACTTGAACATAACACTTATAAGCGGCATGTACATAATCATTCGAAGGCTGAAAAACGGTTATATATGGGGCCTTTTCAAATGCTGAATAAATGCGCTGCATATTTTTATTACGAACTTCAGTCCATTCAGTCATTTTTTTCAATTGAATGCGACCAATGACCGCTTGCATTTCCATCATACGCCAGTTCGTACCAAAAGAGTCATGTAGCCAACGAAAACCTGGTGGATGCTGCTTGTTATAAATACTATCGAAGTTTTTGCCATGATCTTTATAAGACCACATTTTTTTCCATAGTACTTCATCGTTGGTGGTGACCATGCCTCCTTCACCGCCCGTTGTCATAATTTTATCTTGGCAGAAAGACCAGGCAGAAATATGCCCAATAGAACCCGCAGGTTTGCCCTTATATTGTGCGCCATGTGCTTGCGCACAATCTTCAATCACATATAAACCACGCTCAGCTGCAAGTTGCATGATTGGATCCATATCACACATCCAACCTGCCAAATGGACACAAATAATCGCTTTAGTATTGGGCGTTAGTACAGCTTCAATTGTCCGAGCCGAAATATTTTGTGAATCCAACTCAACATCTGCGAATATAGGATTAGCACCAGCAGTCACAATTGAGCTGGCAGAGGCTAAAAATGTCCGCGAAGTAACAATAACATCATCACCGGCACCAATATTTAAAGCCTTTAATGCAACATCAAGCGCTACTGTCCCATTTGCTAAAGCCACTGCATATTGTGTTCCTGCAAATGTTGCGAATTCTTTTTCAAATTCACGACATTCTTGACCCGTCCAATAGTTTACCTTATTCGACAACAGTACTTTAGATACAGCATCTGCTTCTTCTTGCGTAAAGCTTGGCCATGGTTCAAATGCAGTGTTTAACATATTTATTTCCTAGTTAAATTCTTACAAAAATCTTTATTTTTTCTCTAAAATTCGGGCTGGATTACCCACGACGGTAACACCTGCGGGAACACTTTTGGTCACTACTGCACCCATACCAACGATTGCACCTTTACCAATCACCAATGGTTTATCTGGTGTGCCTTGTTTGATCACAGCGCCAGTACCGATATAGGCATGGTCTTCTATATGAATATTGCCATTACATTTTACACCTGGAGCAAAGGTCACGTAGTCACCAATCACACAATCATGCTCGACATAACTATATAAATTAGCATGGAAACATTTGCCGATTTTGATATTTGATGTAATTGAAACAAAAGGGCTTAAGGCAGCTCCCTCTCCAATTTCAAGCTCATCCATTAAAACCGTATTATCTGCCTGTATACTCCATAAGTGAATGGCATCATTTACTAACTTATGTGCAATTTTTTCACGAATATAGCTGTTTGCAATGGCAATCACGACAAACTTTTGTGTAGCATGTAAAGCTTTGAAAGATTTATAATTTAATGCAGGGTGTCCATTTATTGTTTGTGGTTGATGTAGACTGTCATCAATAAAATAAATCTCCGCCGAAACACCTACACGCTGTAATTGTTGTCGCGCAACAGGCATTAAACTACGACCACAACCCGATGCTCCATAAATCGCATAGACAGGGCAACTCATGTATTATCTTCCGACTTTGAGCCTGTAAATTTTGTCATCGTTGCCTCACCTTCCGCACTGATATCATCTTTTGCAATGACTTTTTGCACAGTCTTAAGCATGATTTTAAAATCTAATACTGTTGACTGGTTTTCGACATACCAAGTGTCTAATTTGAATTTTTCTTCCCAACTAATTGCATTGCGGCCATTCACTTGGGCATAGCCGGTCATACCGGGGCGCACATTGTGACGTTTGGCCTGTTCTTGATTGTATAGAGATAAATATTCCATCAGTAACGGGCGTGGCCCCACAACACTCATATCACCTTTAATCACATTCCAAAGCTCAGGCATTTCATCCAGACTAGTCGAACGTAACATTTTGCCAAATGGCGTCAAACGCTCGCTATCTGGCAATGGATTGCCTTGTGCATCCACTGCATCTTTCATGGTGCGGAATTTAATCATTTCAAATGGCTTACCATTTAAACCTGGACGCACTTGACGAAATAGCACGGGTGAACCTAGATTTTTTTTCACTTTATAAGCCACGAATGCATATAAAGGGGAAAGCAGAATCAGGGCTACAGAGGCGATGATAATATCGAGTAAGCGTTTTAACATTTAGATTAAACCCATTTCTTGCATCATATGTGCGTTTACCTGATGTACATCATATTTATGAAGTGCGATTTCTCGGGAGCGACTTCCCATTTGAGCGATAAGCTCTGGCTGAAGAATTAGTTTCTCCATAGCTTTTACTAAACTTTCCACGGATTTTACTTCAACCAGAAATCCGTTATCACCATCAGTAACAGTTTCACGACAACCAGGTGCATCGGTGGTAATAATTGCCCGACCCATTGCCATGGCCTCTAAGACTGTACGGGGCGTACCTTCACGATACGACGGCAAGACATAAACCGAGCTTTCTGCAATTGCAGGCCGAACATCGGATAGTTTCCCCCAATATTTTAATATATTGCTGGCTGTCCATTGATCCAATTCTTGCTGACCAATAGCTGAAGGATTTTCATCAATCCAGCCCACTAGATTAAACTCTACATGCGGATATTTATGTTTAATGATTTCTGCTGCTTCGGCATATTCACGGATACCTTTATCTACCAGTAGACGAGCAATCAGTAAAAAGGAGATTTTTATTTTTTGATCAGCCGTGACAGGTAAAGGTAATACATTAAAGTCGGCAATATTGACCCCTGAACCGTTCACTACCACTGTAGGTATTTGAGCTTTTAGAAGCTTTAAATCCTGAAAAAGTTTTAGGTCATCCGGGTTTTGGAAAAATGCCTTATGACTGCGTGATAATGCTTGCTGGTATAAACCATGAACCAGTTGCTGAAAAATACTACGCTTACTCTGAGTTTCTACATTTTGAAATGCATAACCTAAACCGGTAATTAAGGCATAACGATGCGGTACTTTTGCCAGCCACGCAGCCAGTGTTCCGTAGATCACCGGCTTGATCGTATAAGATAGAACATAATCAGGTTTGATTTTTTTTATAAGCGTATAGATGCTCCCTAAGGTTTTTAAGTCTGCTACCGGGTTGGTACCTGTACGCTGCATGGAAACATCATGTACGTAATAACCTAAATCTAGTAGTTTTTCATGCTCGGCAGAAAAAGAAATCAAATCAGGCACAATAACATGGATTTCATAATCTTGTTGATGGATCGTTTCGAGTAACTTTCCACGGAAGTTTAAGACTGAAGGGAGAAAGCTGGAAATAATTAAGAATTTCATTTTTTAATACTAATCACACGTTGATTTTGCTTATATTGGTAAAAAGCATAAATTAATAAGTAAAGAAAAATAGGCATAACCATCCACTTCTGTCGAGTCGCAATACCTAAATTTGCTGTTGTAATTGCTAACATACTACATGTTAAAAATGCATAAATTAACAACCAAGCATTTTTACCTTCTATAAATGAATGCGGTCTAAATTTATTTTTAAATAAAACATATAAAAATAGTACTAATAATATTGTATTTTCTATACTAGTAAATAACGCCAAAGCACTATGGGCATCAAAAGGTAAAGGTCTAAATAAATAAGTAAAAATTTGCATAGGGTAGCTCATAGATTGTAGGTCAATAGACGAGCCTCCACTTTGGTTATACCCTTGACGCTGATCAACATAACCACTAACAGCGTCGACAGAAGCTTCTTCTAAACCTACATATTGCTGCACGAAACTAGAAGAAAATATAAGAGCAGAAAAAATAATTGGTAATGTTATTAACTTTACCAACAAATGAACCCTAGAACGAATAATAAAATAAATTACAAATGATACAATCATCATAAGTGCAATATGAGGCCGTACCATACACATTGCAAAAAAAGACAATGGTAGTAAAAGATATGGTCTTTTATTGATAGTGATTGTATATAAAAACAAACAGACAGCAAAAAATGAAATAGAATCTTTACCTAAACCAGCACTCCAAAAACTCATAGAGGGTATAAATAATAAACAGCCCCAAATCCACGAAAGTTTTTCAAGGTATCTTTTTACAGATAAATATAAGAAGATGAGGCCTAATGTTCCAAATAAATTGTACACGAAAGTAACATTCAAGTAATTTGCATCTAAATCCTTTGAAAATAAGGAAGAAAAATAATAAACAAACGGAGAGCCTGGGTAAAATTTGAGATTTTCTCCTAATGAATTATAGTAATAAACTACTGCATCTGCAGCATTTGATAGAGTAAAAAAGTAGTAAAATAGACTAAAAAAAGTATGCCAAAGAAAAAGAGCTACCACAAAACTAATATCTACTTTCTTTTTACAACCAATAATAAAAGATAAAAACAAGCCAATAATTAAAATTGATAAGGTAAACATACTCTGATAGTAATCAAATTCAATCATAACTATTTACCAATTAAGTTTTTGACAATTCTAAATTTCCCACTTTTCTCTTTCTCAATGACTTCAACATATATAATATCTAATTCAATCTCATTCCCAATTCTTTCACGCAGTGAAGAAATGAAATTTAACTCTTGTTTTTTATTAAAATCTTTACTTGCTACAATTCTGACTTCAAGATGATCAATTTTATCTTGAATCAACTGAAAACAGACTATACCTTGAGTGTCTTTAGTCGAGTTACTAATATTACCTAAGTTAACCTTCCCATAAGTTGGAGAAAGAATATAGTCATTTGTACGTCCTTCAATACTGTCGACTAAAGGAAAAAAAGAACCACACGCACATTGTTTTGTAGAATCTGCTAAAGTAATTGAGTCACCAATCCGATAACGTATTAGTGGTGTACCATACGTGGTAAAAGAAGTTACTAGCATTTGCCCAGCTTGAGTAGAGTTCAAATTTTCATCTACAACTTCAAAAATACCTGTTAAAGGATGAATATGCAAACTCCCAGCAGTGCACTCTAGTATAAATGGCGCACCTTCTGAAGAAGCATATTGATCTACTAACTTACATCCTAGAACTTCAGAAATTACTTGTCTATGTTCTGCTAACACTGTTTCTGCAGTTGGAAAAAAAACTTTTGCTTGGCCTGTATATTTTAAACCCTTAGACTTTGCAATTTGACAAATTTCAAAGACACTAGATGGAAAGCCTACCAGAAATTCAGGTTGAAATTCATTTAAGGATTTCCAATATAGATCAAAGTTTTTTTCATTAATTAGAAATGTAGAATAAAATCTAATTTTATTTACAAAATCATAATGTGAACAAATTCCTTTTTCTATATCTTTTTGAGTGATTAAATTCTTACCAGAAAACCATGCTGTTTTTTTCCCAAGCTCATAGCCGTGTTGAGCACGAAAGTGATCTAAAATAGCAAACCGCTCTTGCATATCTTTTTTTGTATAAATCACTTTCATAGAAGCACCTGTTGTACCTCCTGTTAAACTTACAATACCTTCTGACTCATTTATTGTTTTTATTTTATCTAAATTCTTAATAATATCTTCTTTTTCAAGCACTTTATCTTTATCTAATTTTTCTTCTTTATACCATGCTGAATTATTTATAACATAAGTCAAAAATTTACTTTTCTTGATATTGACTTCCTGCTCTAGCTCGTCCTTTGACAAACGATCTATTTTTTTATAATATTCTCTAAAATCAGAATAGCTCCCCCCATGTCGAATTTTATACTGACTTACATTAAACATTGTAACAGCTAAGTTTTGAAGAAAATAAGGACTTAGACGAACTAGACTTTCTTTAAATGACATTTTTAAACTCAATATTGATATAAATTAGATACTATTATTAATGCATATATTCGCTTCATGTAAGCATGCTACTATATAAACTCACATGAAGATGTGCTGCTTTTGAAATTGAATAATGAACTGAGTTTTGAATAGCATTTTTAGAATATTCCTCTATAAGTTTAGGTTCAGAGACTAACTTGTAGATAGCATCGGCTAAAGCCTGGGAATTTTTCGGAGAAACAACTATTCCATTTTTGCTATTCTCAATAATTTCAATACATCCACCTACATCAGTAACAATACAAGGTAATCCAGATATGGCAGCCTCTGTTAATGCTATAGGCAGCCCCTCCCAAGCAGAACTCATAAGAAATATATCCGCTTCATTCAAAAATTCTGGAATATTAGTTTTCACACCCACAAATTCAACCACACTATTTAAATTATTAGCTCCTATATAATCTAATAGTTGTGCCTTATAGGTAGGATCTCCCTCTCCAGCAACTCGCACTTTCAACTTGCCCTTTAATGTTGTATCTAAAAGATTAAGAGCAGCTAACATATTCATATAGTCTTTTTGCAAAGTTATTCGACCAACCATTGCGATATTAATTATATTATTAGGTATTCTTACTCGCTTATAACCAGTAAATTTTTCTCCTGATACAGCGTTCGCAATCGTATTGATATTACGCCCTGTATAACTTTGTAAAGCTGTAGCGCATTTCTTTGAAATTCCAACATATTCATCAACTAATTTATTAAAAATATAATATAAAAATTTACCCCAACGCGGTTCCATGGAGTGATGAGTATATATAACAGGAGTAGAAAGCAAAGCTGAAAAAATGATGCCAAATGCCAAATGCGTATGATAAATATCAATTTTATGTTCTAAAACATATTTTTTTATACTTAGTGCACCTAACCAGGGTTTTTTTCTTGCATTATTGCCTACTACATAAGTTTTTACTCCAGCAATCTTCAAATCATTTAAGAACTTTTCTTCATACGCTGTATTCCTACCTATATCAGTAGCTGAACTCAAGAATACAACATGCACATTGTGTCCTTGCTTTGATAAAAATTCTGCTAAATCTTTAACATAGACTTCAGCGCCACCTGATGCAGGAGAAGATATAAAATGTAATATATTCATATAAGTGCCATTATATTAAAAAATCCAATTATGCTTAAAATGATTGAATATAAATTCAATCATTTTAGAGGATTTATGAATTGTAATATTTAATTTCAAATTCATCATCAAAAGAACTATTATATGAAGAAAACCATTGTTTGAACTTAAAAATATCTTGTGTTGGTAATTTAATATCCAAACTATAAGGACTATCTATCATCTCCTTTAATCTCTCAAGTTCTTTTCTATTTATTACCGGAAGATTAAAGTCTTTCTTTTTTTCCAAGGCACGATTATCTACACCAATAATTATTGTTCGTATACCTTTTTGTAAAGCTCTAATCCCGCCATGCAATCTTGTTCCAACATAATCTATATCACCCTGAACTAAAATATTATCATATGTGCTTAATACTGGAGGTATCACTTCAATTCTGTTTTTAAACAGTGAAAAATAATTGAACTCTTTTCCCACTAATTCTTTAAAATAATTCCAGTCTCTCGCACCTTGAATCCATATTAAAACCTTTTCGTAACTTTCTAATAAAATTTTTATACTTAAAAAATCTAGGGAGAAATCTGGCGCATAATCGGTTAATGTATAGATTACTTTAGAGGCTTTATTTTTTTTGTCCGCTACAATTAATTTACATTTCTCGCTATCAAGCCCCCACATTGTTAAACAAGCAGTATTAACTACATTACTAAATCCTACTTTCTCGAGTTTCTGTTTAGTATATTCATCTCGAACAGATAGCATACCATCAGATAATAAAATCTTTTTAAGTAATTTTCTTGAATAAAAATCTGGATCTTTTTGATAAGCTCCCCACCCCACTCCAAGCGTAACCGTGGGTTTTATAAAGCCCGCTGTAAATATATTTACGGCCCAAGCAGGTCTATACCACATTTTTGAACCTAAACAGTTTGTACCACATAATAAATTATATTTTATAATTTTTTGAAGCTTTAATGCATTATACAAATGTGCATCATGGCTTGAAAAATGTATTTGCTGCCTAACACTAATCAAAGGAGACATTTCTCTCAATACAGAATCCATAATAATATGATCTCCCAAGTTGCTAGATCCTATTGCGGTATTAAATATCCCAATGTTTTGCATAAAAACCTCTATTTCTAAAATAAGTAACAATAATTAAAAAAACTAAAGAGTGTATTAAAAAATATAATGGTATTTGATAGAAATTAAAATAGTTCAATCCACCCACAAAATACACAACTGCTATAACACTAAGAGCAACTATATTTGATATTAACAAAAACTCAAATCTACCTATTGCCCTTAAAAAGTATACTTTACTCTTAGAAATCCCCATTAAAAACCTATAAATCGCAAAAATAAAAAATGAGATATAGAATTTATAGTTAAAAAAATAAAAAATAAAAAATAATAAAAAACAAAAAGTCAATAAAATATAACTTTCATGATTTACATGCTTATCATAACTTTGTAATATTTCCATATTACCCTCTGCTACCGATTTTGAGTATAGAGGTTGATATTTGTTTTCCTGCACAATCATTATTATATTAAAAAAACCTAAAACACTAAATATTAATTTCTGCTCAACAAATATTGCATTATCAATACTCCCATAAAAAACAACAAATACTCCTTGAGTTGCACACCACATTACAATAAAAGAGCCTAAAGAATGAATACCATTTCTAAGAAAATTTTTTAAAAAAATATTACTTATTTCAACGTTACAATCAATTTCTTTAAAATAAAAGTACACTCCAATTGATGTTAAAAATAAAATAAAATAAAATAAAATTTCCCAAAAATCATTATGAATAATATTGGACAAAAAATAAGATATTAATATTAAAACTAAAACCCCGACTGATAATATAAAGCTGTAATTATTATAGTTTTTCCTTATAAAAATACGCCTTAAAAGTTCCAAAACACAAAAAGAATATGCAAAATAAAAAAAGAAAATATTCTTTATAATCAAAATATTCCCTACAATAAATGTCAAAATAAAGACAAATAATATTAATGCAGAAAAAATTCTAAAAATTTTAGAAACCAACACATTACTTTCATCATGTATTGATAAAATAGGCGTCACGAAAAAAGCTGTAGTACCAGCAAGAAACAATAATAAGTATGATATTAAGTATAAAACTTCAGCAGATTGACCTACCGAAAAGAAAAAGGGTGCAAGTACACTTAGCAGAAGTGTACTTAAAGAATAAACAGCTTGATCTATATATCTTAAATACTTCCAAGCTAAATTTAAAATTTTCATCTATTATTAAATTAACAAAATTGTATATACCACGGCATCGCCTTTTCAATACCTTGAAAAATTAAAAACTTAGAATCATAACCCAATAATTTTTTAATCTTCACAACATTTGCTTGAGAGTGACGCACATCACCTACACGGAAATCACGATATACAGGCTCTTTAGTATAAGTCACACCATTTTCATTTAACGCAGTTTTAATGGCATTAAACAAATCATTGAGTGTTGTACGATCTCCGACTGCTACATTATAAACCTGATTTTTAGCTTCATCATTTTGTGTGGTGGCTGCCAGAATATTGGCCTGAACAGTATTTTCAATAAAACAGAAATCACGACTGGTTTCACCATCACCATTAATCAACACATCATCACCGGCAATCATGGCCGCCGTCCATTTTGGAATCACCGCTGCATAGGCACCATTCGGGTCCTGGCGCTTGCCGAACACATTGAAGTAACGCAAACCGATGGTTTTAAACCCATAAGTCCGTGCGAATACTTCAGCATAAAGCTCATTTACGTATTTGGTGACAGCATATGGCGAAAGTGGCTTGCCGATATTCTCTTCAACTTTAGGCAGTGCCGGATGGTCACCATAAGTTGAACTGCTGGCGGCATAGGTAAAGCTTTTTACTTCTGTATCACGTGCAGCCGTCAGCATATTTAAAAAGCCAGTAATATTGGCTGCATTGGTGGTAATTGGGTCGGCAATCGAGCGCGGCACAGAACCTAAAGCAGCCTGGTGCAAAACATAGTCCACTCCTGCACATGCTTTCTGGCAATCTTCAAAATTACGGATATCCCCTTCATAAAACTTGAAGTTTGCCCACTGGTCAGGCTTGACCAGACTTTGCACTTCATCCAGATTATGCTGATGACCTGTAGCAAAATTGTCCAGACCCACCACATTTTGATTTAACTTTAGAAGAGTTTCCAGTAAATTTGAGCCAATAAAGCCTGCCACACCGGTAATTAACCAGGTTTTAGGTGCTTGTTCTAATTGCTCACATACAGTTTGATATTGGCTCATGTATAGAATCCCTATAAATTACAGACGAAGGTCAGATTCAGATTGATCTAGTACATATTTCAGATCATACAAAATATGTGCTGATTTACCCAAGGCATGTAATGCATCGGCCCCCATAGTTTTAAATTGATCATGGGCAACAGCTAAAATCACCGCGTCATACTGACCCTGTTCAAGATTTGTGACTGGAGTAATTCCATATTCATATTGAGCTTCGCTTGTATCTACCCATGGGTCATACACATCGGCAGCAATATTGTATTCTGTCAGCTCATTAACAATATCAATAATTTTGGTGTTACGAATATCCGGACAGTTTTCTTTAAAACTTAAGCCTAAAACCAAAACCTTGGCACCTTCGACCTGAATTTTTTTCTTGATCATCGCCTTGACTAGCTGGGTAACCACATAAGCGCCCATACCGTCATTTAAACGGCGACCTGCAAGAATAATTTCAGGGTGATAGCCAATAGACTGTGCCTTATGAGTCAGATAGTACGGATCGACACCAATACAGTGTCCACCTACCAAACCTGGACGGAACGGTAGGAAATTCCATTTGGTACCGGCAGCTTGCAATACGGCTTCGGTATCAATTCCCATTTTATTAAAGATCACGGCCAATTCATTAATCAAGGCAATATTGACATCACGCTGGGTATTTTCAATCACTTTTGCCGCTTCAGCCACTTTAATACTGGTTGCTTTATGCGTACCTGCTTCAATAACTAAGTTATAAACTTGATCAATAAAGTCAGCAACTTCAGGTGTTGATCCTGAAGTAATTTTTAAAATATTCGTGACTCGGTGTAATTTATCACCCGGGTTAATTCTTTCTGGGCTATAACCTGCAAAAAAATCCTGGTTAAATTTTAAATTAGACACTTGTTCAAGTACTGGAATACATGTTTCCTCAGTAGCACCTGGATATACCGTTGATTCATATACTACAATGTCACCTTTTTTAAGCACCTTTCCAATACTGGTTGAAGCCTTTATAAGGGGTGTTAAATCAGGTTGTTTAAACTCATCGATAGGTGTTGGTACGGTCACAATAAAAAAATTGCAACTATGTAAATCAGCCAAATCAGATGAATAACTTAAATAAGTTACGTCTTTCAACTCATCTGAAGAAACTTCTAAAGTATGGTCTTGGCCACTTTTTAATTCTTCAATCCGTGTTGTGTGTATATCAAACCCAACAACCGGCACTTTTTTACCAAATTCGACTGCCAATGGCAAACCAACATAGCCTAAACCAATCACTGCTATTTTCAGATCAGAGAGTTGTAGCATTTTAACGCCTTATTTATTTCTGTTATGAACATGAATCTTATCGGCGGCCATACTACCAGAAAAACATGAATTTTCTGTTATGATTTTTTACCAAACACTAAGCATGGTCTTTCATTTTTCCATTTTTCAGTACGATTTAGCAATGTATTTGCCTATCTTAGTACGATAAATTTCACAAAATGTATAACATTGATAGGCCGAGAAGAACCTTTACTATAAAATTGATTACAATTTGTTATATACCCCAAAGCGAACTTCGGTAAAATGCTGTTTAATTGAAACGATTTTAAAAAATCTAAAATGGGAATTTTTGTGCGACATTTTAAATCTATAATTTTACTGTCCGTTATTATGACATCTACTGGATGTGCTCTTACATCCGGGCTACAAACTTATGATTTACCAGAGGAAGGGATTTACCAAACGGATTTAGGCACACACGTCAATGTTGTAAAGCTCACCCAAACATCATTACCAGCTGTCCAAGTTGCACAATACAATCAAGAATATTTTGCTCATTTGTTCAACATTCCTCAAAAAAATTACAAGCTCAGTGCTGGAGATATTCTCTCGATTTATCTCTGGGCATATCCAGAAATTACTCCACCTACAAATACCATCAGTAATGAAGAAGCTATCAAGTCCAATGGCTATCAAATTGATCAAAGTGGTTATATCCAATTTCCTATTATTGGTCGCTACAAAGCCGCAGGAAAGTCTTTAACACAAGTGAACCAAGAATTACGTAGCCAACTTTCACGTTATTTAAAAACGCCCGACGTCATTGCTCGTGTTCTATCGTATCAAGGACAGCGCTACTCTGTACAAGGCAGTGTCATGAAAGGTGGACAGTTTACTTTAACTGACCAACCTACCAGTGTTTATACTGCATTAGGTTTAGCTGGCGGTATCAATACTCAGTTAGGAGATAACACCTCTATTACACTTGTCCGCCAAGGTAAAACTTATAATCTCAATAGCATTTCGCTTGAAAAGGCTGGTTATTCACTACACAATTTATTGATTCAGCCTAACGATACACTTTATGTAAACTCAAAAGAAAATCAGAAAATTTATGTAATGGGTGAATCGGGACAAAACAAACCGATCCCGATGCGAGATCAGGGTATTAGCTTAAGTGATGTCATTGGGGAAAGTCTCGGTTTGAATCCACTTTCAGGCAGTCGAAGCAAAATTTATGTGGTTCGTAGTCATCGTGATGCAGGGATCACTGATGTCTATCACCTAGATTTAACCAGTATTGGTGATTTTGGACTGGCAAATAAATTTCAAATGCAAAGCAATGATATTGTGTATATCGATGCCTCAGGTTTAACGCGCTGGCAACGTGTCATCAATCAAGTCATTCCATTCTCAAACGTGATTTATAATATTGATCGTGTGGGGCAATAATGCAGTTCAAAAATATTTTGGTAGTGTGCGTAGGTAATATCTGTCGTAGCCCTATGGCAGAGTACCTACTCAAACAAAATTACCCTCAACTCACCATTCATTCTGCAGGCATTTCTGGCATGATTGGATATTCTGCCGATGAAAAAGCACAGCTTTGCATGGAGCGAATTGGAATTGACATGAGTCTGCATATTGCCAGGAAACTCAATGCAGAACTGATTAAGCAAGCTGATTTGATTTTAGTCATGAGCCAAAATCAACAGAAACATATTGAGCAAACATGGCCATTTGCTAAAGGGAAAACGTTTCGCTTAGGTCATTGGCAAGGAAAAAACATTCCTGACCCCTATCAACATGATCAAGCTTTTTTTGATGAAACTTCCCTGCTTATACAAACGTGTGTAGCAGATTGGACTAAACATATTTAACTTTGATGTACGATTATGAGCCAAACTACAAATACAGAAGATACTATTGATTTAAAAGAATTATTTTTCTCATTGATCGCACAATGGAAGTTAATTGCGTTGTGTATCCTTTTGAGTTTAATTTGCGCCCTACTATACTTAAGAGCAACTCCGGATACCTATTCGGTGGACGCCTTGGTACAAGTAGAAGAAAATAAAGGCGCCTCCGCAGCTCTATTAGGTGATCTCTCTAGCATGGTTGAGCAAAAACAACCTGCTCAAGCAGAAATCGAAATTTTAAAATCGCGTTTAGTTTTAGGTAATGTCATTCAACATCTGAATTTAGATCTTAAAATTTCAGGTACGGAAAATTCATTTACTGATCGTCTATTGTCTCCACACCATTATCAAACGCAATACCAGCCGAAATCGGTGGTGTTTAAAGATGATGAAAAAGCTTTTAATGTCCGTCAGTTTAATGTTCCATCAAACTTCCGTGATAAAAACCTTGAACTTCGCTTTAAAGATGGTCAGTTTAGTTTAACGAATACACAAACTGAACAGGTCATTTTAACAGGCAAAACGAACCAAGCGAATACGCTACGTACAACGGATGGCTTGTGGAATATTTCTATTTATACACAAGACCAGCTGAATGATGTTTATCTCATTCAAAAACAATCTCTACCTGCTGCAGTCAATAGTATCTTGGCAAATTATTCAGTCGCAGAAAAAGGAAAGTTAACAGGTATTCTTGGGCTCAATTATCAAGGTACAGACAAAACTCATATTACCCAAGTACTCAATGCTATTCTGGTTTCTTATAGCCAACAAAACATTGAACGTCGTTCAGCTGAAACAGCGCAAACACTTAAATTCTTAGACGAACAACTACCAGAGCTGAAACAACAACTTGATGTAGCAGAGCGTGAATTCAATAAATTTCGCCAACAATACAACACCGTAGATGTCACCAAAGAATCTGAGTTATTTTTAACCCAAAGCGTAACCTTAGAGACACAAAAAGCACAACTTGAACAACAAGTGGCTGAAGCTGGTGCCAAATATACTTCTGAACATCCAGTCATGCAGCAAATGAATGCACAACTAGGAGCAATCGATAAAAAGATTGGGGAGTTAAATGCGACATTAAAAGAGCTGCCAGATTTACAACGTCGTTATTTACAGCTTTACCGTGAAGTTGAAGTTAAACAACAACTTTATACAGCGTTATTAAACTCATATCAGCAACTACGTATTGCTAAAGCGGGCGAGATTGGAAATGTTCGTATTGTCGATACAGCTGTTGAACCAATTGAACCAATTGCACCAAAAAAACTACAGATTTTAATTCTATCTATTTTCTTGGGTGGTTTCCTAGGGACACTCTTGGCATTATTACGTAATATGATGCGTTCAGGAATCAAAGACTCAGCTCAAATTGAAAATGAATTGGATCTGCCCGTGTATGCAACGGTTCCACGTTCACCTGTGCAAGAAAGCCGTATTAATATTTTAAAGAAGAAAAAGAATATTCCTATTTTGGCTGTTAAAAATAGTGATGATATTGCGATTGAAAGCTTAAGAAGCATGCGTACAGCCATCCATTTCGCTCTAAGCTCTGCCCGGAATAATCTGATTACGATTTCAGGTCCAGCACCTGAAGTTGGAAAGTCTTTTATTTCAACGAATTTAGCCACAATTTTGGCACAAAGTGACAAACGCGTATTAATCATAGACGCAGACTTACGTCGCGGTTATTTACACAAGTATTTTAATCTCGACACACTACCTGGCTTAACAGAGTTACTCAATGGTCAACAAAGTTTAGAAACAGTCATTCGTCATACAGAAGTACCTGGCTTAAGTGTAATTTCTCGCGGGAAAAGTCCTGCGAATCCTTCTGAACTACTAAGCTCTAACCAGTTTAAAAATCTATTAGAGCAAATGTCAGAGAAATTTGATCATGTGATTATCGATACTCCACCAGTCTTAGCCGTGACGGATGGCATCATTATTTCTCAATACACAGGGGTTAACTTAGTGATTGCACGTTATGCGAAAACGCAGATGAAAGAGTTGGAATTAACCCTGAATCGCTTCGAACAAGCTGGCGTGAAAGTGAATGGCTTTATCCTGAACGATATTCAACGTTCAGCAGGCTCTGGTTATGGCTATAACTATGCTTATGCCTATAAAGCCAATAAAGAATCAGACTAAATACATCCTCTAACCGATCAAAAGCCAGAACTTGATTTCTGGCTTTTTATTTTGTATGACAAACGTTTATATATTCAAATCGTTATAGTTTTTTTAAGGACTTCGGCATATATTAATTTGAAAATGTACTGGTGGTACAAAACACGTCATTCATGAAGTCTGCTAAGATGCTAAAAAACTTTTTGAATGTAATAGAATTAGGAAAAATTTCACATGAGTAAAGCCTTACCCATTGCTGTAGCTGTTATTCTAGGCGGTGCTGCACTTGTTCCCGTTTATTATGCATCTCAACACCCAGCTTCAGCCGAAGCCCAAGTTTCAAAAAATGCATCTGCCGTAGAAAAAATTAGCTATGCACTGGGTTATGAGGTTGCTCATCAAACTCCACCAGAACTCGATATTAACAGTTTTATAACCGGTGTCCGTGCAGGTCATGCCCGTAGCCAACCCGCCTATAGCGAAGAAGAATTAAAACAGGCCTATGAGCAGTTCCAACAAGAAATACAGCAAAAACAGGCCAATGATGCGAAGCAAGCACAAACAACCAGTGACAGCTTCTTAACTGAAAATGCGAAAAAACCTGGGGTGAAAACCACAGCATCAGGCTTACAGTACAAAATTACGCAAGAAGGCACAGGCAAGCAACCCTCTGCCAGCTCTGTCGTGACCGTGCATTACAAAGGCCAACTGGTCGATGGTAAAGTCTTTGATAGTTCACTTGAACGTGGCGAGCCAATTGAGTTCCCATTAAATCAAGTAATTCCAGGTTGGACTGAAGGTCTACAACTCATGAAAGAAGGTGGGAAAGCGACGCTATACATCCCTTCTAACTTAGGCTACGGTCCACAAGGTGTACCCGGCATGATCCCAGCCAATAGCACGCTTATTTTTGATGTTGAACTGATCAAAGTAAAATAAGACAAGTCAATCAAAGGAGAGCTTTTGCTCTCCTCTTTTTATTGAGAATACGATATGAAAATTCAAACAACATTACTCTGTGGCTTGTTACTTTCTACACCTGTTTTTGCTGCACCGATTAATAATAAAAGCAGCATCAACCAACAAGTCGGTTATAGCTTTGGCTATCTCATGGGTCGTAGTAATGCCGAGTCTATTCAAGATTTAGATCTCGATGCTTTTGTGCAAGGGTTACGTGAAGCATCTAAAGGCCAAGCTGCGTCATTAAGCGATGAAGAAATGGCGCGTGTACTCACCCAATATAAACGCCAAGCCGAGGCAAAACAGTTATTAGAAGTTAAACAACTGGCAGATAAAAATGCCAAAATTGGTGCAGCCTTTTTAGCTGAAAATGCGAAAAAACCCGAGGTGAAAACCACGGCTTCAGGTCTGCAATATATGGTTTTGCAACAAGGCCAAGGCAAGTCACCTAAGGCCAACAGCAAAGTCAAAGTTCACTATGAAGGGCGTCTGATTGATCAAACTGTTTTTGATAGCTCGATTGCACGTCAGCAGCCTGCGGAGTTTCAAGTCAGCCAAGTGATTCAAGGTTGGACTGAAGGCTTACAGCTAATGAAAGAAGGCGCAAAATATCGCTTCTTTATTCCCGCTAAACTGGGCTATGGCCAAATTGGTTCAGGCGATGTGATTGAACCGAATAGCACCTTGATTTTTGATGTGGAACTGATTGAAGTGTTGCCCAAATAAGGTAGCAATGCAAAGGTAATGCTATATACAAAATAAAAAGCCTGATCTTCGTGATCAGGCTTTTTATTAATTTCAATATATTCTTCAATCAAGCCATACTTTTTTAAGCTACGCGCTTCGCTTGCAGTATAAAATAAAGTACTGCTTTGTTTTATGCTTCATGTTTGAGATGACGTGGTCTAAACCCAGTAAAGAGCAAACCAACCGCATAAGCCACAACTCCGACCACGCACAGCCCGATCACTTCGGCAACGCGAATCCACTGTGACACGTCACCATTATACCAAGTCAATGCATACCACAAAGCTACAATCATCACGGCGTTAGAAATACCAAACTGGATAAATAGTTTTTTCCAGTGTGCACCAAAACGGAAAATATCGCGCTTATGTAGATAGAAATACAACATCCCCGCATTCACCAGAGCAGAGCCCGAAGAAGCTAAAGCCAAAGCCATATGCTCTGCCTGCCAGTCAATCAATTTAAAGAAGCCAATAAATACCACGTTTAAAATCGCATTTGCGGCAACGGCCATTAAACCGACACGGACTGGCGTTTTGGTGTCTTGCTGCGCATAAAATCCAGGTGCAAAGACTTTAATCAACATAAATGAAATCACCCCAGCACTCATACATTGCAGCGCCAAAGCCGTCATTTGCGTATCTTCAATAGTGAATTGACCGCGTTGAAACAGGGCCTGAATAATGGGGGTCGATAACATAAACAGCGCGATACTCGCTGGCACCCCCACCAAAACAATCACCTTCGCAGCCCAATCCATCATGCCACGAAACTTCGACATATCTTGCTCTGCATGACGGGTCGACAATGCGGGTAAGATCACCGTGCCAATCGCTACCCCAATCAAGCCCAAAGGTAACTCAGTCATACGTTCCGCACTGTACAACCATGACACTGAACCGTCTTGCATAAACGAAGCCCAAATGGTGTTCAGGAGTAAGTTGATTTGCGTGACAGAAACACCAAATAGCGCAGGCAGCATCAATTTCATGATGCGATCCACCCCTTCATGTTTAAAATCAACTTTCGGCGGAATCAGTAACTTTTTATGCCAAAGTTCAGGAATTTGGATCGCCAGTTGCAATACACCCGCAGCAATCACCGCCCAACCCAGTGCCATAATCGGTTCTGCCATATACGGCGTCAGCCACCATGCCCCCGCAATCATCGCAACATTCAGTAATACCGGTGAAAAGGCGGGCGAAGCAAAGGAACCATAACTGTTTAAAATACTGCTGGCAAATGCCGTCAACGACATAAACAATAAATAAGGAATGGTAAGGCGGAACATTGAAACCGCGAGGTCGAACTTCTCTGGATCGGCATGGAAGCCTGGTGCATAGATGTAAAGCACCGCTGGAGCGGCGACCATAGCGAGGAAGGTTAAAGCCGTCATAACGGTCATCAAACAACCAAAGACTCGGCTAATCAGAATTTGAACTTCCGCATGGGTACGCCCAGTTTTATATTCGGTCAGTACTGGAATAAACGCCTGTGAGAATGCTCCCTCAGCAAATAGCCGACGGAAGAAGTTCGGTATACGAAAGGCCACCACAAAGGTATCGAAATCTTTCCCCGCACCAAAGACATTTAGTAAGACAATGTCTCGTACCAAACCCAAGACCCGAGAAAGCATGGTCATTGCACTTACAATTACGGTTGACCGCCACAGCGCCATCGTATCCACCTAGTTTTTCATTTGCCGCTATTGTAATGAAACTTCAGCGAATATTTGATTGTTTAATGTTGTTGTCGACTCTCAATTCATTGACTTTTTAACTGCTGCAAACGATTTCGATAGTCTAACCAATCAAAAAATGTGCCTGGATCGGTCTTACGTCCTGGCGCAATATCGGAATGTCCTGCCAAATGCTGCTGAATTTGAGGATAGGCCTGTTGTAAACAGGCCGTCACGTGTACCAATGTTTCATATTGGGCATCTTCAAAAGGCAAGTCATCACTGCCCTCTAGCTCAATGCCAATCGAATAATCATTGCACTCATTCTTGGCCAGATAGCTTGAGCGTCCTGCATGCCATGCACGGTCGTTAAAATTGACAAATTGTAAGACTTCGCCACTTCTTAAAATCAGTAAATGCGCTGAGACTTGCATGCCTTGAATAGTTTGAAAATATGGATGTACTGACCAATCCAATTGATTTTGAAAAAATTTTTCAATATAACCGCCACCAAACTGTGAGGGAGGCAAGCTGATATTATGGATGACAATCAGTTGAATCTCAGTATCAGCAGGACGTGCGTTAAAATTAGGCGATGGAATTTGTCTCGCTCCCAGCAGTTGCCCTGCTTGCACTTGAAACGACGGAATGACCTGCATATTTTTATTCCTCAAACCCATTGCGCCCTTTGGGCAATCTTTTTTAATGTCTCTCATGCTAAATCTTTCCCCGTCATTTCTCAAATTGCTCAGCGTTTGATTTTGAAATTTTCACGCCTTTTTCAGGAAAAATGCTAATATATTGCGCAATTTTCATGGCTTCTATAAAGATACGGACAATCGGATGAGCATATCGCAGCAACTGCTTGAACAATCTATTCAACTGAATATTCAACAGGCATTACAAGAAGACATCGGTGATGGTGACATTACGGCGCTTTTAACACCTGAAGATGAACAAGCGACTGCGACCATTATTAGCCGTGAAGATATGATTCTTGCAGGTCAGCCTTGGGTCAATGCATTAATTGCAGCTTTTGATCCAAGTGTACAAATCACGTGGCTAAAAAACGATGGCGATCTAGTTCTTGCCAATGAAACCATTTTCAAACTGGCGGGTTCAGCACGCAGTTTACTTACGGTTGAACGCCCTGCACTCAACTTTGTACAAACACTATCTGCTGTGGCCAGCAAAACGGCGGAATATGTCAAACAGCTGGATGGCTTAAACACCAAATTGCTCGATACCCGTAAAACCCTACCGGGTCTGCGTATTGCCCAGAAATATGCTGTCGCGGTGGGTGGCGGTCAAAACCATCGTTTAGGCTTATTCGATGCTTTTTTAATTAAAGAAAATCACATCATGGCGGCAGGTGGCATCGCCCAAGCCATTGCCAAAGCCCATCAAATTGCCCCGGGCAAACCTGTCGAGGTCGAAGTCGAAACCTGGACGGAATTAGAGCAAGCATTGGAAGCAAAAGCTGATATCGTGATGTTAGACAACTTTAGTCAGCAACAAATGATTGATGCGGTCAAGCATGTTGCAGGACGTTGTAAACTGGAAGCATCAGGCAACATCACCATTGCCAACTTGCGTGAAGTCGCAACCACAGGCGTGGATTATATTTCGATGGGTGTATTGACCAAAGATGTCAAAGCAGTCGACCTTTCTATGCGTTTTAATGCTTAATTCCAATAGTTTGCATTCAAACGACACGCAATAAAAAACGCACTCTCAAGTGCGTTTTTTATTGCGTTAAAATTTACCAGCCCAGTGCTTGCTGCTGTTTATTCACCAATTCTTGAATGCCCTTTTCCGCCATTTCTAACATGGCATTGCACTGTACACGGGTAAATGGTTTATCTTCTGCCGTGCCTTGAATTTCAATAAATTCGCCAGCTTGGGTCATCACCACGTTTAAATCCGTTTGGCAGTTTGAGTCTTCTTCATAGCACAAGTCTAAAAGCACTTCGTCTTGGAAAATACCGACTGAAATGGCAGCCACTAAGCCTTTTAATGGATCTTGCTTAATTTTCTTTTTCTCAAGCAACGTATTCATCGCATCAATGAGAGCCACGGCAGCACCTGTGATTGCTGCAGTACGTGTACCGCCATCCGCCTGAATCACATCACAGTCGATGGTAATGGTATTTTCACCTAATTTTTTTAAATCCACCATGGCACGTAGACTACGGCCAATCAAACGTTGGATTTCTTGAGTACGACCACTTTGCTTACCACGCGCAGCCTCACGATCACTACGGGTATGCGTCGAACGCGGCAACATGCCATATTCAGCGGTTACCCAGCCCTGACCCTTGCCTTTTAAAAAGCGTGGTACTGAGTTATCAATACTTGCCGTACAAAGAACTTTGGTATGACCAAACTCAACCAATACCGAACCTTCCGCATAACGTGTGTAGTTACGAGTAATGGTGACATCACGTAATTGATCTAATGCTCGTTGGTCGATACGCATAATACGCCCTTCATCTGACTAAATAGGTTGGCGCATAGTATAGCAGAAGCAGACCCAAAGCATTTGTCTGACTGCATTGCATTTGTAATTGATCGCCTGCTTCCCTACCCATCCATATTCTTTGTTAAACTGAAGCTTAAAAGAGGCTGAGGCAATCATCTATGTCGATTCGGGAAGAGCGTAAACAACAAAGCCGCCAAGCTTTGCTAAATGCTGCATTACAACTCAGCACCTCTGGACGTTCCTTTGGTCGCATTAGTCTCCGTGAAGTCACTCGCCAAGTGGGTTTAGTACCGACCGCGTTTTATCGCCACTTTAATGACTTGGATGAGTTAGGACTTGAACTGGTCGATCAAGCGGCGCTCCACATCAAAAGTATGTTAACGCAATTGGGACAAAGCTATGTTTATGGTCCACATGCCACGATTGAGCACAGTTTAGATCTATTTTTTAATGCTGTAGAGCAACATCCTGAACAGTGGATTTTTTTGATTGGAGAACGTTGGGGTGGTTCTGCCTTGATCCGTGCAGCCGTTGAGCGAGAAATTGCCTTTTTAATCGATGACTTCACCCATGAATTAACCCGTATTGAAAGTATGCAACATATTCATGACAGCAAAGACCTCAAAGTATTGGCCAATATTTTAATGGATGCCTCTTTTAACTGGGCCATGCGCTGGATTGGTTTGAGTCGAGATGTGGCTCCCGATAAACTCCAACAGCAGCAGGCTGAATTTAAACTGCAAACCATCCTGCAGATTCAACTCATGTTCCGTGGAATCTCCAATTGGCAACGGCCATTTGCCCAAACCAAACACGCCAACCCGACCTTGCATTAAGCCGCTCACAGACGTAATTTTTGCTGTATTACAAAATTTTTAATGCGCTTTGCTCAAACTTGGATGCTTTTTCACTATCATAGAGCCAGTTTTTTCATCTGTAGCTCCTATGCGTTTTTTTCTTTTTTTAGCGGCGAGTGTCTGTATTGCCTTGGCATGGCTGTTGCCCATTCATTATCGGCCTTGGGTCACCTATACAGGTGAATTGTTTGCATTTTTATCTTTATTTGCACTCTCTGCCTTATTTTTAAAAGAAAAACTCTTGCTCCCGAAAGTGAGCCTGCCGCTATTGCTGTTGAGCCTCGTGCCCTTCATTCAGTACGGTTTTGGCGAGCTGTTCTTTTTCAGCAAAGCACTGATGTGTGGCTTATATATCTTTGCATTTTGGCTGAGTATGGTTTTAGGTTTTAACCTGAGCCAAAAACCCTTAGAACGTGAGCAATTATTTAGTGGACTGTGTACAGTCTTCTGGGCGGTAGGCATCGTCACAGCAATTATTGCCGTCTGCCAATGGCTCAATATTGAACAGTACATTCCTGGCATGACCGCTTTCAAAGGAATAAGGCCTTATGCCAACTTTGCGCAGCCGAACAATATGGCGAGCTTCTTAATTCTGGCCTTACTCGGCACACTCTACCTATTTGAAAAGAAAAAATTTAACTCAATTCTGCTGTGCGTAAGTGCTGCATTGATACTATTTGCGGTAGCCCTGAGTCAGTCACGCACATCATGGGTCGCCAGTATCTGTGTGCTGCTGTATTTGCTCTATCAGCAGCACAAAGGTGCCATTCAACTGAAGTGGTATAGTGCCCTAGCATGGTTTGTATTGTTTATTTCTTTTATTATCCTACTTCCCCAGTTGAACCAACTTTTGATTCAACTATCCAATGTCGATGTCACTCAAACGAAAGAGGTTATCGCTCGTGCAACAGGTGATATGTCACGTCTTGCCATTTGGCAACAAATGCTCCATGCCATTGTTGAGCGACCTTGGTTTGGCTATGGTTGGCATCAAACCAGTGTAGCTTACACATTAATCAGTGATCAATTCCAAGGC
Source organism: Acinetobacter sp. 8I-beige (assembly GCF_902505955.1). NCBI lineage: Bacteria > Pseudomonadati > Pseudomonadota > Gammaproteobacteria > Moraxellales > Moraxellaceae > Acinetobacter > Acinetobacter sp. 8I-beige. Next base: position 56,451 of record NZ_LR732790.1, on the reverse strand, counting down.
CCCGTTTGGGTGAAAAGTGCGCACAACTTCATTCTCGACTTTATTGTGTGGAATGGGTTAGTGATTACGATTCCATTTTTTGCCTATCTCAGCTATTGGGGCTATCAACTGCAAAAGCATGCGACATCACTCGAATCTGTGATTGGCCTCCTGATGGTCGGCGCTTTACTGATTCACGGAATGCTCGAATTTCCGTTGTTCTACGCTTATTTCTTGCTACCACTCGGATTGATTCTAGGCATTATTCAATCTCAGCAAAAAGTAAAAACGTGGACTTTACCAAGCTTTACCATGCCGATCACATTTACTGTCTGTGTGGTCTTGCTCGCACTGATTATTCGTGACTATGAGTTGATGGTACCGAAGCTAAATCAAGCTTCTCGTTATGAACACACCCCTGAAAAGTTCACCAATCAAGATCACATTTTATTGCTGTCGGAGTTTAACCGCCGCATTGAATGGATTCAGTTAAATCCATACAGCAAAGTCAGCCCTGAGCAAATTCGTGACTATGAGGAAATGGTGCTGAACTACCCGATTCCCTATGATTTGACCAAATTTGCCAAACTCTTGGCCTTTAACGGCTATGAAGCCGAAGCCCGTCATCAACTTTGGCGCTTAAAAACCTTAAGAAAAATTGAGCTGCGTTATGAGGATTTATTGCAGCCAGCATCAGCTGCGCAATAAACGTTGTTAACCAATAAAAAAGCCTGCATCAGCAGGCTTTTTTAACTTAATAAGGATTTAAAACAGATTCAGTTTATTTTGCAGCCCGTTCTTTTTCAATCAAGTAGTCCACGACTTGAGTCACTTTAGCATCTTCACCTTGCACAATATATTTACCATTCACTGTCACCGCAGGAACACCACTGAGTTGATAGCGCTTGGCTAAGTCTTGTGCTTGGGCAATTTTTGAAGTAATGGCAAATGATTTATAAGTACTGTTAAATTTCGCTTCTGGAATACCAAACTGAGTATAGAACTTGGCTAAAGCAGCTTGCTCTAGAATCGGTTGATTTTGATCATGAATGGCATGGAATAACGTCAGGTGGGTCTTTTTACGTACACCCAAGGCCTCAGACACATAATAAGCTCGCGCCGCTTGTTCCCACACTGGATTCATGGCTGCTGGCGTACGCACAAAACGCACATCTTTCGGTAGTTTTTTCAACCAAGTCTGCATATGGGGTTCAAGTTTAAAACAGTGACCACAGCCATACCAAAAGAATTCGCGGACTTCAATTTTTCCTGGCACTTCCACCTGTACAGGTGTTGGTACGACGATATAGTCCTGACCTGCCACAAAATTTGCAGCCATTGCACTGCCCGAAATTGCGAAAACAGCGGTTGCTAAGCCACTCAAAAGGAGTTTTTTCATTGAACTTATTGTCCTCAAAATCATTATGATAAGTTTATGCAAATACTATAAATCAAATATGCCAAATTCGTTTTCATTCTGTGAACTTTTTTCAGGCTTTTATCGCTTTTTCTAGAATAAACGCTACACTAAGCCCTATTGAACGTTTTAAATATCATGACTTAAATTGAGGTGCCGACGATGTCGCAACTGAATGTTGATCCACAAGAAATTGCCAAATTTGAAGCATTTGCTGCCATATGGTGGGATCAGCACTCGGAGTTCCGCCCTTTACATATGATCAACCCACTACGCTTAAACTGGATTGATGAACATGCAGGTGGACTCAATGGGAAAAAAGTTCTTGATGTCGGCTGTGGTGGCGGAATTTTAGCTGAAAGTATGGCACGTCGTGGTGCAGATGTGCTCGGCATTGATATGGGCGAAGCCCCCCTGAATGTGGCACGTTTACATGCAGAACAAGAAGGTGTTGAGCATATCGAATATCGCCAAATTCCAGTTGAACAGCTCGCAGAAGAACAAGCAGGACAATACGATATTGTGACCTGCATGGAAATGTTGGAACACGTACCCAATCCAGCCTCAATCATTGCAGCCTGCCATAAACTGGTGAAACCAGGCGGTCATGTATTCTTCTCCACCATTAACCGTAATCCCAAAGCCTACCTGTTTGCCATTATTGGCGCTGAATATGTCCTGCGCATGTTAGCCAAAGGCACCCACGATTATCAAAAATTCATTAAGCCCTCAGAACTGGCACATGATATTCGCGGCGCAGGGCTCAAACTGAAAGACATGACGGGTTTACATTACAATCCATTGACCAAACGCTATTGGTTAGCGCCGAATGTCGATGTCAATTATATGGTGTATACCGTCAAAGAAGGTGCTGCATGAAAGCCGTCTTATTTGACCTTGACGGCACCCTGATCGACACTGCCGCCGACTTTATTCGCATTATTCAAGACATGTGCCGTGAAAAAGGCATCGCTGTGGTCGATGCAGACCTGATCCGTAGCCAAGTCTCTGAAGGTGCACGGGCGATGGTGAAATTGGTTTATCCAGAACTGGAAGTCGAAGACCCGATTTTTTTGGCACATCGTCAGCGTTTTTTAGATACCTACGGTGCCGATATTGCAGTAGATACTGACCTGTTTTCGGGCATGTATCCGCTTATTGAAAAACTTGAAAGCCAAGAGATTCCATGGGGCATCGTCACCAATAAACCGCGTTGGCTCAGTGAAGCATTATTAGACGCGCTGGATTTGACAGCGCGCTGTGCAGTTTTGGTCTGCCCAGAGGATGTCTCACAAACCAAGCCTGATCCTGAACCGATGTATTTGGCTGCCAAGCACATCGCGATTGCGCCTGAAGACTGTATCTATGTCGGCGATCATCCCCGTGATATCGATGCGGGTCGTAACGCACAGATGTATACCATTTTGGCGGCTTATGGTTATTTACCATTCGCGCACAAAGATGACTTAACAGCATGGCAAGCAGATTGTATAGTGAAGACTGTGGCTGAATTGGACGATGTTATTCAGTCTCTCGTGAGTCAAACTACACCGTCCAATTCACTAACTTGATCACAATTAAAAAATCAAAATAACGAGGAGGTAATGATGAAATATTCAGAATATCAACCTCGCCCCGATCTGCTCAAAGATCGCATCATCTTAATTACAGGTGCGGGCGATGGTATTGGTCGTGCTGCCGCATTAAGTTATGCCCTACACGGCGCAACTGTAGTGCTGCATGGACGTACCTTAAATAAGCTCGAAGTCATTTATGATGAAATTGAAGGCTTAGGTGCGCCGCAACCTGCAATTTTACCCTTGCAGCTGTCGAGCGCCTCTCCTCGTGATTATGAATTACTGGTCGACACCTTAGAGCGCCAATTTGGGCGCCTAGATGGCATTTTGCATAATGCGGGCATCTTGGGTGAGCGCACAGAACTGGAAAATTATCCTGTCGATGTCTGGGATGATGTCATGGCCGTCAACTTGCGTGCGCCATTCGTTATGACTCAAGAGTTAATGCCACTCCTGAAAAAATCTGAGCATGCCTCCGTGGTTTTTGCCAGCTCAGGTGTCGGGCGTGAAACGCGTGAACGTTGGGGCGCATATTCGGTGTCTAAGATCGCGATTGAAGCGGTCAGCCAACTGTTTGCTAAAGAAAATACCTCACCGAATATCCGCTTTAACTGTATCAATCCCGGGGCGACCCGCACTGCAATGCGTGCAAAAGCCTATCCCGATGAAGATCCAAAAACATTGCCAACGCCTGAACATATCATGCCTGCCTATCTGTACTTGATGGGCGATGATAGTTTACATATGAATGGTCAAAGTATTGATGCACAAGACTAAAATGTGTTACTCAAGAGGAAGCTTCGGCTTCCTTTTTTTACGCGTTAAACTGAAGCTTAGTCATCTGAAACATGATCTCAAGTTCAGAAAAGGTTGTCTTTTTTCAATTTTTGCGGATACTGATGCCCAACTCCATTTTTGAAGCATATGCTATGACGGACTTGAGCAACATCACTGTACAACCCACTGAAGATGGTATGGTTAGCCTGTTGATTGACCAACAACCCATTTCAGAAAAATATGGGATGAAGTTTGAAGCCAGTATTGTGAAGGAACTTCAAGCGCTGGAAAATGGTGCCACCCTGAAACTTTTCGACCAGTTTGTTTTTGCCCATACCGACTTGAACTTTGAACATAGCTATCACTACGTCACGGTCATTGCAAAAGATGATGAACAATACAAAGCAAAGAAAAGCTTTGTTTATCGCATCAAAATTGAGGGTCAACCCGACATTGAGCATGCCATCAGCAAAAATGGTGAACCGATGACCACCGCAGATGTACGTGAATTTATTCAAGCGCATGTGCAGAAGTCATTGAGTGATTATACCGACCTCAACTACGCCTATTAAGCCGAATCAGCCAAGTTGAAAACTCAGCTTGGCTAGCTCGATATTTTAAATCGTATTTTTAAATTATTTTAATATAAATATTCGGTTTTTAAGATCAATATTTCCTATTTATCATTCTGATTGATCAAGAATTGAAAATAAGGATGCAGCATGGCTGATTTGCAACGTAAACATGACACCATTCGTCATATCCATAATTTACAACTACCCGAAAGCCTGATTTGTGCTTTGGACGATGCCAAACAAGCTGAAGCAGTGGTTCATTCAATCCGTTCATTACAACATCTAACGCAGCAGTGGAATTAAATAATGCACTATGCGTTCTTTGAAAAAGGGAGATCTGAGCCCTCAAAATGAGTCAAAAATCAGAAGATACGGACTGTTTGCTTTGGACTTTAGCGCAATTGATGATTTAATTCAGGCTTAGAATTGGGCATAATCTTCTTAATATCTCTGCATTTGTTAATAAATACCCAATTCATCTTCACAGTTTCTCTGCATTTTTTTCGTACATTATAGGAAAGAATGAAATTACCTTAATGAGGATTCAACATGAAAAAGATTTTGACAGTATTGGCAATCTCTTTCAGTGCTTTGATGGCAAGCAGTCTCAGTACTGCTGCCCCTCAGTTTGACCACGATCATCCACGCTATGGCAATGAGCCACGCGGACGTGACTTTCGCGATTCAGGTAATGACGATCAGCAAGATCGTCGACGTATGCGCGAAGAGCGCGGTGTCAAACGTTTACAACAGCATAAATGGCAACAAGGTTATGTCATGCCACAGCATTACCGTGGTAACGGCTATAAAGTCGAATATAAAGACCATAACCTTCCAAAGCCAAACCGAAATCAGCAGTGGTACAAAATCAACAATGACTACATCTTAGTCGACGCAGACAGCAACAATATTCTGCGGATTATGGGGCTTTAATCTGCGCTTTATTTTGTACAACTCAGTGACATTATTATTAAGACCTGAATCAACACCCTTTCACCCGCTTTAGCGCGACTGCATATTCTTTTCAAGAGACTACAGTCAGGCACAGGATGGAGGGCGTTGTTTCAGGTTTTTTATGCGCCAAAGCTTTAGTTTGTAAGCATTGCAGAAAAACAACAATCTCCTCAGTCTCTTCATACATTTCACAATTCACCTAAATAGCCCTCACGTTTTCTCTAGAGTTATTCGCTAATTTTGAATGATCGAAACAAGACTCATACTGGATGAAAGCAATGAAAAAAATTCTGACTGCAATCACACTCTCTTTAGGCGCACTCATGGCCACATCTGCAATGGCAGCACCGCAGTACTATGACCGCTCGCATGATCATGACTCCGGTTGGGATCATCGCGATGACCGTCGTTGGGACAATGACAACCGCTACCAAAACAAACGTGTTAACCCAAGCCGTGACTGGCGCTCAGGTCAAACTTTGCCACGCGGCTATGACTCATCGCGTTACCATGTCAGTGACCGAGAAGCACGTCGCCTACCCAACACTGGGCGCTACCAACAGTGGTATAAGGTCAATGGTGACTATGTTTTAGTCAATGAACGTAATAACCGTATCCTGCGTATTATCGGTTAATTCTGGCTGGTGTCACAAAACCGATAGAACACCTGAACATTGCTTCAGGTGTTTTTCTATTTAAGACTTCCTCTTCTGCATTTTTTGATTAAAATCATGCTAAGCAGTTCATTTTGAGATAGGCATGCAAACGAATTCCATCGAAACACATCACAGTACAACTTTGCAGTATGTGCATTGGTTTCGACATTCTGCGCCTTATATCAATGCTCACCGTAATAAAACCTTTGTGATTATGTTCGATGGTGAAGCCGTTCAGCATGATAACTTTCAACATATTATTCACGACATTGCCCTGCTGCATTCACTCGGGATTCGCCTGATCTTGGTGCATGGGGCACGTCCGCAAATCAACCACAACTTAAAACAAAGCCAACTACAAACGCCATTTCATCAGTATCGTCGCGTCACCACCCGAGAATCGTTGGGCTGTGTAATGAACGCGGTGGGCTCGATTCGTTTACAAATTGAAGCCTTACTGTCGATGGGACTGGCCAATTCACCGATGTATGGCGCACGTATTGATGTGGTTTCAGGGAATTTTGTCACAGCCAAGCCCTATGGCATTCGCGATGGGGTCGATTTTCAGTTAACCGGCGAAGTCCGTACGGTCGATACCGACGCCATTCAACGCCATTTGGATAATCACAATATTGTGCTGCTCGGGCCAACAGGCTATTCCACCACAGGCGAAGTATTCAATCTTCTGGCAGAAGAAGTGGCGACCCGCACAGCGATTCATCTTAAAGCGGACAAATTGATTTTCTTGGGCAAACAACATGGTCTGCTCAATGAACATGGTCAGTTGCAACGCGAAATTTCTCCCCACAAGCTCGATGCACAAATTGAAAAATATCAAGATTCGAATCCAGACATTGCGGTACATTTACGCGGTGCCAAAAAGGCCTCGACGCATGGCGTCCATCGCGTCCATCTGATTTCCTATGCTTATGATGGTGCCTTGGTTGAGGAGCTCTTCACGCGTGATGGTTCGGGCACCATGATTACCGATGCCCATTATGAAGAAGTCCGTATGGCCAACATTCAAGATGTTGGCGGGCTGATTAACCTACTACGCCCACTTGAAGAAGAAGGCATTTTGGTTTATCGCTCACGTGAACGTCTCGAAAACGAAATTGGCCAATTTGCGGTGATTGAACGTGATGGCATGATCTTGGCCTGCGCCGCACTCTACCCACTGCCAGCAGCAGAGGGTGAAATCCGCAGCGCTGAAATTGCCTGTGTCGCAGTCGACCCGAGCTATCGCAAATCAAATCGCGGCAGCCAAATTTTGCATTATCTCGAAGGTAAAGCCCGCAGTATGGGCATTCAACAGTTGTTTGTACTGACCACACGTACTGCACATTGGTTCTTAGAACATGGCTTTGAAACGGCTAATGTCGATGAACTTCCCAATGCACGCCAAGCCTTATACAACTATCAGCGTAACTCGCTTGTCTTTAAAAAGCCACTTTAAGTGGCTTTTGCAGGATTATGGATATCTTTATTTCTCATATCTTTATCGAGAAAACACCGCAAAAATCGCTCAAATCTATATTGCGTGAAACACTAAGCTTATTCCAAAAATAAAAATACCTTTTAAATAATAAATATCAATCAGTTAATCTCAATAAATTTTATATTTTATGTTTTTTATATTGCTGTTTTTTGCATAAGTTTTGCACTTTTGTTTTTATCTTTTTTTTTCATGTCTAAAGCCCGATTTCTTATTTTTTCTGAAAAGAAATGCCCATTAGCGTATGTGTTCACCAACTCACTCACCTTATTTATTTGGAGTTATGAAACACATGAGCACTTCTCGAGCACAGTTCTGGATCAAAACAAGCGTTCTTTCTGCAGCAGTCGTGGGTGCCATGATGTTATCTGGATGTGGGAAAAAAGAAGCTGAAACCGTCACACTGAATATTGGCTTTCAAAAATATGGCATTTTGCCCATCGTCAAAGAGCGTGGCACTTTAGAAACGGCGCTTAAAGCACAAAATGTCCAAGTCAAATGGGTCGAGTTTCCTGCAGGTCCACAGCTCCTCGAAGGCTTAAATGTCGGCAGTGTGGTCTTTGGTGAAGCGGGTGAAGCGCCTCCGATTTTCGCACAAGCTGCAAATTCGAACTTGGTTTACATTGCCAACCAGCCTGCTGCACCTAAAGCAGAAGCACTGATCGTACAAAAAGACTCAAAGATTCAGAACATTCAAGATTTAAAAGGCAAACGGATTGCACTCAACAAAGGTTCAAATGTGCATTACCTGCTACTTAAAGTATTAGAAGCGAATAACCTCAAACTTTCTGATATTGAAGCAGTCTATCTACCCCCATCAGATGCACGTGCTGCGTTTGAACGTGGTGCAGTCGACGCTTGGGTCATTTGGGATCCCTTCTTTGCTGCCGCTGAACACCAAATCTCAGCACGTGTGATTGCTACCGGAGAAAACTTAGTCAGTAATCATCAGTTCTATTTGGCCGATCGTAAATTTGCCGAAACCCATCCAGAAGTTTTAAAAACGGTCGTCCATGAACTCAACACCACCACACAGTGGGTCGAACAAAATCAACAACAGGCAGCCAAATTGTTAGAAAAACCGACAGGCTTGTCTTTAGACATTTTACAAAGCTCGATTGGGCGTATGGGCTTTGGCGTTCAACCCATTTCAGCCGAAGTCGCAAAAAAACAGCAGTACGTTGCGGATGCTTTCTATCAACAAAAACTCATTCCGAACAAACTGAATATTGACGCTGCCATTATTAAACAAAAATAACGAGATCATTATGAAAACACTTAAAACAGTTTCCAGTATTGGTATCGTCACCTTGAGTCTTGGACTCGGGGGATGCCAAAAGCAAGACACGGCAGCAACAAATACTTCTGAAAAGCAGGCAGCAGATCCAGTTAAAACCCTGTCGATTGGCTTTCAAAAGTCATCTTTGAACCTATTGGTCGCACGTGAGCAAAAATTATTTGAGCAGCAATTTCCTCAAGCCAAAATTGAATGGAAAGAGTTCCCCGCTGGCCCACAAATGCTAGAAGCCTTGGCCGTCGGTGCAGTTGATTTTGGCTCTGTGGGCAATACCCCACCGATCTTTGCTCAAGCTGCTGACAAAGAGCTGAGTTATGTCGGCTATGAGCAAGTTCCGGCCAATGCTCAAGCGCTGTTGATTGCTAAAAATAGTTCCATTGATTCAATACAGGCCTTAAAAGGCAAACGGATTGCGGTTCAACGCGGTTCAAGCGCGCATGAGTTACTGGCGAAAGTTCTACAAAAAGCAGGACTCAGTTGGCAGGACATTCAACCGATTTGGCTGCCCCCTGCGGATGCGCGTGCCGCGTTTGATAAACAATCCATCGATGCATGGGCCATTTGGGAACCCTACCTCAGTGCAGCAGAACAGGATGCACATGCCAAAGTCTTGATTGATGGCACGGAATTTCCACAAACCTATTCTTTTTATATTGGCAACCCCAAGTTCATTCAGACCTATCCTGAGGCCACCGCTCAGTTCATTCACGGGCTGAATCAGGCCGATCAATGGGTGCTAAAAAACCAATCGCAAGCACTTTCGGTCTATACCCAAAGTACGGGTTTACAGCCCTCTATTGCCCAAAGGGTCATCGACAAACGTCTGAAACCTTCACCAATTCAAACCCTGACGCCTGAAGTGGTACAAGCACAACAACAAATTGCGGACTTGTTCCAAAAGGTGCAGCTCATTCCAAAACACATTCAAGTTCAAAGTACCGTTTGGGTTGCACCGAGCAAACCTTAAACGACTCTATCTAAGGATTTTTTAAAATGAAAATTTTCTGGTTTATCCCAACTCACGGTGACAGTCGCTACTTAGGTACCAGCAAAGGTGCTCGTCAAGTGGACCATGCTTATATGAAGCAAATTGCGGTTGCTGTGGATCATTTGGGTTATGAAGGCGTACTGATTCCAACGGGTCGTTCATGTGAAGATCCATGGTTGACCGCAGCCAGTCTGATTGATGCCACAAAAAAATTAAAATTCTTGGTTGCATTACGTCCAGGCGTGACCACTCCGGCACTGGCTGCACGGATGGCAGCCACCTTTGACCGTCTCTCCAATGGTCGGGTTTTATTGAACTTGGTGACAGGTGGTGATGAAAAAGAACTGCAAGGCGATGGCGTTTATGAAGACCACTCGACTCGCTATAAAACTGCCAATGAATACGTCAAAATTTGGCGTGAGATTTTAACCCGCTCCCATGCAGGTGAAAGCTTTACCTTTCACGGCGAACGTCTAAAGGTAGATGATGCCAAACTACTATATCCACCTGTGCAACAACCCTACCCTCCACTTTGGTTTGGCGGCTCATCGGATGATGCCATCGAATTAGCGACTGATCAGGTCGATACTTATCTCACATGGGGCGAACCCCCTGCTGCTGTTAAAGACAAAATTGACACTGTCCGTGCCAAAGCCGAAGCCAAAGGCCGTACGCTCAACTATGGCATACGTCTGCATGTGATTGTGCGTGAAACCAATGAACAAGCATGGCAAGCGGCGGAAGAGCTCATTCAATATGTCGATGATGCCACCATTGCTGCGGCACAGGCTAAATTTAAGAGCATGGACTCGGTCGGTCAACGTCGCATGGCTGAACTGCATAATGGTGACCGTAGCAAACTGGAAGTGTCCCCAAACCTTTGGGCTGGCGTAGGTCTGGTTCGTGGGGGTGCAGGTACGGCATTGGTCGGTGACCCTGAAACGGTTGCAGCCCGTATTCAAGAATATGCCGACTTGGGCATCAGCACCTTTATTTTCTCAGGCTATCCACATCTTGAAGAGTCGATTCGTTTTGCCGAGTTGGTGTTTCCACTCCTGCCGCTTGAAACTCAAGCAAAGTTGGCACAACCAAATTTAACAGGCCCCTTTGGTGAGATTGTGGCAAACAACTATACCCCCGATGAAAACAAAAAAGCAAAAGTGATTCAGGAGCCTGCCTAATGTCCAAAATCGTTTCAGTGCAAACCCTCCAGCAGGAAAAGGTTTCACGTGGAACTCAGTTGGGGCAGCTATTGCTGCCTTGGCTCTTTCCTATCGGCTTGATTGTGCTTTGGCAAATTGCCTCCAGCACAGGACTTTTAGAAAGTCGGATTTTACCTGCACCAACGGCAGTAGTTACTGCTTTTTGGCACCTGCTACTGAGTGGGGAACTATGGAAGCATGTGCAAGTTAGTGCAGGCCGTGCCTTACTCGGCCTATTGGTGGGTGGAGGTTTAGGGCTCTTTCTGGGTTTGTTAAATGGTTCATCGAAAACGGCGTCAACCCTGCTCGACACCACCCTACAAATGATCCGAAACATTCCCGCACTAGCACTTATTCCGTTGGTGATCTTATGGTTCGGGATTGATGAAACCGCCAAGCTGTTCTTGGTTGCGGTCGGGGTCTTTTTCCCTATCTACATCAACACCTATCACGGCATACGTTCGGTAGATCCACAACTGATTGAAATGGGGAAAAGCTATGGCTTGACCCGTTGGCAATTGTATAAAGAAATTATTTTACCGAGTGCGATGCCCTCTATTTTGGTCGGGCTGCGCTTTTCACTGGGTTTGGTGTGGGTTCTGCTGATCGTTGCCGAAACCATTTCAGCCCAAGCGGGCATCGGTTATATGACCATGAATGCACGTGAATTTTTACAGACCGACATCGTCTTGGTGGGGATTTTACTGTATGCCCTACTTGGAAAATTGGCTGATGTACTGGCCGTCACATTAGAAAAATACCTGCTGCGCTGGCATGCAGGATACCAAAAATAAGGAGTCTGAGATGACTGATTTAAGCCTTGGTCGCCATGCCAATATTCCGTCGCCGCCAAATCACAATCAAGACATTAACCCTCAAGCGGTGCTTGGGGCCGAAATTATTATCGAACAACTGCATAAGTTTTATGGTTCAGTTAAAGTCCTTGCAGACTTAGATCTGCATATTCAGCCGGGTGAGTTTTTAGCCATTGTCGGACGCAGTGGTTGTGGTAAAAGTACCCTCCTACGCCTGATTGCCAACTTAGAACAACAAAGCTACGGCGAAATTAAGTTTAAGTCCGCACGACACCTCCGCGAAGGGATTACAGCAGACGATATACGGGTCATGTTCCAAGATCCACGACTGTTACCATGGCGCTCCATTGAACAAAACGTACAACTAGGTTTGCCGAAACAACAACATGCCACTGCCTCGGGTCTGCTTGAAAAAGTCGGACTCAAAGAAAAAGCGGGACTTTGGCCTTCGCAGCTCTCTGGGGGACAGCGTCAACGGACCGCTTTAGCACGGGCTTTATCGCATAAACCACGGATTTTATTGCTCGATGAACCTTTGGGAGCACTCGATGCCTTAACCCGCTTAGATATGCAGAATTTGATTGAAAAATTATGGACGGAACAGGGCTTTACCGCCATTTTAGTCACCCATGATGTCAGTGAGGCCGTTCAACTGGCCGATCGGATTATTTTGCTAGACCGTGGCCATATTGCCAAAGAGTTTCAAGTCGACCTACCCCGCCCTCGCGTCAAAGATATGCAGTTCAATACCCTTGAACAGCAGGTGTTAAATGCAGTTTTAGCCACATAAGTAGACTAAAAAATCCTTAGCTTGGGGGGCTAAGGATTTTTTATGCTGAATTTCAGTAAAAAAAGCAGAAGACTGTCATATGACTTAAGCATACTTTATTTTAAACAATGTAATAAATTTCACGTTATTTTTATCAAAACATACCACTTCACATTGAATCATTTCATATAGTTTAGACAAAATAGTTTTTATATAATTATATTTTATTGGACAACTTTTAGAATTTATCGCAATTTAAGAGCCAATCTACAGAATAAATGATCATTATTCAAAAAATTAAATTTCCACTTTGTGCACAAATCTGATGATTTGCCGTACAATTTGTCCTTCCCCCTTTTTATTGTTTTTTAAATTAGAGAATGGAACAGAAAAAGAGTACTCAAAAACGCCACCAGCTGCTGAATGCTGCACTAGACGTCTTCTCGCTCTATGGATTTAATGGAGCAAGCTTAGATGAAATCGCACAGATTGCTGAAATGCACAAATCGAATATTTTCTATTACTATGAAAATAAAGAAGCTTTGTACGTTGAAGTTTTAACGACGGTTTTACAAAAATGGTTAGCCCCACTACAGATGTTAGAAGCTGACTTAGAGCCGGAAGAAGCGATCACCAACTACTTATTGCAAAAGATTGAGGTTTCTCGGACTCAACCGAAAGCGTCTCGCTTGTTTGCGTTAGAAGTGATTCAGGGAGCGCCTCATATTTTGGAAATCCTCAAAGGGCCTTTAAAGAAGTTGGTCAAACGGAAAGCCAAAGTCATTAGCAATTGGCAAGAGCAAGGTAAAATTTCAACTGAAATAGACCCTGAGCTGTTAATCCTCAACATTTGGGCATTAACACAAAACTATGCTGATTTTGCCACGCAAATGGAAATGGTAACAGGTAAAACCCTACGTAACCGCAGTATGCAACAACGAGTCATTCAACATACCGTGCATATGATGCTGTATGGCGTGATCCCGCGAACACCGTCTGAATTATTCAAAGCTGAGTAATTTTGGCATACGACCATAGCACTCTATGGTCGCCGAATTGAAAAAGACAGAATCAAAGCCTCAGATACTTTCAAATAATGCTAATAATTTCTGAGCTCCCAATAACAAATTGTCTTCCCAGTCCAAATGCGCGGTGTCGTTGGCACCATCTGAAATATATTTGACCGAAATCAGGCGGACACCCTGTTTCTTACAGACCTTTGCCAGCGCATATCCTTCCATATCAACCAAATGACACGGTACTTTGGGTTCACCCGTTTCAAAGCTATCCCCTGTTCCACAGATGCCGGTACGGAGTTGTTGGAAAAACGGTTCTAAGGGAATTTCCGCAGGATGCATGGTGTCAAATGGGGTAAAACCGACAGCGAAGCCCAGTGGAGAGACATCCATGTCACGTTGTACAAATTGAGAGACTTCAACCAATTCATGCTTATCAAAATACGTACTGCCTGCTGTACCTAAATTAATTAGGGTTTTACAGCCTGTTTTTTGAATCACTTCAAATGCTTTATAGGCCGCGTTGACTTTACCAATACCGCTGTAATGAACTTCAATCCCTGCTTGTTCAAACAATCCTTTAGACTCATTCGGCAAAGCCATGATTAGTGCAACATCTGACATAAAATACTCAATTAACAGACTTCATGCGTGCCATTAGAAAACAAATCCATCCGAAAGAAAAGCGCCTCTGGTCTCTACTCAAACAACCGACATAAGATCAGATGGCGCTTAAAACTGAAAGGATTGTAGACCTCATTTATACTGCTGTTCTAAATAGGTTTTTAAGCACGGCGAAAAGAACAAATAACCTTGATAAAAACCGTGTGCCGTTTTGGTTGCGACCAAACTCCATAACAACATCAGTATGGCTGCAAAAGCATAGCCAACGGCATACAGGAAGGCCAAATTGAGTTGTTGGGCTAAGGTTAAGATTGCGAGCGTATATACGCCCAATGGGAAGGTCAGTCCCCACCAACCCAAATTAAACGGCAAGTCCTGTTTGGCATGGTGCAAAGTCGTCAGTACCGCAATTCCCAACCACCACAGTCCAAAACCCAGCAGGATTAAACTGGCCAAAATCCCCGTCTGCTGAAAGAACTGACCCAGTTGGGCTAAGCCCAAACTCGCCATCAACGTCGGTGCCTGATGCCCCAAAACCAATAATGCCAAAGCAGCAGTGCCTATCGGTCCCAAAGCCAACCAACTGCTGACCGCCAACTCTTTTTCAGGCAATTTATGTAAGACCAAACGCAACATTAAAATCGTTAAAATTGCAAAGGCGGGTAATACTGAAACACCCCACAACACATAACTACCCAATAAAATCGCAACGGCGTGAGTATCAGCGGCCAAATGCCCCAGCAATAAACCACCACTGCTGGCTGCAACTTCACAGGCCACGATCGGCAATAACCACACCGCAGTCATCTGCTGTAAAGCATGCTCCTGATGTCGATACATGGCAAAAGGAACTGCCCACGCCACCAAGAGCGCCAAGACTACATCTGCATACCAGAGCGTTTGCGCAATCTGTACAGCTGTGTCGCCATAAATAGGCTGACCATACTTTAAAAAGCCATTGAGGATGGTGGCCAGCGCCATCGGGATCGTCCCTAAAAATAGACTCATGCTTGGATGTTGAAAAATCTGTTTGGCTTCGTGCGGATAAAATGCCCAACGTAAGCCATATAGCACACTAAAAAGTGCGAACAATAAAATATTGAAATACCACAGCCCTGTGCCGAGTTGCCATGTGAGTGCCTTTAACATCGGAAACTCTGATACAATTAACGCCACAACACCTGTTCCCATACTGACAGTGAACCAGTTGGGGGTGAATTGACGAATGATATTGTGGCGCTGTCCAAGTTGTGTAAATGGTTTTTGCATGAGTTCGGCCTCATTTAAAATCTACATTTATACTAATCAAATTTATAAATAAGAAAAATTGATTAATTTATATTAAATAAATCAATAAAATTGATATAAATATGCTTTGCACTAAATTTTGCGTTGTCAAAAAACAACCACAAGACGAATGCCCAAGAATATGGCAATATATAAGCCGTTCTTAATTCCAAGCACTTGATTTGCCCATGAAGCTGCTCCGTCTAAATGCTTTGCCTTCAAATACCCAATTAGAAAAAACCGCTGTCACCATCGGTAATTTTGACGGGGTGCATTTGGGTCATCAAGCCATGATTCATCAGCTCAAAGCCGTTGCAAAACAACAAAATCTAAAAACAGTGGTGATGATTTTTGAGCCTCAACCACTTGAATTTTTTAAAGGTTATGATGCTCCACCACGTATTTCATCATTGCGTGAGAAAGTCGAATATTTAACTGAGCTGGGTGTGGACTATATTGCGGTCGCGAAATTTGACAACAGCTTCCGAAGTTTAAGTGCAGAACAATTTGCCGATATTTTAAAAGAAAAACTCAATGCCCAAAGTTTGGTTTTAGGCGATGACTTTCACTTTGGTAAAAACCGCCAAGGCAACAGCGAATTTCTAGAAAACTATGGTTTTCAAGTCCACAATCTAGAAACCATCCTCTCAGAAGGTGAACGCGTCAGTTCAACTCGGATTCGCCAAACACTGGCCGCAGGGGACTTGGCGCTGGCTGCTCAGTTATTAGGGCGCCCTTATAGCATTACGGGTCGCGTACAATATGGCGACCAAATTGGCCGAACCCTTGATTTTCCAACCATTAATGTACGTTTAAACCGACATAAACCCTGTTTAAACGGCATTTATGGCGTAGATGTGATGTGTGAAACCACGTCTTTACGCGACAAAGTGAAAGCAGACCACCCTAATCGATTAGGGGTTGCAGGATATGACCATTCAGCGCTTTTTGGTGCAGGTCATGTCGGAACACGTCCAGCCATTCAACAAGCACAGCCAGAATGGCGATTAGAAGTACATTTCCCTGATGTTTCTGCTAATCTGTATGGCTTGTTAATGCGGGTCACTTTCTTAAACTATTTACATGGTGAAAAGAACTACCCTTCGCTGGAAGCACTAAAAGCGGGAATTGATGATGATGTGGTGAAACTGCTTGAGTTCCGCCAAAACACCCCCACATTTCCCTTTTAAATACCAATCAATTTTATGTAAAACGCGTCAGCCGAGCCGCTGATTAAATTGGAAGACATCTTGCATGAGCGATAAGCAAACTACTGAAAATGCAGTGGATTATAAAGCCACACTCAACCTCCCAGGTACCGAATTTGCCATGAAAGCAAACCTCGCGGTGCGTGAAGCAAAATGGTTAGAAGAGTGGTATGCCGACAACATTTATCAGCAGATTCGTGCGTCGCGTATTGGCAAGAAAAAATATGTCCTGCATGACGGTCCTCCTTATGCAAATGGCCAAATTCACTTGGGTCATGCGGTCAATAAAGTTTTAAAAGATATCATTATTAAAAGTCGTATTCTCGACGGCTTCGATGCCCCTTATGTACCAGGTTGGGACTGCCACGGCCTTCCGATTGAACTGAAAGTAGAAGAGAAAGTCGGTAAAGTGGGCGTGAAGGTGGATGCTTCTACTTTCCGTAAAGCCTGCCGTGAATATGCTTACACCCAAGTTGAACTACAAAAGAAAGACTTTGTGCGTATGGGTGTGTTTGGTGACTGGGACAACCCTTACCTGACCATGAACTTTAAGCAGGAAGCAGACATTGTGCGCTCTGTTGGTGCAATTGCTAAAGCAGGCCATATCGAACCAGGTCTTAAACCTGTGAACTGGTGTTTAGACTGTGGTTCAGCTTTGGCTGAAGCAGAAGTGGAATATGAAGATAAAAAATCTGACGCGATTGACGTTGGTTTTACGGTTGTCGACTTAAAAGACTTAAGCGCACGTTTAAATCTCAACGTAGAAGCGGCAACAGATATCGTAATTTGGACCACCACACCTTGGACTTTGCCTGCAAACCAAGCGGTTGCCGTCCATGCTGAAATTGACTATCAACTTGTTCAAGTTAGCACCGACCGTGGTGTGCAAAACTTTATTTTAGCCAAAGACTTGGTTGAGTCGGCAGTTGAGCGTTATAAGCTTGAAAACCCTGTGGTTCTAGCTGATTTTAACGGCTCAGCAATCGAAAACCTATTATTACAGCACCCGTTGCTGACCGATCGCCAAGTGCCTGTGATTTTAGGTGAACACGTGATTGCAACTAGCGGTACGGGGGCGGTACATACGGCACCTGGCCATGGTGTAGACGACTATAAAGTTGGCTTACAGTACAACTTAACAGTTGAAAACCCAGTGGGCGGTAACGGTGTGTATTTACCAACTTCACCGATTTTTGCAGGCGAGCACATCTACAAAGCCAATCCAAAAATCATTGAAGCTTTGGGTGCAGTTGGTCACTTATGGGCACATCAACCGATCAAACACAGCTACCCACACTGCTGGCGCCATAAAACGCCGATTATCTTCCGTGCGACCCCACAGTGGTTTATCAGCATGGATGCACAAGGTCTGCGTCAAAACGCTTTAAATGCGATTGAAAACGAGATCAGCTTTGTGCCTGATTGGGGTAAAAATCGTATTCAAGCCATGATCGAAGGTCGTCCAGACTGGTGTATTTCGCGTCAACGTACGTGGGGTGTGCCAATCCCATTCTTCGTGCATAAAGACACTAACGAACTCCATCCGCGCACAGCCGAGTTGATCGAAGAAGTCGCGAAGTTGATCGAACAAGAAGGGATTGATGCTTGGTATAACCGTGAAGCGAAAGACTTTATCGGGGATGAAGCGGAACAGTACAATTGTGTGCGTGACACTTTAGACGTGTGGTTCGACTCAGGCACAACGCACTATGCCGTGCTGCGTGAACGCGAAGAACTCACCGATCCTGCTGATTTATACCTTGAAGGTTCAGACCAACACCGTGGTTGGTTCCAGTCTTCATTGCTCACCTCAATTGCCATCAATGAACGTGCGCCGTACAAAGGCTTACTGACCCATGGCTTCGTGGTGGATGAAAAAGGCCGTAAGATGTCAAAATCTTTGGGCAACATCATCACCCCACAAGACATTATTAAAGATATGGGTGCAGACGGCTTACGTTTCTGGATTGCATCGGCCGATTACCGTTATGAAATGACCGCAGGTAAAGAAATTTTTAACCGTGCATCAGATGGTTACCGTCGTATTCGTAATACTTTGCGTTTCTTGTTAGCGAACTTAAATGGTTTCAAACCATCGACGGATGCACTTCCTGTCGATCAATTGATCGCACTCGATCAATACATCTTGCAACGCGCAGCGGACGTACAAAAAACCATTCAGCAAGCCTATGAAGATATGAACTTCCATATCGTGGCGAATGCGCTGACCAACTTCTGTATCAATGACTTGGGTGGTTTCTACCTCGACATCATCAAAGACCGTCAGTACACCACCAAAGCCGATTCACAAGCGCGTCATTCGGCTCAAACTGCGCTGTATCATTTGGTGCAAGCCTTTGTACGTTGGATGTCACCAATCTTAAGCTTTACCGCTCAAGAAGCATGGCCACTGATTCCAGAACAAACTGAGAAATACGTTTTCACTGCGGAATGGTATGACATTCCTGTGGCTTCAAAAGCAAACTTGTTGTCTGAAGCCGATTGGCAGACCCTGATTGCGGTGAAGTCTGCGGTGAACAAGTTCATCGAAACTGCGCGTACCGCGAAAATCGTGGGTTCAAATCTCTCTGCCAAAGTTGAACTGTGGGCAGATGCAGAACTCAAGGACGTACTGGATCGTTTAGATGATGAACTTCGTTTTGTTATGATCACTTCACAGGTCTTGGTCAATGCATTCGATGCAACTCAGGGTGAAGCCTCTGATCTGGCAGGTCTGAATGTTCAAGTCTCGGCGGCTGATGGTGAAAAATGTGTACGCTGCTGGCATGTTCTGCCAGATGTGAATACACATGTTACACATCCAGGTCTATGTGGTCGTTGTATTATCAACCTTCCTACAGGCCAAGGCGAAGAGAGAAAGTATGCCTAACCCACAACATAAAAAGGGCTTATTCCAATTCTATCCGCACAATTTGGTGTGGGTAGGTTTGGCTATTCTAGCCATTGTCTTAGATCAATGGACCAAATGGATTGCCAGTACCCATCTGAATTATGCAGATCCAGTACCAGTCCTGCCCTTTTTAAATTGGACTTTATTGCATAACTATGGCGCAGCCTTTAGTTTCTTGTCCGATGCGGGCGGCTGGCAACGCTATTTCTTTACCTCTCTTGCAGGTATTGTGTCTGTCATTTTTCTGTTTTGGCTGATGCGTATGCCCAAAACCGTGAAAGTGCTGCCCATCGCGATTGCCCTTATTTTAGGTGGTGCTATAGGGAATCTCATTGACCGTATTAGCTTAGGCTATGTGGTTGATTTCATTCATGTGTACTATCAAAACAGCCACTTCCCTGCGTTTAATATTGCAGATAGTGCGATTACGCTAGGAACGATCCTTTTGTTGATCGATACCTTTTTTCTCGAAAAAAACCGTATCCAACGTGCCGAAGTAAATAATGACTGATTTTATTAATCCCAATGAAGAAACTCGCGTAAGCGAAGGTTCAAAAGTAGAGTTACATTTTTCTGTTTGCATTGAAAATGGCGTAGAAATTGATAACACACGTAGCCGTGAAGAGCCTGTAAGCCTGGTGATGGGTGATGGCAGCTTACTGCCTGGTTTTGAAAAAGCCCTGTTCGGTTTACGTGCTGGCGACCGTCGTACGGTGAGCCTACCACCAGAAGATGCTTTTGGCCCGTGGAATCCTGAAAACGTGCAACAGTTTGATACTGTCAAATTTGAACAACGTCCTATTGAAGGGCACATGATTGAATTTGAAGACAAAGCCAAACAAAGCCTATATGGCGTAGTGAAAACTGTAGGTGATGACATCACCGAAGTCGACTTTAACCATCCATTGGCAGGTAAAGATATTACCTTTGAAGTAGAAATCTTCAAAGTGACACCTGCCGGCCAACAAGGTATCAAAATTATGTAAAGCCACAGATCGATTGTCTGTGTGTCAGCCAAAGCCCCTTCGGGGGCTTTTTTAATGCCTCAAACATTTGTCGATCAGATACATATTCAATCTATGCAAAGCCTAATTTTCATACTACCGTAGCGTAATCACATTTATTTTCCCAAGGATTTTTCATGAAAATTCAGGTCATTATAGGCAGTGTGCGCGAAGGTCGGACAGCCATTAAAGTTGCACGATGGGTGCAACAAGGCTTTGAACAGCTTGGGCTCAATACGGTCCAACTCGAATTGGTCGACTTAAAAGAGTGGGGGTTGCCGATTTTTTCAGGTGCAAATCCCCCAATGACAGGGATTTATGATCAACCCAAACAACAAGCATGGGCCGACCACATTGCGCAAGGCGATGCCTTTATTTTCATTAGCCCCGAATACAATCATGGTTATAGCCCTGCGCTTAAAAATGCCCTAGATTACTTAGGCAAAGAATGGCAAGGTAAACCTGCGGCCTATATCAGTTATGGTGGTACCAATGGCTCACGCTCCATCGACCAAATTCGCCAAGTCGGTACTCAACTCGGCCTAGTCGATACCAATGCGGTGATTGAAATTCGAGATATTTTTTCACGCAATAAAACCGAAGATTTTGAACCAAATCCTTTTGATGAGAAGAATCTAAAAGCAGCAATTGATAAACTCATTAAATATGTCAGCGCATAAGCATGAGATTCTTCTGTACGCTATTGCTTACAGTAACTTAAGTATTTGTCGGCTTTTCAATAAACAGCATCGACGCTATAGTTAAACCATACAGAGACAGGATGTCTCAGATTAAAAACAAAAATAACAACATATACAGCAGGATGCTGATCGGTAGGACAGGAGTTATACCGTTTGAAAGAATTTAAAAAGCCCTCGACAGGATGTCGGGGGCTTTTTAATTGTATTGATTTTTAGCTCAATACTTCTCCAAAAACCCAAATCTAGATCAGATATTAACGAACCTCTTATATGCTTCAATACTTTAGAAGAAGCTCGTGAATACAAATTAAAATTGGTCTGACTGGATGTCTTTCTCAACTTAAATATTATAAAAATAATGATATAAAACAGATGTATAAACATGAAAAATTTAACAAATCATCATTTCCGTACAACGTACATATTTAAGCGCTAATCTATAAATTAGATCCATCAAATATTAAGACTTTCACCGTTTGTCGGTATGTTCTTCTGTACAACGAAATATTACATCTGACGCTCGCACTACACTTTATACTCTCGCCCACTGAACATTTGCAGCTTTAGCCAAAATGCTTCAGTCCAATACAATAAATTAAAAAAATAAAAATAGAGACCATTCACATGCAACTAAACACCACACTTTTAAATGATTATTGCAAAATTTATGTCGCTGACCCCGAATATACAGATGTAGATGCTCTAGCCGCCTACGTTAGAGTCCATCGTACAGAGCTTATGAAGAGTTACATCAGTACGGCATCTTATTATTTCGTGGCTTTAAATTACAACGTCACTATGAGTTTCATGAGTTGATCGAACATCATTTTCAGCTTGAACCTTGGCATCCATTTACGCCTAAAAAATCAGGTTGGTTTGCCTCTTTCATTCGTAAATATAGCGAAAATCGTGCAGGTAATGATAGACCTTATCTAAACCACAATACGGTGCAATTAGGCTCTGTTGAAAACTCAATTCAAGGTCCACATGTCGAAGGTGGCCTATGCTCGACTCGCTCGCGTTATATTGCCTTGTTTTGCCAAGAACCCGCGGACCACTTACTCGAAACAGGGTTTAATAACCTCGAAAGAATTTGGGCCCATTTTCCAGTTAGCGTACAATAAAAATACTTAGGCGCATGGAACCATTTTTCTTATATTTCAACACGTAAACTCAATCTATTTGATCGCTTGACCTTCAATAAAAGCTCACTTGGTTTCCAGAAAAAATCAAATAAAGAAAGCAAACTTACCTTAAAACGCTCACCTTTCGGTGTCATACACCCGAACACGCAAAAGTTGATGATCCAGCCGTGGGCTTTTGCAAACAATACCAATTCTTTTGCCCACCAAGCTGCACAAAAAAGCTTTAAGAAGCGAGGAAAGCTTCAACTAGACCCCACGGCTAATTGCATGCAACTGTCATGGGAACTTTTCACCCATAAAGGTGAAAAAATTGAATGGACCGATCAGGAAAAACAACACTTATTTGAAGCCTTATATCACGATGCACTCTTGCTCCAGTGGCAAAAAGGGGATGTCGCCTTGATCGATAATATTAAAATTGTCCATTGGCGGATGAATGGTAAACAAGGACAACGAAAACTGATGCAGATCCAAGCCAATGTCTTCAATGCCGATCAACATGCTGCGCTTTAAAACCGTCTTTCCTAGCAGCACTCTGTTCGGGTGATTAATGTGAAAGCAGCTGAATTAAATCTGCATGTTTCCCATCCTCAATCACCCAAATACTGCCATCTTTCGCTTGTTGTAAACCACGGATACGTTCTTTCATATCTATCCGTTGGATTTCTTTTACTGGCTGTCCTGTGGTGTCTACAATAATTAATGCTTCAGATGAAAGCCCACCAATGATGACTTTATCCTGCCACTTTGGAAACATCTGTCCCGTATAAAAAATCAAACTCGATGGAGAAATTACGGGTGTCCAGTCTAATATTGGCGCTTCAAACTCAGGCCGCGTGGCGTGGTCAGGGATATTCACACCACTATAATGATCACCATTCGAAATGATTGGATAACCATAGTTTTTAGCCTTTTGAATTAAATTAAGCTCATCCCCACCTTTGGGGCCCATTTCAACCACCCAAAGTTGTTTTTTTGCATCCAAAGCCATTCCTAAAGGATTACGATGCCCCAAACTCCATATTTGTTTTGCGATATCCCCCTGCGTCTGAAATGGATTATCTAAGGCAACCGAACCATCATCATTCAAACTAATAATTTTTCCAAGGTTCGATGTCAAATCTTGTGCAGGATCAAATTTTTGCCGTTCTCCTGAACTAATCCATAATTTTCCTGCACCATCAAATAACATCCGATGTGCATAATGCCCCTGCCCACGCACCTTCGGTGCTTGTTTCCATATCATTTTAAGGTTGTCTAATTGTGGCTGCGCCTGATCTAAATTCAAATCAGCACGAATCACAACCGCACCATAACCACCTTGCCCTGCTTCTGCATAGCTAAGATAAATTTGATGGTTTTGTGCAAACTCAGGATGTAAAGCAATATCGCCTAATCCGCCCTGACCACCATAAGCCACTTTAGGTATATTCCTAATGAGAGTCTTTGTCTGATCTATAGGATTAAATAAAATCAACTGTCCTGATCTTTCAGTAATTAATAATCGCCCATCAGGCAATACCGCTAATGCCCATGGCTCATTAAATTCAGCAATACGTTTGAGGTGTATAGATGTGCCTAAAGAAGCAGAACTGTCCTGTTGTTCCTGTGCTGCTGACTCCGCTGGTCTTTGTGCATGACATGCCATTAATCCAAAAAATGCACTCACTGTCATCAACAAACAAAAAGCTTTTTTTCTCAGCATTGCCTTCCCCATTAAATGCACGATCACCATTCATTGTAGAGAAATCATAAGTACAAGGTTATCCGCTTTGGTAACAAGATGAATCTGTGTAAGCCAAAGCTTACAAAAACTGAGGAAAGTGACCACTAGCCTTAAAACAGCTTACAGCATATATTAAATACATCAGGAGACAGGACGTTTCCCAAACTTAAAACAACAATAATCAGTTTGAGCATCAGGATGTGAGATATGACAGGAGTTGTATCTAAGCACTGAAATACAAAGAAACCTCGACAGGATGTCGGGGTTTCTTTTTTATTGAGCACATTAAAATCTAAATCAAAACCTGTTTTGGCATATTTTGCATGATCACGAGTTAACTATAGCCATTCTTTTCCAACGGATATAGATGAAATAGCTGTTCAATTGCTTGAAATACACACAGATACTTAGTTAAAATTTCTTTTAGTGAAGAAGAAACCATCAAATTCAAGTGATAAAAACTAAACCTATTAGATTTTAAAGCCTATTTTTAGCTAATATTCTTCTTGTCTCTCATTTATATTTTTAACCTTCCTACATAAAAAAATCCCCCTCAGCTATAAGCGGAGGGGGATTTGAATTAATGAGCTGGCGATGACTTACTCTCACATGGATAACTCCACACTACCATCAGCGCTAAGAGGTTTCACTTCTGAGTTCGGGAAATTTTCTGACAAATATTTCTCAAATAAACTTCGAGTAATTTTTACCATTCAATCAATGAAATATTTTCGATCGATCAATCAGTAAAAATCCACACAAGTTGTTCTTCATAATCTCTTAATGATCTTTCTAACACCTCGTCAGTGCTAGAAGCTGGACTCAATATACTTAACAACTCAGCACTTCGTGCTTCGTTCATTTCCGTCTATCTCGTCGGTATGGGGTGCATTCTAGACCATTACGAAATCTTTGCAACCCCCAAATTCACTTATTTGAAACGGGCGTTGGTTTTTTCTACAAAAATTAAGAAAAACCGTATTTTTCATCTATTTTTTGATCATATTTATCATTTTTTCTCTTATTTCTTTCAACATGAGCGTTTCATTTCCAATCTTTAAAAGTTTTTTAAGCTTAAAATTTAAGCCTTAGCATATATTTTTTTCTTTCAGCTGAGTCTTATCAATCTTATAGCAACGTTTTCAGACTTAAAATCACTCTGTGTTTCTTTCATTTCTGTATTGTTGATAAATCATCTTTCTAAAGGCGTAGTTTTTTATATTTAATACACGCCTAAGCTGCAAAACTGCCGCATCGCTATAAAAAACTAAGATTTAGTAAAAATGGAATGCTTAGTCTATTTTTATTTCATTCGCGTAATAGCAAAGCCCTCTTCTATCTATACCATGGTAAAGATAATTCAAGACAGAGCTGAAATAACAGCCACGATAAAGCTTGATGATACGAAGCATCTGGATATAAGTAGAAAACGCAGTGCTATATACTTGTAAAGCTGATGACCAGCTTTATTTAAAAGCATGTTGCACCCAACTTTTATGACAACTCGTTATTTGTCTGCGAGAAACTGATTTTAAAAAACTAAATTTTTGCCAATAAAAAAGGAAGAGATCTCTCCCAAAACCTCTTCCTCGGAGTTAGATCGTTATCTGATCCATAGATGTCATTATTATAGTTATCTTAAAAAAAGTCCCTTGGGGAAGAGACTTGAAAACTGTGGAGAGTTATTCTTATTGACCCTTCTAGCGATGTTAAAAACATCAACTAGACGTTGAAATCTTATACACACTCATTTTAAATTGCAATATTTTTGGAAAAAATTAAGCATTGTTTTTATAAGGTTTTTTTTGAATTTACTTATTTGATTTTTTTATAAAGATTAAAAAATAAAAAGCAGGCCGAAGCCTGCTTTTATATCAATAACTTAAAGCATATATATGCACTGACTTAGTCAGTAAAAGTGACTTTCGCAATGGCTTTTTTACCCGACTGGATAATTAAAGTGGCATTTTCTTTAACAGAGAAACTCATATCAACCACGTTCCAATCGACTTTTACCGCACCACGACCCACGGCATCTTTTGCCGCTGCAGCATTTGGGTTTAAGCCCGCTACGCGAAGAATCGTTGCAATAAACAACTCGCCACCAAATTCTGCACGTGAAATTGTCACTTCAGGTGTTCCTTCTGGTAACTCACCCTCAGTAATCAGGTTGCCTGCACCTTTATGTGCATTTTCTGCCGCTTCTGCACCATGGAAACGCTCTACCAACTCAAGGGCTAGAATTTTCTTAACTTCTTGTGGATTACGCCCTTCAGCAATTTCTTTTAGCAGGACTTTAATGTCTTCAACAGATTTAAAGCTGAGTAAATCGAAATAGCGTTCAATTAATGCATCTGGCATCGAAAGGACTTTTTGATACATCGCCCCTGGTGCATCAAATACGCCAATATAGTTACCCAAAGACTTAGACATCTTGTTCACACCGTCTAAACCTTCAAGGATTGGCACTGTAATGCAGACTTGCGCTTCTTGGTCATAACGACCCTGAAGTGTACGCCCCATCAATAAGTTAAAGGTTTGGTCTGTGCCGCCTAACTCAACATCCGCCTCAAGGGCAATCGAGTCATAACCTTGAACCAATGGATATAAAAATTCATGAATTGCAATCGGTTGATGGTTGTTATAACGCTTGGTGAAATCATCACGCTCAAGCATACGTGCAACCGTTTGCTGTGAGGCCAACTGAATTAAATCAGCCGCTGTCTTGGTTGCAAACCATTCTGAGTTAAAACGCACTTTAGTTTTGTTCGGATCAAGAATTTTAAACACCTGTTCTTGATAAGTTTTTGCATTTTCAAGCACTTGCTCACGCGACAATGGTGGGCGTGTTGCACTTTTTCCAGTCGGGTCACCGATCATCGCGGTATAATCCCCAATCAAGAAGGTCACGTCATGACCCAAGTCTTGGAAAGTTTTCAATTTATTAATTAAAACCGTATGCCCCAAGTGCAAGTCAGGCGCAGTCGGGTCAAAGCCCGCTTTAATTTTTAAAGGACGATTTTCTTTTAATTTCTTCAGAAGATCTTCTTCAGAAATAATTTCATGCGTGCCTCGTTGAATGAGAGCAAGTTGTTCTTCAGCCGGCAGGAAATTTGACATCACAAAACCCAAACACATCAGTTATTCAATTTGTGCGATATACTAACACTTTTTCAGCACATTGCAGGCTTTAGAATAATCATGACAGCGATCTATATTGGGGTAATGACCGGCACCAGCATGGATGGTGTTGATATTGTTGCTGCTTCTTTTGATCCATTGCAGCTTCACGCCACCCTCACTCTTTCTTTCGACCCAGATTTACGCGATGAACTGATGGCACTCACTTTGCCCGGTGACAACGAAATCGACCGTATGGGAAAGGCAGATGTAGCTTTAGCAAAGATGATTGGCGAAGGCATCAATCAGCTGATTAAGCAAAGTCATTTAGATCGTAGTCAAATCAAAGCCGTTGGCTCACATGGACAAACCATTCGCCACCGCCCAGAGCACGGTTTTACCCTACAAATTGGTGACCCAAACATCATCACTGAAATCACCCAAATTCCTGTGATTTCAGATTTTCGACGTCGTGATATGGCCGCAGGTGGACAAGGTGCCCCGCTGGTTCCTGCTTTTCACCAAGATATGTTCCAACATGAGAGCATTCATCGGGTCATCCTAAATCTAGGCGGCATCGCCAATGTCAGTATGTTACCCGCAGGCCAACCTGATCAGGTCTACGGTTTTGATACAGGCCCAGCCAACATTTTAATGGATGCTTGGTGTGAACGCTTTACTGGACAGCCCTATGATGAAAATGGCAATTGGGCAGCCTACGGCCATCCGATTCGTAGCCTGCTCGATCGCCTACAATCACATGAGTATTTTTCCAAAGAACCACCAAAAAGCACTGGCCGTGAAGACTTCAACCTCGAATGGTTAGATGAACAAATTGCCGACTGGCGCAATGACCTTGAATATGAAGAGCTTGAAGACAGTCCTGAAAATGTTCAAGCCACCTTAATGAAGCTCACCACACGTGCCATTAAAAAAGCCATCTATCGCTCCGATATGGATACTGGTGAAGTCTACGTCTGTGGTGGTGGTGCCTATAATTCACACCTTTTAGAACAATTACGTTGGCGCTTACGTAAGCACAATTGGTCTGTACAAACCACCTCCGCGATTGGCTTAGCCCCAACGTGGGTGGAAGCAACCGCCTTTGCTTGGTTGGCTATGCGTTTTATCCAACAACTCAGTGGCAACTTGCCAACAGTGACGGGTGCACGGGGCGACCGTATTCTCGGGACGATTACCGCGGTTTAAACATCAAAGCGCTTCTGACCTTTTAGACGCAACCAGTGCAAATCAAAAAAGCCAGTCAGGTGAATAACCGACTGGCTTTTTATCTATATCAACGATTTTTTGCTGTTAATGTTAACGCATCATCAACTTAGCATTTTCCTGCCGAAAGGCTTTTAAAATTTGCTGTCCCGCTCGCCCCGTCGGACTTAAACCTAAACGGATTTGCTCCTGTCGAATGGCTTGGCGAGTTTTATCACCAATCAAACCATCCACCGCGCCAATATCATAACCACGATTCAGTAAGAACTGCTGAATTTCACGACGTTCAGAACGCGAAGTGCCTGCATCATCGGTTGGCCAAGTTGTACTAAAGCCACCTAGCCCTTGTAAGCGGTCTGACAAATGCGCAATCGCCAATGCATAACTTTCTGCTGCGTTATAACTATAGATTGCATCAAAGTTTTTAAACACTAAAAACAGTGGACCATTTTCACCAGCAGGTGCCATCAACCCCGCTTGCGAGCTAGAAGATAAATTGCCTTGAATTAACGCTGAACCATCTGCGCGTACCACACCATTTTGCATCCAGTAAGATAAGGACTTCTTATTGCGACGACTTTCACCACTCAGAGAGATCGCTTGCGGGTTTTTTACTTCAAAGCCCCAAGGCTGCCCAGTTTGCCAACCGCGTTTTTTGAGGAAATTGGCTGTTGATGCCAAAGCATCTGTGGTACTCGACACCAAATCACGGCGTCCATCGCCATCAAAATCGACGGCTAACTCTTCATACGTCGATGGCATAAACTGGGTATGGCCAAATGCGCCTGCCCAGGAGCCTTTCAGTTGTGATTCAGTTAAATCGCCTCGCTGTAAAATACGCATCGCGGCAAAAAACTCTCCACGGAAATAGCTTTGGCGCCGACCTTCACAGCTCAATGTGCCTAGCGCTTGTAATAATGGATATTTACCTGAAATATCACCAAAATTACTTTCAACACCCCACACGGCAACTACGGTCTCCGCAGGCACACCATACGCGGCCGCAACGCGATTCAACACTTCACGATGCTGAACCAATTTTTGCCGACCTACTGCAACACGCTCATCATCCACCAATCCTGACAAATAATCCCAAATCGGCGTGGAAAATTCAGGTTGGTAATTTAATTTTTCAATCACAGAATAATCAGGCGCTAAATTTTGCGTGTAGCGATCATAAGTGGACGCAGACACACCATTCGCCATCGCTTGGCTTTTTAAGTTGGCAATACAGCTTTGAAATGAATTCTGAGGACTATAATCGGAAGTTGCGACATTTGAACTGCCTGTAACTTTTTGACCATTAATAATGAGCTCAGCATTCGCCTGAGTCGCCGCTAAAAAAAATGAACCTAAAAGAAAAGCAAAACGGTGCATAAAATCCCTAATGATTTTTTATCTCTAAATTATGCTTTTTACCTTAACACTTTCGATTTCACTTTTCTGAATCAAAACGTAAATGAATATTCATTCTGGTTTAAATTTAAAACCACTTATCCACAGCACCCCGCATCTCAACTTTTGAATTCAAAAACAATCTCTGACTCAACAAGTACTTTAAATTCAATCATATTGTTTTAAATTCATTTTATCCACAAATTTTATTTAACATTAATAATCAACAATATAAAGAAAATAAACCATCAAAACTAAAGCTCAATATTTTTAAATTCAAAACTTTAAATTCATCTCACAGACTTTAAATTTATTGTTTTGAATTTAAATTCAAACAACATCAAAACATTTAAATTCATTTTAAATTTAAACGCTCAATTTAAATTTAAAACTCACTTTTGAATTCAAAATTTTACTTCTATTTTTTAAATTCAAAATAGACTTAAAAAGATATCCACGCCCAAAGTTGATAGAGATCTCTGCTATTTCAGCATTTTTTAGGTGAACATCAGTGTCACATTCAATTGTGGGCTCTGTTTTAAACGTGCATCTCTGTACAAAACTCGCTTTATTTTGCTTTCAGTTTATTTTTCTATGCGCTAATTTTATCTAAACGGATAAAAAACACGCAATTTATTTCAATTTTGATCCGATTAACGGTCACTTTTTTCGAAGAGGCGCAATCATGCCTGAATGAATCCAAATAAAAAAGCGACCACTCTTGTGATCGCTTTTTTTAACAACAACTGAAGCTTTAGATGGTCATATCTTCGCTCAGTGCCAAGGGATTTGGTAAAATTTTCGCCAACTGACGACACAGCGTCGTGAGTTGAGTAGTGTCATTCGGCATTAAAGTCAGGTGACCAATCTTACGACCTTCACGTTCTTCCTTATTATAAAGATGTAGATGTACACCTTCTAAGGCCAAGACTTGTTCAGAGTGTGGATACTGACCAATAATATTGATCATGACCGTAGGGCGAACCACTTCAGTTGAACCCAAGGGTAAGCCTGCGACTGCACGAATATGGTTTTCAAACTGAGAGCATACTGCGCCTTCAATCGACCAGTGTCCTGAATTATGCACACGTGGCGCCATTTCATTGGCATACAAACCTTTGTCTGTGACAAACAGTTCTAAGGTCAATACGCCAACATAATTCAAATGATTCAATAGGCGAGTGATGTAGTCTTGTGCAACGGGTTGTAAGTCCGCACTATTCGGTGCAGGAACAATCGAGTGCGACAAAATACCATGATGATGATGATTTTCAGCCAATGGCCACGTTTTCACATCGCCATTTTGACCACGTACCGCAATGATCGAAACTTCACGCGAGAAGGTCACAAAGCTTTCTGCAATTAAACTTCCAGCAGGGCCTAATTCAGCCCATGCTTGTTCAATTTGTTGTTCAGAGCGCAATACAAACTGACCTTTGCCATCATAGCCACCTGTGGCTGTCTTCAGCACAATCGGTAAACCCAGCTCAGCAACCGCAGCACTTAAACTTTCTAGGGAATCTACCGCTTTATAAGGCGCAACAGGAATCTCAAGCTCATCAAATAACGCTTTTTCAGACAAGCGATGCTGTGCAATGGCTAAAGCCTGACGCGGCGGATGCATATCTTTTTGCTTGGTCAAAACATCAACATCAGACAAAGGCGTATTTTCAAACTCAAGGCTGAAGACATCTGCACTGGCAATAAAGTCTTGTAAACCGTTTTCAGTTTTGCTTGAAATCACAGTTCCTAAAGCCGCTGAAGGGCAGTCTGTACTCACATCAAAGAACGTACATTGAATATTCAGTGGCAAAGCCGCTTGCGCCATCATGCGACCCAGCTGCCCACCACCAAAAATACCGATGGTTTTATTCATGAGGAATGCCCCGTATTAAGCTTGGCCTGGAATGTTGTTGCTTGCGACTTTGTCGGTTTGTGCAGCACGGAAATCGGCCACATTTTTTGCAATTTCAGGACGTGTCAGACCTAAAATTTGTGCTGCCATAATCGCGGCATTGGTTGCACCTGCTGGACCAATCGCTAAGGTACCCACTGCAATACCTGCTGGCATTTGTACAATCGATAACAGTGAATCGACACCGTTTAAAATCGAAGACTTCACTGGCACACCAAGTACAGGCAAATCAGTTTTCGCCGCACACATTCCCGGTAAATGCGCCGCACCGCCTGCACCCGCAATAATCACTTGGATACCACGGTCACGTGCTTGTTCAGCATATTCAAAAAGACGATCTGGCGTACGGTGCGCAGACACAACTTCCGCTTCAAATGGGACACCAAGTTGCTTAAGCATATTGGCAGTGTGTTCGAGAGTGGCCCAATCTGATTGAGAACCCATGATAATTCCAACGAGAGGAGTGTCTTGTGAAGCGGCCGCATTCATTGCAATGTTTCCAGAGATAGTTAAGAGAGATAAATCTCGACTAGCGCCAAGCTTTAATAAGAGCCCCGTATTATAGACTGATTTTTCAGCTCTCCAAAATTTAACCGTGCAACTAAATGCAGATTTTTCTTGTTTTTTTATTTCGTAGCATAAAACTTAAATAAAAAGAGGACTGTAGCCTCATTTTTTGAGTTATTGGCTGCGAAAAACAAAATACACACAACCAAATAAACACAGTCCGGCCCACAAATAATCGAGCTTAAAAGGCTGTTTAAATAAGAAAAGCATAAACGGTACAAAAACCAATAACGTCACCACTTCTTGGGTGATTTTCATTTCACCCATTGACCAGCCTTGCTGTGACAGCATACGGGTCGCAGGAATCATAAAACTGTATTCCACCAAGGCAATGAACCAGCTAAATAAAATGGCTTGCCAAAGCGGCACACCCGGCAAAAATTTTAAATGTCCATACCATGCAAGTGTCATAAAACAGTTGGCAATAATCAATAAAATAAAGGGCAGGGACATGAAGCAAAATCGCTGAGTTTAGGAGCATTTTATTCTACGTTTTTTGCTAGGAAATTCAGCAAATATTGCACTTTTCAGCCAGCTTTTTTACAAAATAAAAGCGTTTTTCAAGCCGCAGAATAATTAAACGATTAGATACAAGAATCACTATCTTTTCGCTAAGCGCCTTGCTATGGTTGCTTTCACATCGAATTAATCACGACAACAGCACCAACAATACGTGATGTGTCTATAAAAGCAGTGGAGTGAGGCGGAATGCATCTGCATATTTTGGGTATTTGTGGCACCTTTATGGGGTCTTTAGCGCTTTTAGCACGTGATCTTGGCCACACAGTGACGGGTTCGGATCTAAATGTTTATCCTCCCATGTCCACCCAGCTCGAAAATGCAGGCATTACCTTAATGCAAGGTTATGACCGCAGTCATTTACAACCGCATCCTGATTTAGTCATCGTCGGCAACGCGATGAAACGCGGGATTGATGCAGTTGAATACATGCTCAATGAAGGCTTACCGTATATTTCAGGCCCACAATTTTTGGCCGATCATGTGCTCCAAGGCAAACACGTACTTGGTGTAGCAGGGACCCACGGTAAAACCACCACCACCACTATGTTGGCTTGGGTGTTGGATCAGGCGGGTTTAGAGCCAGGTTTCCTGATTGGCGGTGTACCTTTAGGTTTCTCTGAAAGTGCACGTTTAGGTGGTGGCAAATACTTCTGTGTCGAAGCCGATGAATATGATTCTGCCTTTTTCGACAAACGTTCGAAGTTCGTGCATTACCACCCTAAAACAGCCATTTTAAATAACCTTGAATTTGACCATGCCGATATTTTTGATGATCTAGCAGCGATTCAAAAACAATTTCATCACTTGGTCCGTACCATTCCAAGTGAGGGTCGTATCATTGCTCCAATTACTGAAAGCAATATTGATGAAGTTTTAGAGCAGGGCTGTTGGACACCTGTGGTTCGTACCTCTTTAGAGGCTCACGACAAGTCTGAATTGTATGCCGAACAACTCAGTGCGGATGGTTCACACTTTAAAGTACTCCAACACGGCGTGGTGAAAGGCACGGTGCAATGGAACATGACAGGGCAGCACAGCGTAGCCAATGCTTTGGCGACTATCGCTGCGGCTGAACACGTCGGCGTGAGCATTGAAACAGCGTGCGAAGCACTGTCTAACTTTGGCGGCGTGAAGCGCCGTATGGAGCTTTTAGGCACAGTACGTGGCGTTGAAGTGTATGATGACTTTGCCCATCACCCAACCGCAATAGATACTACGCTGGAAGGCGCACGTAAGCGTTTAGGCGAACGTAAGTTGTGGGCAATTATTGAGCCTCGTTCAAATACCATGCGCATGGGAAGCCATAAAGATGGACTCGCACACTCTGCACGTTTGGCCGATGAAGTGATTTGGTATCAACCAGAAGGTTTAGACTGGGACTTACAACCTGTCATTGCGGCTGCGCCCAACAAGGCCGTGGTCGCACGTACATTAGATGATATTATCCATACCATCGTCAGTGAAGCAGGCGAGGGCGATGCTGTCGTGATCATGTCCAATGGCGGCTTTGGTGGTTTACACCAGAAATTGATCAGCGCCTTAAACGCAGAATAAATTGTCCCATTAGAAGAAAAAACCCGCATATCGCGGGTTTTTTTACAAGCTTATCTAATTAAAAACCAGACATCGTACCCGTATATTCAAAGTCTTTTAGTTTTGCCCAGCCTTGAACCGTGTCTCCCAAGCGCTTGCTGAAATACATCATCGAAACCCACTGTTCTTGGCCATCATCATAGGTGCTATAAGCAGTGATATGGTCATTTTTAATCATAAACAGATCTTTGATTTTACAAGCATTGCTTGGTGCTGAATGAAAATACACTCTAGTTGGAGCAATCACTTTCATGCCCCAACGTGGAATAATCTGAACTTCTTTTTGTTCTGCCTTTTCCTCAAGTTTTACACAATCTTCAGCATGCAATAAGGGGGCAACTGAACAGAATAGGCCCATAGATAAAAGCATCTTCATATACTTTAATTCCATCATGTTCAGCATTGCAAAGTCCAAATTAGAACTGCAATGGCAGCTATATCGATCTCATTTTAGCTTAACCTTTAGAATTGCGATGAATGTTGTGAACAATTAAGCTGCGACATCTTCAAAACTTTTCTCACGGCGAAACATCACATCGACATAAGAGCAAGTTGGGATAATTTTCAGGTTTTTCTCACGTGAAAAATCAACCAGAGTATCCAACAGCAAACGCGCCACGCCTTGACCCCGCAGTGAATCATCGACCCAAGTATGGTTGGCATCAATGGTTGTGTCATCCCGCCAAATATAGCTAATTTCAGCAATGCGCTGACCTTCTGCATTATTTAAAAAAAACTCACCTTTTTGATCGCGATCTACATGTTGAAATTGCATAGCACACTCGTTGAATGGATTGATTTATGGTTCTCTATCTTAGTGGAATAAAACATCATGAATAGATGGATCTTTGTCGAATACCGATTTGGAAAAAGGGCACAAGGGTAAAATTTTTA
The DNA here is from genome assembly GCF_902505955.1 of Acinetobacter sp. 8I-beige. Lineage (NCBI taxonomy): Bacteria > Pseudomonadati > Pseudomonadota > Gammaproteobacteria > Moraxellales > Moraxellaceae > Acinetobacter > Acinetobacter sp. 8I-beige. Next base: position 21,095 of record NZ_LR732790.1, on the reverse strand, counting down.
CGCCCTTATCACGGGCAAAGTTAACCAAAACATCCAATAACTGACGCCCCACATGTTGCCCACGGAGCAACTCACTGACCCAAGTGTGATCAATGATAAATTTATCGTCCCCAGCCCAACTATAGGTCATTTCCGCCACACGCTCGTTTTCTTGCTCAACAAAAACTTCGCCTTTACTACCTATTTCTTGATGTTGAATTTTCATTATTATTCCTCTTTGGTTTACTGTTTTTTTTAGCTTGCCACAAATTGAAGCAAAATTTTGTCTCATTTATATTTCATCTACAATTTTCTTTAATATTTGCTCAAACCATAAAAATATGCGATGCTTAGCTCACTTTTGGATCAAATCCAAAACCAAATTTATGTTGAACAAGGGGAGTAGCCTCCTCCAAACGTGAAAAATCAATGCCATGCATAACTTTCACGTGTCAGATTATCGTCATTACACTTTGCAAAAAGTCGGTATCTGAGCATTTTAGCGCACAAAATACATACGCTAAAATGTAGGCAAGACCTTGATCATGTTGTCACAGATGTTTTATTTCATCTGGCAGCAGGTCAAGGTTTTTTTGTGGCCGATTGCTGGATGTGGAGGATTTCATGGAATCTATCGGCAATTTATGGCTATACCTTGCTTTTTTCGGCATTGTTACCGTGATGCTACTGATCGACTTTTTAGGCTTTAAACAAAAAGAAGGCCAAGAAGTTAAAATCAAAACAGCCGCGTTATGGAGTATTGCGTGGGTTTCCGTCGCATCACTCTTTGGTGCAGGTCTCTGGTTGTATTTACAACAAACTGCAGGTGTCACTGTGGCCAATACCAAGGTCATGGAGTATTTCGCAGGTTATTTACTTGAAAAATCTTTAGCCGTCGACAACGTCTTTGTCTGGCTGATGATCTTTGCTGCTTTTGCCATCCCACCTGCACTGCAACGCCAATTACTGCTGTATGGTGTATTGGGCGCGATTATTCTACGGACCATCTTTATTTTTATTGGCGCGTGGTTCGTACAAGAGTTCTCATGGATTCTGTATATCTTCGGTGCGTTCTTGGTGTATACGGGCTTCAAATTCTTCAAAGGGCAAAACGAAGAAGAAACCAATATCGAAGATATGGCGATCTTAAAATGGCTGCGCAAACATATGCGGATTACCCCGCAAATGCATGGCAACAAGTTCTTTGTCCGTCAAAATGGGATGCTGTGGGCAACGCCGCTGTTCTTGGTGTTAATTCTAGTTGAAGCGTCGGATGTAATTTTCGCGGTGGACTCCATTCCTGCAATTTTCGCGGTGACCTCTGATCCGTTTATCGTGTTGACTGCAAACTTAATGGCAATTTTGGGTCTACGTGCGATGTTCTTCTTGTTGTCTGGTGCAGCAACCAAGATGCATTATCTCCCGTATGGTTTAGGCATTATCTTGGTGTTTATCGGCTTTAAGATGCTCATGTTGGATGTGTTCCATATGCCAATTTGGATTTCACTGGGCTTTATTGTGTTGGTGCTGACCATCACTGCGATCCTATCGATTCGATACAGTAAGAAACATCATCAAACTACCCTCTAATGTTTAAAAAAAAGCCTTCCACTGTGAAGGCTTTTTTGATGGCTAAATCTTAAATTGTACAAGACTTAATCCTATGATTTTCTGTGCAAATGCACTGTACTTTATGCAAACAGCTCCCTATGATAAGCGGGCTTAAAACCCTTGGTTTTACCTGTAAAAATAAAAGAACCTGAAGGTTGCTCATCCATGCGTACCAAAAAATTAACTCTTGTTGTAGTGCCGGTTTTACTCACGGCATGTAGCGGTTCTAAAACCCTACAACAGGATGTTTACAATAACCAATACAACTGCTACCAAGACTGGCATTTTGAACTGTGCGAACCTGCTAACGAAAATGGCGAATCGAGCTATAGTGGCTCTACTGGGGTTTATATCGGCCCACAATATTATAAAAACAACCGTAAAGTCCGTTACATGGGCCAAGTCTTGAAAGCTCGCGGACGTCATTCGACGGGCACACCTAGAATCTCGACTCACGTTTTTAGCCATGCCAAATCCCAACCCATTCGTGGAGGCTTCGGCCGTGGCGGGGGCTCATTCGGAGGTTAATACATGAAACGAGTTCTATTCCCTAAGCGAGCAAACTGGCAACAAGCACATCAAGAGATTGGTTTTGACTACTACAACTTGCCGTCGCGGGATGGTTCAATGTATTGGTCAGAAGGGGTGGCTTATGAGTTTAGCCTCAAGCAAATTGAACAGCTAGAAGATGCCTCGAACGAATTACACCAGATGTGCCTTGAAGTGGCAGGGGATATGATTCAACGCGGTCATTATCCCGAATATTTTCAAATCCCCCCAGCAGCGATTCCTTTGATTGAGCACTCATGGAAAAACCAAGCGCCGATGCTGTATGGCCGTTTCGATTTTGCCTATGATGGTCAAGCCATCAAAATGCTGGAATACAATGCCGATACGCCAACGGGTTTACTCGAAGCCTCTGTTGCACAGTGGCATTGGATTGAACAGGTCGAAAATATTGCAAACCGTGATCAGTTCAACAGCATTCATGAAAAGCTGATTGAGCGCTGGAAACAGCTTTATCCTGCGCGTAGCCGTGTCCATTTCGCAGCCTGCCAAGAAGCAGGGCGTGAAGATTGGGGTAATTTAGAATACCTCATGGATACTGCTTTTCAGGCAGGCTTAAATGTCAGCGAACTGTCGATGGAAAATATCGGTTGGAATGGCACAGCCTTTGTCGATTTGCATCAGCAAGAGATTCAGCATTTATTTAAGCTGTATCCGTGGGAATGGATTTGGGAAGAAAGTTTTTCGCAGTTTCTCACACCCGAAACCGAATGGATTGAACCGTGTTGGAAAATGCTACTCTCCAATAAAGCCCTATTGATCGAGCTATGGAAACGCTTTCCGAATCATCCATTGTTGTTAGAAACCCATGCTTATGATGCGCACGCCCACTACGCAGGGAAATGGGTGCGTAAACCAATCTTAGCGCGCGAAGGCGCAAATATTCATATCTTACAAAACAATGTCGATTGCGGCGCAGCCTCAGGTAGTTTTTACTTCGATGACTACGACAAATATGGTTATGTCATGCAGCGCTGGGTTAAAACTCCGTTGCATGAAGGCATGCTGCCCACCTTGGGACTTTGGATGGTCGGGGATGAATGTGCGGGGATGTCACTGCGTGAAGATGTGTTTGATGTGATTGGTAATGATGCGCATTTTGCTGCACATTATTTTGTGGAATAAAGTGGCGCTCTAAATCACCTATTTAAAATAGATGTCCAAAGATTAATGCGGGTCTGTTCAGGCATTTTAGTAGGAGCACCATCACTTTTAGGTTATTCACGGCGGAGTCTTATCTTTTTTAAGTTCGATACTGGGAGCTCAATTATTCTTTTGTTTCACCAAATGAGAAGCGAAGCTTCGTAAGGAAAGCATTTGTCCTCCGCAAAACCTATTCACTTTCTATAATTAAAAAATTTGTGTTGCAAAAATAATCTACTCCAAACACTACGCAGGTTGCGGGTGACGCTTCCATGTATCAAATAAAGTTTAAATTGAAAAAAAAATGCCTGTCAACTCTAAAACTGACAGGCATACATTCGAAAACAATATTTTTTTCAAGCTTAAATGGTATGCGCTTTAACCCGCTTCATATAAGACACCAAACGCGTGAAAAACAAGATTTGCAGGAAGATGGTAAATAGCGAAATAGTCCATTCATACCAATCATCAAACGCCGTGCCTTCTAGATTAAAAGCAAAATAAAGGCCCAATAACACTACACCAAAGACAACACCAGCCACGGTGGTTTGTACCAAAATGGGAAAAGACAACGCTGTGATTCGACCTAAGAAATGCTCGCCCTCATCGCCGCCATTGGCTTTGTAAGCGCTTTGAATCCCGATAAACATAATCAATAAAGTCAGAAGCCCCTCAATACCAATCACACGGACATCCCCATAGGGTGAATACATACCGTAGTAATACACCACTGAAACCAGTAAGGCGGTGACTAAGTAATAATTTTTATAATGCTTTTTATCGAGGGTATTGCTAGATAATTCATGTGCTAATGCTTTGGTATTCCAAAAATACATGCGGGTCATTGTCTCTTATTTTATCAATGCCGACACTGTACTGACTCAGCATTTAAAGATAAAGACTTTCTCAACAAAATTTTGCGAATAGATTGAATCCTTTAGGCTCAAAGCTTGTGCTTATGTATGACATAAAAAATCACGATCTTATCGATGGCATGGATACATGTTTGGCCTTAAAACAGTTCAATTTTTAAGAAAATACTGCTCCAGTCTTTCATTTAAAATGTAGCGTTCACAACACACATAAAAACTTCAGTAAATAGCCGTGAAAAAAATCCAGTTTACGGTACAATCAATCGAAAAAAAGTCAAAACGTAGGTTTAAAATGTCTTCTGTAGTTGCAACGACGGCGGTTCGCGGTCGCTTCCTAGATATTCAGAATACGGTTGCCCAAGCGCGTGAAATTCACGACCAAGTGCGTTACGTAGAAGATGGTTTACTAATTAGCCAAAATGGCAAAATCCAATGGTTTGGATCTTGGCAGGAGGGGCAACAGCACCTTCCTGTTGGCGTCGAGGTTCAGCACTATCCTGAACAATTGATTGTGCCGGGTTTTATCGACACCCACATTCATTTTCCACAAACAGAAATGGTGGGGGCCTATGGTGAACAACTACTCGAATGGCTCAATACCTATACCTTCCCAACTGAATTACAATTTTCAGATAAAGCCTATGCCGACCAGATTGCCCAATTCTTTGTGCAAGAACTGCTAAAAAATGGCACCACCACAGCCTTGGTCTTCTGTACTGTGCATAGCGAATCGGTAGATGCACTATTTGAAGCGGCAGGGCAGCACCAGATGCGCCTGATCGCAGGTAAAGTCATGATGGACCGTCATGCACCTGAAGATCTGTGCGACACACCTGACAGTGCTTATGCCGACTCTAAAGCACTGATTGAAAAATGGCATGGCAAAGGCCGTAACCTGTATGCGATTACGCCACGTTTTGCTCCAACCTCAACACCAGAGCAACTGGCTAAAGCAGGGCAGCTCAAAGCTGAATACCCAGATGTGTATGTGCATACGCATTTAAGTGAAAATAAAAATGAAATCGCTTGGGTAAAAGACTTATTCCCTGAACAGCAAGGTTATCTCGATGTTTATCATCACTTTGGCTTAACCGGTTCGCATTCGGTCTTTGCCCACTGCGTGCACTTAGAAGATGCGGAGTGGGATTGCATGCATCAAACAGACTCTGCCATTGCTTTCTGTCCGACCTCCAACCTATTTTTAGGCAGTGGTTTATTTCCATTGAACAAGACTTGGGAAAAGCAGGTAAAAGTTGGGCTGGGTACAGACATTGGTGCTGGGACCTCTTTTAACCAACTACAAACCCTCAATGAAGCCTATAAAGTGCAGCAGCTTCAGGGCGATAAACTGTCCGCGTTTGAGTCGCTCTACCACGCTACGCTGGGCGGTGCCAAAGCACTGAGCTTGGATGATAAACTCGGTAACTTTAATGTAGGCAAAGAAGCCGACTTTGTGGTGCTCGACCTCAAAGCAACTGCGCTACAAGCATTACGTCAGCAACGTGCAAAAGGGATTGAAGATGCGTTATTTGCCCTGATGACCATGGGTGATGACCGTAATATTCATGCGACTTATATTTTTGGTCAGAAAGCCTATGTGCAAAACTAAGTAGCAAATAGCGAAAATTTAAGCAGCTAATCGAGTTTTGAAACAACTTTGATTTTCGCCTCTAAACCAAGCTGCATCCCGCCTGCAATGAAATGATTACATTTCCAGCGGGCAAAAGGGGGTGCATCTCGTTTAGAGATATATTAAAATTAATGCATATATAGAGGTGTTGCAGGTCAACGCCTTTTTTATTTTTGATTTTTTTTAATTTTTAGGTATCTACCCATGACCGTTCAAATGAGCGTAATGATTTCTACTGAAGAGATTCAAGCGAAAGTAAAAGAGCTTGGTGCACAAATCGATGCGCATTATGCAAACAGTGATAAGGAACTCGTACTGATTGGTTTATTACGCGGTTCAGTCATTTTCATGGCAGACTTATGTCGTACCATTTCAAAACCACATGAACTCGATTTCATGACGGTTTCGAGCTACGGTGGCGGTACGGTATCTTCACGTGATGTAAAAATTTTAAAAGATTTAGACGGTGAAATTCGCGGTAAAGATGTCTTGGTCATTGAAGACATCATCGACTCAGGCAACACCTTGAGCAAAGTATTAGAAATTTTAGAAACACGCTCTCCCAACTCAATTGAACTATGTACCTTAGTCAGCAAACCTTCACGCCGTGAAATTGAACTCGATGTGAAGTTTTTAGGCTTTAATGTCGAAGATCGATTCATTGTGGGTTATGGCTTAGACTACGACCAAAAGTACCGTCATTTGCCATTTATTGGTGAAATTGGTCTTTAAGATCAATCGACAAAAGAGTGGCCGAAGGCCACTTTTTTTATTTTTACTGTTAGCTAAGTACATAAAACATACAGTTTTTAGCAGATTCGCTCTACTGCACAGTCGCATTATGCCCGATGATATTTTTGCACATGATGTAAAAACAAAGACATGATAAAAAAGGAGCTGGCTCATGTGGTCACTTATTGTTGCAATCGTGATTGGTTTTATTGCAGGTCTCATCGCACGTGCTATCCATCCTGGCGATGACAAAGCGGGATTTATTGTCACCACTTTACTGGGGATTGCAGGTTCTCTCTTAGCCACTTATGGTGGTCGTTTACTCGGTCTCTATAGTGAAGGTTCTGCGGCAGGCTTTATTGCGTCAGTTATTGGAGCCATTGTTATTTTATTCATCTACAACATGGTCACCAAAAAAACCTAAACTCAGCCATTAAAAAAAGCACCGTTTCAGGTGCTTTTTATCTGTATCTTTGAACTCTTATAAGCCCAGTTCACGCCACATATTTTCAATAGTGGTTGAAGGCACAGCGCCATTCACTTTAAAGCCATTTGAGAAAATAACCACAGGCGTCCCTTGTAAACCTAGACTACGACCGAGTTCAATGTTGCGCTCAATTGGATTGGCACACGGTTTTTTCGACGTTGGCTGAATCCCTTTCGCAATCAAATTTTTCCATGCGAGGGCAGGGTCTGCTTCACAAAACACTTGTTTCGACGGTGCAATCGATTGCGCCTTAATAGCATAAATAAATGTGTAGATGGTCACATCATTTAGTTTATTCAGCTCAGCCTCTAACTGCTTACAGTAAGGGCAGTTTGGGTCTGAAAAAACCGCCAATTGGCGTTTGCCGTTGCCTTTAACGCTTTTAATGGCATCTTTTAGCGGCAGCTTGTTCCAATCAAGCGAATTCTGTTGCACATATAAGGCAGCACTTAAATTTTTCTGATCTTTTAAGCGTACCATCGAACCGGCAATCACATGCTCAGCCGCTTCGCCTAAATACACAATTTCGCCATCTAAAGATCCGCTATAAATGCCCGACATTTCTGTTTTTTGAATATTTTGAACATGAATATTTGGGTAATTCTTTTTTAAGTTGGCTTGAACACTTTCTACGCTGGCCATACTCATGCTTGCAATTGCACTTGTAAGTAGTGCCAAACCCAGTTTTTTTATCATCACTTTTTGCTCTTTCAATCGGAGAACCACGGCGCTAGTGTAGAGCGTATTATTCAAGCATTGAATCATTTTTTCCACGGCTTTACCGAAACCCAACACGCCTTGCTTATGAACTGGCCAAAGTTTCACGTGGAACAGTGAGGGCTGTGCTATTAATTTCCACCGAGACATGAACAATTTCCTCATGAATCGAGAGCATTGCCCGCACGCGATCCGCAGTTAAGTCTACCGTCGTTTCTAAAGCCAAAATGCAGGAAAACTTGCCTTTGCCTACTTTCCACACATGTAAATCGGTCAAGGTCGTCTGCGGTAGTTCTGCCACCACCTCTCGAATTTCATCCACCACATGATGATCCATTTCAGCATCTAACAAGGTTCTTCCCGTTTCTTGCATTAAGCTCAGTGCCCATTTAGCCACCAGTATTGAACCTACGATCCCAAGAGCAGCATCGAGAAAATCCCAACCCAAATATTTACCAAAAATCAGTGCGATAATCGCGAAAATAGAAGTCACTGCATCTGCCACCACATGCATAAATGCAGCTTTCTGATTTAAATCATGATGATGGCTATGTACTTCTACTGCATAATCATGAGCGTGATGGTGATGGTGATGGTGATGGTGATGGTGACCATCATGCAGCAACCATGCACAGATTAAATTCACCAATAAGCCTAAAATCGCAATTGGAATCGCTTCGTTATAATGAATTTGTACAGGCGAGAATAGACGCTGAATCGAGTGAAAAGCCATAAAACCTGCTACTACCATCAGCAAAATAGCACTGCTGTAACCTGCAAGAATTTCAATTTTCCATGTGCCGAAACTAAAGCGCTGATCATGGGCATAATGCCGTGCAGCACGATAAGCAAAATAAGCCAAACCCAGTGCCAACATATGCGAACTCATATGCCAACCATCCGCCAGCAAAGCCATTGATTGGAAAATCCATCCACCAATCACTTCTAATAACATCATGACTGCCGTTAAAATGGTCGCCATTAAAATCCGTTTTTGTGCCAGTGGATTACCGTCATCAAAATGATGCGTATGCTGACGTGATGGGGTATTTTGCATTTAAAATCATTCACCAATATACTCCCCCTTAGTATATTTATTTTTGGAGCAATGTGTTGAGTCATTTGCATGAAGATAAAAAAATTTTAAACCGTGTGAAACGCTTACAAGGACAGGTCAACGCCGTTGAACTCTCGATCACACATCCCGATGCCAGTTGTATCGACGTTTTACAACAAGTCGCTGCTATTAAAGGCGCGGTCAATGGGCTGATGAATGAACTGGTTGAAGCACACTTACGCCATCATGTATTAGCACAAGCTGAACAGGTCAATGAAGAGGAGTTGGCTGAGTTCTTAAAACTGCTGAAACGCTATGGCTAAGTTTTATTGCGTTCTTTTTCAAGTTTTTAGTTGACCATTTTTTCCACAAACCGATACACTGTTGCTCTCTATCCTTTTTCTCTTGGGCATCAAAATATTCTTGTTTTGACCGAGAGAGCCGCATGGCATTTGCATGACAACAAGCACTTCTTGGCGTCCATTTTGTATGGTCAGCCTCGCCTTAATGATGGGAACCATGGGGACTGCCTTAGCCAGTCCACTTTACCCGCTGTATCAAGCCTTATGGCATCTGGTGCCGAGTCAGATCACCTATATTTTTGTGGCTTATATGTTTGGTTGTCTCGCTACTTTACTGTTTCTTGGCCGGACCAGTAATAGCATTGGCTATTTACGCACCTTACAAGTAGGGTTGGTGTTTATTAGCATCGGGTTGGTGATTTCCGCTTATGCTTCTGATGCTCTCATTTTATCTTTGGGGCGTTTTATTATTGGTATTGCATCTGGTTTGATGACCACTTCGGCCTTACTGGGACTGATGTATACCGTGCCCAAAAGCCATCAACAGATTGCACCACAACTCAGTTCGATTATTACCGCAGTAGGCTTTGGCTTAGGCCCGCTGATTGGTGGCCTGATAGCTCAATTTTCAGAATATCCGTTGGTCAGTCCTTATCTACCCGTTATTCTTGGCGCTGTACTGTGTTTCTTTGGTTTATTTTGGGTTCAATCTCCCACGTTTACCTCACAGCCCTTTAGTATTGCCCCAAAGCTACTCCGACCAGAAGTGCAATATCATCAGTTGTTTTTGATCGTTGGATTTACCGCATTTAGTGCCTTTGCCGCGTTTAGTTTATTTGCATCCTTATCCCCGTCATTTGTGCGGGATATTTTGCCGTGGCACGGCCCCCTCATTAGCGGTTCAGCCATTACCAGTATTCTCATTATCTCTGCCATGGTGCAGTATTTTGCCAGAAGTATTCCTGCTTATAAGTGCCTCAACTATGGCTTAATCACCTTGATTGCAAGCTTAGGCATTTTGGCGCTGTGTATGCTATTTCAACTGAGTGCATTTTTCTTTATCAGTGATTTTCTCGTTGGTGTCGGACATGGCCTGACCTTGATTGGTTCCTTTGGTCTCATTCATGCCATGACCAGCTTAGAGAATCGTGCTGCAGTGATGTCGACTTATCTTTTTATTGGTTATTTGGGTACGATTGTGCCCATTGTAGCTGTGGGTTATTTGGCAGATCACTTTGGATTAAGTTTCGGGGTCATTAGCTTTTGCATTGCCATCGCTTTATTGTGTTTTTATCTGTGGTTTGCGCATAAAAGCAGTATACGTCTGGCTTCGGCATAGGAAGCGTGAAGCCAAAATCATTTGGATTTAGATCGTTCTTCAGATGCCATTTTTCAGGCGCTCCTTGCTATAACTTAGGTTCTTTTCTTGTTGGCATGGGCTAAGTCCGTATGTTCATTTAAATACTGGCTTAAATGTTCTAAAAAATATGACACTCTTGGTGAGTGCTCGAGCCGATCCATATAAATCGCATAGATATCGGCAGGGGGTGTCTCATAGTCCTGCAAGACTTGGACTAAACGACCACTTTTTAAATACTTGGCCACGTCCCATTCAGCGCGCATTAAAATACCATGGCCATCGAGTGCCCAGCCAATGGTGACTTGGCCATCATTGCTACTCAATTTTCCATGCACTTTAACTGTCTCTTCCTTATCCCCTTGAGTTAAACGCCAGTTCGCATATGCCGCATCATTTTGTCTTAACACAATGCATTGGTGCAAGGTCAGTTCGCGTGGCGTAAGTGGTGCCCCAGCGTGCGCCAAATAACGCGGAGAAGCACATAGAAGCCGTCGATTGGCCGCAATTTTTTTCGCAATTAGTCGTGAGTCTGGTACCTGCCCAAAGTGAATCGAGACATCAATCGCATCATTCGGCAGATGAATCGGGCGATCGGTCAGATGTAACTGGACTTCAATATCTGGAAATTTTCGCGCAAAGTCTGAAATCGCAGGAGCAATGTAGGTTCGACCAAAACCAAACGGTGCATTCACTCGCAGCAAGCCCTTAGGTGTGGTGCGACTGCGCGCTACTTGCTGTTCCATTTCTTCAATTTCTTTCAAGATTCGCGAAGCATTCTCAAAATAAATTTCGCCTTCATTGGTCAAACTGATGCGTCTGGTGGTCCGATTCAACAACCGAACCCCTAAACGCTCTTCCATTTGTGTCAGACGTCGGGACACAGCAGGGGGCGTTAAATTCAACTCACGCGCTGTTGCAACCAGACTGCCCTGTTTTATTAGTAAACAAAAAAATGCTAATTCGGTATCCGAGCTCATGATTATTCAGTTTTTTGCAAGAGTGATTTAACTTTATATCGATTCATCAGTTTTGCAAAGTCTCTAATATCCCTATCACGTTACCCCCCAAACAACATATCTCACCCAAGCAAGGAAACTTGAGTGAGTCATAAAGTCCACCGTGTAAGGACAACGGTGCACAAACGGGGAGCTGTTTCGCCAAACTCGATTACGGTGTGACTTCGACCGAATCGGGAGGTAATCGCTACTGATATGGAGATAAGCCATGGACATGGATATCGAGAAACGGACGCTACGCAAAATCACTTGGCGTATTGTGCCGTTTATCATGATTTTATATTTAATTGCCTATATTGATCGGGTCAATATTGGTTTTGCTGCCATTACCATGAAAGAAGATTTGGGCTTTACCGCTTCGATTCTCGGTTTTGGTGCAGGAATTTTCTTTTTGGGCTATTTCCTCTTTGAAGTTCCCTCCAACATTATTTTGCACAAAGTCGGCGCTCGCATTTGGATTGCACGAGTCATGGTGACTTGGGGCATTATTGCTGGCGGGATGGCCTTTGTCGAAAGCTCAACCAGCTTTTATGTTATGCGATTTTTACTCGGTGTCGCCGAAGCAGGCTTTTTCCCCGGCATTATTTTGTATTTAAGCTACTGGTTCCCTGCACGAAACCGAGCAGGGGTAATTGCCTTATTTATGGCTGCCGCCCCTATAGCCACAGCGATTGGTTCTCCTATTTCAGCAGCATTACTGGAAATGCACGGCATCATGGGCTTAGCAGGTTGGCAATGGATGTTCCTGATTGAAGCCATTCCTGCGGTGATCCTAGGCGTCGTAGTGTTTTTCTACATGACAGATCGACCTGAAAAAGCCGCGTGGTTAAAACCCGATGAGCGTGAATGGTTGGTTAAAACCATGCAAGCAGAAGATGCCAATAAGGGGGGGCAACAGCATCACAGTATTTTACGCGGACTCGCCAATCCACGTGTGCTTGCTCTGGCACTCATTTATTTCGGTACCTCAGCGGGGCTGTATACCCTTGGCATTTGGGCGCCTCAAATCATTAAAGAACTGGGTGTCAGCTCAATGACCGTCGGTCTATTGAACGCCATTCCTCCTATTATCTCTGTTGTTGCCATGATTTTGTGGTCACGTCACTCCGACAAAACCAATGAACGCACATGGCATGTAGCCTTGGCTTGTTTAACCGCAGCTGTGGGGCTCGCGATTGCAGCCAGTACTGGCAGTATGTTTGGCCTGATTGCCGCATTAACCATTGTCAACGTCGGCATCAGTTGCTCTAAACCACCACTGTGGAGCATGCCAACCATGTTTCTATCGGGGGCCGCAGCAGCGACGGGCATCGCAACCATTAACTCGATTGGGAACTTAGGTGGCTTTGCGGGTCCAGCCATGATCGGTTGGGTTAAAGACCAAACTGGAAGCTTTGCAGGCGGTTTGTATTTCGTCGCAGGTCTGCTGATTTTATCTACCGTCCTGACCCTCGTTTTAAGTTTTACTCAAAAAAACAAAGCCAATTCGGCTGAATTGAGTAATTCATGATCTTCATTTTTACCTTATTCGATATTCGAGCGAATTGAACGCTTAACAAGGAGCCTCCCATGGACAAAGAACTTGCCGTACAGTCCCTCACGGACACCATGGCCAAATTTACAGCCTATATTGGCAAACGTTTACCCAAAGATGTCAAAAGCAAACTGATTGAGCTGAAAACATTGGAAACCAACCCATTGGCCAAATCAATTTATGATTCAATGGATGAAAACCAAGAAGCAGCAGATCGACTAAACCGTCCCAGCTGCCAAGACACCGGCGTGATTCAATATTTTGTTGAAGCGGGTGCGCATTTCCCACTGTTGGGCGAATTGCAGGAAATTTTACGTGAAGCGACCGAAGAAGCGACCCGTACAGGACCTTTGCGCCACAATGCAGTTGAAACCTTTGATGAGAAAAACACCGGCACCAATACGGGCACTCAAATTCCGTGGCTAGACTGGCGCATCGTCCCGGAACAGGATACCTGTACCATCGATGTCTATATGGCAGGCGGCGGGTGTACCTTGCCTGGTGCAGCTAAAGTTTTGATGCCAGGTCAAGGCTATGAAGGTGTAGCTGAGTTCGTGATGGATGTGATTACCGAGCGTGGTGTGAATGCTTGCCCGCCATTACTGGTCGGTGTCGGGGTGTCCACTTCAGTTGAAACCGCTGCACGCTTGTCCAAACTGGCCATTATGCGCCCTGTAGACTCAAGAAGTGATAACCCCCGTGCTGCACTGATGGAAGACTTGCTGGAACAAGGCTTGAATGAAATTGGCATTGGCCCACAGGGCTTAACAGGCAATAACAGCGTGATGGGGGTCAATATTGAATCTTCGGCTCGTCACCCATCCACCATTGGCGTGGCAGTCAACACCGGTTGCTGGGCACACCGCCGTGGCAAAATTAAAATTAACCCTGATATGTCTTATGAAATTCTGTCACATGAAGGAGTTGTGCTATGAAAAAAGTACTGACCACCCCATTACGTGATGAAGACTTAGCCGATCTTAAAATTGGTGACGTGGTATATCTAACTGGACGTTTGGTTACTTGTCGTGATGTGGCACATCGCCGCTTAATTGAACAAGGTCGACAACTTCCCGTGAATTTAGAAGGCGGTGCGATTTTCCATGCCGGTCCAATCGTGCGTAAAAAGGATGATGGCCGTTTTGAAATGGTCTCCATTGGGCCCACCACCAGTATGCGTATGGAAAAATTCGAACGCGAATTTATCAAACAAACTGGGGTGAAACTGATTGTGGGTAAAGGTGGCATGGGCCCTGAGACTGTCGCAGGCTGTCAGGAGCACAAAGCAGTCCATGCTATTTTCCCAGGAGGATGTGCGGTACTGGCAGCCACTCAAGTCGAAGAAATTGAAGGCGCTGAATGGCAAGATTTGGGGATGCCTGAAACCTTATGGATTAACCGCGTCAAGGTATTTGGCCCTTTGATCATCTCGATTGATACCCATGGCAATAATCTTATTCAGCAAAATAAAACCCAGTTCCAAGCCAAAAAGAAACCAGTGCTGGATCGGATTAGTAAAGAACTGAGTTTTATTAAATAGTGCTTTACAGACAGCACCTCAAACGATCCTGTTTGGTGTTGTCTATCTCTCTTTATTTTAACTCTAAGCCTGCATTTGGTCAGACACATCACAGCCAAATCAGGCATTTCTCTTCACTTGTGTCCCTATTCACCACAACGTCTCGACGTTTAATCCATACTTCTTTCAGCAGAATACGGACATTGCAATCGATGTAACGAGATCAAGCTCATGATGGATCATGTAACCATAAAAAAACCGCTCTATATTCCCTATGCAGCTCATTCACTTTTAGAACTGCCGTTGTTGAATAAAGGAGCTGCATTTTCAATACAAGAACGTAATACCTTCAATTTACACGGCCTAATTCCACACGTGATCGAAACCATTGAGGAACAAAGTCGCCGCTCCTATCAGCAGTATTTATCTTTTAATGATGACATCAACAAACATATCTATTTACGCAATATCCAAGATACCAACGAAACTCTGTTTTACCATCTGCTCAAACATCACTTAAGTGAAATGATGCCGATCATTTACACCCCAACTGTGGGTGAGGCCTGCCAACGTTTTTCCGATATTTATCGCCGACATCGTGGCATTTTTATTTCCTACCCAGATCGCGCGCATATTGATGAAATTCTACACAACGTCAACCGTAAAAATGTCAAAGTTATCGTGATGACCGATGGAGAGCGGATCTTAGGTCTTGGTGATCAAGGTATTGGCGGCATGGGGATTCCTATTGGTAAACTGTCGCTCTATACCGCCTGTGGCGGCATCAGTCCGGCCTATACCTTACCTATTACACTGGATGTTGGGACCAATAACCAACAGTTACGCAACGATCCGCTGTATTTGGGTTGGAACCACCCCCGTATTAGTGGCGATGAATACAATCAATTTATCGATGATGTGATTCGTGCCATTCAACGACGCTGGCCGAAGGCCCTGATTCAGTTTGAAGATTTTGCTCAACAAAATGCCATGCCTTTACTAGCTACCTACCGTGAACAAATCTGTTGTTTTAATGATGATATTCAAGGTACGGCGGCTGTAGCGTTAGCTAGCCTGATTGCAGCATCTCATGTGGTGAAAAAGCAGGTCAAAGATCAAACGATTGTTATTTTAGGTGCAGGTTCAGCAGGCTGTGGTATTGCAGAACAAATTATTGCACAAATGAAAATTGAAGGGCTCAGCGACCTTGAAGCACGCTCACGTCTTTATTTGGTAGATCGCTTTGGTTTAATGACTGAACAGCAGCCCAACTTACTCGATTTTCAAAGCAAGTTGGCTCAGCCTTTGCGTGCCATTGAGACATGGGCAAATGTAGCGCCAGAGATTTCTCTGCTCGAAGTCATTCAGCATGCCAAACCCACAGTATTAATCGGAGTTTCAGGACAAACTGGCTTATTTAGCGAAGAGATTATTCGCGCACTGGCTGAAAACTGTGAACGCCCGATCGTCTTTCCCTTGTCCAACCCCACCTCTCAGGTCGAAGCGCTCCCCGCAGATATTATTCAATGGACAGAGGGTAAAGCCTTAATCGCAACAGGCAGTCCATTTGCACCAGTACATCATCAAGGCCAAATTTACCCCATTGCTCAGTGCAATAATGCTTATATTTTTCCTGGGGTTGGTCTAGGTGTCATTGCCGCAGGTGCGCAAAGCGTGACCGACCTGATGTTAATGGCAGCGAGTAATGCACTAGCCAGCTGTTCACCCATGCTGAAAAACCCAGACCATGATTTACTGCCAAGTATTGATGCCATTCAGAACATCTCTAAAATTATCGCCTTGCAGGTAGGGCTTGCCGCGATACGGGAAGGGGTTGCCCCATTGATGGATGAAGCTAGCTTGCAAAAAGCCATTGAGGCACATGTATGGAAACCCGAATATCGAGATTACCGCCGAATTACCTTTTGATTGGCTTCTTACAGCATAGGAATCTCATAAACTTTTGTGCCAAAGAGAAGCTCAATAGCAGCACTAGCCATCCTATGTATAAAAAAGCACCCAGCCTTTAAAACTGAGTGCTTTTTATATCCATCTACCTAAATAGGCACGATGCTAAATGTCGGCATTATTTTCCAATACAGAACGATCCAAAAATTTTCCCAAGCAAATCATCCGCACTAAAATCCCCTGTAATTTCGCCGAGAGCATTTTGCGCCAAACGTAGCGACTCTGCGACCAACTCACCTGCGTTATACACCACCAATTGTTCACGAGCTTCAGCAAGGTAAAGCTGAGTGCGTTTCATTGCGTCTAAATGGCGTGTACGTGCAATAAAGGTATCTTCTTCAGGCTGGAAGCCTGCATGCGCTGTAATCGCTTCTATGAGCGCTTGAACGCCAGTTTCTTGCTTTGCCGAAACCATAATATGACGGAAGCCGTTAAAGTCTTCGATATGCGATGTCGTTTCCATCAAATCACACTTATTACCTATCAGCATTAAACGTTTCGGTTCAATATGCTCAGCAAAATATTCTTGTGCCAGTTTGAGTGGGTCTTCGCCTTGGCTTAAGTCATAAACCAAAAGTAACAGATCAGCTTGCTCAATTTCTTTAATGGCACGACGTATCCCTTCTTTTTCTACAATATCACCAGTTTCACGTAAACCCGCGGTATCGGTTAAGGTAATGGGTAAGCCATTGAGGGTAATTTTTTCATGCAAGACATCCCGCGTCGTACCTGCAATATCCGTCACAATAGCGCGTTCAATGCCTGCTAATGCATTGAGCAGTGATGACTTACCCGCATTCGGTTTTCCTGCAATTACCACTTGTAAACCTTCACGCAGCAACTGTCCTTGACGAGCCGATTGTTGCACTTGGTTCACAGCAGCCGTAACGCCATCTAAAAGATTTAAAATTTTCCCGTCCGCGAGAAAATCAATTTCTTCTTCAGGAAAATCAATCGCAGCTTCCACATGCAAACGTAGATGAATCAATTGCTCCAAGACGCTATTTACTTTAGTTGAAAATGCGCCTTGTAATGAACGTACCGCAGAACGTGCAGCGGCTTGAGACGTCGCATCAATCAAATCGGCGATCGCTTCAGCCTGTACCAAATCCAGCTTGCCATTTTCAAAAGCACGCATGGAAAACTCACCGGCTTTTGCTGCAATCGCTCCGAGCTCCAATAAACGCCCCAGTAAAGCATTTTGAATAACAGGGCCACCATGACCTTGCAACTCAACCACATCTTCACCAGTAAACGAGTTCGGGTTTGGAAAACAAATCGCTAAGCCCTCATCCATCACTTCGCCAGATGCATCATAAAACTGACGAAAACCTGCAAAACGCGCTTTAGGTAAATCTTTTTGAGTCAAGGCCTGTGCAATCTCATAAGACTTGGGACCAGATAGGCGAATGACCCCCACACCACCACGCCCAGGTGGTGTTGCAATGGCAGCAATCGTGGTTCGGTTGTACATAACATTCACCTAAAATCTTAAAAGTCACACAATGAAAAATCCGCCTAAGATTACCATCTTAAGCGGATTTATTCAGCTTTTCGCGAAAAGTTGCCTCGATTAACTCGACGCACTTTCCTTATTCAAGCGGTCTTTTTCAACAGATTTGTTGATCAAAGTCTGCTGAATAATCGTGATACTGTTGTTGACAATCCAGTACAACACGAGACCCGCAGGGAAGAACAACATAAAGACTGTGAAAACAATCGGCATGATTTTGAAAACTTTCGCTTGCATTGGATCAGCCGGTTGGGGGTTTAAAGACTGCTGAATGAACATCGTTGCGCCCATTAACAGCGGTAAAATAAACCACGGATCCATCGCTGACAAATCTTGAATCCAAAGTAACCATGGCGCATGACGAAGCTCAACAGACTCCATCAACACCCAGTACAACGCAAGGAAGATTGGCATTTGTAATAACAATGGCAAACAACCCGCAAGCGGATTGACTTGTTCACGTTTATACAGTGCCATCATTTCTTGAGAGAAGCGCATGCGGTCTTCACCGAACTCTTCTTTCATACGCTGCATTTCAGGTGCAATGACACGCATTTTCGCCATTGAACGATAACTCTTAGACGACAATGGCCAAAGAATCAGTTTCACCAAGACCGTTAACAAAATAATTGCCCAGCCCCAGTTACCCACTAAACCGTGGAAGAACTCAAGCCCCAAGAACAATAATTTCGCAATTGGCCATAACCAACCATAGTCAACAGTTTGGTTTAAACCAGTTGCCAGCTCTTTTAACTCAGATTGAACTTTAGGACCTGAATAGAAGGTCGCGTCAATCTCAGCCACTGTACCAGCAGGCACAGTAATCGTCGGCGAAGTAAAACCAATGATATTCATATCATCCGTTGACTTACGCGACTCTAATTTCGCGACATAAGGTTGACCATTGGCTTGCGTCAATTTTAAGTCACCAGGAATCCAAGCACTCACAAAGTAGTGCTGAACCATAGCAACCCAGCCGCCTTTTGCTTCAACATTCAATTTTTCTTCATTAAAGTTAGCAAATTTAAGCTTGTTATAATGTTCTTCAGGCGAACCCCAAGCACCACCTAAGAAAGTGCCCAGCGTGAAAATACCTTGATCTGATTTGCCTGGATCATCAGAGTTGTCACGCTTGAGTTGACCAAACATTTGACCCTGCCAGTTTTGACCACTGCGGTTCACCACTTTATGGTTCACAACAACAGGATATTCACCTTGCTTAAAGGTAAAGGTTTTAATGATTTCCACACCATCAGCTGTTTTCAGTACCATCGGTACGGTTAACACTTTGATGCTTTTTCCATCTTCAGTTTGAACCGCTTTGGCATCATTCAATGTATAAGCAGATTTTTCAATCTCATACATTGGACGACCGCTACGGTTACTGTCTGGACCATTAAGACCAATTAAACCAGACTGCGCCACATAAGTACGTTTTGCATCACTTTCAAGCATGACAAATGCTTCGTTACTGTCTTTGCTCTTGTCATGGTTTAACAATTCAATACGAACAATATCACCACCTTTAGGATTAATCCAAAGATGATAAAGGTCAGTCTGTACTGAAATAAGCTGTTGATTTACAGATGCTTTTGCTTCTGTAGCTGGTTGCTGAGTCGCGATATTTGCTTGTGGCATATCAGACGCTGCTGAAGCCGTTTGAGCATTTGGCAAATCTGCAGATACTTCATGTGAAACTGCTGCAGCCTGTTGTGGCTGTGGCTGAGTTTCAGCATGTCCATAATCTTTTTGCCAAGCCAAAATGAGCAAATAAGCGACAACAAACATGGCCCCGAGAATGGCAAACCTGGCCCATTGTTGCATATCGATTACCCCAAGTGGTTAGAGTGATTTTGGTTCAAGAAACAATCACGAAAGGGTACAGCAACCAGATGCTTTTGAGAATCTATTTGCTGAAAAGAGATAAAACGAATCCTTTTGTTTGGAACAGGGTCATACCCCGATCCACCCCAAGGATGACAACGGCAAATACGTTTAGTAGCCAACCACACACCACGCACAGCACCATGTGTATGGACTGCTTCCAATGAATATTGAGAACATGTAGGGATATAACGACAACGCGGCCCAAGTAAAGGACTAATCGCAATTTGATAAAATCGAATTAACCAATGCAGTAAGCGTACCATTGGCCATCTCTACTTTTGCAGGGAGGGAGCTATTTTTTGATGCTTTTTGGCAAGACGTTGTAATTTTTGCCAAGCAAATTGTAATTGCTGGTGCAACTCTGCATTAGGCACTGTTTCTATCCCCATTTTAGGCATAACCACAATATCTAAAGTTAATTGCTGTTGATGCAAGCGAAAACTTTCGCGAGCCAAACGTTTTACTCTATTTCTTTCGTGTGCACGACGCACTTTCTTTTTAGCAACAACAATGCCCAAACGACTTTGAGGTTGTTCGGTCAGTTTTGCTAGAAATAAGAAATGGGGCTGATGCACTTTAAAAAGCGCACCATCGAAGACACTTTTATAATCGGCAGCACAGCGAATACGAACCTCTGTGCTGAAGCCATAAAGTGTAGTCATAACACCCAAAATCGTTTAAGCGTTAACTATTAATTAAACAGTTAAGCTGTGACGACCTTTTGCACGACGACGAGCTAATACTTGGCGACCAGCTTTAGTAGCCATACGAGCACGGAAACCATGAACGCGCTTACGCTTTAATTCAGATGGTTGGAATGTACGTTTCATATCGAAACTCCAAAAATGATCATTCAATGAAGGTTCGCGAGTTTAGTGTTCATTGCTTGAGCTGTCAATGGAAAACCGATTTTCTTGTGAAATTAAGCCTTTTTATTTGTAACAGCAGTTTGAGCTTGCTCTTTTCTCGATAACGTTTGAACAACTGCACTTTTTTCTTATGCACAATCTAGACTATTGTTTATTAAAGTGATATAAGTTACCAACAAGATTACCCACATAGTTATCCACAAGTCTTTAAATTCACTTACTGTGCATGTTTTTAAATTTAAATTCATTTTGGACCTCCAGTTATCCCCAGAAAACAGACCTCTTATAAATAAATTCAAATTTATAAATTTAAATTTATTACTATTAGGGTG
>NZ_LR732791.1:0-88811 GCF_902505955.1 Acinetobacter sp. 8I-beige | reverse complement strand
GTTATTAACAGTTGGTAATGGTTTTTATTTGTCGGTATGTAATTTATATATTTAAAAAAACAATCAACTCTTTTTAAATATAAGTATGCCCAACTTAGGAAAGTTTCATCTTGGAATTTTTTTGAACAGTTTTTTTCTTTTATTAAAATCTCATTATTGAAATACTCAATAGCATTTTCGAGTTTTCGATCTTTCCTATATGTGTTGAGATCGTTTGTAAAATACCAGTGTGCAAGATAGAGATATATTTGTTTCTCATATTTAAAATTAAAAGAACCTTTCTTATCAGTTTCTACATAATTGAATACGAACATACATAATCTTTGATTTTTTTTGATGTCAGTGAGTATTTTTGAGAATGTATTGTTCTTATTGTTAATTTTTTCTAGAAAATTCTCGATATTTTCTTTTGATTTTAAGTTTTTTATTAAGTTAATTAGATTATTTTTAATTTCATCGAAACTAGAAAAGTGTTTTAAATCATTAAGCTTAGTATGGTTTTTTTTTGGGCCATGTTTAATGTCTTCTTTAAAGCGAAGAAATTCTATAGAAATCCAAATAAGATCTTCATCACGATATTTTCCTAGGGTTGCCTTAATCGATTTCGTCAACTCTTCGTCTGGTATTTCATCAACAGTTTTTGCAACGTCCTCATCCTGAATATCTAGATCCTTAACTTCGGGAATATCTAACTCAAAACCTGGCATTTATATCTCCTTATGTAGCAAATCTTGTAGTATTTTTAGAGTAATTATACATAAATTTTCATAGTGTTTTAAGCATTTTAAAGTTTGAATGAGTTCATATTCAATAGTAGTTTATGGATAAAATTGATCTTTTTTTATTAAAATTTCTTCGTAATTCCTGATTAATAGGAAGTTTCTTGTACACTTTGAAGTGCATGAGGACGTGATAACGGAACTACTCAGTTTTAGAGGGTAGGATGAAACTACAAAATTCATGAATTACAGTAAATATTCTTGAATGCTTATTTTCAGAAAGAGTTAAATGTGTTGGACGAAAAAATGGGGCTTTAAAATCCAAGAACTATATAATCTAATAGAATTTAAGCCATGTGTTTTTAATTTTTGATTTTGTGCGGATAAAAATTGCTTCAATTTAATTAGTTTTTTAAAATTTTTGATATGGTGGTCTTAGGTTTTTGGGTTGTTTATTTTGGTGGTTATTAATATTATTTATATTTATCCTTTTAATCTATTTTCTTAATGGTAAATAATTACAGAAGAGTTCCTTTTATGTTTTAAACCATCAAAAGGGATACTCATGTGTCATACTGTAAATGAATCAAAGATCTTGATTGAAATTGAAAATTTTGTTGAAAATGTCTCTGTCACGAAACGTAAGCCGCATAATTTTTATAATCAGTTAACAGAACTGCTTGTTCAGTTAAATCAAATTTATAATCCTGATTATTCTTATGTACCTGCAATAGAGGCTATGATCGAGCTGTTGTTGGATTTAGACGAGTATTTAGATGATCCTGAATGCTTATATGAGCGCTTAATAAGAATCTCTTTTGAAGATATTCAGCGTGATTTTAAGCGGCACTACCGTGGACAAAAACGTCAACTACGTGATCATCGTCATAGTGAGTCAGAAAATACCAAGACACTTGTTGATCGTATGCAAGAAATCAGCGATAAATATTCACGGATTTTAGTGGTCCGTGTTGATTTAGCTTATCCGCTCAAATTTCAAGATCAGATTGGTATCTTGGATTTTAAGGATGATATGGATGTACTACGCACTCGACTTCGTGATCAGGATACAGTTTTTAAAAAATTGATTGCATACGCATGGGCATTAGAGCAGGGAGCGGACAAAGGCTATCATTGTCATTTGCTCTTAGTTTATAAGGGGAGTGACTATCGCAATGCATATTGGATTGCTGATCAAGTTGGAAAGCTTTGGAGTGATATTACAGAGGGTTTAGGTTGTCATTTTAACTGTCACACAGCAGCGTATCTTAAGCAGTTCTCAGATCGAAACCGTTTAGGCATCGGGATGATTCATCGTAAAAACTTAGATGAAGTGAATAATATGTTGAATACCGTGAAGTATTTGGTACGCCCTGAAAAAGAATCGCAGCATCTAAGAGTGAAAACTAAAAAGCGTATGCGGACTTTCGGCTAACAGAAAAAAATACAGGCATACATTATCCACATGAAGATCATGTTTCAAATGATCAGGGGCTTATGAATATAGGCCTTTTTTAATTTTTCATTGGAGATGTAAATGATGCTTAAGCATTGTCCTTATTGCCAGTCTACTCGCGTACATCGAATGTTTATCTCTTATCCAGAGGAATCGCAATCTCACTTGAATCCTCAATCGTTATTTACTTCTGCATTTGGGCTACGTACACAAGTGCTTAAACAGCTCTGTAAAAGACCACCTTTTTCGCCATGGTTGTTGGGACTGGCTGAAATTTTACTGAAGGGCATGTATTTATATTGGATGGAAACTCGACGGGTTCATTCTGATTCGGGAATCGCCATTGGGTTTTATTGTGAACAATGCCAACGTAGCTTTAATCATTAAGTAAGACGGTTAATCTTTTAGGCAAATATAAAAGAATAGGTCGATGATTTCTCATTGACCTATCTTGAAACTCAGTACTGTCATAGTGAACGGTAAAGTAATCAAACTTCTTTTTTAGTTCAAAATTCAACAATGATTAATCTAAAAGAATTTATTTACAGCCACTATTTGAGGCTACAGCGTCTTGGGTGAAGGAGAAGCCATTGATTGGTAAATTTGAAATTGACTTAACATCATAGGCCTCACCAGTCGTTTCAAGAACAATGTTGAGTTTATTTTTTACCGCAGTCTTCGGTGTCATGGTATAGGTTGAGGCTTGACGTCCCTCATCAAAGTTGAAACAAGCATGCGTAAATTTGCTTGTTGCTGTTTTGATAGTATCTTTACCGAGATATACCGTTTTTCCATCGATATTGATCAAGTGTTTACTAGGTGAGGTGCTCAACTGATTGACGCTGAACTGAGCTAAACCTTGCTTTTGATAGTTAGCGTAGAGGCTTAGATTACCAATGGTCCAGTTACTGAATTGTGCTGTTCCTGATTCAGGCTGACCAAATTTCTGAATGAGTGTTGAGCGCGTATCATTCATGGTAACTTTCTTTCCATTGATGAGCATGTGATCAGCAGCAAAAAGAGAAGTGGTAAAAGTTGCGATTAATATTGTGATGATATGTTTCTTCATGATATTCCCAGATTTTAAATGTATTCAATTATTTTGAACGCAAAGCGAGGCTGCCAATAATTAACAGAAGCAAAATGGCACCAATAAATTTCCCTACAGAAGGGAACATGACAGCAGGCCAAATGACACCTTGTCCTAAGTGATAGGCAAATGATTTATAGCTGTATTGTCCCCAAAAGGATTGATATAGCGTGAAGAGTAGACCAATGATGAAATATCCACGGATCAACCAAGTCTTAATGGATGGGTTCATTTATTTCCCCCAAAAGCAAATTGAGCGAGTAAAAAAAACAGCCCGAATACAATCATCATTGCAATAAAGGGCAGGCCTAAGAAACAGATGACTGCAATGATGCAGATGATGCCAGCGAGTGTTCTCATGACTTACTCCTTCATGCATTGCAAACCACTTTGAAGTAGGTCGTATTGAAAGGCTTCACTTTGGTGAAGGGTGTAAAGATTGTTCTTGAGTTCATCCTCACCATATTTACTTTCAAGCTTCTTATAAGCACATTTACAGGCAGAACGTTCCATACCTGAGGATTGGCAGCCACTAATAAATTGCCGTTCAGATTTACTGATACAACCTGAGAATAAGAGTACTGAGAAAATAGTGGATGTAATGAGTAACGAGGTTTTCATTTGTTCCCCCAAATTTGTTGTTCTGTTTTTCTGAAATAGAGCAATTCAGCCGATTGCATAAATAAAAGGCGAGCGTAACCATCCAAAGGACGGAACTGTCTTTAGCGCAAATTAAGCTGAAATAGGATCTATAAATTTAGGCCGAGGACCAAGGAATGGTATCAAAAGGCCTGAGAGCAAATGAGTGTGAGGGGTAATATTTATTTAGTCATGGTTATGACTCCTTAGGTATTTAAGAAGTTCTACCAAATTACTGCTAAATAATGGTGGCAGAACGAAAAGGGGTTAGCAGACTGAACCTAAGAATCAGCACACCCGAAGGTGTCCCCCTCCCGTTCTACCGCAAAGGGGAGCACGAGGTCACACACCAAAAGAAGAAATCTTTTAGTGCACTTAGGAAACGGTCTGCTAAAACCGACTGGCAATGTAGGCCAGCGATTGAATCATAATAGTTATAGTGACTTGCGCCAATTTAGGTTAGAAGTAGACATTGGATATATCGGCTGGAGTTCACGATTAATTTTTCTCAATCATGTACATAAATAGAATCAATATAATGAAGCTGGTTTTTATTAAATTTTTCTATTATCATTCGCATTTATAAATATAAATTATTTAATATCAATAGGAAATTTATAATGAAAGGTACATTGCTGGATTTTAATATACAGTTAAATGAGGGGGCGATTAGTGGGGAAGATGGTAAGCGTTATAGCTTCTTTGGTTCAGAATGGAAAGAGCAAGTAGCACCTGCCCGAGGCCAACAAGTTGATTTTGTTGTAAATGAATTGAATCAAGCAACGGCTATTTATCTTACTGCATATTCACAACACTCAAATGCATCACAGTTTATAGCGTCTAACAATGATCAAATCCAAGCAGAAGAAAATTATGGCTTCATTGATTGGTCAATGAAATGCTTAAAAAACTATGCGACCTTTTCGGGGCGTGCACGTAGAAAAGAATATTGGTATTTCTACTTATTTCAAATCGTACTGGGACTTGGGATCGGTGTAGTTTTAGGGATTGCTGGAATTAGTGATGATGGTATGGATGTTATATCAGGATTGCTTTCACTCGCGTTTTTACTTCCGACATTGGCTGTAGGTGCGCGTCGCTTGCATGATGTAAATCGTTCAGGTTGGTGGATGCTGATCGCTTTTACAATCATTGGATTGATTCCATTGTTTATTTGGTCTGTGTCAGAAACAAAACCAGAATCAAACAAATGGGGGCAACCTGCTAAATAAAGTGCTCAGAGTTTATCTTATGCCGAATACAATAAAAGAGCTGTGATCGTTTGGATTCAAAATAATTTCAGATATATATCATCTACATGAGAGATTATTCAGATCTTTAAATTTGCGTTAAATACTATTTTCTACCTGCTGATTCAGCAGGTTTTTTTATGTCCAAAATTTAGGTTTAAGCGAATTGATCTTCAATTTTAAAAGGAAACTATCATGGCACATCAACTCGAACAAATGGCTTATGTCGGCCAAACCCCTTGGCATAGTCTAGGTAACCAACTCAGCCAAAACCAACCCATTGAAGTCTGGGCACAGCAGGCAGGCATGGATTGGCGCATTGAATCATCCAACGTCAGCTATATGGCTAAGAATGATAGAGGGCAAAGCATTATCATGCCGTATGAAGAGCAACGGGTACTGTACCGTTCAGATACGCATGCACCTTTATCTGTGGTCAGCCAGCGTTATCAGGAAGTACAACCGAAACAGATTTTAGAGTTCTACCGTGATTTAACCGAGCAATCGGGCTTTGAGTTGGAAACCGCTGGGGTATTGAAAGGTGGGAAGAAGTTCTGGGCCTTGGCACGTACAGGACAAAGTACGGCTTTAAAAGGCAAGGATGTCAGTAATGGTTACATCCTCTTAGCCACCGCGTGTGATGGCACTCTTGCAACCACGGCGCAATTCACCAGTATCCGGGTGGTCTGTAACAATACCTTAGCGATTGCCTTAAAAGGTCAAAACTCTAGTGCAGGTGTGGTGAAAGTACCACACAGCACCAAGTTTGATGCGCAGAAGATCAAACAGCAACTCGGTATATCCGTCCGTACATGGGAGGATCACATGTATGAAATGAAACAACTCAGTCAACGTAAAGTCACACAGACTGAAGCAGCAGCGTATTTTGATGCCGTGTTTAACAACACTAGCCTAAGCAATGCAGAACAAGACGAGGGCATTATTCAGTTCTATCGTAATGTCGCCACCCAAGCCAACCACACAGCCAAAGCTGACAACAAGACTGAACCGAATGGACGCGCCATGTCTAAAGTCATGAGCATGTTTAATGGGCATGGACGTGGGGCAGAACTCAGTTCAGCCAAAGACACCGCTTATGGCTTGTTGTGCTCAATCACGGAATTTGCAGACCACGAGCGACGTGCCATGAGTCAGGATTATCGCTTAGATTCAGCATGGTTCGGTGCAGGCGCGGGCCTTAAGCAACGTGGACTCGAACAAGCACTCCGTCTAGTTGTTTAAGTTTCGATTCAGATTCAGTATTTAAGATCAGGACATGAGATCAATATGATTCTGTAAATCTCCCTAAGCCCAAACACCTTTTTGCCACATCTCCAGATGTGGCTTTTTTTATGCCCAAAATTTAACAATTACAGGAAATCGTTATGAACTCAGCCGTAATTCACCCAAGTCACACCAAAGCCAATCTCCATGCCGACCGTCCAAAACTGTTTACCGCAAAACGTTTCGTAGAGACTAAAAATATGACTCAAGCCGAATGGCTGGAAGTCAGACGCAAGGGCATTGGTAGCAGTGACTGTGCTGCTGCTTGTGGGCTCAATCCCTATATGTCGATGCTGGAACTATGGATGATTAAGACAGGTCGGATTCAACAAAGTATCGAAGAGGACAGTGAAGGACATGCACCCTTGTACTGGGGCAAGCAACTGGAACCTTTGGTTGCTGAATACTACAGCATGCATACCAATTACAAAGTGCGTCGAGTCAATGCCGTATTACAACACCCTGATCCAGACAAACACTTCATGCTGGCCAATCTGGATTACTCCGTGGTTGGCGATGCTGATGTACAAATACTGGAGTGTAAAACCGCAGGGGAATATGGGGCCAAACTGTGGCGAGATGGTGTACCGTTATATGTACTCTGTCAGGTACAGCATCAATTGGCAGTGACAGGCAAGAAAGCAGCGCATATTTGTGTCTTACTGTGTGGGCATGAAACCAAGATTTTTAAAGTGACACGCTCAGAGTCAGTGATTCAACACATTATCAATGCTGAACGTTACTTCTGGGAATGTGTGGAAAAGGATACCCCACCTGAAGCCGACGCCAGTGAATCGGCAGCCAAAGCCTTACAACTTTTGTATCCAGAACATGTACCACTCAGCGCCACGGATCTATCCGAGGATGAGCAAGCTAATCAACAGTTTGAGCAACTGCTTCAAGCTCGAAACCAAATTGAAAAGCATCAGGAGCAGTTCGATCTACTCAAACACCAACTCCAAGCCAAAATGCAACAGGCTGAACGTGCAACATTCACTAATGGTTCAGTGACATGGAAAAAGGCTAAAGACTCGGTCAGCTTGGATAGTAAGGCTTTACTTAAATTACATCCTGAGTATTTAAATCAGTTTCCACAAGCCAAGCAAGGGACACGGCGTTTTCAGATTTATGCCAATGGTGGATGAGTCCAATTTTATCCACACAAGCAATACGCGAAATACCAACAAGCAAGCTCATATCAGCCCATGCCCACAGCATGGGCTTTTTTATGCCTATTCAATTTATACAAAAGAGGAAATCCACATGATCAAAGGTTTAGCAATTACCCCACCGATACTCGGACGAATCAGTATTGGTAAGATGGTAGAAAAGAATGGTAAACATATCCCTGAAAAGGATGACCAATTTACCCTAACTTCCCAAATCCAAAATAAAGAGGGATGGGTGAAACATCCACTGGATGAACAACTCCGAGCCAAAGCGCCCAATCAAAAACTCCGTAGTATTCCAGTACGGATGATTTTTAATGATCCTGAACTCAATCTACGAGCAGAGTACAGTTTATTTGACCGTCAGACAGGACGCCCCGTGTGTGTAGGTAATGGTGAAACTTGCCAGCGACTGACTAATCAAGGGGTAGAACAACATCCCTGTCCATCGCCTGACCTATGCTCATTGGCACAAGGCGGGTTATGTAAGCCTTATGGTCGTCTGTATGTCAATTTAGATGAGTCAGACGAACTTGGCACATTCATCTTTAGAACTACGGGTTTTAACAGTATCCGTACCTTGGCAGCAAGACTGAGTTACTATCACGCAGCATCCAATGGCTTACTTTCATGCCTACCTTTGCAACTCACTTTAAGAGGCAAGAGCACCACACAAAGTTATCGTACGCCTGTGTATTACGTTGATTTAACACTACGTGAAGGTATTCATTTACAAGAGGCGATTCAAACCGCTAAGGATATTGATCAACAAACCAAAGCTTCAGGGTTTAATCAGTATGCTTTAGATCAGGTGGCAAGGCAGGGTTATGCGAATGCACGGTTTGAGGTGAATGTGGAAGAAGGGTTGGATTTGGTTGAGGAGTTCCATGTGGAAGAATCGTCTAAAGCTGAGCAACAGCCTATTGATTCGAATGCCAAGACTAAACCTAAGCTCAATCAGGATGATGGATTTGTACAGGATATACAGAAAGGGTTACAGGGTAGTGTAAGGGCAGTGAATTAGTTAATTTTTACAGACCTCCTGATTATTTGAGCAGTAACGCTCGCATTATTGATTTGGAGTAAATTTCATGAATGCGTTTGTTGGACAAACTTTTCAAATGAATCAACTGATTAGTATTAAAGAAGTCATTAAATTTGTCGGTGTAGGTAGATCGACAATATATGAGATGATGGATGAATATTCACCTTACTATGATCCGACTTTTCCCAAAAAAGTAAAAATTACACAAAACCGTATCGGCTGGTCAGCTTATGAAATTCATCAATGGATTGAAAGCAAGTTGGCGGAACGTGCATAAAACTGGGAGCTTAGGCTCCCTTATTTATATTAGCTCGTAGTTTGATAGGGAGAAATTATACTTACAAAATTCGATGCTTTTCATAATTAAAATTACATTTTAGATATATTTTTTTTCGATGAATTTTAATGAATTAGATCAAAAGTTTAGAGTGTTCTTTTTCTAAGGTATATTAATTTTTGTTTTTAGGTATTTGATTTATTTTAGTATTTTTTAATTTTGTATTGGGTAAAATTTGTTCTATAGTTTTGTGGTGGTCAATAACATGTTTGGAGTCGAAAATGTCTGGACAACCTGTACCCTTAGAGAAGCTATTTAAACAAATGGCTGAAACCATGCAAGCTGAACAAAATAAATTTGATCAAGCAGTTTATCAATCTGCATCACCAACTCAAAAAAAGAGAATGCTTCAAAATTGTTATGATAATGGTATAAAAGTGCCAGATATCTCAAAAAAGACGGGAGTACCAGAAAGTACTATTTATACAAAAATAAAAACAAGAGGTAAAAAATAGCGGTGATGAACTTTGAATTCATGAAATTAACTTTGACAAAATAAAAGCGACAAATATTTGTCGCTTTTATTTATTGGTCTTTTAGTTCGGCATATACCAGCTAGAAGACGAGTTTAACCATTGCTCAGTATGGATAGGTGAAATTTGAATTTTTGTTTAAAAATTAGACAGATATCATTTCTTATTTTCGCTATGATTCATTTCAATATTTAAACAAATGTATTTGGTCAGTCATGGCGATTAAAAAAACAGAACTCTATTCTTCTCTTTGGGCAAGTTGTGATGAACTGCGTGGTGGTATGGATGCGAGTCAATATAAAGACTATGTGCTTACCATGCTGTTTTTAAAATATATTTCTGACAAGTACAGTAATGATGATTTTGCCATTATTGAAATTCCTGAAGATGCAACATTCGATAAAATTAGTGATCTGAAAGGTAATAAAGAAATTGGTGATAAGCTGAATATTATCATCCGAAAAATTGCTGAAGCCAATAACCTGCGTGGTGTGATTGACGTTGCCGACTTTAATGACGAAGACAAGTTGGGTAAAGGCAAGGATATGATTGACCGATTAACCAAGTTGATCGGAATTTTTGAAGGTCTTAATTTAGCCGACAATCGTGCGGACGGTGATGACCTACTTGGTGATGCCTACGAATATTTAATGCGTCACTTTGCAACGGAGTCCGGTAAATCAAAAGGTCAATTCTATACTCCGGCGGAAGTGTCACGTGTTGTGGCAAAAGTTGTAGGAATTAAAAAAGAAACACCAAAAAATGCGACTGTTTATGACCCGACTTGTGGGTCTGGTTCTTTGCTGTTAAAAGCCTCGGATGAAGCCGAGAAAGGCTTAACCATCTACGGTCAAGAGATGGACAATGCTACATCTGCATTGGCACGTATGAACATGATTCTCCATGGTAATGTAGGCGAAGGTGCCAAAATTACGCAGGGCAATACTTTATCTTCACCTGAATATAAAGATGAAGCAGGTCAGCTCATGACCTTTGATTTTGCTGTTGCCAACCCACCATTCTCTAGCAAGAACTGGACCAATGGTTTAACACCAGATAATGACGAATTTGACCGTTTTGGGTGGGGTGTACCGCCTGAAAAAAATGGTGACTTTGCCTTTTTACTGCATATTTTAAAAAGTCTAAAAAGCAAAGGTAAAGCAGCAGTTATTTTGCCGCATGGTGTTTTATTCCGTGGCAATGCCGAAGCACGTATTCGTGAAAATCTGATTAAGCAAGGTTATATCAAAGGCATTATTGGTTTACCTGCTAACTTGTTCTATGGCACAGGTATTCCAGCATCGATTATTGTGATTGATAAAGCTGTGGCTAAGCCAATTCAGTTTAATGAAGATGATGAAGTGATCGATGGTCAAAGCATCTTTATGATTGATGCGAGTAAAGGCTTTATTAAAGATGGTAATAAAAATCGCTTACGCCATCAGGATATTCATAAAATTGTCGATGTCTTTACTAAAGAGTTAGTGCTTGAGGGCTATAGTCGTAAAGTTGATATCAAATTTATTGTTCAGAACAAATATAACTTAAATATTCCACGTTATATCGATTCAAGCGAAGCGGAAGATCTGCATGATCTAAGTGCACATTTAAAAGGTGGTATTCCAAAGCGTGATATTGATGCTCTGCAAAATTATTGGGACGTTTTACCAAGCATTCGTGCCAGCTTGTTTGAAAAAGACCGTGAGGGCTATGGTCGTTGTTTAGTGACTGCTAATGAAGTGAAGAAAACCATTTTAGAGCATGCTGAATTTAAGACCTTTGCAGTTGAAAGTCTAAAGCCATTTACAGCGTGGTTTGAACGTAGTGATTTTAAGGTCATCGAAAAAGATCAAAAGCCAAAAGACATCATGCTACGTGTAAGTGAGGACTTACTGCAAAGCTATGCGAATGTGAAGTTATTGTCTAAATACGACATCTATCAAATCTTTATGGAATATTGGGATGAGGTGTTATTGGATGATATTTCGGTCATTACTCAAGACGGTTGGCAAGGTGCGCAGGTTATTCGTAATTTAACCGCTGAGAAAGACAGTAAGTTAAAAGAAGTGCCGGACTTAGTCATTGCAAAAATTAAGTATAAAGCCGAGGTCATTCCACCGCATTTGATTGTGGCGAAGTATTTTGCAAAAGAGCAACAGGCATTAGATGCAAAACAAGCTGAGCTTGATATGGCAACACAAGAGCTAGAAAGCTTTATTGAAGAGCATACCGCAGATGAAGGTTTATTGCTTGAAGCACTGAATAATAAAGATAAAGTGACTTTGGCAACTGTAAAAGCGCGTTTAAAACTTGCTACTGATGTTGAAGAGCAAACCATTTTAAAACAGGCTCAAAAACAGTTTGAAGCAGAAGCGACTTTAAAGAAAAAAGTGAAAGAGCTACAAGAAGCTTTGGATCTGAAAGTATTTAACAAGTACCCGACTTTAACTGAAGATGAAGTGAAAGATTTGGTGGTGCAAGATAAATGGTTTGCGACTTTAAATAGCAGTATTGAAGCTGAGATTGAGCGTGTTACGCAGCAATTGGCGAATCGTGTTAAAGAGCTGAATGAGCGTTATGCAGAGCCTTTACCGCAAATTACCCAAAATGTTGAAGCTTTAAATTTAAAAGTGGCTGAGCATTTAAAAGCAATGGGTTTGGAGTGGTAACAATGACTCAGAATAAGCAAACGCTTTTAGATGAAAAACAAACTCCTGAAGGCTATAAAAAGACTGAATTTGGCAATATTCCAGCAGATTGGTCTGTCTTATGTTTAGGTGAATTAGGTAAATTCAAAAATGGCATTAATAAAGATGCTAACCAATTTGGTTTTGGTAAGCCCTTTGTAAATTTAATGGATGTCTTTGGTAAAATTTCTATTGATAAAACAGTTAGTTTTGAACTGATAAATTCAACTGAATTAGACAGAAAAGAGTATTCTTTGAATAGAGGTGATGTCTTATTTATCCGTTCATCTGTCAAACCTTCTGGGGTTGGATTAACTGCTGTAATCACTGATAATTTGTTAGAAACAGTATTTTCAGGGTTCTTAATAAGATTTCGTTCCGATGGAAATTTATTGGATCTAGGTTTTAAAAAATATTGTTTTAATGCAAATTACTTTAGAAAACAAGTTATTTCAAATAGTACTGTAAGCGCGAATACAAATATTAATCAAGAGGTGTTGAAGAAGCTGGAACTTATTTTTCCTAAAAAATTGGAAGAACAACAAAAAATAGCCACAGCCCTTTCTGATATTGATACTTTAATTTCTGAACTTGAAAAACTCATTGAGAAAAAGCAAGCGATTAAAACAGCCACCATGCAACAGCTTTTAACAGGTAAAACTCGTTTGCCAGAATTTGCGTTGCGTGAAGATGGTACGCCTAAGGGTTATAAAGATAGTGAGTTAGGTCAGATTCCTGAGGATTGGGAGATTTATCCTTTAAGAAGTTTATTAAAATCTCAGCCCAAATATGGAATAAATGCAGCGGCAACTGCACTATTGGGTAATTTACCAACATATATTCGTATTACAGATATTAATGAGGACGGGAAATTTAGCCCAACAGAGAAGGTGGGTGTAAATAGTCCTTTATCTGAAAATTATATTTTAGAAAGAGGCGATATTGTTTTAGCCCGTACAGGTGCCAGTGTTGGAAAGTCTTACTTGTATGATGAAGATGATGGCGAATTAATTTATGCAGGATTCTTAATCAAGATTTCTCCTGCTTCAAATTTATTATGCTCTAAGTACTTATCATTATATTTTCAAACTAAAGAATATTGGGATTGGATTGCAACTAACTCTATGAGAAGTGGACAGCCTGGAATAAATGGTAATCAATATGCAAATTTGAAAATTGCATTACCAGCAATCAATGAGCAATTAAAAATCAGTAGGATTTTTATAGATATTGATAAAGAGTTAGAGAAATTAAAAATAAAGTTGAATAAGGTGAGTTTACTTAAACAAGGCATGATGCAAGAGCTTTTAACAGGTAAAACTCGCTTGGTTTAAGGTTACGGTTAAAAAATATTTGGGGGTAAATATGAAAATTGAAGCACAAGTAAAATCGATTGAAAAATTAAAGGACTATTTCTTTCTCGTACCTGACTATCAACGTGAATACGTATGGAAAGCAGATGATCAGGTCGAGCAGTTTTTAACAGATATTGATAATGAATACGATGAAAATGCAGATCAACAAGAAAGCTATTTTATTGGTTCAATTATCATTGTTAAAAACAAAAATAAGTACGATGTGATTGACGGTCAGCAACGTCTGACCACCATTACATTAACCTTGTGCGCAATTCGAGATTTACTCTCAACTCAAGAATCAACCTTAAATGATATACAAAAGGAGCATTTAAGTACCGTCAAGAAGCTATTGTATAGTTTTGATTCAGACACCGAACAACTTCTAGTTAGATTAGAATTACAGTATGAGGAAAGTAAAGATTTTCTCGATAAATTAATTAAAAAAGAAATATATACAGGTGAAGACACTGCATCAATTCAAAAGATGCGTGCAGCGTATAATCAAATTTATAGTTATCTGCAAAATTTTTTGCAAAAAGGGGTAAGTAACCTAACTAAGTTTGCAAAGTATTTTTATAATAAAATTGAGTTAGTGCTTATCGAATCTGAAGATATCGGTAGCGCACTCAAAATCTTTGAAACCATTAACCAGCGTGGTGCAAGCTTAAATGCGATGGACTTGGT
The DNA here is from genome assembly GCF_902505955.1 of Acinetobacter sp. 8I-beige. Classification (NCBI taxonomy): domain Bacteria; kingdom Pseudomonadati; phylum Pseudomonadota; class Gammaproteobacteria; order Moraxellales; family Moraxellaceae; genus Acinetobacter; species Acinetobacter sp. 8I-beige. Next base: position 74,620 of record NZ_LR732791.1, on the reverse strand, counting down.
CAAAAACTTATTGTTTAGACAAGCCAATGAAAGTCAGTTTAGTACCATTAAGGAAACATGGAAAAAAATTAATGAAGCGTTATTACGTTGTGGAGAAGATGAAAATCCACTACGTTTCCTACGTTACTTTATGATGGCACGTTACCACAACGGTATTTTACGTGAAGATGATATCTACAACTGGATTATCACAAAATCAGGTAAAGCGATCCTGAAGTACGAAACTCATCCGATTGAGTTGGTTAAAGAAATAGAATTTATGGCACAACGCTATGCAGATTTAGTCAATGCAACTAAACGCTTGAGCGATGGTAGTAACTATCCACATGTGACACATATTGGTTTTATTAATAAATATAAAGCTCGACAACATTTGGTCATGCTCTTGGCTTTGTCAAAAAATGCGGATAAAGCAGCTATTGATTATTTAGCTCAGCAAATTGAAAGTTTCTACTTTGTCACCAATACAGTGGGCATCTTAGGTAAAAGTAATGAGCACTCATTTGCCAATTGGGTGGTCTCGTTCCGTGGAAAAACGACAATAGAAGAGATTCAACAGGCTGTCGAAAAAACAATTGTGCCGTATGTGTTAGAACGCTTAGATAACTTAAAATTCAAATTCTTAAATATCCGTCACGATGGCTATAACCCACAATATCGTCAGCGTTTTATCTTAGGTCAATTAGAAAATCAGGCACGTACACAAGCTGGTCTAACGGAGTTTAATTTTAAACAAATTGGTCAATTAGAAATTGAGCACATTTTCCCACAAACACCAAAAGATGAGGTGTTGCCAGAAGAATTTTTGGATAAAGCGGAATATAACAACACCATCTATAAGTTGGGCAACGTTACTTTATTGGAAAGCGTAATCAATCAGGCAATCAATAAAATGAATGACCTCACAACCAATTGGTTTGAGCAGAAGCAGCAAGAATATGCAAAATCTAACCTATTGACCGTGAACTTACTCGATCACAAATATAACATTGGTAAACAGACAGCCATCACTCGTTTTAAAGATGACAAAAACTACATTTTTGAAAACTGGTCTAAACAAGCCATCATTGATCGTCAAAAGATTATGTTGGATCTTGCATTAGATGTATGGCGATTCAATGATCAGCGACTCGATCAATATCAATTTTCAATAGAATACAAAGACACAGTGAACGCATAAGTATTAAAGATTAGGGTAAGGGTAATGAGTGAAGTCGGACAGCGTGAACGTGTCACACAAGACCGTGTAGTTCAATTATTTAAAAATGATTTGGGTTATCGTTATTTAGGAAACTTACATGACCTAAATAATAAAAATATTCGTGAGCAAGATCTAAAAGCATGGCTAAAAAAACGTGGTATCAGTGGTGTATTAATACAAAAGGCATTCCGCCAAATTGATGCTGCATCAGCATTAGGGGAAGGTCGAAAGCTTTATTATGCCAATAAAGATGTCTATCGCTTATTACGTTATGGTGTAAAAGATAAAGAAGGTGCTGGCGAGCAAAATCAAACCATTTGGCTCATTGACTGGCAAAATCCAGAAGCAAATGACTTTGCCGTAGCAGAAGAAGTCTCTGTTCAAGGTGAATATAAGAAACGACCTGATGTCGTTCTTTATGTAAATGGTATTGCTTTGGGCGTGATTGAACTTAAGCGATCAACTGTAGGGTTAACAGAAGGTATTCGCCAAAACCTAGATAACCAGAAAAAAGACTTCATTCGTGATTTCTTCACGACGATGCAGTTGGTGATGGCGGGTAATGACACGCAAGGTTTACGTTACGGCACGATCGAGACGGCAGAGAAGTACTATCTTGAGTGGAAAGAAGAACTAGAAAATCCTTATTCAAATAAGCTCGATTATCATCTGAGTCGCATCTGCAATAAAGAACGCTTTTTACAGCTAATTCATGATTTTATTGTCTACGATGCAGGCATTAAGAAGACTTGTCGTCATAATCAGTTCTTCGGTATTGAAGTAGCAAAACAAAGAATTGCAACAAGAGAAGGCGGTATCATCTGGCATACGCAAGGCTCTGGTAAAAGCTTAACCATGGTCTGGTTAGCCAAATGGATTCGAGAGAATGTACCTGATAGCCGTGTATTAATTGTTACTGACCGTACTGAACTTGATGAACAGATTGAAAAAGTTTTTGGTGGGGTTGAGGAAGCCATTTATCGGACGCGTAGTGGTGCTGATCTGATCCATACCTTAAACACAACCAATCCTTGGCTGATTTGTTCTTTAGTACATAAGTTTGGTCGCCAGGTTGACGATGAAGAGGATGATGTAGCATCTTCAGCGGATTTTATCGAAGAAATGAAAAAAGCCGTACCGCATGATTTTAAAGCTAAAGGCGATTTATTTGTGTTCGTGGATGAATGTCATAGAACCCAATCAGGCAAATTGCATGAAGCTATGAAATTGATTTTACCTGAAGCCATGTTTATTGGTTTTACAGGTACGCCACTGATGAAAAAGGATAAGAAAAAATCCATTGAAGTGTTTGGCTCTTATATCCATACCTATAAATTTAATGAAGCGGTTGAAGATGGTGTAGTTCTCGATATTCGTTATGAAGCGCGAGATATTGACCAACGCATTACATCACAGAAGAAAGTAGATGAATGGTTTGAAGCTAAGACCAGACAATTATCCCCTTTAGGCAAAACCTTACTTAAACAGAAGTGGGGGACGATGCAGAAGGTACTTTCAAGCCGTTCGAGACAGGAGCAGATTGTTGCTGATATTTTGATGGATATGGATACTCGTCCTAGGCTTATGGATGGGCGAGGAAATGCCATGCTTGTCTGTTCAAGTGTTTATCAAGCATGTACTGCCTATAAACTATTTAATGACACAGACTTAAAAGGTAAAGTCGCAATTGTGACCAGCTACCAACCTACAGCTGCGAGTATTAAATGCGAAGAATCAGGGGCTGGACTAACAGAAAAACTAGCCAAGTATGATATTTATCGCCAAATGTTGGCAGACTACTTTGAAAAGCCAGCAGATCAAGTGGGGAATTTAGTTGAAGAGTTCGAAAAACAGGTAAAGAAAAAATTCATTGAAGAACCTGGTCAAATGCGTCTGCTCATTGTAGTTGATAAATTACTCACAGGGTTTGATGCACCGTCAGCAACATATCTATATATTGATAAATCGATGGCAGATCACAACTTATTCCAAGCGATCTGTCGTGTGAATCGTCTAGATTCTGATGATAAAGAGTATGGTTATATCATTGACTATAAAGACCTTTTTAAATCCATTGATAAGACTATTAAAGATTATACATCTGAAGCCTTAGATGGATATGACAAAGAAGATGTAGATGGATTACTGAAAGATCGTATTCAGTCTGCACGTTTAGATTTGGATACGGCTCTCGAAGTAGTCAAAGCATTATGTGAACCTGTGCCTGCACCTCGGTTGAGTCAAGACTATCAACATTATTTCTGCGGTAAATCTGGATTGAATTCTGAAGAAATAAAGGAAAAAGAGTCGTTGCGCTTAGCTTTATATAAGGCGGTGAATAAACTATTGCGCAGCTACGCTAGCATTGCCAATGAGTTACCAGAAGCGGGATATAAATCACAGGAAATTACAGATTTAGAAGTGGATGTAAAGTTCTTTGAAAATGTAAGCAAAGAAATAAAAGCACATAGCGGTGATGCTGTTGACATGAAGGTCTATGAGCCTGCAATGCGTCAGTTACTGGATATGTACATCCAGGCAGAAAGCAGCGAAGAAGTCATTAAGTTTGAAGAGTTTGGGTTAATTGATCTAATTCTAAGAGGCGATGATGATTTTAAGGGTGTACCTGAAAACATCAGAAGAAATCCTGAATCAATGGCTGAGGCAATTGAAAATAACGTCCGTAAAAAGATCGTAGAAGAGAATCCCGTAAATCCAATTTACTACGACCAAATGTCTGTTTTACTTAATGAAATCATTGAGCTCAGACGTAAGAATGCAATGGCTTATAAAGAGTATCTTGAGAAAATACGCGATCTCACACGAAAAGTGGCCCAGCCAGCAGGACGGAATGATTATCCCGAGGGAATCAATACTCCAGGTAAACAAGCATTATTCGACAACTTTGGTAAAAATATCGAATTAACGCAAAAGATTGATAAAGCCATCCAATCCAACAAATTGGCTGCATGGGTGGGTGATGATGCAAAAGAGAAAATTTTGCTCAGAGGTTTAAGTAGAGAATTGGGTATTAATGATAAAAATGTTCTAATAGCCTATTTAACGCTTGCGCAAAAGCATCAGGAATATCATTGATCTCAACTTTAAAGATTGGCTCAATTCATATTGAAGTAAATCATAAAGATGTTAAAAATCTGAATATTACCGTACATCCTCCTTTAGGGGATGTACGAGTTTCTGCACCTTTAAATATGTCTGAAACAGCAGTGCGAATGGCAGTCATTGGGCGATTAGCCTGGATTAAAAAGCAACAGGCAGATTTTAATGAGCAGAGAAGGCAATCTAAGCGTGAAATAATGAGTGGCGAAAGTCATTATTTGTGGGGTAAGCATTACAGATTAAATGTTATCGAGCGATCTGGTAAGCATTACATAAATAAGCATGGTCAATGGTTGGATCTATATGTAAACCCGAATTCTTCGGTAGATAATCGTCGTAAAGTAATTGATGATTTTTACCGAGCAGAGCTAAAGACAGCTTTAGATGAATTGCTGCTCGAGTGGCAAGAAAAAATGCAGGTTACGATTTCTGCCTATGGTATTCGAAAGATGAAAACAAAATGGGGAAGCTGTAATACTGATACGGCTCGAACATTATTTAATCTTGAGTTAGCTAAAAAACCTTATGAATGCTTGGAATATATTGTAGTGCATGAATTGGTGCATTTATTCGTCCGTACTCACAATGATGAATTTTTAGCTTACATGAACCAATATTTACCAGACTGGAAGCAGCGAAAAGCTCTTCTTCGTGATCAACCATTAACTGATTTATAGTTTTATTTTATTGATGTTAGAAAATGAGATATTTAAGCTGTAAAGAAATATATGATGCAATAAAGGAATGGGGTATCAAAGAAACGAATACTAGAGAATATGCTTATGAATTTCAATTGAAGAATGGGCAGTACATCTATGTGAAACGTTTATTAGATACTCAAAAACGAAATCCAGAACCATTGCGGTTAATGATACATCCATGTTTTATTGCTCTTAAAGAAGATCTACTTTCGTTCGAAAATATTGAGTTTAGTTTTGAAGAAATGGGTAATATGAATTCAGCATTTGCTCAATTTCCTAAAAGTAGTCAATCACAATGTGATGAAAATCCAACTAAATACGGTATTGGTGTAAATTTTCAAGATAAAAGAAGTTTATTAAAATTAATTGTCTTTATTGAAAGCGTATAAAATCAAGAAAGGTGCTCATTTGAGCACCTTTCTTGATTTGGGTTTTTAAGGGTTAATACACAATTCAAATTCAGAGATTTTTCATTGGTTTAAATAGTGAGTTCAATTGTCACCATCACAGCTACTTTACTAAATATGGCTATGTATTACGTTATTGATAGCTGGAATGTTAAAGTCTAAAACGTGTTATTATTTTATATAAAATTATGAAATATATAAAAATATAGGTTTATTGTTTGTTTGTTTGTTTGTTTGTTTGTTTGTTTGTTTGTTTGTTTGTTTGTTTGTTTGTTTGTTTTAATCAATATTATGAAAAAATTATAACAGTAAGAGAAAATAATTTAATAAAAATGGTGTGCTTTTTTAATTTGGTGTGTTGTAACTAAATTTTCATATATATTTAACTAGACATTAATTATTCAATTCAAAAACTTTTCTTTAATCTGGCTTGGAGAATGGAATTGCTTGTTACCCGTTATAAGCCTTGGATCATGATCATACTACTGGTTTTGCTCGTCAGTTTTGCCACATATCGCTGGTGGCAAGGACCATTGTTACCTAGTTATGAAGTCGTATCTAGTCCATTGATTCAGACAGTTGTTGCTTCAGGACGGGTAGAGAAAGTATCTCGGACTCAGATTGGTAGTGAAATTACAGGGGTTGTTCTTGAGCGCTTGGTTCAAGAGGGAGATCGGGTCTCTCGAGGGGATGTTCTTTTAGTACTGAAATCTGATGAAATTTCAGCGCAGGTGCGGCAGGCAGAAGCTGAATTAAAGGAACTCGCAACCACTAGACGTCCGCAAGCAGAAGTCGATTTAGCGAATGCCAAAGTGCAATTAGAACAGGCTCAAAGAGAGGCGGTACGCAGACGAAATACCGAATTAGGAATATTATCAGCAGAGGAAAGGGAGAAATCGATAGAGGCAGAAAAACTCGCCCGTAATAATTTGGAATCAGCTCGATTAAAAGTTGCTTCACTTGCCCGAGATAAAGTTGAAGAGACAAAATTACGTGAACGACTCGCTGCATTACAAGCGCAACTCGCCAAGACCAAAATTCGCGCAGAAGTTTCAGGTATTATTTTAACCCGTAATGTTGAGCCAGGGGATTTGGTACAACCGAGTCAGACTCTCTTCACTATTGCACTGGATGGTGCGACTGAAATACGAGTGCCATTTGATGAGCGAAATTTACCACTGCTGGCTTTACAACAAAAAGCAGCAGTGATTACGGATGCCTATCCAAATCAACCTTTTCCTGCCCATATTAATTTTATTGCCCCAAGTATTGATGCTCAACGTGGCACAATAGACGTTCGATTAACAGTTGATCCAGTCCCTGATTTTTTGCGTCAAGACATGACGGTATCGGTAAATGTTGAAACCAACAAGCGCGAGCGAACCCTGGTCATTCCAAATGATGCTTTAAGCAGTATAAGTGGAAACAAGGCTATGGTTATTTTAGTAAGAGATAGAAAAATTCAACGTCATCCCATCACACTGGGTTTACGTGGTTTGGTCATGTCGGAAGTTGTAGCTGGATTGAAAGAAGGTGATCACGTCCTTACCGATGCAGAATCAGTGCTTAAAGATGGAACTCGTGTCCGAATAGAGCAAACTAAACGTGTTCTGCAGAGTCAAACGGATCCGACAAATAGCAAAAACGAATTACCGGTGAAATTCGATTGAAAAACTTTTTTGGGCGACTTTGGACAGAGTGGACTATTGCAATCAGTTTTCTGCGAGAGGGTCGCACACAGTCGATGATGATTACCATTGGCATCGCGGTGGGGGTGGCAGTCATTGTGTTCATTAGCGCCTTAATTCAGGGCTTACAATCGAATATTGTAGAAAGGACTTTAGGGACGCAGGCGCATATTCGTTTGCTTTCACCAGATGAGGTGAATCACATTGTGCCACCAGCAGCAGGAACACTTCAGTTGTTACAAGAAGATCAGCGTGCGCAACGCTTACGCTCTATTAATAATTGGCAGCAGATTACTGAGACTTTAGATCAGTTGCCCGTGTTGACGGCGGTTTCTCCTGTGATCTCTGGTCCTGCATTTGTACAGCGTGGAGAGGCGATTCAATCGGTTGCTTTGGTTGGTATCAATCTTGAACGTTATCAACAAATTATTCCGTTAAAGCAATATATGGTGAGTGGTGAATTACGGGTCAGTGCGGATAATGTATTAATTGGGCGTCAATTGGCCAAAGATTTGGGTGTGGAAGTCGGGAGCAAATTAAGGTTAGATACTGGGCAACAGAAAAATGCGGTGGTGAATATCTCTGGGATATTTGAACTGGGCGTGCGTGAATTGGATGCGCGCTATGTCTATCTAGATTTGAAACAGGCGCAATCTTTACTTAATTTGCCGGGCGGCGTGACCGTGATTGATCTGACGATTCAGGATATTTTTCAGGCGGATCAAATTGCCTCACAAGTTGGACGCCTGACAGGATTAAAAGCAGAAAGCTGGATTGAAACCAATGCTCAATTAATGAATGCGATTACTGCTCAAAGTCTTTCTACAAACATGATTATTGTTTTTGTAGGGATTTCAGTCGCTTTTGGCATTGCCAGTGTGATGTCGGTGAGTGTGGTGCAACGGACTCGGGAAATCGGTATTTTACGTGCGACGGGGGCGACACAAGCACAAATTTTAAGAGTTTTCTTGTTTCAGGGAGCAATTTTTGGTCTGCTTGGTTCGATGCTTGGTAGTGTAGTCAGTTATGGTTTGATCTGGGGATTTAATCAGTTTGGTCCCGGCTTGTTTTATATTTCGATTTCAATCAAGCTTATCTTGTCGGCATTATTCTTGGCGACAGTGACAGGTATTTTGGCTGCTGCAATACCATCCCGTCGGGCTGCTGCACTTGATCCTGTGGAGGCAATTCGTCATGTTTGATCCATCTCAGGAAGTACTGCGTTTAGAAGCATTGCGAAAGTCTTACAATGTTGGGCAGCCTAATGAAGTGGAGGTATTACATGGAATTGACCTGTGTATTCAACGGAATGACTTTGCTGCATTAATTGGTCCTTCTGGTTCAGGCAAAAGTACTTTACTGAATATTCTCGGCTTATTAGATCAGCCTAGTCGTGGTGAGTTGTACTTGTTGGGGCAGGCTACAAGCCGTATGGATGATACGGCTCGGACAGCATTACGAGGCAATAGTATAGGTTTTGTGTTTCAGTTCCATCATCTTATACAGGCTTTTACTGCCTTACATAATGTACTCATGCCATTAATGCTGAAGCAAGGTAAGCCAGATCAATCTGCGTTGCAATATGCCCATGAGTTATTGGCCGCTGTAGGGTTAGATAAGTTCGCTGACCGTAAACCCAATGAGCTTTCTGGAGGGCAGCAGCAACGCGTAGCGATTGCACGTGCACTGATTACTCAGCCTGCACTATTGTTGGCCGATGAACCGACAGGTAATCTGGATACTCAAACTGCTGCGGAAATGTTTGAATTATTTCGTAAAGTACATCGCGAACATGACTGTGCAGTCTTATTGGTGACTCATGATCCTAGATTATCGGCGACCTGTGATCGAACCATTAATTTGGTGGATGGGAGAATTCAGAGTGATTCCAAACACGAGATGGAATGAGCCGGAATGTAGATCACTCTTCTGGTAAAAGCAGTTCAAAACATTGAGTAGACATCAAAATTCTAGCACGATATAAGAACAAACTTGTAAATCGATAAATTATAACCCTGTGTAATTTGAATAAAATATTTTTCAGATTTAGTTCACTAAATCTAATCTAGAGAAAAAATGAGTACAAGATTTTTCAATATTAAGAGTATTTAAAAAAACAAAGGTTTACTGCTTCTGATCATTTCTTTTTGGCTGTACTAAGCGGATTAATTCGCACAATACAGCTCGTACAGCTTTTGCATCAAACTTAAGACCTTGGGATCACTCAGACGATAGAAAATCTGTTTACCCTCACGTCGTGTGCTGACCATGTCAGCCTTACGTAGGACAGTCAGTTGTTGTGAAAGTGTAGGTTGATGAATGTCAGTGGATTCTTCAATTTCCTGAACATTCATTTCCCCATCCACCAGGACACATAAGATTTTCAGGCGATCAGGATTGGCCAAAACTTTCAGGCATTGGCTGACGAAATCGACTTGAGAAAAATCAATTTTGGCATTTTCAGCAATCATATCCATAAATGTCCTCACAACTTTTGATGTAGCCCGTGCAGTTTACATAATTTACCATAAAACTGCTTGATTAATATTTTATATTATATAATATAAAAAAGTATATTGTATAGGGATTAATTCATCATGCATGACTTCCTCATCGCATTTATTGGCGGCTTAATGCTCGGGCTTTCCGTGGTTGGCTATCTTTATGTCAATGGCCGTATTGCAGGAATCAGTGGTTTGGTTGGGCAGGTATTAAACCCAAAAACCGTATTTAAAACGCCTGCGATCTGGTTTTTATCAGGCTTGATCATTACACCGTTTATTTATGGTCTGTTTGTACAACCTGAAATCGAATTGAATGCCAGCCCATTGATGATGATTGTGGCAGGTCTGCTGGTAGGCTTTGGGACACGTTTGAGTTCGGGCTGTACCAGTGGTCACGGAATTTGTGGCATTAGTCGGCTGTCTAAGCGTTCTATCATCGCGACCATGACTTTTATGTTTGCAGGTTTTGTCGCTGTTTATATTATCCGTCATATCACAGGAGCATTCTAAAATGAAAAATCTGTTTGCCTTTTTATTTGGTGCGCTGTTCTCTGTGGGATTGATGGTATCGGGCATGTCCAATCCGGAAAAAGTACTCGATTTCCTGGATCTGTTTGGCGATTGGGATGCCAGTCTGGCCTTTGTGATGATGGGCGCGATTACTGTGGCCTTTATTCCCTTCCAGAAAGCATTACGTACGGCGCAACCGAAAACAGTATTTAATGAACCTATTGATTTACCTAAAAATAATCAGATAGATAAGAAGCTGATCACGGGTGCGGTTTTATTTGGTGCAGGTTGGGGCATTGCCGGCATCTGTCCGGCGCCAAGTTTCACTTTGATCGGTTTGGGCCACTATCAAGTGCTCTATTTTATTGTAGCAATGCTGGTGGGTGTATGGATTCACCGTAAATGGTCAGGAGCTTAACGATGTCAAATTTACCTATAGTAAAAGATTTTTTTCACGAAGATACCAATACCTTCAGTTATGTTGTACGTGATCCGGCGACCAAAGCCTGCGCCATTATTGATAGCGTTCTGGATTATGATCCGGCATCAGCAAGTACATCCACTATTCATGCCGATAAAATTATTGCCTATATTAAAGAGCAGGGTTTAACGGTCGAGTGGATTCTCGAAACCCATGTCCATGCTGATCATTTAACTGCAGCGCAATATCTCAAAGAAGAACTGGGTGGCAAAATTGCCATGAGCCAGAAAATTGGTATTGTTCAGGAAACTTTTGGCGCGATTTATCATCTGGATATTAAACAATGGAATGCCCAGCAGCTCTTTGATTATTTATTTGAAGATCATGAGTCGTTCCAAATTGGAACATTGAAAGCCTATAACATTCCAACACCGGGACATACGCCTGCTTGCCTGAGTTATGTGATTGGCGATGCGGTTTTTGTGGGTGATACGTTGTTCATGCCAGATTATGGTACAGCACGTTGTGATTTTCCGCGAGGCAGCGCAGAACAGCTTTATGATTCGGTGCAAAGCCTGTTTCAGTTGCCAGAAGATACCCGGGTCTTTTTATGTCATGACTATCTGCCTGAAACACGTGAATCGTATGTGTGTGAATCTGATATACAGACGCAGAAAAAACAGAATATCCATATTCATCAGGGAATCAGTAAAGCTGAATTTGCTCAGATGCGAAATCAGCGGGATTCAGGACTGAGTATGCCTAAGCTGATTCTACCGGCGATTCAGATCAATATGAAAGCAGGACAGTTTCCTGAGCCAGAACAAAACGGTGTTTCTTACCTCAAGCTTCCTCTTAACTACTTCAAATAAGCTTGTATCGTGATTCAACAAAAAGTTCAACCTTTATTGAATCATTTTTGTGGATAAGGGAGAGGGCGATGTGGGCATTAATACTGGAAGGATTGGCAATTGGTGGCTTGCTGGGTTTAACCGGTGCCGGTGGCGGTATTCTGGCTGTACCCGCACTTATGGCGAGTCAGGGTTGGACCGTGGCCCAAGCTGCGCCGGTGGGATTGATTGCAGTCACGCTGTCCACTTTGGTCGGAACGTTCGAGGGTTTATTCAAGCGTATTGTGCGTTATCGTGCTGCGCTCTGGATTGCTCTCATTAGTATTCCTTCTGCACGTTACGGGGTGCAGCTGGCTGCTATTGTTTCTCCGGTCTGGCTGACACTGGCTTTCAGTTTAGTGATGCTGATTGTGGCTTACCGGATCTTCTTTAATAAAGTCCATGATCATGGAAATGCACCGTGCAAGGTCAATCAAACCACTGGTCGCCTGATCTGGGATGCCAAAACTGCCTCGTTCCTCGCCGGTATTGGTGTCGTGGCGGGTTTACTGACCGGTTTGCTTGGTGTGGGTGGGGGATTTGTCATTGTTCCAGCCCTGCGTAAATTCACAGACCTGGATATGCGCAGTATCGTTGCGACTTCCCTGATGATTATTTTCCTGATTGGCGGGGTCAGTATTTATGCCCATGTGCTGGATGGATTTCAATATCCTGTTTCGGTCACGCTGACTTTTGTCCTGGCCTGTACTGTGGGGATGTTGATTGGACGCAGTCTGATGCATCGGATTGACAGTAACAAAGTACAGAAAATATTTGCCACCACCGTGGTTGGGGTGGCGATGTATTTAATCTATTCCGCACTCATGGGGTAGTTCTGTACGCTGTCTAGATAAAAATGCCTGAGTTGATGCCTGTTGGATATGATCTGTCTCATCTGGCTTGATATCTAAACAGCGGTAGCATATGAGAAGACGTTAGCAAAACTAAGGTTTGCATAGCCTGATCGTATCAACAGGGTTGAAACAAGCTGGTTGGGCATTGAAGCTAAACAGCTTTTAATCTACCTGACCCTAGTTTATAAAATATGAATATGATGCACGAGGAAGAATGAAAATGATGAAAACTGCAGAGCAATTGATTCTGAATGCGAAAAGCCGGATTCAGGAAGTGAGTGTAGCTGAACTGTTTGAAGCGATGAAAAACCATAAAACCATTCTGATTGATATCAGGGAACCGGATGAATTTCAGGCGGCAGCAATAGACCGAGCGGTGAATTATCCTCGTGGTGTTTTGGAAATGAGAATTCAACAGCATCCTTTAGCCAGTCATCATTGCGATACTCAGCAGGCACTGGAATACCTTAAAGATCAGCCGATATATTTGATCTGTGGCACGGGTGGCCGTTCAGCATTAGCAACAGATACATTACAAAATATGGGATTTACTTATGTGAAGTCTGTTCGGGGCGGTTATCAGGCTTGGCTTGAACAAGGCTATCCCGTAGGAAAATAAGCTATTGAAATAAAGAAAATCTTATCGTTGATTTTTTAATTTAAGGGGTTTTGTTACATAAAGTCTTTGAAGGTAAAGTTTTCCTAAGTTACTAAAATTTAAGTTACAACTTATGTATGAAGACTACATAATTCTGTAAATTTATTTAATACGGCTACGCTTGCATGGATCTGATTTTCTTGGCTGTCAAAATTCCTTTAGCAGAGTTTATCGCCTAATAATTTGATGCAATTTATCTTGGTTTCGACCAAACTTCGCCGATGATAACCAGACTCACTTTTTCCAAAGTGCTCCTCTTAGACGTTTAACTGTTTTAAATAACTCATTTCGCTCCATGCATCTCACTTTCTTATCTTTGCATGGCATTTTCATTCTTTCTTTATGGAATCATGGCATGTGCTTGTCGATCTGAAATCACTTGTCTACAATATTTTGTAACATATGATCCATCTATATAGACAGAATTAATCTGCTCATCAGATGGGATTTGATTAAGTAAATCCTGAAGAATTTGTGAATTACTGACATTATTTTTGGTCAGTTGTAGTGTACATAATTGAAGGGTTTGAGCATCTATACCAATATGCAGATTACGCCATTGCCGACGATATTCAGGTTGGTGTTTCTTGCGTTTCCATTCACCTTCACCAAAAATTACGGCCAGTTGAGTCTACTAATAGATATAGTCCTTCATGATTTTTTTGATAGCTGATTGCAATATCAATATGTTTTTGCCGTCTTTAGAGGGTGGAGTAATCTGGTGCTGTCCAACTTAACCCACTAAGCTTAATAAGGCTTTGTATAAAGCCTGTGACCATATTTAAAAAAAGTCGAAATAGAGATTTGATCATTAAACAGCACTGAATTGCTATATCAGAATAGGTTTGATTTCGACCTTGTTTGCCTTGTGATTGTGCATGCCACTTAGTATTCAGATCAAACCAAATTGTCAAATTGCCACGATTGATCAAAGCGCAATTGTAGGATGACCAATTGGTTGTACGATAAATTTTAGGTGTAGGCTTATTCATTTATAAATTATATTGCTGAATAGGACTTTATCGGTAGGTTTGTGCAACAAAGCCACCTATAACTATCAGGTGTGATCAATGCATAATAGTTTAGGGAAATAGTAATGAATTTAAGGTGCTAATTATTTACAGGGTAGTATTGCGTAACATATCTATTATTGATAGATAGAGCCTGATGTCATATCTATTATTATAGTATTTCACGTGATGGAACCGACATGATTAATAAGCAAAATCCAGAATCAAAACCTCAAAAAGAATCAAACGATGACAAGGGTGATCAGAAAACCTATCAGAATCCAGATCCTCAGAAAAAACCAAATGAAGAGCCTGAGAATCCACTTAAAGAGCAAAAGTAGATCAAAAAGCCCTCGACGAGGGCTTTTTGAAATCAAATGCTTACACTACTTTTAATCTCAAATAAATTCATGCTGGAATAGCTGCGACAACTTTTTCTCTATCCCACAAACGGTGATTTTGAATAGCTTGTTTGAATTGATCTTGGATCTCTTTAAAATTTTGTGTAGAGAATAGAGCTGCATCCTTAGTGAGCTGAAACTCATCTATTAAAGCGCATTTATCACCCAAGAAAACAATGGGCTTGAGATGTTTATATGTCTCTAATACATAATGTTTAGAAACTCCATCAGCCTTAAATACTTCTAAATTATTCCCATCAATCACGATTACGGCATCATAAGTCACTGAAGGCTCGCCATTTTGTCTTCCATCTACTGGTATTTCATTGCCATCACTAGATTTAACAGGGGCTGCGTTCGGTGCTAAAGTTTCCACAATAGCTTTTTCTGCTTCAGCCCATATTTTAATATCATCTATTGATGACGCATTTACACCGTTATGAACGAGCAAGGCAATTTTTCGCTGTTTAATATCAGATGCAGGAAAAGATGAGGTACTTAATCTTTTCGAAGATGCAATTACGGGTTGGTGCAGACTATCTTGCTGTTTAGGGGGAGTTTTAATACCTAACTCTTTCGCAACATATTCAGCTAAGTCCAAGTCAATATTAGCTAAGACAGCGTAAACTACACGTCTGCGGATATCTTCCGATTTAACCTTAGATAATTCAAAAGAATATGCATCCTTAATATGCTGTTGTTCATGTTTTTCCAAACTATGGTAGTGCATTGTGGCTTGCGAGAAATGATCAGCGAAACTTTCTGGTCGAACTCTTAGTTTGCTGCCTTGTACTTCTTCAGGATGTGTCTTGAAGGCACCACTGTCATTAGGTGATTCTCTTGGCCAATTTTCATCAACAGAATTAGGTTCATAATTTGCCTTTCCTTTATAAACTTCGTGATTAGCATAACCACCTCGTCTATTCGTATGAAAAGGACAAACGGGTTTGTTAATTGGAATTTGATTAAAATTTACCGTACCTAGTCTGTGTAAGTGAGTATCCGTATAGCTAAATAGCCGTCCCTGTAAAAGGGGATCGTTACTAAAATCTATACCTGAGACAATATTTGCAGGACTAAAAGCCACTTGTTCTGTTTCTGCGAAAAAATCATCTGTATTTTTGTTTAAAACAAATTTACCTAGTGGAGTGACAGGTACAAGTTCTTCTGGGATTAATTTTGTAGCATCTAAGACATCAAAGTCCCATTGTTTTGCATCTTCTTCAGAGAAAATTTGTGCGCCTAATTCCCATTCCGGGTAATTGCCACGCGCAATAGCATCCCACAGATCACGTCTGTGAAAATCGGGATCTTTGCCATTAATTTTTAGGGCTTCATCCCAGACGACTTGAGCTACCCCTTGCTTTGGAGTCCAATGGAATTTCACTAAGAATGCTTCATTATTCTTATTAATCAATCTAAATGTATGAACGCCAAAACCTTGTATAGAGCGTAGATTTCTTGGAATTGCTCTATCTGACATTATCCAAGTAGTCATATGTGATGCTTCGGTATTTAAAGAAATAAAATCCCAGAAAGTATCATGGGCAGATTGACCAGTTGGAACTTCATTGGCATCTTCTGGTTTTACTGCATGAACAAAGTCCGGAAATTTAATAGCATCCTGAATGAAGAAGACAGGGATATTATTCCCCACCAAATCATAATTTCCTTCTTCAGTATAAAATTTTATAGAAAAACCTCGTACATCTCGAACGACATCAGCCGAACCTCGCCCACCTTGAACTGTAGAAATACGGACAAAGATAGGGGTTTGATTATTTGTGTCCGTTAGGAACTTGGCTTTAGTCCATTTTTCATTACCGGTATAAGCTTGAAAGTAACCATGAGCACCGACCCCTCGAGCATGTACAACACGTTCTGGAATACGCTCACGATCAAAATGAATAAGTTTATCCCTTAGAAGAAAGTCCTCGAGAAGAGTAGGGCCTTTCTCATTAATTTTTAGACTATTTTGATTATCAGCTACGGGAACACCTAAAGAAGTGGTAAGAGTTTTACCTATAGGATCCACGTATGCTTCCTCAGAAAGCTGGTCAATTTTTGGTGTATTTGGTTCTTTCATATCACATTCTCTTATACATTTGCTTTATAACGTTTTATGAAAATAAGTATTTATTTTCACGTAAGTTAATGGCTTATTTGTTGACGGATATTTTGTGCTTACACAATTTAATAGGTTATCTACAATCGAATATGAGTTACTTGCCAGAAAACTCTTTTTTGGATCAAAGATACCCATATAAACTTTAAGTATTTACTCTTTGAGTAAGGTAAAGAAATGTGTATTTTTTGTTCGCTTAAACTATTCATTTTAAATAATATTGAATTAATCTAAGTCAAAACAAAACCTTATTAATTTTGATATTCCTCGCAATACAAACAGGATTTAGCCCATTTTGTATTTTGACAGCGAGGGCATTCTTCATTTAAATGATTTAAACGTTGGGTTTGACCACACAACATACAAGAATAAAAGTGATCGACATTATGATGATCTGCGATTTGGTATTCATCGGGAAACAGAGGAAGGCCCCATTTTATATTTTCTTTAGAATATGGGATCACGCTTAGGCAGCCATCAGTCTCAAGCAGTGCCATTTTAACTTGTCCAAGATGCTCTATTTTCTTTTGGCGCATTTCAGCAAAGAACTCATCATATGAATACTTTTCTTGCTTAATATCCTCAACAATCAGTAAACCATTTTTGACGATGTATATTGGTCGACCTTCCAATACGGTCTCAATAGCATCGGATTTCATCATTAAATAAGTTGTTAAGCGATATAAAGCCATAATTACTGCAAAAACGATGACAGCATGTATGATGGGAACTTCTTCATAGAACATAGCATCGCCAGCAGCAGATCCTAAACTAAGAATAATTGCGATTTCAAAGATGGAAAGTTGCCTAACACCACGTTTACCAGAAAATCTTAAAACTAAGATAATCAGGAAGTACATCAAGACACTACGAAGTACAATTTCTGCTGCAAAAGTAAATGTAGTATCAGCTAATAGTATTTTTATAAAGTCCATTTTACACCTATTTAATTATTATTTAGATGTGCTGATAATGAGCCTAAAAGGCTCATTATCATTATACTGGCTTACATTTTGTCCCATGCATCTTTAATAGCATGTTTGGCTTGTTCCCACTTTAAGCGTGATTCAGCCTTTAATTCTACCCATTTTACTTTTAGATCACTTTCTGAATCCTCAAATCGTGCATCAGTACCACGCTCATTTCGGGCATGCTGACCTAATTCATAGGCTGAACGAAGATCACGGTCATAATCTAGATCAGGAAGTTCTCGTTGGATATCGCCGTAATATGGGCGGTTTGAATAATCTGTACGCCAATCATGCTTGATTGGGTTTTCGTCTTGATGGTCATTGATAGTCATAATGAACTCCAATTCTATCCAACTAAGAATTCAAAAAAAAATTCTTAGTTGGATTTAATTAATGAATGAGTTTTAGAATTTAATAATATTATTCAACATGAAAAAATATTATTTCTGTTGAAAGTGTTGGTCATTTTGCTGGTTTTGGTTCGGTTATTTTTGCTGATTCGGATTTTTTTGCGGTTGGTCTGGTTGCTGTTGCTGTTGTTGCTGATCTGGCTTTTTTTGCGGTTGATTTGGCTGCTGCTGTTGCTGATTTTTCTGCTGTTGATTTTGATTAGTCATTTTACTGAACCTCATAAGATTAGAATTAATCTACATTAATTAATCAGTAGATTTATTATTAATATCATAATTTGTGTTTTAAAAAACATCAGAGGTGTTACATTTTAATTTTTGAGTAAAATTGTGTTTGTTTTAAAGGTTTAGGTGTTGATAATAAATGGAAATATATATTTTGTTTTTTACAAAAGGCTAACAATGTTAAATTTTATTCTTAATTCAGATTTATATCTTTTTGATTGGATTTGTGTTTGTAATTTATTGATTTTTTTTGAATTTGAAAAAATAAAAATCTGTGTTGGATCAATGAAATAACGAAATGAATAATAACGGTGCTTGTACTTTCAATAAATAAAGTTAAAAATTTTATAAATTAGATATAATGCTTTTTACTAATTTTAAACACCATAATTTTTTAATTCCAATGAGTGTGATTTATATCACAGATTGTGAAATTTTTATTTTTTCTAAAAATTATAAATATTTAATTAAGGTGTTGTATTGGACTATATGATTTTCCCGAAAAATTTTAGAATTAAGATAGATCATCATTATGATCTATCAATCAAAAGTTCATTCAAATTAGCATATAGGTAAAATTGGATGCAAAAAAATATATTATTTTTAGTGACAGGAATGACTCCTCAGATCATAACGGAAACCTTATATGCCTTGGCTGTCGATCCTGAAAGCTCTGATAAGTGGGTGCCCAATGAAATACATGTCTTGACTACTTCTAAAGGAAAAATACAGATTCGATCACGACTCTTTAATGATGGTGTTTTTGAACAATTTTTGAAAGATTTTTATTTATCCAATATCAAATTCGATGATTCCACTGTCCATGTCATCACTTGTAATGGTGAAGAGCTAGAAGATCTCAAATCTCTAGATGATAATGAACTTGCAGCAAATGAAACTTGTCGACTAATTAAGTTGTTCACAGATGATGAGAGTTCTACAGTACATGTTTCTATTGCAGGTGGGCGTAAAACCATGGGGTTTTATGCGGGATATGCCTTATCTCTATATGGTCGTGCACAAGATAGTATGTCCCATATTCTAGTTTCAGAAGATTTTGAGTTTGCAACAAATTTTTATTATCCAACGCCTTATGAACATTTTGTTGGGAAATATAATTCCCAAGAACACTTGAATGCACAACATGCGAAAGTCTTTTTAGCAAATATTCCTTTCGTGCGCTTAAGAAATACTTTGCCAACTACTCACCCATTAAGAATGAATAATTATCAATTTTCTGATGTGATAGAGCAACTAAACCAGGTGAATCAGTCACTATCTTTAGAAATTAATGTTACTCAACGATATATTCAGGTCAACAATTCTATCAAAGCAGATTTACCACCACGTGAAATGGCACTTCTAATGTGGTTTGCTGATTATAAAATTCAAGGCAAAGCAGGTTTAAAAGCTCCTACTGGGTCTCATAAAGGAGAAATGAGCTTTGCTGAACAAGAGTATATTCGTGAACTTACTGAAGAATATTTAATTCATTATGATGAGTTGAAGGAAAGTGATACGAATATTGAAATAACCAAGGATTTTTTTGATAGTACCAAGTCAAAACTTAAAAAACATTTAGAAAAACAGCTAGGTAATGAATTGGCAGCTCGTCTTATGCCAAAGCAGAATGGGAGAAGTACACCTTTCTCTTTACCGATAGATAAAGACCAAATTGTTGTAGTTAATAATTTTAAAGATAGAGTGATTTAATATGCATTGGAAGGGCATACCGTAAGCTTACGTTTGTCGATAAGCTCTTAAGGTCTAAATATGCATTACTTTATTCTATTTACATATTTGAATTGTGTGTTCCTGACATAAGCTTCCAAAATTTAAAGTTAACGAATCAATTTATTTAACATGTGCCCATAAATTAGATATTTAAAAGGGTACTAAGATGAATGATGTAGTTATTAATGCTATACAACAAAAGATTATGACAACAGAAAGCCTTACTTTCACATCACTACGTCAGATTGCTGGTCGAGATATGAATGCTCAAGCAAGCCTAAATCGTGGTCGTGCAATTATTGATTGTCCAACATTACTAAATCAATATCTGTATTCGTATGGTTTGATGGTTCAGCGCCAATGGAGTCATGTCGTACCAAATATTGTTGAAATGTTAAGTGATAATAATGGTCAAGATATGCACTTATATGACTATGGCTGTGGGCAGGGATTAGCGACTTTACTTTTGATTGAAAATACATCAGGTTTACAGGAAGATATCTCTCAAATCACACTGATTGAACCCTCGGAAATTGCATTAACACGTGCAAAGAGCATAATTGAATGTAAGCTACCTCATCTAAATATCCAAACCTTTACAAAAGAATTAGATGATATTGAGGAAAATCATTTAAGCATTAATACCGATAAAATGAATATTCATATTTTCTCAAATATTTTGGATATTGAAGGTTTTGATCAATTTGAGTTATTCAATAAAATTTTAGCTAAGGGTGGGACACATTATTTTATTGCAGTAAGTAATGATCGTAATTGCTATGGTGGAACTTCTCGATTAGAGAGCATCTTTGATGCTTTAATGGGATTAGAACCTGAAGAAAATGAAATATTCAATGTCACTCATGCACAATTTGAACGTTTTAGTGATGAGAAAAATATGAATCACGTTTACTTTTGTTTGAAAATTGAGATTCACTAAAATGAATGATTTATTTGATACAGTAATTGGAAACCAGATAAAGACGCTTTCATTTGCGTTACCTGAAGTTGATGGGTGTTCAAGTCAATGGGATGAGTCACGTCAAGGATTTATTATTCAGATCCCGAATGGTGCGTTATTCTACGCACCTCAGTTTTTCCCTCAAAAAATTAGTGATCGTTCAGTAGAGTATTTTTTGGAAAATGACACTTATGATCTGAAGCAAGTAGATTGGAGTGCAATCCAAACTGAAAATTTAAAAAAAATCCAATTCAAACATATTTTGTGGAAACAGGATTATATTCATTTATATGGGAAAAAAATTCCATTACCTAGATTAACCAGTTGGTATGGTGATGACGGTAAGGCTTATAAATATTCAGGTATTCTGTCACAGCCGAATCCATGGAATAAAGGTTTACTGTATATAAAAGAGCAAATTGAAAAGGTCGCAGGTACACAATTCAATAGTGTGTTAATGAATTGGTATAGAACTGGTGAAGACTATTTAAATTGGCATACAGATGATGAGCCAGAGCTTGGTAAAAATCCGACAATTGCATCTGTGAATTTTGGAGCAACCCGTGATTTTCAGATTCGCCATAAAGATAATCATCACCTGAAATTTACAGTGCCATTGCAACACGGTAGCTTGTTGATTATGTCTGGTGAAATGCAACATTTTTGGGAACATGCTGTACCCAAACGGAAAAAAGTGTTGAGTTCTAGGTTTAATCTTACTTTTAGGCTGATCTGTGATTAATAACTTAAATTTTTAAGTTCAAAATCTGTTTTATATCTAGATTAGACTAAAAAATATATGTAAATATATGTTTTTTTTGTGATAAATATCATAATATTAAAAAATAAATAGCTTTGTGTGAAGCTAATTTTAAATAATTGAGAGGGGGAAATTAAAATGGTAATGCAACAATTTGCTGTAGCAACAGCACGACCTTTACCAGTCATTATTTTGGCTGATGTAAGTGGAAGCATGACACAGGATAATAATATTGGCGCACTCAATGCTGCCTTAAAAGATTTCCTCAGTACGTTATCTCAAGAAAGTCGTTTAAATGCTGAAATTCAGGTTTCTATCATTACTTTTGGAGGTTCAAAAGCTGAGGTGCATGTGCCTTTAACGCCTGCATGGCAAATTAATCAAACAGATGATTTGGTTGCTTCAGGTGGAACACCAATGGGTGGTGCCTTTGAGTTGGCCTTAGAGATGATTGAAAATAAAGAAATTATTCCTAGTCGTGCTTATAAGCCAACGATTGTTCTGATTTCTGATGGTATTCCAACAGACAATTGGGAATCTTCTTTTAATAAGTTGAAAAATTCTGACAGAGCACAAAAGGCATCGCGTATGGCAATGGCCATAGGCGCAGGTGCTGATAAAAACATGTTAAAGGCATTTATGAATGATTTAGAAGCGACTGAAGTATTTGAAGCACATAATGCAAAAGAGATACACCGTTTCTTTAGAGTTGTCAGTATGAGTGTTAGTAGCCGCTCTCAGAGTAACACGCCTAATCAACTTCCTACAGTTGATTTTTCGAAATTACCAGATGATGAATTGGATCTGAGTGATTTTTAATTGTGTATTTATCACTATGTTCCGTTTCAATGATTGGTCCACGCAATCTGCGTGAAAAAAAATTGAATCAAGATGCTGTCATGCACCGGTTTTGGAAGAATAACTGGTGCATTGCAGTGTGCGATGGTATGGGATCTAAGCCTTTATCTCATATTGGTTCATCCTTAGCCTGTCAGTCGGTATATGAAGTTTTGAAGTATTGTGATTTTTCTTTAGCTGAAAAAGAAGTGGCGAAGAAAATCTACATGTACTGGCTAAAGCTGCTTAAAGAAAAAAATATTTTACCGACTGATGCTGCGACAACTTGTTTATTCGCGTGGGGAAATCGTCAGGGAAAAGTGCGACTGTTTCAATTGGGAGATGGTGCTATTTATTATCAATCAGACAATTTTGGTCATGTAGGTGTGAAGTCCGATGATTTATTTAGTAATCAGACCAATGCCTTGGGGTATTCCAAAAAATGGGATGATTGGGCTTATAAAGAAATTAATTTAACACATCAAAACCACGGCATCGTGTTACTTACAGATGGGATAAGTGATGATCTATTTAATGAACAGCTATTTACATCGACGTTGATTCAAAAAGCTACATTGCAAAGTGTAAGGCGAATAAAAAAGTATATACAACACGAGTTGCACCATTGGCCTACCCCCCAACACAGTGATGATAAAAGTATTGGCATAGTTTTTTGGAAAAAATAAAGATGACGAATGAAAAGCAAAAAAGAATCGTAAAAGACCTCCACGGAGGTACTTATGAACTTCTAGGAAAGATTGGAGAAGGTGGCCAAGGTACAGTTTTAAAAACAGACCAAGTTAACTTAGTTGTAAAAATTACAAATGTACTGCCAGAAGTTCAATTAAAAGAAGTACGTAAGCAATTTCAAAATGTTATGCGTTTACCACTTCGAGATTTAAAAATTGCTTTGCCATTAAGTTTATTAACGTTAAAGAATCGTGCTGGTTACGTGATGGAGCTTATGGATGGCTTAGAACCACTTTCCGCACAAATAGAACGCATGTACACCTTAGAAGGGCAGCTTGATCTTATTAAGTATAGAGATACAGGTAGTTTCGCACGCCGGTTACTGATTTTAAAAGAACTTGCTGAAACCTTAGCTAGGTTGCATGGCAAAGGTTTGGCATTTGGTGATTTATCTCCACATAATATTTTTGTATCTACATCAATTGAACATCATCAAGTTTGGTTAATCGATGCCGATAATATTCATTATGCTGAACAATCTAATCAACATCATTTCTATACCAAAGGTTATGCTGCTCCTGAGCTGATTCGCAATGAAACAGGCACCAATATACAAACAGATGCCTGGTCTTTTGCAGTCATTGCACTTCAATTATTAACACATACGCACCCGTTCAATCATGGAATTGCTGTTGAGGATGAAGATCCTGATATTGCCGAAGAAAAAGCCGCTCAAGGAGAGTTCCCTTGGGTATTTGATGTTGAAGATGACTCAAATGAAATTGCGGTGAAAGGCTTTCCTGTTTTTGAAATGTTAAATAAACGCTTATTTAATCTATTTCAACGTTGTTTTGGATCGAGCCGTTTAATAGAAAACATATATGACCGTCCGACCATGGCAGAATGGCATTATGAGTTAAACAGAACACTGTCCTTGGTTTTGCTTTGTCAAGAAAAAGGCTGTCGAAGTAGTTTTATTGTCAATCAGCGATTAAATTGCCCATTTTGTAATACTGTCCAAGATAAAACCGAATATCTACGCTTAAGATATTGGGGCTATGACCAAGATCCATTGATGGCTGAACAGCCTTGGTTTGTAAGTTCTGAGCAAGTATTTTTAAGTTTAGGGCAAGAGAAAGCTATTTATCATGCATCGCATAGTTCTTTTCATAATGAACAGAGTCAGCCTTGGTTTAGGATTGCCTTAACTGATGATGGATTAAAGATTACACCTGAAGAAGGTGAGCATGCCATCCTCCAAAATGTAGATGGTTCAAAATCATATACTTTACATAAACCTCAGATTTTAAAAAACCACCAAAAAGGTGATAAGGACCTTTTGATTACACATGCTTCTTTGCAGATGAATAGTGAAAAAATGCATTCTTTCTTTTGGCGTTTTACTTGGTAGTGCTATGAAATTACATGAGTTTAAACTTGCTCAGCTACAAGTGATTCAAGCTGAGTGTCTGGAAAAAATAGACATTTCTGAAAATCATCAAATTTACTTATTTTTAGAAGATGAACAATGCTATTTAGAGTTTGAAAACAATATCTACCCTATAGAATTGATCTCAACCAATTCTATTACAGCCTCATCAGCAAAAGAATTAATTAAACAAAATGGTTTGTGGTTTTTGACCCAGAAACAAAATACAACGCTATTTTTATCAGGTTTCATACCAGATGCAGATACTTTTTTGGATCTAGATATTGCCGTTGATGAAGCGATTACACATGTACTAGCAGATGATGGAAAAATTGCTCAGACTGATATTCCACTTGCAATAGATTGGTTAACAGAAGAGTTTTTGGTTGGTCTTGATGATTCCAAATTTATGGCATTCTCGGTTTTTTATAGCAATCAGAGTGAACGTCAAATTCTATTGATTGGCCAGAATCATCAATTAGAAATTAATGAAATCAAGGGTTACTGGCAAGTAGATAAAATTAGTAAAAAACGACCTAGAGGCAATTACCGTTTAGTTTTATTACAAGGTAAATTACGATTCAAAGATCGTTCAATTGCAAAAAAAATGGACAATTTTGCTCATGAAATTGCATTAAAAGAACATACAGCTCAACATGGTGACTATATTGAAGTATGGAAGCAATATAGTAATGCACAATGGGAAGATGCTGTACATCGTGCAAATCGAATTAATTACTTGAAATATTGTGCTTATGAATCAGCCCATAAAACGGGTTATTGGTATATTTATGTTGAAGATAGAGAAAAATTATTAGATTTTGAAAAAAAATGGGATAGTTTAGATCGAAAAAAAGATGAGCAAGTACAATTAAGTTTGAATATTGCTGATTGGTTAGATAATCAATTGGATGTCAAAGAGACAGGCTTAAACATTGAAAAAAAATCTTGGCGCGCAGAAATCATTCAGATTGAACCACAAAACAAACGCATTTTATTAAAATTTGCAGAAAAAAGAGATCGACGCCCACCGTTAGATCAGGATACCAAGCAAGGATTTTTATGCTTATCTATATTTGCGGTAAATATTCAACGTAAGCGACAGCAAGAAGCGCTGAATTTAATTATCAGTCGTCGTAATCCTATGCCTAGCTTACACGCTCTCTTACAAGGCATAGAAGTTGAAGCGCCTACTAGATCATTACGAAAAGAGAAATGGAAAAGCTCTAAAACCAAAGCACTTTTCAAAGGTGGACGTCCGACGATTAAACAACAAGAAGCCATAGAGCAGGGGTTAAATAGCTCCGACTTGACAATTATCATTGGTCCACCTGGTACTGGTAAAACCCAAGTCATCACTGCATTACAGCAACGTATTAGTGAGTTATCTCATGAATCGATTCAACGTAGTATTTTACTCACAAGTTATCAGCATGATGCCGTTGATAATGTAGTAGACCGTAGTAATGTGATGGGGATTGCAGGTTTACGAGTGGGTGGGAAAATCAGAAATGATGATGATGAGCCTACTGGTGTTAATACAATTGAAAAATGGGCTACACCAATTCAGAAAGAGCTTAATCAGTTAATTCAGAACAATGACTTTATAAGTTTATACCGTAATTTAGAAGAGCATTTACTTAAATTGCGTTTTGGTTCTATAGAGCAAAAACAAAAAAGTATCTTTGAAATACAAAATATTCTAGATCAACTTGCTGATAAATATAAAATTTATCTATCCCATGATTTAAAGCAATGGTGGGAAAAGTTTAAACAACCAAAACAATCATTGTCTATTGCAACAAAAATGATGGAGCTTTATCCGCTCATTTATTCATTGCGTACAAAAAACGCTAGTTTTGTAGATGATGGTGTTCAACGCTGTCGTTTAGTACTGGCATCACTACAGCTATTACAACAGCAAGATGCGACACAAACGATTTTGTTAGCTGAAGAACAAAAGGTTTTAGAACAATTTATACATTTAAATATGGATGAGGAAATTGATTTTAGCCCATTAATAGAATTAAAAAATAAACTCATTGACCGATATTTACCTGATTTTAGACCAACACATTTGCAGCGTTTATTAGATGAGAGCAACTGTCTAAAACTAGATCACATACTCAAAGACATCAATGATAAGGCCAAAAAATTAAAAACATTGGCACATTTGATGATTTTGGATAAATATCGTTATCGCTTAATGACTTCTACAGGTGATATTAAAGAAACTATTGCTCACTATACGGCTGTACTTGCAGCAACTTGTCAGCAAGCAGCTGGTAATGCAATGCAAGATTTAAAAGCTATTGATAAGAACATTGTTTTTGAAAATGTGATTGTCGATGAGGCGGCAAGAGCGACTCCTCTAGATCTTATGATTCCAATGGCAATGGCTAAACGTCGTTTAATATTGGTAGGTGATCATCGTCAATTGCCACACATGTTAGATGACAAAATCGAAAAAGTACTGACACAGAAAGAAGATTGGAAAACAGTACAGAGTGAAATGCTAGAGCAGAGCTTGTTTCAACGCTTAGTTGAAAATATGCAACGTTTGGAAGAGGAAAAACAACAGCCTCAGCGGGTGATTATGCTAGACACCCAATTCCGTATGCATCCTATTTTAGGTGATTTTATTAGTCAAAATTTTTACGAAAATCATAAATTACCAGCGATTAAGTCAGGCCGACCAGAAACGGATTTCATTCATGCAATTAGTGGCTATGAAGATTCAGTTTGTGGTTTTAAGTGCATTCAGGATCAGAAACAACAACGCCTAGGCACCAGTTGGCATCGTTCAAGTGAAGCAGAATGGATCGCTCAAGAAGCAAAAAGAATTTTGGATGAAAAACCTGAATTAAGTGTCGGTGTAATTAGTTTTTATAGTGGGCAAATTCAATCTATTTTTAAAGCAATGGAAGATCTTCAAGTCGGATTAACGGTTGGAAATAAAATTGCTGAAAACTATCGAATAATTTCAAGCGGTAAGAATATCGGAGATGAACGTTTACGTATAGGAACGGTTGATGCCTTCCAAGGTAAAGAGTTTGATGTGGTATTTATTTCTTTGGTGCGTACTTTGCCGAAAGACTTCAGTGTCGAGGAATTAGACGACATTAATAAGGATGAAGCATTGACGCGAGCATATGGATTTTTGCGGGTAGACAACCGATTAAACGTTGCGCTCAGCCGTCAACGCTCTTTGTTGATTGTTACAGGGGATCACGAATTAGTTGTACATCCAGCAACTCAGGAAGCAGTGCCTGCATTACCTGCATTTTTAAAACTATGTGGAGGTCAACATGGCAAAGTTTTCTAACCAATTTCTATCTTATTATGATGCTTTTCCAAAAGGTAATGCCGAAAAAAATATGGTTTTTTTGCCAATCTGGATTTGGCGAATTTGGGCACCTGTTGCTGGAAAAACAACTGATATTAATGTCTTTCAAAAGACCCTTTTAGAATTTTTGCATATTGGTCGGCAGGATCGTCAAGAGCTAGCACATTGGATTGGTGTAGATGTAGAGCTTGTTAATCTTATTATAGATACAGAATTAGAAACTGGTGGCTTGATTCAGCTTGACGTAAAAGATCAAAAAATTACGCTGACTCCTAAGGGAGTGCAGACATTAGATGATGAAATTGAGCGTACTGAAGATTTACAAGCCTACTATTTAGTACAGGATGCAATTACGGGGGAATTGTGGCATCGCTTAATTCCCAATGAGCTTGCATTGTTAGATGTACAAGAGATCGACTCAAATATTTACATCCAAGGAAGTCGAGATTCAGGCAAATCGATCAGTGTTTTTTTAGCGGAGCCAAGAGAACATAAAGAACCTCTAGTACCTACACCCTATAAAATTACGCAAACCATCAAAAATCATAATATGGCAATGCGTGGAACTTTAGTGCGTGATCATGAGCATAGGGGAAAATATTTAGATGGACAAAATTTAAAAAACTATGAGTTTTATTCTCAAAAACCAGAAGCGTTCTTTATTTTATCGCATTTAGAGGAAAGTTTAGATTCATCGCATGTTTGTCAGTTACAAGACCCATGTCATGTATCACCATATGATGAATGGATACAAAATTTGCATTTTGAACTTGCAACGAAACATCAGGGCTTCTCGAAAAAGGTTAAAAGATATTTAAAACAAGATATCCATAGTGAAGAAACGATAGATGAGTTTGAAACTCGCTTGTTGGAAGAAATTTCTTTTGAGCTTTCTGTAGATTTTCCATTTTCAGAACGTATTGAAAATCTTACACAACATTTACAAAGACTTTTAACACGAAAGAAAAAATTGGAAGAGACGGGGCACTATTATGATATTGATGATTTGTTAAGTCAGTGCCAAAAAGCATTAGAGGCATGTTTTAAACATATGCTCTGTGTACGGAAGCATAAACACGCGAATACAACACCTCTAAAGTTAAATTATGATCAGTTGAAAACCATTTTAATATTACAAGTAGGAAATTTTTTTCCCGAAGATACTTTGGACAAGCTGAAAAAAGTGAATTCTGCACAAGTATATAGTGCGAATGGATATTCAGCAGGTAAGTATCAAGAAGTGAGAGTGTCTCTAAAACCACTTATTTTTTCAAATCTATTATGTGTATCAGAGCATCAGCAACATCCTTTAATACGTCGTGATCTTTATCAAACTGATTTAACAAAACTCATCGAAATTTGTGAACGACGAAATGAAGGTAATCATGATTCAGGTGAAGAAGTCGATATAACAACAGCATTAAACCTATCTGAATTTACTTTAGATTGGATTTCATTTTATACAGCAATTGAGGCGTAATATTTAAATGGCAAAAGCATTAAAAAAAGCAAATCGTTATCAAAATACAGGTATACCTTCTGCTCAAGTGGATACAAAAGAAAAAGTATCTATTTCACCATTATTTCAGCAAGTTACTGGTGTAATTGTTGATAAAGAAAAAGAGGAGCTTTTGGTACGTGATGAGGTTTTACGTCACGAAATGCAAGATGCCCTGCAAAAATTAGAATCGGCATTAGAAGACACACGCTTAACTAAAATAGATTATGAAGAGAAAGTAAAACTTCTTGCAGATGAAGATGAACGATTAATGACTCAGGAAAATCGTTTACAAAAGCAAGAACAGGAACTTAAATTTCTAGAGCAAGATATCGAGATTAAAAGAAATGAATTTATTGAAGAAAATAAAAAAGTTGCTTTAGAAAGATCAGTTCTAAAATCTGAACAATTGAAATTACAAGAACAGTTAGCTGAGTTAGCAGAACTTAAAGCAAACGCTGAGTTAGGTTTTGCGATTGAAAAACAAAAAGCTTTAGAAGAGAAGCGAGAGGAACTAGGAAAACTACAGACTGAAGCTTTAGAAAAACTATCGGAAAATGCAAAGCGACTAGCAGAAAAAGAGAAAGTTCTGCTCGAGCGTGAGGAAAGCCTTCGTGTAAATAAAGCAGAAGCAATTGCTGGTTTTATAAACGAAAGAAAAACGATATTTCTTCAACAGCAAGATGAAATTCAAGTACTCCGAGATGATTGGAGCAAAGAAAAACAACAACAGCAACAAGAGTTAGCACAAGCTAAGCATGATATTGTTGTTAAAACAGTTGAAATAGAACAATTACAGAATAATCTGCAAGATGACAAAGCCCAATTTGATGCAACGATTGAAGCGATGAGAAATAGCATCCAACGTGAATTTAGTGTGCAGCTGACTAAATTAAAGTCATCAAATGAAAGTTTAGAACAGAGCCATAATAAGGCCCTAGATGAAATTGATGCCTTAACCGAAAAATTACAGCAATATGCCGATTTAGAAAGACAACTTGAAGGTTTAGGTGTACTTGAAATTCAAGAAGAATTGGCTCATTTACGTGAAAAAAATCGAGACTTAAGAATCAAGTTAAGTGAGCGAACAGAAGAAGGCTTAGAAGAAGAAAACGAACGACTAGAAGAGTTGTGTGATGATTTGGAATCACAAGTTTTTGATCTTCGTCAAAAAAATAATGAATTAGAAAATGAATTGAATAATTCACGTCTGAGTGTCATGGCGAAACATCATTTACAACAAGAAAAACGTGTTTTAGAACAGCATAAACGAGTACTTGACACGAGCATTACTCAATTACAGACCCAAATTGATGATTTAGTAGAGAAGCAGCAAGGTGAATTACCCTTTAAAAGCCTTAGCGAAATGGATCAGATCTTTAGAAGTGAAGCGAGAGGACTGCAAGTTGTACCAGAGCTTCAACGATTTGTATCAATCATGCAGTCAAATATTGCTAAACAAAAGTTTTATTACAGCCTAAAAGATATTCGTTTATTTATTGCTGGTTTAGCGATGAGTAAACTTCATTTACTACAAGGTATCTCAGGAACAGGTAAAACAAGCTTAGCACGTGCATTTGCTAAAGCTATTAATAATGCGATGGGTGAGGAGCAGGAAAAACTATACTGTGAAATTGTTCGAGTACAAGCAGGATGGCGTGATCGTGAGGATTTATTAGGTCACTTTAATGCGTTTGAAAAACGTTTTTATACCAAAGAGGCTTTACAAGCATTGTACCGTGCCCAACAGCCAAAATTTAAAGATACTTTGCAAATCATTTTGTTAGATGAAATGAATTTATCACAGCCTGAACAATATTTTGCAGATTTCCTATCATTGATGGAAACTCCAGATCGTGCAGAAATTAATTTGTTAGATAGTGCTAATGAAAAAGCTCCAGAGCTGTTTATAAATAAACGTGCCATTAAAATTCCACAAAATGTATGGTTTATTGGTACAGCCAATCACGATGAAACTACAAAAGAGTTTGCTGATAAAACTTACGATCGTGCCCATGTCATGGAAGTTAAACGTAGTGAAGAAGAGGTTGATATCACTTATGCAAACACTGAACAGTATTCATTTACGTCATTAATTCAAAGCTTTGAACAAGCTCAACACAAGCATAAAGCCGTGGTGAAAAATATCTTCACTCAATTGCAAAATAGTCTGCTTGAAGATGCTTTAAAAGCGGTGAATGTCAGCTGGGGAAATCGTTTAGAACGTCAAGCATACAGCTTTATTCCTGTATATATTGAGATGGGAGGCTCAGTGTCGGAAGCGCTTGATCATCTATTTGCGACTAAGGTTTTCCGTCAGGGGAAAGTGACGGGTCGATACGATACTCGAGTAGATAAAATCGAACTCATTATTTCATGTTTACAAGACGCTTGGCTGGATCTTGGTTTAAAAGATGAAAAACCTGTAATGAGCTTAGCGTTATTGAATCAAGATGTTGAGCGCTTAAAAGGTAATCTATGAAACTAATAGATCGACTTACTCAACAGACTGTAGATGCGGAGGAACTATTGCACGTTGATGCAATAGTTCCTGAACGATATGTTCTTGCGATGGATTGGGAACTTCAGTCTATAACACTGCCAAAATTCAGTTTTTTATTTGCTGATGGTGGCTCAATTCGACTGAACTCAAGTAAAAGTCTACATACTTATGTGCCTGAACTAACGCTGACCATTACTGAATCGATCAAATATATTGGTGAATTAGTTAAAGCATGCTCTCTTGATGAATCTTTTCAGGAGTTACCTAACCCATTAGTTCCGAATACTGTTTTTGATTCAGAAACTCAATTGAAACCTGTAGAAAAATTACTTCAAGATGTGATCGAAAAGGGGCATCTATATCATATTGCTTATAACCCTCGTATGGATATGCGCTATGACGAAGAACTCGTTGATGTGAGTCGAGCTAAAAAAATATCAAACAATGCGCATCGTTATTTGGCAGGGCATTCAGAAACATGGCAGCAACGAAGCTTAGTTGGTATTCGGCCGAAGAAAGTACTCTCTAAAGTCAGCGATGATGAACTGCTCATTTATGAAAATAAGGTCTTTGCACAGTTATTGGATAAATTAAGATTCTATGTTGCATCACGTTTAAATGATTTATTACAACAGCAAGCTAATTTACAAGCAGCTTTAAATTTAGGGGATTCTTCAGACACATATTATAAATTGAGTCATGAGCTATGTGAACTTTGGGCAGATAATCTCACTGCTGATGAAACAGAGAATATTCTCTCTCAATTAGAAGAAACGATTTTCTACAATGAGCAGTTATTGTCTACGATTAAGAAGCTACAATCATCTGGTTTATATGTGCAGATTCCACCACCACATCGCAAAGTGGCTGATCAACTACATAAAACAAATATATTGAATTATGACCAACATTATCGTCATCTAAATCGTTTATGGTCAACTTTGTATGAGCAAAAAAATAAAATACCAAGTGTAAAGGAAAAGACAGAAAGCTATTGGAATTTTCAGCATGATTATACTGAAGAATACAGCTTACTCATTATTTTTAAAGCATTCTCTAACTTAGGTTTTGAGATTTCAAAAACTCTAGATCAAAGTTCTGACTATTCATTACAAAGAGGAAATTTCCACTTTGCTTTGAAATTGGATGAAGAGCTGAAAATCTGGAAAATCAGTTCACGATATGATGTCTTGAATATTGTTCCAATAGCTAATGAAAGTAGTGATGAGATATTTGAAGAAGTAGAGAAGCATTCAAATCTTGTTATTTTTTCATTGGGTGGAAATTTAGAAATTCAAAAAGCATATGAACGTTTTGTATGGGCGAATCCGTTTAATTTTGAAGCCATAGAAAAATTGATCGTTATTCTGTTGAAATGGATCTATAAACCGATTTTACAATCATACTCAAAAGATTTGAAACTTGGTAGAGTTCCTCAGTCTGTAAGAAATGAACTTAGTTTACACGCTTATACTGTGCATCAAGATGATCAAATACAATTGATCAATATGCTCAGTTCACAGCAGTTAAGTACTTTAGAATCCGTATGTATATCAGCAAATACGGCGAATATTTATCAAGTGATTCGAAAGCAACATGATGATTACCTCAATATTACGAATTGCCCGATTTGCTTATCTAAGGCAAATTTTGAACCACGATCATCAAATCAAACTTTTATTGCTGAATGTACAAATCCGGAATGTGAGGTGAACTACAAACTGGTCAGTGATGCCAATCAGAATAAAGAGTTTTATTTACAGGCCCCTGGAGACTGGAGAGACGGTGGAAGATGGAAATTAACTTTCAAAGTGTAATGGTGTTAGAAGTATATGCACGTAAAATCAAGTTTTGACTTGGTAGAAAGTGGTTTACCTATCTATATATCCGTAGATTCATGTTATTTTTAACATAATGATTTTATAAATAAATTAAAAATGAGGGCTGTAATGCAATCTCAGAATTTTGAGTTTTTAAGAGAAAAATTTCCACTTTTAGCAGACTTAGGTGCACTTGCGGAAGCTGTAATTTACACAGATCCGGGAAGTGCGACGACACGTTTGCGATCTTTTGCAGAAGAAGTGATCAAGTCAATTTATGAGTTTGAATCATTACCCCGAATTGCTAAAGCGAATTTTGCAGATTTGTTATTTGCATCTGACTTTCAAAATAGTATTACACCATCGCTCCTGTATAAATTGGATTACTTAAGACAACAAGGTAATTTGACAGCGCATGGTGCATTGGGCAACCAAAAAAATGCTTTTGCCTGTTTAGGTACAGCCTTTAGAATTGGGCAGTATCTGATGGTGAACTATGAGAAAGTACCCCTTGAATCTTTACCAGAATTTAAAAATATCGAAAAGATCTCTGCGACTGAAAAAGAGCTTAATTTACAATATGAAGAGAATCAAAAATTAAGGGAAGAGCTAGATCAAGAGAGGTTAAAGAACCTAAAAGCAGAAGCAATCACGACTGAACTCGCTCAACAGAAGCGTGCAAGAAGTACGGATGTTGCTCAGAGTTTAGAGTGGAATGAAGAAAAAACCCGGAAATTTATCATCGATAATATGGTTTTAACTGCTGGGTGGGACATTACAGATACCGTACAGGTTCAGCTTGAATTTCCTGTAGAGATGAAAGATAGAACAAAAGGCTATGTTGACTATGTATTTTTTGACTTAGAAGGCCAGCCGATTGCCGTTCTGGAAGCAAAGAAAACTAGTGTAAGTGTGCATCAGGGTCGCGAGCAAGCACGCCATTATGCAGATGCTTTAGTGGGGATGGGCTATAAGCGTCCAGTGATTTTTTATAGTAATGGCTATGAAACTTATATTTGGGACGATGCGCGTTATAACAGTTACCGACAAATCTATGGGTTTTATAGTCGTGAAAGTTTGACAAGCTTACGTTTCAAACATCAATATGCGAATAAAGAACTCGAGCGCAATAACCCAGATTTATCAATTGTTGAGCGTCCCTATCAAATTGAAGCGATTAAGACTTTAAGCCGTAAATTTCAGGATCAAGGTCGTAAGGCTTTAATTATCCAAGCAACAGGTACGGGTAAAACGCGTGTCGCGATTGCTTTAGCTGAATTGCTGATTCGGGAGCACTGGGCACAGCGTGTTTTATTTTTATGTGACCGTCGAGAGTTACGTAAGCAAGCAGATGATGCTTTTAAGGACTTCTTGGGGAGTGAACCACGTTGTGTGATTGGTGAAACCAATAAAGTTCCAACGGATTCACGCATCTATATTGCAACATATCCAGGCATGATGAACCGTTTCGCACAGTTTGATGTGGGATTCTTTGATTTGATCATTGCCGATGAAAGTCATCGCAGTATCTATAATCGTTATAAAGATTTGTTTGATTACTTTGATGCCTTGCAAGTGGGTTTGACTGCAACACCAGTAAAATTTATCAGTCGAAATACCTTCCAAATGTTTGACTGTACCAATACACAACCGACTTTTGAGTTTGGATTAGATAAAGCGATTGAAAATGATCCTGCGTACTTAGTGCCCTTCAAAGTCAAAGATGTCACAACAGAATTTTTGCGTGAAGGGATTCATTATAATCAATTATCTGAAGATCAAAAAACACAGCTTGAAGAAGATCTTGGGGTGGAGGTTGCTCAACAAACCACGATTAAAGGTAGTCAGATTGGTAAAAAGATTTTTAGTGAATCAACCGACACGTTTATTCTAGAAAACTTGATGGAAAATGGCATCAAAGATGCCAATGGCAGTTTGATTGGTAAAACCATTATCTTTGCGCAGCGTCAGGATCATGCAGAGCATTTAGAGCAACTCTTCTGTAAGTTGTATCCACAACATGGTGCACGCGTGTGTAAGGTAATTCATAATAAAATTCCTAAAGTAGATGGTCTCATCACGGAATTCAAAGATGCGAATAATGATTTTCGTATTGCAATTTCAGTCGACATGCTCGATACCGGGATTGATGTACCACAAGTGGTCAATTTAGTATTTGCGAAACCAGTCATGTCATGGGTGAAATTCTGGCAAATGATTGGTCGTGGTACACGACTGTGTGAAAACTTATTTGGTCAGGGTAAAGACAAAAAGGAGTTTTATATTTTCGATCATTACGGCAATTTTAAATATTTCGAAGAAGAATACGAAGAGCTTGAGGATGTAAAATCGATTTCATTACTGCAATCAACGTTCCTTGCACGTTTAGATTTTGCCAAAGCAGCTTTCACCTGCAGTAATATTGACGGTTTTGAAATTTCGACCAATTTAATCATCGCGGATATTAATGATTTACCAAATGACAGTGTTACGGTAAAGAAGCATTTGCGCATGGTGCATCAATTGCAACAAACCCAGTTGGTGAAAGATTTTAGTGCTGCGACACAGCATGTTTTATTGGATAAAATTGCACCTTTAATGGATGCACGCGTACTGAAAGAAAAAGAAGCTATAGCATTCGATAAACTGATAGCACTCACTCAAGCTGCTTTAATTCTTAAATCAAGTGCTTATGAAACCTATAAGTCACAAGTCCTTACGGAAGTATCATCACTTGCCGTCAATATTCAAGCAGTCCGTCAAAAAGCGGATTTGATTAAAGATGTGCAAACACAGGTATATTGGTCTGAGATTACTGTAGCTAAACTTGAGCAACTACGTATTGAGTTACGTCTATTAATGCAGTTTAAACAAGCTGGAAATACCGTAGGTGGTGCATGGGAAACGCCAACCACCAGCACTGAAGATGGAGATGTTCAAACCATTGAAAAAGAGGTGAAGCTTAGCAATAACGAAGCAATGCTTTACCGTAAAAAGCTCAAAGAAATTTTAGATCAAATGATCGAGAGCAATACGGTATTACAAAAAATTCGCCAGCAACAACCGGTTGAAGAAGGTGAGTTACAGATGCTGACCTCGACTATTTTGTCATCGCATCCAAATATTGAAATAGATGTGCTCAACAAATTTTATGGGCGTACGGCTGCTGAATTGCATCTCACGATTCAAGATATTGTTGGATTAGATCCGCTTGCTGTTGAAAAGCACTTTAAAGAATTTTTGCACAAGCATCCGCAACTGACAGCGCAACAAGTGCAATTCTTAAATTTATTGCAAGATCAGATTTCTAAAAATGGTGGCATCATGATTGATAAACTTTATGAAGCCCCATTTACAGGCATTCATCCAAATAGCTTGGATGGTCTGTTTACACCAGATGATGTGACAGATTTAATCCATGTGATGAAGCCTTTCGTTAAAAAACAACCACCTGAGCAACTCATTGCTTAATTAAACTGCCTTGCTCAAGTAAACTGATGAAAACTCTGCTGTTATTGGAATTATTATGCTGACTGGATCTATTCGCAACGATATCGATAAACTTTGGGAAAAATTTTGGACAGGAGGCATTACCAATCCATTAACCGTGATTGAGCAAATCAGTTACCTCATGTTTGCGCGTATGTTGGACATGCACGAAGACGTTGCCGACAACAAAGCAGCTAAGGGCATCACCGTCACAGGGCGTTTGTTTCCACCAACGCCCGAAGGTCAAATGCTCCGTTGGAAAAACTTTAAAAACCTCAGCGGTTCAGAGTTACATCAGCATTTAAAAACTAAAGTTTTTCCGTTTTTTGCAGAGTTAGGTTCCAAAGCATCTGAGCAAAATGCGCTCGGTGTTAGCAGTATCGGTGACTATATGCAGGATGCTGATTTAGAAATTAAAAATGAATCAGTCTTGGTATCTGCAGTGAATATGGTTGATGCATTGCCACTGATTCAAAGTGATGTGAAAGGGGATATCTATGAATATCTACTGAGTAAACTGACCACCGCAGGCATTAATGGTCAATTCCGTACACCACGCCATATCATTGATGCCATGATTGAGATTGTGGATGTTCAACCGACAGAAAACGTCTGTGACCCTGCTTGTGGTACAGCAGGCTTTTTAGCACGTACCCGTGAGTATTTAAACCGTCAGCATTCGAGTGAGTTTGGTGTTGTTGTCGATGAAGACGACAATAAAAACTATCTTGGTGATTTGCTGACGCCATATATGGATCATATTAACCACGATATGTTCTGGGGCTTCGATTTTGACAGCACCATGCTTCGTGTTTCGAGTATGAACATGGCGTTACATGGCGTGACCAATGCCAATATTTTGTACCAAGACAGTTTAAATAAATCGATTAAAGCTAATTATCCACAACAAGAAGAAAACTTCTTTGATGTGATTTTGGCAAACCCACCATTTAAAGGCAGTTTGGATGAATCCAATATTAATCCGCCTTTACTCAAAATGGTGAAAACCAAGAAAACTGAATTGTTATTTGTGGTGCATATTTTACGTACTTTAAAACTTGGTGGTCGTGCGGCAGTAATTGTACCAGATGGTGTTTTATTTGGTTCTTCAACAGCGCACCAACAACTGCGTAAAAACTTAATTGAAAACAATCAGCTTGAAGGCATCATTAGCTTACCAAGTGGTGTGTTTAAGCCGTATGCAGGTGTAAGTACTGCAATTTTGCTGTTCACTAAAGGTGGCTCAACTGAACGTGTGTGGTTTTATGACGTTCAGGCGGATGGTTTTTCTTTAGATGATAAGCGTACGCCATTAAAAGGTGAGGGTGCAAACGACTTACCTGATGTGGTTGCGCAGTGGAAAGCTTACCGTCAGCTTGTGTTGAATAATGCCGCAGCAGAAGAAATTACAGCGCAATTTGGCGATAAATCGAAAAAAGCTTTCGTAGTCGATGCTCAAGATATTATTGCAAATAAATTTGATTTTTCGATTAATCGTTATAAAGAAGTGGTCTATGAAACGGTTGAGTATGCTGACCCGAAAGTGATTTTGGCTGAATTAAAGCAGTTGGAAAATGAGATTCTTCAAGGGATGAATGAGCTTGAGGACCTACTTTGATGAAAGTATATAAATTAAGTGAATGTACTGAAATATATTCAGGCTCAACTCCAAGCACTAATAATCCTGAGTTATGGGATGGTAATATTGTTTGGATTACTCCTCGAGATTTAAGTAATTTACAAACAAAATATGTAAATGAATCAGAAAAAAAGATTACTAAGGAAGGCTATAAAAGTTGTTCTACTAAAATGTTACCAATTGGTAGTGTCTTATTAAGCTCTCGTGCCCCAATTGGCCATGTTGCGATAGCTGAAATAGAACTTTGTACCAATCAAGGCTTCAAAAGCTTTATTCCTAAATCTGACTTACTCTGCTCGGATTATTTATATTATTGGCTGAAAGCGAATAAAGAATTTCTTCAAAACTTGGGTGTTGGTGCTACCTTTAAAGAAGTTTCCAAATCAACTCTAGCTGATGTTGAAATTCCTCTTCCATCATTAGAAGAACAACGCCGAATTGCTTCAATTCTTGATAAAGCCGATGCCATTCGCCAAAAACGTCAGCAAGCCATTGAAAAGTTAGATGAGCTGTTGCAAGCTACGTTTATTGATATGTTTGGAGATCCTTTAGAAAACTCTAAAAAGTTTCCTATTAAAAAGCTAAGTGAATTTTATATTGATCCCAAAAATGGTACTAAATGTGGACCATTTGGTAGTGCATTGAAGCGTGAGGAATATACTGATTCAGGTATCCCTGTTTGGAGTATGGATGTCCTTTCTCTAAAAGGAGAATTTCAAGATCAACCATCACTATGGATTTCTGACGAAAAATATTCAAAGTTAGAAGCCTATGCTGTAATCGACGGTGATATTTTAATTTCACGAGCAGGTACAGTGGGGAAAATGGGTGTTGCCCGTTCTAGATTTGAAAAATCTATTATTAGTACAAATTTAATTCGCCTCAGATTCGGAAATCTACTTTTACCGGATTATTTTGTGTCATTAATGACTTTTTGTAAAACTCGGCTACCACGTTTAAAAACGGGAGCAGATGGTGCATTTACACATATGAATACAGGCATCCTAGATAATCTGGAGTTTCCGTATCCACCTATTGAGATTCAGAATGAATATATGAAAATTTATACAAATATTCATAAACAAAAGGAAGTATTGCTAAATTCCGAATCTCAATTTGATGATTTATTTAATGCCTTGCAGCAAAAAGCATTTAATGGAAAGTTATAATTAAATGTCGGTACATCAAGTTTTTAATCGATCAGTGAATCGTGTCTTTATTCTAGGCACGATTCAGCACATACAGCCAATTACATCGGGTCAAACCTCCGAATACCACATTATTGTGCAAAGACAAGAAGGGTGGACGGACAAATACGGCAACTCAAAAACACAAACCGAACAACACTATATTGTGTTTGATCACAGCTTTTCGGAACAATGTAAACAATTACAGCTTGGACAGTCCTTGATGCTTCAGGGACAGCTAAAAACCAATCAAAATGGTCAATATCCGCAGTTTAGATGTTCAAGCTACATTCAAGCTGTACAGCTATTTGATCTGGAGGCTTTGCTCGACTTAGACGAAATAGAGCATGACGACGGTCTACCATTCCCAAAACAGCTTGTAAATTCTTTGTGGTCTAATTAATCAGACCACTCATTATTCCGTATATTTAAGGAATAGGTTCTAAATATGTTAATCCAATTCATACATCCCAAAGATACCAATCAAACAGCCGTAAAAAACTTAAGCCAGCAATTACAGCAATTTTTTAATGTCACTGATTATCGTATCAATGTCGGTTGGATTCACTCACGTACACGCTCAGATCAAGGGTATAACATTCGCTCGGTTAAAGGCTCAGAACGTTATTACTTACATACAGGCAAAGAACAAACAACACATCAAATTGGCGATTTAATTCTGTTTAGCTATGCAGATTCAACGCGTTGCGAAGATCGTTTGGACATCGTTACACACATTGGTGTCGAGGAGCTTTTTGATACACAAAACTCATCACTGATAATGAGTTTCTTAGAATTTTTCTATGTCATATATGCTATTACTTTAAAATCTGACCTGTACAAAAAACTGTACGATAAAGTATGCCAATTATTACTTAAACAACAATATGAACATGCGGTTTATCAAAATGTCTTTGCAGTTCGAAGTTTAGGTAATACCTTACTGCTAGAGCATCATGCTTTAAGCAATCGCTATATCAGTGGCTATTTATTAAATGCAGAAGAATTACCTGAACAACTCTTAATACGACTGCTTAAACAAAGTATTCATCAACCTGCAGAACTAGATGCGTTATTACAGTACGCAGATCACAAAGGCATTCATCAACTCAGTTTTGCTGTCAAATTAGTTGCAGGGCTTACGTTAGATGTAAATGACATTAGTAACATTCAGCTGACCGACCAATACAACTTTTTAAATGCCTATATTCCAAAACATCCGTTATGGCGTGAAATGGTTTTGGCACATCCTGACACACTATACAGTGATGACATTGCACAAAAATTTATTGATGAATTACCAGAAGACAAAACGCAGTGGCTCAATGCTTTAAATCAGTTACCGTTAAATATTCGTAATAGTCTAGCCAACAGATTGGCAGAAGAACACTTTGCTTATGTCTATCAGTTGATCTCTGATGAGCAACGTTATATTAATCATATTATGCAGTGTATCGAACAACAGGATTCGACACATTTTGCAGAGTATTATCACTATGCGATCGCACACCATTTCCATCATGTGGTGTGTATGCTTAAAATATTAGAATACAAACTATTACAACGTCCATTACCATTGTATGAATTGAATAAAATTATTAATGCGTATAGTGAATCACTCTGTAATCAACATAGCCAAAACAATCATTTACAGAAAATTCAATATACGATTTTTGCCAAATGTGGCTACAAGGCAGAAATTGAAAAAATTCAGCGTTCGTCCTTTCAGCCTAGGCCAACAAGCTACAAAGCAAATGGTTTAAAGCCTTTATCCTTCTGTGAAGGTAAAATCTGGTTTAAAAAAATAAATAATGAATACATTGAAGTAAATGGTGAAAAAAAACCAATCGAATCATTCGAACGTGAAGAACTTAAAGATAAAGAAAGAATTGTTGAAACGAGTTTAGATCGCAAGGTGTTATGCCGTCGTCATGACTGTAATCATTGTGAAAAAGACTCCGAACATAGTATTGAAGCAAGTATTTTCTATCGTATTTTAAAAGAAGTTCAGTTTGACACGACACAATTACACGGACGTTTCAAAGAAAATAACCAAGTCCTGCGTACCATAGCAGGCTTAAACCGTTGGAATGAAATTCTAGATCGCCTAAGTTGCCAAAAATGTCAGAGTCCTTTTATGGTGTCTGAACATCATAAAAATTCGATGGGGAAAATGGCATACTCAGCAACGTATTGGCATTGTTCGAATACGGCGTGTCATGAATATACCCACATCGTTAAACTGACACATTGTTTGTCGTGTATGGGCGTGATTGATAGCCGGGAGTCAAAAAATGCGTGTAACCCATATGAATTGCTGTCCTATAAAAAACTCTACTTATGCAGTAACTGTGCTTCATGTTGCTCAACGCATGGTTTTAAGGGCACCTGTCCACATTGTGGTTTAGAGGATGCATATATTCATGTCTCTGCAAAAGAGAGAACACATGCCGCATGTAGAGGCTGTAAAAAAATAGTGTCTATTGAAAAATATGCCTTTGAAAACTTTGTAAAACGTAAGCAATTACCAGCGAAAAATGAAAAATTTGAAACTGAAGCGCTTCTATCAGAGTTTAAAAATGGCGTCCGAACGCTTTACGTTTATGATCTCTATCAGGCGTTAGTACATCAACGCGTGAAGTATGAAAAATTAAAAAACTATGATGTGATTGTTGACGTCAAAATCTTAGCCAAAATGGCATTTATGGGTTTAGAACATAAAAACTATCAGCCGTTTGTAGCATCTTATGAAATACCAGATGTAAAAGAAGATGACTTTGGTAATGTAGATTTAGATACTTTTGAAACGCTTAAAGCGATTGCAGATAAAGCACTGAAACGTCCATATTTCCATCATCTTTATAAAACGATTGAATTACCGTTTACCATTGCTTTATATCACTATTCAAAATCAGGACTGCATCTACCTTCTGCCAAACTGAGCGCATTTGCCGAAAAAATCGAAAAGGCACGCAATGGCATTAGTTTCGATATTCAAAAGCAAACAGGCGTATTTGCTTCAGATACTGGCGCAATTAAGCAGTATTTAAAAGAAAAATATCAATATGACGTCTTGATGCAATCGAAGCACGATGAAAGTCTGGATCATCTCTTAAAGAAAGTTCAGCAAGATCCTGTTGCACATTTATATCACCAATTTGACAAACTCAATCGTGCGTCTAGCTTAGTCAAAGCATTTGCCAATACTACGCAAGACCGAGTACATCCTAAGTACCAAATTTTGGGAACAGTCACAGGGCGTTGTACAGCAAAAGATCCTGCTATATTGTCTTTCCCTAAAGCCTTTCGATCTATTTTTGCAAATCAAGCAGGGTATACGTTGTATTCCTTTGATTATGGGCAAATTGAATTTGGAGTTTTGGCCGGTTTATCTGGGGATCAGCAACTGATTCAGGACTATAACCAATCTGATATTTATCAAGAGCTGGCTGATGAAATAGAGATTAGCCGAGATCAGGCAAAACTATTCTTTCTTGGTTTAATTTACGGTATTCAAGATGACAATTTAAGCAAAATGATGTCTATGCCAAGCTATCAAATTGCTCAGGTTCGTCAGCAAATTTACCAGCGTTATCCTGCAATTGATCAATTAAGACAGCAGTGTATTGAATTCGGTCAGCAACATGGTTTTATAAACAATATGTTTGGGCTACATCGTGCAAGTGTAAAAAATAGATCAAATAATGCTTATCTAGATCAGTGGGAGAATAATTGGTTCTTTAATTTCCCAATCCAAAGTACAGCGGCAGGCATTTTTAAATCGGCGTTGGTGAAAATTTTCCAAACAGATATGAAGAAAACGATGCAATTGGTCTGCCCGTTGTATGATGAGTTTTTAGTACAAATACCGGATGAAGATCGTGAATATTATATTTCTTTAATCCACTCATGTATGAGTAGTTCACTCTATTCAAGTTTTAACGTCTTGGAGCCAAAAGTAGATTTGCAGGTATATAGTAAAACTTCTTTAGATGAATATCACTCAGATGCATGGTTGCAGTGGTTTGAACAGTTTACTGTACACTGAAATCATCAAATTACTGATGAAGAGAAAGCATTGCCATTTTAAAAACAGAGTTACCAACGATAAATATGAAAATTACTAAAATTTCGCTAACAAACTTTCGTGCATTTAAGCAGACTCAAACCATTGAGTTTGCACCTGTGACCTTACTTTTTGGTCCAAACAGTGTGGGGAAAAGTACAGTTCTTAAAGCTTTGTTCTACGTGTAGCAAATTCTAGCCAAAGGGCAGAGCAACACCAAGTTTATCTCCAAAGTTAACGTTACGTTATCTTTAGAGGGA
The DNA here is from genome assembly GCF_902505955.1 of Acinetobacter sp. 8I-beige. Taxonomy (NCBI): domain Bacteria; kingdom Pseudomonadati; phylum Pseudomonadota; class Gammaproteobacteria; order Moraxellales; family Moraxellaceae; genus Acinetobacter; species Acinetobacter sp. 8I-beige. Next base: position 30,305 of record NZ_LR732791.1, on the reverse strand, counting down.
CTGCATGTCCATTATTTTGTCTAGGATCATTATATTCTGTTGTTGTGAATAGACCTTAGTGGTACTCAGCGACACTTTATGATGCCATTAGGTTTATATAGATGATTGAATCGATTATATTATTTATTTTAAAGCAGAATATAGTAATGGGGGCATTATGGAATTGTTAGCTTCATATATATTAGGGGAACAATCGAGTGCTAGACATATTCTAAAGCGAATTTTTGCATCGCGTAAACTTACTGAGCCAACAAGTCATCCCCTATATACCTATCATATTACCTTAGAAGAATACCAGGATCTAAAGCGTACGTTGAGATCTAGTCAACAAGATCAAAAAAGCCATAAACCTGGTCGTGAATGGTGTGCAGTTTTTACTTTATTTGTTTCTGAGTGGTTTCGTCGTGAGTATAAAAGCGGTTGGAGTTGGGGGCCCGTATATGATGTGCTTGGCTTTCAACCTTTGGATGATATTCGCTATGTGGTTCAGCAAGGCTTAGAAGGTTTTTGGAAACGTCCGATCCTTAAATTTGAAGGTTCAAATCATACCAACTATTTAGGCTCTGCATTTAAAGAGGGGGGATTCCCTTCAAATCTTTTAATGGAGCAAGGTAATCATTATCAGACTGTATTTAAACGTATTGTGGCGCAGTTTAGTCACTATAAACATTATAACCCCGAAATAAATGACCAAGTAATTCAAGCTTACACTCGTTATCTGCCGCAAGCATTCAAGGAACATGAAACGCGAGTACTTATTTCGGATATGGCAGAACATCTTGTTCATTTAGTAGTAACACATCAATTAGACAATACAGATAATCCTGCAGCTTATTTATCTGTAAATTTCCCTAAGTGGAGGGAAGTATTTCCTCTACCATTAGAAAGTAGTGTAGCGGAACAATTTTTAAATCAGTTGCTACTTGCCTCTAGTACTGAATTGAAGCAAATGAAAACCAAACAGGATACTTTATCCTGTGTTAGTTTTTTTAACCGTAATTCTAATCAAATATTAACTGAAATTTTCCTGCCAAACTCACTAGAAATTACTTTAGAGGATGTTAAGGGGATTCCTCCTCGAGTAGAAATTGTGTTGTATGAAGCACATGAGCCCGTAGCTAAACTAGGTACAGCAACGTTTATGGCGAGGCCTGAGGCTGGTAAGTCAGTGAGTATACGTATAGGTGCACAAACGCGAATTATTACCAGAAAAAATTATCAACATGGATTGATTTTGGCGCTACAAAATAAAGATCAAATTCTTTATCAAAAAGAATTACCCCAAACTTGTTTAGAAATAGGCAGTGTTCCTGTCGCATTTGCACAGGATGGAGGAGAACTTTGTCCATTTATTGGGCAGGCTTCATTCAAGACAGCCGAATCAGAAATCATTTTACTCTTACCGCCATCGTGTCAATTTACTTCTCAAGAGTGTGTAACAGGGCATTTATCAAATGCTTTTGGTCAGCATGTTTATAAGGTAAAAGGTGATATTGAGATTATTGGAGATAATCAAGAACAATATCAGATCCAATGCTCTAAATATCATGATAAATCGGAGCTTGTAGATTTCATTGGTAAAAAGTTTCCTTGGTCTACGGTACCAGTATTGGCTTTTTTAGGAAAACCGAAGGCGTGTTATATAGAACCTGGTTTGCAATCAAAAAGTGATAGTTTAGCTATTTATGCAGAACAAAAGCTTTTGGCTCACCATGTGGGTTCAGCTGGATATGGTGTTAAAACTTTAATTGTTAAAAATGCCTCGCAATATGTAGTGTTGCGCCGAAAGGCTGTTATTTTTCCTGAAGACTTAAAAGTAGAACTGTTAGCAGGAGAAACTCCAAATGAAGCTAATATTCGCCTTTTAACAAAGAGTAATATCATTTGTTTAGAGATTCGTGATGATCATCAAGCAGTAAGTTTTAAGTCGCGAAAACTGCATAATGACATACAGGGGCAATATGGCTATGAGTATCGCCTAAGTTGTAATGAGCACCCGCCTGAAAACATCAAACTCAATTTGATGCTGAATTTGGGAGAGCAAGTAGATGTGTCTCTACCATTTCCATCTCATGGCGCAACGCTCTACAATGGAAATCACCAACCGATTAAACAAAAAATATTGACTGTGGATGATTTGCTCGGCTCAAGACTATGTTTGTATGCACCGGAGAACAAATCAACCATTTTTCGGATGACAATCAGGCTTAAAAGCGCATTCATTAGAGATGTAGAGGCGCCATACTATAAATGGAAGTTTTTGGTGAGTGGAAAACCACATCAAGAATCGCTTATCCATTATAGAGCTGAAATAGAAGAATTATTGGCATTAACGAAAGATTTAGATGCACGAATTATTCTTGAAGTTACTGGTGGCACACAACCATTAAACTATGAAATTAAGCATTATCAAACCGAGTTTGAGGTAGATGAACAAGGGCATTATTTTTTAAGTGGTTTGAATCTTTCAGGCTCACAAGGGGTTGATCCAGTCATCATGGTTTTAAACCAACCTGAACAAGCTGTTTTACCACTCGAATCGATTACAACAGAAGGTGTTGATACTGGCAAATATAAATTGCCGAGATTGAGTAATGTTGGTCCATGCTTGATTATTCCCAAAGATCATACATCGATTAAATTTAGACCTAAATTTATACCGCAACAGATAAAAGTTGATCATTTTACTTTTGAACCTGCAGATACTCTACATACTGCTGTACGTGATTATCATCCAACATTTAACCCGAATAGTATTGCGGATTACTTACAACTTATGGCAAGTGATTTGCAGAACTCTGGGTGGTTGTATCTTTACCACTTATATTCGAAGTACAACCATCTACCATTGGTAACATTTCAAGTGTGGAAGGATTTAGTGCGAAATCCATCATGTTTGGCATTGGCTATATGGTTGCTTGATTTCGAACATAATATTTATCAACGCTTCGAGCGAGAGTTTGATTTGGTCTGGGAGTTAGTCCCGATAGAAGCTTGGAAGAATGCGATCTCTAAAACTATTAACCTTTATGTGAGTCAGGGTATTCCTGAGGCTGTTGTTAATAAAACACTGAAGGCGAGGTATGTAAAACTATCTCAAGAAATTTCTACCCTAAATCAAAGTTTAGAAGCTTATTATTTTGATGAGCCGATTCTGAATGGATTAACGCAAAATCAGTTGAATGGCATAGTTAACGGTCATTATCTTCAGAATTTATTGAGATATCAGCCTGAGGGTGAAATGTGGCCAACATGGTTCCAGCAAGAACTCTCAGCATGGTTCGAAAAAGAAAATAACCATCTTCCATTAAAACCTATTGTAAGTTTGCCACAGCATTCATCTGTAATTCTGTTGCCAATTTATCTTGCAATGAAAAATGTAGGGCTAACCAATTTTGTACTTGAAGATAAATCAAATAGTTTAACTAATCATAAAATTCGTCAATTACGTGACTTTGACCAATCTTGGTTTAATTCAATTTTCGAAATAACAGTATCTTATATATTAAATTCACAGGCTCATTAATATGCAACGCTATTATTCAGATTTATTAGAACAAGCATGTCAGCGTACAAAAGAATCAACTTTAAGCGTGTTGGGTATCAGTGATCCTGAGTTGAGAGAACACCTTGCTGAACAGATGTCTCAGCTTCCGGGAGGTAAATTTTCATTTTTAGCTCCGCCTGTTTTTGAGCACACTTTTGCTTGGAAGCAAGCACAAGTGACGATGTCAGAATTGAGTGGAAAATTATTAGCAAAGTCAGTTGTAAACGCTTTAGATGCGGAGAGTAATGGTCGCTATCGCTTTGGGAAAGAATTCAAGCCTTTTGAACATCAATTAAAAAGTTGGAAAAATTTATTAGCTGATAAAAAATCTGTTGTTGTCACATCTGGTACTGGTTCAGGTAAAACAGAATGTTTTATGGTGCCAATTCTGAATGATTTATATGAGTTAAGCGAAAATATCAATGCGCCGTTGGAAGGCGTACATGCTCTATTCTTATATCCTCTTAATGCACTGATTAATTCTCAAGAGGAACGTTTGAGTGCTTGGACTCAACACTTTGGTGGAAAGTTACGATATTGCCTGTATAACGGTAATACACCTGAGTCAGAAAGTTCAAAAAGAACGTTGCAAAAGGAGCGTCCTTATCAAGTCTTATCACGAGAATTGATGAGAAAAAGTCCTGCTCCAATCTTGGTAACCAACGGGACGATGTTGGAATATATTATGGTTCGTCAAATTGATGCGCCAATTATTGAGAAGTCTCGTGCAAAGAAAAGTTTACGTTGGATTGTTTTAGATGAAGCCCATAGTTATGTCGGATCCCAGGCTGCTGAACTAGCTTTACAGTTGCGACGCGTTTTAGAAGTTTTTGGTGTTGAAGCGAAAGATGTTCGATTTGTCGCAACCTCTGCAACAATTGCGGATAGCAATGCTGAGCAACAGCTGAAGACTTATTTATCTCAATTGGCTGGTATAGATGAAAGCCAAATTGAAGTGATAGGTGGTCAACGCGCAGTCCCACAATTAAAACTTGAATCGAATCAGAATAAATTAACTTTAAAAGAATTATCTGAAATTGAAGGTGATTTAGAAGTCAGTGCTAAACGTTTTCAGGCTTTAGAATCGAATAAAACTGCACGTGCAATTAGGGAAATTATTGTTCAACAAGGTGCAGAAAGCTATAAGCCTTTAACATCGTTAGAAATCAAAGATAAATTAAATGCTGAATATGCTATTTCAGTGGATCAAGTCGAGATTATTAGTTGGATTGACCTACTGACAAATACAAAAGCCCAAGAAAAAGAGGAGGCTTTCTTAAAGGTAAGAGCACACTTCCTCCAAAGAATCACACATGGTTTGTGGAGCTGTATCAATCCTAATTGTGATCAAAAGGTAGGAACAGCATTAAAAAAATGGCCATACGGTAATGTATATGCAACATTTGAGCAAAAATGTAAATGTGAATCGCCAATACTAGAACTTACCTTCTGCAAAGAATGCAATTCACCACATTTACTGGGACAATTAGTTGATTCCATTCATGGGCGTCAGTTGAAACAAGTTGGAGAGGCGAAAATTGATGAATTTTCTCTGCTTACAGATGAAGATGAACTTGATGAAGCTGATCTTACGGATAAATCTGATCAATTACTGGATTACAATTCATTATTACTTACTATAAACGGTCATGGGGAAATGCTTAGCCTTGATCAGAAGGGCGTTGAAAAATTTCCAGGGGAAGAAGACTTTAATCTCTTTGCTACATCAAATGAATGTCATAACTGTGGATCAGTAACACAAGAGGGTTATTTACCTGTAAATAGAAGCATTCTTGGTGCTCCGTTTTATGTGACTAAAGCAGTGCCGACAGTTTTAGAGTTTTGCCCAGATATTACGATTAAAGAATTAGAAGAAAATGATGTCACCAATATTTCACCCCAAAGTCTCCCTTCCTTTGGACGCCGCTTAATTACATTTACGGATAGTCGCCAAGGTACAGCGAGAGTGTCTGTACAGATGCAACAGGAAGCACAGCGTTCAAGATTAAGGGGGGGCGTGGTAGAAGCGTTAAAATCATTACCATTACCAGAGTTAAGTACTGGAGTGAGTAAGGATGAACTCTTACAAGATATAGAACTTGCAAGAGGGAAACCTGCGATGAAGAACTATTTAATATATTTGGAAAAACAATTATTTGAGTTAGAGAATCCCACTGAGAATAATATTTCTTGGGCAGAAATGATTGAAAAGCTAACGGCTTTATCTGACTTTAACTTTTCAATACTGAATGCAATGAAATATTACTCTCCAGAAGTTTTTGGAAATCAGACTGAAGGGCCATATAAATTAATTTCGATGTTGTTATTGAGTGAATTTAGTAGACGCCCTCGTAATCGGAATAGTACTGAAACATTAGGATTGGTAAAAGTTGGTTATATTGGTTTAGAGAAGGTTGATAGGGTACCTTTATATTGGGAATCTAAGGGTCTTAATTTACAAGATTGGAAGGACTTTTTAAAAGTCGTTCTAGATTTCTATGTGCGTGATTATTATTACATTCATATAGATAAAAGTATTTCAAACTGGATGGGCCGAAAAATTGTTACAAAACGACTATTCGGACCTGAATCAAAATTAATAGAAGATAAAATCAGCAAACAGTGGCCTTTAGCATCTAAGCGCAAGAATAATAGATTGGTAAAGTTATTAGCGTTGGGTGCACAACTAGATTTAAATACCCCTATTGATATAGATATCGTTGATGAATGGCTAACAAGTACTTGGAAAGTTTTAACTCAAGACACAGGAATCCTAGAGGCTGATAACGGTCAATTTTTCGTAAGACCACAAAAATTTAAATTCTCTTTGAATGAACAAGTATTTATTTGCCCTATTACGCATAGGTTAATGGATACAACATTCAAAGGTATTACACCGTATCTACCGACGGGTATTCCAAAGAGTAAAGAGGCTTTCATTTGTCAGAAGACGAGAATGCCAAATTTGCAAGCCTTTAGTTCTAATAAAGACCATCATGCCAATATTCAATATATACGTGAATTAATTGCTAAAGATGAGGTAATTAAGGAGCTGCGCTCTTTAAATTTATGGAATGACCTCTGTGATCGTATTGTTGAAGGAGGAATGTATTATCGTGTTGCAGAACATTCTGCACAGCAAGCAAGTGAGCGACTACAAGATTACGAAAAACGATTTAAATCAGGTGAAGTCAATGTAATGAACTGTTCAACAACCATGGAAATGGGTGTTGATATCGGTGGTATTTCAGCAGTTGTGATGAATAACGTGCCACCTCATCCTGCAAATTATCTTCAACGTGCTGGGCGTGCTGGTCGTAGTAAAGAGTCAAGAGCACTTTCTTACACGATCTGTAAGTCAAATCCACACGATCAACAAGTATTTAATAATCCAAAGTGGGCTTTTGAGACCAGTATTCCAGCACCTTATGTGGCTTTAAATTCCAAGAGATTGATTCAAAGGCATGTGAACTCCATGTGTCTATCTTTCTTTTTGAAAAATGAGATTGGAAATACGGATGCAGAGAAAACCAAATTAAACTTAAAGTGGTTTTATTTAGAAAATGGTGCGGAAGATATATCAGTATGTAATCGATTTATTACTTGGATAAAAGCAAATATTTATACTTATGCACATGCCTTGGAAAAATTAATCAAAGGCACGGATTTATCTTTTGATTCTATTGAAAGCATTTTAGCTAATACTATCCAAAGAATTACGGAGATGCGTGATCACTGGTTAAAAGAGTACAAACGCCTTGATACTCAGTTGAGTGAAGCAGAGAAAGGGACTGCTTACGCTTATAGATTAAGTATTGAAATGCGTAGACTCTGTGAGGAATATTTATTAAGAGAACTTGCTGCTAAATGTTTCCTACCAGGATATGGCTTCCCAACGGATATTGCATCATTTGAAACGACTAATGTTATTGACTTTATACGTCAAAAGAAAGATAGAGATGATCAAAAGCAAAGAAAGTCTAGAGAAGATAATGTTTCATTATTAAGAGATATGCCAAGTCGAAATTTAGCAGTCGCGATTCGAGAGTATGCACCAGGTTCTGAAATTGTATTAGATGGACGGGTATTTAAATCCAAAGGGATTTCTTTAGCTTGGCATAATATTCATAGTTCCGATGCAAAAGAAGCACAAAAATTCGATTTGGCTTGGCGCTGTGTACACTGTGGTCAAAATGGCTTTAATACGGACAGTGCAGTCGATATTAATAATGTTTATTGTGACAACCCAAGTTGTGGTGAAAAAATACGATTAAATGAGCAACGTAAAGTACTACAACCAACGGGATTTGTTCATGATTTTTATGAAGAACCAAGTAACGATGTAACAACTCAAACCTTTATCCCTGTTCAAACGCCTTGGATAGCAGGTAAGGGTGCAAGATTAAGTTTGCCGAATACTGCCTTAGGATTTATGGTTGCTGATACATCAGGGCATGTATTTAACTATAGTTCGGGTTTGTATGGGCATGGGTATGCTGTATGTCTTGAATGTGGGCGTGCTGAATCTCAAAAAGACAAGGACAAATTTCCTTCGTATCTATCACCTGAGCAGAAACATTATCCATTAAAACCATCTAAACATGATCGAGAAAATGGGCAAAGAAAGTTCTGTGAAGGTAGTGAACGCTTAATCAAAGATTTAAATTTAGGTAGTTACATGACTACAGATATCTTTGAATTGGTATTGCATCATCCTGAACGTAACGAATATCTTGCAGATATAAAAGAAAATGAAAGTGTGGCATTTACTTTAGCAGTCGCATTAAGAAAAGTATTATCTAAGAAGCTAGGCATATCAACCAGTGAATTGGGGTATGGCAAGCGTCCAATATTATTAGATGGGCATCATCAAATTACAGCGATTCAGGTTTATGACGTTATTAGTGGTGGAGCGGGATTTTCAAGTTCAGCTCCTCGCCACATTGAGTCGTTATTATCCAGTATGGTTGATGAATTAGAATGTCCAAATCATTGTGAGTCTGTATGTGCTCATTGTCTTTTAGATTCACAGTCACGACATCATTACAGTTTATTGAATCGTCACGATGCTAAAGAGTGGTTAGGTGAAAACTATAAAAACTTTATTTCTACAGCGGAGCTATCATTTTTCTCTGGAGCACAATATTGGCCATATAGTTTAAAAGAATGTATTGAACATCATGTGTCATTAGGCGCTAATAAGCTAATTTTGAATTGGGGTGGAACATCTGATAATTGGGAAATATTATCCGCTAGTGTTAGAAAAAATATTGCTAGATGGGCAGATGATGCAACATTGAGTATTGAGATTGCTATACCAAAAGCCATTATGGATTCTGATCAACATGTGGCTGAACTTAAATTTTTAGAAAAACATTTCAATATACAATTTGTTGAAGGTGATGACATTCAACAATCTATTGTTGCACAACTACATTTGATAGATAGAGTTGTCACTGTTGTTAACCCAGATATGAATAGTCGTATTCCAAATGAAGAATGGTTGAGTACGAGAGCAATAGTTGGAGTAAGTGAAAGTTATAAATTGCTGACTGAGAATGTCATAACATTACCAATTCAAGAGGCAACACATCAAAGCTCGATTGTAGGGCTAGATCTTCTTGATCAATTGAATGTTGATTTATATGGTTTTGGTCGTAAATTCTGGGAATTGGTGGTTGAAAGTAGTAAGGATTTCGGGAAACTTTGCAAGAGCGAAATAATAACAAGCATTGAGTATTCAGATCGTTATATCAAATCAGCTAGCAATATGATGCTAATTGTCAGTTGGTTAAAAGGTCTTGAAGAGCAAGTAAGTTCTTTAGGTCGCGTGAAGATCAAAACTATTATTTCTGATGATGAAACAAAAGATTTACCAATGTACCTTCATCATGACTACCACAATGCTAACCAATTTGAGAGGATTTTTGAAAAACTATTGACTGATAATTTAGATCTATCCAAAAAAGAAATAGATTTAATGATCTATGATAATAGTAAAACTCTTTATCATAAGCGAAATTTAACGATAACTTTTGAAGCTGGAACTATTTTTGATATTCAGCTCGATCAAGGTCTCGGCTATTGGAGATTATATGAGAGTCATAAGTTATCTCAGAGAAATGTCTATTTTAATGCTCAAAAGGACTTCACAAGTGTTGTTAATGGACTTGCTGATTTACAGAAGTTTTTAGTTGTTAAAAATGGTGAGCAGAATCCAACGAACATTTATGTCAAAAAGAGAGAGGGTGATTTAGTTGTAGCTGTTTCAATATAATAATGTGTACTAGCTCAAACCTGATCTGACAGTTACCCATTTTTTATTGTGTCTGTCAGGTTAAATTTGAGCTAAATTCTTCTCAGCCCAAATCTGTTTTCCATCAATTAAAGTTTCTAGTGGTGTACGACCACAGCACATCTTTCCTTGACGGGTTCGTTCAGTATTATAGAATTTCAGCCAGTCGTCTAGCCTGCAACAGGGTGTGATGCGATAAGGTCAATATATATGTGGAATTGGATATTAAAGATTACAGTAGTAATCTTTAGTTCCATATTGATTGATCTCTCAGAAAATTATAGTGGGTACCGAAGAATTTGCCCGAAGGCGAAGGGATAGACTGAAATGTGGTGATCGTGGATGTCACAGAAATTCCAATTCAAAGGCCTAAAAAACAGAAGAAAAGTTATAGCGGCAAGAAAAAGACGCATACCTTTAAAATACAGGTCATCATTCATTATAAAACTCAGCCAATTCTGAGTTTATGTACTGATCGCGGTACGGTGCATGATTTCGAGTTATTCAAACGCATTTTAAACCAGATTCCTTCTAGGGCTTTTATCCTCGCAGATAAAGGCTATCAGAGAATTTATGCGCTGTATCCGAATAGCCTACTGCCATTAAAAGCTAAAAGAACCCGAATCGCGGATAAGGTTTTTTCTTTAAAATCATAAAATAACTATAATTTTATGATTAATTTGAATCAGTTTTTAGTGTTATCAGATCAAATCATAGGTTTTTTATGCTCAAACTGATGGATAAGTCTCAAGATGAACGATCTCACTTCCTTAAGCAGGATTCGGGTTAAAAGACACTGTAAATTGGATCATGAACTAAAAATCTATAATCAGGAAATCAATAAAAGAATAATCGGAATTGAGCATGTATTTGGTAGCCTGAAAACATTCAAAATCCTTGCTGAGCGTTATCGCAATAGAGGTAAAAGACTCGGTTTGAGATTCAATTTAATCGCTGGAATCTACAACTTGGAACTAAGTAAAAAATGATTTATGAATGAGGTCTAATGAATATAACAAAACTTCAACTATTAAATTAATTTTTATATTTAAATAAGATCTATTTACCTAGATAAGTAATCAGTTTTAAAATGACTTGTTAATAAAAGTGGGATCGTTCATGAAGCAATTTCCCTGTACTCAATGTGGGCTATGTTGTTTAGCTCTTGATAAGATTCCAGTCTTGCATGATTTTCATCATGGCGATGGTAAGTGTATATATTATGTCCAAAGCCAAGGTTGTAGTATTTATCACAGTAGGCCATTGGTATGTCGTATAGATGAAATGTATCAAACCTATTTTCAGAAAGATTTTAAGAAAATTGATTTTTATGAAAAAAATGCAGAAGTTTGTAATCAACTACAGCAACAACATCATTATTCAGAGTCATATAGGGTGAAGTTAAAACATGAATAAGATCAATTTTACTGCCTTAAAACAGAAATTTCCTGAGATAGATAAAAAGATTGCACGATTAGAATATTTGTCAGCAAAAGAAAATGACTTATTTAATATCGCAGTGTATGGCAAATATAATCATGGAAAAAGTTCACTCTTAAATGCACTGATTGGTATTGAGAATCATTTTAAGGTTGCAGACTGCCGAACCACCATTAAAAATGATATTTTTATTGATGAATCTGCAGGTATCCAATGGATCGATACACCTGGTCTAAATGCAGATATAGAAGGCGAAGATGATAGTCATGCAGTAGATGCAATCACCAGAGAGGCAAATCTGATTCTTTTTGTCCATAGTTTAAGAATTGGAGAATTAGATCAAGCAGAAATAGATTATTTGAACGAGCTGCTGACTTTGAAATCAGCATCACAGATTATTCTGGTTTTAACACAGCAAGATCAACTTCGAGCTGAACAGTTTGAAATAGTTTATGCACGTATTGAGCAACAAGTGCAGGACGTAAAAATTCGAAATATCTGTATCTCTACCACACGTTATTTTAAAGGATTATCGAATAATAATTCAGGGCAACAAGACAGAAGTAATATGAGGCAGCTTCAGCAGATGTTACACGAAAATTATGAGCACTCAACATTACAACGTGATGAATTTGATAATTTAATAAAGGAAATCATCCATTATTTGGAAAATCAAAAAAAGTATATTGAACAGAAGAGGGCTGAAAAACAGCAGGAACTTCGTAAGATGCATACGAATTTTCAAAATGATGTCAAACAAATGATGAATAAAATTCAGCAAAATTTTTAATTTGGGGAATAGAGTATGCCATTACCGTTATTAATTGGTTTGGGGGTAGTAGCAGCTGCAGCAGCTGTTGCTTTAAGTAATGATAGTTCTTCAAGTAGTAAGAATGCTGCAGATGAGCAAGCAAAAAAAAGAATTGAAGAAGACAATGAAAAAAAGAGACAAAAGGCAGCTTATACACAGCAACAGGAGCTCAAGAAGCAGCAGTTGAACAAACGAAATGAATTATTCAATACTGAATTTAGTCGTCTAGCAGTTCAGTATGTATTTGATACTCATGCTAAATCAAGCATACAGGGTTTATTGGTTTCCAAAGAAAATATACGTTTAGTCAGAACACGAGTGGAAGAACATTGGGCTAAAACAGATGTTGCAAAACAATTAGCGAAAACGATTCGTGATTTAGATTTTGAAACTAAACAAATTGAAGCACATCTTAAAAGTTTAAAAGAGCAGAATAATGGCTAAGGAACTATTTTTTAAAGAGCTTGAAAAGTTTAGTCATGATCATGCTCAATATGTGCAGCAAGCTGATGAGATCATCCAAAAACACAAGCAACACTTGCAGCGTGATTTATTTGAAAGATTAGATAAATCCTATAACTTTCAAGTTAAGAGTCCTTTGGCTAAAGAATTTCAGGCATTGCAAAGTGAATTTAAAAGTATTTTCCAAAAATGGGATATTGAGCTGAACAAAGTCATCGAAGCACAGTATCTTGCAAAAAAGTACCAGAATAGAATTATCTTTTTGGTTTATGGAAAGGTCAATGCAGGAAAAAGTTCATTCTGTAATTTTATTGCTTCAATCTTTGATTCGGACCAAATTGAGAGATTTACTGTTCGAAATGGTCAAATTGAGCCAATTAAAGATAAATTTAAAGAAGGGTGTATAGAAACGACGGCCAGTATCCAAGGCGTCACACTAGGGGAGAATTTTCTGCTGTTGGACTCTCCAGGGCTGCATTCGGTGACACCTGAAAATGGTCAAGTAACTCAAGATTTTATAGATTGCACTGATGCCGTATTATGGTTAACGCCTTCAGGATCACCAGGTCAAATAGATGAACTCAGAGATTTACAAGCGGAACTTTCTAAAGAAAAACCTTTATTGCCTTTGATCACTGGAAGTGATTACTTGGAAGAAGATGAAGATTCGGGGGATGAATATTTTGTTAACAAATCGGCTGCTAATAGGGCTAAACAAGAAAAAGATGTGTATAACCGTTTAAAATGTTATATCGAGAAAAATCAAGAAACAATTCGTTCACTGCTAAGAACTCCATTGTCTATTTCTTTATTTGCATATCAGGAGAGTAAGCAGTTAGAACAAGATTTTGAAGAAGCTGGTCTCAAGCAATTACTTAATGAAATGACTAAACTTATTCATGAGGCAAGTGCTTATAAGCTGATTAAAAATCAGCAGCAAGCTCAAAACTTTCTGAAGGGTAAAATTGTACGTAGTATAGATGAGATATTTATTGAACGTTTGAATCAAGTCATGATCTCTTTAATGCAGACAACGGATAAACTTGACCAGCAGGAAAGACATACTATTTTAACTGTACAAAGTGAAATGCAATTGGTCGTGGATAAATTGATTCAGAAGCATTCAAAAAATAAAGATAAACAACAGTTAGTAAAAGAGCTCAATAATCAATTAAATCGATTGGTAAATAAAGTTTTGTCTGAATCATTGGGACAGTTGATGGCAAATATAAAACAGCTCTCTCATGAACTTTTATCTGAAACATTTAAAGATTTTGAAGATGAAACACTTGAAATTGAACAAGTTAAAGGTAAGGTTTTAAGCAAAGCAACAGGTATTGCGGGGGGGATAGTGAGTGGATTAGCTACGGGCGCACTTGCTGGCACCGTTGGTGCTGGCCCAGTAGGTACAGTAGTTGGTGGTCTGTTCGGTGCAATTGTTGGTGGAATCGGTGCAGATGCGCTAGGTGAGCAGATATTCGTTGAGACAGAAACCATCAAAGAAGTTGTTGGGGTTAACAGTGTCGCTTTAGATCAAAGCTTGAATCAATATTTAAAATCCCAAGTTCCTTCTATGATCAAACAAAGTTTTAATGATATACGTGAGGAACTGAACTTGTATTCTCAAAATATGAATCAAATTTTAGATGTACTTGATACTTTTAAAAAAAATATTGAAAAGACTTCTGTAGGAATAAAAAATGTCGCTTAACACAGATCAACTATCGTTAGTTGTTGAAAAAATAGAGTCTTTCATTTCAACATCAGATATTCTAACTCTAGAACAAAAAAAAGATTTTGAGGCAAAGGTTGAACAATTTAATAAACTGAAAAATGCAACCAGTTTAAAAGTAATGTTGTTCGGTGCATATAATGCTGGCAAAAGCACTTTTATTAATACAGTATTGGCTAAAGAGGTTGCTCAAGTTGATGATGTTCCCACGACAGATGAAGTTCATGAATATGCTTGGAATGGCATAATCCTCTGTGATACCCCAGGAATTAATGCACCTATAGAGCATCAGCAAGTCACTGAAGAATATCTTAAAAATATTCACGCTGTAGTTTTTATAATTAGGGAAACTGATGTTGATGCAATAAACTTATATGAACGTATGTTCGAAATGTTAAGTGTAGGAAAAAATATTTTTATTATTTTTAATCATCAATTTAAAAAAGATGATAATGAAAAACGAGATCAAGTCGTGACACGAATTCAAGAAAATTTGGTAAATATAGGTTCAGGTTATCGAATTAGTAATGAAGCTATTGCATCAATTAATATATTTCCAATTCGTTTGCGTTCTGCATGTAAAGGTATTATTGAAGGTAAAACTACGATATTAAACAATTCTGGGTTCAATGAATTTAAAGAGGCTTTTCAATATTGGTTGGACTTTAATACTAGCCATCAAGAATATTTAAAATCTTTAGAATTATATTTATCTGAGCATATTTTTAGTGCGCTAGAGCAGCATATATCAGATGAGCAAGATGGTGCATCTGAATATAATGCTCTGCTTGATGAAAAAAGATATATTGAACAAGAGAAAATAAGTCTAAGTTTAGATACCAAGCATAAAATTGATTCGTTGGTTCAATCCTCCAAGCCTAAAGTAATAGCAGTACTTGATCATTCACAAACACAAGAGATTGCAGAAGCAGAAATCAATCAACTTTTTTTGTCTTTACAGGATAAAATGGTTGATATGCTTAAAAATGAATTAGAACATAACAACCTTAATGCTTTAAAGAAATGGCAAAAAAAGCTAGACGGATTTCCAAATAGTAATGGTCAAGATAATCAATTGATTAAAGGTTTACTGAAAAATGGTATGGAATTGCTTTCTAAGGAAGAGAATTTGAAACAGATTTTATTACAGGGAAGGAAATTAAAAATACCAGGACTAAAAGGTCGTTGGGAAAAGACACTAGGTAAATGGGCTGGTAAAGGTGCGATTGCTGTACAAGTTCTTATAGCAGGTTATGAACTTTATGATGCCCATACAGAGCAATCCAAGAATAATCAGCAAGCGAAAGAGATTGAAATTGCAAGATATCAGTTAATACAAATGATTCTAGATAGCTTTAATCAGAATTTATCAGATTATGCGGAAACTATTATTTCGGATGTTTATAATAAAAAATTAGATATGTTAAGAGATAGTATTGAAAGCATCCAATTAAAGAGTAAAGAGACAGATAAATTTATGAGTCAAATTTCTCTATTAAAAAGGCAAATAGATGAATTGTATTCTAATGATAGGGAAAAATTAATAGCTGCTGATCTTTTAATATAAAACTCGTAAATGTTGAAATCGATAGGCTTTGTTGCAAAACTTGCAATATATCCGGAAATGAATAAACCTGTATCTAAAGCCTGTCGTATATAACTAAGTGGTCTTATTAAAATCATAATTTTATAAATCGATGAAATTTCTTGATTTGGTTTGACCACAATACTTAATGATATGTGGAATCAAAAGGTAGATATGGCAGAAATCACACTTATTTCGATGCTCTACTTAACGTTGTTTAATGATCAAGTCTTTATTTAGATTAAGACAACCAAGTTTTCGTAGTGCCGCTTTAACCAGTGTTGATCAGTCAAGATTGTACGAGGCATAGCTAGAAGTGAATTTGGTTTGATGAATGAATTTTAGTTTTCCGCTATTTTTTGAACAATAAATGTCAATATGCCCTAAAGGACTTCACACGTATTGTGATGCATTGAGACAAAACTGACTCAAGTTGTGTTGATAGCATTTATCTTTGTACGAGCGTAATCAATTCGCGTAATTCTCAATATATCCTAGTCAAACTGTGTCGCACTTGATTAAAATTTTACTCAAAAATATAAATAAAAAATATATACTTAAGATATAAATTTAAGATCTGAGATTAGAATGAGCCACGAGTCATCGAAGGTTATCACCCGTCAATGGATGATTATTCAGTTTTTATTAAATAGTAAATATGTCAGTACAACAGAAATCGAAAAGCATTTACATGCTAAGGGGATTACGACAACTCAAAGAACAATTCAAAGAGATTTAAATTTATTGGAAACATTATTTCCATTGGAATGTCGCCGGGATTGTATGCCTTATAACTGGCGATGGAAAAAAGTGGAACAGTCAGTAAAAGGATTAAGTCTATCTCAGGCTTTAATTTTAAGACTTGTAGATGATCAGTTAAGTGATATTTTGCCTAAGCATACACAGCAAGAACTATTACCATTATTTCAGAAAGCAAGATTGATCACATCTAATGCTGTTTACTCAGATGATGAATCAAGTCTGCTGGATATTTTGACTAAAGACAGGAGAAGAGGTGTTGGTTTAGTACAACCTTCTATGATGCAGGAATTTGCTTTAGGTATTAGCGGTAAAGTCACACGAGTTTATCAAGATATTTTTCATAATGAAGATAGAGAATTCAAAAAGAGCTTAAAAACATTAGGCGCCATACTTGAATCATATGAAATGCCAGAATTGGCAAATGCTTTAAAAAATTAATTTTAAGAGAGTTAAAAAAAGATGTTTCAGATACAGCAAGATATACAGACAAATATTCCAGAAATTGAAATTTTATCTCAAAAATATGGACTATCTGTTGAACAATTATATAAGCTAAAACCACACGTTGACAATTTTAAAGTTCGAGTGCCACTTATTGGTGCATTCAGTGCGGGTAAATCTTCTTTAGTTAATGCTTTGGTTGAGAAAAAACTACTGTGTGTTGAAATAGATCCTGCAAGCAATTTGGCGACTGAGATCAGTTTTGCGGAAGAAGAAAGTATAAAAGGTTATAAAGCAAATCAGTTTGTTAAAAATTTGACAGCGCAAGAATTAAAACAGCAAGAGTTTTCAGACTTGATGCCAGATGGGCATATTGAAGTACAGCTTAATCAACCATTTTTAGCATCGCTTCCGCATTTATGTTTAGCAGACTTGCCAGGTTTGGACTCAAAATCTGATGCACATATGCAGGCGATCCATCATTATTTAGGCCGCAGTTTAGCTTATGTGATCACGGTAAGTAGTGAAGAAGGCACCTTAAAGGACAGTATCAAAAAATTTCTGCAGGAATTAGCACTTCATAAAGCACCTGTTGTTGTGGTCATTACTAAAAGTGATAAAAAAACACCGGATGAAATAGAGGCGATTAAACAGCAAATCAGTGAGCAAGTGCATTCGCTATTGCCAGAAAATAATTATCAAGATGTTGTATCTGTATCTGCTAAGAAGAAGAATGTTGGTGAAGCAATTGAGGCATTTCAAAAATTAGAACATTTGAGCGAAAAGCGATTTAAAGACACTGTCGTGCCTCAAGTTACTCGAGTCATTGATGATATAGCGGCTCATGTGACTATTTTGCTGAATCAGGAAGATTTAACTGCGGATGAACTGAAAGGAAGGAAACAACAACTCCTTGATGAAACTGAAAACTTTAAACAAAAATTGGCTATCGAACATCAGAAGATGAAAGAACAGATTCCATCTGTTTTAAATAAAGTAATAGATCATATTCGTAACCGTCTATTAGGTGAAACAGATCAATATGCAGCTGCCTTGATATCACAAAGCAGTATTGAAAGTGATTTGAGTTACAGTGTACGAATGGCTTTAACTGAAGGAATGGAACGATATTTCAAACCTTTAGTTG
Source organism: Acinetobacter sp. 8I-beige (assembly GCF_902505955.1). Lineage (NCBI taxonomy): Bacteria > Pseudomonadati > Pseudomonadota > Gammaproteobacteria > Moraxellales > Moraxellaceae > Acinetobacter > Acinetobacter sp. 8I-beige. The sequence continues at coordinate 12,083 of NZ_LR732791.1, read as the reverse complement.
ATAAATATATTCATCGAATAGAAACAGATTTACCCAGTTTGATGGTCAATCAGAACTTTCATTTTGATCAAGAAAATACAGATAGTGCTGTATTTGACTTTGGTTTGACAGGGATCATAGGCATTTTATCGTTTGTATTAAAGCGTTTTCCATTAGCAGCCATGATTTTGCCTGTAGTTACATCTATTTTTAAAGCATTTATGTCGGATTATAATCGTGATCAGCAAAGAGCAGAACAAAAGGAAGCTGCACGTGATCATGTTCGAGGAAAAATTATTCCGCAGGTGCTTGAACAAGTTCAAATAAACTTAGGTTCAATTTTCCAGGAACAGCTCTACACAGTTAATCAGCACGTTGAAGATCAAATCAATGAAAAAGTGAATCAATCCCAGCATTCGATTTCTATGCTCGAAGAGCAGCTTAAGAAAAATTCTCAAGAAAGAGCAGAGTTACATGAGACTTATGAAGCGGATTTAAAAGTTATTCACGATATGCAACAAAAATTAAAATCTTAAGGAATAGCAATGAATAGGCATACAGAAATTAGTCAAATGTATGAGGATCTGAAGCAATATTTTAATGATAATTTAGGGCTTCTAAAAAAGAATTCGTTGCTGAACAATAGTCAATTCAGTCTGGAATTTGCATATGAAATGGAGAACTTTTATAAGTTTTGCATGTTGCCTGAACTTGCAGACAAAGTGATAGTTGGAATTGGCGGTGCATTCAGCGCCGGGAAGTCCAGTTTTTTAAATGGAATACTTGGTCGAAAAATTTTAAGTGTAGAAATTGATCCTACAACGTCTATTCCAACTTATTTAATTCACGGTGAACATCAAAAAATCAAGGCTGTGCTTAAAAATGCACAGCAGCAAGATTTGAGCTTGGAGCAATTTAAAAGCTTAACGCATCATGCAGAACAAGAACTGTATAAATTGACTGAAAATATAGATTTAATCCTTTTAAATCAGCCTGAACAGCAATGGTCTCATTTAGCATTTCTAGATACGCCTGGATACAGTAATCATGAGGATATAGAGCAAGGTATGTGTGATGCACATATCGCCAAAGTTCAGTTGAATGATGCACAGTGTTTGATTTGGTTGATTTCTGCGGATCAAGGGGTGATTTCTCAAAGTGATATTGAATTTTTAAAAATAATTCGTTTCGATATTCCTAAATTAGTGGTGATTAGCAGGGCTGACAAAAAGTCACCGAATGATCTAAATGAAATCAAAAAGCTAACTCAATATACACTAGCTCAGCATCAGATTGATGTTATCGATGTATTAGCATTTTCAGCTCGACAGCCTAGAAACTTTGACCGAGATCGATTGGATCAGTTTCTAGTTCAATGGAGCTCAGAGCATCAAGAGTCACGTATTATCGAAAATTTTAACCAGTATTTTGAGGCTATGAAGAAACACCTCACCAATAAGGAGGGAGAAATAGAAATAGAGCGATTTCAAAGAAAATTATTTGAAAAAATTTATCAATTGGCGATTTATGCAAATATCGATCTTGAAGCACAATGGCAAAAATATTTAGCTGTACAAGCAAAAATTGAGCAAGATAGACAAGATAAGCTTGTTGCATATCAGGCTGAACTTGAGCGTGAAGCGTTAAAAATAGAAGAAGAAAAACGTTTGCAGCAAGCTAAGTATGAACATGAAAGAGAGATGCTAAAAGCCCAAGACTTAATAGGTAAGGCGGAACAGCTCAAACAGCAAGTGCAAAAAACTCAGCGTCGCAGTTTGGAGCAGATTTTAGAAGATGCCCAGGATGAGATTAGTCGGCCGAGTGTTGGTATTTATGTCATTGATGATGTTTATAGTATACGTAAAAAAATAGATAAAGCCGTAAAAGCGTATGCTTATGAAGGGGATGGTGAGTACGGTAAATACAATGATGATCCTTTGGTACTCGTTGATACAACGACATTGTTTAAAAATGCAGAAAATGGCTTATATCTGACTTATTCCGAATTGTATTGTAAAGATATGCTGTCGAAACGCTTTGTGATTCGTTTAAGTGATATTCGAAGTATTCGTTTTGATAAAAGTGACTCTAAGCTCAGTATTAATGGTAAAGAAGTATTGTTTGTTCCTCAGGATAATTTAAAAGCAGCTATGGTGAATCTAGTCACTGCCTTGAAAACATATATTGAGCAGTAATCATGATATTAGAAAATTACAATTTTTTACTTATTTTAAATTTATCAATTACTTGCTCAAGTGTAGTGGTCAATAAATATTGGACACAGTTTTAAGTTTTAGCTCAATCTCGCAAAGGCTAATCCCTTATAAGTTTTAGGATATAGAGAATGTCATACCAAGAAGACTTTGATATCGCACAGCGTTATGATTTTTTGTGTCGTGCCAGTCAGTCAAATGTGGAACAAGGTGGACAGCGTTTACAACTTGCAGTCGATCTAGATGTTTTAGACAAAATAATTAATCATGATTTACCTGAGTTGGCTCATTCAGGTAGCTCAAGTCACGTCACTGATATTCTAAAAGCTCTTAATCTTGAATTAGAACATTTTAGAGCATTCTGTGAATTTCCAGACTTAGCTCAAAAAGTTGTTGTGGGGTTTGGTGGCGCATTTAGTGCAGGAAAATCCAGTTTAATTAATACGATTTTGGGGAAAAAGCAGTTAGTAGTTGAGATTGATCCGACGACTTCATTACCAACTTATTTATTACATGGTGATCAAGAGCAAATTACGGCAATCAATTTATTTCATCATCGTGTAATTTTATCCAAGGCTGAATTTGCTAGCTTGACCCACGAAGAAAAAATTAAGTATGGTAGTCAGATTTCGGGTTTATTACGTTCAGCTTTTGTCAGTGATCCTCATTTTACTTGGAAAAATATCGCTTTACTTGATACTCCAGGATATAGCAAACCTGATAGTGAACAATGGAGTGAACGAACAGATGAATCTGTGGCACGTTCACAACTCAATTTGTCTAATTATATTATTTGGGTGGTATCTGCGATGCAAGGTACGATCTCTGAAGATGATTTAAAGTTTTTGGCAACTTTAAATGTGGATATTCCTAAGCTGATTGTAATTAGTCGAGCAGATACTAAGACTCCTGAAGATATTATTAAGATTGTAGAGTTAGTGAAGCAGATTACATTTGAACGAGGAATTAATGTACTGGATGTGATTCCTGTATCTGCACGAAAGAAGATTGACTTTCCATCGCAGCCTATAGTGAATTATTTGGAGAAGTGGAATGAGCACAAAAAAAGTTTTAGTCTTGTTCAAAATTTTCAAAGGCTGTTTGGAGAGTATGCAGAATTTATAGAGGAAAAACAGAGTATCTCTTTAATAAAACTTAATCGTTTAAATCGAATTTTAACTTTAGTTGAATTAACTGAGATTCAGGAAGATGCGAAAGAAGTACGACTAGTTGCTGAGACGGATTTAATGTCTTTAAGAAATAGTATTAAATTATTCAAAGAGCTGGAAAATAAGTTTTTTATAAAAATTAATACTTCTATTAAAAATATGGATGTTAAAGCAAGAATAAATTTGGCCACCGTTACAAGTGATAAAGAAATAAAAATACTTCTTGCACATGATAGATCTACAGATGTTAAATTAGCTTTGCTAAATAATAATGAAAAGTCAAATGAATCAGGGCATGGTTTTTTGGGGAATATTTTTGGTCGTCTAGGTAATTATTTAGATGAGGAAGTTTTACTTATTTTGGCTCAAGATTCTGAGCTGCTCGTAAGGATTAATGTTGCGGAAAACAAATATTTAACTGAAAGAATAAAAAATATTTTATTAAAAGACTCTGAAGTATCAGTGAAAATTGCTTTATCTAAAAACTTTAATATAAATGGGATCATTAAAAAAGATGATGCGTATCTAAAGGATATTTTTGTTGTAGATAATTCTGGTGTTTGTAGAATCGTATCGATTTCAACATAACCGCAAATCGCGGATAAGAAATTGAATTGAAAAATAAGAGAACTCGAGCCATCAGTTGAGTTACCACACAAAACTCACAACTCAAGTCTGATCCTAGACAAAATAATGGACACACAGTCCCTCTATAGCTAACATCATGTTAACTTTGGATATATTAAAATGGCTAAACGCTTTAGTCCTGAATTTAAGCAACAAGGGTGTTAATCTCCCCCCTAAAAATGATGGAGAGATAAAAATCAATCCTTAGTACGTCAATCTATGACCTAGTCACCTTTTGTCTAGGTCATTGTTCAGTAAAAATCAGCTACACTCTGCTTATAAACACTTGATATTAAAAAGAGCAGGGTATGTCAATTCAACAGCATTTTGAACAGCTTTCTAATTTATGCCAAAGTCTTCAAATTTGGGAAAGACGATTTGATAATAAGGAAATTTCAAATATTTTACGGTTAAAAGAAGCCCTTAAAGCTGATATTGAACGCTTTGAACAAGAACAGCAAACCCTTAATATTGCAATAATGGGGCAAGTGAAAGCTGGTAAAAGCAGTTTTTTGAATGCTTTGTTATTTGATGGAAAGCCTGTTTTGCCTACAGCGGCCACTCCTAAAACTGCAAATCTTACACGCATTAGTTATGGTGAAATTCCTGCTTTAGAGATTGAATATTATTCAAAAGAAGAATGGGATGAAATAGAAAAACTAGCACAAGAAAAAGATGAATCTGAAGCTGTTAAAGTGGCTAAAGAGTTAGTAGAAATGGTGAGTACGGCTCAAATCAATGTACAAGAAGTCTTAGAACAACAAACGAAAAGGATTGAAAGTAGCTTTATTGATGACCTTGTTAATACTTTAAATCAATACACAGGTAATAATGGTCAATATACAGCTTTAGTAAAAATGACCCGATTATATTTGCCAAATGATGAGTTGAAAGGTTTTGATATTATTGATACACCTGGAATGAATGATCCTGTGATCAGTCGTACCCAAAAAACTAAAGAAGAGATTGCACGTTGTGATGTTGTATTCTTTTTATCACGAGCAAGTCAGTTCCTAGATCAATCTGATATTCATTTATTAACAGATCAATTACCTCAAGGTGGTGTAGAACGTTTGTATTTGATTGCAGGGCAATATGATTCTGCAATTTTGGATGATGGCTTTAATAGAGAGAGCTTAAGTGAATGTGAGACAAATTTGCAAAATCGTTTAAACAAACGTGCAGTAAAAGAATTAGGTGATTTAGCTGATAAAAAGAGAAAATTGGGTCATGAACATTTAGCTGATCTCCTAGAAAATTTAGTGAAGCCAATTGTTTCGAGTACTTTTGCGCATGGTTTTGCTACGTGGGATGTTTCTAAGTGGGATGCAACGATGCAGCATGTGCATACTGAATTAAAAGAAATGGCTGAAAATGATTGGGATGAATACCAATTTACACAGCAAGATTGGCAATGCATTGCCAACTTTGATGCCCTGCGAGATAAATATCAGATTGCTAGAGTAGAAAAAAATCAAATTTTGGCGTCTAAAAAACAAAGTTTATTGCCTAAAGCACAAGAAAAGCTTGATGAGGCGATAAGCTATTTAAAAGAAGCAGTTGAAAGCCGTATAACTGGTTTAAACACACAGGATATCTCTAAGCTCACGGAATTAGAAAAGCAGCTTGAACAACGTATTCATGGTATTTCTTCTAAACTCGAACAGCATATTGGTACAGAATTAACTGCAATTCAAAAAGCAATCAATGACATTTCTCGCGATTTGCAAAAATCAATACAACAATATACTCAGTTGACCACGCATACAGGTTCAGAAACACATGAAGAAGCTTATGAGGTCAGCACATCAAAATGGTATAACCCATTTAGCTGGGGAAGTTCTGAAATGCGATATCGTACGTATACAACGAATTATGAATACTTATCCACATCGGACGCTGTAGAGCAAATTGCACAATATGCTAGAAACTGCAAGGTTGATATCCAATATCATTTCAATGATTTAATTCGTCCAAATCAATTAAAACTGAATTTACGCCGTGCTTTAGTGAATGAATTAAATACTGCGCAAGCAGATTTTGATGGTACTCAGTTTAAAAATGTATTGGATGCAGTCATTCGTCAGTTGAATCTGCCAGAGCTTAATTTAGAAATTGGTGATCCAAGCCGTAAAATCAGCCAAAACTTCAGTGGTCAAATCAAATCTAGCAATGATATGCAGAAGTTGAAGCAAGCGTTGAACCAATCTTTGCAGGAAGTTTTTAAATTACTAAACGATCAATTTAAAGCATCAGCAAAACAAATTGAATTCAATTTAACTGATACACAGAATCTGTTGGCGCAAAAATTAACACAGGGCTTAGAAAATGAGCTCTCACAGATTAAGAGAGACTTTGCCGAGAAGCAGAAATCTATACAAGAATATGAAGCCTTAAAAGCTCTTATATCTGATGAAGCCTTAACAAAAAAAATTGCCTAATTTGACTCAGGAAGAACATTGCTTGTTCTTCCTTTTAATTCCATGATGGATAGTATATTGAATGAATACATCAGAATTATTTAAAAAAATTCAGCGGATTCAAAGCCAGCTTACCCAAGGTTTGGTTGAACGAGAACAAACGATTAAGTTGACACTGCTTGCAACTCTAGCAGGTGAACATATTTTGCTAATCGGCCCACCTGGTACAGGGAAGAGCTTAGTTTCACGTCGTCTTCACTTGGTTTTTCAGGATACACCATATTTTGAACGGCTCCTGACTAAATTCTCAGTGCCTGAGGAGCTCTTTGGACCGTTATCGATTCAGGCTTTGGAGCAGGATCAATATACCCGTCTAACCAAAGGCTATTTGCCTCAAGCATCAATTGCATTTTTGGATGAAATTTTCAAAGCCAACAGTGCGATTTTAAATGCACTTTTAACTCTATTGAATGAACGTGAATTCGATAATGGTGTGATCAGAGAAAAGGTACCATTGATTTCAGTCATTGGAGCAAGCAATGAACTGCCTGAAGATAGCAACTTGAGTGCATTATATGACCGTTTCTTATTTAGGCAGTATGTTGAACCTGTAAGTAAATCAGGTTTTAAACTGTTGTTGACGATGCAATCTATTGATGATGAGCTGTCTGTTGAGCAGTTGTCTTATGACGAAATCAAATACATTCAACAACACGCCAAAAAAGTTGAATTATCTGCTGAAGCATTACAATTTTTAATGGAACTACGTAGATGGTGTGCAGAAAATCAGATTCAGGTATCTGATCGTCGTTGGCGTAAAATTGTTGGAATGCTACAAGTTTCAGCATTTACCAACGGTCAAAGTCAGGTCACGATTTGGGATTGTTGGTTGGTTCAACATTGTATTTGGGAAAAGCCTGAGCAGATTGAATTGGTTGCAGGAATGTATGAGCAATATTGTGGCAAATCGGTGGTAAACCTACAAAATTTACTCACAGTCGTTGATGTATTGGAAAAGGAAATTTCAGATATTCCTATTAATAAAACACCAACTTATCAGAGTCAATCTACAGATATCTGTGTTCCTGAAAGTATAGTAAAAGGTGTGATAAATCGTTGGTTGGTGAAAGAAAATGAGTTTTGTTCAAAAGACAAACCTATATGTGAAGTACGAATAGGATTACAAACTACAGGTTTTCATACTCGGTTAATCAAAGCGCCATTTGATGGAACTTTAGTTAAGAAAAGTAAATTGGAAGCTCAGATAGTAGAAGCTAATGATGTAATTGGAATTTTTGTTTGAGCAATTATACCAATCCTAATGGTTTAATAACAAAGAAAGTTAATTGTAGATAAAGGGGATCTTACATGGGCTGGTATACTAATTTTGGTAAAACTATGCATCAGGATGTATTTTCTAAATACTCAGATAAGACACAAGAAATAGCTAGAAAATTAGAAAATCATTATAAAACTGAAACCAATAATTTTACCTATCATCTTCAGTTTGCGCAGATAGGTGAGAATGTTTTACAAGAAATTCAGGATTTTATCAAGGCAATTAATAAAGACTTAAAACCTAGTGATGAAAAGATTTTTGATTCAATCGTTCATGCATACATCACAAAAAATAGTCAGTATCCTGAGAATTTTGATACTTATATTGCTATGCAATATTTGAATAAAACTAATCAAAAGAGCCATGATTCATTTCATAAAAATCTAGACCAGAAAAATACAGAGTGGTTCAAACAGAAGATTGAACAAGTCGAAAAACACCTTGAGCGTATCAGTCTAGTTAAATTGCAACTGACTAAAAACCTCAAAGAACTTGAAAGCCAAGGCGAGGGCCATTTATGGATTGATCATGAATTTGTTGATCCTGCTTTAGATACATTAAAAGGCAGTCTTGCTCAGGTGCAGGACATTGAAAATCGTATGCTGGTTTTAAAAGCGACTTATCAGGATTATCAGGGTTAATATATGGAAAATACAGTCGCTGCTGATTATTTAGAAGATCAATATGCCTTTTTGGATGATTGTCCTTCCGATCTTTTAGAAGAAGTCATTTGTTCAACTGTGGGAACGCTTGAACAGCGCAGTGATACCATGCAGCGATGGTATAAGTATTTTATCTTGGGTGAAATTCCTCCAAAACCTGAGTGGCTGCCAAAGCATATTTCTGATGTCGTACAGCAGCAAATTGTGCAGTCAGGAATTGCACCTTTTTTAAAAGATCAGCATGAGCTGACGATTGAGTTCTTAAAACATGTCATATTGCAATGGCAAGTGATTCAATCTGAATATCAAGGAAAAATGCAAAAATGGCTGCAGGATAAAATTGCGAATGCGAAACAAAGCAATCAACCATTTGAGTCTTTTGAAGTAGAACAAGATTTCGACTTTAAATATTCAGGTGAATTGGTTATTCATAACTCATGGCATGAGAGATTAGATGCATGGAAACAGCTAAACAGTGTATTTGGTGATTTAAGTCAAATGCTTGGGCGTGATGTGGATATCACTAAAGGTATTCTTAAACATCAAAATTGGCGTCATATTGAACGATTACAAGAACTGTTAAAGTGTATTGATGAGTTTAAAAAAATTGTAGATGCCTTAGGGCGTTTGCAAGAAAGTATAAATAATGATGAAGAGCTTGAAAGTTTCTTCGAAAGCATTTCTCGTGTTGTAGAGGAAGTTCAAGAAAAAATCGTTGATTATATTCCAGAAGAAATGTCAGGCATTGAACGTAGTGGTGAAATTAGCCGTATGTTACCTCAAGAAGCCTTATTTTTAGGACATGCAAGACTGAAGTTTCTTTGGCAGGCTAAACGATATGAGCAGACTTTACTAAGTTACAAAGTACAAGGGTTAGAAATTGAAAAAACATGGGCAGACATTACAGAACAAAATGAAGTGCAAAAACCACGTCCTCGTTTTGATCGTGGACCGATGCTTATTGTGATTGACACTTCTGGTTCGATGAGTGGCACACCAGAAATTATTGCGAAAGCATTAACATTACAAGCTGCAAAAACCGCACATGCAGAAAAGAGAGCATGTTACTTATATGCATTTGGTGGGCAAGGACAAAGAATTGAGCATGATTTGAAATTTACACAAGATGGTATTCCAAAATTACTAGAGTTTTTGGGCTATTCTTTTGGTGGTGGGAATGATATTGAAACCGTTGAGTATGCTGTTAAACGATTAGAACAAGAACAATGGAAAAAAGCTGATGTAATGATTGTGAGTGATGGTGAATGGACAGCTTCTTCTCATATTGAACTGATTGTAAAATCTTCTGCGGAAAAGGGTGCTCGTTTCCATGGTGTACAAGTTAGTGGCAATGGGCAAGGGTTAAAACAATTATGCAACAGTACTTATAGCTTTAAAAACTGGGATAAAATTAAAAAATAAACAGAGGATTAATTGTAAATTATTTGATGATGTTAATTGTAAAGTTTAAGATGGAATATCATTGTGGAATGTGCCGATTCTAAACTGGCGTTTAGCCATGAGATGAGCCGATTTATTATTGAATTCGGTGACCGCCTAAGCAATCACCTTTAATTTATGAAAAGCAATTACACAAAATTATTGTCAAGCTCTCAAATGGGGGTATTTCAATTAATGCCATTTCGCACTTGTTGCAAAATCCAATCCTCATATTCTTGCAGTGTTTCTCGTAGCATATCCATAGGTCGTACGATATAGTGTCTTTCAACTAATGCACTTGGTTTATGACCTGATATCTGTGCTAAAGATCCTTCATTGATTTTTGCCCATATAGCTAATGTTTTATATGACCTTCTCAATCCATGGGGAGTAAGTCCAATATTTAGTTTTTTACATATTTTCTCTAAGCTATCGTAGGGATTAACAATATGTCCACATGCAGCGTCCTTACTGCTAAATATGAATTTAGAATCAGAATTTTTCTTTAGTTCTAATAATAAGCTTTCAACATATGCAGTCAGAGGGATTAGGCGACCTTCATCTTCAATTTTATCTCTGACTTTTGCTGTTTTCCAACGAAAATCGACATCTGTCCATTTTAATGAAAGCAGCTCATTCTTTCTGCAACCAGTGATTAAACTACCTATCAAAAAAATCGCTATTTTTCTACTAGTTAACTTATTTACCTCTTCAAACCAGGGTTTTAGATGCTGTTTCATCAAACAATCATTTTTGGCTTTGGGGGAAGGGACTTTATCTTTAACTTTTTTTGAGTTATATGATTTTGGAGGCACTAAGTTTTCATAATCCTCGTGTTCCTCACACCAATTCAGGAAAGCTCGTGTAAGTCTGTATGCTTTAGCTGATGTTGTTGGACGGAAGTCATTGTGATCAAGCCAATCGCAAAATACATCTGCAGTTAATTCAGAAAGTTTGTACTCAAACAGTTGAAAAATGGGTTGACTGGTATAAACACTATTTTTTTCAGGATCGTAACCGCCTCTAGATAATTCGATGTGGTCCTGATAACTTCTTGGTCGCCAATTAGGTTGTCTTGCTTTCAAATATTCAAACCATACATCTTTAAATTTAATCGTCTTGCGTTTTTCTTGTTTTAGCAGTTCTTTATTATTAGCTAAAGCTTTCTTACGCTCGATCAATGGGTCAATCCCTTTGTGACACATAATAGCCAATTCTTGTGCATACTTACGAGCGTCATCTAATTTCCATGTATCGACATCGCCAATTTTGATACGGCGATTTTGGAGTCCAATACGGCCCTGGAAAATGTAGCTTTTATTATTTTTAGGTGTAACTTTGACGCCGAATCCAGGTGTTCTTTCATCCCAAAAAAAAGTTGGTTTAGTCTTATCTGTACAATTAATTTTGTCTATAGCTGGTTTTGTGAATTTCATTCTAGTAAGCATCTGGTAAGCAAATAGTACTAAAAATCAATATATATTAATCAACAAAAAGAGTGAATAGTAAACTTTGTAAAATTAATAAGTGTATGATAATATATATTTTATTTTATAATATCTTGTTGATATTTTGATTAAATGTGAACGGACTCATAATCCGTTGGTCCACAGTTCAAGTCTGTGTGGGCCCACCATATATATCAACCACTTAGGTGTATTAATCCTAAGTGGTTTTTTATTATCAAAATCCATGTAAGCATGTGAAAATAATTATTTTTAAAGAATAATGAACAAATTAAAATATCGACATGTAAATTTAAAGCAGAGAAAACTTCCATTTTCGAAATATTTAGATTTTTTTAAAAGCCATCCTACACTTGTGTTGTTACTACCGACTCTTGTAGGTGGTATGGCTCAAATTTTACAATTAGCGAATCTTGGGTTGCCGTTTATTAAATACTTTTCATATGCTCAAGTAATACCTGATGGTTTAACCTATTTGATTGTATTTGTTGTGTTTGTAATGGTATTAACCTATGTTTGGGGTTTTTCTAAGTTAATGCTTGGAAAGATATCGATTACATCCAGCAAAAGAAAGATTATAGCTCACAATATAATTATTGTTTTTTTGATCAATATTGTCTTTGCTATATATTTGAGTATTTCTTCAGAATACTCAATTAGTATAATATTTTTTAAATTGTTTTTGGCTTTAAGTGGCATTGTACTTGTATTTTATTTAATTTTTTTTGTTTTTGTATTATTTCATACATTTATTTATTTGTATTAGGA